>QQVE01000068.1 GCA_003389325.1 Planctomycetota bacterium
TCGAATTGATGACGAAGCCGTTTGGCAAAACGCTCTACCGATACCGTCGTCAAATCGAGCGTGAGTTCGGAAACCTGACAAACTTCGGCGGAGGACTGACATGCCTGCCACCCTGGGTTCGCCGATTACCCCGCGTACGAAACTGGTTGCATGCCAAACTCCTCATAAACGCCGCAAGATGGTTCAAAAACCACCCCGACACGCCAGCACTTGCATAATGCTGGCAAGCGAGGGTTTCTTCGTTTGGCCTTTGCGGTGTGTCAGCGGGACCCTCGCTCGCGCTTCGGGCTCGTGTCTTACCCGGCGCGTCGCAATTGGAGCGGTCGCGACCGGCGGACTATAATCCGGGCTGGCGGTCACATGCTGATCGTTCGGCACTTGCAACCCTTCGCTCAAGGATCATCTCGATGAGCCCGCAGAATCCTCTCCGCTCGCGCCGCGCTTTCCTGCAAACGAGTCTCGCCACGGCGGCGCTGGCTTCGACGTCGCTGGTGCCCAGGGCGCTGGCCGCGGACGACCAGCAGCACAGCCTGAAGAAGGCCGTCAAGTTCGGCATGATCAAGGTGCCGGGGGCGTCGATCGAAGAGAAGTTCAACCTGATCAAGGGGCTCGGATTCGAGGGAGTCGAGGTGGATAGCCCCAGCGGCATCGATCGCGAAGAGGCCAAGGCCGCGCAAACAAAAACGGGCATCAAGATCCACGGCGTGATCGATTCGGTCCATTGGCATAAGCGGCTCTCCGATCCCGATCCGGCCGTGCGGGCCGAGGGCGTGAAGGCCCTGCGCACGGCGATCGACGACGCGGCATTCTACGGCGCCGACACCGTGCTGCTAGTGCCGGGCAAGGTCACGAACCAAGAAACCGAAAACTACGAGCAGTGCTATGCCCGCAGCCAGGAGGAAGTGCGCAAGGTGCTGCCCCAGGCCGACGAGGCGGGCGTGAAGATCGCCATCGAAGTGGTCTGGAACGATTTCATCACCAAGCCCGAGCAGTTGATCGAGTACGTGGACGACTTCGACACCCCGACCGTGGGCGCCTATTTCGATTGCAGCAACATGGTCAAGTACGGGGTGCCGTCCGCCACCTGGATCCGCATGCTGGGCGATCGGATGCTGAAGTTCGACTTCAAGGGCTACAGCCACGCCAAGAAGTGGGTGCCCATCGGCGAGGGAGACGAGGACTGGCCCGCTATCCTGCCAGCGCTCGACGAGGTGGGCTACGACGGCTGGGCCACGAGCGAAGTGGCCGGCGGCGGCGAGAAAGAACTGCGCGAGATCGCCGAGCGGATGAACCGGGTGCTGGGTCTCTCCTGAGCGTGCGATGCGTAAGGCCCTGGTCACGATTGCCGGCGGCGCGTACTTCGAGCGGATGGCCGCGCTCACGCATCCGACGCTTGAAGCCTATGCCGAGAAGGTCGGGGCCGATTTTCTCGTCTGGTCGGATCTGAGCGGCTACCAGGTTCCCGAGTACAAGAAGACCGAAGTCCGCGGGCTGCTCGATCACTACGACCGCGTGCTGTACGTCGACACCGACGTGATCATTCGTCTCGACGCGCCGGACATCTTCTCGGTCGTGCCGGAAGATTCGCTGGGCGCGCTGGACGAAACGCCCTACTACGATCGGCGAATCGGCACGCTGCGGTTCATGGAGCACGTCGGCTTCGATTCGACGAAGTGGGACGGCCACTACTACAACGCCGGCATCTTCGTCTGCTCGCGCTGCCACCAGGACATGTTCGTCCGCCCGCCGGTCGAGTACAACCACTTTGCCGACCAGACGTGGTTCAATACGATGATTGCCGACCGGCAGGTGAGGGTGTTTTCGCTGCCGTATCGCTTCAACCGCGTGCTGGCCTTCGACCGCTTCTACGGCGAGGATCGGCTCGATTCGTGGTTCTTGCACTATGCCGGCGTGCAGGTCGTGCTCTCGCGCGAAGAGCGGCTGGAGCTGATCGCGCACGATCTGGAGATGTGGCGCCGCGCGGCACCGGCCTACGCTTTCCCGCACCATGTGGTGTTTGTCGTCGAGGGCGACCTGGGTGAGCAGGTGGCGGCCGAGGGTGCGATTCGCTACGCCCGCGAGGTGCTCTGCCGCGGCGACGACCTGGTGGTGGTGTCGCGGTTACCCGAAATCTTCGCGCACCTGGGATTGCCGTTGTATCCAGCGCTCGAACAGGTGCCCAGTGAGGCGAAGTACCTCAAGCGGTATACGCTGGGCGATAACGCGGCGAGCTGGCGGCGGCACCAGGTCCACGCGACCACCGCGGCGTCGCTGGCGGCGCTGGGCGTCGAGCTGCCGATGACGTACAAACGCCCGCGACTGGTAGTGGGCGCTACGGCGCTGGCTTCGCTGGAGCGAAAGGCTGCGGGTGTCGATCTGACATCGCTGGTGCTCGTGCATCCGGCACGCGGATCGGCGGCGATCACCTTTCCTGCCGACGTGTGGCAGGCGTACGTCGACGCGTTGGTCGCCGCGGGATACGCCGTGGCGGTTGTCGGCGATCGCAGCCTGCCAGAATTGAACGTCGTCGAGTTCGATCGCTCGCGGTATCTCGACCTGGTCGACGCGTTGAGCATCGCGGAGTTGATCGCGCTGGTGTCGCGCGCCCGGGTGGTCGTGGCGAGCGATTCGCCGGTGGTGCAGATCGCCGGAGCATTCGACGGGTGGATCGGCCTGATCGCCACGTGGCGGCATCCGGAGTACGTGCTGCCCTGGCGCGAGGGCGCGCAATCCTATCGAGCGAAGCACCTCGAGCGGGCGCCGCTATACGAGGATTACTTCCACGAGCCCTCGGGTGGTGAGCAGCCGCGGTTGGATGCATGCGACCCCGCGCGGCTGCGGCAGTGTTTGCCCGACGCCCGCGCGGTCGTGGAGTTTGTCGCAACCGCGAGCGTCTAGGTAGCCGGCTCACTCCGTGAGCCGCCAGCAGCGCGCCGCCACGCCAGGCGTGCAACCTTCGCATGCCGGATCCTATGCGGATTGACAACGCCAGTGTAGTTCTGCGACGGCTCGCGGAGCGAGCCTGCTACAGACGGCCGTCGTCGTGTGCTTCGACAGCGCATTCAAGTCCGATAACAAGTGCCGAAGCCGGGGTGCCATGCTCACGCTCGTCGTGAGCATGCGATTCGTGGAGTCGACCGCTCGCAGCATGCTCACGCAAGCGTGAGCATGGCACCCACTCCACAATTTGCCGAAAGCTCACGATCCCTCGTGGGCCAGGATGCGTGCGGCGGGGTCTTGGCGGAAGTAGCTGGAGAGGATTTCGTACAGCCGGGGATGCTGCTCTTTGAGATCGACCGGCACGTCGAAGAAGCACTCAGTGGCCACGGCGAAGAACTCGGCTTCGTTTTCGGCGCCGTAGGTGTCCAACAGCGTGGCCCGGCCGTGGGCGGCGTCGCGGCGGAGTTGCTGAAACTCGCTGGTCATCACCTCGTGCCACCGGCGGCGCTCCTGACGGGTGGCCAGCGGCGGCGTGCCGTTGGTGGCGCGGTCGAGCATGTCGAGCTGATGGGCGAACTCGTGCCAGATGAGGTTGTTGCCGTAGCCGGGATGCTTCGAGTCGTCTTCGATCTCGGCCCAGGACAGGATCACCGGTCCGCGATACCACGACTCGCCGAGCCGGGCACTTTCGCCCTTGACCGACCAGCCCTGATGCCAGCGCTCTTCGGGCACGGCGTACCCGGCCGGATAGATCAGCACCGAGAGCAGGTGGCGAAACGGCTCGCCTTCCAGGCCGAGGGTCATCAGGCAGGCCTGGGCGGCGACGGTCACTTTCATTTCGTCGGTGAGGACCAGTCCGCCGCAGCCCTCCCAGTTCTTCTCGGCGACGAAGACCTGAATCTCGTCGAGCAATCGGGCCTGTTCCTCGGCCGACAGATAGTGGTAATGGGCGACGTTCTTGTCGATGCACGCCACCCACTCGGGCGGAAACGGCTGGGCCAGGATCTTGCGCCGCCGCCGCTGGCGAAACCAGGAGAAAATCATCGCTAGCGCCATCCGTGTTGCCGCGCACGACGCGGGCCTACAGCTCCCAACCCTTGCGGTACTCGCGGTGCAGGTACGCATCGGCGTCGGAGGTGTTCGTGACCTTGAACGCTTCGCCGTCCCAATCGAGCTGTTGCTGGCCGGCGCGGTACGAGACGTTGCCCAACAGCACGGCCTCGGCCAGGGCGCCCGAGTAGTCGAAGTTGCAGGTGGTCGGCCCGCGCGACCTACAGGCATCGGCCCATTCCTTCCAGTGGCCGACCGAATTGGGAATCGTTTGCGGCGGCTTGGCGGCATCGGCGGCATCGCCGAACAGCTTGTTCGAGCCGTAGTCGGCCAGCAGGCGTCCCTTCGTGCCTTCGAACAGCACGGCCGAGCGCTGCTCGTATTCGGCAGCCCAGTCGGGCGTCCAGTCGCCGTGGTACCAGGTCATGTGCACCGCCGGCTTGTCGCCGCGGGCTGGGAACTGGTAGTCGACGCGCATGTTGTCGGGCACTTCGTTGTCGCCGCCGATCGTCTTTTCGCCCTTGGCCGCGACCGAAGTCGGATAGCGCAGATCGAGGGCCCAGAACGGCAGGTCCATGTAGTGGCAGCCGAAGTCGGCCAGCGTGCCGCCGCCGAAATCCCACCAGTAACGCCAGTTGAAATGGAAGTGCGACGGGTGAAACGGCCGCATCGGCGCCGGGCCGATCCACAGGTCGTAGTCCACGGTCTCCGGCGGCGTGCCCTGCGCCACGCGCACGCCCGCGCGGTTCGTGTTGCCGATCCACACGTGCACCCGGGCCACGTCGCCGATGGTGCCGGCCTGCACCATTTCGACCACGCGGCGGTAGTTGTCGCCGGCGTGAATCTGCGTGCCCATCTGGGTGACGGCCTTCTTCTCGGCCGCGGCGTTTCGCATCTGGCGGACTTCGTACACCGAATGGGCCAGCGGCTTCTCGCAGTACACGTCGAGTCCCTCGCGCAGCGCGCGCACGACCGGCATGGCGTGCGTGTGGTCGGGCGTGGAGACCACCACCGCGTCGAGGTTCTTTTCCTTGTCGAACATCTGGCGGAAGTCGACGTAGGTGTTGGCCTTCGGAAACTTCTCGACCATGGGGCCCAGGTGCAGGCTGTCGACGTCGCACAGGGCCACGATGTTTTCGCTGGTGAGGTTGTTGATGTTGTGGGCACCCTTGTTGGCCACGCCGATGCACCCCAGGTTGAGCTTCTCGTTGGGACTGCGGGCGGCCAGCACCGGTCGCGAGCGCAGCGACAAGGTGGTCGTGGCCGTCGCCGTTCCGGCCAGGAGGGCCGCTTTGAGAAACTCGCGCCGCTGGAGGTTCTTCGACATCGTGGGGCTCCGCGAAAGGTTGGCGTGTGTTCGGCCGGCGCCGAGGTGGGATGCTAAGGCCCATTCTGAATGCTGGCCGCGCGGGCGTCAATGCGCCGCGATACTCGCCCTTTAGCCCGCACATTCATGTGCGGAGCCGCGACCCCATCTCGGCTACTGCACCGCCGTCGGCGGCAAGCGTTGCGGGCGACCCGGCGGCAGCACGCTGCTGGAGTATCCCGGCGGCGGCGTGGTCGGCGCGGTGGTGGCCGTCCAGGGCAAGCGCTCGAGTTTGCTGGGCGGATGCTGCGAGGTGTCGATTTCCACCAAATGCTCGAGCAGCACGCGCTGCACCTCGAGGATGGTAAGCGGATGGCGATGCAGCGACGAATGCTCGGCGTCGACGACCACCTCGCTGACGGCCTGATCGAAGCGGGCGCTGTCGTACGAGACGACGCCGTCGCCGTCGCCGGTGATCTTTTGCCACCAGCCCAACTCGGCGGCGCGGCCGGCGACGTTGTGGTAGCGGACCCAGGGCGCGGCCGGCGCGCCGAGCATCACCGGCAGGATGGGCGAGTCGGGCGCCAGCGAGTCGATGCTGGTGTTCACGTCCAGCAGGTTGTCCGGACGGAAATAGCCCGGGTTGTCCTGGTAGAGCTTCTGGCGGCCGTTGACCAGCATGGTGGGGATCTTGATGATCTGGTTGCTCAGCCAGCGCGTGGTGGGGTTGGCGAACTCGCTGCCGCGGAAGGGCGTGCCGATCGTGACCACGCGGCGCACCGAGAGCGTGGGGCGGAAGAAGAACGTGCCGGCCAGCCGCGTCTTCGCCTCGTGCGAGGCCTTGATTCCCTCGAACGGCTGATCGCTGACGATTCTCCAGAACTCGTTGCCGCTGTCGACCGTTTGCAGCCGCGCGAGCAGACCGCCCATGCTGTGGCCCACCAGCACCATCTGGTCGATCTCGCGGTGGCGATGGTAGGGATCGATCACCTGCCGCGCCTCGGCCAGGTCGCGCCGCAGTTGGGCCGCGCTGTACCAGAACGGTTGCCCCGTCGGGTAGAGATAGAACCAGAACTGGTAGCGATCGCGGATCTCGGGCGTGCCGCGCAGGTCGTTGAACATTTCCATCCACGTGATCGGGCTCGACCACAGGCCGTGGATCATCAGCACGGGAATCTTGCCCGGCTGGTACGGCTCGAGCATGTACAGCCCTTGCAGCTTGGCCGTCTTGGCCGGATTCAACAGGCCCACGGTCGACGAGTCGAGGTTCTGCAGCTCGGGCTGGTTCAGCGCGTAGGCCAGCGGCGTGGTCAGGTCGCTTTCCAGCGGCACGCGGCGGCCGTTGACGCTGGTTTCCGACGTGTTGAGCGGATCGTACAGCTCGAGGTGCACGACGTGGTGCCCCCGCGCCGGATCGCCGCCGGGCATCACGCGCAGGAAGGCCGTGACCGGCACGCTCATTCCCGGCGGATAAAAACGCTCCTCGGGGCTTTCGTTCTCGTGGTGCTGGCACACCGCGATCAGCGGCACGCCGAGCCCATAGTTGTGGTAATCGTTGCGCAGGCCGCGCACTTCGTAGTCGGAAACGAACTGGAACTTGGCGATGTCTTCGGCCCGCCAGCTCTGGCCGCGGATGACGATCGTCATTTCCACCGTCTGGTCGCCGGTGCGGATCGTCTGCGTCGTGCCGGGCACGAGCTTGCCCTGCTTCTGGAACACGCGCAGCGCGCCTTCCAGGGCTTCGTTGTAGAGATCGCACGCGCCGCGGAACTCGGGATCGTAGGGATTGCGATACAGCCCGAAGCGATCGTCGAACAAATAGCGATAGGCGTTCACCACGGCCAGCCCGTGATACTCGAGCGCCTTGCGGCGGCTGATCGGCTCGGCCCGCTTGCCGGCCAGGTAAGAGATCTCGGCCATCGCGTACAGCTTCTCGGGCGACGGCTCGTCGCGGGCGATGTCGCGCAGCTTGGGCAACAGCTCGGTATCGCACTCGTCGAGGTCGTCCTCGAGCCCGTAGCGCCGCACCAGCAGCATCGTGCGTTCGGTGGGCTTGGGGCCGCTGGGCGAGAGCAGTTGCAGCGGCCCGGCCAGCGGGTTGTCGGGCACTTCGCGCACGCGAACCCAGCTCTGCTGCGCGCAGCCGCACAACAGCAGAACCCAGAGCAGCGCGATCTGTGCCGGCCGCGGCGCGCGCGCGTGCGCGCGCCCGGCGGACTGGGGATTCGGTCGCATGCGTACTCGATTGCGAAGCGAAAACACGGCCCAAAGCGGGGCGGGGCGCGCACCCTCGCCCGACCCGGTCAGCCGGGGGACGCGCACCGGGGGCGAACCATAGAATCTCGGCGTACTGCGGGCAACGGCGCTTTGGGCGAGCGAGCTTGCCCAGACGCGTCAGACCGCCGAAAGCGCGAACAACTTGGCGCCCGCGCGCGTCTGGGGATATAACGCGCCAGCTAGCGAGCCGTGCTAGCCGGGAGTGCCTGCGACCTTTCCGAGCCGTGACCGGTCATGTGCGCCGAAGAACAAGCCGCCGTCGATCACACGGTCGTGCTCGAGGGCGAGTCGATCCGGCTGCGTCCGTTCGTGCTGGCCGACGCCGAAGAAGTTTGTGAGGCGGTGTGCGCGTCGAAGACCGAGATCGCGCCCTGGATGCCGTGGTGCCACGAAGAGTACTCGATCGCCGACACGCGCGAGTTTCTGGGCAGCCGGGCCGAGGCCTTTCAAAAGACGGGCGAGTACACCTTCGCCATCGTCGAGAAAGCGAGCGGGCGCATCGTCGGTGCCACGGGGCTCAACGAGTTTGACCCGGCCACGCTCTCGGCCAACCACGGCTACTGGCTGCGCACCAGCGCCACCGGGCACGGCTACGCTACGCAGGCCGCGCGGCTGGTCTTGCGGTGGGGTCTGGAAACGCTGCGGCTGGAGCGGATCGAAATCATGATCGCCAAGGAGAACACTCGCAGCCACGCCGTGGCCAAACGCGCGGGCGCCGTGCGCGAAGGCCTGCTGCGGCGGTCGATGCGAATCGGCGGCGTGCAGCACGACGCGATCGTGTATTCGGTCATCCGTGCCGACTTGGGCCTGTAGCGGGCCGGCGTATCGGCTTTGTTCGCGTGCCCGCGGACGAGTACAGTGGGGGAGTGCCGCCACGCGGTGTTCGTCTTGCAGGAAATCCGGCTTTGAGAGCGCACATGCCAAGCGATCCTTCGTCCGACATGTTGGCCATTCATGGCGGACCTCGAGCCCTGGGGCGCGAGCGTTTCAAGTGGCCGCCGCCGGATGATGGGGTGCGCGCGGCCCTGTTGAGCGCCTGGGACGACGGCAGTTGGGGGCGCTATCACGCCGAGCATACCGGGCGCCTGGAAGAACAACTGGCGCGGATGCACGACGTCGAGCTGGCGAGCCTGTGTTGCTCGGGGACGTTTGCCGTGGAGTTGGCGTTGCGCGGCTTGGGCATCGGCGCTGGCGATGAAGTGATCCTGGCCGGCTACGACTTTGCCGGCAACTTCCGCGCGATCGAGGCTGTCGGTGCGGTTCCCGTACTGGTCGACGTGGTGGCCGATGGCTGGCTGCTCGACGTCGATCAGCTTGAGCAGGCCGCCAGCGAGGCCACGCTGGCGGTGATCGTGTCGCATCTGCACGGCGGCCTGGCCGACATGTCGCGGATCATGAAGCTGGCTAGGCGACTGGGTCTGGCCGTGGTCGAGGATGCGTGCCAGGCGCCGGGGGCGAGCGTCGGCGGGCGCGTGGCCGGGTCGTGGGGCGACGTCGGCGTGCTCAGCTTCGGCGGCAGCAAGCTGCTCACCGCCGGACGCGGCGGCGCGATCGTCACCCGCGCTGCCGACGTGCACCAGCGGGCCAAGATCTTCTGCCAGCGCGGCAACCATGCCTTTCCGCTCAGCGAGTTGCAGGCCGCGGTCCTGCTGCCGCAACTGGCGCTGCTCCTTGAGCGCAACCAGCGGCGGCGCGAGGCCATCGCGCGGCTGCTCGAACAGACGGCCGGCCTGCCGGGCCTGCGTCCGCAGTCCGACGGGGCGGCCGACGCCGCGCCCAGCTACTACAAAATGGCCTGGCGTTATGTGCCGGAAGAGTTGGGCGGGCACTCGATCGAGCAGTTCGTCGTCGCCGCCCGGGCCGAGGGACTGCCGCTGGACACGGGGTTTCGCGGCTTTGTGCGTCGCGGCGCGAAGCGCTGCCGCAAGCTGGGCGACCTGCCGCACACCCGCCGCGCGGCCGAGGGCACGGTGCTGTTGCACCATCCCATTCTGCTCGAGGCGGACGAAACGATCGATGCGCTGGCACGCGGTATGGCGAAAGTCGCGCGGGCATTTGCCGCCGTGGACCGACCCGATAGCACGAACCAGGAGACGCCGTGAACTTCTTGCTGACCAACGACGACGGAGTGGACGCGCCGGGGATCGCGACGCTAGCGCAAGTGTGCGAGGGATTGGGCCGGGCCGTGATCCTGGCCCCGGTCGAGCATCTCTCGGGCTGCAGCCACCAGGCCACGACGTCGCGCGGGTTGGAGCTGAAAGAATTGGCGCCCAATCGTTACGCGCTGGATGGTGCGCCGGTGGACTGCACGCGGATCGGCCTTTATCACGCGGCGCCCGAGACGCAGTGGGTGCTCTCCGGCATCAACGCAGGGGGCAACATGGGGCACGACGTTTATTTGTCGGGCACCGTGGCGGCGGCGCGCGAGGCGTGCCTCCTGGGCAAGCCGGCGATCGCTTTCAGCCAGTATATCCAGCGTCGCCCCGTCGATTGGGACATGGCGGGGCGTTGGACCCGGCATGTGCTGGAGATGTTGCTTGAGCGACCGCCGGCGCCAGGGACGTTCTGGAACGTCAACCTGCCCCAACCGGGCGAGGTTGCGTCGGCCGTGCCGGATTGCGTCTTCTGCGACATCGATCCGCATCCTCTTCCGCTGAACTACGAACTTGAAGACGGCAGGCTGCACTACCGGGCTCGTTATCGAGACCGCATGCAGGCCGCCGGCCGCGACGTCGCGCTGTGCTTTGCCGGGCACATCACGATCAGTCAAATAGGACTGCACTCGATTCCGCCGCAGTACCTCGGTGACACCGGGCGTGCGGACGCTGAAGCGTGACACGCGCTTCAGCTCCGGTCGTTCCCGGCGGTTGGCCCGTGGGGCTGCTTCCACCGCGGCAGGGAATCCAATCCGGTCCTACCGCGGCCTGGCGGCCCACACCTCCTCGTGATCGCGTTTTCCTGCGTGCACCTTTTCGGCGGGTCGCTCGTCGAAACGGGGCAATTCCCCGCGGACGATACGCACATCTTGCGGCGCCTCAATCCCAAATGTGACACGCTGCCCCAAGATTCGCTTGACCACCAGGACGATCCCATCACCGATGACCACCTTCTCCCCGATTTTGCGACTGAGAACAAGCATCAGACTGCTTCCCTCCCTGACTTGGCATCACTTGAGTAAGTGTCCCGCCCCAACTCCGCTGAGTTGGAATCATGCGGTTTTCGCTGGGCCCTTTTTGCAAGGCCGGTGCCATCGCCTGGCTGGCACGATCTCGGGGTGTGATTCTTGTTTCGTAAGGCATTGCGATTCAACGTCTTGCAACTTTCTATTGGTGTGCGCGCGATGCCGGGGCGACCGTTGGCCCGCTGTCCGAATTTGAGAGTTCCGTCTGAAATCGAGACAGGCAGTCCCCCCTTACGACGTGTTCGACGTCAACAATCAGGCGACGTTACGTGTAATTGGAATGCATGTACACGATTGTCATTCTAGATATACTGGGGGCATGGGAACAGAATTTGAGAGTTTTTTCGAATGCTGCGTCGTGCCCTTTCGACGCACCAGTGCCGGCACGGAGTTCTGTCTGGTCACGCCGCGGACGGAGAATCGCTGGGAATTCCCCAAAATTCGCCTCGATGCGCCCGGCACGTGCGAGCCCGATCGGGTCCTCGAGGCGGCGAATCTGGCCGGTCTGCGGGGGGATGTGACCAGCGGTGAGCCGTTGGGCTCGTTTGTGGCCACCCGACAGAACCAAACCCGCAACATGGTCGGGTTTCTGATGCATGTCGAGCACGTCGAGGATGCCTGGCCCAGCGAGGAGAGCCACCGCCGCATCTGGTGCCTGCCCGAGGAAGCCCGGGTGCGGATCCGCCGCAAGCCGCTGCGACGGTTCATCGACCTGGCGCTGCAGAACGTCCGCCAGGGACATCACAACGGCTCGGCCCACGAGCGGCCGGATCGACCGTAGTCTGATCTCGCTTCCTTCCGCGGACGACGACTCGTTGGAACGCCGGTGTGCGCTGCCCTAGAATGCGTCGACCGCGGGCACAACGGACACTTTGGAATGTCGTGCGCCGCGGCAATGCTTGTCTTCAAGCGGGGCTGCCGATGCGGACGACACTCGTGATCGTGTTGCTGTTCCTTAACGGGGCGCATGCCCGCGCTTGGGAACCGTCGCCGGCCGACGAGGCGCTGGCGGCACGACTCCGCTCGGCGACCGAGGCGATCGACGCTTCGCCCCGCGACGCCGATGCCTATGCCCGCCGGGCGGCGATCTACGCTCAAGCGGGCCGTCCGGCCGAAGCGATTGCCGACTACGACCGGGTGATCGAAATCGATCCGCGCCGCGCCGCCGCCTACGATGCCCGGGGCAGCGAGCGATTCAAGATCGGACAGATCGACGCCTCGATCGACGATTTTGATCGCTTCATTGAGTTGCGGCCCGACCAGGAGCCGTGGCACTGGAAGCGCGGCATCTCGTACTACTACGCCGGGCAGTTCGACCAGGGGAAGCGGCAGTTCGAGGGCTATCAAACCGTCGACGACAACGACGTCGAAAACGCGGTGTGGCGCTACCTGTGCATGGCCCGCGCCTCGGGCGTGGAGCAGGCGCGGGGCGACATGCTCAAGATCAAGCGCGATCCCCGCGTGCCGATGATGGAGGTTTACGCCCTGTACTCCGGCGACGCCGAGCCGGACGACGTGTTGACTGCTGCCCGAGCCGGCTCGCCCTCGCCAGCAGAGCTCAACGCCCGGATGTTCTACGCGCACCTTTATCTGGGCCTGTACTACGAATCGCTCGGCGAGACGGCCAAAGCGCGCGAGCACATCAGCCAGGCCCGCGAGCACAAGATCGGCCACTACATGTGGAACGTGGCCGACGTGCACGCCAAGCGGCTGGCCGCCGAAGAACGCTAGACCCAAGCGGTTGGTACTTCACACCAGCCCGAAGCGCGAGCGAGGGTCGTCACGTCGGTGGTTTAACGCCGCGCCAACGACCCTCGCTCGCGCTTCGGGCTGGTGTGGGACGAGCCGCTGGGCTAATTGGCGGTGACGGCGGCGGGGGCTTCGCGGACGCGAATCACGCGGGCCGAGGTGTACTGCTTGCCGTTGGCGTCGGTGGCGCGGACGCGGAGCAGGCCCACGCCCACGGGGAGCTCGGCCGGCAGCTTCGCCTTCCAGAGATGCGACGAGGCCTTGGGCTTGGCCAGTTGCCGGAAGTTGGGTGCTTTTTCCAGCACGGCCGCCTCGGCGTCGTACACCTCCTGGAACTTCGGGTCGATCTCGCGGGTGTGCTGCATGGCGACCCAGTCGCCGCCCTCGAACGACATCTCGACCTTGGATCGCTCCGAGCCGTTGAACACGTTGACGTAGACCATCGTCTCGCCGGCCTGGTCGGCGGCGACTTCCTCGGGCGCGTGGATCTCCATCTGGTAGTCGGCCGGGCGGCCGGCGGCCTTGAAGTCGAGCGTGTAGTCGGTGCCGTCGAAGCTGATGATCGAATAGCCGTTGGGCGCTCCGTCGGCCATGGTGGTATGGGGGATGCCGCGCTCGTCGGGCGTGCCCGACCACCAGCTACCGCAGACGGTGACGTTGATGATGTGGTGGTGCGGCTCAGGGCCCATCCAGCCGTCTTCCTTCGTGATGTAGCGGTGCTCGTGATGGTGGGTGTGGCCCGAGATCGAGATGCAGAACGGCCGCTTCTCGATCAGCCGGTACAGGCCCTGGCGATCGTGGATGCCTTCGAGCGGGATGTGCATCATCAGCACGACCATCTGCTCCGCGGGGATCATCGCCAGGTCGTTCTTGATGAACTCGATCTGATCTTCGCCCAACCCGCCGCGGTATTCGCCCTTGCCGCCGGGCTTGGGAAAGTACCACTCGATGTCGTCCAGCACGATGAAGTGCACCTGGCCGTAGTCGAACGAGTAGTACGGCGGGCCGTAGACGCGCTCGAACGTTTCGTCGCTGTGATGGTCGTGCTTGGCGTCGAAGTTGATGTCGTGGTTGCCGATCACGTTGTACCAGGGAATGCCGACGAGCGCGATCGTCTTGTTCAGCGCCTCGAAGGTTTTCAGGTTGTTGAAGGCGATGTCGCCCAGCGTGACGCCGAACGAAGCGTCGGAGCCGATCAACTCTTCGACCACGTCGTGCCCCACCCAGTCGACTTCCTTCTGATTGCGCGGCTGGGGGTCGCCAAACAGCAGGGCCTTGAACTGCTCGGGCTCCTTCTGGGCATACAGCGGAAAATCGATCGACTCGGGCAGCGGACCGGTGGGCTCGACGCCCGGATAGTGCGACGGTGGCGAGCCGTTCGGCTTGTGGATGTAGTAGAACCGCGGCAGCTTCTCGGGCGACAGCGGCGTGCGGTAGCCGCGGGGCTTGATCACGAAGAGGATGTCGTCATCGTCGACGGCGATCTCGTACCGGCCCGCGTCGTCGGTTTCGACGATGGTGCGGCCGTTGGAGACCTTGATGCCCGCGAGCGATTGTTCGCCATCGTCGTACTTGCGGTTGTCGTTGGCATCGACGAAGACGACACCCTTGGCCGTTTGCTTTGCGGCCGGCTCCTCCGCGCGGGCAGCAGCGGCGGCGAGCGACAAAACGCACAACGAAGAAACGAGCCAGCGAGTCGGCGACGGATTCATGGAGAGCCTCCGGAGGCGGGTGGTTCGGCAGGACGGGATGGGTGCTGGGCCTATTGTCATCAGCCGTCTGGGCCTTGTCCAGCGACACGCTGTGGGCCGGTTGCACGCGAGCACGAACTCGGGAGAATGGGCCTAGCGTGTGCCTGACATTCGAGCGTGCGTTCCCTTTCTGCCGGAGAAGCCATGAACCCCGCCATCGATCCCTACCACACCGATCCCGCTGCGTCGCGCACGCGGCAGCAGCGCCTGTTGGGGGTGATGCGGCGCGAGAAGCTCGACTACGTGATCCTCACACAAAACGCACACATTCAATACTTTGTCGGGCCGCGGTTTGGGTGGACGTTTTCGCCGGCGGCGGCGCTGGCGGGTGACGGGCGGATGACGCTGGTCGCTCCCTCGCAGCCGAAGGACGCCGCGGCCGACGACGTGCGCACTTACGAGGCCCAATCGTTTTCGACGCTGCGCAACGACCAGCGGCACAAATCGACCGACGTGCTGCTCGACGCGCTCAAAGGCAAAACAAAATCACGCCGCGTCGGCGTCGAGGGTTCGTCCTGCGGGCCGGAGATTACCGCGCGGCTCGAGGCGATGGTCGTCGACGTCGAGCCCCAGATCTATGAGATGCGCCGCCGCAAGGATCCCGACGAGCTGGCCAAGATCAAGAAAGCGATCGACGGCACCGCTGCCATGCACCGCCGGGCCCGCGAGATGATCGCGCCGGGCGTCAACGAACTCGACGTGTTCAACGAGTTGCAAGCCGCCGCCGTGCGCGAGTATGGCGAGATGCTGACCGGCACCGGCAACGACTACGCCTGTGGCGTGCCCGGCGGACCGCCCCGCGATCGCCCGATCGAAGCGGGCGAGTTGTACATCCTCGACCTGGGCCCCGCCTTTCGCGGCTACTTCGCCGACAACACGCGCGTGACCGCCGTGGGCGGCAAGCCGACCGACGCCCAGCTCGAAGCCCATGGGCACATCGTGCAGGTGTTCGACCTAGTGGAGAAGGAGGTGAAGCCCGGCAAGAGCTGCCGCGAGCTGTTCGAGCAGGTGCATGCCTACTTGAACCAGAAGCCGTGGGAGTTCGAGCACCACCTGGGCCACGGCATCGGATTGTTTCCGCACGAGGCCCCGCACTTGAATCCCTGCTGGGACGACACATTTCAGGAGGGCGAGGTGTTTGCGGTCGAGCCGGGACTATACGGCGAGCCGCTACGCGCGGGGATTCGGCTGGAGAACAACTACCTCGTGACGGCGGACGGGGTGGAGTTGTTGACGCCGTTTCCGCTGGAGTTGTGACGCGCCGTCGCCGGTGGCTCCGGGATAAACGGAAGAGAGGAGTCGACGCCGCTAGACAGCGCGGCCGGCGTGCCGGTATCGGTGATCGATCGGTGCCATGCTCACGCTCGTCGTGAGCATGCGATTCTTGGAGTCGACCGCATCGAGCAGGGTACTCGAGCGACTATGTGCCGCGGGCGAGGTTCATGGCCAGCAGGTCGACCTGGCCTTTGAGGTCGGCCAAGAGCATGTGCGGGCTGGCGGATTCGGCCATGTGGCTGTAGAAGGCTTGCGAGGCCGAGCCGTGGGTGACGCCGAGCATGCTGGTCGTGCGCTCCAGTTCGACCAACTGCGTGTCGAGCTGCCGCAGCTTGTGCACCGCGTAGCGGCTGTTGGTCCAGATGCGCTCCAGTTGCAGCGCCAGGCCGAGCAGGAAGACGCAGGCGCCGCTGGCCGCGACCGGCAGGCCCAGGTTCCACAGCTCCGGACGTTGTTCGACGATCGAACAGCCCAGCAGCACGCCGCCGCCCACCAGTGCGACCAGTCCCAGCCACAGCGCGCTGGGAACCAGCAGGCCGGGCGAGGCTGCGCGGGCCCGTTTGCGACGCCGGTGCGGCGCAGGCGGTTTGGTGTGTGCCGCGTCGATGCGATACTCCGGCCGACGGCTGGGCGCCGGAGCTGGTTGTGGCTGCGTAGCCTGCTGTTGAGGGCGCGAGCCGCCCAAGCGGGCTTCGAGTGCGTGGAGGTTCTGTGCGAGTTGCCAGTCGTCGAAGCTCGGACCCAGGTCGAACGACTCGCCCAGGTCGAGGCCGATCTCGGCGGGGTGCTCGCGGGTCACAAAACGGTTGCCCGCGGTCGCGCGCGAGGCGGCATCGCTCTGGCCGGCTCCGAGCACCTCGCCGCAGCGTCCGCAGACGATTCCCGGCGGATGGGCGGAGCGGATACCCGGCGTGTCCTGGCGACAGTTCTTACACCACATGAGGCCGTCTTTCGAATCGTGAAACGCGGGATCGTCTGGCTGGCCCCCTTCCTGTGCCGCGAGCGCAAAAGCCCGGGGCAGTCACAGAAATCGGCCGCGCGAGTGGAAAACTGCATCGAATCCGCAAACTTTTCCGGATTCGAAGACCCTGCGGGGCGATGCGCGTGCCGACGCTACGAGCTAGCGTCGCTGTCTTCCGACTCGGAGTCCTCGGCATCCGCGCCCGTAGGCTCCGAGTCAGCGGGTTCTGAGTCAGCGGGTTCTGAGTCAGCGGGTTCCGAGTCAGCGGGTTCCGAGTCAGCGTCGCCGGCGGCGGGGCTGTCTTCGGCGGCATCGGCTTCGGCGGGGCTGGCTTCGTCGTCGGCTTCGAACGTGTCGGTGTCCGCTCGTTCGGCGCCGCTCGGTTCGTACCATTCGCCGCGCAGCCAATCGGCGATCATTTCGATCGCGTGGGGAGAGAGCCGCTCGCCGAAGGCCGGCATGCGGTCGTTGGTATCGGGGTAGAAGCGCTGGTGGTTGGGGTTGCTGATCATGCCGATCAGCCACGCGCGCGACCCGTAGCCGGTCAGATCGGGAGCGACGCCCAGGTTGTAGTCTCCGGCGTCGCCGAACTTGTGGCACATGGCGCAGTTTTCTTCGTTGGCGATCAGCGCCCGGCCGGCCTCGATCTGCTCGGCATCGTCGGCATCGGCCTGTTGCTGGGTGGGAAGCTGGGCTTCGGCCGAGAGCGCCATCACGACTTTCTCGACGTCGGCCGGCTTCCACTCGCTCAGCGTGTCGACGACGAAGCCGGCCATCTCGCCCTCGGCGTGGGCCGTGTTGCCGAAGTACAACGGGCCGGTGAAGTGCTCGCTAAGAAGGCCCGAGAGCCACGCGCGCGAGGCAAAGCCGTGCAGGTTGGGCGCCGTGGCGTCTTCCACCGCCGGCGGCAGCGACTCGGCGTCGAGCGCCACCTCTTCGTACGAGTGGCAACTGGCGCAGTGCGTGCCAAACAGCTTGGGGCCCTGCGTCTTGGGGTCGTTGCGCAACAGGGTGATCGCGCCCGAAGTGGGAATGCCGGCGGGGGCCGAGGCCAGGTCGATCGCGCGCTGGGCTTCTTGCTCGGCCTTTTCGACCGAGCGGAGATACTCCTGGCTCTTGCGATAGCGCTGGTAGGCTTCGCGCTGTCGCCGGTACTGTTCGATCTTGCCGGCGTCGCCATCGAAGTGGGCTTGGATCTTCTCCTCGTCGCTCCCCAACTCTTCGACCAATGGCTTGATCTCTTCGTAATCCTCGGCCGATGCCCAGGCGGCCTGGTGATCTTCGTAGTAGGCGTCGACCGTCAGGTAGAGGACGCCGCCCAGCAGGATCATCAGCATGCCGATATTGAAGCGATGGCCCAGGTTCCAGCGGCCGAGGATCGGCATCAGAAACAACAGCAGCATCACCAGCGAGGGCACGACGACGGCGCCCATCAACTCGCCGTATTCGCCGCCGCCTTCAAAGAACTTGAGGAACTGGAACAAGAACAAAAAGTACCACTCGGGCCGCGCGGCCGAATACTGGTTGGCCGGGTCGGCCGGCGCGCTGAGCTCGGCTCCCAACTCGGGACCCAGCGGCGGCATGCCGCCCGAGGAGAACCACTCGGCGGGCCGCAGGCACATCACCAGCACCACGATCAACACGGCAAGGCAGGCCACGGCGTCCTTGAGCACCTGGTCGGGCCAGAACGACGTGTCGGCAAACTTGGGCGGCAACCGGTAGCAAATGCCGTGGCGGCGAAACAGCGCCACGTGCAGCACCAGAAAAAAGATGAGCGCCCCGGGCAGCACGCCGGCGTGCAGCGCGAAGAACCGCGTGAGCGTGTGGTGGCCGTATTCGGCCCCGCCCACCACGAGGCTTTGCAGCGAGGGGCCCACACCGGGCACGACGCTGAGCAGGTTCGTGGCCACGCGCGTGGCCCAGTAGCCTTTTTGATCCCAGGGGAGCAGGTAGCCGGTGAGCGACAGGCCCAGCACGATTTGCATCAGGATCAGGCCGAGCCAGAAGTTCACTTCGCGCGGGGCGCGGTAGGCCCCGTCGATGACGACTTGCATCAGGTGCAGGGCCAAGAGCACGACCATGGCCTGGGCCATGAAGTGGTGCACGCCGCGCAGCAGCCAGCCGCCGGCCGTCTCGTGCTGGATGTAGTACACGCTCTCCCAGGCCGTTTGCGTGCTGGGGCTGTAGTACATCCACAGCACGATGCCGGTGATCACTTGCGTGAAGAAGGCGAACACCAGCGTGCTGCCCCACACGTAGCGCCAGCGCGAGCCGCCGGGAATGCGCTCGTAGAGCGCTTCGTGAATCAGAGAGCGAATTCCGGTGCGGCTATCCAGCCAGTTGACCAGAGCATTCATTGCTTGACGACTTTATCGGACCGACCGGTGTAGAAATCTTCGAACTTCACGAGCACGTCGTTGCCCTCGACCTTGCAGGCCAGCGAGTCCATGGGCCTTGGGCTGGGGCTGGGTGGAATGATCGCCCCGTCGACGGCGAACGCGCTGTTGTGGCACGGGCACTTGAACTCGTCGGACGGGCCGTCGAACGCCACGAAGCAGCCGGCGTGCGGACACGTGGCCGAGAGACAATCGGGCTTATCCGCCCCTTGCGGCAGGCGGAGGTACACCGCGCCGACCGGCTCGCGCGAGCGGTTCCAGGCGTCGACCCGATTGGCGATCACTGGAAACTCGCGGGGGGTGCCGTCGGTGGGCAGCGCGTCGAGCGTGGTGACGCGGACGAACTTGGCTTCGCCCGCGCGCTTGCGGAGCGGATTGAGAAACACGGCCAAGGCCGCGGCCGTCGGCACGATGGCCAAAAAACCGCCGATGACGATCGCCGAAGCGGCCGCGAAAAAACCGCGCCGATCCGACGTCTGGTCCGGCGTTTGAGACTCGTATGACATGCCGCTTCGCCTCCGTTAACGCAGCTACCGCGAGGGCTCTTCCGGTGGGCGGGCGCGTCGAGCGTTCACTTGCACGTTCGACGAGCAAAACTTGGCAGGCAGCTTGGGCGGGAAATCGTCGAGTCGCTCTCCTCGGTCTTGCCCGACGACTCTACGCTCGATTATCGCATGGCTTTGCGCACAGCGTCAAGCACCTGCGATTGCGCGGCGGGCCACGGCGCGTTGATCGAAGCTCCCGCGGCCGCTTTGTGCCCGCCGCCGCCAAAATGCTTGGCCAATTCGCTGCAATCAACCTGCGGCGTGCGGCTGCGAAAGCTGAGCTTGAATCCGCCGGCGGACTGCTCGACGAGAATCACCGCCACTTCGGTGCCCGCGATGGCCAGCGTCATGTTAATTACGTCCTCAGTGTCCGAGGGCAGCGCGCCGGTTTCGTCGAAGTCTTCTTTCAACGCGGCGGTGTGCGCCAGCCGGCCATCAAGCTCGGTGCGCGTGCGATCGAGGATGCGTCCCCGCAGCCGCAGACGCGCGAGCGAATCGTGCTCGTACAGCGCGGCGTAGATCTCGGCCGGTACGGCTCCGGCTTCGACCAGGTCGCCGGCATAGCGGAGCGTGAGGCCGGTGGTGGAGTTGAAACGAAACCAACCGGTGTCGGTGGCGATGGCGGCAAACAACGGGCGGGCGATCTCGGGCGTGATCCGCACGCCCAGGTGCCGCGCGGCTTCGAGCACCAGCCGGCCCGTGGCTTCGGCCTCGCGGTTCTTGAACAGCTCGGCTCCCAGGTCGTCTTCGCCCACGTGATGGTCGAGCACGGCCTTGTGCGCCTTGCTCGAGCGAACGACTTCGGCCATGGAGCCGAGCTGGGCCCAGGCGCTGGTGTCGAGCACGATCAGCACCTCGCAGCCTTCGAGGTGAAAAGGCTCGACGTCGACGCCGAGGGTCTTGAGCCGCTTGTCGGGATCGATGAAGGCCAGGTTCGGCGGCGTCTGCTGGGCGTTGACGACCAGCACGTCTTTGCCCAAGGCTTCGAGCACACCGGCCATGCCCAGCTCGCTGCCCAGCGCGTCGCAGTCGGGCCGCACGTGGCTGGTGAGCAGAAAGCGATCGTGCGAATTGATCAACTCGGTGAACCGCGGCCAGGAAATCGACATGCTCTCTCGCTTGTGGGTTTCGAGGGGTCCCAACGTCGGCCGTGCTGCAACTATCCGCCCCCGGGTCCGCCGGCCAGTTTGTCGGCCAGCTCGAACTGCTGGAATGCCTGGCGGGTCCGCTGGATATCGTCTTGCAGTTGGGCCACGAGCGCGTCGGGGCCGGCGAAGCGTTGAATGTTCCGTAAGCGGTCGAGAAAGTCAACCTCCAGCGGTTCGCCGTACAGCGGCGAGCCGTCCCAGCCGACCAGGTGGGCTTCGACCTTGAGGGCCCCCTCGCCGAAGGTGGGATTGGGCCCGATGTTGATTGCCGCCGGATAGCGTCGGTCGCCCACGATGCCCCGTCCGGCGTAAACGCCCGGGGACGGCAGCAGCGTGTCGATGGCGTCGAGGTTCGCCGTGCCGAATCCCAGCTTCGCGCCGCGGCCGGCCCCGTGCACGACCATGCCGCGAATGCGATACGGCTGGGTGAGCATAGCCCGAGCTGCGGCTACTTGCCCATCGGCCACGAGCTTGCGGATGCGCGAGCTGGAAACGTAGTCGCCATCGACCACGACGGGCTCGACCACGTCGAGGCTGATACCGTCGGCCTCGGCCAGGCTGCGCAGCACGTCAATCGTCCCCTTGCGACCGCGGCCGAAGCAGAAGTTGGGTCCCTCGACGATCGCCCGGGCGTCGAGTTGCCGGCGGACGATCCGCTCGAAGAATTCCGAGGCTTCGAGGGCCAGCAGTTCTTCGTCGGTGGGAAAGGCGATCACGGCGTCGATGCCCAGCTCGGCCAAGAGTTGTGCCTTGCGCTGCGTCCAAGTCAGCGGCGGCGGCGCCTGTTGCGGGCGCAACAATCGCACGGGGTGGGGATCAAACGTGAACACCAGGGCGGCTCCGCCGGCGTCGCGCGCTTTTTCGATCACGCGATCGACGATGCGGGCGTGGCCCAGGTGCACGCCGTCGAAGTTGCCGATGGCCACGGCGCCGCGGCGGAGTTCCGCAGGCAGGTCGGTCACTTGACGCAAAAGCTTCACGAAATCGGCCGTGGGCTGACGCGATGCGGCTGGGAGTACGAGTAAGCCATGAATTATGCGGCGGCGGCGCGGGCAGGGTCAATGCGAGGCGGTCGCGGGGGCTTTTTCGTTGACCATGACGGAAATGAGACGGATAATTTCAATGGTACTTCTAGAGGAATTCAGTCAATGTCCATCGAATCCTCCAGCGAAATGGCGATCTTCGAGCGGCTCGTGTGGCCTTCGGAGCCGCCGCTTTCGGAAGAAGCGGCGCGTTCTCTGCTGGCAGTGGAGTTCGGCTCGACCGATGCCGAACGTATGCACGTGCTGGCCGAGAAGGCGCGCCGCGGAACGCTGACGCCCGAGGAGCAGCGCGAGGCGGACAACTACGAGCGCGTGGGCCACTATTTGGCGATTCTGCAATCGAAGGCGCGGATCGCATTGGGCCGTTCGACGGATGCCGACACGTGATGGCCCTATCCAAGCCGCTCTTGGAGTTGGTTCCGATGCGAGTATTGCCAGTTGCCTCAAGCCTACGACCCGCTCCAGTTCGAAGTGGATCATATCATCGCCCAGCAGCACTCGGGCGCATCGACGGCTGAGATCTTGCCCTGGCATGCTTCGCGTGCAACCACCACAAGGGACCGAACATTGCCGGATACGATGCGGTCCTTGAGGCAACGGTACCGCTGTTCCACCCTCGGCGCGACAAATGGGAGGACCACTTTCATTGGAATGGTCCAGAACTGGAGGGCACTAGCCCCACCGGCCGCGTGACGGTGCAGGTCTTGGCAATGAATCGGGACTATCGGGTCGCGTTACGGCGTGCGCTCATGCAAGAAGGGGTTTTTCCACGCCAGCCGACCCCGGAATGAGGCGTGGGCGTATCCGCGCCCTGCGCGCTCTCGGCGGCTTGTGCTATCCTTGTATGCTGATTCGTGCGGACTCGTGCCACCCCCTGAGGCTCCATGGAAGAGAAGCAGTTTTTCCTCTCCCCTGAGCTCGCCCAGCGGTTGGGAGCGATCGACATCGGCACCAACAGCATCCGGCTGATGGTGGCCGAGCCGCTCAAAGGCGGCAACTATCGCATCCTGGACGAAGAAAAGGAGTCGACCCGGCTGGGCAAACAGCTCAACCGCACGGGGCGTCTCGACCCCGAGGCGATCGAGCTCTCGCTTTCCGCTCTGCGGCGGATGAAGAAGATCGCCGAGGGCTTTCAGGTCACCGAGCTGCGCACGATCGCCACCTGCGCCGTGCGCGAGGCCGCCAACGGCGAGGAGTTCTGCCGCCGGGCGCGCGAAGAGCTGGGCATCGAGATCGAGATCGTCGGCGCCGAACAAGAGGCGCTGTTGGCCTTCTCCAGCGTGCAGCGGGCCTTCGATCTGTCGGGCAAGCATCTGGCCGTAGTCGATATCGGCGGCGGCAGCACCGAAATCGTGCTGGCCTTCGGCAACCTGGTCGAAGCGCTGTACACCACGCGGCTGGGCGCGGTGCGGCTGAGCGAAGCGTTTCCCGACACGTCGTCGGCCGAGGGCTTCGGCGCGCTGGTGGACCACATCGACCGCCACCTGAAAAAGCACACCAAGCTGCCGGCCTTTGCGCCGCACATTCTGTTCGGCTCGGGCGGCACGTTCACGAGCCTGGCGGCGATGGTGATGGCCGCCAAAGGACAAAACGGCAACCCGGTGCGGGGTTACCAGGTGAGCCGCGCCGACGTGCGGCACTTGCTCGACCGCCTGCGCAAGACGCCCCCCAAGGAACGAGCCAACTGGCCGGGTCTGAGCCCCGACCGCACCGACATCATCGTCGGCGGGCTGGCGATCATCGATCGCGTGATGGACCGCTTCGCGATCAACACGGTGCAGGTCCACAACCGCGGTGTGCGCGACGGGCTGCTGCTGTCGATGATCGACTCGGCGCCCGGGGTGGAGAGCGAAGCCCCGAGCGACCGCGAGGCCGCGCTCGAGCGTTTGGCAGCCAGTTGCGGCTGCGAGATGGAGCATAGCCGACACGTGTCTTACCTGGCCGGGCTGATCTTCGCGCAGTTGGCCCCGCGCTATCACCTGCGGGTCGAAGACCGCGTGCTGCTCGAGGCCGCGGCCAAGCTGCAGGACGTGGGCTACCTGATCAACTACGACCAGCACCACAAACACAGCTACCACCTGATCATGCACAGCCGACTGGCCGGTTTTCAGCCGGCCGAACTGGAGCTGATCGCCAACTTGGCCCGGTACCATCGCGGCGCCGAACCCAAGCGGAAGCACGACAACTTCCGCCAACTGGCGCCGCGCGACCAGAACCGCGTGCGGCAAATGGCCGCCATCCTCCGCGTGGCCGGCGGGTTGGACCGCAGCAACACGCAGCAGGTGTCCGACGTCGCGGTGCAGTTCGGCCGCAAACGGCACATCAGCCTGCGGCTCATCTCGCGGCAATTCCCTGAAGTGGATATTTGGGGCGCGCGGAAACGGGCGAAGTTGTTCGAGAAAGTGTTCGACGCCGATTTGTCGATCGAATGGGACGAATCGGGCGCCCGCCGCAACGCATCGTCCAACGGCAACGGCAGTGCGCAATCCCGCGTCGGCGAGCCGGCGAGCAAGTCGCACTAGCAGTCCGTTGAGGTAAGCCGTCCTGGCCGAGGGCGGCTACCAGTTGCTCTCGATGCCCAGCAACACGCCGTGGAAGAAGACCGTGGACGAGGTGTCGATTTCGAACCCGTCGGGCACGAAGCCGCCGATTTGCGTCGAGCCGGCGGCGACGCCTGAGAGCCACAGCAATTGGTATCCGGCGCGGAGCGCCCAGCGGTCGCTGAGCCGGTAGACGCCAGTGAAGTTCAGGTCGCCGACAAACGCGGTATGATCGCGGCCGAGGCGAAACAAGAAGCTGTCGCCCGTCGTTTCGCTGCCGCGCAACGTCATGCCCGCCCCGTTGGCGTAGACGCCGGCCTTGATTGCTCCTTCGACCTGAAAGCGGCGGCTGGGCGCCCAGAGGATGGCATCGGCCCCGATCTGAAGTCCGTACAGGTCGTTCGTGGTGCCGAAAACGGCCCGCCCGTAATCCGAAAAGTCGGGCGCGCCGGCGATGAAGCCCATGGCGTCGCGAAATGACAGGTAGCGCAGCCCGGCCAGCCATGTCCAGCGGGGCGTGACGTTGCGGCGCAGATTCAGTTCGAAGCTTTGCAGCGAGCTGGATCCGAACAATCGGGCGCCCAGCGGACCGGTGAAGGGCGGCTCATCGGGGATATTCAGTTGCGCGCCGGTGTCGGTGAAGACGGGGCCGTACGCGGCGTTCCAACCTTCGACGCCGAAGTAGCGAAATTCGAGGTCCGCCACCGTGCCGTGCCATAGCAGGCCCACGTCGACGCCACCCCGAAACGGGAATTCCAACTGATCGGGATCGAGCAGAGTGCGTCCCGTGCCGAGTTCGGTCAGCAGCAGTTCGGATCGCGGCCGTGACCGCTGGAGCAGCACCGCGCCGAGCCGGCCGGTGAGACGCGGAGTCGGGCGCGCGGTTGGGGTGAAGGACAGCGGTTCGTCGAGCCAAGCAGCCGGTGGATTTTCGTGCCAGGCCGTCAGTGTTGGCGGGGCGAGCGGCCATTCCACGTCGGCACACGCCCGACGCGGCGCCGACGTGCCGGCCAGGATGGCCAGGGCCACCAGCCAGATCGCAGTGGATTGGCGCGTGACTACCATGCCGCCTCCAGACCGACCAGCACTCCGTGGTAGAAGGTGCCGTGCGAGGTATTCGTGCCCACGTCGCCGGTGTCCAAGTCGAGGCGATGGATTTGCTCGGACGCGATGGCCACGCCGTTGAGCCACAGCAATTGATATCCGCCCCGCAGAGCCAGATGCTCGGTGAGTTGATAGACGCCCACGAAGTTTAAGTCGCCGACGAACGCGGTGTGATCGTGGCCCAGCCAGAAGATCTGGTCGGGGTCTCCGCCGCCGCCTGAGCCGATGTGGTTGACGCCGATGCTGCTGCGTGCCGAGTTGGCGAACACCCCCGCTTTGAGCGCGCCTTCAACGCGAAAGCGTCCGCCGCGGTCCCACAGCAACCCTTCGGCGCCAATCTGCAGGCCGTACAGGTCGTTGTTGGCGTTGAAGCCAATGATGCTGCCGTTGGCCAGCGCGCTGTCGCCCGCGAAGAAGCTAAGGCGTTCGTGCAATCGCACGTAGCGGAATCCGGCCAACAGCGAAAGGCGGGGCAGGATATTGCGGCGGAGGTTCAACTCCACGCTGTCCAGGGACGAGACGTACCACGAAGCGAGCGTGAAAGAACCGAACGCGGGGTCGAAGCCGGGGATCGGTAGCGTGAAGCCGTCTGGCGAATCGAGAGGGCCTTGTGCCGCTTGCCAATCGTGAACCCCGAAATAGCGGAACTCGACGTCGGCCCAGCGACCGTATCGCACGAGCCCAACGTCGGGACCGCCCTCAAAGGGAAAGTGGAAACCCGCCGGATCGATGAGGCTCTGGCCGCTGACCGGATTGAGCAGGAACGGCGTCGAGACGGGCCGCGCCCGCTGGAGGATCACCGCACCTACCGAACCCGACCAGCGGGGTTGAAACGAGAGCGACTCCCACTGTTGGGGCACGATCTGCGGCGTCGTGAGCAGGCTTTCGCCGCTCCACGTCTGCTCGTGCACAAAGCGCCCGACGGGCGGCAGCTCTTCCGCACCGTGCCCCGCGCGCGGCGCCAGCGCCATGCAGCAGCCAGCGACGAGCAGCAGCGCGGAGCAGCGCTTCGGCATAATCCGTTTACCAAAAGGGATGAGGTCGTCGTCTCGCGACCCCCGCTGCCCCGGACAGGTGCGAAACCGCCCGGCCTCCATTGCCGGACTGCGCACGTATCGGTGACTCGCGCTGGGGCAGGTGAGTGATCGCGCGTGGACTGCTATACGCTGCAGAATCGCTGAGGCCGCCAGAACACGTAGCGCTAGAGCCAGCCCGCGCAATCGCACCGTGGATCATCCGCGCAAGCGTCACAACCGGGGCAACTGCGCGTGGGCGTTTCGCGGCCCCCCAAGGATTCGAGCGGCTGCGAGATCGCACGGCCGCGGGTTGAAGTCGGCCCGGATGGCTTGCCTCAACGGTCTGTCAAGTCTCGAGCGACGTGGCCAGTTGCCAGGCGGTGGGGAGAAAGTCGATCAGGTCGTGGGCGATCATCGACACTTCGCCCAATTCGCTGGCGGCCAGGTCGCCGGCCAGGCCGTGCACGTGGACGCCCAGCCGCGCCGCGTCGTAAGGCGTCAAGTGTTGGCAAATGAGCGCCGTAATGATGCCGGTCAGCACGTCGCCCGTGCCGCCGGTGGCCATGCCGGGATTGCCCGTCGTATTGAGAGCGAAACGCTTGGGATCGGCGACGACCGTGCGGTGACCCTTGAGCACGAGCACCAGGTCGTTCGTGCTGGCAAACTCCGTGGCCAGCTTCTTTCGGTCGTCGGGGGCGATCGTGTCGAGGCCCGTCAAGCGAGCAAACTCGCCGGGATGCGGCGTCAGCACGCGCGGCCCGCCGGCTGCGCCGAGCACCTCGGGCTGTTGGGCCAGGGCAAACAGGGCATCGGCGTCGACGACCATCGGCAGCTTTGTTTCGCGATAGAGCTGCCCGACGACTTCGACCAGTTGCTGCGAGCGTCCCAGGCCCGGCCCGAGCGCCACGACCGTAGACTCGGCGATCAAGTCGGTCAGCAGCGGCAAGGCCGTCTTGGCGATCCGGCCGTCGGCGTCGCACGGCAGCGGCACCGACATCAGGCTGGGCTCGAAGCCGGCCGCGGTCGGCTGGCAAGCGCTGGGCGTGGCCAGCTTCACCAAGCCGGCGCCCGAGCGCAGCGTGGACAGACTGGCCAGCGCGATGGCTCCGGCCATGCCTTGCGAGCCGCCGATGAGCAGCGCGCGGCCGAAGTCGCCCTTGTGGCTGTCGGGGCTGCGCGGTGCCAGGCGGGGCAGGGGCGCGGAGCTCTCGTCGCGTTGAGTCATCAAGTCGGGTTCCGGATAGCGTGCGCGCGCGAGGCGATGAGTCCGGCCACGTAGCCGCCTTTGAATCCGGCGTCGATATTCACCACTGTAACGTTGGCCGCGCAGCTATTGAGCATGCTCAGCAGGGCCGACAGTCCGCCGAGGTTGGCCCCGTAGCCGACGCTGGTCGGCACGCCGATCACCGGACAGGCGACGTGACCGCCCACGACGCTGGGCAGCGCCCCCTCCATGCCGGCGATGACCACCACGACGTCCACATCGGCAAACTGCTCGAGATGCTCGAGCAGCCGGTGCGGTCCGGCCACGCCGACGTCGAAAATCATCTTCACTTCGGCCCCCATCCACTCGAGCGTCTCCCGGGCCTCTTCGGCCACGGGCAGATCGCCCGTGCCGGCGGTCACGACGGCGACGCGCCCGCCGGGGCGCTGGCCGTCGCCACCGGGTTTGGGAATGCGAAACGTGCCGGCCGTGGCGTTGTAGCGGCCCTGGGGAAATCGGGGAGCAATCTCGGCGGCATGTTCGGGCGTGACGCGCGTGGCCAGCACGTCGACACCTTCGGCGATCATCCGCTCGAAGATCTTGACCATCGTGGCGGCCGTCTTGCCTTGGCCGAAGACCACCTCGGGATAGCCGCAGCGGCGCTGGCGATCCAGATCAATCTGGGCTTCGTCCAGGTCGGCGGTCACTTCGCCGCTGGCGGCCTCGACGAAGGCGGCCAGCGGCAAGCTGCCGTCGAGCAGTTGGCGGGCCAGTTTTTCAAGCTGCACCGGGTTCATCGCGTTTATCCTACCCTGTCGCGCGGGGCTCTGCGAGCAGGGTGTAAGCGGCAGGCGCTTGGAGACGAACCTGCCCGGCCCGCCGAGGCTTTCCCAGGGCAAATCGTCCCAGGGGCGGCATCTAGCGGGTTTTCCGGCTTGTCAGAATCGGCGGCCAATGTTAGCAAAGTGCATGCAATCGACCTGCATCTCCCCAAGCGCCGAGTCAAAACCTTCATGAGCCAACACGCCGCGCGCCGCGACAAGCTCCGCCGCTCGTTTCGCAAGCTGGGTCTGGATGCCCTGCTGGTCACTAATTTCACGAACGTTACGTACCTGACCGGGTTCACCGGCGACGACAGTTATCTCTTGGTGCTCTCCAAGGGCGAGGTGCTCGTCAGCGATCCGCGCTACACCACCCAGCTCGAGGAAGAGTGCCCGGCCATGGAGGCCTCGATCCGGCCGCCGGGCACGGGCATGGTCGAGCGGATTGCCGACATCGCCACGCGGGCCAAGGTCGGCAAGCTGGGCATCGAAGGGGCGTCGATGACCGTGGCCCTGCGCGACGAGATCGCCGCGGCACTGCCGAAGGCCGAATTGCAGAGCACGACCGAGCTGGTCGAAGATCTGCGCATCGTTAAAGACAAGGACGAAGTGGCCGAGATTCGCCGCGCGGTGTGGTATGCCGAGCGGGCCTTCGGCGTGTTGAAAGCTTCGCTGCGCGAGGAGCGCACCGAGAAGGAAGTGGCCGACGAGCTGGAGAACAACATCCGGCTGTTTGGCGGCAAGGGGTGCAGCTTTCCGTCGATCGTGGCCGTGGGGCCGCGGGCCGCGTTGCCGCACGCTCGGCCGACCGACCAGCTCATCGGGGCGGCTCCCTTCGTGCTGGTCGACTGGGGGGCCAACGGCGGGCTGTACATGAGCGACTTGACGCGCGTGTTAGTGACCGGTAAAATCCCGCCCAAACTCGAACGGATATATAGAGTTGTGTTGTCGGCGCAAGAGCAAGCCATTGCCGCGATCCGGCCCGGGCTCACATGCCACGAAGTGGACGAGGTGGCCCGGAAGTTGATCGCCAAAGCCGGCTTCGGCAAGAACTTCGGGCACGGCCTGGGACACGGGATCGGCCTGGAGATTCACGAAGCCCCGCGACTTGCCGCCAAGGCGCACCGCAAGCTCGAACCGGGCATGGTCGTTACGGTCGAGCCGGGGATCTACCTGCCTGGTTGGGGTGGTGTGCGCATCGAGGACGACGTGCTGGTGACCAAGTCCGGTTGCGAGGTCCTCACCACAGTAGGCAAACAGTGGGAAGACGCCATCATCGCCTAACGCCGCAGGGCGGATCGAAAACGACGTTCGGTCCGGTGCCAATCCAGAGGCGAGCGAAGGTTGTACTCATGGCGAGTAATCGGGAGAAGTGACTGATGGCGGGCTCGCAGTCGAATCAAGGCGACATCTTCGACGTCAAGCGCATCCGGCGCCTGGTCGAATTGATGAACGAACACGAGTTGGCGGAGATCGACCTGCGACAGGCCGATCAGCGCATCCGGCTGCGAAAGGGGGGCGAGCCGCTGATTACCCCCGCGGTGCAGCCCGCCGTGACGGCGGCGCCGGCCCCGGGCAGCGAGGCGGTGGCCGCCGACGCCCAATCCGACGCGCACCTGGTCGAGATCAAGAGCCCGATGATCGGCACCTTCTACCTGGCCTCGAGCCCCGAGACGCCGCCTTTCGTAAAGGTCGGCGACCACGTGGGCCCCACGACCACGGTCTGCATCATTGAAGCCATGAAGGTGTTCAACGAGATCCCGGCCGAAACCTCCGGCCAGGTCGTCGCCGTGCTGGTCGAAAACGGCGAGCCGGTCGACTTCGGCCAGCCGTTGTTCAAGGTCGATCCCCAGAAATAGCAGGGGATCCGGCGGAACGCTGAATAGGCCCGGGTGAGTCGATGTACAAGAGAATTCTGGTTGCCAATCGCGGCGAAATTGCGCTGCGGATCATCCGTGCCTGCAAGGAACTGGGCGTGGAGACGGTGGCCATCTTCAGCGAAGCCGACCGCGGCTCGGCCTACCTCGAACTCGCCGACGAAGCCTATTGCGTGGGCGGTCCCCGCGGCGCCGACAGCTATCTCAAGATCGACCGCGTGATCAGTGCGGCCGAGATCGGCAACGTGCAGGCCATTCATCCCGGCTACGGCTTTCTGTCGGAGAACGCGCACTTCAACGAGGTGTGCCGCAGTTGCAAGATCGATCTGATCGGGCCCACGCCCGAGGCCATGTCCCGCCTGGGCGACAAGAACGAGGCCCGTAAGCTGGCGCGCGACGCCAACGTGCCGGTGGTGCCCGGCAGTGCCGGGCTGATCAGCGACGAGGCCGAAGCGGTCAAGACGGCGCACGAGATCGGCTTTCCGGTGCTGGTCAAAGCCAGCGCCGGCGGCGGCGGTCGCGGCATGCGGGTGGCGCTGAACGACCTGGCGCTCAAGGCCGCGCTGCAACAGGCCCGCAGCGAGGCCGAGGCGGCTTTCGGCGACGGCAGCATCTACCTGGAGAAGTACGTCGAGCACCCGCGCCACGTCGAGGTGCAGGTGCTGGCCGACCATCACGGCAACGTATTGCACCTGTGGGAGCGCGATTGCTCGACCCAGCGGCGGCATCAGAAGCTGATCGAGGAGAGCCCCTCGCCGCGGCTGAGCCAGGAAACGCGCGTGGCCATGTGCGAGTCGGCCGTGCGGCTGGTGCACGCGGCCGGCTACACCAACGCCGGCACCGTGGAGTTCATCGTCGACGAGCAGGAAAACTTCTACTTCATCGAGGTCAACGCTCGCATCCAGGTCGAGCATCCGGTCACCGAGCTGGTGACCGGCATCGACCTGATCAAGTGGCAGATTCGCATCGCCTCGGGCGAGCCCTTGACCATTTCGCAGTCCGACATCGTGCCCCAGGGCGTGGCGATCGAGTGCCGCATCAACGCCGAAGACCCGCAGGCGGGCTTCCGGCCGTGCCCCGGCAGGATCGAGCGGATGATGGCCCCCGGCGGTTTCGGCGTGCGATTCGATTCGCACGCGCACCCCGGCTACGTGGTCTCGCCGTACTACGACTCGATGATCGGCAAGCTGCTGGTGCACCAGCCGACGCGACGCGAGGCGATCGACTGCATGCTGCGTGCGCTCGACGAGCTGCGGGTCGAAGGCATTATGACCACGGTTCCGCTGCACCGCGAAATCCTCAGCCACGCCGCTTTTGCCGAAGGGCGTATCGACACCACGTTTGTCGAGCGTAGCGGGCTGGTGTAGCCGCCGTCCCCCGCTGGTGCCGGTCGGCCTTCACGCCTGCCTAACCGAAGCGCCCTAGAATAGAGAGAGACCACGTAGCCCTCCGCTCCCGATCTATTGATGACCCTATCGCGACCGCCCAAAGTTGAGACCTCCATCCGCCGCGCGGCGATCCTGTTTGCCGGCGGACCGGCGCCGGCGGCCAACGCTGTGATCTCGACCGCCGCCAATTCGTTCTGGCGCAACGACATTCCGGTCGTGGGCATCATGTACGGCTACTCGCGGCTGGTAGACTTCAGCGCCGAGCGCGGACTCGTGGCCGGCCGCGACTACATCAATCTCGATCAACAGACGCTCCGCCGCACGCGCAACTCGCAGGGCATCTTGATCGGCACTGCCCGCACGAATCCGGGGCGCGACGTATCGCATCCTTCGCACCTGTCGGACCCCGAGCGGGTGGCTCCGCTGCGAGCCGTGTACGAGGCGCTGCGGTCGATCGGGGTCGACGCGCTGATCTCGATCGGCGGCGACGACACGCTCAAGACCGCCAACAAGTTCAAGCTGTTCCAGGACCAACACGCGATCGGCCCACGGATTCCCGTAGTGCACTTGCCCAAGACGATCGACAACGACTACTCGGGCATCGACTTCACGTTCGGCTACTTCACGGCCGTCGACACGCTCGCCGAGGAGATCCGCAACCTGCTGGCCGATGCCGAGGCCAACCGGGCTTACTTTCTCACCGAAACCATGGGCCGCAGCGCCGGCTGGCTGGCCTACGGAGCCGCGGTGGCCGGCGAGGCCAGCCTCGTGATCAGCGTCGAAGACATCACGGGCAAGTACCGCGACACCGAAGAGGTGGTCGATCCCCAGTCCGGCGAGCGTCAGACGCGGCATGTCATGAAGGTCGACGAAGTGGTCAGGCGCATCGTCAAGACGATGCGGGCTCGCGAGGCCGAGGGGAAGGAGTTCGGCGTGGTGGTGATGGCCGAGGGCCTGGCCGAATACCTGCCGATGAGTTACCTGCAGGGAGTGGCCCGCGCCGAGCACGGCCACATCGCAATCAGCCAGTTGAACTTGAGCCGCACGTTCTCGAAGCTGATCGCCGACGAGTTCCACACGCAGACCGGGCGGAAGCGCAAGATCACGGGACTGCAACTTGGCTACGAAGCCCGCTGTGCCAAGCCGCACGCCTTCGACGTGATGCTCGGCAGCCAACTCGGCGTGGGCGGCTACCGGGCCCTGGTCGAAGAAGGGCTCGACGGCGTGATGGTTTCCGTTTCCGGACAGTTGGACCTAAACTACGTGCCGTTCGAGAAGCTGATCGACCCCGATTCGCTGGTGACCATGGTTCGCTACGTCGACCCCGCCAGCGACTTTCAGCGGTTGGCCCGCTTTCTCGAGACGTACGTCAACGAGTAACCGTTTAGGCCGGAGCCAACGGCGACGGCGCGTCCGTCGTCCGAGTGGAAAGCCGGGCAACTGCGCCGTCGCCGATGGCTACGGGCTAAACGGCGAATTCGTCTGGGGGCTCGTGCGATGCGATACGTCAAACTCGTCGTGCAGTGGCTGTTCGCGTTGTTCTTCGTGCTGGCCGGCGTGCAGCACTTTCGCGACGAGGAATTCTTTCTGCGGATCATGCCGGACTACATTCCGCAGGAGCTGCATCGACCGGCGGTGCTGGTGAGCGGCGCGTGCGAGATCGCCTTGGGCGTGCTGTTGCTGATTCCGCGGACGACGCGGCTGGCGGCCTGGGGCATCATCGCACTGCTGATCGCCGTGTTTCCGGCCAACATTTATGCGTTTCAGCATTCCGAAGAGCTGTTTGGCATCAGCAAGGCCCAACATTTCATCCGGCTACCGCTGCAGGGCGTGATGATCGCCCTGGCGTATTGGTTTACTCGACCACCGCGTCAAGCGAGCGCCGTGTCGCCCGAAACAGAGGATGCGTCCACCGTTTAGCCGGAGCCGACGGCGACGGCGCGTATTTCCGGCTCGTTTCCACAAGGGACGCGCCGTCGCCGTCGGCTCCGGCTAACGGCGAGGAACCGCGTCAACCGGAGAGCGTGCCCTTGGTGCTGGGGATGCCGGGCGAGCGGGGGTCGGGCTCGACGGCCATGCGGAGCGCTCGGGCGGTGCTCTTGAAGATCGCTTCGCTGATGTGGTGGCTGTTGCGGCCGTAGGGCACGACGACGTGCAGGTTGCACAGCGCGTTGGCCGCGAACGCCTGCCAGAAGTCTTCGACCAACTGGCTGTCGAACGAGCCGATGGTGGGCGTGGGAAACGCCGCCTCGAACACGAGGTAGAACCGCCCGCTCAGGTCGATGGCGGTGGTGGCCAGCGCTTCTTCCATGGGCAGCATGAAGTGGCCGTAGCGGCGGATGCCGGCCTTGTCGCCCACGGCCTGCTTGACGGCCTGGCCCAGGCAGATGCCCACGTCTTCGACCGTGTGATGCTGGTCGACGTGCAAGTCGCCGACCGCCTTGATGTTCAAGTCGAGCACTCCGTGCTTGGCCAACAGCACCAGCATGTGATCGAAGAAGCCGACGCCGGTGTCGATTTGCGATTGGCCCGAGCCGTCGAGATTCAACTCGAGGTCGATGTCGGTTTCGGCGGTCTTGCGCTGGATGCGTGCGGTGCGGGCCATGGTCGTGAGGTGTGCGGTTGGCGGCGACGCCGGGAGCGGATCGGGATTCGTCTAAATTATCGACTTCAGTAGCGTCAGGCAGGCATCGATCTGGGCGTCGGTGCCGACCGAAATCCGCAGCCCGTCCCCCCAGCCCTCATAATCCATGTATCGCACCAGGATCTGCCGGGCCTTGAGCTGCTCGTACAGCGGCTTGACCGGCACACTGGGGTGCGGGTTCCAGAGGAAATTCGCCTGCGAGTCGACCGTGGCAAAGCCCAACGCGCGCATGGCCGCGGCCAGCCGCGTGCGGGTGGCGATGACCTTGGCCGTGTTGTCGGCCAACCACGCGGTATCGTCGATTGCCGCGGTGGCTCCGGCGATGCTCAAGGCATCGACGTTGTACGAGTCCTTCACTTTGCGGAACTGTTCGATCATCTGCGGCTGGGCCACGAGGAACCCGAATCGCAGCCCGGCCAGCGCGTACGACTTGGAGAGCGATCGTGAGACCATGATCTTTTCGTTCTGCGCGACCAGGCTCAGGCAGTTGGTCTCGGCAAAGTCGCCGTACGCTTCGTCGACCAACAGCGGGCACGGCAACCGATCGGCCAGCTCCAGAATGCGCTCGGGCGGAAGCATCGTGCCCGACGGGCTGTTGGGGTTGGGCAGGAAGGCCAGCTTCAATCCATCCAGCGGAGCGGCAAACTTGTCGGACAGCGACCAGTCGGTCTCGAAGAACACTTCTTCGGCGCCGGCGCCCTGCAGGTGGGCCAGGGTCTTGTAGAGGATGTAGCTGGGGTAGGGCAGACGCAGCCACTCGCGCTGGCCCACCAGCGCCCGGGTGACGATCGTCAGGATGTCGTCGCTGCCGTTGCCGCACAGGATCCAGTCGGGGTCGACCGAGAGCACGTCGCCCGCGCGGCGGCGAAAGGCCGTGCCGGTGGGATCGGGATAGCGGGCCAGTCCCCCTTCGGCCACCGCGGCAATCGCTCGGGCGACGGCCGGCGAGGGCGGATAGGGATTCTCGTTTGTGTTGAGCTTGATGAACTTGCCGGCCTGCGGCTGCTCGCCCGGCACGTAGCCGGCCATCCGCTCGATCTCAGGACGAAAGTAAGACATGCGGGGCCTGTGTTACGGGGAGGAACGCGGCGACGGCGCGCGGCTACTTCTTAAGACCCTTGGCCGGGTTCGACGGTTCGGACTCGAAGCGCACGTCGACGCTGGCACGGTGCGCGGTCAGGCCTTCCTTGTCGGCCAGCATCCGCACGTCGTCGGCCAATGCTTCGAGGCCGGCTTGCGTGCAGTGGATCACGCTGTGGCTGCGCAGGAAGTCGCGGGCCGAAAGTCCGCTGGCAAAGCGAGCCGTTCCGCCGGTGGGCAACACGTGCGAGGGACCGGCCGCGTAGTCGCCCACGGCCACGGGGCTGTAGTGGCCGAGAAACGCCGCGCCCGCGTGACGGATCTTTGCCAATAGCGTTTCGGGCTCGGACGTGGCGATGTGCAAGTGCTCCGGCGCGATCTCATCGGTCACGGCCGCCGCCTCGTCGGCGTCGCGCACCAGCACGAGCGCTGCGAACTGTTCGAGGCTTTGCCGTGCCAGGTCGCCGCGCGAAAGGTGCTCCGTCTGGCGCGCGAGCTCCGCGGCCACGGCCTCGATGGCCGGCTCGTGCCAGGTGACCAGAATGCTTGCGCCGGGCGCGTGCTCGGCCTGGGCGATCAAGTCGGCCGCCGTGAAGTCGGCGCGAGTCGTCTCGTCGGCGATCACCACGACTTCGCTGGGGCCGGCGATCGAATCGATATCGACGTCGCCGAAGACGCGCTTTTTGGCCAGGGCCACGAACAGGTTGCCGGGCCCGACGATCTTGTCCACCCGCGGCACGCCGTCGACGCCATAGGCCAAGGCGGCCACGCCGTGCGCTCCGCCCATGCGATAGACCTCGGCAATGCCCAGCTCGTGGCACGTGGCCAGCAGGTCGTCGTTGTAGGCGCCGAACTTCGTGGGTGGGGCGATCACGGCCAACTGCTTGACGCCCGCGGCCTGCGCGGGCACGGCGGTCATCAGCACCGTGGAGGGATACGCCGCGGCGCCGCCGGGCACGCACAGCCCCACGCGGTCCAGCGGCAGATAGCGCTGTTCGAGGTAGCTGCCGCCAGGACGGTCAATGCGCACGTTGGTCGGCACGAGCGCTGTTTGGAATTCGAGAATCGAGTCGCGAATGCGCCGCACGGCGGCCAGGAATTCCGGCTCGGCGCGGGCATGTGCCTCGGCGAGCGTTGCGGGTTCGACGCGGAGCGTTTCTGCCGTGAGCTCCCGCTTGTCGATGCGGGCCGAATAGTCGAGCACCGCGGCCAGGCCTTGGTCGTAGACGTCCTGGCAGATGCGCTCGACTACCTGCTCGGGCGTGAGCGGCTCGCCGAACACTTCCTGCGTGCGGCGGCGGCCTTCTTCGCTGACGACGTTGCCGCGCGGGCTGAGCGCGGCGCGCAGGGCGGCCAACTCGGCGGTGGCGTCGGCCGAGCGGCTGTCGATGCGTTGGATCTGGAGAGGTTTGGCTTCCACTGGTCAGTGGGGTAGGGGACCGTTACCATGAGCTTATCGCGCACCGGCGGTGGCGAATTCTCCATTCTGCCCGGCCGATGGCGCGAGGGAAAGCCCGAGATCCGCCCGACGAGCCGCGCCATGCCCGAGAAGATCCTCGATTTCCGCAGCGATACGGTCACCCGGCCCACCCCCGGCATGCGAGCAGCCATGGCCGGGGCCGAGGTCGGCGACGACGTGTTCGGCGAAGATCCCTCGGTGATCGCCCTGCAGGAGCGGTTGGCCGACATGCTGGGCAAGGAAGCGGCGCTGTACGTGCCCTCGGGCACGATGTCGAACCAGCTTGGGGTGCGCGTGCACTGCGGGCCCGGCGACGAGTTTATCTGCGAGGCGGGCTGCCACATCTACAACTACGAGCAGGCCGGCTATGCCCAGCTCAGCGGCGTGGCTCCCCGCCCGGTCGAGGGCACCGGCGGCGTGCTGCGGCTGGAGCGACTTACCGGACTGATTCGCAAGGACGACGAGCACCTGGTGCGCACGCGGCTGGTGTGCCTGGAAAATACCCACAACCGCGGGGCGGGCCGCATTCAGCCCTTCGAGACGTGCGAGGCGATCTGCAACTGGGCCCACGAGCACGGCCTGGCCACGCACCTGGACGGGGCGCGGCTGTTCAACGCCGTCGTGGCCAGCGGCATCGAGGCGAAACGCTGGGCCGCGGGCTTCGACACCGTGAGCGTCTGCTTCAGCAAGGGGCTGGGCGCGCCGGTCGGCTCGGCACTGGTGGGGCCGAAGGACTTGATTCGCAAGGCCCATCGCGCCCGCAAGCTGTTTGGCGGCGGCATGCGTCAGGCCGGCTTCATCGCTGCGGCGGCGCTGTATGCGCTTGCGCACCACGTCGAGCGGCTGGCCGAGGATCACGAGCACGCCCAGATGCTGGCAGGCACCGTGCGCGAGGCCCCGGGCATGGAGTTGATCGGCGAGACGGTCGATACGAACATCGTTATATTTCGCATCGCGCCGGAGCTGGGCACGGGCGCCGAGTTCTGCGAGCGGCTGCGACAGAAGGGACTGCTCGCGCTCTCGCTGGGTCCACAGGAAGTGCGGGCCGTGACGCATCTCGACCTCGACGAAGCCGACACCCGGCGAGCCTGCCAGATTCTGGCTCAAGCCGCCGAAGAAGCTCCCCGCAGCAAAGTCACCGCCGGCAAAGGCGTGTCGTACGCGTAGCCTTTACGTGGCCCCGCCGAGCATGGTGGCGCGGCCGACGCGGCCGATGCCGAGCATGTACGAGGCGGTGCGCAGGCTCACGTTGCGCTCCTGGGCCATGGACCAGACGCGCTCGAAGCTGTCGGCCAAGACGCGGTCGAGCTCCTGCCGCACGCGGTTGATCCCCCAGGAATAGTGCTGGCGATTCTGCACCCACTCGAAGTAGCTCACCACCACGCCGCCCGCGTTGGCCAGGATGTCGGGCAGGACCAGCTTGCCTTGCTCGTGAAACAGCACGTCGGCATCGGGCCATACCGGCTGGTTGGCCGCCTCGATGATCATGGGGGCCTTGATCCGCGGAGCGTTGTGGGCGGTGATCACGCCGCCCAGCGCCGCGGGAATCAGCAGCTCGACGTCCAGTTCCAGGAGCTTTTCGTTCGAGATGCGCTCGGCCTGCTTAAAGCCCTTCAGACCGCGATGCTCGCGCGAGTACTGCAGCACGGCCGGAATGTCGAGCCCCTCGGGCCGGTAGTAGCCGCCGCTGACGTCGCTGACGGCCACGATCTTGAACTCGGCCTCGTGCAGAAACTTGGCCGCGTGCGAGCCGACGTTGCCGAAGCCCTGCAGGGCCACGCGCGTCTGTTGCGGCTTGCGGCCCAGGCGTCCCATCATCTTGAAGGCCAGAATGCCCACGCCGCGGCCGGTGGCTTCCTCGCGGCCGGGAATGCCAAACAGCTCGACGGGCTTGCCGGTCACGCAGCCGGGGTTGAAGCCGTGGTACTTTTGATACTGGTTCTGTATCCAGGCCATCACCTCGGAGTTGGTGCCCATGTCGGGGGCCGGAATGTCGACGTCGGGTCCGATCACGTCGTGGATGCCGTCGACGAATTTGCGCGTGATCCGTTCCATTTCGCGGGGCGAGAGCTTCGAAGGATCGACTGCCACGCCCCCTTTCGCTCCGCCGAAGGGCAGGTCGACCAGGGCGGTTTTCCAGGTCATCAACTGCGCGAGCGAGCGCACCTCGCCCAGGTCCACCTCGGGATGAAACCGCAGCCCGCCTTTCATGGGGCCGCGGGCATCGTCGTGCTGCACGCGGTAACCGATGTGGGTCGAGATCTGCCCGTCGTCGAGTTCCACCGCGATTTGCACCGAGACTTCGCGCTTGGCCGTCAGCAGCAGCTCGCGAATGTTGGCGCTTAGGTCCATGTGGTCGGCCGCACGGTCGAAGTACAGCCGGGTAGCGTCAATGGCTCGCATCATTGGGGGTCACTCGTTCCGAGGAGCGTGTCAGGATGGGTCCGGCGTCGGCAGGCCAAGCGAAGCGACAGGTGCACGAGCGCTTCAGCAGCGCATCATACCCGCCCTACAAAAGTACAACAGACGAAATGGAGAAGCTGGGGAAGTGCGGATACGCGCGATTTTGTTGAGAATTGGGTGTACGAGCGTCCTGGCCGCAGGCTTGCCACGCTCTTTAGATGCCGCAGCCGTGCTTTGAGTTTCGAGCCACTGACCACGGTAGGTCAGTGCGTGGGATCGTCGGTTTCCCCGTACCCGGGACCGGGCGCCAAGACCAAGATACCGTCGGCCTCGGGAAACAATCGTTCCAGTTCGCGCTGCTTGGCGTCTACCTGCTCCGGCTCGACGACGACACCAACGCGGGAGAGTCCTTGTTCGCCCCAAAGACGTATAGTCCACGGCGCGTCTGTTTCAAAGTACGGGCGTTGGTCGATCGGCATGTGGTGCCAGTGCTCAGCTTGGGTTGCCATCCAGCCAACTGCGGCTCTTCTCTGTCGAATCCAGTTGGCTTGATAGCCGAGCCAACATCCAAAGATCGCGGCGAGAACGAGTAGCGTCCGCAGCGAATAGCGGAACCAGTGTCGTTTCGGGGCGTCGCTCATGCTAGCTCCTTCGGCTTCTGCTCGACAACGATGTTTTAGTCCCGCCAGCTTTCAATCGCGACTTCATCGGCCGAGAGCGAAACCGTGATCGCTCCGCGCTTGGCGGTTTGGAGGACGCGGCAGCCGCGCTCGGTGTAGGCGGCTTCGACGGGACCGAGGCGGTCGCTGCGGCCGCCGCTGACGATGGCCCACTCGGGCGTGCTCCAGGCGGCGAAGCCGGGCGGGTCGCTCGAGGCGCTGCCGTGGTGCGGGGCCATCACCACGTCGGTGTCGTAGGGCAGCTCGGCCAATAGGTCGTTCAGGCCGGGAGATTCGACGTCGCCGGTCAACAGCAGCCGCCGGCCGGCGTACTCGATGGCCAGCACGATGCTGTTGGCGTTGTCGCTCCCCAGCACGCCGCGGCGGGGCGGGTGCAGCACTTCGATTTGTACGGCTTGGCCGGCGTCCAAGTGATCGCCGGCCCAGACTTCGGAAAGCGGCACGCCGCTGGCGTCGATGGCCTCGTGCAGCGCGTCGAGCGCGCGGCTGCGCTCGAAGAACATCAAGGGTGAGACGTACACGGCGCCGGTGGAGAATTGGTCGAGCAGCTCGGGCACGGCGTTGTAGTGGTCGGCATCGGCGTGCGAGATGACGATGGCGTCGAGATGCGTGATGCCCCGCGACCAGAGATAGCCCGCCACGGCCCGGGAAGCTCCCTGCGGCGAGCCCAGCCGGCCGGCGTCGTAGAGCAGCGTCTGCCCGCCGGGCAATTCGAGCACCACCGCCGTACCGTGCCCCACCGAAAGAAACGTGCACTTGAGTTGGTCGCTCTGGTGCGGGCGGGCGATCGACGCGAGCAGCCCGATTGCGACCCAGGCGGCCACCAGCCCCACGCACCACTGCGGGCGCGGGCGCACGCGCGGCACCAGCGCCCAGGCGGCCAGCAGCCCGTAGAACCCGGCCAACCACCAGCCGGCCGGTCCGGTCACCCAGAGATGTCCGACCGACAGCCGGCTGGCCGCTTCGACGGCAGTTTGCATCAGCGCCAGGCAGTAGCTGCAGACGATGCCCAGCGGCACCGCCAGCGGCGGCGCCAGCCATCCCAGCGCCAGCACTCCCAGCCCGCTGGCCATGGCCACGGTCATCGGCAGCGCCAGCAGCGGTCCCAGCGCCACGGCCACCGGCGAAAGCAAGTGGAAGCGAGCCATCACCAGCGGACAGATGACCAGCCAGATCACGGTCGTGGCCAGCACGGTGCCCATCACGCCGCCGCCGAGTTGCCGCATCACGCGCTGGGGCCAGGGACGCGTGCGGGCGATGAGCCTGGCGAGCGGATCGGGCTCGGGCCGGGCGAGCCGCACCTGCGCCAAGAACGCCAGCGCTCCCACTGAGAGAAACGAAAGCTGCGTGCCGGCCTGAAACAGCTCGGCCGGGTTGATCGCCAGGACGACGAGTCCCGCGGCCGCCAGCGTGTTGAACGCCAGGGCGCGGCGCGAAAGCACCAGCGCCAGGCAGCCGGCCAGCACCATCACCGTGGCACGTACCACCGGTGGCTGAGCTCCGGTGGCCAGCGCGTACAAGATGCAGGCGACCATCACGATGGCCAGCGACCACCCGCGCGGCACCATCGCCACGCGCATCACCGAAAACAGGCACGTGGCCAGAATGCCGACGTGCAACCCCGACACGACCAGCAAGTGGATGGTGCCGGTTTCGACGAAGGCCTGCGTCACTTCCGGCTCCAACTCCTGCCGCGAGCCGAGAAACATAGCGACGGCCAGCGGCGACTGTTCGGGCGGCAGCTTGCGCCACAGCAGGGCTTCGCCCCGCCGCCGCAGCGCGCTGGCCAGGCCGTGCAGGCTCCAGGTGTGGCGCTCGCTCACGCGGGAAACGCATTCGGGAAACTCGCAGCGGGCCCAACACAGACGCCGGTCGCCGCGGGCCTGCGCCGCGAAGTCGAACTCGCCGGGATTGTCGGGGCCGGGAATCGCACCCAGTTGTACAAAGACCCGCAGCCGGTCGCCGGGTTCGATGTCCAGCACGTGCCCGTCGCAGTAGATCGTGGCGTGCCCCGAAGCGTTGCGCCAGAGGTCGCGATCGCGGAGGCCGACCACGTCGACTTCCAGGCGCGTTCGCTCGGGCGTGGCGATCGTGCGCAGGGGATCGGGGGGCGGCGCGGGAATACGGCGCGGTCCGCTGGTGGCCAGCACCTCGAGCGCGGCCGGTCCGGCATTGGGCGGCGCAAGACGCACGACGTGATCCCGATCGAACAGCGACCAGCGGCAGTGATGCCAGGCCGCTCCCACGGCGGCCACGCTCACCAGCAGCGCCACGACGGCCAGCCGCACGCGGCCTCGCCGCCACAAGACGCACCACGTGATCCAGGCGGCCAGGGCCGCGATCCACCACAGCGGCGCCGCCCACGCCAGCCAGCGATCGAGCACGATGCCCGTGCACGCCGCGGCCAGCACGCTCACCAGCGGCTGATAGGCCGAGCGGGCGCGCGGTGAGGCGGCGGGCGGAGTCATGGCAAAATTGTCCTACGAGGCGCTCGGCCCATCGCGGTGGGCGTTCCCCACTCTAGCAAAGGCCCCCGCGGCATGCACGTTGCGGGGGGAATCGCAGGCCCCGGGTGCTTGGCGAGTTCCGGCTCGACCGATAAGCTGAACCGCGCCTAAGGTGCAACCCAACGCGACCGGAGCCCAGCGCGGCCTCCCCGGATGAAAGGATGATATCCATGACGCTTACACGCATGTGCAGCCTGGCGGCCCTGTTGGCGGCCCTGACGGTGATCGGTTGCAGTCCCACGGAGAAGAAGCCCGAGCCCGAGGAAGTGCCTCCGCCGGAGCAAGCGGCCCAGACGGAAGCCCCGGCCGAGAAGAAGGACATGCCCGCCGAGGAGCCTTCGGCCGAACCCGAGACGGAGCCCGCGCCGAAGCCCGAGGCCAAGGCGGACGAGCCAGCCGAAAAGTCCGACGACGCGGGTCCGGAGTTGCCGCTCAGCGCGGCCGACAAGAAAGAGGGGGCGCCTGAGCCGAAAGCGGAAGTCGCCGCGAAGGAGGAGCCGAAGGAAGAGGAACCGGCCGAGGACGATGGCACGAAGCTGATCTCGCGGCAGGTGCTGTTCGGCAATCCCGACAAGGCTTCGGCGCGGCTGAGCCCCGACGGCACGAAGCTCAGCTACCTGGCGCCCAAGGACGGCGTGCTCAACGTGTTTGTCGGCCCGGTCGACGACGTGAGTGCGGCCAAGCCGGTCACGGACGACAAGAAGCGGGGCATCCGCATTTACTTTTGGGCGTACGACAACAACCACATCCTGTACCTGCAGGATACCGGCGGCGACGAGGACTGGCACGTCTACAGCGTCGACCTGGAGTCGGGCGAGACCAAGGACCTGACGCCGCTGGATAAGGTGGCCGCGCAGATCGAGGCGGTCAGCGAGAAGTTTCCCGAGGAGATCATCGTCGGCATCAACGATCGCGATCCGCAGTTTCACGACGTGTATCGCGTGAACATCGGCAGCGGCGAGCGCGAGCTGGTGCAGAAGAACACCGAGTTTGCCAGCTTCGTGATCGACGACGACTACAACGTGCGGTTTGCCTCGAAGATGATGCCCGACGGCAGTATCCAGTACTTCGAGCCCGACGGCGAGGACGGCTGGAAAGAGTACATCAACGTCGGCCAGGAAGACACGCTGACCACGGCCATCGCCGGCTTCGACAAGTCGGGCCGCAAGCTGTATTTGACCGACAGCCGCGACCGCAACACGGCGGCCTTGGTGCAGATCGACCTGGACAGCGACGAAGAGAAGGTGCTGGCCGCCCATGACAAGGCCGACGTCGACGGCGTGATCGTGCACCCCACGGAAAAGAACATCCAGGCGGCCAGCTTCGACTACCTGCGGCCCGAGTGGGACGTGCTGGACGAGTCGATCGCCCCGGACCTCGAGTATCTCAAGACCGTGGCCGACGGCGACCTGCAAGTGGCCAGCCGCACGCTCGACGACAAGAAATGGGTCGTGGCCTACCTGATGGACAACGGCCCGACGCGCTACTACCTGTACGATCGGCCGAACAAGAAGGCCGACTTCCTGTTCACCAGCCGCCAGAACCTGGAGGGCCAGCCGCTGGCGAAGATGCATCCCGAGGTGATCGAGTCGCGCGACGGCATGGAACTGGTCAGCTACCTGACGCTGCCGCTGGGGAGCGACCCCGAGGGGAGCGGCCGGCCGCAGGAGCCGCTACCGATGGTGCTGTTGGTGCACGGCGGACCCTGGGCCCGCGATTCGTGGGGCTATGATCCCGAGCATCAACTGCTGGCCAACCGGGGCTACGCGGTGTTGAGCGTCAACTATCGCGGCTCGACCGGCCTGGGCAAGGAATTCACCAACGCCGGCAACAAAGAGTGGGCCGCGAAGATGCACGACGACCTGATCGACGCGGTCGATTGGGCCATCGAGCAGAAGATCGCCGATCCCAACAAGGTCGCCATCATGGGCGGCAGCTACGGCGGCTATGCGACGCTGGTGGGCCTGACGTTCACGCCCGAGAAGTTCGCTTGCGGGGTCGATATCGTGGGCCCCTCGAACCTGTTCACGCTGTTGAGCACGATTCCGCCTTACTGGGCCCCGATGATCCAGATGTTCAAGGACCGCGTCGGCGATCCGACGACCGACGAGGGCAAGAAGCTGCTGGCCGATCGGTCGCCCTTGAACCTGGCCGACAAGATTGTGCGGCCGTTGCTCGTGGCCCAGGGCGCCAACGACCCGCGGGTCAAGCAGGCCGAGGCCGATCAGATTGTCGAGGCGATGAAAAAGAACGACATCCCGATGACCTACGTGCTGTTCCCCGACGAGGGACACGGCTTCGCGCGGCCCGAGAATCGGCTGGCGTTTTACGCCGTGGCCGAGGCCTTCCTGGCCGAGCAACTCGGCGGGCGGTACGAGCCGATCGGGGGCGACTTCAAGGGCTCGACGATCACCGTGCCCGACGGAGCCGACCAGATTCCCGGCGTGGCCGACGCGCTTGAGAAGCACGAGGAGTCGGCCGAGCAAGCCAGCGCCGCTCAATAGTTTCGCGGGCCATCGGCGACGGCGCGTTGCATGTGGCAGTGCTAAGCCGCAAGCGGCCCGTTGCCGGCATGCGCTGCTGGCACCGGCGAAGCGCGGCAAACTTTACCGGTCGCGGGGGATGCTCAAGATGTTCGGGTATTTCGTCGATAAGTCTGATTGCGTCCACCATCGGATTTTCCCGGGCGTCGATATCTACACGGCGTGCGGCGAGCAGATGATGTTTTCGCTGGTGGAAATGGAGCCCCACGCGGTGGTCGAGGAACACAGCCATCCGCACGAGCAGATGGGATTGATGCTCGAGGGCGCGGCCGACTTCACCATCGGCGGGAAACAGCAGCGCGTCACGGCCGGCCAGATGTGGCAGATTCCCGGCGGAGTGGTGCACAAGGTGGTGGCACTCGACCAGCCGGTGCGGGCGTTGGACGTCTTTCATCCACCGCGGGACGACTATCGCTAGCCAGGCAAGGATGCAGGCCCAAGTGATCAACGGTGCAAGGCTGACAGCGATCGCGCCCGTGCTGGCGTTGTGCCTGGTGATGGCCGGTTGCACATCGCTGCCCGAGTTGCCTTGGGCGCCGGTGGCCCGCGATGCTTCGGCGGGTTTCTATGAAACGGCCCGCTTGGAGTACCGCCTCGATGCCGGCAAGCTCGGCCAACCGCTGGACACGGTGCGCGTCGACGGGCGCCACGTCGGCTACGAGCAAATTGCCGCCTGCCCGGTGCCGGGCCAGTCGACCGCCACGCTGCTGATCCAGTATCCGCATCCGGCCGGCCGGGAAGGGTTCGCCCGGGTCACGTTTTCGATCGACAGCAGCCGCGAGCCGCCAGAGTCGGGCGGCCTGAGCTTGTGGAAGACCGACGAGCTGGAGATCCCGGCGTTCGGCAATCACGAGGAAGTGCACGAGGTGTGGGCGCTGGACATTCCGCGCGGCGAGTCGGATCGTTACTTCGCGCTGCTGACCGAGCGGAACTTCTACGACGGGCAGCCGATGGAGAATGGCCCGGCGGTGCTGGCGGCCACGATCAACGGCAAGCGGCTGGAGAAGCCGTGGGAGCGGCTACCCGATCTGGATGCCCTGGCCCAGCGCGTCCGCGGCGACGGACAACTCGTGGCCTACATCCGCCCGGCGGCCCTCGCGGGCAACACCACTAGCCCCATCGCCAGCACGCAGGCCTATCGCGAGCTGTTGGCCCGCACGCAGGAATCGACGATGCCCGGGGGCGTGTCCGGCCCTGCCGATACCCGGATGGCGCGGCTGCCATACGCCTCGAAATAACCCGCCGTGGGGATGCCCGCGCTCGTTGTGCCGGTTGTGCTGCGCGGCGTGGTAAAATATCGGGGTCGGGCCGGGCTTGCCATCTTGCAAACGCCGCCGAGCGTAGCCAGAATGAGAGACATGATGAATTCCTACCACGGCTACTTTTGGTACTTTTTTAGCCCGCGGGTCGCGGGGCCGTGGGAGGATCGTTCTCGTTCCTCCTAGGAAGCGACAAGAATCCAAAGCCCCGAGACTCGCTTAGCCGGTCTCGGGGCTTTTTTCGTTTCAGCGTCCAACCAGCCATCCATCCCAAGCTCGACAGTACTGGAGTTTCCCCGTGATCGTTGTCATGAAACAAGAAGCCAGCGAGGGCGACGTTGAACACATGGTTCAGCGCATCGAATCGCTGGGGTTGAAAGCCCACGTGATCGTCGGCACGGAACGCACGGTCATCGCCGCGGTGGGCGATGATCGCAAAACGCACAAGGAATCCCTGGAAAGTGGTCCCGGAGTCGCTTCGGTCATGCCGATTCTCGCCCCCTACAAAGTCGCCAGCCTGGAACTGAAACGCGAACCGACGATGATACGCGCCGGCAGCTTAAGTTTGGGCAACGGCGCCGTCGGCGTGATCGCCGGGCCGTGCTCGGTCGAGACCGAGGAGCAACTGATCAAAACGGCCGAGGCCGTCAAGAAGGCGGGCGCCACGGCGCTGCGTGGCGGAGCGTTCAAGCCGCGCACCAGCCCTTACAGCTTCCAGGGGTTGAAGGAAGAAGGGCTGCGGCTGCTGGCCGCCGCGCGCGACGCCACGGGCCTGGCCATCGTGACCGAAGTCGTGGCCACCGAGGACGTGGACCTCGTGGCCCGCTACGCCGACGTGCTGCAAGTCGGCGCCCGCAACATGCAGAACTACCGCTTGCTCGAGGCGGTGGGCAAGACCGACCGGCCCGTGCTGCTGAAGCGCGGCCCCAGCGCAACGATCGACGAGTTGCTGCTGGCGGCCGAGTACATCCTCGACGCGGGCAACCCCAACGTGATGCTCTGCGAGCGCGGCATTCGCACCTTCGAGACGCACACCCGATTCACGCTGCCCCTGGCCACCGTGGTTTACCTGCACAGCAAGACGCACCTGCCGGTGGTGGTCGACCCCAGCCACGGCACGGGCCACACGTATCTGGTGCCCAAGATGGCCGCCGCCAGCGTGGCCGCCGGAGCCGACGGGTTGATCATGGAAGTGCATCCGGACCCCGAAAACGCCCTGTCCGACGGCTACCAGTCAATGACGTTCGAGCAGTTCGACGACACGATGCGCGAGTGCCGCAAGGTGGCCGAGGCGCTGGGGCGGAAGATGTAGGAACGGCGAGGCTCGAGCGTGAGACTTGAGGCGCGAGGGTTGCGCTGGCGCGGAACTTCTCGGCGCGCTAGCGGGCGGTGATCACGATTTGGCCGTCGGCGAACGTGACGGCGAGGCCGGCGCTCTTGATGGCGGCGGCCAGGGCCGCACCGGCAGTGGCGGGCTCGAGCTTGACGCTAACCGGCGTGCGGCGATGCTTGCCGGCGCGGCGGAGCGCTTCTTCGTCGAGTACGACCGGCACGCCCGTCAGGTCGCCGATGAAGCCGGCAAACTGCGCGATGGGCACGTTGTCGAACTCGACGGCCGCCACGCGCACGCCCAGCCGCGCTCGGATTTCGGTCTCCGGCAGCGGTGTAGGCGTGGCCGGGGTGTCGGCGTCGGTTGGCGCCGAGTCGCCCGGGGCAGGCGGATCTGGGATGCTGACGTCGTCCGGCGGAGTGCTTTCGGTGGAGGACGACGGCGTCGAGGCCCCGGCGTCACCTTGGACCACGCCGGACGTCAAGTTTCCGCTAACGGGTACCGGCTCGAGCTTGAGCGAAGGGCCGGACGGAGCGGGCGCCTCTCCAACGGTGCCCTGCGGCGCGGGCGCGGGTTGATCGGAGCTGGGGCTCGGCGTTACAGGACGCGTGGACTCTGCGGCCGGCTCCGCTTCGCGAGGCGTGGGCGACGTCGTGGGTCCGGCAGCCAACTGATTCTGTGGCGGTTGAGGCTCGTCAGGCGGCCCGGGTTCAGCGGCTGGCGTCGCGGCGGCTTCCGGCTGCGGATCGGCCGTGGGGGTCGAGGTAGCCTCGAGTTCACTGGCGGCAGGTTGGGCCGCCGCGGGCGCTTCGGCCACGGTCTTGGGCGCCGGGGCCTGCAGCGCGATCACCGTCCAAACCGTACCGCCCAGAGCGACGCCGCCCAGAAGTCCGGCCAGCAACGTCCAGTGTTTTGTTGCCAGGGACGTGAGTTGGGCCAGGAGCGTGGGGGCCGGTTCGGCGGGAGGTGCCGGGCTGGCGGTCGCCTCGACAGTTTCCGGGGTCGGTGGTGCTGAGGCGGCGGCACTCGGTTCGGCGGCGGGGCGCGGGGGCAAGGCCGGCGGCACGGCAGCCGCAGCGACCGGGCGGGGCTCTTCGGCCGCTGCCGGTTCGGGCTCGGCCGCGGCAGGCTCCGCTTCGGCCACGGGCTCGGTTGGGCTATCGCCGCTTCCCGGTTTCTTCCAATCGACCGGAGGAACGACCTGCACCATGCTTCCGCACTTGGGACAGGCCAGAATTTCCCCGATTACCGACTCGTCTTTGACGAGCAGCTTGGCTTTGCACGTCGTGCAGTGGATGGAGAAGTGTTCCACGATCTGGGCATGGTCCGAAAGGTGCCCAAGGGAGCGTCGCCGCGGGTCAACTCTCCAGTATAGTGTTTGCCGCGCGGCAACTCGCGAATAAACGCGCAGAATTCGGCGTTTTTTGACGGTACAGGCCCTGCAGCGGGCACCTCAGAAGCCCGCGGGCAACGCATCCCCGCGCTTGGCGGCCGCCGCCCGAGTTGTGATCCAGACGGTTTCTTGGCCCTGGTCGTCGGGTTTGACGACGTAGATCAGCTTACCTTCGGGGTTCGCCAGCTTGAGCAGTTCGCGCAGGATTTCCGCGGCCGGCTGGTCGCGCTGGTCGACGTTGGCCAGCGATTGGTTCTTGGTGATCCCTTCCAATTGCAAGTCGGAACCGAGGATCACGATCGGCACGCCCATCTCTTGCGAGACGGTTTCCATGGCCCGGTCGAGCGCCTCGCGGGGAAAGCTGAGTGAGATCTTCTGCTTGAGCGCTTCGCTGACCGTGCGCGGCGCGGCGGGCGTCGCCACGGCAGGAGCTGCGCCGACGCCGGAAGCTTCGAGCAAGGTGAGCTCCGCGGCCATCAGCAGATTGTGCGCGGCCTGGGCGGGAAGGTAGGCATTGAGCACGGCCTGGCCGTCGACGGCGCCAGAGCGCGTGTAGTCGCGGGCCAACTGCAGCATCCGCGGAAACCGCATGATGACCATCCGGCCGTGCGGCTGCGTGTCGAGCCGGGCGACATACGACTCGACTCGTTCGGGCACGGTGCGCCAGCGTCCTTGCAGCATCTCGACCAACTCCAGCGGCTTGCGCTCCACCGGCGCCACGGCCCGCAACTCGACGAACAGTTCCGGCTCGACATGGGCACTGGCCAGCACGGCCTCGATGTCGTTTGCCAGGAAACCTTCGAGCGGCTCGATGAGTTGCGTTAGATGGCCGGCCAGCAGCGGGCGGCCGTCGGTCAGCAGGTAGCTGGGCGTGAAGAGGAGAGTCACCTGTCGGCTAGCGTCGGACTGCTCGAGCAGCTTCTCGATGCCGCTGCGCAACAGCGGTTGGCCGCCGAACTCGAGAATCTGTTCCATCGTGGCAGGCGACGCCACGGCCACGACGCGGCCGCCGCCCGACTCGGGCAGATAGTAAGCGCGCTTGTCGCCGAGATAGTAGCGCGTTGATCCTTGGAGCGCGGTGCGGGGTTGGCCCCAGGCGGCGAACAAGTCTTTTTCTGGCACGTCTTCGGCCAGCCGCATCACGTACGACGTTTGCGGCACCAACTCGTCGTCGGGTGCCACGGCGATGGTGAGCTGCTCGATTTGCGCCAGCTCGACGCCCAATGTCCGGCGGAGATGTTCGACGGCCCAAGGCCCGGCCGGACCGAGGGCATCCAGCAGCTTCGGCCCTTCGGACGTGGCCAGCAACTCGGCTGGACGCAGCACGAGGATCACCTGCGCTCCATTGGGCAGGTACGCGAGCTCGAGCGGCGGGCCCGAGGTGGGCGATGCCCAGAGGGTCTGACCGTCGTCGGGGATGTCACCAGCGGTCGGCTCGTCGACCTCGAGCGAGGCTTCGTTTGCCTCGAGGGTATCGGCATCCGCGGAGCCGGCCGCCGCGGCGTTTTCTACGGCAGTCGCGCTGGCGGCGTCCGATGCCGGTTCGTCGGAGCCTCCTCCGAAGAAGATCAGGACCGCAACGACGATCAGCAGCAGGGCGCTCGAGGCTCCCGCCACGATCAGCGGCAGCCGCGTCGACTTGGATCGCTTGCGATGCCCGAGGAAGGGCGGTCCATCGTCGGTGGCTTCGGTGACGACGACGGGAAACGCCGAACCCGAGCTGTCGTCCTGCGCTTCGTCCTGTTCGATCACGATGGCCGGCGGCACGTCGGTAGGTGTCTCGGCATCGATAGGCCTGGCGGGTGCCGCGGGCTCATCCGGCTCGATGGGCTCCGCCGGGCTGCCGGTTACCGCAGGCTTCGCCGCTTCGGCCTGCTTGGCCTGCGGAGCGGGTTTGGCTTGTTCGGCGGGTTGCGTCTGCGAGCTCGGGGCCGCCCGAGCGGGTTTGGATGCGCTCGCAGGTTTCGTGGTCTGCGGCGCCGTCGCGGGGTTGCCGGGCTCGACCTCGACGGCTTTGACGGGCTTGGCGGCCGCGGCTCGCAACTCGGCTTGGGCCGCGGCCGAGAGCGGCGCGCTCTGTTGCGGCGGCGGGGCCTTCCAATCCGCGGCGCGATGGGCCCCGTAGCCCGCCCGGGGTTTGCCCGCATCGAGATTGGGCGGCCGCTGCGGACGTCCTTTGCCAGGCGACACGAAGGGCGCAAGTTGATCGACCACCTGGCTGGCCGATTCGCAGCGCAACAACGGATCCTTGGCCAGCATCTCCTCGACCAGGTCGGCCAGCTCTGCGGGGATCTTGGAATTCAAGGCATCGAGCCGCTGCGGAACCTCGCGCTGGTGCCGTGCGATGCGCTGCTGCGGCGTTCCGCCCGGGAAAGGGACGCGGCCGGCCAGCAACTCGTACAACACGCAGCCCAGGCTGTAGACGTCGGTGCTCGTATTCGGTTTCGCGTTGCGGTCGCTCAGCTCGGGCGCCAGGTAGTCGACTAGCGGCGGCTCGTGGCGCTTTTGCCTCCACGTGGGGGCGACCAGCGGAAACTGCATCAGCCGGGCCGTGCGCGAGGCGTCGATCCAGACGTTGCGCGCACACACCGCTCCATGGACCAACTTTTGGCTTTCCAGCGCTACCAGCCCTAGCGTTGCCTGCAGGCCCAACTGGCAGGCCCGATGCACCTTGAGTTGCTGATGGGCGAGCACCTCGTCCAGCGTGTTGCCCTGCAGCCGCTCGACGACGATGAACGGTGCCGCACCCTGTGTCACGGCACGAAAGGTGCGCGTGACGTGCGGGTTGTCGATCTTCGCGGCCCGCTGGGCCAGCTCGACCAGGTGGCGATACTCGCGCGCGTCATCGGTCATCTGCGCCAGAAACACCAGCAGCACGCGGTTCTTGCCTTGCTGGGTCGCGCGGTAGATGCCCGAGAGGCGTCCCTGCTGGACGCGGTCGGTAATCACGAAGGGACCGAAGACGAAGGGTCCGGGGCGTCCGGCAAGCAGGATTTTTGCCTGGTAGGGCGTGAGCACCTTGGTGGCCACGAGCCATTCGGCCACGCTGCGGCTGTTGGCTTGCCCCGGGGCGCCCTTCAAGCCGGCAAAATCAGCGCGAAGCTGCTGACACCGCTCTTCGGAGAGCAGGCCGCTGGCCGCGGTCAGTCGCCAGAAATCGTCGATCGAGACCGTCATCTGCGCAAAGCCCCTTCCGCATGCTACTTTACCACACCGCCGCGTCCGTGGCCGCGTGAAACGCCGCGGTGTTTCGCCTATGCTGTAGTTTTCCCCGTTCGCCTTTCCCCGGCATTCCGCCGAGCAAGTTTCCGATGGCCACGGCGCCCGACGCATTTCAAGCCGCCTTCGCCCACCATCAGGCTGGCCGGCTGCGCGAGGCAGAAACGCTCTACCGGCAAGTGCTGCAGGGCCAGCCGGGGCACGTCGACGCGCTGCACCTGCTGGGCGTGCTCGCGCATCAGTGCGGGCAGAACGAGACGGCCGAGAAACTGATCGCCCGGGCCATTGGCCTGGCCGGCAATCGGGCTCTGTTCCACGCCAACCTGGGCGCGGTACTCAAGGCGCAGGGCAAGCTTGCCGCGGCCGAAACGTCGCTACGCCGGGCGCTGGAACTCGACGCCAATCAGCCGGATGCGCACAACAACCTGGGCAACGTGCTGTTGGCCCGCGGGCTGACCGACGAGGCGGCCGAGGCCTATCGTCGGGCCATCGGCCTGCGCGAAAGCTTCGCCGAGCCGCACAACAACCTGGCCACCATCCTGCACGGCCGGGGCCAATTGGACGAGGCGGCAAGACACTTTCGCCGGGCCATCGAGCTCAAGCCGAACTACGTCGATGCCCACAATAACCTGGGCACAACGCTCAAGGAGCAGGGTCAGCTCGCCGAAGCCGAGACCGCCTACCGGCAGGCGCTTGGGCTGGCTCCGCAGAACAGCGTGACGCACGTCAATTTGGGCACGGTGCACCAGGCCCGAGGCCGCCTGGACGAGGCCGCCGCCGCGTACCGCGAGGCACTTGCGCTCGATTCTCGTTCGGCCGTAGCGCTGAACAACCTGGGAACGGTCTTCAAGGAGCAGGGGAAGCTCGACGAGGCCATCGAGCGATTCGAGCAGGCGATCGCCGCCGATCCCCAACTGGCCGAGGCGCACTGCAACCTGGGCGGCGCCCGGCAGGCTCAACAGGATTACGCGGCCGCGAGCGAGTGTTATCGCCGGGCGCTTGCGCTCGATCCGCGGCATGTGTCGGCGCTGGTGAACCTCGGCAAGCTGCACCACCACGCCGGACGGGTCGACGAGGCGCTCGAGCATTTCAATCGGGCCATCGCGGCCGACGACAAGATGCCGGCGGCCTACCTGGGTCGGGCCGATACGTACAAGCTGCTGACGCGCACCGCCGAAGCCATCTCCGACTATCAAACCGCGCTTCGTCTGCAGCCGCACTATCCCGAGGCCTACAACAACCTGGCCGTGCTGTACACCGATCTGGGGCAGCCCGAGCAGGCCGTCGAGTGCTGCCAGCAGGGGCTTGCCCAGCAAGACGACCTGGCGGCACTGCATGCCAATCTGGCCACGGCGCTGGCGTGGCAGGGGCGCCGCGACGAGGCCGTGGTCGAATCGCGCCGCGCGGTCGAGCTGCGGCCCGAGAGTGCGGCCGAGTTCAGCAATTTACTCTACGGGCTGAACTTCGTGCCCGGCTACGATCCGCAAGCACTGTTCGAGGAACACCTGGAATGGGCCCGGCGACATGCCGAGCCGCTCACTGCCGTTGCCGCGCCGCATGCGAACGATCCCACGCCCACCCGGCGATTGCGGCTGGGCTATGTCTCGCCGTACTTCCGCGAGCACGCCGTGAACTTCTTCAGCGAGCCGCTGATCACGTCGCACGATCACGACCAATTCGCGGTCTTCTGCTATAGCGACGTGCGCGTGCCCGACGCCGCCACGCGGCGCATCGAGCAGAGCGCCGACCACTGGCGGCCGGTGCGCTACCAGAGCGACGAGCAACTGGCCGAACAGATTCGCCGCGACCGGATCGACATCCTGGTCGACCTCACGGGGCACATCGCCGGCAACCGCCTGCTGGCGTTTGCTCGCAAACCGGCGCCGGTGCAGGTGACCTACATCGGCTATCAGAACACAACGGGCATGTCGGCCATGGACTATCGCCTGACCGACGAGCGGGCCGATCCGCCGGGCCGCACCGAACACTTGCACACCGAGCAGTTGGTGCGGCTGCCTAAGAGCTACTTCTGCTATCGACCCGCCGAGGACGCGGCGGAGATCACGCCCCTGCCGGCGGCCGAGTCGGGCCGGGTGACGTTTGGCTCGTTCAACAACTACAGCAAGGTCACGCCGCAAGTGATCGAAGCCTGGATCGAGATCCTTTCCCGCGTGACCGACTCGCGGCTGCTGGTGCTGGCCAACCGGGGCGGCTACGCCGAGGAGACGTTTCATCGCCGGGCCGCCGAGCGGGGTATCGATCCGGGTCGGATCGAGCTGTTCGACCGCCAGCCGCGAGCGGGCTACTACAAGCTGCTGGCCCGGGCCGATGTGGCGCTCGATCCCTTTCCGTTCAACGGGCATACGACCACCTGCGATTGCATCTGGCACGGCGTGCCGGTTGTGATGCTCGAGGGCCAAGTGTACGCTTCGCGATTTGGCGGCAGCGTGCTGGCAAACGTGGGCCTCGAGGAGTTGATTGCCAGCGACGTGGAACAGTATATCGACCTGGCCGTGGCCTGGGCGGGCGATCTCGAACGCCTGGCACGCGAGCGGGCGGAGCTGCGGCAGCGGATGGCCGAGTCGCCGCTGCTCGACTTCGAGGGCTTCACGCGCGAAGTGGAGCAGGCCTATCGCCAGATGTGGGTCACCTGGTGTCGCGAACGATCGCGCTGGGAAGGATAGCGACGCAATGCAGTCCCTTGAAGAAACCTTTCAAACCGCGATGAAGTGCCACGACGCCGGCGACTACCGCCAGGCCGAAGCGCTCTATCGCCAGGTGCTCACCGCCGACCCGCAGCACGCCCAGGCGACGCACCTGCTGGGGTTGTTGGCCTATCAGGTCGGCAAGCACGAGTTGGCCGTGAAGCTTGTCAGCCAGGCCATTCGCCTCGACGGGGCGCAGCCGACGTTTCACACCACGCTGGCCGAGGCCTACCGGGAGCTGGGCAAAGTGCCCGAGGCCATGCAGTGCTACCGGCAGGCGCTGCGCATCAAGCCCGACTATCCGCAGGCTCACAATAACTTGGGCGTGCTGGTGCAGGCTCAAGGCAACCCGGCCGAGGCGATGGCTCACTATCGCGAGGCGGTGCGCGCGGCGCCGAACTATGCCGACGCGCATCACAACCTGGGATACGCCTTGCAGCAGCAAGGCCAGTGGGAGGCGGCGGCCGCCGAGTTTTCCGCGGCGCTACGTGCTCGCCCCGACTATGCCGACGCGCGGATGGCGCTGGGGGCGACGCTGCAGGCCCAGGGCAAGCAAGCCGAAGCGATGGCCCACTTCCAGGAACTGGGCAAAACGCACCCCGACTCGCCGCAGGTGCAGTGCGCTCTGGGGGCGGGGCATCAGGGGCTGGGCAACTATGCCGCCGCCGAAGCGTGTTATCGCCGCGCGATCCAGCTGGCCCCGACCTTTGGCGAGGCGTACTACAACCTCGGCACGGCCTTGCACAACCTCGACCGCGACATGGAGGCCATCGCCGTCTACCAGGAAGCGCTCAAGCACAATCCGCAATTGGCCATCGCCTGGTCGAACCTGGCCAATACCTATCTGGGGCTGGTTCGTCCCGACGAGGCGGCCGACGCCGCCCGCAAAGCGCTCGAGCTGACGCCGCAATCGCACACCTCGATGGGCAACCTGGCCACCGCGCTGCAGATGCAGGGGGACATGGACGGCGCGATCGCCGCCTTTCGCCGCTGCATCGAGCTGAACCCGGGCGACGCGGGCAACCACAGCAACCTGCTGTATACGCTCAATTTTCATCCGGGCTACGACGCCGAAACGCTGTTTGCCGAGCACCGTGCCTGGGCCGCGCGGCACGCCGACCCGCTCACGGCCGCGGCCGCGCCGCACGCCAACGACCGCACGCCCGACCGCCGGCTGCGCGTAGGCTACGTATCGGCTCATTTTCGCCATCACGCCGTGGCGTTCTTCGCCGAGCCGATGCTGGCGGCGCACGATCCGCAGCAGGTCGAGGTGGTGTGCTACGCCGATCTGCGCCGGGCCGATGCCGTGACCGAGCGCTTTCACCAGCGGGCTCACCAGTGGCGCGACATCACGCGGTTGCTGCCGCATCAAATCGCCGAGTTGGTGCGGCAGGACCAGGTCGACATCCTCGTCGACCTGGCCGGACACATCGGCGACAACCGCCTGCTGGCCTTTGCGCACAAGCCTGCCCCGGTACAGGTGACGTACCTGGGCTACCAAAACACGACGGGCATGGCGGCGATGGATTATCGGCTGACCGATGCCCATGCCGACCCGCCGGGAATAACCGACGCCTACTACACCGAGCAACTGGTGCGGCTGCCCGGCGCGTTCTTTTGCTTTGCGCCGCCGGAGCCGGCCCCGCCGCTGGTTGCCCCGCCGTCGCAGCGCGAGGGGCGCGTGACGTTTGCGTCGCTCAACCACATACACAAGCTCACCGACGAGGCGTTTCGAGTGTGGGCCCGCATCTTGCAACGCGTGCCCGATTCGCGGCTGGTGGTGCTGGCCTATCCGGAGGGTGTGCTTGCGAAGCGGGTGCGAGACCTGCTGGCTGGCGAGGGCGTGGACCCCGGCCGGGTGGAAGTGGTCGGCAAGCGGCCGCGGTACGACTACCTGTTAATGCACGATCACATCGACATCGCGCTGGATACGTTTCCGTTCAACGGCCACACGACGGTGTGCGACGCCCTGTGGATGGGCGTGCCTTCGATTATGATGGAGGGTGACCGCTACGCCTCGCGGTTCGGCGGCAGCACGCTGCTGGGCGTGGGATTAGACGATCTGATCGCCCGCGACGCCGAGACGTACGTGGAGAAAGCCGTGGCGCTGGCCCAAGACGGTGCGCGGCTGGCCGAGTTGCGCGCGACGTTGCGCGAGCGGATGCAAGCATCGCCGCTGGTCGACGCGAAATCCTTTACGCAAAAACTGGAAAACGCCTACCGGCAGATGTGGCACACGTGGTGCGCGAAATAAAGCACGCTCCCTCGTGCCACGCTGCCCGACGGATTTACACCATGCCCGAATTGAACGAAGTGCTGCAAGTCGGACTGGAGCATCACAAGGCCGGCCGCCTGATGGAGGCCGAGCGGTCGTATCGGCAGGCGCTGGCGATTCATCCTCGCCATGCGCAGACCTTCCACCTGCTGGGCCTGCTGGCCTTTCAGGCGGAGAAGCCCGAACTGGCGGCCGAGTACGTCGAGCAAGCGATCAAGATCGACGCCTTTCACGCGCCCTTTCAGGTCGACATGGCGGAGATCTACCGGGCCCTGGGCCGCACGAACGACGCCATCGCCGTGGCCCGCAAGGCGGTGACGCTGGATCCCGAAGCGGCCGATGCCCACACGACGCTGGGCATGCTGTTGGACGAGGCCGGCCAGCACGAGGAGGCCGTGGCCTGCTACCAGCAGGCGATCGAGGCGAATCCTGAATACGCCGTCGCCCATGCCGCAATGGGCACGGCGCTTGAGCGTGCCGGCAAACTGGACGAGGCCCAGGCGTCGTTTGAGCGGGCCACGCAGCTCTCGCCCGGCAGCGCGGAGATCTACATTCAGCTAGGTCGTCTGCTGCACTCGCGCCAGAAGCTGGTCGAGGCGGTTGCCTGCTACCAGAAAGCCAAGCAGTTGCAGCCGGATCATCCCGTGGCCGACCAGTTGGCCCAGCAGGCGCGCGCCGCGATCGCTTCTCAATCGTAAGCCACCGGGGGCACGACGCCTCATGTCGAATGTTGCCGAAACGCTGCAGCAGGGCCTGGCCCATCACCAGGCGGGCCGCCTCGTGCAGGCCGAGCAGCTCTATCGCCAGGTGCTGGCCGCCAACCCCCAGCACGCCGGCGCCTTGCACCTGCTGGGGCTCGTGGCCCTGCAGGCCGGACGCAGCGACCTGGCCGTGGAGTACATTTCGCGGGCCATCCTGCTGGATGGCGGCCAGGCGGCGTTCCATGCCAACCTGGGCGAGGCGCTTCGCGCCCGGGGGCAGCTCGAGGACGCGAGGCGCAGCTACGTCCAAGCGCTGCGCCTGCACCCGCACCTGGCCGAGGCTCACAACAATCTCGGCACGATCCTGCAGGCGCTGGGCAACGTGGATGAAGCCATTGCCCACTACCAGCAGGCCGTGGCGGCCAAGCCGCAGTATGCCGACGCGCACAACAACCTGGGCAACGCCTACCAGCAGCAAGGGAAACAGGACGCCGCCACGGAGTGCTACCGCCGCGCGATTGAAGTCGAACCGCGCTATCCCAAAGCGCACTACAACTTGGGCGTGGCGCTGGCCAGCCGGGGCGCGCTCGAGGAAGCCGCCCAATTGTTCGAGCAGGCGATTGCGCTAGTGCCGCAATACGCCGACGCTCACTACGGACTGGCGTTGACGTTGCAGAAGCGCAACCAGCGGGAGCGGGCCGTCGCCGAATACCAGGAGGCCCTGCGGCTACGCCCCAAATGGCCCGAGGCCTTAAGCAGCCTGGGAACGCTCTATCAGGCCGAGGGCAGGCTCGACGAGGCCGCCCGGCAATACGAGCAAGCGCTGGCCGTGCAGGACAACTACGCCGAGGCCCACTACAACCTGGGCACGCTCTTCAAGGAACAAGGACGCATCGACGAGGCCATCGCGCGGTATCGCCGGGCAATCGAGTGCAAAGCTTCCTTCCCCGAGCCGCACTACAACCTGGGCACGCTATTGCAGCAGCAGGGCCATCTCGAGGAAGCGGCCGCCGCCTACGAAGAAGCCGTGCGCCTGCGGCCGAGCTACTCGCTTGCCCACAACAACCTGGGCAACGTTTATCGCGACCTCGATCGCACCGACGAGGCCATCGCCTGCTACGAACGGGCGTTGGCCATCGAGCCGGAAAGCAGCGAGGCGCATCTCAACCTGGGCTCGGCCTTGCAGCGGCAGGGGCACCTCGAACGCACGCTGGAATGCTATCGCCAGGCGATGGAGAGCAATCCGGACTGCGCCGAGGCCTACAACAATCTCGGCACGGCCCTGCAGGAGCTGGGACGCTCCGACGAAGCGCTCGAATGCTACGCCCGCAGCATCGAACTGTCGCCCGAGGTGGCCGAGCCGCACTTCAATCGAGCGCTGGTGCAGTTGAGCCGCGGCCGCTTTGACGAGGGCTGGGAAGGCTTTGCCTGGCGCTTGCAGTGCAAACACTATCCGAAGCGATCGTTCGACAAGCCGCTGTGGGACGGCGGCAAGCTCGAGGGCACGCTGCTGGTGCATGCCGAGCAGGGCTTTGGCGACACGATGCAGTTCGTGCGCTATCTCGACGAGGTCAAGCGCCGCGCCGGCGGCCGCGTCCTGCTCGAGGTGCAACCGCCGCTCGTGCCGCTGCTGCAATGCTCGGGCTACGATGAGGCCTTTGCCTCGCGCGAGGACCTGCCAGCGCTGGACGCGCACGTGCCGCTGTTGCAGTTGCCGGCGCTATTTCACACCACCTTCGAGAATCTGCCCGGCGAGGTGCCGTACCTGGAGGCCGATCCGGAGTTGGTCGAGAAGTGGCAGGCGGAGTTCGCGAATCGGCAGGGCGTCCAGGTCGGCATCGCCTGGCAGGGGAATCCCAAGTACTCGTTCGACCGGCGGCGATCGATCTCGCTGGCCGAGTTCGCGCCGCTGGCCGAAGTGCCGGGCGTGCACTTGTTGAGCCTGCAGAAGGGGCAGGGCAGCGAGCAGGTGGAGGCATTGGCCGGGCGGCTGGGCGTGGAGGACCTCGCCGCGCGGTTGGACGTCGATGCCGGCGCGTTCATGGACACTGCGGCCGTGATGCAGCACCTCGATCTGGTCGTCACGTCGGACACGGCCACGGCGCACCTGGCCGGCGCGCTGGGCGTGCCGGTGTGGGTGGCATTGTCGACCGCGCCCGACTGGCGCTGGTTCCTGGATCGGACCGATTCGCCCTGGTATCCTTCGATGCGGCTGTTCCGGCAGCCGTCGCCGGGAGACTGGGGCAGCGTGTTTGCGGCGATCGCCGAGGAACTGGGCAATCGCTGAATCTTGGCCCCGCCGCGTGCAGGAGCTTGGCCCCATGCAAGACGTCGCCGAAGCACTGCGCGTGGCTTTGGAGCATCACCAGGCGGGGCGCCTGGATGCGGCCGAGAACGTCTTTCGCCAGGTGCTCGCGCAGGACCCCAACAACGTCGCGGCGCTGAACAACCTGGGCAACGTGCTGCGCGACCGCGCCGACTTTCCCCCCGCGGTGGAGTGCTTCCGCCGGGCCGTGGCGTTGGTGCCGCACGTGGCCGAGCTGCACTACAACCTGGCCAACGCCCTGCGAGCTGTCGGCCAGAAAGAGCAGGCGCTCGAGTCCTATCGCCAGGCCATCACGATCGCGCCGCACCTGGCCGTGGCCCACAACAACCTGGGGACGCTGCTCAAGTCGCAGGGCGATCTCGAAGGCGCCGAGCGGGCGTTCGCCGAAGCGGTGCGGCTCGAGCCGAAGTATGCCGACGCGCATTACAATCTCGGCAACGTGCAGCAGGCGCGGCGCCACTTTGCCGCCGCGCGGAGCAGCTACCAGCGATCTTTGGAATTGCGGCCCGACAACGCGGCCGCCCACTACAACCTGGGCACGGTCTGGCAAACCGAAAAGAACGACGAGGCGGCCCGGGCGGAGTTTCTCGAGGCACTCCGCATCCAGCCGAGGTATCCGGAGCCGCTTTGCAACCTCGGCATCCTGCATCTGGCCCGCGGCGAAGATGAGCAGGCGCTGGCCCATTTCGAGCAGGCCCTGGCGATCGACCCCGAATGCCCCGAAGCGCATTTCAATCGCGGCGCCGTGCACCTGGCCCACGGCAACTACGCCGCGGGCTGGCCGGAGTATGCCTGGCACACGCGCTGCCCGCTGTACGGCGATCGCCAGTTCGACAGCGTGCGCTGGCAGGGCGAGCCGCTCGAGGGACGCACGCTGCTGGTGCACTGCCATCATGGCATGGGGGATACGCTGCAGTTCTCGCGGCTGGTGGGCGAAGTGCGCCGCCGCGGGGCGGGCCGCGTGCTGCTGGCCGCGCAAGAGAAGCTGCATCCGCTGTTGTCCGAGGCGGGGCTGGACTGCGAACTGGTGTCGCCGAACGACGTCGAGCGCGAGCTGTCGTTCGACGTGTACGTCTCGCTGATGTCGTTGCCGGGCGTCTTGCAGTTGACCGATGCGACGATTCCCGGCGAGCCCTACCTGCGGGCCGCGGAAGCGCGCGTCGCGGAATGGCGTGAGGCGCTCTCGCGCTTCGAAGGCTTTCGCGTGGGCATCGCCTGGCAGGGGAATCGCCACTATGCCTGGGATCACCTGCGATCGATTCCACTGGCGGCGTTCGAGCCGTTGGCCGGCGTGCCCGGTGTGCAGTTGATGAGCCTGCAATTCGGCTTCGGGCGGGAACAGTTGGCCGACGTGGCGTTTCCCGTGACCGATTTGTCGCAGGGGATCGATCGCGAGGGCGCGTTCGTGGACACGGCCGCGATCATCGCGAACCTCGACCTGGTGATCAGCTCGGACACGGCGCTTGCGCACCTGGCCGGCGCGCTGGGCGCGCGAACGTGGACGGCGCTGCCGTGCGGAGCGGAGTGGCGCTGGCAGCGCGCCGGTAAGACTACGCCCTGGTATGGGTCGATGCAACTATTTCGTCAAACGTCCGTGGGACGCTGGGACGACGTGTTCGCCGAGATGGCACGCCGGTTGCAAGAGGAGGTCGCCGCGAAAGATCGTGTGTCGAAGCGCGACGGCAGTGGAATAATCGAATAGAATAGCAACGAACGATTCACGGTTTCTTAACTGCCGCCGCCGCGCACCAGAATCTAGTTGCCCGGCGCCGCAGATGCATCTACGATCCAGGGTGCATGGCGCAAGCGCGAAGACTCCCTGGTCGAAGTGCTTGCTCGCGTTAGCCACCCGTCATCAAAGAGTCTGGTTCATGACGACTCTGGAATCTTTGCAGAAAGCGGTCGAGTTGCACCGCTCCGGTCAGCTCGACGAAGCCGAGCGGATGTATCGCCGCGTGCTGGCCCTCGAACCGGCCAACGTTCACGCGCTGCACCTTTTGGGCTTGACCGCGCACCAACGCGGCCAGCACGCCCAAGCGGTGGAGTACATCGGCCAGGCCGTGAAGCTCGATCCGGCGCAGTTCACCTTCTATCTCAACCTGTCGGCGGCCTACATGGCGCTGGGCCGGGCGGACGACGCCATCGCCGCGCTGCGCGAGGTGATTCGCCTGCAGCCCGGACATGCCAAGGCGTACAACGACCTGGGCGTGCTGATGGCGAACCTGGGCCGGCTGGACGAGGCGGAACAGAGCTTTCGCCAGGTGCTGGCCATTCAGCCCCAATACGGACCGGCGCACAACAACCTGGGCAACATCCTCAACTCGCAGGGCCGGCACGCCGAGGCGGCCGAGTGCTTTCGCGCGGCCATCGCCGCCACGCCCGAGCTGGTGCAGGCCTACAACAACCTGGCCAACACGCTCAAGACGCTGGGAAGCGCCGAAGAATCGATTCACTACTATCGCGAAGCGCTGCGCATCGCGCCCGACTACGTCGAGGCGTACTACAACATGGCCATCACGTTCAAGGAACAAGGTCAGGCCGACGAGGCGATCGCCGCCTATCGCGAGGCGCTGCGCATTCGGCCCAACTTCGTCGAGGCCCGCTTCAATCTCGGCAACCTGTTCAAAGAGCAGGGCCTGTTGCCCGAGGCGCTCGAAGCCTTCGAGATCGTGATCGAAGCGCGGCCGCAATTTGCCGAAGCGCATCACCAACTGGCCGGCGTGCTCCGCGCGCAGGGCCACATCGAGCGGGCTCGGGCCGAGTACGAAACGGCCATCCATCTCAAGCCAAACTTCGTCGATGCCCACCAGGCGCTGGGCAACCTGCTGCGCGACTGCGGGCTGCACGAGACGGCCGCCGACTACTACCGCCAGGCGCTAAGGATCAATCCGCAGTCGATCGAAGCGCTCAACAACCTGGGCACGGTGCTGCGATCGCTGGGACATCTGGACGAGGCGGCCCACTCCTGCCAGCGGGCCATCGAGGTCAACGCATCGTGCGCCGAGGCCTATAGCAACCTCGGGCTGGTGCGCCACGACCAGGGACGGATCGAAGAGGCGATGGCCGCGTACCGCGAGGCCGTGCGGCTGAAGCCCGAGTTGGCCGGCGCGCAGAACGCCCTGGGCGCGGCGCTGGAAATCCAGGGCAAGCACGAAGAAGCGCTGGACTGCTTTCGCGAGGCCGTGCGGTTGGATCCCAAATTCGCCGCCGCCTACAACAACCTGGGCGGCACGCTCAAGTCGCTGGGTCGCAACGGCGAGGCCATCGTTTGCTTCGAGGAGGCGCTGCGGATTAACGCCAACTTTGCCGAAGCCCACAACGGCTTGGGCGCCGTGCTGCACTCGAGCGAACAGCCCGAGGAAGCGCTCTCGGCATTTCAGCACGCGCTGGCGCTGAAGCCCGACTACGCCGAAGCGCACGGCAACATCGGCAAACTGCTGGGCGAGCAGGGCAAGTTCGACGAGGCGCTCGACCGCTACAACGAGGCGGCCCGCTGCCAGCCCGAGTTGGCCTCGGTGCACCACAATCGTTCGCTGGTGCTGTTGACCATGGGCAAGTTCGCCGAAGGGTGGCCCGAGTACGAATGGCGGTGGCAGTTGTCCACGGCGCCCAAGCGGCCGACCGGTCCGGCCTGGGCGGGCAAGCCGCTCGAAGGCCGCACGATCCTGCTGTATCCCGAGCAGGGCTTGGGCGACACGCTGCAATTCATCCGCTATGCGCCGCTGGTGAAGCAGCGCGGTGGCCGGGTCGTGGTGGCCTGCCCGCGGCGGTTGATCCCCATTTTGAGCACGTGTCCCGGCGTCGACGTGATCTACGGCGAAGACGAGCCGCAGCCGCGGTTCGACGTGCACGCGGCGCTGATGAGCCTGCCGGGCATTTTGGGCACGGACCTCGAATCGGTTCCGGCCGATGTACCGTACCTGTCGGCGCCGGAGGAGATGGTCGAAACCTGGCGGGCCAAGCTGTCGGGGCAGGGTGGTTTTCGCGTGGGCATCAACTGGCAGGGCAATCGCGACTATCGCGGCGATCACCTCCGCTCCTTCCCGCTTGCCGAGTTCGCACCGCTGGCCGGCGTCGAAGGCGTGAAGCTGTTCAGCCTGCAGAAGGGATTCGGCTCCGAGCAACTGGCCGACGCCACGTTCGACGTTGAGGACCTGGGCACGACTCTCGACGAGGGCGGCCCGGCTTTCTGTGAAACGGCCGCCGTGATCAAGAATCTCGACCTGGTGATCACCAGCGACACGTCGCTGGCGCATCTGGCAGGCGCCTTAGGCGCGCCGGTCTGGGTGCTGCTGCCGTTTTCGCCCGATTGGCGGTGGCTGCTGGAACGGGAAGATTCGCCCTGGTATCCTACGATGCGCTTGTTCCGCCAAGCGAAGACGGGCGATTGGGCCGGCGTCTTTGAGCGCGTGGCCAGCGAACTGGCGAAGCGCGTTGCAGAGCACCCGCTGGCCAGCAAGTAGTCCACCGGCTGCTTTGGCCTCCTCGCGCGGCAGGACTTCCATTCTCTCAGGTCCAACAAGCGAGGTGGCAGATGGTCGAGACCGCACAAGTCTCCGGTCGCCGCGAACTGCATTTCGACAGCTACCAGGAAATTCTCGACGATGTCCACCGCCTGGCCTCGGGGCCCACGAAGCACTTGGGCAACTGGTCGCTGGGACAATGCTGCGAGCACCTGGCCAAGGGCATGGAATACGCCGTCGACGGCGCGAGCTTCAAGGCCTCGTGGATCCTGCGGCTTGTGGGCCCGCTGTTGAAGAACCGGCTCATCACGCGTCCGATGAAGCCGGGCTTCAAGCTGCCCAAGAATGCCACGCCGTATCTGCCCGGCGAGTCGGACGATTCGGTCGGCATCGCGCGGCTGGAGAAGGCCATCGAGCGGATGCAAAACGTGACCGGCCCCAAGCCGCACGTATTCCTCGGCGCCATGACGCGCGAGGAATGGGACCAGTTGCACTTTCGCCACGCCGAAATGCACCTAAGCTTCATCCTGCCGGCAGAGTAGCCCGCCGGCCAGTCCATCGCGGAGATGTCCATGTCCGAAACGGCCCAAGCCGGCCGGCGCCAGCGGCTGCGGTTTGAGAGTCTTGACGAGATCGTCGATCATGCCCGTCGCTTGTCCGCGCAGCCGACGCGGCAGTTGGGCAACTGGTCGTTGGGCCAGGTGTGCCAGCATCTGGGCATCGCCATGCGGGAGTGCACGTCGGCCGATCGCTTGTTCCCCGTGCCGCTGCGCTTTCGGATCCTGGGGCGGCTAGTTCGCGGCCGGGTGCTCAAGCGCGGTCTTCCGCGTGGTTTTCAGCTTCCGCCCGAGGGAGCCGCGGTGCTTGTGCCGCCGCCGGTGACGGCCGAGGAGGGACTGGCCACCTTGGAGCAGGGGCTAGCGGCGCTTCGCTCGACGACGAAGCGCGTGCCGCATCCGGTGTTCGGGGCGCTCGACGTGGAGCAGTGGAACATGTTTCATCTGCGCCACGGCGAGTTGCATCTGAGCTTCATCGTGCCCGAGTAGGGAGCGCGGGACTGCTGGTTTTGCGCTCATGCGGATGGCTGAGACTTGCGCGTTGCTGGCAGCCGCATGGCCGCGCGCCGTGAACGGTCGCTCCGCGAGACAGGGAGTTGGCGCGCGAAAATAGGGGGCTTTGCTGGGCAGAGAATGGGGCTGGGCGGCGCGGGCGAACGTGATGGGTGGAGTTTTACGTGCTTTTTACATTCCGGCGACTTGACCGTGACACTGCCGCTGGGCTTTCTCCCTAGAATTGGCCGAGTGGATGGGAGGGAGCTTCGGCACGGTAGGTGCAACTCCGGTCCAGCACGACCCAGCACAGAAGACCTGAGACACCGACCCCGAGAAGACACAGACCCCGAGAAGAATCGTCGCCCCAAGGAATCAGGAGCATCGCAGAGCATGTCACCCGAGCTAGCGGAACTGGAGTTGGAAGGCGAAGTGTTGGCCCCGGTCGCGACCGGCGAGACCGATGCCGCGACGGCGACCTTGGAGCCGCCCGCGGGCACGTCTGCTACGAGCCGGCCGAGCGACGATTTTCTAAGCATTGAAGAGGCCAAAGACGCTGGCTACGACTGGCCGATCGTGGGCTGGATCGTCGTGGTGCACGCCGGTGCCCTGGCCGCGCCGTTCTTCTTCACCTGGAAGGCGGTGGCGCTGTGTGCCTTCCTGTGCTGGTTGACCGGATCGATCGGCGTCTGCATGGGCTATCACCGCCAATTGACCCACGGCAGCTTCAGCACCTACAAGCCGATTCGCTGGCTGCTGGCCTTCATCGGCGGGCTCTCCGGCGAAGGCTCGGCGCTGACCTGGGTAGCCAATCACCGCAAACACCATCGCTTTAGCGACAAGCACGGCGATCCGCACAGCCCGCGCGACGGCCGCTGGTGGAGCCACATGCTGTGGTTCATGCCCGACTTTGGCCGCAAGCACCATCGGGCGATGGCCGCGCACTACGCTCCGGACCTGGACAAGGATCCGGTCATGCACTTTCTGGACAAGATGTTTCTGCCCTCGCACGTGCTGTTCGGCGCGTTCTTGTTTGCCGTCGGCTACTTTGGCTGGGGCGCCTACACCGGCTGGTCGTTCGTGGTGTGGGGCATGTTCGTCCGCCTGGTCTACGTGCTGCACGTGACGTGGTTTGTCAATTCGGCCACGCACCTGTGGGGCTATCGCAACTACGAGACGACCGACGACAGCAAGAACCTGTGGTGGGTCGGCATCCTCGCCTTCGGCGAAGGCTGGCACAACAATCACCACGCGTTTCAGCGGATGGCCAAGGCCGGCCACAAGTGGTGGGAAATCGACATGACCTACTGGGCCATTCTCGCCCTGGAGAAAGTCGGCCTCGCCTGGAACGTCGTCAAAGAGCCCCCCAAGCACGGCAAGCCGGCTTAAGCCACCTCGGCCATGTCATCCCTGCGCGGGCGGGACATACGCGAGCCACGGCGAGCCGCGATCGCGCGCACCTAGCCCCGCGTAGTCGCCGAACTCGGGATAGGGCTCCCAATTGCGGCTGACGTCGACCTTGCGGGTCTCTTCGCCGACGAGCTTCGAACCGACACCGTTGGGGTTGGATACGTAGTCGCGGATCCGCAGCGTGCCGTCGACGTCGAAGTACAAGACCTTTCCACCCGATATGCTGTCGGAGTCGCCGAAGAACTCCGGCCTGCGCGATGCAGAGATAAAAAGTTCGCCCGGCCGCGTTTCTTGAAACGAGTAGTGGAAGTACACGCGGAGGCCTGCATCCAAGAACTCGACACTTAACGAGCGGAATGCTGAGAACTCCAAGCCGGTTGGCATAGTCGATCACGGCCTTCGGGATCGGCTTTACTTGAGGGCGCACTTCGAAAAACATCCGGCCTTCAAGCCTCCGGCCCCGCAGCCCCCTGGCCGATGGAACGTTCGCAATGTTTCTGCCGGGCGGGTACTTTCTCACGAACTCGCGAAGGTAGCGTTTCGCCGTATCGGAGCTTAATCTCCGAAAGTACCTAGCGGGCGAATCGGCAAGAAGTGCCGGGCTCGCGGGGGATGCGTTAGTTGTTGAGATTCAGTCTCAACAGAGGCAACGGGTTTGATGAAATAATACGGGTGCGCATGGGCGGACTGGGTTTTGGATCAGGAGGCGCGTCGTCGCCCCAGGGCTCCGGGGGTGAACGGCGCGAATCGGGAGCGGCGGGGCGACGATCTGTGGGGTGCAGAACTTGCCCAAGCGGTACGGTTGGTGGTGCGGTGCGCGAGGTCGCCGGCGCTGCCATATCTCCAGGGGCGTTTTGAGGTTGCAAGGCACCGGCCCGGTGGTAGACTGTTTGTTTTCCCAGAGTTGGTTGGTTACTGGTTTCAGTAAGTAGGACAAGTTCAAGCCAGCTTGGCAGTTTCGGTGCTTCTTCCGGCAGAGGCATTCGAGGACGAGCCAACGTAGAGAAGTCGCGAATCGCAAATGTCCCTCACAAAAGAACGTAAGCAGGTCTTGGTCGACGATTACAAACGGTCCGACGGCGACACCGGGTCGCCGGAGGTGCAAATCGCGATCCTCACGACTCGCGTTAGCGATCTGACGGAACATTTGCGCACGCACAAGAAGGATTACGCCAGTCGGCGGGGACTGTTGATGATGGTGAGTCGCCGACGTCGATTGCTGGACTACCTGAAGAAGGTGGATCCGGGCCGATATCTCGACGTCATTCGCCGCCTCGAGATTCGCAAGTAGCGAACGCTCGCGGTGCGGAGCGGATCGTTCCGGGCGGACACGCAAGTGAAGGGCCGCCCTTGCGGTCCCGCATTCAGCTTCCTGGCAGCCGCGTGGCCGTAAGCCGCCACCTGCTCGCTGCCCTCTTCTCCGGCAACGGTGTCTCGGGGGCCGGTTCAGGCGGCTTCTCTCGTTCGGTTTGGCATTCGCGCCAGTGCCCCGCGTGGGCCTGCCGCCGACCTCGTCGCGTGCCGCCGGATACGTTCGCGCGTGGGAGCGCACCGCCAGCCGGGTCGAACGCACATGTAGGCAAAGAAGGTAGGGACGAACATTGAAAGTACGTGTTGAACGACAAATCGGCGACAGCGTTTTCTCGATCGAAACGGGGCTCTTGGCCAAGCAGGCCGCCGGGGCCGTTCTGGTGCAATACGGCGAGACGGTCGTCTTGTGTGCCGTGGCCGACGGACCCCCGCGCTCGGCGCTGGCCGACTTTTTTCCGCTCACCTGCGACTACCGCGAGCGTACCGCCGCGGCGGGCAAGTTTCCCGGCGGCTTCATCAAGCGCGAAGGCCGCCCCACGATGAAGGAGACGCTGACGGCGCGGCTGATGGACCGTCCCATCCGTCCGATGTTTCCCGCCTGGTACAAAGACGAAGTGCAGATCCAGAGCTTCGTGATGGCCAGCGACCGCCAGAACGACGGCGACGTGCTGGCCATGAACGCCGCCAGCGCCGCATTGGGCGTTTCGCCGCTGCCGTTTCTGGGGCCCCTGGGCTCGGTGCGGCTGGCGCAGATTGACGGCGAGTTCGTGCCGTTTCCCACGGTCGACCAGTTGGAAGAAAGCGATCTGGACGTCATCGTCTCGGGCAGCAAGGAAGCCATCTTGATGATCGAAGGCTTCGCCCGCGAGATGCCCGAGGACCGCATGCTCGAAGCCCTGCAGGAAGCGCATCGCTATGTGAAGGAGATGTGCGATCTGCAATTGGAGCTGTTCTCGAAGCTGAACGTCGAGAAGCGGCAGTACGAGATTCCGCCCGACGATGGACTGTTCGACCAGTTGAAGGACCGCTACTACGACGATTTGAAAAAGGCCAAGCAGACCGAGGGCAAGCAGGCCCGGGCCGAGGCCGTGGCGGCGCTGAAGGAAAAGGTCACCGCCGAGATGATCCCCGACCCGGAGGCCGAGGACGCGATCGCGTCCCACAAGTTGGGCGGCGCCTGGCACGACCTGGAAGGCAAGGTCGTCCGCGACCTGATTCTGGCCGGCACGCGTCCCGACGGCCGCGACACGCAAACGCTGCGGCCGATCGAGTGCTATGTCGACGTGCTGCCCCGCGTGCACGGTTCGGCCGTGTTCCAACGCGGCGAGACGCAAGCGATGGTCACCATCACGCTCGGCACCGGCCGCGACGAACAGCGCGTCGACGGGCTGATCGACGAGTACTCGAAGAAGTTCATGCTCGATTACAACTTCCCGCCGTTTTCGGTGGGCGAAGTTCGCCCCATTCGCGGCCCTGGCCGTCGCGAGATCGGGCACGGGGCCCTGGCCGAGCGGAGCGTCAAGCCGGTGCTCCCCGATCCCGAAGAGTTCCCCTACACCATCCGCGTGATCTCCGACATTCTGGAGTCGAACGGCTCCAGCTCGATGGCCAGCGTGTGCGGTGCGACTTTGGGTCTGATGGCCGCCGGCGTGCCGATCACGAACCCCGTGGCCGGCATCTCCGTTGGATTGGTCAAAGAGGAGAGCGGCTGGACGCTGCTGACCGACATCCTCGGCGACGAGGACCACTTCGGCGACATGGACTTCAAGATCGCCGGCACGCAGAACGGCATTACCGGCATTCAGCTCGATCTGAAGATCGACGGGATCAGCGACGAGATCGTCAAGGCCACGCTGGCCCAAAGCCGTGAGGCCCGCATCGAGATTCTTCGCAACATGCTGACCGCCATTCCGCGTCCCAAGACCGACATCTCGATGTTTGCCCCGCGGCTGCTGCGGACGCACATCTCGCCGGATAAGATCGGCGCCCTGATCGGTCCCGGCGGCAAGACCATTCGCGCCATCCAGGAATCGACCGGCGCCGTGCTCGAAGTCGAAGACGACGGCACGGTCACCATCGCCTCGAGCGACGGCGAGAGTGCCCAGGCGGCGTTGGAAAGGGTCGAGGCTTTGACCGCCAGCGTGCAGGTGGGGCGGATCTATCACGGCCGCGTCACCAGCGTCAAGGACTTCGGCGCGTTTGTCGAGATCATCCCCGGCAAGGACGGCCTGGTGCACATCAGCGAGTTGGCCGACGGCTACGTCAACAGCGTGGCTGACGTGTGCAGCGTCGGCGACGAGATGAGCGTCAAGGTGATCGCCATCGACGAGCAGGACCGCGTCAAGCTGAGCCGCAAGCAGGCCATGCTCGAAACGGCCGACACTGCCGATACCGCCGCCAGCGCCGAAGAATAGTCCTCCACCGCCTAGCCCGGAGCCACCGGCGACGGCGCGTAAACGCAAGAATACGCCACGCCCTCGGGCCTCGATCAGCCCGGGGGCGTTTTCGTTTCGCCGCTGGTGATCGGTAGAATAGCACCGTCACACCCGCGCATGCCGATTTCGCACACGCGACCACCACCCGCGAAGCCATGATCAATCCCGCGCATCCGCCCACGGCCGAAGAAGTCAACCGGAAGCTGGTCGAGCAGTATACGGAGATTGCCACGCTGGCCGGGGGGCTGGCGCATGAAATCAAGAACCCGCTCTCGACGATCGGCCTGAACATGGAGCTATTGGCCGAGGACTTCACCGATCCGCAAACGCCCCGCGACAAGCGTGCCGCGGCCAAGATCGCGGTCGTGCAGCAGGAGTGCCGGCGGCTGCAGGACCTGTTGGACAATTTTTTGAACTTCGCCAAGGTCCGCACGGTGCGGTTCGAGGCCTCGGACCTCAACGAGGAAGTGCGCCGTGTGGTGGAGTTCTTTCGCCCCAAGGCGCAGGAGGCCGGGATCGAGTTGGTTTGCTACCTCGATCCCGAGTTGCCCAGCGTGGTGCTGGACCGCGAATCGTTTCACGGCGCGCTGATCAACCTGGTGCTCAATGCCGAGCAGGCGATGCCCGAGGGCGGGCAACTTATGGTGCGGACCGGCACGATCGCCTCGGGCGTGGCCCTGGAACTGATCGACACCGGCGCCGGGATGGATGAGAAGACGGCCGGCCAAATCTTCGAGGCGTTTTTCTCGACCAAGCCGGGCGGCTCCGGACTGGGGCTGCCCACGGTGCGCAAGATCGTCGAAGCGCACGGCGGGCGGATTGCCGTCGAGAGCGAGCCGGGCCGGGGCACGAAGTTCACCATCACGCTGCCGCTGCCGCCGCGGTTGACGGCGCCGGTCGCCTAGCGGGCGGCTGCTGGTAGCCATTGCGACCTTTCGGTATCATCGGCCAGATGGCAACGGATGCAATCACATCGCGGGCGCGCGGCGAGAGCGGGTCCATCCGCGTGCTCATCGTCGACAACGACGCGGCCCACGCCGAGGCCGTTTCCGAGAGCCTCGAGCGCGTCGGCTACGCCTGCACGGTCGCCACCAGCGGCCCGCAGGGCATCAAGCTCATCGACGACGAGGACTTCGACGTCGTGATCACCGACCTGGTGATGAACGACGTCGACGGGCTGGCGATCCTCAAACACGCCAAGGAAAAGCTGCCCGATGCCGAGGTGATTCTGGTCACCGGCCACGGCACGATTCCCTCGGCCGTCAGCGCCATGCAGCAGGGGGCCTTCAACTACCTGCTCAAACCGCTCGACCTGAGCCAACTGCGGGCGGTGACCGAGAAAGCCTGCGAAAGCCTGCGCCTGCGCCGCCAAAACGCCGAGCTCAACCGGCGGCTCGACGAGCGGTTCGGCTTCGAGGGCGTGATCGGCAGCAGCCGCCAGATGCACGACGTGATCGACCGCCTGAAACGCATTGCCCCGACCGACGCCAGCGTGCTGATCCAGGGAGCCACCGGCACGGGCAAGGAACTCGTCGCGCAGGCCATTCATCAGAACAGCCCGCGCAAGAACAAGCCGTTCGTGGCGCTCAACTGCGCGGCGCTGAGCGAGAACATTCTTGAGAGCGAGTTGTTCGGGCACGTGAAGGGCGCATTTACCGACGCGTCGAGCGATCGGGTCGGCAAGTTCGAGTATGCCAACGGCGGCACGCTGTTTCTGGACGAAGTGGGCGACATGCCGCTGGCCACGCAGATCAAGTTGCTGCGCGTGCTGGAAAACAGCGAGATCACCCGCGTGGGCTCCAACGAAGGAATCGCCGTCAACGTGCGGATCCTGTCGGCCACGAATCGCAACCTGGAGGAGTCGATCGAGGCCGGCACGTTCCGTAGCGACCTGTACCATCGCCTGAAAGTGGTGACGATCGACCTGCCGCGGCTGGTCGACCGGACGCAGGACATCCCGCTGTTGATCGAGCATTTTCTGAAGTACTTTGCCAAGCGGCACAATAAGAAGATCGAGAGCGTCTCGGCGGCCGCGCGGCGGCGGCTGATGGCCTACGACTGGCCGGGCAACGTGCGGCAACTTCGCAACGTGATCGAAAGCATGGTCGTGGTCGACTTCGACGGCGTGCTCGACGTCGACGATCTGCCCAGCGAGTTGTCCGACGCGCCCGAGGGCGGCGACGAGCCCCGGGGCGACAGTCTGGCGGCCCTGGTGGGCAAGCCGCTGTCGGAGCTCGAGCGGCTGTTCATCGCCGAGACCTTGCAGCAAACCGGCGGCAATCGCGAGGCGGCGGCCGAGATGCTGGGCATCGGCCAACGCACGCTGTATCGCAAGATCAAGGAATTCCAACTCTGAGGCGAACCGCTCTGGCACCCTGGTGCCGGGGCTGCGACGGAGCCGCAGGAAGCGCGAGTTTGTGACCCCATGCCTGACATTCGCCAGCTACCGCCCGGCGTGATCAACAAGATCGCCGCCGGCGAAGTGATCGAAAGACCCGCCAGCGTCGTCAAGGAGTTGATGGAGAACGCTGTCGACTCGGGCGCCCGCCGCATCGACGTGGCGGTGGAGCAGGGCGGAGTGGAACTGGTACGCGTCAGCGACGACGGCTGCGGGATCGACGCGGTGCAGTTGCCACTGGCCGTGGCCAGCCATGCCACCAGCAAGCTGGCCGGCGCCGACGATCTGTTCCGCGTGCAAACGCTCGGCTTTCGCGGCGAGGCCCTGGCTTCGATCGCCGAAGTGAGCCGCCTGTTGTTGCGCAGCCGCCCGACAGAATCGGACGCCGGGGCCGAGTTGGAAGTGACCGGCGGACACGCAAGCGAGGTGCGCCCCTGCGGCGCGGCGGTGGGCACGACGGTCGAAGTGCGGCAGTTGTTCTACAACACGCCGGTGCGGCGGAAGTTCCTGCGCACGACACAAACCGAAATGGGACACTGCGGCGAGGCCTTCACCCGCGTGGCCCTGGCCTATCCGCGCGTGCACTTTTCGCTCAAACACAACGGCCGCTCGATCTACGACCTTCCGCCCACGGGCGACTGGCGCGACCGGATCGCCGCGTTTTTCGGGCACGATCTGGCCGCCGACCTGATTCCCGTGTCCAGCGTCGAGGAGCAGGTCACGCTGGCCGGCTACGTGGCCAGCCCCAGCCACAGCCGCTCGAACGCTCGGCTGCAGTACCTGCTGCTCAACGGCCGGGCCATCCGCGACCGCTCGCTGGGCCATGCCTTGAGCGAGGCCTTTCGCGGGCTGCTGCTCTCGGGGCGGTACCCGATCGCGTTTCTGCGTATTGAGATGCCGCCGGAGCAGGTGGACGTGAACGTGCACCCCACGAAGCTGGAAGTGCGTTTTCAGGAGTCGGGCAAGCTGTACGGCCAGTTGCTGGGCACGCTGCGAACGAAGTTCCTGACGACCGATTTGACGGCGCGGTTGCAGCCGATCGATTCGTCGGAACCCCAAGCGTCCGTCGATCCACAGCAGGCCGACGCGCTGCGGCGCGAGCTGGTCGATTGGGCCCGCGGCGAGTTGAGCGATCAAAGCGCGGATGCCGCGGCGGGCGAAGGGCGCAGCAACCAATCGCAATTCGACGAGCAATGGCAGCGGCCGCGGGCGCCGCTGGAGTTGAGCACGCTGGAGCGGCACTGGAAGCCGGCCGGCACGCGCGAGGCGTCGCCGGCATCGCCCGAGGACGAGTCGTTGCCGCAGGGAGCGCGCTTCTTCCCGCCTGCGGTGGGGGCCCTGCAATTGCACAATCGGTATTTGGTCACCGAAAGCGACGACGGCATGGTCGTGATCGATCAACACGCGCTGCACGAGCGGATTCTGTACGAGAGCCTGCGCGAAAAAGTGCTGGCCGGCACGCTCGAGTCGCAGGCGCTGTTGGTGCCCGAGCCGGTGGACCTCACTCCGGCCGAGGCAGCCTGTGCGCTGGAGTCGCGCGAGGTGCTCAAGCAGTTGGGGCTCACTGTCGAGCCGTTCGGCGGCGATACGGTGCTGGTGTCGAGCTACCCGGCGATGCTGGCGAACTTTCGCCCGGCCGAGGTGCTGCGCGATCTGGTCGACCAGATTCTTTCCGGCGGCAAGCAGCCCGACCGGCGCGACATGGTCGATTCGCTGTTGCACATGATTTCCTGCAAGGCGGCGATCAAGGCGGGCGACCGTCTGACGCCGGATGAGGTGGCCGCGTTGGTCGAGCAGCGGCATCTGGCCCACGACACGCATCACTGCCCGCACGGGCGGCCGACGGCGCTGTTTTTCAGCCGCGACGAGTTGGATCGGCAGTTTATGCGAACGTGACGGGGGCGGGGCGGGAGTGCTGCGGGTGATGCTTCTAGCGGTGAACGGCGTCGCGGCAAAACGGCAATAACGGCACACGGGAAGACGCGTCGTCGCCGCTGGCTCCGGCTAAACGGTGGAGCATTTGGCGGCATAACATCTCGGCGGCGGTGCGGTTATAATCGGATATTCTTTGGGTTCGACGTCTCGTAATCCGTAATCAGCATGATCTGCGTTAGCATTGCCCGTGGCCGCCACCGTCACATGATCGCCGAGCACCGGCACCTGGTGCAGCAGGGCGCCAAGATGGTGGAGCTGCGGCTGGACTACATCAACGGCGAGGTGAATCTGCGTCGGTTGCTCACCGACCGGCCGTGCCCGGTCGTGGTGACCTGTCGCCGCCAGCGCGACGGGGGAAAGTGGCCCGGCACCGAAGAGCAGCGGTTGATGCTGTTGCGCAGCGCGATCGCCGAAGGCGTGGAGTACGTCGACCTGGAAGACGACATCGCCGCTTCGATTCCGCGCTATGGAAAGACGAAGCGGATCGTCAGCCTGCACGACTACCGCAAGATGCCCGAGAACCTGGCCGAGACGCATGCCCGGCTGGCGGCGCTCGATGCCGACATCGTCAAGCTGGCGGCCATGGCCAACAGCTCGCACGACAATCTGCGGATGCTCGAACTGATTCGCGACAGCGACGTGCCCACGGTCGGCATCTGCATGGGCGACATCGGCACGCCGTCGCGGATTCTGGCCGGCAAGTTCGGCGCGCCCTTCACGTTTGCCACGTTCCATCACGAGCGAACGCTTGCGCCCGGGCAGCTCAGCTTCCAGCAGATGACCGACGTGTACCACTACGAGCGGATCAACGCCGACACGACGGTGTTTGGCGTGATCGGCGATCCGATTGCCCATAGCCTCAGTCCGATCGTGCACAACGCGGCGTTCGCGCGGCGCGACATCAACGCCGTGTACGTTCCGTTTCGCGTGCCGCGGGAACACCTGTCGCAGTTTCTTGCCGACGCCCCGGCCCTGGGCATCAAGGGCTTGAGCGTGACCATTCCGCACAAGGAAACGGTGATCAAGAAGCTCGACGACACCGACGAGAGCATGAGCGGCATCGGTGCGGCCAACACGTTGCTGTTCGAGAACGGGAAGATCGTCGGCTACAACACCGACTATCGGGCGGCGCTGGGCAGTTTGAAGCCGGTGGTGGAAGAGCACCCGGGATTGCGGGGCGACCTGGCCAAGCACACGGTGCTGGTACTGGGGGCCGGCGGCGCGGCCAAGGCCATTGCCTATGGGCTTAAGCAAATGGGGGCCGACGTGGTGATTGCCGGGCGCACGGCTCAGCGTGCCCAGCAGCTTGCCAAGGCGCTCGACTGCCGCACGGTCGACTGGGCCAACCGCTACTCGCTGAATCCCGACGTGCTGGTCAATTGCACGCCGGTCGGCATGCACCCCAACGTCGACGCCACGCCCTACGACAAGCATCACCTGCGCCCCGCCATGGTCGTGTTCGACACGGTTTACAATCCCGAGAACACGCTGCTGCTCAAAGACGCGCGCAGCCAAAGCTGCACGGTCGTCAGCGGCGTGGAGATGTTCGTGCGGCAGGCGTGTTTGCAGTTCCAGCAGTTCACCGGCGAGGAAGCGCCGGCGGATTTGATGCGCGACGTGCTGAAGCGGGCCATCGGCCCGGCGCGGTATTGACGGGCAAAAGGGATTAGGGATTGGGGACTAGGGGTTAGAATTCGGTCCCAATCCCCTGCGGCGGCGTCGGGCTGTCGTCCTAATCCCTACCCCCCAACCCCTAATCCCTTTCGTCCGCCATGAACGTCGTCTTGATCGGCCTTCGCGGCACAGGCAAGAGCACGGTGGCGCAGCTCGTGGCCCAGCGGCTGGGCTGGCCGTGGTTCGATGCCGACGCGTTGATCGAAGCTCGGGCCGGCAAGTCGATCGCCCAAATCTTTGCCGACGACGGGGAGCCCGCGTTTCGCGACTTCGAAAGCCAGGTGGTGGCCGACCTGGCCGCGCGCGTCTCGGCCGTGCTGGCGCTGGGGGGCGGAGCCATCGTGCGCGAAGAGAACCGCCAGGCGCTCGCTCGGCAGGGCCGGGTGGTGTGGCTGACCGCGTCGCCCGAGACGCTCTGGAAACGGATCCAGGCCGACCAGACGACCGCGGGGCGGCGCCCCAACCTGTCGGCCACCGGCGGCATAAACGAGATCATCGCTACGCTCGACGCCCGCCGCGAGATTTATCGGCAGAGTGCCGAGCTCGAAGTCGACACCGAGGGAAAGACACCCGAGCAGGTAGCCGACGCTATTGTTGAGGGGTTAGGAATCGGGGGTTAGGGGTTAGAATTCGGCCTCAATCCCACGCGGGGGCACTGGGCCTTCGTCCCTGACCCCTGGTCCCTAACCCCCAATCGCACCCTTGAACGTCCTGCTCGCCATGCCGCTGCCCGCCAGGTTGGCCGCGCTGTTTGTCGTCGGCGTGCTGGCCGGTGCCGTGGTCAACTGGCTGGTGGACGTGCTGGCCTGGGAACAGCGCTCGGTGAGTCCCTGGACGCCGCGACGCGACGGACGCCTACGACGCTGGGGAGACTACGTGCCGGTGGTGGGATGGTTCCTGTTGCGGCGCGAGGCGGCGTCCGACGGGCGCTGGTTCTGGATCCGTCCCCTGGGCGTCGAGTTGTTCACCGGCGCGGCGCTGGCGGCGCTCTACTGGTGGGAAACGCAGCACGCGGTGCGCCTGCCGCCGTTGCCGTTTGCCGTCGCCCCGGCAGCAGACTTTCTGACCGACCAGTTGGTGCTGGCCGCGCATGTGCGGTTTGCCGGTCATGCATTGCTGGTCGTCCTGATGCTGGCCGCCTCGCTGATCGATCTGGATGAGCAGACGATTCCCGACTCGATCACCGTCGGCGGCGCGAGCCTCGGGCTGGTGCTGGCGGCTGGATATCCCTGGAGCCTGCTGCCCGAAGCCTATTGGCAGCATCAAGGAGTTGTGTACGAAGCGTTTCTCACGCTGGCTTCACCGACCGCCTGGCCGGCGCGGTTGGACGGCTTGCCGGCGCTGGGGGGCTTGGGGGTGGCGTTGTTCTGCTGGACGTTGTGGTGCGGGGGACTGATGCCGCGCTACTGGAACACCAGCCGGGGCTACCCGGTGGCGGCGCGCGTCTTCATGCGGCATCTGTTGCGCTACCCGATCACGTTTCTACTGCTGGTGATGTGGCTGGCCGGCAGCGGGGCAATCGCGCTCGTGGCCTGGCGCGGCGGCGCGGCGCATTGGGCGGCGCTCGTGAGCAGCCTAGTGGGGCTGGCGGCCGGCGGCGGCATCATTTGGGCGGTGCGCAACATCGGCGGCCGCGTGCTGGACAAGGAAGCGATGGGCTTTGGCGACGTGACGCTGATGGCGATGATCGGAGTCTTTCTCGGCTGGCAAGCCTGTCTGATCGTGTTCTTCGTGGCTCCGTTCTTCGGCCTGCTGTTCGCCGTGGGCAGTTGGGTCGTGCACCGCGAACGGGCAATCCCCTACGGGCCGTTTCTCTGCCTGGGGGCAGTGACCGTGATGCTCTACTGGCCGGCGTGCTGGGACCGCGTGCGCGACTTCTTCGACCTGTGGTGGCTCGTGCCGGCCATGATCGCCGGCTGCCTGGTGATGCTGGGCGTGCTGCTGTGGCTGTTTCGGCTGGCCGGCCAGGCCCTCGGGCATGAGTAAAGTCCGCCGCCGGACGCCCGTGGGCGGGCTACACTTTCAGAGTGCCGCCTGACGTCGTGTCGGACCAGGAGATCCCATGTTGTTTGCCCGCACGCTTAGCGATCCCTTCGGTGCCCAGCGCGAGGCGCTCGTGCGGGGGCGGTACGGGGTGATCGAAACGGCCGCAGGACGCCTGCAGGCGATTCACGTGCGGTGCTGGCCCAAGATCGTCTCGGCGCTCGATGCCGAGTGGTTTGGCCGCCGGCGGCACGACTCGCAACCCGGCGATCGTTGCCTGTGGTTCTACAACCAGCCGCGGCGGTTTCCCAACTATCTGGCGCTGGTCTACGCCGTGTCCGACCGCGACACGAGCTTTGCCACCTTTCGCCGCGCCGCCGAGGTGCTCGATGAGGTGGCCCGGGCGAAGCAAATCGATGCCATTCTGTGCGACGCCTGGAACGAGCGGATCTCGGCGCGGCTGCTGGCACGCTGGGGCTGGGAGCCGCACAAGCCGCAGCGCTGGCATCGCAACTACATCAAGCGGTTCTACGGCGTCTACCCGCCGGCACGCAGCCAAGAGCATGCGGTCGCCGCCTGCTAGCGACCACGGTAACTTCGAGCCCCGTGCCCACGCCCCGCTGGCAGCCACGGCGAAACTGGTCTTGCGGCGCCGCGCAGAGGGCACTACGATCCGGCCCTTGTCATATTGCGCCTTTCGATCGGCAGCGCTGTTTTTCGAGTAGGTTCCGCGCGACGTGTCTTCCCGAGATGCCCGCGCGCCCATCGCGGACGTTCGTTCCAGTTTGCTTTGAGGAGACCGAGCATGCGGTTCGTCGCGCAGACGAGCTCGCTGATGTTGCTCTTTCTGCCAGTCCTGTGGGGCTGCGCAGATAACTCCTTTGCGCTGAAACAGCAAACGCAATCGCTGCAGCAACAACAGGTGGCCCTGCAGCAGCGCAACCAGGAACTGCAAAGCCGAGCCGCCACGCTGGATCGCGACAACCAGGATCTCGAGGCGCTGCTCGCCCAGACGCGTCAGCAGAGTAAGGTGGTCGAAGATCAATTGGCCGCCGTGCGCGAGCAACTGATGACCGCCTCGGCACAGTTGTCGCAGTTGCGCGACGAGAAGCAGCTCACGCAAAAGCAGACTGAAGCGCTGATGGCCTCAGTCCGCCGCCGCGCGGGCGCTCAGATCACGGCCAACAACAGCCTGCAGAAGAATCTGCCCACACTGAACCTGCCCGGCGTCGAAGTGCGGGCCGACGGCGACGTGGTGCGCGTCGAGCTGCCGGCCGACAAGCTCTTTCAAGGGGATTCGGTCGTGTTGCAGCCGGTCGCCAGCGCCCTGTTGGATACCGTTGCCCTTGAAATCGCGCGGACGTACCCGAATCAGCAGATCGGTATCGAAGGCCATACCAGCAACGACGTCGTGCGCACGCCCGGCGTCGGCGATCACGTGCAGCTCTCTACGGCCCGGGCCGCGGCCGTGTACCAGTTTCTGGTCGCTCGCGGGCAGATTCCCGCCAACCGGCTGATGGTCGTGGGGCACGGCGCCGGGCACCCGGTGGTGTCGAACGCCACGGCGGCGGGCAAGGCTCGCAACAGCCGCGTGGAACTGGTGGTCTACCCGGAATCGCCCAGCGGGCAGTAGCTCCCCCGGCGGGCACTTCCGACGGTATAATGGCCCGTTTCGTGAACCCGCCCCGGGGACGGTTTGTCCACCGACTGTCCCCCAAGCTGCTTGGCTCCCACCGCGCGAGACGTTTCGGCCCATGATCGCGATCATCGACTACCAGATGGGCAACCTGCGGAGCGTTCAAAAGGGCTTCGAGAAAGTCGGCCACCAGGCCGTCGTGACCAGCGATCCGGGTGAGTTAATCGAGGCCGAAAAGGTCGTCTTGCCCGGCGTGGGCGCCTTCGAGGACGCCATGGCCGAGCTGCGGCGTCGCGAGCTGGTCGAGCCAATCCGCACGTTGATCGACTCGGGCAAGCCGTTTCTGGGCATCTGCCTGGGGCTGCAGTTGCTGTTCGACGTGGGCTACGAAGACGGCAAGCACGAGGGGCTGGGCATCCTGCGCGGCGAGGTCGTGCGGTTCGACGTGCCGCACGGGTACAAGGTGCCGCACATGGGCTGGAACCAGTTGCGCATCCGCCGGCCCGCGCCGATTCTTGCAGGGCTCGAGGACGGCGTGCATTGCTACTTCGTCCACTCGTACCACGTCGTGCCCGCCGATCCCGAAGTGATCGCCACCGAGACCGACTATCCCACGCCGTTCTGTTCGATGATCTGGCGCGACAACTTGTACGCCACGCAGTTTCACCCCGAGAAAAGCCAACGCGACGGGCTGCAGATTCTGAAGAACTTCGCGGAGTTGTAGTGCAACTCGATGGCTCGGACACGGGCCCAAAGCGCAAGTGATGGGCGCTATGGTGAGTCTCTAGACTACTCGACCCTCGCTCGCGCTTCGGGCTGGTGTTCGTCGCTTCGCGTCGGAGGCCACGGGGGCTACCCGTCGCGTTCTTGACAGGCCGGCATCGAGCCCTAGGATTAGAGTGTCTCCCCTCTTGCATCCCCTCCTTTGAATCACTCGCTGCCGCGCGGCTTTCGGTGGCTGATCGATGGCCAAAACCATGCGTCAAGGCATGTTTCCCGGAATGGAATCGGAGACGGCGCCGGACGAGAAATCTTCTGCGCGCCAATCCAAGCCGCGCGCCAAGGACGCGGGCAAGCGCTCCGAGCCATGTGCCGCACCGGAAAGCACGCGGCTGGACGATCCCGCCGAAGCCACCGCTTCGTTGACGGACAAGAGCATCTGGGTCGTCGATGCCAATTCGCTGATCTTTCAGGTGTTTCACGCGCTGCCGGAGATGACCAGCCCGCGCGGCGAGCCCGTGTCGGCCGTGTATGGCTTCACCCGCGACATGCTGTACCTGCTGGAGGAGAAGAAACCCGACTACCTGTTCGTAGCGTTCGACGCCTCGGAGCGAACGTTTCGCCACGAAGTGTACGAGGAATACAAGGCCCATCGCGACGAGATGCCCGTGGATCTGGTGCCGCAGTACGAGCACATCCGGCGGATGCTCGAAGGCCTGGGTGTGCCGATTCTCGAAATCGAGGGCTACGAGGCCGACGACCTGCTGGCCACGATCGCTCGCGAGGCGAACGAACAGCAGGGCAACTGCTTTCTGGTCACCGGCGACAAGGACGCGCGGCAACTGATCACCGAGCGCGTGAAGGTTTACAACGTTCGCAAGAACGAGGTCTACGACGCGGCGGCCCTGAAGAAAGATTGGGGCGTGCGGCCCGAGCAGGTGGTCGATTTCCAAGCGCTGGTGGGCGACAGCGTCGATAACGTGCCGGGCGTGCCGCTGGTGGGCCCCAAGCTGGCCGGCGAATACCTGCAAAAGTTCGACTCGCTCGACAATTTGCTAGCGCACACCGACGAACTGCCCAAGGGCAAGCGGCGCGAGAACCTGATCGCCCATCGCGAACAGGCCCTAATGAGCCGCCAGCTTGTGGCGCTGGATCGGCACGTGCCGGTGGAGATCGACTGGAGCGCGGCCCGCGTGAGCGGCGTCGATCGTCCCTCGCTGGAAGCGCTGTTCAACGAGCTGGGCTTCAACACCTTCGCGCAGAAGTTCGCCTCGCTACCGCAGCGCAAAGACGAGAGCCGCTGGCAGGTCGACTACCAGGCGATTACCACGCCGGAGCGGCTGACGTGGCTGGTCGAACAGCTCGAGGCACAAAAGGCCTTTTCGTTCGACACCGAAACGACCGACCGCCAACCGCGGTTCGCCGAAATCGTCGGCTACTCGTTTGCCTGGCAGGAGGGCCAGGCCTACTACGTTCCCGTGCGGGCGCCCGAGGGCGAGCCGCAGCTCGAGCCGCAGGGGACGCTGGAAGCGCTGCGCGGCTTGCTCGAGAACCCCGCCATCGAAAAGCTGGGGCAAAACCTGAAGTACGACATCGTCGTGCTGCGCTCCGCCGGCGTCGAGTTGGCCGGCGCGCGGTTCGACACGATGATCGCCAGCTACCTGCTCGACGCCGGCGAGCGGAACCACGGGCTCGACGAGTTGGCCGTGCGGTACCTGGGGCACCAGAACACGAAGATCGCCGAGCTGATCGGTACGGGCCGCAACCAGAAGCAGATGGACGAGGTGCCGCTGGAGGAGATCACGCACTATGCGGCCGAAGACGCCGACGTGCCGTTGCGGCTGCAACCGCTGCTGGCCGCGCGGCTGGGCGAAGCGGGGCTGGAGAAGCTGTTCGACGAAGTCGAGATGCCGCTGGCCGAAGTGCTGGCGGAAATGGAGTTCCTCGGCATCAAGGTCGATACCGCGCTGCTTCACGACCTGAGCAACCAGTACGGCGAGGTAATGCAGCGCGTCGAGCGAGAGATCTACGAGATCGCGGGGCGCGAGTTCAATATCGGTTCGCCCAAGCAACTGGCGCAGATCCTGTTCGAGGAGCACCAGCTGCCGGTGCTCAAGCGCACCAAGAGCGGCGGCAGCACCGACGCCGACGTGTTGGAAGAGCTGGCCAAGTCGCATCCGCTGCCGGCCAAGATCGTCGAGTATCGGCAATACGCGAAGCTGAAAAGCACGTACGTTGACGCGCTGCCGCAACTGGTGCATCCCGACACGGGGCGCGTGCACACTTCGTTCAACCAGGTGGTGGCCGCCACCGGCAGGCTCAGCTCGCACGATCCCAACCTGCAGAACATTCCCGTACGGAGCCAGCGGGGCCGCGAGATTCGCGCGGCGTTCTTGCCGGGACAGCCGGGGTGGAAGCTGTTGGCGGCCGACTATTCGCAGATCGAGCTGCGCGTGCTGGCCCACTTCTCGCAAGATCCGACGTTGTGCGCGGCGTTTGAAAACGATGAGGACATTCACGCCCGGGTGGCCAGCGAGGTGTACGGCGTGCCGCTGGACGAGGTGACCGGCGACATGCGGCGCAGCGCAAAGGCGGTCAACTTCGGCGTGATCTACGGGCAAAGTCCCTTCGGGCTGGCCAAGCAACTGGACATCGAAAAGTCGGCTGCGGCGGATTTCATCGACGCCTATTTCGAGCGGCATCGCGGGGTGGAGGAATTTCTCGCCTCGATACTGGAAGCGTGCCCCCAAAACGGTTATGTTAGTACCATCCTCGGACGGCGGCGTGCGATTCGCGGCATTCGCCGTGTCACGTCGCGTCAGCGAAACCTTCCGGAACGCACGGCGATCAACACCGTCATTCAGGGTTCGGCGGCCGACTTGATCAAGCTGGCGATGAAGAACATCCACCGCCGGCTGCGGGACGAAAATTCCCCTGCCCGGATGCTGCTGCAAATCCACGACGAGCTCGTCTTCGAAGTTCCTGCCGAAGCACTAGAACAAACCAGCGCGCTGGTCGCCGAAGAGATGTCGGGCGCCATGAAATTGACGGTGCCCTTGAAAGTGGATCTGAAAGCCGGAGACAACTGGGCGGATTGCGAGGCCTGGTAGCCAACGCATCACTGGGTCTGGATACGATCCGAGGCGACGCAACGGCAGCCGCCGCGAGCGGCACGAGCAAACCATGACCGACACGCCTCGGACGCGCATCCCGATCGTGGGAATCGCCGGAGGAATTGCCAGCGGCAAGAGTTTTGTCGCCGCGCAGTTGCAGGAGAGGGGAGCCGCCGTGGTCTCGGCCGACCGGGCGGCGCACGATGTCTTAGAATTGGAAGGGGTGAAGCGCGCGGTGCACGACCGTTTCGGCGAGGGGGTTTTTAACGCCGCAGGGCAGGTCGACCGGGCCAAATTGGGCAAAATCGTGTTCGCCCCACCACCCGACGGCCCCCAACAGTTAGAATACCTGGAGCAAATCACCCATCCGCGGATCGGAGAGATCCTGCTGGGTCAGTTGAATCAGCTAGCAGAGCAAGGCACGGCGCCGCTTATCGTGTTGGACGTGCCGCTGCTGTTCGAGGCTGGTTGGAACAAATGTTGCGACAAGGTCTTGTTCGTTGACGTGCCCCGCGACCAGCGCGCCGCCCGGGCCGCCGAGCGAGGCTGGAGCGCGGACGACTTCGACCGTCGCGAGCGAGCCCAGCGATCGACCGAGCAGAAACGCCAGCAGTCGGACCTGGTGGTGGACAACTCCGGAACGCCTGAATCCACGCGAGAGCAAATCGACCGTCTGTGGCCGTCGCTGGTGGCCGCCGCGGACCTGAAATAGCCAGTTCACCTTTCCCGTATCGTGGTTTTTGATTCTACTTAAGGGCGCGTCCCCTTCGCCCCTTCGGAACCAGTCTTTCCAGGCACATACTACCCGCCGCTGTCACCTTCTGTGTGTCAGCCCGTCGTACCTTTCAGGAGTTCATCATGGCTGAAACCAAGAGCACCGGCGCTCGCAAGTCAGCAGGGACCAAAACGACCGTACCCGCCTCCGACGGCTACCATCGCTCGGGAAACAACGAGCCACTGAGCCTGGCCGAAGAACTGGCCGACGAAGCCGCCCACATTGGCGACGAGACGCACGACCGCTACGAACAAATCAAGCAGGGCGATATTCACATCGCCGAACTGCAGCGGATGACCATGCCGCAGTTGATCGAGCAGGCCCGCAAGGAAAACCTGGCCGAGATCACCGGGATCAAAAAGCAGGATTTGATCTTCAAGATCCTCAAGGAACGCGTGAAGCTCAACGGGCTGATGTTCGGCGAGGGCACGCTCGAGATCCTGCCCGACGGGTTCGGCTTTCTGCGCAGCCCCGACTATCACTACCTGTCGTGCCCCGACGACATTTACGTTTCGCCGAGCCAGATTCGCCGCTTCGGGCTGCGCACCGGGGCCACCGTGTCGGGCCAGATTCGCCCGCCCAAGGAAAACGAGCGGTATTTCGCGCTGTTGCGCGTCGAGGCCATCAACTACGAAGATCCCAACAAGCTTTCTGAAAAAGTCTTCTTCGACGACCTGACGCCGCTGCACCCGGACAAGCGCGTGGTGCTCGAGACGACGGCCGAGGAGACGGCCATGCGGATCGTCGACTTGATCGTGCCGATCGGCTTCGGCCAGCGCGGTTTGATCGTCAGCCCGCCCCGGGCGGGCAAGACGATCCTGCTACAGAAGATGGCCAAGGCCGTGCTGACCAACTTTCCCGATGGCTACGTGATCATGCTGTTGATCGACGAGCGGCCCGAGGAAGTCACCGACATGGAGCGGCAGGTCAAGGGCGACAACTGCGAGGTGATCAGTTCCACCTTCGACGAGCCGGCCGCGCGGCACATCCAGGTCTCGGAAATGGTGATCGAGAAGGCCAAGCGGATGGTCGAGTACGGCTACGACGTGATCATTTTCCTGGATTCGATCACGCGACTGGCACGGGCCTGGAACTCGGAATGCCCGCACTCGGGTAAGATCCTTTCCGGCGGCGTCGATGCCAACGCGCTGCAGCGGCCGAAGCGTTTCTTCGGCTCGGCCCGCAAGGTCGAGGAGGGGGGCTCGCTGACGATCATCGCCACGGCACTGATCGACACCGGCAGCAAGATGGACGAGGTGATCTTCGAGGAGTTCAAGGGAACCGGCAACCTGGAAATCGTGCTCGACCGGCGGCTGGTCGACAAGCGGATCTGGCCGGCGATCGACATCAACCGCAGCGGCACCCGCCGCGAAGAGATGTTGATGGACCCCGAAGAGTACCGCCGCGTGTGTATCCTGCGCCGCGTGCTCAATGACATGAACAGCCCCGACGCGATGGAGCTCTTGGTCACCCGCCTGCAGAAGACCAAGACCAACGCCGAGTTCCTGATGAGCATGAAGTCGTAGTTCGGGCTCATCGCGGGCGAGTTCGGCGCGGCGGGGCACCCTTGCCGCCGGACGATCGAGTGCTAGACTGCCTCCGGGCTCCCCGGTGCGTCCCGCCGGGTCCGCGCGATTCGCAAGCGAGGTCGACTGAGCGTGCCACGTGTTTTCGAGGGCAACCTGACGCCGCCGTCCGGATCGCTGGCGATCGTCGTCTCGCGCTACAACGAGTCGATCACCAGCAATCTACTCGAGGGAGCCGTCTCGACGCTTGCCGAGCACGGCGTGGCCGACGAGGCGATCGACGTGGCCTGGGTGCCCGGCGCCTTCGAGATTCCGCTGGCAGCCGACCAGATGGCCCGCAGCGGCCGGTACCAGGCGGTGCTGTGCCTGGGAGCCGTGATCCGCGGCGAAACGACACACGACCAGCACATCAACCGGGCGGTGAGCCTGGGCCTGACCCAAGCGGGGCTCGAAGCGGGGGTGCCGGTCTTGTTCGGCATTTTGACCTGCGATACGCTCGAACAGGCAATCCAGCGGTCCGGCGGCAACGTAGGAAACAAAGGACGCGAGTGCGCCCTGGCCGCGCTGGAAATGATCAGCCTGTTGGCCCGCCTAGAATAGCATCCCCGCCACCGAGACCCCGACCATGGCCCGCCGCAGCAGAGCCCGCGAAGTTGCGCTTCAGGTTTTGTATCAGGACGACTTGAACCCGCAGCATCATCCGGCCGACGACGAGCAGTTCGTCGCGGCCCGGCTCCAGTCGGCGGAGCTGGTGGAGTTCGCCACCTCGCTGATCGCCGGCGTCCGCCGCAACCGGGGCGAGCTCGACGACCTGTTGGCCCAGACCGCCGACCACTGGAGCTTGGAACGAATGGCGGCCACCGACCGCAACGTGCTCCGGCTGGGCGCGTTCGAGATCAAGTACTCCGACACGCCGGGGCGCGTGGCCATCAACGAGGCGGTGGAGCTGGCCAAGCGGTTTGGCACCCGGCAGTCGGCGCAGTTCGTCAACGGCATCCTCGATCGCCTGCTGGCCGAGCGCGAGAAGCCGTAAACGCGCCGGGCATTCACCCCCTGCCAAGACCTCAATTGCGACAAGAAATCGATGGGATTCTTTAACAAGATCAAGCAGGGTCTCAAGAAGACCTCGCAACTGCTCAACACCGACGTCCGCGACCTGTTCAAGGCCGAAGGCCGTTTGATCGACGAGGACTTTCTCGAAGAGCTGACGGCCATCCTGATCAAGACCGACATGGGCGTCGCGCCCGCCAAGGCCATCGTGGACGAGGTGGGCACGAAGTTTCGGGCCCGCGTGATGCAGATGGAAGACGTGTTGGCCACGATCAAGGCCAAGCTGAAGGAGCTGATGGCCCAGCCGGAGGAGCCGATTCGCTTTGCCGCCCAGGGGCCGACGGTGATCATGGTGGCCGGTGTGAACGGGGCCGGCAAGACGACGTCGATCGCCAAGCTCGCACATCTGTTCAAGTCGCAGGGCAAGCAGGTCGTGCTGGGGGCTGGCGACACGTTTCGAGCCGCGGCGGTCGAACAGTTGACGATCTGGGCCGAGCGGCTGGGGGCCGACATGGTCAAAGGCGACCAGGGCAGCGACCCGGCCAGCGTGGCTCATCGGGCCGTAGCCCGGGCAATCGAGACGGGCGCCGAGGTGTGCATCGTCGACACGGCCGGTCGCTTGCAGACGCAGCAGAACCTGATGCAGCAGTTGACCAAGATCCACCGCGTGATCGGCAAGCAGATTCCCGAGGCGCCGCATGAGGTGCTGTTGGTGCTCGACGCTACCACCGGGCAGAACGGGATCAGTCAGGCCAAGCACTTTACCGATGCGGTAAACTGTAGCGGCATCGTTTTGGCAAAGCTTGACGGTACGGCAAAAGGTGGCGTCGTCGTGGCGATCCGCCAGCAGGTGGGCCTGCCGGTCAAGTACGTCGGAGTCGGCGAAAAGCCCGAGGATCTCACGCTCTTCGTGCCCGACGAGTTCGTCGACGCGCTGTTTGCCGACCTGATCGCACCGGCCGCGGCCTGAGTGCGCAACCGCGCGTCGTTCTGACGCGCCTTTTTTCGCCGCGTGAATCGCTCGCGTCGTCATTCGGGCGCGAGCACGGGCCTACTTTCGGACCATCCGGCAAGCTTTTCCTATCCTCTACCCGATTGGCCGCGCGCGGGCTCCGATGGCCTTGATTCGGGTCAATTCGCTTCAGTCGGGTCGCCGATAGCAGCATTGCGGAGCTGGAAGTGGAGCTTTAGGCGGCCGATCCATTTCGTGCTTTGCTTGCGAGTTCGAAGCCCACCTGAGTGTTCCCAAAAACACTCGCACCCGTTTCAAAGGATTGGAGAACGGACATGAAATTCTCGAAGTTGGCACTGGTCAGCGCCGTAGCTGGCCTGCTGTCGGCCGGGACCGCCTACGCCCAAAACGGATGGGGGCAAGCCTCTTCCGTGCAGCAGACAGCATTCGAGTACAACAGCTACTACGCTCAAGACTACGATGAGCGTGCCGGCGCCAAAGAGCGCGGGATCGAGGGAACGCCTGATCCTCAGGCCCTTCCCAACCAGCCGGACACCTACCCGGGCCAGCCGGGGATCTACGACGACGAAAGCTTTGGGAACGGAGCCGGGACGTTGTTGGATCCCTGCTGCTGCATCGGCGACGAGTGGCGGCTGTTCGATTTCGAATGCCTGGAATGTTGCAACACGGTGATCCAAGGCTGGGTCGGCTGGAACCCGTTCGTGTGGAATACCACGAACCCCCAAAACCGTTTGAACGGTCCGGTGACCTTCACCGATCGCGCGAACGAAGTGATGTTCAACCAGCTCTATCTGTACGGCGAAAAAGCGGTCGACACCGAAGCCGGCGGCTGGGATATCGGCGGTCGCTTCGACCTGCTGTACGGTCAGGACTTCTTCTTCACGACGGCCACGGGCCTGGAAACGTGGAACAGCAGCCAGTGGTTCGGCCTCGCGCTGCCTCAGTTCTATGCCGAGGTCGCCTACAACGACCTGTCGTGTAAGGTGGGTCACTTCTACGCCCCCGTGGGCTACGAAGTGGTGACCATGACCGGTAACTTCTTCCCGAGCTTGCCCTATACCTTCCAGTACGGTGAAGCGTTTACCTTCACGGGCTTCATTTTCAACTGGCAGGCCGGCGAGAACGTGAACATCGGTGCCGGCGGTTACAACGGCTGGGATAACTTCACCCCGGATAACAACCCCAACTACAGCCTCATCATCACCTACGCTGAGGATTTCTCGGACGGTGCGGCTTTGGCCTACTCCGGCACGGTCGGCAACGAGCCCAACCAGGCTGGCAACTTCAGCACTCGCTACGTGCAGACCTTGGTCTACAGCCGCACGCTGTCGGCCATCAGCGATCGGCTGGACTACGTCGGCCAGACCGACTTCGGCTACCAGAACGATGCTCTGCTGGCTGGCGGCGACGCCTACTGGTACGGTTTGAACCAGTACCTGTTCTACAAGGTCAGCGACTGCATGACCTACGGTATCCGGGCCGAATGGTTCCGCGACCAGGAAGGCTTCCGCGTCAACGTGCCGCGGTCGAATCCGGCCCAGAACCTGAACAGCTACGAGGGTAGCTTCTACGAGATCACGATGGGTGCCAACTACCGGTACAGCGCGAACACCGTGTTCCGCCCGTACGTCCGCTTCGACTGGTTCAGCGGCACGGCCCTCAACGGCCCGGGCACGCTCCCCTTCGACAGCGGCAACGGCAACAGCCAGACGCTGATCGGTTTCGACATGATCACCCTGTTCTAAGGGACGCGGGTGAACAGTCGTCCGCTGTTCCAACCTTTGCTGAACGGAAAGCGGGGTGGCCGCCTTGGCCACCCCGCTTTTTCTTTTTCCTGCCGGCGCTCGTTCCGCCTAGTACTTGCCGATCTGCTTCGAGCCGGCTCCGCGCATGCCGTAGGAACCGATGATCTGGTTGTTGTCCGACACCGAGTCGGGCACGGTCGACAGCGGCGTGCCGAACAGACGCTGCACCGCATCGCCGTCGTAGGGGCCGCTCTGCGTGTTCTGCCCCTGGTACGAATAGGTCCGCACTTCGGTAGCGGTGGAACGGCCCGCGACGAAGGGCGTCCACTCTCTACCGTGCCACACTTGCCAGTTCCTCTGCTGCGGCATCCAGTACCACCACTGGCCGTTGTGCCAGCGATAGTTGGAATCGTTCGAGGCGCGGGGGTCCTTGGCCTCGACCGAGTTCTTGCTCGCTTGGGTGTCCTGGTTCGCCTGAGGCGCCTGCAAACCCTTGTCGTCGGCCTTCGCCGTAGCGCATGCCAGCACCAGCGCCGTGCAGCATGCCACCGTCAAACACAACAGATTCCGCATCGTTCGATCCCCCTGGTTCAAGAAAGATGTCCGCCTGATGCACCGCAGCGCGCTGCGATGCCCATCTGTCCGGCGATCCGTCTTGGCGCGCTTGTGCGGGCGCCTCGTTCGCCGGTCGGAGCCGACGCCTGCGGAAGAACTCCGCCAGCATTGGCCTCACCAAAATTCTAGTTCACCCGGTGAAGGCCCCTGTCAGGTTAGCGCTGCCCAAGATTGCCGCGGGCGGTGTCGCGTTGTTGGGCAGCGAAATCGCGTTTTTCGCGGGCTTCCAGGAGGCCGAAAATTCGTTCCGCCGGCCTACAAATCCGTAAGTCGCGCCGTCGATTGATGATGCCGACGGGCTCCCGGGCTGGTAGCGGGAGCGGCCGATCGTCTTGGCACAGAGGTTGCAATCTACGGGAAACTAACGAGACGAGGGTCGTGGACAGCCTGGAAAGGCTGCAACCAAGGGCGACCCGATTTAACAAGTCATGGCGAAAACTTCGGCTCTTGCCTGGGCCAGAAGGATGCCCCTTCGGCTTGGGTAGGTATCCGCCTAACCTGCCCAAGCCAGGGGCCTTTTTTTTTCCGCTCCCGGCACGCCGCGTGTTTTCGCTTCTGCGGTGAAGCACGCGTGCAAGAGACGATCTCGCTCGAGCGTGCGTGGCTTGTTCGCGGCGCTATGCTGCTCGCGTCGTTGCTTCAAAGCGGTCGGCCCGGTAGAAATACAGGTCATCAGGCCGGTCACGGCTCGCTCCGGCCAGTGCGAGCTCATCGGGGAGAAACCGTAGATGAAGTTAATCATCGCCGTCATTCAGCCCACGCGGCTGGAAGAGGTGAAAACCGCCCTTTCGGAAGTCGAAGTCTTTCGCTTGACCGTTATGGACGTCCAGGGGTTTGGCCGCCAGAAGGGACAAACCGAGATGTACCGCGGTCACCAGGTCGCGGTGAATCTGCTGCGCAAAGTGCAGTTGCAGATCGCCGTGAACGAAGAATTCGTCGAGCCGACCATCAGCGCCATCATCAAGGGCGGACGCACCGGCAAGTCGGGCGAGATCGGCGACGGAAAGATCTTCGTGCTGCCGCTGGAAGACGCCATCCGCATCCGCACCGGCGAGCGTGGCACCGAGGCGATCTAGCCGCGCCGCGCGCGGCACTCTCGGCACGCGCATCCGCCCGGCGAGCTGCGTGTGGCGCTTCTGCTGCCGGCGTCATCGCCCTGGCGTCGAGACCTACCACCGATGTCTACCGCTTGACGTGTCTACGGTTTGACGTGTCTACGGTTTGACGTGTCTACGGTTTGACGTGTCTACGGTTTGACGTGTCTACGGTTTGACGTGTCTACGGTTTGACGTGTCTACGGTTTGAGGGCCGGCGGGCCGCGTCGCGGCGAGGGCAGCCACTTGCACAGGGCGACCCCCCCAAAATAGAGCCCGATCAGCGGGGTGAGCATCATCATCATGCTGTACGGGTCGCCGCCGGGCGAGAGCACCATCGAGAGGACGGCCATCACCAACACGGCGATCCGCCATTTCGAGATGTACACCTCGACCGAGAACAAATGAATCCGTTCCAAGAACAGCATCACCAGCGGCAACTGGAAGCTGATGCCGAAGCCCAAGGGCAAGAGCAGCACGAAGCTGAGCCATTCGCTCAGCCGCGGCCGCATTTCGGTGCCCAACGAATCGGCGATGTTGAAGAAGAATCCCAACACCGGCGGAAACACCGCAAAGAACGCCAGCGCAGCGCCGCTTAAGAACAGGGCGATCGAAAACGGCAGGAACAGGTGCACGTATTGCTTCTCGTGCGGGTAGAGCCCCGCGGCCACGAACTGCCACAGGAAGTAAAACACGAAGGGGCTCGAGAGCACGGCTCCGGCCAGAAAGCCCGCCTTGATGTAGATCACGAACGGCTCCTGGACGCCCAGGGCATCGAGCTTGAGCCGCTCGTCGTCGGCCATCGGCCGCCAGACAAACAGGCGAACCATCTGGTCCTTGCTGAGCTGACCGATCAGGCGGTTGGCCTTCTTCTGTTGCTCGGGGTCGACTTTCTCCTCGCTCTCCTCGCCGGCGTCGGCCTCGGGAGGCGTGTCGGTCGAGGCGTCGTCGTCGGAGCTTTCAGCGGCGTCGTCCTTCGCCGGGGGCTCGGGCGGGGCCAGCTCGATGTTGCCGAACGTGTCGGGATACTCGCTCTTCAAGCTGTCGAGCATCTCCACGGGCGAAAAGAACCGCTCCTCGGGCAGCAAGCCGTCCTCGTAAACGAGCTTTTCGATCGCCTTTTGGACCCCTTTGTCCTCGCGCATTTCGGGAGGCACGCGGACGTTGACGTACTCCATGGCCTCGTTTTGATAGAACCTTCCCAGCGCTTGGCGAAGCGGACGCTCGATGGCACGCACGATCGGCGAGGCAAACAGCAGGCCGATGACGAACCCAATCACCAGCGCGATCACGGCTTTGAACAACGCCGCGCGCAGGTCCTCAAGCTGCTCCCCGAAGGTCATCGAAGTATGCTGAAATAGATCGTCTTCGTCGTGTGTATCGACCATGGGTCACCTCGCAAGGAAGGGATTCGTATTGCGAGGGCACGGCAAGACGTGCCGTCGGAAGGCTCCAAACGATCATAGCAGCCGGCGGCGTGGGCAGCAACACGGGGTATCGCCCAGCCGGGGCCCGCAGCAGCTTCGCACGGGCCCTGCCGCGGAGTTATAGTGGGGCCGTCCGCGCGGCAAGAATTGAGGGCATTTATGAACGCGTTGTATCCGCTACGTTTTCGGCCCGCCTTGCGCCACTACCTGTGGGGCGGCACGCGCCTGGAAGCGCTGGGCAAAAAGTACGAGGCCGACTCTTGCGCCGAGAGCTGGGAAGTGGTCGACCGCCACGACGAGCAAAGCGTCGTGGCCGCCGGACCTCTCGAGGGCCGCACGCTCAACGAGTTGGTCCGCGACTCGGGCCCCGAGCTGCTGGGCAAGCACGCGCCGCGCGACCGCTTTCCGCTGCTGTTCAAGTTTCTCGACGCGCGCGAGCGGCTGTCGATCCAGGTGCACCCCGACGATGCCCGCGCAGCCTTGCTCGATCCGCCCGACTCGGGCAAGTCGGAGGCCTGGGTCGTGCTGGACGTCGAGCCACACAGCTACCTTTATGCCGGGCTGCGGCGCGGCATCGACGCCGATCTGCTGCGCCGCGAGCTAGCGCGGCGCACGATCGAGTTATGCTGCGAGCGGATCGAGCCGCGGGTGGGCGAATGCGTTTACCTGCCCGCGGGCGTGATCCACGCGATCGGCCCCGGCGTGTTGGCGGCCGAGATCCAACAGTCCAGCGACACGACCTATCGCCTCTACGACTACGACCGGCGGGGACCCGACGGCAAGCCCCGCGAGCTGCAAGTCGAGCCCGCGCTCGAGGCGATCGACTACGAATACGGACCGGTGTCGGCACAACGGCCTCGCCCCACGGACACGCCTGGCGTGGAAAGGCTCGTGGAGTGCGAATACTTCGTGCTCGACCGCTGGCAGGTTTCCGGTACGCACTCGGTGCCCAAGGACGACTGCTGTCACATTCTGGCGGTTGTTGGCGGCCAGCTCGAAATACCCGGCGACGCGTCCGGCGAACCGCTCACGCGCGGCGGAGTCGTGTTGCTGCCCGCGGCGCGCGGAAAGCTGGACGTGCGGGCCGCGCCCGGCACGATCGTGCTCGACGCCTATTTGCCTTAAGGCGCCGTGCTAGCTTCGGCAGCGTGCCAGCGGGTCGTGCAAGCCCTCTTTCCTTGAACGGGGCCGCTTTCTATAATCCGCCGCCCCTCATCTCGTCCCCTCTTAGAAAGCGTTCCACCGGATGACGCATTTCCGCGACCTGTGCCTGTGGTCGGCGATCGCGCTCTGCCTGGGCGGCTGTGCGCGCCTGGCACAGCCTCGCCTGATGCATCCCGGCTCGGCTCAGCTTCAGCAAGCGAGGGCCGAACGTTTCGATCCCTTCCCACTTCCAGAACTGGGACCGCCGACCGAAGCGCGTCCGCTGGGGTTCCGACTGCCGCAGGCCGATACCGAGCGGATTCAAAACGCGCAATCGTACTCCGATCGCTACGGCACGCCGCCGCCGCCGGGGTTGTATCGCACGCCTCGCGACGTCCCGCGCCCCGCCGTGCCGTTCGTGCCCGCGCCGATGCCGCAGGCGCCCGCCGTATTCGTGCCGTAGATCTCGCGTGCGGGTAGGCGCGTGTCTTTTTGCCGCTCGCACATGCCCTGGGACGCGGGGTATGATTGAAGCGTTCCGCCGCGTCCAAACCCCACCACGGTTTTCATGCCTCGTCCTCGTGCGTCCCAGAAAACTTCGTCCCCGGCAGCCTCTGACGCCGCGGGCACGATTCGACTGCAACGCATCCTGGCCGCCGCCGGCCTGGGAAGCCGCCGAGCCTGTGAAGAGCTGATCCTCACGGGCCGCGTCGAGGTCGACCGCGAGGTGGTGACCGAACTGGGCACCAAGGCGGATCCCAGCGAGCAGGAGATCCGCGTCGACGGCGTGCCGCTGCCCAAGACCCGGCTGGTCTACTTTGCCGTTCACAAGCCGCCGGGCGTTGTGTCGACCAGCCGCGACCCCGCGGGGCGGATGCGGGTGATCGACCTGGTGCCGTACGACGGCCGGCTGTTTGCCGTGGGGCGGCTCGACATGTCGAGCGAAGGCCTGATCCTGGTGACCAACGACGGCCCGTTGGCCGACCAATTGACGCATCCCCGTTACGGCGTGGCCAAGACCTATCGCGTCGAGGTGGCCGGCACGCTCGACCGCGAACAACTCGATCGCCTGCGGCACGGTGTGCACCTGGCCGAGGGGCCCGCCCGCGCGGTGGCGGCAAGGGTGCTGCGACGCTATAAGAAAAGCACGCTGGTCGAGATCGTGCTCACCGAGGGGCGCAATCGCGAGATTCGGCGCATGCTGGCGCGGATGGGGCACAAGGTCGAGCGGCTGACCCGCACCGCGATCGGGCCATTGAAGCTCGGCGAACTACCGCCCGGTGCCGCGCGCCCGCTCACGCGCGAGGAAGTGCGGCAACTGAAAAATGCGACCTTCGAAAGCGGTCCGCCCAAGCGTAAGAAGTCGGCCCGCAAGTCGCCGCCAAAGGGGGCTGGCGGGGCCAAGCGCAAGAGGCCGGCCAGCTCCAAGAAAGCTCCGCGCGACCGCAAGTTCCCACGTGGACGCTGACGCTTGTCGCGGCCTCGAGTCGATCATGGCCACCACTGCCCAACAACTCGACACCGCGGTTCAACTGCACCGGGCGGGCCGGCTCGACGAAGCCCGCGAGATCTATCGGCAGGTGCTCGCGCGCGAGCCGCGGCACGCCGATGCGAACAACCTGATGGGGCTGGTCGCGCGGCAGAAAGGAGAATTCACCGCGGCGATCGCGCACTTGCAGGCTGCGATCGCGGCCGACGCGACGCAGGCGGCTTATGTGGCCAACCTGGCCGAAGCCTATCGTGGCATGCAGCGCCTGCCCGAAGCCATTGCCGCTTACGAGCAGGCCATTCGGCTGCAGCCGGGCGAGGCCGTACCCCACATCCAACTAGCCACGCTGCTGGAGCAGACGGGGCAGCTCGACCGAGCAGCCGCGTGCTACCACAAGGCGACCGAGCTTGATCCCACGAAGCCGGCGGCCTGGGCAGGGCTGGGAATGCTGTACAAGCATGCCGGACAATTGGCCCCCGCGGGCGATTGCTTGCGCCGGGCCATCCAACTGTACGACGCGGCGCCTTTGCACTTCGAGTTGGGAAACGTCTGCCAGATGCAGGGCCGGCTCGACGAGGCCATCGAATGCTATCGCCGGGCGCTGACGCTTCAGGGCGACTTTGCCGCCGCGGCCTGCAACCTCGGCAACGCACTGCGCGAACAAGGACAATCCGAAGAGGCCGTCGAACAGTTGCAGCGGGCCGTGGCGATGCGCCCCGATCTGGCCGCCGCGCAGAGCAACCTGGGCGCTGCCTTGCAGGATCTGGGGCGGCTGGACGAAGCACAAGCGTGTTTCGAGCGGGCACTCCAGAGCGAGCCGCGCCGCAGCGAGTTTCTGCTCAACCTGGGAACGGTCTTTAAAGACAAAGGCCTCGTCGCCGAGGCGCTGCCGTGGTACGAACGGTCACTCGCCGCGCAGCCCGGCTATGCCCAGGCGCTGTGCAGCCGGGGAACCGCCTTGCTCAGCCTGGGCCGCTTCGCCGAGGGCTGGGCCGGGTACGAACACCGCGTCGGCTGCTCGCAGTTCAACACGCTCAAGTTCCCCCAGCCCCGCTGGGACGGTTCGCCGCCGGGCGAGCGCCGGTTGTTGGTGCACTGCGAACAGGGCTTTGGCGATACGCTGCAGTTCATCCGCTATGTGCCGCTCGTGCGGCAAATCGACCCACGGGCGATGGTGGCCGCGCAGACCGAACTGCTGCCGCTGCTCGAGGCCTCGGGCTTCGGTCCCTTGTTGGCCAAGGAGCAGCCGTTGCCGCCGTTCGACGTGCACGTGCCGCTGATGAGTCTGCCCCACGTGTTCGGCACCGAGGTCGAGACCGTGCCGGCCGACGTGCCGTACCTGCATGCTGCTCCGGATCTGGTGGCCAAATGGCGCGAGCACCTGGCGACGCAGCCGGGTTTTCGCGTAGGGATCGCCTGGCAGGGGCGGCGGGCCTTTCGCGGCGATGCCCTGCGTTCGATGCCGCTGGCCCGCTTCGAGCCGCTGGCACGCGTGGCCGGCGTGCGGCTGTTCAGCCTGCAAAAGGGCCCCGGCAGCGAACAGGTCGCCGAGATGGGCGACCGCTTCGAAGTGATCGATCTAGCCTCGGGCCTCGACTATTCCGGCGGGGCGTTCATGGACACGGCCGCCGTGATGAAATCGCTCGATCTGGTGGTCACGTCCGACACGGCGATCGCCCATCTGGCCGGAGGGCTTGGCGTGCGAGTATGGGTGCCGCTGTCGTTTGCGCCCGATTGGCGATGGATGTACGGCCGCGAGGATAGCCCGTGGTATCCCACCATGCGACTGTTTCGCCAGCGCGTGCTCGGCCAGTGGGACGAAGTGTTCGAGCGGATGGCCGCTGAGCTCGCGACGCTGGTGCCGTGAGTTCGCCGTGCGTTGGCAGGCGGCGGACGTGTCGCTAGGATGGGCTGCCAAGCCGCAAACCGAAACGTTCGAGCCCCCAGTTCCTCCATGAACAATCCGCTGCATGCCGCGTACTATGCCGATCGGGCGCGTTGCGAGCGGGTGCGGGTGGTCGAGAACGTGCGGTTGGCGCGGGATACCTTCCGGCTGCGGATGGAGTGCCCTGAGTTAGCGTGCCGGATCGTGCCCGGGCAGTTTCTGATGGTGCGGCTGCCGGAGTGCGACGATCCGCTGCTGGGCCGGCCTTTGGCGCTGTACGACACCGTGGTGGACGATGGCAAGCGAGGCCGGCCGTCAGGAGTGGACGTCGTGTATCTCGTAGTCGGTAAGATGACCGGCCGGCTGGCGGCTCTCGCCGCAGGAGCGGAGCTCGAAGTGTGGGGACCGCTGGGCAATGGATTCGCGCCCCAGGTGGCCGAGCATCTGATCATGGTGGCCGGCGGGATCGGTCAGACGCCGTTTCCCGCCCTGGCACGCGAGCACTTGGGAAAGCGAGCCTACGGCGATCCGCCGCGCCAGGTGAAGCAGGTGCCGCGGGTCACGCTCTGCTACGGGGCCCGCTCGAAAGAGTATCTGGCCGGCGTCGAGGATTTTGAGAGCCTGGGCGTCGAAGTGCACACCAGCACCGACGACGGTTCGGCCGGGCATCACGGCCTGGTGACCGACGTGCTTACCGAGGTCCTGGACGCGGGCGGCGGGCGAGCGCGGATCGTGTGCTGCGGGCCCGAACCGATGATGGAGGCCGTGGCCCGCCTGGCGGCCGAGCGAGAGATACCGGCGCAAGTGTCGCTCGAAACGCCGATGGCCTGCGGCATCGGCATCTGCTTTAGCTGCGTGACCCGAGTGCGACAAGACGATGGCGGCTGGGACTATCGCCGCACGTGCGTGGAAGGGCCGGTGTTCGATGCCGAGCGGATCGAGTGGTGAGCCAGGCCCGAGAGCCTACTTGGCAGCCTTCAGGGCAGCCGAGAGGCGGCTCTTGACGCGGGCGGCCAGGTTGGCATGCACGACGCCGCGCGCGGCAGCCTGATCGAGCTTCTTGGCGGCCAGGCGAAACTCTTCCTCGCCGGCCTTGGTGTCGCCGGCGGCCACCGCTTCGCGCACCTTGCGAACTTGCGTTTTCACGGCGCTCTTGATCGAGCGATTGCGATTGCGGCGGACTTCGTTCTGACGCAGGCGTTTCTTGGCGCTTCGGGTATTGGGCATAGAAGGTTCGTGGCGCTAGGTGGTTGGCAACGTCGTGTCACGGGCCGGTGGGCCTGCTGGCGGCCGGCCGAATCACCCTTTATTACGCATTTTCGAGACTTTGTCCAGTAGGTCTGCCACGTCGCGGAAGCCGAAATCGAGGCCCGCCAGGTCGCTCAAGTACTTTTCGGCCCGATCCAGCTCGTCTTTCCACTGGTCGTCGCCGGCTTGCTTGTGCCGCTGGGCCAGTGCCAGGGCCAGATATCCGGCCAGATACAGGGTCTGCTTGCGGTCGTCGCTTTCGCGATCGGCCGTGGCCGCCAGCGACGCCTCGTAGTTCTGCATGGCCAGCTTGTACTGCTTGATCGTCTGAAAGCTTTCGCCCAGCTCCCGGTGTACGCGGGCCTTGCGCTTGGGGTCGCTCGAGGCGGCCTGCAGCATCTTGATGGCTTCCTGAACCTGGCCGGCCTTCTTCAGCCGCAGGCCCAGCTCGTACTTGTAACCGAGATGGTTGGGATAGCGCTCGCTGCGGCTGCGGTAGACCTCGAGCTCCTTCGAGTTGAGGTCCTTCTTCATCTTGCGATACAGCTCGACGGCTTCCTTGGTCCGTTCGCTCTCGGCCTTCTTCTTGGCCACGGCCAGCTTCTGGCGGGCGTTGCGCAGCGAGGCGTCTTCGAGCCGCTCGCGCACCGTGACGTCGCCTCCGGAGGCCTCGAGCGCCTTGGCCAGCACTTGCTCGGCGTCGGCATGACGCTCGTCGCGAGTGTGCATGTCGGCCAGGTCGAAGTAGTTCTGCAAGTCCTCGGGGTTCTTGGCGATGGCCCGCTCGAGCCGCTCCTGGGGCGTGAAGCGGCTCTCCTTCTCGGTGAGCTTCGCCATCTTGCCGCCGTCGGCCCGCACGTCCTGGCTGCTCTCGGCTTCTTCGTATTTACCGGTGGAGATGGTCTTTTCGATGGCCAGATCGGCCACCGCGCGGGCGGCTTCCTCGTCGCCGGGCTTGGCCTGCTCGACGCGGTGCCAGCAGGCGATGGCCGCGTCGAACGCGCCCTGGCCCGCCAGCGCCCGACCGCACTTGCGGTTGATCTCGGCATCCTTGGGCGCGACTTCCAGGGCATGCTTGAGATAGGCCAGTTGCGCTTCGTCGAAGTGCAGTTCCTCGGCGGCCTCGGCCATGGTGGTCAGGGCCCAGGTGTCCCAGGGGTTGAGCTTAAGGATGTCCCAGCCCTTTTCGAGCACACCGGTCCAGTCCTTGCTCATGGCGGACTTCTTGACCGAGCCCTGGTTCATCTTGATCTTGGGCGCGGCCTTCATGCCGGCACCCTTCTTGTTGTCGTTGTACTTTTTCGACAGGCAGGCCAGGTACTGCTTGATGTACAGGTGATTGGCCGGGTCTCCCTTGACGCAAATGTCGAACATCTGGCTGGCGTAGTCGAAATTGCTCGACGCCGCGCTACGGCTGCCGTGTTCGAAGCATTGCTGCAGGCGCTTCCGCTTGGCCGGGGGAAGCGGCTGCCTGCCGGGTGTTTCGGGAGATTCGGTGGCCATCGCGACTGCGAGTTCGAATTGCGGGGGAGATACCGCCTTTTGGCAAACGCGGGAACCGACGATAATAGGGAATTCCGTCGATGCCCGGCAACCCTATATTCTACCTGTCACGAACCGCCGAAACAACGCAGGGAGCGACCACAACTGACGAAGCTGGAACCACTTTCGACCGATTCGCGCGCGACATTGCGGGGCGCCAGACGCCGCGACATGCCGCGCCGCGGCCCCGCACACGCGAGCAGCAGCCCATGCCGGACGTGACGGGAAAGGTGTATCTCGTCGGCGGCGGACCGGGCGACCCCGGCCTGCTTACGGTGCGCGGACGCGAGTGCCTGGCCCGGGCCGACGTGGTGTTGTACGACTACCTGGTCAACCCGCTGATCCTCGCGCACGCGCGACCCAAAGCGGAGCGAGTCTGTCTAGGGCGCCACGGCCGCGATCGCATCATGCCGCAGCAGGAGATCAACGCCCACCTGGTGCGCCATGCCCGCGCCGGACGCACGGTCGTGCGGCTCAAGGGGGGCGACCCGATCGTGTTCGCTCACGCGGCCGAAGAAACCGCGGCGCTGGTCGAGGCGGGCGTGCCGTATGAAATCGTGCCGGGCATCACCGCGGCGCTGGCGGTAGGGAGCTACGCGGGCATTCCGCTCACGCAAGGCGACGCGGCCTCGGCCGTGGCCCTGGTGACCGGCCAGGAACGGCGCGGCAAGCCGAGCGAACTGAACTACAAGGCGCTGGCCGCCTTTCCCGGCACGCTCGTGTTCTACATGGGCGTGACCACGGCCAAGGACTGGACCGCCAAGCTCATCGCCGCCGGCAAGCCGGCCGATACGCCGGCTGCGATCGTGCGGCGTTGCTCGCTGCCCGACCAGGTGACGATCTCCTGCACGCTCGCACGCGTGGCCGATGAGATAGCCGAACGCAAACTGCGACCGCCGGCGCTGGTGGTCGTGGGCAGCGTTGCCGCGACGCAGGTAGGCCGCGATTGGTTTACAACGCGTCCGCTGTTCGGTGTGCGGGTACTGGTGACCCGGGCCGCGGGGCAGGCCGAGACGCTGGCGGCGACGCTGAGCGACTTGGGCGCCGACGTGCCCGTGCAGCCGGCGATCGAGATCGGCCCGCCCGACGATTGGCAACCGGTGGACGAGGCGATCGCACGGCTGGAGCAGTTCGACTGGATCGTCTTTTCCAGCGGCAACGGCGTGCGGGCTTTCCTCGGGAGGCTGTTTCGGTCGCGCGACGCCCGGGCGCTGGGAGCGGTGAAGCTGGCGGCCATTGGGCCCGCCAGCGCCGAGGAACTGGCGCGGCACCACTTGCAGGCCGACGTCGTGCCCGACGAATATCGCGCCGAGGCGCTGGCCGAGGCGCTCCAACAGGAAGCGGCGGCCGGCAAACGGTTCTTGCTGGTGCGGGCCAGCCGGGGGCGCGAAGTGCTGGCCGAGGAGTTGACCGCGGCCGGCGGCAGTGTGGAGCAGGTCGTGGCCTACACGAGCCGCGACGCGCAGGCGGCCGACGAGCTGGTGGCCGAGCAGCTTCGTGCCGGCGAAATCGATTGGATCACGGTGACCAGCTCGGCGATTGCGCGCTCGCTGGCGCAGTTGTTTGGCGACGAATTGCGCAACGCCCGGCTGGCATCGATCAGCCCGGTGACGTCGGCGACGTTGGGCGAGTTGGGCTACGACGTGGCAGCCGAGGCCAGCGCGTACACGATGGAAGGCCTCGTGGATGCCATTCTTCACGCCCAGCGCGAGGCGTGAATTAAGACTTCTTGTCGCCGAAGAACAGCGGTCCGCCGTACTCGGCGGCGTCGCCGAGCTGCTCTTCGATCCGCAAGAGCTGGTTGTACTTAGCAATGCGGTCGGTGCGCGAGGCGCTGCCGGTCTTGATCTGGCCGGTCGAGAGCCCGACGGCCAGATCGGCGATCGTGGTATCCTCGGTTTCGCCGCTGCGGTGGCTGGAAATCGTGGTGTAGCCGTTGCGCTGGGCGAGCTGGATCGTCTCGATCGTTTCGGTGAGCGTGCCGATCTGGTTGACCTTGATCAGGATGCTGTTGCCCACGCCCTCTTCGATGCCGCGGGCCAGTCGCTTGCTGTTGGTGACGAACAGGTCGTCGCCGACCAGTTGCACCTTGTCGCCCAGCCGCTCGGTGAGCATGGCCCAGCCTTCCCAGTCGTCTTCGCTGCAGCCGTCTTCAATGGAGCAGATGGGATACTTTTCGACCCAATCGGCCCAGTAGTCGACCATGCCGGCCGAGTCGAGCTGTTTGCCGTCGACGGTGTATTTCTTCGTCTTGGCGTCGTAGAACTCAGTGGCGGCCGGATCGAGCGCGATCCAGATTTGCTCGCCCGCGCGGTAGCCGGCGGCGGAGATGGCCTCGAGAATCAAGTCGAGCGCAGCAACGTTGTTCGGCAGGTCGGGAGCGAACCCGCCCTCGTCGCCGACGGCCGTGTTCAGCTTCTTCGACTTAAGCACCTTCTTCAGGTTGTGGAAGATCTCGGCACCCGCGCGCAGGGCGTCGGAGAACTTGTCGAAGCCCAGCGGCATGGCCATGAACTCCTGCACGTCGACCGAGTTGTCGGCGTGTTGTCCGCCGTTGATGATGTTCATCATGGGCGCGGGCAGTAGCCGGGCTCCTGCGCCGCCCAGGTAGCGGTACAGCGGTAGTCCGCAGAACTGGGCGGCGGCGTGGGCCACCGCCAGCGACACGCCGAGGATGGCGTTGGCGCCCAGGGTCTTCTTGTTTTCCGAGCCGTCGAGTTCGAGCATCGTGCGATCGATCTCGATCTGGTCCAGCGCGTCCATGCCTTCCAGCGCCAGGGCCAGTCGCCCGTTGACGTTTTCGACGGCCCTCTGCACGCCCTTGCCCAGGAAGACCTTGGTCAGATCCGTGTCGCGCAGCTCCCAGGCTTCGTGCATGCCGGTGCTGGCGCCGCTGGGGACGCTTGCGCGTCCGAACGAGCCGTCGATCAGGGTCACGTCGACCTCGACGGTGGGATTGCCGCGGCTATCGAGAATCTGACGTCCGACGATATCTGCAATGGCGCTCATGGCTTTGACTGCGAGGTTGGGATTGCGATTTGGGGGTTGTTCTGTTGCGCCGGAACGGAGGGGACTCGAAAATAAACGGGTCCAAACCAGCCTAGGCCGGCTCGAAGACTTCGACCTTAGTGCCGATGACCATCGCCTTGACCTTGTCGCGAAAGTCTTTCATGTGCGGCGCGACCAGGTGGGCTTTTAGGGCGTCGAGCGACTCCCATTTTTCCTGCATCGTGATCACGTCGTGGCGCAGCGGCGATTCGTCGGTCAGGGCCACATCCACCGTGGCGTTGTATTCGATGCAACCCTCTTCGGCCTGTACCAGCGGCAGCAGGTGGCGCTGCTCGGCCAGAAATGCTTCGCGCTGGCCGGCGGCGAGCTGAATCGTGGCGACAACGTAAATCATGTTGTGCTCCTCGGGCCAAGTGCCTATTGCCGCCTGCCAAGCGGGCATTGTGAGGCACGACCGCCAGAGACGCAATGGGGTGCGGACCTCAGTCGCGCCGGGGGCCTTCGCTCGAGCGGAGATACCACGGGGCTACTTGCCGCGGGCCTCGGTGATTTCGATGGCCTTGAGCAGTCCGCGGGCCTTGTTGAGCGTTTCCTGAAACTCGTCCGCCGGCACGCTGTCGGCCACGATGCCGGCCCCGGCTTGCACGTAGGCGCTGTTGCCCTGAACGACCAGCGTGCGCAGGGCGATGCAAGTGTCCATGTTGCCGTTAAAGTCGACGTAGCCCACGGCGCCGGCGTAGGGGCCGCGGCGGTGGGGCTCGATCTCGTCGATGATCTCCATGGCCCGCACTTTCGGAGCGCCCGAAACGGTGCCCGCGGGCACGCACGCCCGCAGGGCGTCGAAGGCATCGCGCTGGTCGGCCAGTTGTCCGCAGACGTTCGAGGTGATGTGCATCACGTGGCTATAGCGCTCGATGGTCATCACGTCGGTCAGTTCGATTGAGCCGTATCGGGCCACGCGCCCCACGTCGTTGCGTCCCAGGTCCACCAGCATCACGTGCTCCGCGCGTTCCTTGGGGTCGGCCAGCAGCTCCTCGGCCAAACGGCGGTCTTCTTCTTCGTTTGCGCCGCGCCGTCGCGTACCGGCTAAGGGGCGCACCGTCACGCGACCGTCGACCACGCGGACCATGATCTCCGGCGAACTGCCCACCAGCGTCACGCCGGGCGTACGCAGATAGAACATGAACGGGCTGGGATTCACGACCCGCAGGGTGCGATAGATCTCGAACGGGTCGCAAGCGATCTCGACTTGCAGGCGCTGGCTGATGACGACCTGGAAGATGTCGCCGGCGCGGATGTACTCGACGCACTTCTCGACGGCCCGCTCGAACTCCTGCTGGGTGAAGTTCGACTTGTAGGCGATTTCGGCCGTGCCGCCGGTGGCGATGTCGGCCGGGGCGAGCGCGGGCTCGTTGCCTTGCAGGGTGTCGACGATGGCGTCGATCCGCCGGGTCGCGTCGGCGTAGGCCTTCTTGGGGTCGGAGAACTTGTCGAGTCGGGCCATAGCCACGACGACGTTCGTCTTGTTCACGTGGTCGAAGACCACCATGTGGTCGTAAAACGCGAAGGCCAAGTCGGGCAGATCGCGGTCGTTCTCCGGCGCGTTGGGCAGGTTCTCGGTGTAGCGGACGACGTCGTAGCCCGCATAGCCCACGGCGCCGGAAGTGAAGGGGGGCAACTCTTCCAGCGAGGCGGCGCGGATGGCTTCGACGCGCTGGCGGAGTTCTTCCAGCGGATCGTCGGAAGTAAAGGTCTTGCTGTCGCCGGCTGTGCGCACGGTGACGTCGTTGCCGCGGGCTTCCAACTCGAGAAACGGCTCGGCGGCCAGGAAGCTGTAGCGGCCGACCTTTTCTCCGCCGATGACGCTTTCGAACAGGCAAGCACAGCGCCCGGCGTCGATCTTGTGAAACGCCGACACCGGCGTCAACGTGTCGCCCAGCAGGCGGCGATAGACCGGCACCAGATCGGCCCCGGCGGCCAGGCGAGCGAACGAGTGGAAGTCGGGTGAATGCATCAGGCGTATCGAGCGTCAGCGGAGGTTGTGTTTCGCGTGCGCCCTTGCGGTAGAGGACGCTGGCCGGCGCCTCGGGGTTCGCTTGTGGGTCGGTGTGTTCTTGCCGTACGAGTCCAGGCCTGTTCTAGCAACCGCTCTCTAGAGCCACAATGCCGCGACGCGGTGGGGCTAGCGCGGTAGTGAAAAGCCGCTGGTTTGCGCGGACTACCCATCCACCTTGACACCCCTTAGGGTACTGTTAGAATCCGACTGGCCTGGCGACCCCCCTTGATATAATTGATCTGAAAGGCGGCTTTGGGCGCGCTGGCAACCCCTCGGTGCGTTCCATGCGGTAGGCCGCTGGCGACAGATCTGGGGGTCCTCCTTGAGTGCCGATGATGAAGTGCCAAAAGTGCAATAAGACGGCGACGTTTCACATCACGGAGTTGACCAAGGGGAAGCCGGAAGAACTGCATCTGTGCGAAGATCACGCACGGCAGTATCTCACCACCCAGTCGGACGAAGAGCCGGCCGTGACGCCTAGCCTGGCCGGCGTCCTGGCCCATCAGTTGGCCGTCGGTCAAACGGCCGAGGAACTGGCCCGCCTCGATCAGCGTTCCTGTCCCGTCTGCGGCATTACGTTCTACGAGTTCCGCAACCAGGGACGTCTCGGCTGCCCGTACGACTACGTGTGCTTCATGGCCGAGCTGGAACCGTTGATCGTCAACATCCACGGCGAGACCGACCACGTGGGCAAGATCTCGGCCCGGTATCCCGAGGGGACCGAGCACCGCACGCAGTTGGTGCGCTTGCGGCGCGAGATGAAAGAAGCCATCGACGAGGAAGACTACGAACTGGCTTCAAAGCTGCGCGACGAGATTCGCAAGATCGAGGAACCTCCCAAGAAGAAATAGCCCCGCGGGGCTGGCAAACGCAGTGTCTGGAAACTTCAACGTGGACCTGAACCAACTGGTAACCACGAGCGGCGAATGGCTGCGGGGCAGCGGTCCCGAGAGCGATATCGTCATTTCCAGCCGCGTGCGGCTGGCGCGGAACCTGGCAGAGTTTCCTTTCATCGGCCGCGCCGGCCAGCAGGACCGCACCGAGATCGAATCCATCCTGCGCGACTCGATCATGCAGATCCAGGAGTCGGGCGACCTGGAATACGTCAACGTCAACGAGCTCAAAGGCATCGACCGCCAGTTCCTGGTCGAGCGGCAATTGATCAGCCGCGAGCATGCCGAAAGCGAAGGGGCCCGCGGCGTGGCCATCGCCCGCAACGAGCAGATCAGCCTGATGATCAACGAGGAGGATCATCTGCGCATCCAGGTGATGCACAGTGGGCTGGACCTGATCAGCGCCTGGGAACAGATCGACCGCATCGACTCGCTGCTCTCAGACATCGTCAACTTCGCCTACCACCCGAAGTTCGGCTTCCTGACAGCCTGTCCCACAAACGTCGGCACCGGCGTGCGCGTCAGCGTCATGCTGCACCTGCCGGCGCTGGTGATCACGCGGCAGATCGACAAAGTGTTTCGCAGCCTGCAGAAAATCAGCCTGGCCGTGCGGGGCCTGTACGGCGAAGGCTCGCAGGCCATGGGCGACTTCTATCAGATTTCGAACCAGATCACGCTGGGCAAGACCGAGATCGACCTGGTCAAGCAAGTCGGCGATATCGTGCCGGTGCTGATCGACTACGAACGCCGGGCCCGCGACTTTCTGGTGCGCGAGAGCCACGAGAACCTGCACGACAAGGTGGCCCGTGCCTACGGCATCCTCCGCACCGCGCAGACGATCAGCTCCGAGGAGACGATGCACCTTCTCTCCAGCGTGCGGATGGGCGTGAACCTCGGGCTGATCGACGACTTGCAGATCCCGCTCTTGAACGAGCTGTTCATCCACACCCAGCCAGCCCACCTGCAAAAGCTGCGCGGCATCGAGCTCGACACGGCGGATCGCAACATCGAGCGGGCCCGCTACCTGCGCCGCCACCTCAACAAGAACAACGGCGACGAGTCGGGCAAGAACTAGCTGCGATGAGCCCGCCGCCGACGCACGAGCGGCAGGGCCGAAACGCCTGCGGCTAGCAGCACCCAAGTCGCGGGCTCGGGCACGAGCGGCATCAGGTTCACTTGGGTGAACTGGCTGATCTGGGCGTTGGCCAGAATGTCGGCTTCGGAGGCCAGGCGGCGCACGCCCGAGCCGCGCGAGGAGCGCATCAGCGGGTGCGACATGTTCAAGTGCGCGTTGCCCGAGTTGAGCGGAATCTGCGAGCCGGCGAAGGGGAGCGGAGACAGTACGTCGACGTCGTTGTCGCCCCGTTCGGCGACGAACGCGTTGTTGGCGCTCGACAGCCCCAGAGCGTGGCCGACTTCGTGCAGCACGGTGGTGAACAGGTCATGCCGCGCGGCGTGACCGAAGCCGCCGGTGAACTCGCGGCCGACGTTCATCACGCCGGCGCCCAGGTCGGCGGTGTAGTCGGTGTAGGTCGAGAACTCGACCGAGTCGGTGGGCGTGGGGTCGGCGAACCAGATGGTCGACCCGTCGCTGTCCAATGCGATCGCGGCGCTGGTCTCGCGATGCGGCGTGCCGCCTTCGCTGAGCAGGCGGTGCGTGCCGGTCGTGCTTCCGGTGCGCGGGAACCAGCCGTACTGCACGGTCAGCGTAAACGGATCGCCGTAGGCCGATTCCCAGTAGTCGACGGCCACGTCCATGATCGCTTGCAGCGTTCCGCCGCCCACAGCGTTGGCCGGCGCAGACTGAGCCGTGCCGAACGTGCCGAGCAGTTCGCCGGGGCCGCGATAGATCGCGTTAATGGTGATCGCCTGGCAGCAAGAGGCGGCCAGCGCCACGATCAGCGGGGCGCACACCCATTCGCGCAGCCGACCGAACGGCCGCGAAGGGGTCGAGTTGATCGTACGCATGAAGCTGCACCGCTGTCGATCCAGAAGTCAGGCGGATCATAGCAACGCTCCCAGGCGCGATCAATACTTCCGCCCGCGATTCCTGAAAAAAACCTAACCGCCTCCGGCGGGTATGTCTTTGCCGCGAAATTTGGCGGTGGCGCGGCACACCGGCGGCTAGCCCGAGGTCATCTTGCCGCGGATGGCTGACACCACGCCGGCGGGCACGAAGCGGGCCAGCTCCTCGTCGCCGGCCATGGCGGCGATCTGCTTGATCAACGAACTGGAGATATGCGAGTACTGATCGTCGGCCATCAGCAGCACGGTTTCGATGCCCGGATCGAGCTTGCGGTTGGCCATGATCATCGTGAATTCGGCCTCGATATCGCCCAGCGAGCGCACGCCGCGCAACAGCACCCTGGCGCCGCACTCGCGGCAGAACGTGACGGCCAGCCCCGAGAACGCCTGCACGTCGACGTTGGGCACGTGCTGGACGCACGTCTTGACCAGCGCGACACGCTCCGATGGCGTGAACAGCGATTGCTTCTCGATGTTTACGCCGATGCCCACGATTAGCTTGTCGACCAGGCGGCTGGAGCGCTCGATGACGTTGACGTGCCCGAGCGTGATCGGGTCGAACGAGCCGGTGTAGACGGCGACGCGGGAGTCGGAATTCGTCATGGCGGCGTGCCAAACGGACAAACGGAGATCCAGGGCGAGAACCCGGCCTACGCGGAATTCTAGCTTTCCGTCAGGCCTGAAGCGAACTCGGGCGGGAAAAGTCCGCAGGTACGGCAACCAAACGTGCCGAAGGTGCGGATCGCGAAAAGTTTGGTGGCAGCCCGACGATCAGAGCGCTGTCTAGACGAGGTCGGTCGTCACCAGCCGGCGATAGGCGAGACCCGTAAGGACGGCCCCGACCACCAGCGAGGCCAGAGCGAACAGGATGGTCGGCTCGAACCCGCTGGTGCGCAGCCCGAATTCGTGGCGGATGAATTGACTTCCGACAATCGCGGAGGCCATGGCACCGATGAACCAGGCCAGCCCCGCGGCGGCGACGATGAGCATCCAGAACCGCATGCGGATGGTTGCCGCCGCCAGGCTGAAGATCACCCAGGCCATGCTCCACAGGATGGCGGCATACGCGGCGACAAATTGCCAGCGCGCGAGGACATCGGAGAACGGGGGTACGAACGAGAACACCGTCACGCTGATGATGGTTCCGGCGAGCGCCCACAGGGCCACGTCGGCTGCTAGCGCCAGCAGGATCTGGCGGAAGAACGAAGTCCGTATGACCGGACGCATGCATTCGACGAACAACGCGCGCCGCCGTACGTGCCACGGGCCCAGGGGCACTATCAACAGGACGGCACTAGTGATCAACGCCGAGCCTGTGGCCCAATCCGATGCGCTGTCGAACCAAGCGCCTAGCAACGTCAAGGCCCAGACCACGGCCAGCGGCACGACTAGACCTAGCCACGTGGTGGCCACCGGCACACGCCACCGCTGCACGGAGGCCAGCCACCTCTGGTTTTCAAGACCCTGGGCGGCAGCGTCGCGCCAGCGGAGCAGCCATTGGCCCAGCGAGCGATCGCTCAGGGACTCGGCCGACGGTTCCAACGCGATTTCGTCGTTGGTCGTGATGCCTCGCCGCGGCAGCAACAGCAAGACAACGATTGCCACCAGGTTGGACGCAACCGCAGTCGCGATCAACGCCGTGCCCACGGCGGGACGCACGTTGTCGACCAGCACGACCAGCAGCGGCATTCCGTGCGGATGACCGGCGGCCCTTCCAGTGAACAAGACTGGCAGCGCCGCCAGCAGCACCAGTGCCCGCGGCCAGCAGGCCACTGCTCCGATTAGGATGCCCGCCAGGGCGTGCAACGCCATCGACCCAGGGGGCCAGCCGCCGAACCGCATCATGACGCCGGGAATGGCTACCCACAGCGTGAGGCTGATCGCGGCGGCGACGATCAAGTGCGGCGCGGCGTACCCCGGCGAGAGCCGGGCGGCCGCGGTGCCGAATTGCCGACGCACGTGCAAGGCAACGAAGCACCCGGCCACGCACGAGAAATTGGCCGACAGCAGCGCATGCGCACGTAGTGCGTCGGGTCTGGGGTCCGCCGCATACCACCACCCAGCGAGCACCATCACGGCGAATCCGGCCATCCACCAGAACCGCGGCCGCCAGAGGTAAGTTTGCAGCACGTGCCAGTAGCGATTCATGCGTCAGGTTTCCGAAGGTCAGGTGATTTCCATCATCAACCACCGGCGATACGTCACGGCGACGAATACCGCGCCGAGCAAGACGAACAACGCCACGAAGGTTGGATAAACAAGCCGTGTCTGTAGGCCCAGGTTCTGCAAGACGGAGGTCAACATGCCGACGCCGGTCGACGATGCCACGAACAACGCTAGAAGCCAAGGCAGCCAGTAACGCAGCCGGACGGTGAGTGCGGCGATACCGTACAGCAAGGCGGCCACGGCCCACAGCATGCTCAGTGGCTTCCAGGGCATCCCGATTCCCGCCTGCGGCTCAAACCACGCGGAAGCGGCAAATGCAGAGCCGAAGATCAGCGTGGCGACAATCGTCCAACGGAGGAAGTCCCCCAGCATGGCCGTCATGAACTGCCGCACGAATCGTGGCCGCGAAACGGGCCGCATGATTTCGTACGATAGCGCCCGACAGCGAAACCGCCACGAGCCAAGCGGCAGGAAGAGCGCCACACCGCCGGCGAGCGTCGCGATGGCCATGCCACCACTCGCACCGGCAGAGTAAGTCACCGACGCGATCAACGCGCTGAGCAGACAAACCAGCGCGCCGACCTCCCACCACGACACGAGACACGGCGTCTGCCAGCGGCGCACGCACTGGGCCAGAGAAGCGCGGCAGCCGATTCGCCATTCGATGGCTGCATCGCGAAAGCGCAGCAACCACTCCTTGAGCCGCGACGGCGATTCGGGCGGGCGGTCGACCATCAGGTCGTCGCAATACTCGGTGGTGCGGTCACAGGTTCGCAGGTACGCGAAGGCCGCCAGCGGGTAGGCCAACAGGGCGGCCACGAACATCACGCCGGCGGGCCCCGATTCGCCCTCGAACAATTGCGTCCAGAACGCGGCCGCCGGCAGTTGATAGGTTTCCCACACCACCAAGACCGCCGGGAACAGCAGCAGCCCGAGAAAACTCTTGGGCCAGAGAAGCACCGCGGCCATCAACACCGCGGCCAGGGCGTGGACGCCCACGGCCTGCACGACACTGAGGCCGAAGATGGCGGCGATCGATGCGGGATAGACAACGCACACCAGAATGGCGATGACGGCGCCGAACGTCAGTTGTATTTCGGCGAAGCGGGGCACCAGGTAGACGGCCGGACCGCTGAGTTGACGCCGCAGATGCAGCGCCACCAGACCGCACAGCAAGCCGGCCAACAGCGCCGAATAGACCAGCAGAATCGCCGCCGCGGCCCGACCGGCGGGGCCTGCGAAGCTGTCGGGCTTCATCATCAGCGGCAACAGCACGTAGAGCGCCGGAAAGATCCAGAAGCGGTATCTGCCGGCGTAGCTCCGCGCGACGTGCAGGAAGCTATTCATCATCGTGCAGCTCCAGAAAGATCTCTTCGAGGTTCAGGTCCTGAATCTCTACTGTGGCGTGCCAGGACGTTTCGATTTTGTCGAGCAACTCGGGCGTGATCGTGCGCGTAGTGACCAGAGCCTGGTTGCCTTCGATGCGCTGCCGCAGAATGCCGGGCAGCTCGAAGCGCTCGGGGAAGGTGTTGGTCGAGATGAGCCGCAATCGCTTGATCTGGTCTTTCAGCTCGCCCAGCTCGCCGAAGAAGCTGATCTGGCCGTTTTGCAGGATGGCCACGTGGTTGGCCACGCGCTCCAGGTCGCTGGTGATGTGGGTGCTGAACAGCACGCTGCGGCTGCCGCCGGCGGCGATCTCGAGCACGACTTTCAAAAACTCGCGCCGCGCGGCCGGGTCGAGGCTCGCGACCGGTTCGTCGAGCAGCAGAAAGTCGGGCTCGTGCGCCAGGGCCAGCACGATGGCTAGCTTTTGCGCTTCGCCCACCGAGAGAGTGCCGGCCCGTTGATCGGGCGGGATTTTCCAGTCGGCGACGAGGTCGCGGGCCAGTTGGGCGTTCCAGCGGCGATAGAACGAGCCGGTGTAGTCGATGATGTGCTGCACGCGCATCCAGTGGTAGAGCTGCGGCGTTTGCGGGACGTAGCCGATCAGCTCCTTGGCGCTGGCGCTCAAGTTCCAGGCCGGTTCGCCCAGGATCGTGACCGTGCCGTGTTGCGGCTTGGCCAGGCCCAGGGCGCAGCGGAGCAGGGTGGTCTTGCCGGCGCCGTTCTTGCCCAACAGGCCGACGATTCCGCCTGTGGAAATCGCCAGGTCGAGCCGGTCGAGCACCGGCCGAGAGCCGTAAAGCTTCGACACGGCACGCATTTCGAGCACGTTTTCTGCCTGGTTCATTTTCCGTCGAGCTCCTTGAAGACGCGGTCGATCAGCACCTTGACCTGGGCGGACGACAAATGCAGTTGATAGGCCTCGGCCGCCACTTGTTCCACCAGCGGCAGCAGCCGTTCCTGGCGTTCGCGGAGCGAGCCGTTCTCGCTGGGCTTCGGGCGTGGGGCGATGCGCATCCCCTGGCCGCGCACGTGCTCGACCACGCCATCGCGTTCCAGCAGCGAGTAGGCCTTGGAAACCGTCATCGGATTGACCTCCAGCTCCAAGGCCACCTGCCGCACCGAGGGCAGGAAATCGCCCTCGCTCACGCGGCCGCTGACCACGTGCCGGCGCACCTGGTCGAGCAGTTGCCGATAGATCGGCAAGCCGGAGTTGGGGAAGACCTGAAAGAGAAAGTCGGCAGCCATGTGTATTAGTGTAGTAATACACAGGAGGCTACGCAAGGGGGCCGCGTAGAAAAAACGGCGCGGGCGAAGTCGCTTGAGCGACCTCTCCCCCGCCGCGATCCCTGGATTCGTGGAGGTTCCGCTCCTAGTAAGTAGAACTAGGCTCGCTCGACGGCTCAACGTACGGAGAGGGCCGGTCTTCGAGCGACTCGCGAATCTTTCCAGCTCGCCTGGCGGCCTCGGCGTCGCCGGAAGCCTCGACGCGCTTGAGCGCCGGCAGGACCGACTCGGTGATGAAACGCGGCCCCACGTCGTCGACGCTACGAAGCACGTCCATGGCCGCTTCGCTTACCTCGTCGTTTTCGTCCACGAGCGCGGCGGTCAACGCCTGCGACTTGGGATCGAACTGCTCCATCCCTTTGACCAGCGAAGGCACGCGCTGCTCATTCTTTGTCGCAAGCGCGTACAGGACAAACACACGCTGGGTATCGTCGCCTTCGCTCAGGTACTTTGCCAGCACCGGCAGCGCGTCTTCAAGCGGGGCGGCTTGCACGGCGCGAACGGCAGCCACGTAGAGGGGCGTCGCGTTTGTATCGCTGGTATCCGGGCCCTTGAACTGGCTCGGTGAGTATTTTCCTACTTCTTTCACCAACAGCGGCACGACTTCCTTCGCGTAGCCGTTGGCTGCGAACTGTCGCAGTGCCTGCAGGGCCTCGAGTCGGCTGGTCAGATCGAGCTCGATCTCGAACTCTTCGCGCCACTGGTCGAACGGGTCCTTGTAGACGCGCTCGCGGCGCTGGGAGGGCGTCGGGGACCTGATCACGTCGGGCGTCGCCACTGGAGTGCCGGGGGGCGGTCCTAGAGTGTGGGCTCGGTCGGACGGCGGCGCCGCAGATGTTGGGCGAGGCGGCGCCAAGGGTGTGGCCGAGCGAGGGGGTGGCAGTGCCGTCACAAACTCTGTGGCTGGAGCGTACGTTGGGGGCGCAGACTCAGAGGTCACGGGCACGTCGCCCGGAGCGTAGGTTTGCGGCGCGGTGCGAGGCAGCGGTGTCGAAACGACAACGTCCTCCTCGACCGTGCCTACTCCGGGCGCGAGCCGCCGCTGGCGAAAGTGCCGCTGCATGACGGCCGAGGACTCAATCTCGGCCAGCTTGCGCTCGGCGTCAGCGACGTAGTACTCGGCGGCTGCCATCACGTTTGCCTCGCCCCCCCGCGAACCGCTCTCGTGAAGCGCCGTCACTTTCTGATGGAAAAGCTGCATACGTTTCAGATGCGCTTTCGCCGCCGCGACCTGCTCGGCGCGGTTGTTCGCCAGGTTGAGTTCGGCCGCAAGCCATCGATCCGACCAAAAAGTAACATAGTCGAAGGTAGCGGTGCCCGAATCCCACCCTGCCTCGTTTGCTTGATAGGATCGCTTCGCCGCTTCGACCATCTTCTGCTTGGCGGCGCGCACAGCATCCGGCGTGGCCGCCGGTCCGGGCACTTCCACGGGCTCGGCGAACTTCGGCTTGACTCTGGGTTCGACGGGTTCACCAAATAGATCGTCATTCGACCCACTCGGCCGACTCTTCTTGGTGGACTTCGGCTCCAGTTCGTCGGAGTACAGGTCTTCGTTCGGGTCGACCGGCTCGCTCGGCGGGGCCTCCGTATTGGTTGGTGGAATGGGATCATCGACGTAGAAAGCATCGCTTGGTGGCTCAGCCGACGGGACTTCCTGTGAAGCCGGCTCCGCCTCCTGGGCCACCAGCCGCACACGCACCAGTGCCATCGCGGCCAGGCAGATCACCAACGCGATTACCAGTGACCTCTTCATCATCGAGTCCTCCTGTTCGGGAAATCGGACCAGCCGGCGGATGCGCGCGGCCAGCGGACGGCGACTCATGGCGGAACTGAAACGGATCGACGAACCGGCCAGCTCGCTGAGCCGCACCAGGATCGTCGCGTAGGCGGCCGGCTCGGTGGCGGCCGCGCGATCGCAGGCCCATTCGGCGGCCTCGTCGAAGCGGCGCACCGTCCACCAGGCCAGCGGGTTGAACCAGTGCGGCAGCGCTAGCAGATGCGCGATGAGCGACTTCCACACGTCGTGCCGCCGCAGGTGCGCCAACTCGTGCCGCAGGATGGCCGCACGTTCGCTTTCGCGCAACTTCCGCCACAACCGCTCCGGTACCACCAGCTCGTAGCCGCCCGGCAAACGGCACAACAGCGGTCCCACCGCGTCGGTGACGCGCAGCGGCGTCGCTCGCAAGCCCTCGGCTGAGAGCATCGCCTGCCACTGCTGTTCCCATTGCGGCTCGCCGGCGCTACTGCGCGGCAATCGCCACACGAACCACAAGTACCCGCCCAGCCATACCGCGGCCATCACCCCCATGCCGGCGAGCCAACCCACGGCGACGAGTGCTTGCCAGTTCGGCCTCCACGCCGGCGGCGTGGGCATGGGTGGTTCCGCCGACGCTTCGAGCGTGTGTGGATCGAACACCGGCACAGCCGACGGCGTCGCTTCGCTGGCCGACATGAGCTCCTCCACCGGAATCGGCGGCAACTCGGCCCAGGCCGCTTTGGCCGGTGGTACTTGCGCCAACTTGATCGGTGTCTCGGGGGGCTCGGCCGGATACCACGGCACGTCGAGCGGTAGTTGCACGAAAAGGCAGCCGACCAGCAGCGGGACGATGCAGGCCGCGCGATGCAGAGCCGGTGCGTTGACGCGTGCCAGACGCAACACGGCGGCACCTGCGACCGCACAGACGGATAGCCACAGCGTGGCCCGCACCAGATGGGGCAGCAGTCCGGCGGCGAAGTCGTTCATGACGGCCTCCGTGGGTTCGAGCTCGATTTCGACTGACGCTCGGCGTCGGCGATCAGTTGTTTCAGCTCCGCGATCTCCTCGGGCGACAGCTTCCAGTCGCGCACCAGGTGCGCCACCAGCGGTACGACGCTGCCGCCGCTGATCCGCTCGACCAGCATTTGCAGGTGGCCGGCGCTGACCTCCTCCGGCTCGACCAGCGCCGTGTAATGTGCCGGCCGCTCGCTGCTGCGAGCCACCAGCTTCTTGTCGACCAGGCGATTGAGCCGGGTCTGGATTGTCGTGTAGCCGACCTTGCGCGCGAGCCCGGCCTGCGCTTTCGAAAGCGTGACCGGACCGACGCGCCACAGCATCTCGAGGATTTCCATCTCGCCGGGCGACAGCCGCGGCCCCAGACGACGCTTGCTCATGTCAGTCTCCCGTTCACGACAGATGTCATAAACGGCGATTCTACGACATACGTCGTAAATTGCAAGAGAAAAACCCCGCGGCGGAGATTCGGGAGACTTGCTAGCGCGGCAGGGCCGCCACGAGCCGCTCGATGTCGGACGCGTCGTTGTAGGCGTGGGCCGCCAGACGCAGCCGCCCGCCGCGGGCGCTGAGCACGACGCCCTCCTTGGCCAGCTGGTTCTTCGCGGACAGTGCGTCCTGGCCGGGCAGCTCGAAGGAGACGATGCCCGAGCGGTGGTTGCCCTCGCGGGGGCTGTAGAGCTTCGCACCGGCTTGCTCGAGGCGCCGGCAGGCCAGATCGGTCACTTCGATGATTCGCTCGCTGAGGGCTTGCGTACCGAGCTCCAAAAGCAGCTCGAGACTTTCGGCCAGGGCGAGGAAGCCCACCATGTTCTGCGACCCGCCTTCGAAGCGCGCCGCCGAGGGTTTAAAGTTCAACTCGATGCGGTTGTAGTCCGACGCATGGGCCACACTGTGCCAGCCCACGCCGAGCGGTCGCAGCAGGTCGAGATGTTCGCGCCGCAAGTAAAACAGCCCGGCGCCCTCGGGACCCAGCAGCCACTTGTGCCCGTCGGCCGCGAGAAAGTCGATGGGTGTAGTTTTCACGTCCAGCGGAAAGACGCCGAGCCCCTGAATGGCATCGACGACCAGCAGCGCGCCGCGCTGGTGCACCACTTCGGCCAGGGCGTCCAGATCGCACCGCCAGCCGCTGGCGTAGCCGACCCAACTGACGCTCACCAGCCGGGTGCGCTCGTCGCACGCGGCGGCCAGGCGATCGAGGTCGATCCGTCCACGCTCGTCGGGCGCGATGCGCCGCGCCTCGACTCCGCGCGAGGCCAGATGCAGCCAGGGATACTGGTTTGAGGGAAACTCGTTGTCGAGTGTGACGACGTTGTCCCCCTCGCGCCAGGGAAAGCCTTCGGCCACCAGGCCGAGTCCTTCGCTGGTGCTGTGCACGAGAGCCACTTCGGCGGCATCGGCATTCAGCAGCCGGGCGGCCAGCGAGCGCGTTTGCTCGACGCGCTTGCTCCACGAGGGCCACACCGTATCGCCCTCGAGCGAGGCCTGCTCGCTGAAACGCGCAATGGCCGCGGCGGTGCGCGCCGGCAGCGGGGCCACGGCCGCGTGGTCGAAATAGGCCCACTTCTCGCTGACGGGCATCTGCCGCCGGAAGGATTGCCAGACGTCGGTCGAATCGGTCTTGGTGGAGAACATGCCCCTATCGTCGCGGCGGACCCCAGCGCTGACAAGGGCGTGCTTCCGCGAGGTGGGCGTGCAAGGCTTGGTAGGGTTGCGCGTGATGTACCGGCGGTTTCCGCTGCCTAAAGCGTAAACTATACTATGATGTTTCGCCCTGCTTGAAGTGACCCCAGGACCAGAGAGAATGCCCAAAGTGCTTGCCATTTCAGGAATGGTAGTCGGTGGGCTGCTGGTCTTGGCATTCGGAGCAGACCTGGCCATCGCCCTGCCATTCGGCGGCGCCAGCATGTGGATCGACGTGGCCCTGCTGATCAGCGGTGCGGCGCTGGGTTACATGGGTTGGAACACTTATCGCGAGTTGGCCTAAGCCGGCCTGACGGCGATTTCCCGCTTCGGAGCGCACCCACCAGCGGCATGTCCTTGCAACACGCCCTACGCGGCGGGGCGCAGGATCGATCGCGAGGGCTGGCCGCAGTGGAGCTGCGATAACTGCTCGGCCATGGCGCCCAGGGTGACCACTTCCAGCAGGCCGTGCCGGCGCCGCCGCTGGGCATGCTCGACGATTCGTTGCAGCACGCGCACCGCCGAGTTGCCGCGCAGCGCAAGCGCGGGGCCGTCGACGGCCAGGTGCACCAGGCCGCGCTCGCTGATCGCTTCGTCGATGACGAACCGCGCCGCGCGCGTGCCTCCGCCGCCGGGCAGCAAACGACTCGAGCCCGGCAGCGCGATCGAGATCGGAAAACCCCACAAGCCGAAACGCAGCGTCTGCGGATGCAACCGGCGCGGCGCGTCGGATATTGGCTTGCCGCTTCCATGCCGCGCGGCCACCAGGCCTTCCTTGACGACCAGGTCGCAATGATCGATCGGCAGCACCGTGCGCAGGGCCAGCGTCGAGAGTTCGATGCCGTCGCCGCGGGCCCGCGACACGCGCCGGCCCAGCTCGTGCGCAAAGCGTGCGCGCCCGGCCTCGCGACCGACCCAACTGGCGTCGCCCAGGATGGCCAGCTCGTGCGAGCCGGCCTGCTCGATGCGCTTGCGCGCGGCCGACACGGCCGGATCGGCCAGCGCCCACGTGGCCGGCAAGTCATGTTGCCCTAGCAGCTCGAGCAGCCGCGCCAAGAGCGATTCCAACAAGGCGTGATCGGCGGAGCGGGAGTTGGTGGAGCCAGGATCGAGGTCGACCGAGATCGTCAGCATGCCGCGAGGCAGGACCGTACTCATGCAGAGAACTCCAGGGCGGGAAAGCGGGCGGGGCGCCGCGCGCCGGCGGGCCTTTATCCCCTTCGGCAAGCCGCGGCCCGCGGCTCGACGAAAACCGACTGCAACGAGGTGCTAGCGTGCCCCGCCAGCAGCGTTTCGCCCCCGAAAAGCCCGATCGCTGATATGATGCGGGTAGTCTGCGAGCGTGCTTGCATACTGTTTTGTTGTTCGAGTCGTGGGTCCGCGATGCCTGAATCCTCGCCCAGCCCGTCGCGCCCGCCGATCACGGACTCGCCGTGGTTTTGGCTGATGTTGTTCTGCGCGGCGTGCCTGGTGCTGCTGATCGTGATATGGCCGAAGTACCGCACGCGGCAGCGGCGACTCGAGATGCAATACATGGCGCAGGAGGAGATCCTGCGCCGCGGGGCTGAGGGTGCGGATGCCGCGCCCGAAGTCCCAACAGCGCCGCCGGCGCCAGGCGAGCTGATCATCGAGGTCTGGCCGCTGGCCTTGCTGGCGGCCGCGGGCATGATTGTCGCCGCCGTGATGCTTCATCGCGGGAGAGCGAAGCTCTTGGTGCCAAAAGACCCTCCACCCCCAGGAGAGACACCATGACGATCTTTGCCGAAAGCCCCTGGCCGGCCATTGCGCTGTGTGTCGCGATCGAGCTCGTGTTTGGCTTCATCTTCGTGCGCACCGGGCGGGCGCTGGCGGTGGTGGGGATGGTCTTGGCGCTGGCAGGCACCGTGGCGCTGGTGGTGGTGGAGCAGATCGTCGTGACCGAGACCGAGGAGGTCGAGGATACGCTGCACGGCATCGCCGAGGCGCTCGATGCCAACGACACCGCGGCCGTGCTCGCCGCCTTTGCGCCCGAATGTACGCAGCGGGGGCGAGTCGAGTCGGAATTGGGCGACGTGACCGTCAACTCCGCAACGGTCGGCGGCGATCTCGAGGTGCGGATCAACCAGCTCACGATCCCGCCCTCGGCCACGGCCTATTTCACCGGCCGCATCAATGCCCAGGTGAAGCGAGGCGGCACGCTCCCCTATGAGAACTACATTCGCAAGTTCAAGGTCACGTTCGAACGCCGCGGCCCTCGCTGGCTGATCGCGAACGTGGAGGATGCCGACGTGCGCAGCCAGGGCTTCTAGCGGCGGCGTCCAGTGGCCCCGAGCCGCTTCCGCCGCTAAACTGAAGGCAGCCGCGGTGTTGTGTGTGGCGTGCCGCATCGCCCAGCGCGTACCTTCGATATTCTCTCCGGCAGCGGCTCATGCCTCGTTATCGGCTCCTGGCACTCGACGTTGACGGCACGCTGGTCAATAGCCGCCACGAGCTAACCGGCCGCACGCGCGACGCGCTGTTGCATGCCCGCGCCCAGGGCATCGAAATCGTGCTGGCCACGGGACGCCGCTACAGCCGTGCGTTGCCGCTGGTCGAACCGCTGGAGCTGAACGTGCCGCTGATCACCGCCAGCGGAGCGCTGGTGAAGCGGGCCGCCGACCACCAGACGTTGTTTCGAGCCCGTTTCATGCCAGGCGCGCTCGAGCGATGCCTTGAAGCGGTGGCCGGCGACGGCTACGAGGCCGTGTTATATGCCGACACCTACGACGAAGGCTTTGATTTCTATCACCGCGGCAGCGAGTTTCCACGCGGCGAACTGGTGGAATTCTTTCGTAAGAACGAGGGCTTTGGGCGACTGTGGCCCGAGTTGATGACGCGGCCTCCCGACGAGATATTCGGGGGCTTCGTGATGGGCACGCATGAGGAGATGCTTCGTTTGGCCGAGCGGCTGCACCAGCGTGTGCCCGATTCGTTCTACCTGCACGTGCTGCGCAGCCCGCGCTATCGCGGTTTCATGTGCGAGATTGCACCGGCGGGCGTGAGCAAGTGGACGGCCGTGCGGCGGATGGCCGACCAGTGGGGGATCGCCACCGAGGAGATCTGTGCCGTGGGCGACGACGTGAACGACATCCCGATGATCGAGGCGGCCGGCTTGGGCATCGCCATGGGCAACGCCCGGCCCGAGGTCAAGGCCGTGGCCCAGCGCATTGCTCCGGACCACGACGAAGACGGGCTGGTGCAGGTGGTCGACTGGCTTCTGCGGTAGAATGGAGAGCGGGGCGGGCCGGCGGCCGAGCCCCCGTTGGTGCGGAGCGGCGTTCCGCCTTGATGGGGTCCGGCCATTCCGATACGGTAACCCCATGGTTTGAAAGTGGATGCGACTCGAGCGGCGAGCCGCCCAAGAAGGTCGTTTCGAGACCCAGCCATGACGATTTCCTTCCCGGTGCGTGAGTGGGGGAGGACGTTGTGCGTGCTGCTTGCCGCCGGTGTCCTGGTGCCGGTCTCTGGAGCCTCGGCCGACGAGTTCTCCCGTGCCCGACAGCTCCTGCTCGAGGGCAAGCACGCCGAAGCGCAAGAGGCCTACCGGGCGCTTGTGGGCGACGACGCCGTGGCCGCGGCGCTGGGCGTGGCCCGCTGCCAGGAAGCGACCGGCAACCGCGAGGCCGCGGCAGAGACCTTGACCCAGGCCACAGGCGAGCACGGCGACTCGGCGGCACTGTGGGCAGAGCTTGCCCGATTGGCGCTTGAGCGCGGCGATGCCCAGTCCGCTGCGGCGCATTCGCAAGCGGCCTTGAAGCTCGACGCCGAATGCGTGCTGGCGCACTATGTCACGGCCGAACTGCACGCTTCGGCCGGCCGGCTCGACGAGGCCGAGAAGGAATACGAGTGGCTGGTCCACTTCTACAACGACAACGATACGAGCGACGTCGACGCCTTGCGGTGGATCGGGCGCGGGGCGGCCCAGTTCGCGCGCTGGAAACGTCTTAGCGATCAGTTCGGATTTCTGGTCAACGACTTCTATCCGGATCTGCTGTCGGCCGAACCAGGCTACTGGCCGGCCCACTACGAAACCGGCTGCCTGTTTGCCGAGAAGTACAACGACGCCGAGGCCCAGCGGGCCTTTCAGGCGGCGCTCAAGCTGAATCCCAACGCGGCCGAAGTGCACGCCGCGGCCGGCCGGCTGGCGCTCGACAGCTTCGAGTTGGCTGCCGCGCAGAACGCCTGCGAGCAGGCTCGGGCCATCAATCCCGAGTTGCTCGACGCGGCGCTGTTGCAGGCCGACATTCACCTGGCCAATTTCGATCCCCGCCAGGCCGCCGGCGTGTTGCGCGACGCGCTCAAGCTCAATCCCACGTCCGAAGCGACCCTGGGACGCCTGGCCGCGGCGTACCTGGCCACCGACGGCGTGACGTCCACGGGCCCCGACTCGCGTTTCGGAAAGCTGGAAGCCGAAGTGACCGCCCGCAATCCGCACGCGGGCACGTTCTATCTGGTGCTGGCCGACGCGCTCGATCGCCTGCGCCGCTGGCCCACTTCGTCCGAGTACTATCGCCAGGCCATGACGCGCATGCCGCGGCTGATCGAGCCGCCGGGAAAGCTGGGGATGATGCTGATGCGGTTGGGTGAGGAAGAAGAAGCGCGGCGATTGCTCGATGCCTCGTTCGAGGCCGATCCTTTTAACGTTCGCGTGAACAACACGCTCAAGGTACTCGAGGTGCTTGAAGGCTACGAGACCCTGGAGACCGAGCACTTTCGCATCAGATACGACCCCCAGAAAGACAAGCTGCTGGCCCGCTACATGGGCCGCTGGCTGGAAGAGGTGTATCCGCAGTTGGTCGAGCAGATGGGGTTCGCGCCGCCGGAGAAGTCGCTGTTTGAAGTGTTCTCGAAGGCCCGCAATACCGACGGCCACGGCTGGTTCAGCGCCCGCATGGTCGGCTTGCCGCGGGTGCACACGATTGGCGCCTGCGCGGGCAAGATCGTGGCGCTGCAATCGCCGACCGACGCGGAGCGGAAGTTCCACTGGGCCCGGGTGCTGAAGCACGAGTTCATTCACGTGGTCAACCTGCAACAGACCAATTTCAACATCCCGCATTGGTTCACCGAAGCACTGGCGGTGCTGAACGAGGGCTACCCGCGTCCTGAGGACTGGAACGCGCTGTTGGCCAAGAGCGCGGCCGAGGACAAGCTGTTCGACCTCGACTCGATCAACTTCGGCTTCATCCGGCCGCATTCGAGCGACGAGTGGACGCTGGCCTACTGCCAGGCGGAGATCTATGCCGAGTACATGCTGGAGCGGTTCGGTCCGGATGCCGTGGCAAAGATGCTTTCGGCTTACGGCGACAACCTGACGACGCCCGAGGCCTTGCAGCGCTCGTTCGGCGTGAGCCAGCAGGACTTCGAACAAGGGTACACGGCCTATTTACAGAAGATCCTGGACGCGCTGCCGGCGACCGAGCAAGACACCGACAACTCGCTGGCGACCCTGACGAAAAAGCTCGAGGCCGATCCGGAAAACCCCGCCTTGCTCGCGGGCGTGGCCCAGGCGCAGCTCAACCGCAAGAACTACGCGATGGCCCGCAAGCATGCCGACGCGGCCTTGAAGATCGACCCCGCGAACCAACTGGCGCACTACGTGCGTGCGCGGCTGCACCTGCTGGTGGGCGAAAGCCGCGAGGCACTCGAGCGTTTGGAACAGCACCTCGATCGCGACAACCCACAAGAGAACCTGTTGGCGCTGGCCGCGGGGCTGAAGCTGCGCTCCGAAGACTACGTCAGCGCCGCCGAGCTGTACGAGCTGGGGGCGGCCCACAATCCGGGGAGCACGAAGTGGCTCAAGTCGCTGGCGGCCGTGTACCTCAAGGCGAAGAACGACGAAAAGCTCGCCCCCGTGCTAGAAAAGCTGGCCGCGGCCGATTCCGACGACCTGCCGGTGCGGAAGAAGCTTGCGCAACTGGCCGTCGCTGCCGAAGATTGGCAGGCGGCCGGCAAATGGACCCTCGACGCCATGCATATCGACGTGATGGACCCCGACTTGCATCGTTGGCGCGGGCAGGCTCTGCTGGCTAGTGGCGATGCCGTCGGCGCGGCCGACGAGTTCGGCGTGGCCGTAGAGCTGGCGCCCGAAGCGGATGAGCTACGCTTGAAGCACGCCGAGGCCCTGAAGCAGGCCGGTCGCTCCGAAGACGCCAAAGCCGCGCTCGAAGAGTTGCTCACCCGCCAACCCGATTACGACGCCGCCCGCAAGTTGCTGGAGAGTTTGGATTGAAACACGATACGTCGACGTCAACCCAGCACGCTTCGCAGCCGAACGTCACGCTGGCCGACTTTCAGCGCTTGATCCGCGAGATGTATTTCGACAAGGACGTGGCCCGTGGGGTCGACGGCACGTTCATGTGGCTGATGGAAGAGGTCGGCGAGTTGGCGGCCGCCTTGCGCAACGGCTCGCACGAGGATCGGCTGGGCGAGTTTGCCGACGTGCTGGCCTGGCTCACCACGATCGCCAACGTCGCAGGCGTCGATCTCAGCGAGGCGGTGACGCGCAAGTATGGCTCTGGCTGCCCCGGATGCGGGCAGTTCGTCTGCACTTGCGCCGACGCGGAGAAGCCATGACCGGCCGACGGATTTCCAGGCGGACGCGATTCGTCGTGGCGGCGCTGTTGGCGGCGCTCACTTGCGGCACCCGTGCGGCGCAAGCGGGTCAGAAGGAGGCCCAGGACGAGGCCGCGCAAGACGCATCGCTTGCGATCACCGGCGTGCGGGCCGGACTGGGCGGGCGGTTCAAGGTCGGCTATTGGACCCCGTTCGAGATCGAGGTCACCGGCGGCGCGACCGACGCCCGCGGGCAATTGGTTTTCGTGACGCCCGACGGCGACGGCGTGCTGGCCCGCGTGGCCCATCCACGCGACGGCGAGTTGACGATCCCCGCGGGGCGGAAACAGTCGATTCCACTCTACGCCAAGGTGGGGCAATTGGCTGGCGACGTGACGATCGCCTTTCGCGCGGCCGAGGGCCGGCTGGCTACGCGCCGCTACGGTTTGCAAACCGAGGGCCCGCTGGCCGGTGCGCTGCCGTCGACGGCAACGTTGGCCGTGATGCTCGAGCCCGAAACCTCCGGCGAGTCTGCCGGCCGGCGCCCCCTGGCCGGCGTTGAAGTGGCGCGCGTCGACTCCCTGTCGCAATTGCCTACTGAGTGGTGGGGCTACGAGGGTGTCGATGCGTTGGTACTCACCACCAGCGGCGAGCAACTTCGCGATCCGCTTACTTCTCGCAGCCCCCAGTTGGCGGCGATCGAACTCTGGGTACGCATGGGCGGCAAGCTCGTGCTCTCGGTCGGCTCGCAGGCTGAAACAGTGCTCGCGGCGGATTCTCCGCTGGCGAAGCTCGCGCCGGGAACCCTGGAGACGACCGTGCCCCTGCGGCAGAGCACGATCACCATGCTGGAAACGTACGCCGAGGCAACGGGATCGTTGGGCGACGAAGTGAAGCAGGAAGTGCGCGTGCCCAAGCTGGCCGACGTGCGCGGCGTCGTCGAGGCGTTCGACGGACGCGGGCCGCGCGATCTGCCCCTGGTGGTTCGCACCCCGTACGGCTTCGGCGAAGTCGTGTTTCTGGCCTTGGATCTCGACCGGCCGCCGGTGGCCGGGTGGACGGGGCGATCGATGCTGCTCGAGAAGTTGCTTCGCACCCAGGTCGACGACTCGCGCGACGAAGACTCGGGCACGCTGGGCGAAGTCACGACGCTGGGCTTCACCGATCTGGCCGGGCAACTGCGCGGCGCGCTCGACCAGTTCGAGGGCGTGCAACTCGTGCCGTTCTGGCTCGTGGCCGGATTGATCCTGCTGTACATCCTGTGCATCGGACCGCTTGACTACTACCTGGTGAAGTACGGCCTGCGGCGGATGGAAGTCACGTGGCTGACGTTTACCGTCGCCGTCGTCGTATTCAGTACTGGGGCCGTCGTGCTGGCCTATCGTGTCAAGGGACACGACGTGCGCGTCAACCAGGTCGACCTGGTCGACTTCGACGCCCAGAGCAAGCTGCTACGCGGCACAACTTGGTGCAACGTCTACAGTCCCCAAACCACAACGTACAATCTTTCGCTGCGCCCCGATGCGGTCTCCGCCGGAGCGGACGACGGTGGCGTGCTGTTTTCGTGGTTCGGGCTGACCGGTACGGGGTTTGGCGGCATGGACCTGCCGGGCAGCATCGGCGGCGACGGGGCTTCGCTGGGACTCTCGATGTTCGATACCGCCTACGACTACTCGGCCCGCGGCGATTCGATCACCGGCGTGCCGATCGCCGTCTGGTCGAGCAAGGCCTTCGTCGGCCGATGGTGGGCCGAGGCCGCCGGCGGCGTAGAAGCCGATTTGTCCGACGACGGACGGCTGGCAGGCACGCTCGAGAACACGCTGGACGTGCCGCTCACCGACGCCGTGTTACTTTATGAAAAGTGGGCCTTCGTGCTGCGCACGTTCGAGCCGGGCCAGTTGATCGACGTCGAGACGGTCGACCCGCAAACCTCCGACACCTACCTGCGCAAGGTGACGGCCCGGGGCGATCGCCAGGTAGCTGAGCCGTTCGACCAGGCCACGTTCGAGGTGCCCAGGATCGTGGAGATGATCACCGCCCAGGGTCTGGCCGGCGGCGAGAAGTATACGGGGCTGACCAACCGCTACCAAGCGTTCGCCGAACTGAGCGACCTGGTGCGCAACGGCCAGGCCGTGCTGCTGGGCCGCGTGGAGCGCAGCGCGGCGCAATTGCAGCACGACGGCGAACCTTTGGCCCCCGAGCACACGCGCCGCTGGACGTTTTATCGCTACGTCTTTCCCGTCGAGCAGGCCACGCCGCGATAACCGTCGACCATCCCGTCGCTGAAAACAACCACGAGTCCGCCACGATGATCGAAGCACACGACCTGACCATGAAGTACGGCGAGCTATTCGCCGTCAAATCGCTCGAGCTCGACCTGGAAAAAGGGGACGTGTTCGGCTTCATCGGCCCCAACGGCTCGGGCAAGACCACGACGATGCGGATGCTGGCCACGCTGCTGCACCCGACCTGGGGCGAAGCGTACGTCTGCGGATACTCCATTTACACCAAGCCCCGCGAAATCCGCCGCGTGGTGGGTTATATGCCGGACTTTTTCGGCGTGTACGACGACATGAAGGTCATCGAGTACCTCGAGTTCTTTGCCGCCGCCTACCGCATCAACGGGCCGGCACGTCGCAAAGTGTGCGACGAAATGCTCGAGCTGGTCGACCTGGGCTACAAACGCGAGGCGCTCGTGACGAGCCTCTCACGCGGCATGACCCAACGGCTGGGACTGGCGCGGGTGCTCTTGCACGATCCGCAGGTGCTGCTGCTCGACGAGCCGGCCAGTGGTCTCGACCCCCGGGCGCGCATCGAAATTCGCGGGCTGCTCAAGGAGCTGCGCGGGCTGGGCAAGACGATTATGGTCTCGAGCCACATTCTGCCGGAGCTGGCCGACATCTGTAACAAGATTGGCATCATCGAGCGGGGCGAGCTACAGGTGAACGCCGACGTGCAACAGGTGCTCAAGCAAGTGCGCCGGCAGACGATTCTGAACGTGGGCGTCGTCGAAAAGAAGGACGAAGCCGCGAAATTGCTCTCCGACCAGGCCGACGTCGAGAAGGTCGAGCCCAAGGACGGCTACCTGGTCGTCACGCTCAAGCCCGAGGTGGCCGGCTACAGCCAGTTGGCCACGCTGCTGGTGGAAAAAGGTTTCCGTCTTTCGCTTTTCAAGGAAGACGAGCTGAACCTGGAAACCGCCTTTATGGCGCTCACCAAAGGCATCACCGCGTAATGTAGCAGGCTCACTCCGTGAGCCGTCGCAGGGTCCAGTTGGATCCGCACAGAGCAAGTGCTGCCACGGCTCACGGAGTGAGCCTGCTACATTACGTTTCGTTGAACTTCGCGCGCACGGTTTCCATGCGGCGGCGGTTGGTGCCGAGGTCGGAATAGCCGACGCGGGAGGCGGAGCGAAAGTCGATCTTGCCGGCCTCTTCGTCGAGGGCGAACTCCACGTCGTCGACGAAGCGAAAGATGAGCGTCGTGAACTCCACGTGCACGTAGCCGGGCTTTTCGGTGACGATCTTGGTGCGCGGCAGGCTTTCGATCACCCGCTTCAACCGGGCCATGGCCTCCTCGGGCGGTCCCTCGAACGAGAGTGGTTCGATCTTGTGCTCGTCGTCGGTGGCCTCGGTGCAGACGCAATTGGGCGAATCGGGGCAGGGGCGCAGACGCCCCTCGACCAGCCCCAGGTTTTTAGGCCGCTTCGCCATCGCGCTGCGCACCGCCAAAGATCCCACGCCCAGCGCCGCCAACACGCCGACGCCGATGCCCAAATAGATCAGTTTCCGTCGCATGACTCAATCGCTCCCACGTCGAGATTGCCGACCTCACTCTCTGCGGCGGCGTGCTAGCGCTCTTTTGCCAACGGATGGCTGATCAGCGCGGTCACCGCCGCATCGCAAGCCGCCGCGGCGACGTCGCCGCCCTGGTTGCAGCAGGCCAGGAATGCCAGGTCGCGTTTGGGGGCGATCCACACCGTAGCGTAGTTCATCGTGTTCGAGCCGCTGTGTTGCAGCACCTGACCGCCGGCCCAGCCGCGCTCGGTGACGATCCAGCCCAGCGCGTAGTCGGCACCCCCGGCCGGAGTGGTCAGCCGCTGGTACGACGCGGGCTGGAGCAATGCCTCCCCGCCGGCGACCCCACGCAGCACGTCGGCGATGAAGCGGGACCAGTCTTGGATTGAGCAGTGCACGCGGCCCGCGGGGCCCATCACGGGCGGGTTGTCGACCTTCGGGCCGTTGCCTGCCACCGGCTTGCCGTCGTCCGCGTGGGGCCAGGGCTGGTCAACCTTGCCGACGGTTCCCAGGCCGCCGAAGCCGGCGCTGCGCATTTCCAACGGTGCGAACACCACTTTCTGGATGTTCTCTTCCCACGACTTGCCGGTGCGCTTCTCGATGATCGCCCCGACGATGATGTAGCCCAGGTTGGAATACGAAAACGTTTCGCCCGGCGGCGACTGGGGAGCCTTGGCCAGCTCGCTCAATGCGCGGCGGCGCAGCGCGACCACGTCGTCGCCCAGGTATTCCTTCAACTCCAGGTTCGCGGGCAGGCCGGCCCGGTGTGAGAGGAGCTGGGCGACGGTCGCGCCTTGCAGATCCGGATGAATGTCGATGCCGTCGTCGGCGAAGATCTCCCCCAGCGTCGTGTCCCAGCCGAGCTGGCCTTGTTCTACCAGCGATGCTACCAGCGCGGCCGTCATGGCCTTGGTATCGGAACCGAGGTGCCAGAGATCGCGCTGGGTGGCGGGCGACCTGGTCCCGCGCTTACGAACGCCCGCAACACCGAAGGCCACGAGCCCGTCGCTGTTGACGATCGCCGCCGTCAGCGCCGGTACCTTGGTCTGCTGACAAACCTGCGCGAGCATGGCGTTGATCTCGGCATCGGCCTGGGGGCCGTCGGAGGTCGAAGCGTCGAGCGTTTCGAGATGCCGCCGGTCGGCCTCGCTCAAGCGGGCCCGGGGCACTTTGACGGTGCGGCCCTGGGCGGTTTTCAACACGACCTGCTCGTCATCGGCTTCGACCAACTCGGCCTCGAGCGTGAACTTGCCCGAATTGTCACGCCAGGTGCGCGGGGCGGCCAACGCCATCGCCGGTAGCAGGCAGCACGCCAAGACCCAAGATGAGAATTGCGACTTTCGCATGTGGGAGACTCCCCGAAGCTGACGGATGGTGAGAACCAGGCGACCGGGTCCATGAAGCGGGCCGGCCCCGGCGAACCGACCGCTGTGCATCATAGTGCGAAATCGGCCGGGTACCCAAATTTCGTGTAAGGGTAGCTTGCTGCAGAGGGGTAGGGTCGACCGAATTGGCACTCGGGAGACGCTACTCGCCCGGGAGCAGATCGCCAAAAGTCGCGGCGACCTCGTTCAACTCTCCCGTCGCATGATCCCACCAGTAGACCTCGGGGCCCAAGGCCTCAGGCGACTCGCTGTCTCGCAGAAACACGAGCTGATCGCCCGTGCCGTTGCTTCCAATGGCCACTGCTTCCGGCGGAAAGTCCGTCCACTGGCGAGCGCTTTCGGTCTCGCGCACGACGTCGTTGCAGGTGCGTTTCAGGCGTTTCTTGTCGCTCGAATCGAAGATCGGATAGAGGACCCACGCGTCGGGCGGCGTCTCCACCTCGCCACCGTTCTCTTTCACCATCTTGACGACGTAATCGGGAGGCAGCCGCGCGCCGAGTTTCTTTTCGGTTTCGCGGATGAATCGTTCGTCGACGGGGAAGGACATTTCATTCTCCGATCACCTTCACCAGCACCCGCTTCGGCCTTCGCCCATCGAACTCGCCGTAGAAGATCTGCTCCCAGGGGCCAAAGTCGAGCTTGCCCGCGGTGATGGCCACGACCACCTCACGGCCCATCACCTGCCGCTTCATGTGGGCATCGGCGTTGTCCTCGCCCGTGCGATTGTGTGCATACCGCTTCGGCGATGCATCGAACGGCGCCAGCCCTTCGAGCCACTTCTTGTAGTCCTCGTGCAGCCCCGACTCATCGTCGTTGATAAAGACCGACGCCGTGATGTGCATCGCATTCGACAAACGGTTTCGATTCATCGCTGTGGCGCTTCACTTTGGACGGGACTACTCGCCGATGACCTTGACGAGCACGCGCTTCGGCCGGCGTCCATCGAACTCGCCATAGAAGATTTGCTCCCACGGCCCAAAGTCGAGCTTGCCCGAGGTGATGGCCACCACGACCTCGCGGCCCATCACCTGCCGCTTCATGTGGGCATCGGCGTTGTCCTCGCCCGTGCGGTTGTGGGCATACCGCTTCGGCGACGCATCAAACGGTGCCAGCCCTTCTAGCCACTTCTTGTAGTCCTCGTGCAGCCCCGACTCATCGTCGTTGATGAATACGGATGCTGTGATGTGCATCGCGTTGCAGAGCACAATGCCCTCGGTCACGCCGCTGTCGCGCACGATGCGCTCGACCTCGGGCGTGATGTTTTGAAAGGCCATGCGGGCGGGGAGGTTGAAGGTGAGGTATTCGGTTTTCGATTTCATGCCGCACATCATACCACAGCGCCGGTCACGCAATGCGTCAGCCCCGCGTGAGCCCCGCACGTCGCCCATACGGCGAGTAACTGCCACGGGGCGACACGAACACGCGTTCGATGCTGCCTGCCGTCACAGCGTCCTACACGGGTTTACTTGACCTACGCCGCGAGACGTCGTTATGACGTGCCTTCGCACGAGCTGGGCCGACGGGCCCATGACGCGGGGGCGAACGCTGTGAGCTTCTTTGCATCCTTGCCGCAACGTTCGCCCCAGCGGGCTCGTCTCGAAAGGATGCACAATGCCACCACGGAAGCGAACGTCAGCACTCAAGGTCGCCGAACGATCGTTCCTGCGCCACCAGACTTCACAGTACGTCTGGACCAATACACAACTCGTGTTCAGTTGGAGAGTCAGAATGAATCACAAGTTATCGCAACTGCAAGACGCGTTCCTCGGCCTGCTGAGTCGAGATCAACCGATGCCGGACGGCTTGCGATGGCCGATTGCATCAGGACCCAAACGACGACCCGCCTCAATGCGAAATGTGGAAACACTGTTGGCGAATTTTCTCCACATGAAGAACCTGGGAAAGCGGTCGCTGGCCGTATCGCTCAGCCCAAACACGTATGCCAGCGGCAAAGTCAACGCAGGGTTCATTGACTTGGTCAAGCTTGCCTCGCACCCAACCCGTCAGGCACTGATCCTCCAAAAGGGATTTCGGGATGCACACAGTGGCCGTTCACGGCGGACGCGTGTGAAGCCGGGCCGAGAATTCTCGGAACTGCTCGACACGTTTTACGTTGACGAAACGGAAATCATCAACGATCCGAACGCTATGGTGGGTTTGCGACGTTCAAAAAGTAAGGACTTCGTGCCGCGCGACGAATGGAATCTAACGCCGGCACAGGAGGCATACGTTATCAGGCTCGAAGCGATGCTCACGGTCCTCAACGCCACAATTGGCGAAGTCGAGATGACCTACATTAAGGCGAGTGATGACGAGACGCACTACTTGTATCCGGCCCTGTACGTGGTCTACACGAACGACTTCGAGCACGGCGGCAGGTTTTACACAGGGAAGGGCGGGCACCAGGGGTTGACGAAGGCCGAACGTCGCACAATCAAATTCGATGGATGCCCAACGGTCGAACTCGACTTTAGCGGCCTGCACGTTCGCATGCTCTACCACCTCGCGGGCAAGGAATACTCGGCCAATGCTGACCCCTACGCTGCGGTCCTCGAAACCATTGGCCATGATTCGGCTACCGTATTTAAGCGATGGCCTTCAATCCGCGACGACCTCAAGGAAATGCTGCTGGCCCTAATCAACGGCAAGACCAAATCGACCAAGCAAGCCATCGCCAGGGCGAACCGCAGAATGTTCAGCGCCTGGCGTGACGCGGAGAACGATCACCACCGCGACCTTGAGCGGAAGGAATGTCGAGGGCGTGTCAGGCGCTGGGCGAAGGCAGGGCTGCTCGATTCGCCTGACACGCCCTCGTGTGCGACCGTGCTAAAAGGCTTCTACAAGGCTCACAAGTCGATTCGCAGATACTTTGACTCAGGCATGGGGCTGAGGCTGCAAAACCTCGACGCCCAGATGGCTCGGCTCATCATGCTCGACATGCTCGCCAGCCACCGCGCAGTCGTGCTTCCGATTCACGATTCGTTCATCGTGGAAAAGTATCTCGAGCAGCAACTCCGACATGTCATGCAGCGAGTCTACAATCTCGTCATGACCAAGGAATCCGGACGTGCAGTCACGTCAAAAGTGCGGATCAAGCGTGGATGAAAAGTGTGGCCGCAACTCGTTGGGCGCCTGCCGGTTACAGCTTTTTATTAGTAATGTGTACGGTGGGAGGTCACGTACCTGCGACAATCGAATCGGGAATCCATCGGTTCCCCATGGTGGTACTAGTCAGAGTGGCCATGAGTTCCAGCAAACCATCGGTTGTAACGAACTCCAGATGCGAGATCGTCATTTCCGGATCGGCATTTCGTGTGTGATCTACGAAGAACGAGCATCGCTTGACCAGCGTCGGCACGCCGCGACGACCCCCACCGTCATCGAAGTCGGCTCGCCAAAGCGTATTGTTGGGCACGACGACGATTGGCAGAAGAAGCGTGTCGACTGTCGTAGCGTTCCAGTAGCCAGCCATTGTCGCGTCTGCAATTAAGTCATTCAAGGACGCCAACGCCTGCGCCCATTTTTGAAATACTTCTGAATCTGTGCCGGTGACACGATTCTTTTCTTTGGCGAGCAATGCGCAGCTTTTTCCGACCGGCTCGCCCACCTCGTACGGCGAGTTCTGAACATGGATGACGCTAGCCCATGTCGGTGTGAACACGTCGGTTGACCGATGGGGAAATGGACGATCGTGGCCTCGGACGAGTTCATGATAGCTCTCACCCTCCGTCCTCGGCACGCAGAGGACGACCAGTGGACGATCCGGCTTAATGTTCTTGCATTCAATCGCGCATCGGATGTGCCGTCGGCGGTCGCACTGCTTGTGAAGACGAATGTCGAACTGCCGGGGCTTCTGCGTGATCGGATCAATGTACGATCCTCCGTGCGTGCACTCGTACTTCCAGTGCGTCAACAACTCTAGGCACTGAAGCTCGAAGGCAAAGTCAGAGGACGTGTCGAGGTACTCGGTGATATCCCCAGCGGTGAGGTACGGGTCTTCGCTCATTTTCAAGATGGGCAAGCAGAACTAGACAAGCATCCACTTCTCTCAGGCGTCCAGGTCCATTGCCTTCCGTAGCTTGGCGCATTCAGTCTCGTCGATATGAAAAGGCGAGCCCGTGACCATTTGCACTTGCCATAGATGGTCGCGTGTTTGAATGACTGTCGAAATCTGCTTGAGGTTGACGATCACAACAGCGCCTTTGAACACGGTCAGCTTCAGGAAGTCACTTGCCATGGAGTGGAACTCCTTCTCGAGAAAGCACTAGCGAGGGGCACTAGGTTGAACGTCGTCTGTCGGCGGCGGGAGGCTCGGGCTGGGATAGTCAAGGGACTCGACGTACGGCTCGTACGGCAACGGTTCGGGTGTTCGCATGAACCCGGCCGGCTCACCAACCGGAAGTCGACGGCCAGTGTGACTTACGGGTGGGGCCTGCTCAGCCGCCTGAGGCACCGGACGAGTGGCGACCATCGTCCCGACGACTCCAGTCAAAAACGTCACGACACCAACCAACTGCAGGTCAAGACTCTTGTTGCTCTTACCCGTGGCCAAACACCATCCGAACGCAAGGATGACGATCAGGAAGTACAAATCCAGAAGTCCGACGCCAGACGCCAGGGCCACGAAGCGGATCTGCTCTTCTCGCGTCACTTCGCGCGTAACCGTCTCGTATACGGCATGAGCCGTTTCGTACGGCACTGGTATCTCGATCGTGTGCGGCTTGCCATCAATCTCAATCCTGTACTGAACTGAGCGGGAGTGCTTCTCTGGCACCATGTGCGTGATGAGTTCTTGGTGCTCGCGAGGCCAAAAAATGTACAAGAACAGCCCGAGCGAGCAAGCCCACAGCACGACGCCGGCAACGAGCAGTACGAATCGCATGAGCCACTCCTTTGGCCGGTATGGTACCGCACCGATTTTCGGCGAGCAACAAGTTTTTCTTCTCGTTGAGCGTCACGGACTTGCGTTCGGACGCCAATCAAACTTGTCCGAATGCGCGCGCATCAAGAACGATAATACTTTGATGCGCGCATTTCTGCCGCGATAAAAATGTTTTGCGATAGTGAGGCGACCTGTTACGTTTGCCGCCCGTCACGTGAGTCCATGGGGGGCTCAATCATCGACGCCGTAGCGGAGGTTCAACTCATGGTCGCAGCACGCGAACGCAAGAAACGAAGACGAACTCGACCCGTCACACGAAAGCGAACGCAGGCGGTCGTCTACGCCAGGCTCAAGGGGCCAACGAAAGACTGCAAGGTCCAACTCGAAAGTCGTGCGCTCGAGATCGACCGTATTCAAGCCGAGTGGCGTAAGACTGATGCCGCGTACATCCTTGCCCTAGGCGAGGAACTTCACGCTGCACGCGACCTGCTCGGCCACCGCGGAGATGGTGTCTTCGGTGCGTGGTTACGTGACCGCCTAAAGGTCAGTCGCACGACGGCATACAATTGGATGAACTCGTACCTGGTATTCGGAGATTGTCCAAAATTTGTACAAACTTTCGATGCGGGTGCCCTGTACCTGTTGTCGGGGAACGGCGTCAAGAAGTCGGCAATCGAAGAAGCCCTGGCCCTAGGTAAGCAGGGTAAACGCGTGACGCGTAGCATGGCCCTGAACCTAGTTGGCTCGCGTTTCAGCAAGCTGCGCGAGCGTCCTGGCGACGATCCTGAAGAACCAGGCGAGGTCAGCGGCCACGACATCGATCCTGAGGAGGAAGAAAAGATCCTGCATCCTCCGAAAAAGACGCCGCTTCACTATCTCAAGCATTTTTGGACAATAGCCAGCGGTGCGGAACGCGACACGTTCACTGAGTGGACGGAAGAACGTACGGTCGAAACCGAGCTAAATGCTCAGACCGGGTTGCGAACCGTGAAAAAGAAACGTCGTCCACGCTAACGGTCTACTAAGGCGCGTGAATCATGGCGGACCTGCATTGGGTGCAAATCGCGGTAAGTCTCGTCGCCGGTGGAATGGCCGGTCAAGTCATACGCATCGCATATGAGCGATGGAGTGGTCGCGTGCAACCCGTCGTGTACGAGACCTCGTTCGACTCAGTATTTGCCTCGGCTCCGCACGCTGGCGTACTGCAAGCACAGGCGCAGGTATCGTATGACGGTCAAGAATACCAGTTTGAGTCGCTGTCGCTGTTGCGCATTCGCATCAAGAACACAAGCAATCGAGACCACGACGCATTTACCTTCGGGATCACACTCGACGAGGCTGATTCGGCCGTGCTTTGCTCGCCCAGCGGCGCCGACAGGCATCACAAGATTGTGGAGGCGAGTGACAAGGCGAATCCTGCTGCACCAAAGCGCCAGCTCGATTTCACGTGCACTCCATTCAATCGCAAAGACCAGTACGATGTACGCGTCTATCTTTCAGGGACAAGCGAAGGGAACGAGCCCGCGGTATCAACGGCTGCGGCAGTACGTCTCGTACAGAAGGAAATCATCGAGCCTGCTGTGCGAACGAAAGAGCTCATGCTCGCTATGAGCCTGTCGGTTGCGTTCATCATGCTGGGAGTCATTGCATTGTTCACAACTTACACGGTGTGGGAAGGCATGAGTCTAGTTCAGAAGACTAATAGGGTGGCGACAGAGGCGGATGCGATAAACGCAGAAATACTTGAGCAGCTGGAAAGAGTTATCGACCAAGGAAAGCGGATCAGCGAGCTCGAGCAGCAAGTAAGAGAGAAGGCACAACAAGGGAAAAAGACGATCGAGTCGTTTCAATCACAGAGAGGTGACGGACAGCCGTCCGCTTCCCCGAGCAATCCTTCCGAATCGCCTGATTCACCCGAATAGCAACGCTAGGGCCTTCGACACGACACCCCGCAACCCCACGCGGCCGAGCCCTACCCGAGCCCGAGCCGAACGTGGACAACGGCACCCGCAGACGTCCGACAGGTCGCAGTGTAAAGAATGAAACTGCCCGCCCACCGACGCCCTGCGGCCCGGCGAATCTGACGGCTCCTCGTGGACCCGCGACCGTCAGGTATCGTGTGTACTCGCCACTTGACACCCCTCTGTAGCGGGGGCACAATGATCGGTATACGCGTGTTCACTGTGGGCACGTTGCACACCACGAAGGAGACCGATCATGAGCACCCGCTACACGGCTACAACAATTGCCAGACTACTGCGTGCAGGACTCGACCTGACGAGCGATACCTGCTCACGCACGAGCGACCGCAAGGACCTGATCGAACGGTTCGAGGACATGGCCGCCGCATTTCACGAGACGACCGACGCACGTCTGCACAACTACGCCGACTTCTTGTGTGACGTGGCCGCCGAGCTTGAGGGCGAGGAGGTGACGCGATGAGCACGACCACCACACGTCGCCCACGGCGCAAGCGAGCACGAAAGCCGGCTCAGGACGCGTCAGGCACCAAGCCTCGCAGGACAGGTCAGCACAGGGGCCCACGCACGGCGTCCGCGCCGGGGCGTCACGTGGCGATCTACTTGCGTGTCTCGTCCACGTCCCAAGCCCTGCGATCACAGGAGCCGGACTTGCAACGATGGGCCGATGCCCAGGACCAGCCGGTGCGATGGTATCGTGACAAAGCGTCCGGCGGCTCGATGGCACGTCCGGGATGGGACAAGCTCACGACCGCGATGCACGCGAACAAGCTGAGCGCGATTGTCGTGTGGCGTGTGGATCGGCTCGGACGCACGGCCAGCGGACTCACCACGCTGTTTGACGAGCTGCAAACGCGGAAGGTCAATCTCGTATCGCTCAAGGACGGAGTCGATTTGTCCACAGCCGCAGGCCGCATGCTCGCCAACGTCTTAGCCAGCGTTGCGCAATTCGAGCGGGAGGTGCGATCCGAGCGTCAGGCAGCCGGCATCGCTGCGGCCAAGGCTGCGGGGAAGCGCTGGGGCGGCTCGAAGCCAGGGGTGAGGAAGAAGGTCACAGATACGCAAATTGCAGCCATCAAGTCGCTACGTGAATCGCATACTCCAATCAAACAAATTGCTGCCGCTGTTGGATTGTCGAGGCCCACCGTTTACAGCGTGTTGGCGGCGCCGTGACGAAAAAAAATTGCACGGCTACGTCGAACCACGCACACCCCGGGAACGCCCGGGGTTTTTCGTGCGCAATGCACAACACCTACGCGGCGTTTGCAGGGGCGGCAGCTTGACGGTTCGCCTACTTCGTCGTTATCGTTCGCCCCGCATTTTTCGCAACCAATGCCCCGCGAGGACGACCAAATGGTGAAAACGAAGAAGCGCAGGCGACATCGAAAACGCGTCACGCTGCCTGAGAAATACTCCCCGGGCGTGCTGCGAGAAATGGACCATCGCACCGCCATTGCGCAGCGGCTCCAGTCGGCTTACACCGAAATCACGAACGATTTGGGCGGCGTTGATTCACTGAGTCGCCTGCAAAGAGCATTGGTCGAAAGATTCATCTACCTGGAGTCCGCGATGCAGTCGCTCGAGGCCCAGTTGGCCGAGGATCCCAAGGCCGCCGAGCACCTCGCACGATGGGTCCAAATGGTCAACGCCCTGTCTGGGCTGGCGGCTCGCCTTGGATTGAAACGACGCAAGCCGCCGAAGACCGTCGACCTGGAAACCTACGTCAAGAAGAAGACGCGTAAGGCGGGCTGACCATGAACATCATCCAGGCAGTCAAGGATCGCAACTTGTTCCGGCCATACCTCGCCGACAAGGACGAATCCCTTGAATCGTGGTATGGCTGGTTGTCCGTGCTGCGGTGCATCTACGGGTTACCCATCCCCAAGGCCCGGCGTGACTTCGTGAGGCAGATCACGGGCCGCGATCCAGACAAGTTGCCGAAGTCAGACGCGTCTACGGTGCTGCTTTTGTGCGGCCGCCGAAGTGGAAAATCGAGATGCGGTGCTGCGATCACGGCAGCATACGAAGCGGCGCTCGCTGGTCATGAGAAAAAGCTGGCTCCGGGCGAGCAGGGCCTCGTGGCCGTGTGCAGTCCGACCCGCAGTCAGTCACGTATCGTCCATGGCTACCTGCGAGCGATCTTCGACAGCTCTGACCTATTGCGCGAGCAAGTAGTTGACGAGACCAAGAACGGCTTTGGACTCCGCAACGGCGTTCGGATCGAAATCTTGACGGGCGACTTTCGGACAGTTCGCGGGTTCACACTTCTCGCAGCAGTAATTGATGAGGCAGCGTTCTTCGGCGTGGACGAGGAGGCCAAGGTCAAGAGCGACGCGGAGCTCGTGCGAGCCCTCAAGCCTAGCCTCGCCACCACGGGCGGTAAGCTGATCGCCATTTCGTCCCCGTACGCTCGAAAAGGCTGGTGCTACAACACCTGGCAACGCCACTTCGGGAACGATGCCAGCAACAAGTCCTGTCTCGTGGTTCAGGCGCCTTCAAGACTTCTCAATCCTTTGCTCAGTGAGGAGACGGTTGCCGATGCGTTGGCGGAAGACCTAGCTGCGGCCAAGTCGGAGTACCTCGCGGAGTTTCGTGACGATATTGCAGCGTTCCTCCCACGAGAAGTGATCGAGGCGTGCGTCGTCCCTGGCCGAACGGAAAACCTTCGCCAGATCGGCCAGCGATATCACGCGTTCGTGGACATGTCGGGCGGCCGGCACGATGACGCCGCGCTGGCCATCGCTCATCGCAAAGGCCGCATCGTCGTCCTCGATCTGGTTCACCGATATCGCGCTCCATTCTCCCCATTTGAAGTTGCTCGAAGTATGTCGGAGACGCTTCGCCAATGGGGACTCGTGTCAGCGGTCGCGGATAACTACGCCGCGGAATTCTCGGTCGTGGCCTTTCGTCAGCACCGCATTACGTTGCACCGCAGCAAGCAATCCAAGTCGCAACTCTACTTGGAACTACTCCCCCGCATCAGTTCGGGCGAAGTCGAATTACTGGACGACGAGACGCTCGTAAAGCAACTGGCGAACCTTGAACGCCGAACACGATCAGGCGGCAAAGATATCGTAGACCATCCAGCGACCAGTGGGGCTAGAAGTGGGGCTAGAGACGATTTGAGTAACGCCGCTGCCGGCGCAATCACACTAGCCGCTCGCGGCGTTGTGCAGGTCGGCGGCCTCGGCTGTCGGGTGCGAGGTGACGATGACGACGACAGCGATGCGTCAGTGCTGCGTGCCCGGATGGATTTCTTCAATCGAATCAACGGAGGTTACTAATGGCTACTGACACGGTCACGCTTCATGTTTCGGACGTCGACCCTATCCCAAAAGAAACGCCCAAGGAAGTCCTCGACCTGATCCGCAAGCTGAACGAGGTCGACGTGACCAGCGTCGCCGGGCGGCGCGAGTGGAACCGGATCGCGGGTGGTGACGGAGTGGTGCTGCCTGGCGGTCCAATCATTTACAGCAGCGGTTCCCGGCGCGAACACGATCCCGAAGGCCTGTACCTGCCCCCGCCAGCCGACAACCACGCGCGCGGTACTTTGCTGCTCGCACGTGCGGAGTACTGCCTGAACCGCGCCACGCTCGCGCTGCGAAACTTCTACGCCGAAGCACAACGACCGGCACGCGATGGGGTATGCGATCCCGCCACCCTCGACCGGGCACGCGAACTGCGAGCGGAGGTGGATCGGTGCAAACGCGAACACAGGCTCGCCCGGAACTATGTGGATCGGTCGAGTCCCGACTATCTCACTCCCGACCAACGCAAAGAGCGGGCTCGAGTCGAAGCGATCCAGCGTGCCCGCGTGGACAAGTTCGTTCAACAACTCGACGACATCTGCAACGTCTGACCTACCACGGGTCAGCAAACACACAACAACAAGGAGGGATTTTCAATGGCCTACTATCGACTCCGAACGGAGTTCACAGGAATCAAGATCGGCTCGCAACACTACGAATCCGGCCAGCGGATCGAGCCCGGTCAAGTTTTCCAGTCGAAGCAAAATTGGGCCGAGCTTGCCCCGACACGCTTCGAGAGCGTCACCGACGAGGACGCAATCAAGATCCTCGGCGAACAGGCCGTGTCCGCAGCCGATTGCGGCTCGACTGTGATGGTGCGGGCGGGTATGGCAGTTGGCGAGATTCGGGCGTTGCTCGAGGGCCATGCCGAAACTGACACGGTGACGGTCGAATTGGCCAAGGGCGGTCTGAAGACGTCGACCACGGTGGCCGAGCTTCGAGGATACCTCAAGGGCCATTCGGACACCGCCGTGCTCAACCTGGTCGATAACACCGCAGGGGCCAGCGAGGACGAGGGCGAGGAACGGCCGCCGCAGGATACCCCCGAGGAACAGGCGGCCTTGGACGATCTGCTCAGCTCGGTGGGCGATGACCCGCGCGGCGTGAACGTCACCGAGCAGTTCCCGGATGCGAAGGGCAATGGTCTCATCGTCTTTCGCAAGGGGTCCTGGTACAGCGTATACGAAGATGACGGCTCGACTGAGCCGGTCAACGGGAAGGCGTTGAAGCAGGTCGAGGTCGAGGACTTCGTTGCTCGCTTCATCGCGGCCTAGCAATCAAGACGCGCGTTTCTGAACCTAGGCGGTCCATGGAAAGGAATATGTGATGGAATTAGTCGTCAATGATCCGGACTTCGAGACTAGATGGAGACCCGGCAATGACATGCCGACAACGCAGCAGGAGACCCAGCCAGTGGGCAACGAGTTGGCCCTGACAGTCCTGCACAGTGATGGCCGCGAGACGGCTCACCAGTGTCAGTCTGCTGATGAGGCCGTCAACATCATCGCCAACGCGGGCACTGCCGTCGCGTTCAAGATCGGCAGTTCACCGCAGTGGCAGCCGTTGGCGGCCCCGGCTGCGAACAACACTTCGCAGTTGTTCGCTCGCGCGGCAGCGGCCGGCTTCGGCCAGCAGTCGCAACAGCGTCGACAGGAACCGCTTGGTTTGCCGGGCGGCGTGTCGCCTGTTCGCAACTACGGCTATGCCTACGAACAGCAACGTCAGCAGCGGCGTCTGCAACAGCAGCTTGCAATCAACGGTGGCAATCGTGGGCAGCAGCCGCTGGGCCTGCCGCAAATGGATTTCTCTGACTACGGGGCCACGAAGTCCACCGAGCCCGTGACTGCCAACAAGCAGCCGGGCGTGCAGCAGCCGTTGGGGCTGCCGAAGATGGAGTTTTGAGTCGATGCCGATTCGAGGGCGAGTCTTCGGCTTTGGTCAACTCGCTGCTAGCCGTGTGGTCGCGCCGCTGAGTGTCCTCCTGACACCTTAGGACGGCGGTGCGACCTGATCCAAACGAGAGCGGGTAGCGAACTCGATTCGGTTCCTTTCGAGGGCCGGCGTTTTCACCTTCCCGTGGAGCGCCGGCCCCTTTTTTCGTGCGCGAAACGCGGCGATGAGGGCAGGTTGGCCTGCGGTCGTGCCTTTGCGAAAATATCGCATTCCTATGCACACTCAGGAGGAAGCACGATGTCCAAGAACGGCCGGCCCCTACGGTTCGCGGCGCTCATTCGAGTCAGCACCGAGAAGCAAGAGCGTCAAGGCGAGTCGCTGAAAACGCAAGACACTCAGCTTAAGCATGCCGTCGACCAGCTCGGCGGCAAGATCACCAAGCGCTACGCGGGGCAGGAGCACGCGACTTCGGGTTGGGAGCGTCAGCAACTCGATGCCCTGCTTGCCGACGCCAAAAAGCAACGCCGCCCATTCGATGCAGTGATCGTAGCCGATCCCTCACGCTGGTCACGGGACAACACGGCCAGCGAGGCGGGCTTGCAAACTTTCCGCGACCACGGCGTGCGGTTTTTCGTGCTGACGACCGAGTACGACCTGTTCGATCCTCACGCGCTGTTGTTCATTGCCCTGAACACGACCATCGGCGCGTTCCACGCTCGCAATCAAATGCAGAAGTCGCTCAAGAATCGTATCGAGCGCGCCAAGCGTGGGCTGCCTGTATCCGGCAAGCTGCCCTTCGGCCGTACTTTCGACAAGGCGAAGCAACAATGGGGCATCGACAAGAAGAAGCAGAAGATGATGGAGGACATTGCCAAGCGATACCTCGCCGGCGAGAAGCTAGAACATCTGGCCCGCGAGTATCGGCTGAACCACTCGAGCCTGCACAAGAACCTGACGAAGCGCTGCGGCGACACGTGGGAACAGACGTTCCATTCAGACGACCTGAACATTCACGAGGTCGTGCCGACACCGATCCCGAGACTCCTGCCTCAACGCACGATCAAAGCAATCCTCAGGCAGGCGGAAGCCAACAAGACCTATCAGCACGGCCAGGCACGGCACCCCTACCTGTTTTCCGGCTTCGTGATCTGCGGCCATTGCAACTACCGCATGTTCGGCCAAACCAATCATGGCAATCGACGCTACTACAGGCACGCCCACACAGAACGAGTCAACGAATGCACGGAGCCGCGGGCCTGGGTCAATGCGAACGAGTTGGAGGCCGTCGTAATGCGGCACCTGTTCGATACCTTCGGCAACCCGGCTGCGATTCAACGGGCCATCGAACGGGCCACACCGAACCTCAAGAAACTTCAAGCGCTTCGCGAGCGGCGTGATCGGGTCGAGGAGTTGCTCAAGAAGAACGCGATTGCACGCGAACGCCGCATCCGGGCCTGCGATGATGGCCTGCTGCCCGAAGACGAGATGCGGCAGCGGCTGCGGGAACTGAAAGACAGCGATGGTCGCTACCACGATGAGCTAATCCGCATCGACGACGAACTAGGTCATACGCCCACGGCCGAGGCGATTCGAGCCGTGTCTGAGCAGGCGGCGGCCGCGTTCAAAAAGCGGGCGCAGCGCAAGGCGAAAGGACGCAAGCGGACGAGTGCACGAGTCGTGGCCGCCCGAAGCCTCGACACGCTCGATGCGATGACGTGGAAGGACAAGCGTGCCTTGGTCGAGCTCGTCTTCACTGGCGAACGGGCCGACGGCAAGTCACTCGGCATCTACATTACGTGGGTCGACGCTGACAACCCGAAGCGACGCCACAAGTCGTGGCAGTACGAAATTCACGGGCAGTTGATTCACGAACAAGGCGTGCTGCCCATCAGCGAGGAAGCGATTGCCGCGTGGGACGAGGACCTAGGCGGGGCACCTCAGCAACGTGCGCTCGTCAAACGGCGATTGGTTCAATCCGTCGATCATTGACCAGCACCAGTCCTTCCTGCACGCCGCTTGCGCGCACGATCTCGGCGATCCGCGGCGTGATGTTCTCAAACGCCATGCGGGCGGGGAGGTTGAAGGTGAGGTATTCGGTGTGGGATTTCATGATATTACCCCAGCGCGCGATCGAGGTTGAACGCGGCGCTGATCAGGCCCAGGTGCGTGAAAGCTTGCGGAAAATTGCCTAGGGCTTCCCCGCTGTCGCCGGTTTGTTCCGCGTACAGTCCGAGGTGGTTCGAGTAGCTGAGCATTTGCTCGAACAATAATCGGGCATCCTCCAGCCGCGCCGGATCGGAGCTGCCGGCGCGCGTGAGAGCTTCGACGAGCCAGAAGGAGCACATGTTGAACGTTCCTTCGCGCCCCAGTAGATCGTCGGGTGGCTCGCTGGGATCGTATCGGTAGACCAGGCCATCGGCCCCGAGGCCTCCGTGGGCCAGCGGCTTGCGGATGGCGTCCACCGTGCTCAGCATCCTGGGATCGTTGGGGGCCATGAAGAACGTGAGCGGCATGAGCAGCGTCGAGGCGTCGAGCTTGTCCGAGCCGTAGGATTGCACAAACGCCTGCCGCTCGCGGCTCCAGCCTTGCTCCATCACTTCTTCGTGAATCTGATCGCGAATCGCCAGCCAACGCGCGCGGTCGGCCGGCAGCGAACGCTTTTCCGCCAACCGAATCGCGCGGTCGAAGGCGACCCAGGACATGTACTTCGAGTACACGAAGTGTTGCGTGCCGCCGCGTACTTCCCAGATCCCTTCGTCAGGACGCTGCCAATTATCGCACAGCCAGTCGATGAATTTGCGCAGCCGGCACCAGGTGTCGTAGCCAATCGGTGTCACGTACTTGTTGTGCAGGTAGACGGCGTCCATCAACTCGCCATAGATGTCAAGTTGCAATTGATCGTAGGCTCCGTTGCCGACGCGGACCGGGCCCGAGCCGCGATACCCTTCCAGGTGATCCAGCGTCTCCTCGGTAAGCTCATAGCGCCCGTCGATGCCATACATCAATTGCAACGGCCCCGTCTCGACGCTCGCGCCGTGGCAGCGCTGGTCGAGCCATTCGATAAACCCCCGCGCCTCTTCGGTCAGACCGATCCGCAGCAGTCCGTAGACGGTAAAGGCGGCATCGCGGATCCACGTGTAGCGGTAGTCCCAGTTGCGTTGTCCGCCCAAGGCCTCGGGCAGGCTGCACGTGGGGGCGGCGACGATGGCGCCCGTCGGTTCGAAGAACATCAGCTTCAGCGCCAGGGCCGAACGTTCGACGATCTCGCGCCACCGCCCGCGGTAGGTGCACTTGGACAACCAGCGGTGCCAGTAGTCGGCCGTGGAGCGAAACAACGCTTCGGCCTGGTCGAGTCCCGGGCAGCAGGCAGGGGACTCGTCCTTGTCGAGCATGCGCAACACGAAGGCCACGCTTTGCCCTTCGGCCAGGTCGAAACTGGCTGTAACGCCCGACTCGCAACGCGCCAGCGGCACCGAGGAAGCCAAGCCGAGCACGAGTTCGCCGCCGCCGAACCGCGCCCCATGCTCGTGCAGTTCGACGTCCGCGGCCTGGCGGGCGTAGTCGAACGCCGGTGTGCATTCGAGCCGAAAGGGCAGCCGCCCCCGCACCACGCGCACTCGGCGGACCAGTTGGTCGGGCAGCGCCTCGCCGGCACGCACGGGCATATAGTCTTCGATCTCGCCCAGTCCATCGGGATGCAAGAATCGAGTGATCAGAATGTTCGTCTCGGGCCAATAAAACTGCTTGCGGGTGTATCCATCACCCGCCGGGGCGATGCGAAACCTGCCTCCTTTCTTGTCGTCGAGGATCGCGGCGAACACGCTCGGCGAGTCGAAGTGCGGCAGGCAGAGCCAATCAATCGAACCGTTCATGCCCACCAGCGCCGCGGTGCGCATATTGCCGATGATGCCGTAATCTTCGATGGGCTGGTAGGCCATGGCGGTCTCCTGGAAGCGGCGCTAGCGTGATCGGCCACGCGGTTTCCGCCTGCACCGCGTTGCCTGTCGTCGTCTCGTGATTGTCAATAGTGCCCGATGTGGTCACCGAAGTCGAGCTTGTCATCAGGCATCGACGAAACTGCATCGTGGATCGTCGCGCCGATGGCCGGGCTAGGACTTCGCATGTGCAATCGGCTCCACCGGCGCTACCGCGCGTACGCCGTAATCCCCAGATTCGACACGGTCAGCAGCACGTCGGGGGTGACGTAGAGCATGCCGCCGGGGGCGTGGAGGTCGGAGCCGCGGAAGATTTGGAGGATCTTGCCGGTGTGCTTGTCGACTTCGACCACGCCGCGGGAGGTGAACTGGTAGAGCCGCGTGTCGGTCAGCAGCGGCTGCGACCAGTCGACGGCTGGGGGCATCTGCGTGGCCCACAGCAGTTCTTGCGTTTGCAGGTCGTAGGCGGTCAGCTCGCCGTCGCTCAGGTAGATCCGCTCGGCGTCGGCGCCCACGATCGCGGCGGTGCGCTGCACGGGGCGGTTCCATTCCAGCCGCGGGCCGACGCTATCGATGCCCAGCAGCCGCGTCGAGCGCATGCCCTTGGCAAACAGCAGACCGCCGGCCAATAGCGGGCCGCTGGTCTCGCGGCGCGGGGTGTCGTAGCCGTAAAAGTGGTTCGCCTGCGGCGAGGGCGAGTCGTAGTTGATGGCCCATTCGATGTCGCCCGTGCTGCGGATGATCGACACCAGGGCCCCGCCGTGCGTGTCGACGTACAGGCGGTCGCGATGCACCAGCAGCGTGGGCGTGGCGGCTCGTTCGGCGTAGACCTGGTTCTGGTCGACGGTGTGGCTACCTAGCTCGATGGTGCGAAGCAGGCGGCCCGTGCCGGCGTCGATGGCCAGCACCGCAACGTCGCGACCCTGGTTCGTTCGTCCGGCGGCCACGTAGGCCACGCGTTGCACCAGCGGCGACTTGCTGCGCTGCGGCAGGTACGTCCAGTTGACGATCTCCTGCACGGCGGTCATCTGGCCGGTCGAAGCGCCGAAGCCCACGAAGCCGACGGGGCTGCCCACCAGGGCCGGAATGTCGACGGTGTACTGCTGCGAAAACCGGGCCTGGGTTTGCAGGTCGGTGATCGTGACTTCGAGCCTGGCATCGGCGTATCTCATGCTCACGCGGAACTTGTGACCGCTGCGCAGATCGATCTTCGACTGCCTGAAGCTCACCGAGTTGCCGCCCCGCGGCGAGGCCCCGTCGACGAACAGCCCCATGGAGTCGGCGTCCTCGTAGAGATCGAACTTCACCGCGACGCTCTTCCCGATGCCTTGATAGCCGAGCCCCTGGCCGTTGCTGCCCAGGGCCCGATCGCCTGTGCCCTGCACGATGAACGTGATGCCGTCGGCAAAGGCCTTGGTGAGCTGAAAGTCGAACTGCGTGGTGAATGCAGCCACGCTCATCGGGTGGCGCGCAAACGCGGTGGCGGCCTGTTTGCTCCCGCCGTTGGTCAGCCGCAGGCGGCCGTCGACAATCGCCGCGTGGCCGTTGAGCCGCAGCCGGTCGCCCGCATCCGTGAAACCACCGTCAAATCGGAGTTCTTTCTTCGGTAGCTCGGCGCCCAGCATCAATCGCTCCGTCTGGCTCTCGGGCTCCCAGGGCGACGCGCCTGGAAGCTGATCGTCGGCCATGCTGGGGCTGCTCAGCACGTTCCACTCTCGCAGCGTCCGCTGGGTATTGAACACCTCGGTGCCGGTCTCGGGATCGCGCGTCACCAGCGAATAGCCGACTAACAAATTCCGCTGGCCGACATCGCGGGTCACGCTCCAAAGCGTGCTGTCGTGCACGGCGATCTTGAATTGCTCGGGCGTCACGCCTTGTTGCAACTGCTGCGTCTGCAGCTCGTGTAGCTTGCCGGTCCGCCACAGCAGCTTGCCGGAGAGCAGATCGAAGGCCATCTCGACGCCCAACACGTTGACGTAGACGCGCTCGTCGTCGACCGCGGTGGGAATCGGCAAGTCGTTGGTGCGATAGCGCCCGAACCTGTCGCGAACCTGGAAGGGCAGGTGCGCGCCCGGCTGAATGCGGCTATGAAAATCGAATCGCCACAGGGGTTCGCTGGCGGTGGGCAAGGCAAAGTCGGGCGGTGCGCGAACGACGTCGTCGTCCGAGGCAGTGTTTCGTTCGCGCGATGCCAGGGCTTCGATTGCTTCACTAGCAGTGGTTGCGCCGCCGGCCACGGTGACTTCGGCCGCGGCGAACTGGTCGAGCACCGTCTGGCGCACCGCCTCGAATTGGTCCCAACTACCGCGCCGGGCCAGGGCCGTGGCGATCTTTACGTACGTCTGACTTGCGGGAATCTCGCTTTCGGGACAGCATTCCAGCAGGCTACGCCAGGCGGCGATCGCGCCCGACATGTCGCCGCGCTCGAAGCGCAGGTCGCCCAAGCGGTCGGCCGCGGCATCGCCCACGGAACTGACGATGAAGTTGTCGACGATCGTGCCCAGCGCCTCGGCTTCGTTCTTGCCCGAGGCTCGCTCCCAGAGGGCCGTTGCCCGGGCGTCGTGAAACAGCCGATAGGCCTCACGGCCTTCCTCGGGCAGGCCCGCCAGTAGCCGCCGCGCCAGTCCCCGGGCGGAGACCATCACGCCGTCGCCGCGATCGACGAATCCGGACCCTTCCTTGCCCGAGATGAACTCGAGGACCTTGAAAGATTCTTCCCACTCTCCGTTCTTGGTCAGCCGCTGGAACTCTTCGAGCCGTTCGTCCATGCCGGCCATCTCGTTCTTCAGCTTGAAGTCGGCGTTTTGACCCGACTGGCCGCGGGGCACCGCCGCGGGAGCCGCAAAGGGGGCGGCCTGCAGGAAACCGTTGACGTTGATCGCGCGTTGGGCCGAGGCCGTCGGCCCGCAGATCGTGAGCAGGCAATAGGCGGCCAGCAGTGTCGCCGGCTTCGCCACGCGGTCTCGCCTTCTGTTCCGGACCATGCGATGCTGCCCCGTCTTGTTAGCGCTGTGCGATCCTACTCGATTAGAACCGCGTCTTGCCGAATTTGAAAGCAAAAACGTGCTAGCTGCGGCAAGTGGTCTTGACCGCCGACGGCGCTTTTCCGATAGTTCGCCGCCCGCCGGTAGGCTCGCCAGGCCGGGGCAGACTTGGCCAGAGGCGACGATGACGCAACCCACGACGCATTACCCTTCGAACTTGGCCCGGCTGGTCGCTGCCCGCCTGCGCAGCCAGCACGGCAGCGCTCCGCCGGAGTCAGTGCTCACGCGGCTGTTGGAGACGCTCTACTTCGCCAGTCTCAAGACCGACGAGCAGCGCGCGATCCTGTGCACGGTCAACTACGTCGACCCCGCCGGTCCGCGCACCCCGATCGGCAAAGAGCGGCCGGCCGACAGTTGGAGCCACGTGCCGCTCGAGCGGCCGCTGCCGTTCGACGCCCGCACGTTGGCAAAGCTGGCCCGGGCGGTCGACCCGGCCGTGTCGTCGCTGGCCGTGTATCGCGATCGCCGCAACAAGCTGTTCATCTGGGGCCTGGTCGACCAGGAGCCGCGGCACAACGCGTTCATCACCCATCGCACCCATCCCTCTCCGGACCGCCCGGGCTTGTTCCAGGCCACGATCACCGGCGTGGGCAACATCTCCGTCTACCAGAACGACGCGCTGATCGCGAGCCTCGAACAGAACACGCTGGTTGAGGAGTATCACGACGTGCTGTGGGCGGGGCCCGTGCATGAGTTGCTCGTCAGTTGCCTGCAAGACTACCTGGCCGAAACGTCCGATCACCGCCGCGATCACGTGGCGCCCGAGACGCTGCAGGCCGAGTTGCTGATGCGCTGGATCAACGCCATTTGCCGTATTTTGATGAACATCCAACGCTATCGCCACGGCGGCGGCCTGTTGATTACGCCGCGCGCCTCGCTCGACGGCCTGAACGTCAAGTACAAGATCCGCTACGATCGGCTGCTCAAAGCCCTGCGCTCGCTGGTCGATACGCAGCTGTCGGCGAGCGTCCAGGGCGAGGTGCCGGACACCGCGGGGCTCGCGAACCCGCAGGGCAGCCACGAAACGCGAATGGCGGAGCACATGCAGGAAGTGCTGGGCTGCGAGCGGTTCATCGCCTCGCTGTCGTGCGTCGACGGTTTTGTGCTGCTCGATCGCCGCATGGTCGCCCACGGCTTCGGCGTGGAAGTACGCACCGACAACCTCTTGTCGGACATCTACCTGGCCCGGGACTCGCACGCCAGCTTGAAGTGGATGCGGCAGGGCGAGTTGACGCAGTTCGGCACGCGGCATCGGGCGATGATTCGCTACTGCTACGACAAGCCCGGCGCGCTAGGCTTTGTCGTGTCGCAGGACGGCGACATCCGCGCCATGACCCGCATCGACGACAAGCTCGTGTTGTGGGAGAACATCGACGTGCAACTCGCCTATCGCCCGGCTGCTGGCTTTGCTCCTGGCGGCCAGGCCGGTCCCATGCTCTGGCATGCCCGGGCCCGCGTCGCGTAATCTTTGTTACGAGGGCGGAAACGGGGACCAGCCGAGCGAGAAGGCGATGCGCAGGACGATCCACACGACGAAGCCACAGGCCACGTCGAAGCCAAGGCCGGCGGCAATCATCCGCCGCGAGGGTAACAGGCCCGAGCCGTAGACGATGGCGTTGGGCGGCGTCGAGACCGGCAGCGCCGAACCGAAGCTGGCGGCGAACGTCACGCCCATCAAAGGCGGCATCTCGTCGACGCCCGCTTCCTTGCAGATGGCCAGCACGACCGGGATTAGCGCCGTGGCCGCGGCCGCGTTGCTGGTAAACTCGCTGAGCACCAGCCCGCCGATGATGGCCACGGCGGTGACGGCCCACACGTCGCCGGTGCCAAGCCACTCGAACGTGCCGCCGGCCATGGCATCGACCAGGCCGGTGCGCACCATCAGGTTGCCCAGCGCCAGCCCGGAGCCGAACAGCATGAGGGTGCCCCAGTCGATCCGGCCAAAGTCCTCCGGCTCGAGCGAGAACTTCCGGGCGCGCCAGTCGACCGGCAGCAGGTACAGCACCACGGGCGCCATCATGGCCACGATCTGCTCGGGAAAATGCTCTCGCAGCCAGGCCGCCCACGCGCTGGCACCGACCAGCCCACAGAGGCTGGGGGCGATCCACAAGCTGACCACCATCAGGAACACGACCAGCGTATTGCGTTCGCCGGCCGACCAGGGTTTGAGCTTGGCGCGCTCGCGCTTGAGATACGCTCGCACCGCCGACAAATCGAGATGACCGGGCGGGGCAAACCAACGAAACCAGGCCACGAGCACGGCGCCCAGGACCAAACCCATCGGCAGTCCCACCAGCATCCAGCGGCCGAAGTCGATCGGGCGGCCGAAGAAGGCCGCTTGCTGAAAGTATTCCATGGCCACGACGTTCGTGGTCGTGCCAATCGGCGTAGCGATGCCGCCGGCGCTGGAGGCGTACGCCGTAATCAACAATAGCGCCGAAGCGAAGCGCCCCCGGGCATAGTCTCCGCCGCCCTCGCCGAGGCTGGCCGCCAGCACCGAGATGATGCCCAGCGTCACGGGATAGATCATCGCCGTCGAGGCGGTGTTCGAGATCCACATCGAGAGGATCATGACCGACAGCGCGAGCGCCGCCAGCAGCATCGTCGGCGACGAAGTAGCGCCGCGGACGTTGAGCAATCCCAGGGCGATGCGGCGGTCGAGGCCATGCCGGCCCATGGCCCTGCCGATAAACATGCCGCCCAGCAAGAAGAACAGCGTCGGGCTGCCAAAGGGGGCCAGGGCGATGCGCGCCGCGTCGTAGGCCGAGCCGCTTTCGTCGAGCGGCACCGCGCCGACGATCACGGCCAGGGCAATGCCTAGCAGCCCCGTCACCGGAATCGGCAGCGGCTCGGTGATCCACCACACGATCACCAGAATCAGCACGCCGGAAAGCCGGTACGCCTCCGGCTCGACGGCCACGTTGCCGCCGAAGGCATACCAGGCGGTCATCAGCGCTGGGCCGAGCACCAGGCCCAGCCGATCCCAGGGGAAACGCAGCCAAGCGGGATCTTGCGTCGGGGGCTGACTGGCATTCACCGCGAGAATCCGCCGCGCAGAGCACCTAGGGAGCGAGACAAGCGTCTGGCCTTTATATCTATATCGGCCCAGGCGCGCTGTCGCAACGCGGCCGCCTACGCCGGCCCGCTCGACTCGCTCAACTGCGGGGCGGGGGAGGGCACTTTGGCAATGTTGCGAGCGTTTCGCTCGATGGTGGCGGAGATGTCGTTCAGCGGCAAGTGGCTCAGGTTCCACTCCGAGAACGGTTTCCCCAGCTCGACGCCGACCATGTCGAGCGACATGAGCGGATAAGCCACTCGCATGGTGCTAAACCGAATCAGCCAGTCGCCCGAGCCGCTGTCGAGCCGGTGCAGCAGCGCCAGCGGCAGCGCGAGCAGAAACAGCGTGATGAAGCGGCGGATCTTGATCGACTAAACTAGCGGCAAGGGCATTTTCAGAATTCGCTCGCAGGCCCCGATGTGGTCGATCAGAAAAGCGCGCTCGCGATCGATCTGAATGCACGAAAAACGATCCGCGAAGGCTTCGCGCCGGAATCCTCGACGAACTTGATAACTCATGGAAGCACCGTCGGAGACACTGCAAGCCAGCCGCTTAGACCGTCCGCAACTCGCCCTTGCGCGCGGCCGCCTGTTGCTGCGGAAGCTGGTACATGGCGAGCTCGACGAACTGGCCGGCCTCCGGATCGTAGGCGAACACCTCGCCGGTCTCGAACTTGTAGACCCAGCCGTGCAACACCAGGTCGCCCTGTACCAACCGCGAGGCGACCGAAGGCAGCGTACGGAGGTTTTCCAATTGCACCAGCACGTTTTCCTCGACGGCAGCCATCAACTGCCGTTTGCCTTTCAGCTTGGCGTAGTGCTCGTCGATGATTCGCCGGGTGGTTTCCGCGTGTCCCAGCCATGAGGCCACGGCAGGCAACTTATTGGTCTGACTGGGATCGAGCACCGCCGCCATGGCTCCGCAGTGCGAGTGCCCACAAACGATGATGTGCTTCACACCCAGAGCCGCTACGGCGTATTCCACCGTGGCCGCCTCGCCGCCGTTGGACGCTCCGTGCGGCGGAATGATGTTGCCCGCGTTGCGGATGATAAACAACTCGCCCGGCTGCGAGCGGGTCAGCTTGCCGGGATCGATCCGCGAATCGGAACACGTGATGAAGAGCGTCTCGGGCTGTTGGCCTTTGGCCAGTTGCTCGAACAGGCCCTTCAGTTCGGTGAAATCCTGGTTCTGAAATTCGTGGATGCCTTGAATCAGCTTCTGCACGGTTGCTCTCCTTACTCTCGAGCGCGCGACCGTTCGTCGGTTCATGTCACGCGGGTCATTCTTTCGCGTCCGCCGCCTGGACGGGAATTTGCACTTCCCAGAACTGCTTGTTCCGCGGCACCATGGGGCTGTTATAGCCTAAGACGCGTTTCTCGCCAGCTGCGATCAGGTCCTTACGCTGCTTGAGCGCGTCTTTCAGCTTGCTTTCCGCCTCGGCCAGCGCCTCGTCGGTCATGCGGCCCTGGTACGCGATGCTCAGCACCCGCAGCTTGGACATGTCGGCCACGGTGACCGGTCCATCCTGCTTGGGCTCGTCCAGCGAGGGCTTTTCGAGGATGAAGTGCATGCGATCGACGGCCATGCCTTGGAGGTTGTCATCGGCCGCCGGCGCCGCGTCCGCACCGCGGCGACGATAGTCGAGGATGACCGGCACGGTCATTTCGTGCTGGTTCTTCGCCAGGTACGCAAAGCAGCGCATGAAGGCGTTGTCGCCTTCGGCCGAATACGTGCGGCTTAGCGGATAGCTCTTTTCGACCACCTGGCCCACCTCGCTGGGCGGCGGAAAGCCCTCGGGCAGCGGCCCCTCCTCGAGAAAGCCCTGCGGGAACTCGACCCCGGCGGCACTCTCCTTTCCGGACGTCGCGGCCGGCTCGGCTGCGGCCGCGATTGGCGCAAGACCGATGGCTGCCAGCACCGGAAGAATCGCCCACCCTACCAACGCTCGTGCTTTCATGTGCTCTCGCATCCTGTTTGCTCCCTCGTTGTTTCGGCTCACGCTCGCTCGGCGCCCACGACGCTCTGCTTTCGGGGCGGACCTGGAAAAAACGCGTTCGTCCGTGCCTGGTACTCGGCGTAGCCAGGCCGGCGCTCGGTAATGGTTCTTTCCAGCAGCGTGACGCCTGAGATTCTCATTAACAGAAACGACATTAACAGGGGGCTCAACACCGTCCACCAGGCTCCCGCGGCCACGGCGATCAGATAGAGCCCCCACCATACGCAGAAATCGCCAAAATAGTTCGGGTGTCGCGTGTAGCGCCACAGACCCCACTCCATAACCTGGCCCTGGTTTTCCGGTTTGGACTTGAACCGGGCCAACTGCCAGTCGCCAACAGCCTCGAAGAGGAGCCCCACGCCCCACAACAGGGTCCCCACAGCATCCAGCACGGCCAGCGGGCTGGGCGCGGCTGCTGCCGCCGCCTGGACCGGCAGCGACACAAACCACAGGATTCCCGCTTGCAGCAGAAAGACCGAAAACAGGCTGACCCACCAGAACGACGGGCCGATCCGCTCGCGCATCGCCCGATAGCGGCGATCCTCGCCCTGGCCCCAATTGCGCCACAACAAGAAGAGCGACAGCCGCAAACCCCATACGCAAGTAAGCACTACCAAGAGCCCCGTGCGAACGTCGGGCGGAGCATTCAGCCCGGCGGCGACCAACGCCACTAGCGCAAACCCGCTGCCCCAGAACGCGTCGACGATGCTTGCGTCGCGCAGTACGACGCTCACCAACCACAATAAGCTCAGGGCGACGGCGACCGTCGCCAGCGTTGCCGCCAGCGTTTGAAAAAGGGGGGACATTGGTGCGTCCTCAACCTGCCCCGGGCGAAGAGGGGCGCAGCGCGTAGTGGGCGACGTGCCATTGCCGACCCTGTTCGTAGCCGAACATCTCGGCCACGGCCAGAAAGAACACCCGCCACCGCTGAAACCACCGCGCCGCTTCGGACCGCCCGTACGTGGAGCGGAAGATATCGAGCACGTCGCCGCGGCGGGCGTCGAGGTTGGTCAACCATGCTTCGGCCGTGCGACGGTAGTGCTCCCCGCTCCAAATCCACTGCTCGTCGACTTGAAAGTGTTCGCCGAACTGCGACAGCAGGCCCTGGCTGGGCATGATGCCGCCGGTGAAGAAGTGGCGCCCCATCCAGTCCGTCGCGCCGGTCGTCTCGAAGGGATAGGCCAGTTCACGGTGGCAGAACACGTGCACGAACAACTGCCCACCGGGCCGCAGCCACGAGGCGATCCGCCGTAGCAACAGGTCGTAGTTTCGCATGTGCTCGAACATTTCCACGGAGACCACGCGATCGAAACGGTCCGCGAAGGCGGATTCGCTTCTCGGCGCAAAGTCGTTCATGTCGGCGGTGACCACCCGCAGGTTTGAGAGCCCGCACCGGGCGGCCTCACGCTCGATGAACAGGCGTTGCGGCCGCGAGTTCGATACGGCCGTGATGCGGCTGGTCGGGTAGTGCTCGGCCATCCACAGCGAAAGCGAGCCCCAACCGCAGCCCAACTCGAGCACTTGCTGCCCATCAACTAGGGCCGCATGCCGGCACGTCCGTTCGAGGGCAGCCGCTTCGGCCGCCGCCAGGCTCTCGCAGCCATCCTCCCAGTAGCAGCAACTGTATTTCCGCCGGGGGCCCAACACGGCTGCAAAGAACTCCACCGGCAATTCGTAGTGTTGCTCGTTGGCCTTTTCCGGCACCGGCGCGATCGGACCGGAGCGCAGCGATTCTTGGAAGGCCGCTTCGCTCTCCGAACGACGCAACGCCGAACGTTCGCGCAGCCGGGCACCGCACAGGCGGCGAATCGCCATGCGGGTACACGCGTCGGGCACCAGCCCACGTTCCACCGCGGCAGTTGCGATCGCGAAGGCACTCATTCGTTCGATTCCTCAAGCCCGGCAGGTTTCCCAGGGCGACACGCACGGCCGAATGTTCGGCTGGCAGTTCGGAGCGGGCACGGCCGCCAGGCCAACTTCCAGGGGATTGCGGCGGCATTGCCAGTTGTCGAGCTGCATCTGCACCACGCCGACGGCGCGCTCTTCGAACGCCGCCTCGCAATAGCAGAGATAATAGTCCCAGAGCCGCAAGAACCGCTCGTCGTAGCCAAGGCTTCGGACCTCGGCCAGGTGTCGGTGAAAGTTGCTTCGCCAGCGGCGCAGTGTTTCGGCATAGTGCGGCGCGAAGTCTTCGCTATGGGCCAGCCGCAGCCGGGTCGTGCGGCCCGCCGAATCCAAGAGCGCCGCCGCCGAAGGCAGGCTGCCGCCGGGGAATACATAGCGACGAATGAAATCGACCGAGTGCAGGTACTGCTGGTAGCGATATTCGGGCATCACGATCGCTTGCAGCACCACGGAGCCTTCCGGCTTGAGCAGCGCCCCGACCTGGCGAAAGAAGCCGTCCAGGTAGCGATGCCCGACGGCTTCGATCATCTCGATCGAGGCCACCTTGTCGAACTGGCCGGACAGGTCGCGATAGTCCCGGTCGAGCAGCGTGATCCGGTCGCCCAGTCCTGCGGCCGCGATGCGTCGGGCGGCCAACGCGAACTGCTCAGCCGAGATTGTCGTGGCCGTGACGCGGCAGCCGTAGTGCTTGGCGGCGTGAATGGCCAACCCGCCCCAGCCGCAGCCGATTTCCAGCAGATGGTCGCGCGGCTGCAAGTGCAACCGGCGGCAGACACGATCGAACTTTTCGAGCGATGCCTCGCGGAGCGTGGCCCCCGGGGCGGGAAAGATACCGCTGGAGTACGCCCAGGTGTCGTCGAGCCACAGACCGAAGAACTCGTTGCCCAGGTCGTAGTGCTCATGGATGTTGCGGCGGCTGCCGGCGCGGGTATTGGCGCGGAGCGCGTGCCGCAGACGTTGTCCCAACCACGCGATGCGCGTCCAGCGCCCCTCAAGCGCCTGAGCCGACGTCTCATGGCGAGCCATCAGCCGAAACAGCCCCGTCAGATCGTCGCAGTCCCATTCGCCGCGCAGATACGACTCGGCCGCGCCGAGGCTCCCGCCGAGAACCGCACGGCGGTAAAAGGCGCCCGAGCGCACCATCAGCGTCGCGGCCCGCGGGCCATCCGCCCCCAGACGCGTGCGTCCGCCGGGCTCTTCCAGGCTGATCCAGCCCCCGCGCAGTCCCTCGAACTTTTTCGTCACCAGGCGTCGCGCCAGGCGGTCGACATAAGACAACATCATGCTCGCACCTCCTGGGGCGCGGGTCGGCCGACCGAGCGCGGATGGGGCACAAACGGCACGCCTGCCAGCCAGAGGCGCAGCGCTTGCCAATAGATTGCGACAAACACCTGCAACGTCATCAGCGGATAGCGCACCAGGGCCACGGCCAGGTTCCACGGCGTGATCGGGCGAGCCACGAGCACGAGCGCGGCCTCGAATTGCTTGCCTTCGGCCGCGTGGTTCTCGATCGCCACGTGCAGCCGCTTCCCCGGTGTCGAGAGCCGCCAGCGGTAGTCCATGTCCATCCCCAAGAATGGCGACACGTGGAACTCCTTGCCGTGCGTGGCGGTCATGGAGTCCACGAGCGGCGCGCTGCGCACATCGAGCACGTAGCAGTGCCGTTCGTTCCAAGGCGTATTGTTGACTTCCGCTACGACGGCATCGACGCCTTCGCCGCTGGAATCGAAGCAGTAGTACAGGCTGACGGGATTCATCAAGAAACCAAAATAGCGAAAGTGCGTTAGCAATCGGATGGGGCCGTCCGGCCGCCAGTCGAGGCGGCTCTCCACGAGATCGCGCACGGCGGCATCCAGCGGTTGATCCTCCGCTCCCAAGTGATCGCTACGGCGGAATCGGGCTACCGCCGGTCCACGAGTCGACCAGAGGCCGCGCCGCCCGAACAGTCGTGGGAGCTCGGCCAAGTCGACATAGACCAGAAACAGCGACTTCGCGAAGCGGCGTTTCAGGGGGTGAAAGCGGCGGTGCGTGACCTGGCCCTCGTAGAGGCAACTGTGCATGTTTCCAAACCCTCGTGGAAGAATCTGGCGACGGCCATCGCGCTGTTCACTCCGTCTTCGTGAAACCCGTAGCCCCAGTAAGCGCCGCAATAGTGCGTACGACGTTGTCCGCTGATCTCGGCCCAGCGACCTTGAGCCGCCACCGCGTGGGACGTGTAGAGCGGGTGATGGTAGGTGATCCGCTTCAGCACACGATCCTGGTGTACGGTTCCCGAGTCGTTGAGCGTAAGGCAGAATTGCTCCGGCGCCGCGATGCGCTGCAGCCGGTTGAGCCAGTAGGTGACCGAGACAGGAAACCGAGCCGTCGCGGGCACGTGGTAGTTCCAACTGGCCCAGGCACGCTTGCGGCGCGGCAGCGTCGACGTGTCAGTGTGCAATAGAGCTTCGTTGCGCTGATACTCGAAGGCGCCTAACACTTCGCGCTCCTCGTGGCTCGGATCGGCCAACAGCTTGATCGCCTGATCGGCATGTGCGGCGACGATCACGTGGTCGAAGCTCTCGGCCCGGTCGGTTCCCGAAACGAGCGTCACGCCGTCGTTGCGCCGCAGGAGCCGCCGCACCGGGCTCGCCAGACGCACGTCCATTTGCCGCCGGCGGCACATGGCTTCAATATAACGCGCCGCGCCGCCGCAAACGGTTCGCCACTGGGGACGGTTGGCCAGCGAGAGCAGTCCGTGGTTCTGGCAGAACTGGACGAAGTACCGCACCGGAAACTCGCGCATTCGCTCGGGCGGTGCCGACCAGATGGCGGCACCCATTGGAATCAGGTAGTGGTCCACGAATGCCCGGCCGAAACGTTCAAGCTTGACATAGTCGCCAAGCGTGAGCGTGTCGTCCTCATCGGCCAGCACCCGCGGGGCGCAGCGATTGAAGCGGAGAATGTCGCGCAACATCCCGTAGAATGCCGGGCGCGCAACGTTGCGCCGCTGGGCGAACAGTCCGGAGAGCGAACTACCGCAATACTCCCAGCCGGTCCGGTCGGAGCGGACGCTGAAGCTCATGTCGCTGGCTTGCGTTTGCACGTCGAGTTCTGCCAGCAAGCGGCTGAAGTTGGGATAAGTGCGCTCGTTGTAGACGATAAAGCCCGTGTCGAGGGCATGGCGTAGGCCGCCGTGTTCGACTTCGATCGTGTTGGTGTGGCCGCCCAGACGCTTACCGGCCTCGAACAGCGTCACGTCGTGTCGCCCGCCCAGCAAGTAGGCGGCCGTCAATCCGGAGATGCCCGAGCCGACGATGGCGATTCTCATCCGACGAATCCCCGTGCCGCCAGGGCCGCGGCGCACCAAACACTCGGTAAGATCAGCAGCCCCATGGCGCGCGATGCGGACCGGCTGCTGAATTCCTTGGCGGCGGACCCATCTCGCTCGCGGCTGGCGGTTGCGATGCCGCGGAGCATGCCGGAGAACACCACCTGGTGCAGCGGATAGACCAGGTACCAGTAGGCGCGGCCTAGCACGCCGCAGGGATCGAAGCTGGCCGTTTGGCGCAGTTGGCTTGCATGGCGTCCCTCAGGCGTCACTTCGAATTCGAGCCAGGCGCGGCCTGGTAGTTTCATCTCCGCGGCCAGCCGCAGGCGGCGGCCCGGTTCCAAGGCCTCGACGCGCCAGCAATCGAGCGTGTCACCCACGTACAGCCGCTCGGGATGCGGTCGACCGCGGCGCATGCCGATACCGCCGATCACCAGGTCCATCGCGCCGCGCAAGCCCCACAGCCAATTGGCAAAGTACCAGCCCGTTTCGCCGCCGATGCGTTCCACTGCGGCGAAGACGTCGGCCGGCGGCGCGTCGATCGTGGCCGTGCGCGAGTCGATGCAGCGGGAGCCAAAGTGAACGCCGGCCCAGTCGCGCACCTCGCCGCTGGAAGAGAGCGCGTCGGACCAGCGCGATTCGGCAAACTGGCAGTCCTCGTGATGCAGTGCCGCGCGGATCGCTTCCGGGTTACCCCAGGGGCTGCACCCCAAATACCTGCTCGGCCGTGCGATCGCGTACGACGGTAGGATGCTGGATGCTATCGACGAGCTTGCGGCCGATGCGAGCATAGAGCGGTGTGACCAGTCCCAGCCAGAGACTCGATAGCCGTGGAGTCAGGACCGGCACCGGAATGATCAGCCGACGTAACCCGCGCTGCTGCGCGTATTCGCGCATCAGGCCGCCATAGGAGACACGCTCGGCACCGCCAATTTCGTAGATGGGGCTATCGTCGACTTCGACGTCGAGCGCCTCCACCAGGTACTGAAGCAGATCCGAGATGGCAATCGGTTGCGACTGCACGGAGACCCAGCGTGGAGAAATCATCACCGGCAGCCGTTCAACGAGCGCCCGCACCATCTCGAACGACAGGCTGCCCGAGCCGATGACGATCGAGGCACGAAACTCGATGACTTGCACACCGCTTGCGCGTAGGATCTGGCCCACTTCGTGCCGGCTGCGGAGGTGGGGCGAGAGGGGCTGTTCACTGTCACCGAGACCGCCGAGATAGACGATGCGTTGCACGCCCGCGGCGGCCGCCGCGTTGGCGAAGTTCTGTGCCCCGCGACGGTCGGCTTCCTCGAACTTGTCGGTGGAGCCCATCGAGTGGATGAGGTAGTAGGCGGTGTGCACGCCCTCGAGCGCCGGCTTGAGAGAGCTCGGGTCCAGCACGTCGCCGGCCACGCTTTCTGATCCTGCCCCAACGCGACCAGCAAGCATTTCCGGACGACGTGCCAGACACCGAATGCGCTCGCCCCGCTCGACGAGCGCACGTAGCAAGCGAGCCCCGACGTATCCGGTGGCACCGGTGAGCAGAACCAGGCGATTGGCAGATTGCGAATCGTGTTTTTCGTGCATGGCTGTGCTCGTTGGTTGCCTCAGGGGCCACCGGAAAACGAAGGGGCTAACTAAAGGGACGGCGTTTCACCCCTCCGACTAAAAGAACCACCACCAGGGCCGATCGTCGCGTTCGTTGCGGCCGAAGAAGTCGATCAGCAGATCGAAGCCCGGACCACCAATTAGCACGTCGTTTCCGAGCCCTCCAAAGATCACATCATGGGCATCTCCGCCCCGCAGGACGTCGTTGCCCCGGCCGCCGAAAATCGTGATGCCGAACGACATGATACCGGATGCATCGACATGGTCGTCGCCCGCCCCGGCCCAGACGGTGGCAGCTTCCACGCGCTTCACCGCCAGCGTGCCGGGAACGAGCGACGCGTAGTCGTTGGTTTCGACGATCGTGATGTCGTCGTCGCCTGACGTGCCGTGTACATAAAGCGAGTCGTAGCCCCGTCCTCCATTGAAGGCGATGGCCGGCAGTGTCTCGGTCTCCGAGAGGTACACCGAAAGGCGGTCATTTCCGCGGCGGCCTCGGATCGAAACCAGCGGGTTGGTCAGCGCCAGGAATTCCGTCGTCTGCCCACCGCCGCTGATCTCCAGCACGCCGTCGCTCATCTGCGCAGTGAATCGATCGGAGCGATTCGTACCGACCACTTCAGGAGCCACCTCGGGCAACAGCGCCGTCGTGCCGTCGGCAAACACCGCCAGCAGGCCAAACTCGGGCTGCCCGGGGGCCGGCGCAACCAATCCGGTGGCGGCGACCATGAGCGCCGCGCCGGCAGCCCCGGACAGATCGGCTTCGAAGGAACGCACCCGCGTCGTGCCGTTGGCCAGCGTGACGTCGATCGTGTACGAATCGGGCGGCACGGACAGGTAGTCGGGCGCGAAATTGGGGAACGCGATATCATCGACCAGAGTGCCGACGCCGCGGGCCTGCACGTCGACTGCCGGAGCGTCGGGCGCTCCGTGAAACACGAAAAACTCGGCGTTAGCCGGGTTGGCGGCGGTTTGCCGGCCCAAGTCCGAGACGGCAATCGTGAATGCCGGGCCCACGCCCAGCGGATCGCCGGCGGCGATCGCCACGTAATTCGTGTCGGCGGCCAGCACGGCGTTGGTCGTGAAAACCGGGGAGGAGTTGTCGGCGGCATCGGGTGCCGTAATGTCGATCTTCAGATTCACGCCCGACGGCACGGTAACGAAGGGTGTTGCCGTGCCATAGGCAAAGTCGTCGAGCAGCAACGCGTCATTGACGTAGACGTCGACTTCGGCGGCCGCTTCGTAGGGCGAGTTGTGGACTACTTGCAGGGCGGCGTCAAGGACTTCGCGTCGCTCAAGTGCTTCGAAAGAGTGGATTTTCCGGACGCGCTGCGGCCCGGTGGGGCGACGGCGGGAAGATGGTTTCGTGGCACGGCGAATCATGGGGTCTTCCTTTAGTAGCGGGGGGATAGTTAAACAAGTCCGACGAGTCTGGCGAATCTGGCGATAAAACGGTGGTCATGGCCGGCTGCGGATCGCCGGCCATGACCGGACCTCTTCTCTGCTCTACCGCACCATCAGTTCGAAGCCGGCGGCAACAACACCGTGTCGATGACGTGAATCACGCCGTTACTGCACGCGATGTCCGCCTTGATCACCTTTGCGTTGTTCACCTTCACGCCGTCGGTGGAGTCGATCGACACCTTTTGACCTTGCACGGTCTTGGCCGAATCGAGCTTCACCACGTCGGCTGCTTTCACGCTGCCGGGCACGACGTGGTAGGTGAGCACCGCCGTCAACTTGTCCTTGTCCTTCAGCAGGGCTTCGACCGTGCCGTCGGGCAGCTTGGCGAAGGCCTCGTCGGTCGGAGCGAAGACGGTGAACGGGCCGTCGCCCTTAAGCGTGTCGACCAAGCCGGCGGCCTGTAGCGCCGCTGCCAGCGTCTCGAAGGATCCGGCGCTGACGGCCGTGTCGACGATGTCCGCCTGAGGCGCTTTGTTGTAAGCGACGGGTTGGGCCGACGTGCCTTTGCATTTTTTTCCCGCCATGGCGAGAGGTGCCGTGGTGCAAAGCGACAGGGCGACCAGTGATGCGAGCGAAACTTTCCAGGTGGTCGAGAACATGAGATTCTCCTTAGTTGAACAGAGCCGCGAAACGGTGCGTTTTCCGAAGCGATTTCAGTGGGTCGGCGCCAACTTTCCTCGCCGTCGGGAGGCTCGCGAAACAACGTGTTTCGAGTCCGAGCCGCCTGAAGCGACCTCGATGCCGAGGGCAGCAAAATCGTCCAAATCATTCAGGCGTCGTTATAACCGGGGAACATTCGCAAGGTCAACACAAAGTCGTTCAAATCGTTCATTCCAGGCTCTTGCGCCACGACACAAGGTGTTGCGGCATATCACCTTGAAATCTTGCAAAAAATCTGAAAAATCGGTGTGGTGGACAAGCCCATGCGGCGGTTCTATAATCGTTCAAAACGATCACAGAGGTTCCCTTGAAACAGCTCGTCACCCCCAAGCAGGTTGCTCAGGCCATCGGCGTTAGTGAGTCGTCGCTCAAACGTTGGTGCGATCGTGGTCTGCTCAGGACGACCCGCACCGCGGGCGGCCACCGCCGGCTGGCCCTGGGCGACGTGATGCAATTCTTGAGGCAGTCGGAGCAGCAGTTGATCCGGCCCGAGTTGCTGGGGCTGCCCTCGACCGTAGGGCAGGGCGAGACGATCGTGGCACGGGCCCGCGAGCAGCTTCGCGAAGCGCTGATCGCCGGCGACGAAGAGCAAGCGCGGCGGATCGTGTTCGATCTCTACCTATCCGGGCAGTCTGCCTGCGACATTTGCGACCGGGTCTTGGCCGGAGCGTTTCACGAAATCGGCGAGGGTTGGGAATGCGGCGACGTGCTGGTCTACCGCGAGCGGCGCGGCTGTGAGATTGCCCTGAAAACTCTGCATGACCTGCGGGCGGCCGTGAGCATGCCGCCTCTCAAAGCGCCGGTGGCTTTAGGCGGCGCGCTGGAGCACGACCCTTATCGGCTGCCGACCACAATGGTGGAAATCGCGCTGCGCGAAGCCGGCTGGAACGCCACCTCCTGCGGAACCCTGTTGCCCGCCGCCACGCTGGGGGATGCGGTGCGGGAAAACGAGCCGCAATTGCTATGGATCAGCGTCTCGCACCTGAAGTCTGAAGACGAGTTTCTCGAGCAGTATGCCGCGTTGCAGCGGGTGGCCGCCGATCGAGGAACGGCAGTCGCCGTCGGGGGGCGGGCGCTTACCGAAGAGCTGCGGCAGCAGATGATCTATTCCACGTTTTGCGACACGCTGCGGCACCTGGTGACTTTCGTCGAAACGTTAAACATTCGGCCCGTCCGCGGATAGCGATAGGAGTGGGAACGATTCGTAGCGGGAAGCACCGTTGAGAGGATTCGATGTACGCACGTGTGACTCCTGCAAGCCATGACGCCACCGGCTCGATTGCGATCGAGCCTTCGCCGAGTGGCCGCGGCTTCCGCCTGGATGCCTCGCAGTTTCTACCGTGCGATCGCGAGCAGATCTTCGAGTTCTTCGCCGATGCGTTTCAACTCGAGACTCTAACCCCCTCGTTCCTCCGCTTTAAGGTGTTGACCGAACCGCCAATCGATCTCGCCGCGGGCACGTTGATCGACTACCGGCTCCGCATTCGTGGGCTGCCGATTCACTGGCAAAGCTGCATCAGCGTGTGGGAGCCGCCGCAGCGATTCGTCGATGAGCAGATACGCGGCCCGTACCGCCGTTGGCATCACGAGCACAGCTTCGAATCGTGTGATGGCGGTACGCTGTGCCGCGACGTCGTCGACTACGAAGTGTACGGCGGGGCGTTGGTCCATTGGCTGATTGTCCGCGGCGACCTGCTGAAAATCTTTCACTTCCGCCACCGCAAGCTTCGGGAGTTGTTTCCCGCACTCGACGTATGACGCCCCAATCTTCCATGCCGAGCGATACTTCGAAGCATGCCGTACCGAGCGAGCGCGTCCGGGCGTGCAATGACGCGCCGGTGCGCGACGATGGCGAGTTCGTGCTGTACTGGATGATCGCCTTCCGGCGGACCGAGTGGAACTTTGCCTTGCAACGGGCCGTGGCCTGGGCCGACGAGTTGCACAAGCCGCTGGTGATCTTCGAGCCGCTCCGCGTCGGCTACCAGTGGGCCAGCGATCGACTGCACCGTTTCGTGATCGATGGCATGGCCGACAACGCCAAGCGGATCGAAAAGATCAAGGGGCGCGGCGTGCTTTACTATCCGTACGTCGAGCCCGAGGCCGATGCCGACAAGGGCTTGCTCGCCGTGCTGGCCGAGCAAGCGTGTGTGGTGGTCACCGACGACTATCCCGCCTTCTTTCTCCCGCGGATGATCGCGGCCGTGGCCCAGCGTCTGCCCGTGCGGCTGGAATCGGTCGATTCGAACGGCTTGCTGCCACTCCGCGCGACGGACGAGGTGTTTACCACAGCCTATTCGTTCCGGCGGTTTCTCCAGAAGGAACTGCCCCCGCACCTGGAGCGTGATCCCCGGCCCGATCCCCTGAAGGGTCTGGACTTGCCATCGATCAAGTCGTTGCCGAAGGACATCCAGCGCCGCTGGCCCCCGGTCTCCGACAAGCTGCTGGCCGGCGATGCGGAAGCCCTGGCGGATTTGCCGATCGATCACGGTGTGGCGGTCGTCGATGAACGCGGTGGCGCCGAGGCGGCCAGGAAACGGCTGCGATATTTCTTCGAGGGACCGATCGTCGAGTACGCCGCCGGCGCCAACCAGCCGGACGAAGATACGCGGAGCAACTTGTCGCCTTACTTGCATTTCGGGCACGTCTCGTCGCACGAACTGTTCGCCGAGCTTATGAAGCGCGAGGAGTGGACGCCCGAGCGGCTCTCGAAGCAGGCCCGCGGCAAGCGCGAGGGGTGGTGGGGAGCCAGTCCCGGGGCCGAGGCCTGGCTCGACGAGATGATCACCTGGCGTGAGCTGGGCTACAACATGACCTCGCACACCGACGACTACGATCGTTACGAGTCGCTTCCCGACTGGGCTCTCAAGACGCTGGAAGATCATCTCAGCGACAAGCGGCAGCACGTCTACTCGCTCGAGGAGTTCGAGCAGGCCGCCACGCACGACGAGTTGTGGAACGCCGCACAGACGCAACTGCTGCGCGAAGGCCGTATCCACAACTATCTGCGTATGCTGTGGGGCAAGAAAATTCTCGAATGGACCGAGCATCCCCAAAACGCGCTGGCGGTGATGATCGAGCTGAATAATCGCTACGCCCTCGACGGGCGCGATCCCAATTCCTACAGCGGCATCTTCTGGTGCCTGGGCCGCTACGATCGCGCGTGGGGGCCCGAGCGCGAGGTCTTTGGCAAGGTGCGGTACATGAGCAGCGAGAACACGGCGCGCAAACTGCACGTGAAGGACTATCTCAAGCGTTACGCGCCGTCGACCGAGCCCGCTTCGGCGCGCTAAATGGCGCGCTAGCGTTGCCCCCTCTCCCGGACTTGCGATTCCGTAAGGTTCGCCCCGGCAATGCTTTTGACAGTGTTGCCGGGATGGCATATCGTGAAATACGTAATGACCGGGCAGCCGCCGACACGCTTCGCCCGACATCGCGGACGCATTCGTGTGGCGCAGGGCGGCTGCCGTGCCAGGACGGTTTGGCCTCGCGGGAGCACGGCATGAAAAGCAGTCCGGTCCCTTCTTCCAGCCTGGAGTCGCCGGCGGCCGACAACGGAAGGCCGCGCCTCTACCCAGGATTGCCCACGACTTGCGACGGCGCCGAAGCGGTCGTCCACGTCGAAACGCACATCACCCAGGGGGCGGGGGCGTTTCCCATCACCAGCTCCACCACCATGGGTGGCGGCTACAACGCCGCAGTGATGAACGGCAAGCACAATCTGTGGGACGACCCGCTGTTGTTCGTCGAGCCCGAAAGCGAGCACTCGGCGGCGTCTTTCTGCGAAGGCTTTGCCGCGGCCGGCGGACGCGTCACGAATTTCACCTCCGGCCAGGGCTTGGTGCTGATGAAGGAGGTGCTGTACACGATCTCCGGAAAGCGCTTGCCCGTCGTGATGAACATCGGCGCCCGGGCGCTGACCAGCCAGTCGCTGAACGTTCACGCCGGGCACGACGACCTGATGAGCGTGGCCGACTGTGGCTGGGGGATGCTGCTGGGGCGCAATGCTCAAGCGGCCGGCGACCTGTGCCTGATCGCACGCCGCGCGGCCGAAGCCTCGCATACGCCCTTCTTCAACGCTCAGGACGGCTTCCTCACGACGCACACCGTCGAGCGCGTGCACCTGCCCGAACCCGAGTTCATGCGCGAGTTCATCGGCAGCCCGCGTGAGCGGCTGATGAGCATCGTCGATCCCGATAACCCGATCATGTCGGGCGTCGTGCAGAACCAGGATTCGTACATGAAGGGCAAGATCGCCCAGCGCTGGTACTACGACCGGGTCGTGCCGGCCTTGCGCGAGGCGTTCGACCTGTTTTACGAGAAGACGGGCCGGCGGTACGACTTCGTGCTGCCGCATCGGCTCGAGGATGCCGAGTACGTCATCGTCGGCATGGGCAGCTACATGGAGACGGCCGAAGCCGCGGTCGACTACCTGCGCAGCGAAAAGGGCATCCGCGCCGGCTGCCTCTCGATTCTCTGCTTTCGACCGTTCCCCGCGCGACAAGTCGTCGAAGCGCTGTCGCATTGCAAGGCGGTCAGCGTGCTGGAGCGGATGGACGATCCGCTTTCGACCACGGGCAACCACCTGACGCGCGAAATCAAGGCCGCCTTCTGCGATGCTTTGACGGGCCAGGGCGGGCAGCAGCGCGCAGAGCGCGTGCCGCGCATCTATTCCGGATCGGCCGGCTTGGGCAGCCGCGACGTGCGGCCCGGCGACATCATGGCCGTAGTCGACAACATGATCGAGGAAGGCCCCGACTACTTCTGCGTCGGCATCGACCACGCCCTGGCACTCCAAATGCGCGAGGATCCCGACCTGCGGCCGCCCGGCACGTTCTCGATGCGCGGGCACAGCGTGGGCGGCTTCGGCTCGGTGACGACCAACAAAGTGATTGCCACGATCGCCGGCGACGTGTTCGGCAAAGACGTGCAGGCCTATCCGAAGTACGGGTCGGAAAAGAAGGGATTGCCCACGACCTACTACCTGACAATCGCCGAGAACCACATTCAGGTCCACGCCGAGCTGGAGCACGTCGACCTGATCGTGCTCAACGACACGACGGCCCTGTTCAGCGGCAACCCGCTCAAGGGCGCCGTGCAAGGCGGCGCGGTGATCATGCAATCGTCGTACGACGACCCGCTCGACGTGTGGTCGCGCATCCCACCGCACCACCGGGTCACGATCCGCCAGCTTGACCTGCGCGTTTACTTTGCCGACATGGTGCAGATCGCCCGCGAAGTGGCTTCGCTGGCCGACTTGCAGATGCGGATGCAGGGCATCGTGCTGCTCGGGGCGTTCCTGAAGTTGACTCCCTACGGGGGATCCAGCGGCATGACGGACGAGCAGGTGTACGAAGGGGTCGAGAAGGCGCTGCGCAAGTACTTTGGCAAGCGCGGCGAGCGGGTCGTGCAGGACAACCTGCAATGCGTCAAGCGCGGCTACCAGGAACTGCGCGAAGTGCCTCAATCGATCATCGAGCAGTCGGAGGCCGCGCCAGTGCCGTGAGCGGTGATGCCGCCTGACGACGCGTGCAGCGCGAGAATCCTAACAGAGAAAGTTGCCTAGCTATGGTTCATGCCGAAAAGCCCCTGTCGATGCACGACGCCCATCCGCGCGATCCGAGCAACAACAGCAGCTACGGAACGCTGGTGGACGCGGACTATCGCCAGGTCAGTTTGCCGATCCTCGACGTGGCCGACTTCAACGACCGCGTGATCCGCGCATACGAAGAGGGCACGGCCGAAAAGGGGCTGCCGGCCGACCTGGCCCTGGCCCGCTCGCTGGTGCCCGCCGGCACGGCCACGCTGCGCGACTTCAGCTACATTGCGCCCGACATTCCCGAGTACTACTCCGACCGCTGCACCGGCTGCATGGACTGCGTGACCCTCTGTCCCGACACGGCGATCCTGGGCAAGGTGCTCTCCGAGGCCGAGTTCGAAAAGCGTCTTACGGCCATCTCCGACCCCGAGGACCGCGAGGCCTTCCGCGGGGAATGGGCTCGCACGCGCAAGTATTACGAAGGGCCGGCCAAGAAATCGGGCGAAGGCGGACTGTTCTCCATCGTGATCGATCCCACCAAGTGCAAGGGCTGCGCCGAGTGTGTCACCGTCTGCGACGACGACGCCCTGGCCATGATCCCCAAGACCGAAAGCGTGATGTCGCGGATCCGCAAGAATCACCGCTACTTCAAAGAGTGCGGGCCCTCGGATCCCAAGTTTGTCAACGACAATCTGCTCGTCGACATGATGCTCAAGGAGGAGTCGATGGTCTACGTCGGCGGGGCGGGCAGTTGTGCCGGCTGCGGCGAGGGAACCGCGCTGCGGATGATGTGCGCCGCCACCGGGGCCAAGTACCACAACGACTGGGCCATCGTCGCAGCCACCGGCTGCAACACCGTCTACACCTCGACGTACCCGTACAACCCGTACCTGGTGCCGTGGACCAACTCGCTGTTCGAGAACGCCCCGGCCATGGCCATGGGCGTTCGCGCACGCTGGGACCAGCAGGGCTGGAAGGACAAGCCGATCTGGGTGATCGGCGGCGATGGGGCCATCTTCGACATCGGCTTTCAATCGCTGTCGCGGATGCTGGCCTCGGGCATGAACGTCAAAGTGTTCGTGCTCGACACGCAGGTCTATTCGAATACCGGCGGGCAGGCCTCGACCTCGACCTACACGGGCCAGAACACCAAGATGAGCGTGCACGGCAAGGCCATCGCCGGCAAACAGGAACGCCGCAAAGAGATCGCGCAGATCGCGATGATGCATCCGCGCACCTTCGTGGCCCAAACCACGTGCGCCCACACGAATCACTTTTATCGGGCCATCTTCGATGCCCTGGAGTTCGACGGACCGGCGATCGTCTGTTGCTACACCACGTGCCAGCCGGAACACGGCGTGGCCGACAACATGGCCAGCGACCAGGCGCGACTGGCGGTCGATAGCCGCGCGTTTCCGCTGTTGATCTACGATCCGCGCAAGGGCGACACGCTGCACGAGCATCTCTCGTTGCAGGGCAACCCAGCCGTGGGCGAAGACTGGTGGAAGAACCCCAAGACGGGAGAGGTGGTCGACTTCATCGACTTCGCCCGCAGCGAGGGACGGTTTGCCAAGCACTTCGATCGCGACGGCAACCCCAGCGAAACGCTACTGCGTGCCAGGCAGGACCGCCTGGAGAACTGGCACTTGCTGCAGGAGCTGGCCGGCGTGCTCACGGAACACACGCCGGACGCGGGACACTCCGCGACGGCTGGGAAACCCAGCCCGCTGGCGGCGGCCCGAGCGGCAAAGAGGTCCGCCCAGCCCGAGTTGACCGTCGGCACCAAGATCAAGTACTGCGGTGCCGAGGGCAACGACTGGATCGAGGGCGTGGTCGAATCGCTCGACCCGGTGGTGCTGGCTCTGGCCGACGACACCGAAATTCGCATCACGCGCGCCGTGCTCGACTCGGCCTTGGCCGAGGGGATTATCGTTCGCCGGTGATGCCGCGCCCGCGGGGCTCTCGCCGAACCTGATCGATCCGGCAGCAATGCGCCGGCTACGAGGGGCCGTGTCCGTACAGGCGCTGGATCGGCGTGGCATGCCCAAAGACTACGTCGTCGGCGGTGACCCCCAACGCTGCGGCGATCTTCTGGCGTTCCTTGGGACTGGGGGTCCACCGGGCCAGCAAGATGGCCGTCGTGCGATCGACCTCCAGGCCGGCCTGCTCGGCCAGTTGGTCCGCGTTCCATCCCTTTTCGGCACACAAATCGGCAACGGTCTTGGGCATCGTGTCGTGGCGCCGGAACCAGGCCGGCGGTGTTAGAAGTCTTCCTTCAATCCAAAGCGGTGGTAGCGTACGTTTCGCGGGTTCATCGTATGGCCCCAACTGATCTCGTCGACGGCGACGCCGAAAGCCGCGGCGATTTTCGCACGCTGCTCGGGCGACGGCGTCCAGCGTCCCTCGGCGATGGCCTCGATCCGCGGCAAGGCGATGCCCGAGCGCTTGGCCACTTCGGCCAGCGACATGCCGTTTTGCTCCAGTAGAAACTCCACGGTCTTCATGGGGCTACGATCCTGCGATGCCGTGACAACCGTTTCATGATAGAGGCCTCCGCGCCGAGGAAAAGATCCGATGGTACAAAGCGTTTCCCTCGGCGGATTTGCCCCGGCCGACCCCACCTGCGGTGCTTTGAACGCCCGCGGCACTTGGCTATCCTATTAGCTGCGGTTGATCTGTCTCCAGAGGCTCGAAAACGGGGGAAACGGCGTGCAGCGCGAGCGAAGACCAGCCTGCCAGACGGGATGCATTCGGTTGTTGGTTGGCATCCTGCTGCTGTCAGCCGCCGGCGCGGCCCGCGCCCAGGATCCGCCCGAAGGTGATTTCTCGCGTGTTCAGCCGATCTTTGTCGAGCGCTGCTACGAGTGCCACGGTCCCGATCAGCAGGAGTCGGGCTTGCGGTTCGACCGCCGCGACAAGGCGTTGGCCGGAGGCGACTCGGGCGCGTGGTTTGTCCCTGGGAAAGCGGCCGAAAGCGAGATCGTCCGCCGCATCACCTCCGACGACTACGACCGCATGCCGCCGCCCGACGACCCCAAGGGCCCGTTGTCGGCCGAGCAGATCGCGACCATCGAGGCCTGGATCGACGCCGGGGCCAAGTGGCCCGAGGGCAAGGGGACGCTGAGCAGCCATTGGGCCTTTCAGCCCATCGAGCGGCCCGAGCCCCCGGCGGTGAAGAACGAGTCGTGGGTTCGCAATCCCATCGATCGATTCGTGCTGTCGAAGCTGGAAAAGCAGGGTATTGCGCCTTCGCCCGAGGCGGACCGCGCGACGCTCATCAAACGGCTTTCCTACGATTTGCTGGGGCTGCCGCCGAGCGTGGAGGAGGTCGATGCGTTTGTCGACGACAATTCGCCCGACGCTTACGAGCGGCTGGTCGATCGTCTGCTCGACTCGCCGCGATTCGGCGAACGCTTTGCCCGGCACTGGTTGGACAAGGCCCGCTACGCCGATTCCGACGGCTACGAAAAAGACCGTCCGCGGCCCGACGCCTGGCGTTATCGCGATTGGGTGATTTCGGCGGTGAACGCCGACATGCCGCTCGACCAGTTCACGATCGAGCAACTGGCCGGCGACTTGCTGCCCGACGCCACCCCAATGCAGCAACTGGCCACCGCCTTTCACCGTCAGACGCTGACCAATACCGAGGGCGGAACCGACCAGGAAGAGTTTCGCGTGGCGGCGATCTTCGACCGCGTGGCCACCACCGGCACCGTGTGGCTGGGGCTCACGGTCGGCTGCGCCCAGTGCCATTCGCACAAGTACGATCCCATCGCCCACCGCGAGTACTATCAACTCTTCGCCTTCTACAACAACGGCGACGAAACGACCACCGACGTGCCGCTGGTCGGCGATCCGCTGATCAAGTGGCAACGCGACAAACGTGCCGCCGAGCGCAAGCTGGCCGACCTGGCCCCCAAGCTCGAGAAACGCCGCGCGGAGTTGGCCGCCGAAGTCCCGGCTTGGGAAGCCGAGCTGAAGGCGGCCGAGTCCGAACCTCTGGCCGAGCATCCGATCGAGTTGGTAGACGCCAAGAGCAGCGGCGGAGCCGAAATCAAGCGGCTCTCCGACGGCTCGTACCTGATTGCCGGCAAGAATCCCGACAAAGACAAGCTGACCATCACGGCCCGCACCGACCTGCCCAAGGTCTCGGGCTTTCGCATCGAGACGCTGGCCCACGATTCGCTTGGCGGCAAGGGGCCGGGACGCACGGGGCACGGCAACTTTGTGCTCGGCGAGTTGCGCGTGTTTGCCGCGGCCGAGCAGAAGTTTAAGCCGGAAGACCGCGTGGTGCTGAAGACGGCCGAAGCCGACTACGGCCAGGACGGCTTTCCGCCCGAGAAGGCGATCGACGGCGACGAGAAGACCGGCTGGGCCGTGGGCGGTCAGACCGGGCGCGATCATCACGCCCAGTTCTTCGCCACCGGGCACATCGACACCAAGAAAGCACCGTGGTTGCAACTCGTACTGAGCCAGAACTACGGCGGCGGGCACACGCTGGGCCGGTTCCGCATCATGGCCCTCACCGGCGGCGATCCGCTGCGCGGGATTCCGCAGAACGTGCGCGACGTGCTGGCCGTGGCCGCCGACAAGCGCGATGCAAGACAACAGCAGACCCTGGTCGACTACTACCTCGGCCGCGACGAGCAACTGGCCAAGCTCGCCGACGAAGTGAAGCAGCTCAAAGATCGCGCGAGCGCCGAGCCGGTGATGCAAGTCCGCGTGATCAGCCAGCGTGAGAAAGATCGTCGCACGAGCCACATCCTCGACCGCGGCGACTTTTTGTCTCCGGCCGAGGAAGTGCAGCCCGGCACGCCGGCCGTGCTCTCGCCGCTGGAACCGCGATCCACGGAGCGCACGGATCGACTCGACCTGGCCCACTGGCTAGTGGATCCAGCCAATCCGCTGCCGCGGCGGGTGCTGGTGAATCAGATCTGGTCACACCTGTTCGGCCGGGGCATCGTGCGGACGATGAACGACTTCGGCGTGCGCGGCGAGCCGCCGACGCATCCGCAGTTGCTCGATTGGCTGGCCTGCGAGCTCGCTGCCCGCAGCTGGAGCCGCAAACAGTTGATTCGGCTGATCGTGGGCTCGGCCACCTATCGCCAGTCGTCGGCCGTGCGCGAGGAGCTGGCCGAGGTGGACCCGCTCAACAACTTGTTCTACCGGCAGAATCGCTTCCGCATCGAGGGCGAGATCGTCCGCGACCTGGCATTGGAGGTCAGCGGGTTGCTGTCGGACAAGATCGGCGGGCCCAGCGTCTTTCCGCCGATGCCTGCCGACGTGGCGGCGCTGAGCTATGCCGGCAACTTCAAGTGGAAAGAGAGCGAAGGCGAAGACCGCTACCGCCGCGGCATGTACACGTTCTTCAAGCGCACCGCGCCGCATCCCAACCTGCTCACGTTCGACTGCCCCGACGCCAACACGACGTGCGTCGAACGCCGCGCGTCGAACACGCCGCTGCAAGCTTTGACGATGCTCAACAACGAGACGTTTGTCGAAGCGTCGCAGGCCATGGCCCATCGGGCGCTCGAACTTCCCGCGGCCGACGATCACCAGCGGCTGGCCCGCGCCATGCAGTGGTGCATCGCCCGCACTCCCGGCGCTAAAGAGGTGGCCCCCTTTGCCGAGTTGCTCAGCGAAAGCCGGCAGTATTACGCCCAGCATGCCGACGAGGCCAAGACGGCTGTCGGAGCGTACCGGCCCGACGGCGTGCCGGCCGAAGAGGCTGCCGCCTGGGTGGCCACGATGCGGATGATGATGAACCTGGACGAATTCCTGACGCGGGAATAACCGGTGCCGTGCTCTCGCTGTCAGGAATTCGTCCACGCACCACACAGCCACGACCGAAAGAACCATGCACAAACTGATCGAACAGAATCGGCGCGAGTTTCTTACCACGGCCGCCAGCGGCTTGGGCGCGGTGGCGCTGGCCGGAGCGATGGAGGCCGACGGGCTGTTGACGTCGACGGCCGCCGCGTCGCCGGTGGGCGACATCAACCCGCTGGCCATCAAGCCTCCACACTTCGCGCCCAAGGCCAAGAGCTGCATCTTCATCTTCATGGCCGGCGCGCCCAGCCACATCGACCTGTTCGATCCCAAGCCGAAGCTCAACGAGCTGCACGGACAAAAGCTGCCCGAGTCGATGGTCAAGAACGTCCGCTTCGCCTTCTTGAAGAAGGACACGGCCACGCTGATGGGTTCGAAGCGGACGTTCACGCCGTACGGCGAGTGCGGGATGGAACTGTGTGACCTGTTGCCGCACCTGGGCAGCGTGGCCGACGACCTGCTGCTGGTGCGCGGCATGCACACCGACCAGTTCAATCACCATCCCGGCCAACTTCTGATGCAATGCGGCCGCGCGGCGTTCGGCCTGCCGTGCATGGGATCGTGGCTCACTTATGGATTGGGAAGCGAATCGAAGAATCTGCCGGGCTACGTCGTATTGACCGCCGGCCGCGGCTCGAGCGGCGGAGCGACCCTCTGGCAAAGCGGCTTCCTGCCGAGCGTCTACTCCGGCGTGCTGTTCCGCAACCAGGGCGAGCCGGTGCTGAATCTGAAAACGCCCGAGGGCATTCCGCAGGCGCTGCAGCGCAAGGGGCTCGACGTGCTCGGCCGGGCCAACCAGGCCCGCTTCGAGGAGATGCACGATCCCGAAATCGCCAGCCGCATCGCCAGCTACGAGCTGGCCTTCCGCATGCAGGCCGCGGCGCCGGAGTTGATCGACCTGTCGAACGAAACCCAGGCCACGGTTGACGCCTATGGCCTGGAACGCAAGCCGGAAAGCAAAGGCGGCCGCGGCGGCGGTCCGGATCAGTATCGGGCGTTTGCCAATAACTGCCTGCTCGCCCGGCGGATGGTCGAGCGCGGCGTGCGGTTTGTCAACATCATTCACGCTTCGTGGGATCATCACTCGAACCTGGACACGGAGTTGGAGTTCAACGCCGGAATGGCCGATCAACCGGTCGCCGCGCTGATCAAGGATTTGAAGCAGCGCGGATTGTTGGACGAGACGCTGGTCGTGTGGGCCGGAGAGTTTGGCCGCACGCCGCTGGGCGAAAACCGGGACGGTCGGGACATGGTCACCGGCCGCGATCATCATCCGTTCGGCTTCAGCATCTTCCTGGCAGGTGGGGGGATCAAAGGCGGCCAGGTCTACGGCGAGACCGACGAAATCGGTTGGGCTCCGGTCAAGGATCCGGTGCACATCAACGACTTTCAGGCCACGCTGTTGCACTTGTTCGGGATGGACCATCTGCGCCTGACGCATCGTTTTCAAGGTCGCGATTTTCGCCTGACGGACGTCGGGGGCAACGTGATCGACGCCTGGCTTGCCTGACGCATACAGGTCATCACGAAAGTCGACGTACGCTTTCCTGTAGGTTCTGCGAGAAATCGCGGAAATCGCCTCGACCTTGTATCCCGGTCCCTTATAATTGCCCGCTGGCGCAAACCTATCGAGTCGCGGCGCGGCCTGCTCCAGCGAGGCGCCGTGATCTGGCGCGCGGCTGCGAATCCTTCTGGACCACGACTCGAAAGGACTCTTTGATGGAAAGTTCCCCGGCCGTACAACAACGCGCCAACGGCACGCGCGACGCTTTTCGACAAGACGTACTCAACGGGCTGGCCTACTCGGCCAAGCGTGTGCCCAGCAAGTACCTCTACGACAAGCGCGGCTCGGAGTTGTTCGACCGCATCTGCCAGTTGGACGAGTACTATCTCACCCGCTGCGAGTTGGAGATCATGGAGCGGTTCGCGCCGGAGATGGGCCAACAGATCGGCCCCGGCGTGATGTTGGTCGAATACGGCAGCGGCAGCAGCGTGAAAACGCGCTACTTGCTCGACGGCCTGCCCGATCCCGTGGCGTACGTGCCGCTAGACATCTCCGACGAGCATCTGCATCAGACCGCGCGCGAGCTGGCCCCGGACTATCAGGCGATCGAAGTGCTGCCCGTCTGTGCCGACTTCATGCAGGACTTTAAGCTGCCGACGCCGGAGCGCAAGCCGACCCACACGGCCGTGTATTTTCCCGGCTCGACGATCGGCAACCTGAATCCCACCCGGTCGGCCCGCTTGCTGGGGCGGATCTGCCAGCTATGCGGCAGCGGGGGCGGGCTGCTGATCGGCGTCGATCTGAAGAAGGACGTTCGCCGCATCGAGGCCGCCTACAACGACCGGGAAGGCGTGACGGCGCAGTTCACTCTGAATCTGCTGCGGCGGATCAACCGCGAGCTGGACGCCGATTTCGACCTGGAGGCGTTCTCGCACCGCGCCAAATACAACGAGCCGCGGGGCCGGGTCGAGATCGGCCTGGTCAGCCACCGGGATCAAACCGTGCACATCGGCGACGAAACGTTCGCGTTCGCCGAAGGCGAGTTTATCCACACCGAGTACTCGCACAAGTACACGATCGACGAGTTCGCCGGCCTGGCCGCCGGCGCCGGGCTCGCCCTGCATCGCCAGTGGACGGACAAGGGCGAAAACCTCGCCGTGCTGCACTTCGCGGTCAACGACGCCCACTAGCTCACCAATTCTGTACGCTGTCGCCCACACCAGCCCGAAGCGCGAGCGAGGGACTTCGGCTCTGCGGACACCTACGACTTCGTTTGCGCTTCGCGCCTATGTATTCTTGGTTCGCACGCGAGCGCTGGCGTCGATTTCTAATCCCGCGCCGCCGGCTGTCGTTTCAGGCCGCGGGGGACGACGAGCCGTTCGAATAAATCGATCGAGAGCTGCAGCGCCAGGGCCAGTAGCGCCGCGGGGATGGCCCCGGCCAGAATCAGCTTGAAATCATCGAGCCGGATGCCGCGCAAGATCGGTTGCCCCAGGCCCCCGGCACCGATGATCGCTCCCAGCGTGGCGAAGCCGACGTTCTGCACGCCGGCAGTGCGAATGCCGGCCAGCATCGTTGGCAAGGCGATGGGCAATTCGATTTCGGCCAGCCGCGACGCGGGGCCCAGGCCCAGCACCGTGGCCGATTCGATCGTGCCGCGCTGAATCCCGTGGATGCCGGTAAACGTATTACTGACAATCGGCAACAGGCAGTAGCAAAACAGCGCGACCACGGCGGTCATCGAACCTTCGCCCACGCTGCGGTATCCCAGCGCCGCCACCACCGGCATCAGCAACACCAGCAGTGCCAGCGAGGGAATCGTTTGCAGCAGGCCCACGCCAGCCAGCACGAACTTCCCGGGCCGCGGCCAGCGCTGGCAGGCGATGCCGATGGCCGCGCCGACGACGATCGCCGGCAGCAGCGACTGCCGCACCAGGTTCAGATGCTCGGCCACGTGGCGCAGGATCATGCCGTAGGACGAAGTCGCCGCGGCCGCTACCTTGTGCCCGGACTGCTCGCCGAGAAAATCGGCCGCCGCCTGTGCCTCGTTCTGGTCGCGCGATTCCACGACCTCGTTGAGCGACCGCATGGTTTCTTCGTTGATCGTGCCCTCGATCCCCGTAAGCGCCGCCAGAAACTCCGGATAGCGGGACTTGAGATCCAGGCGATAGAGCCAGACGGCGTCGTAGTCGGGAAAGAACGAGAGGTCGTCTTCGAGCACTCTCAGGTTGCCGCGCTCGATCATGGCGTCGGTCGAATAGCCGTCGAGCATATCGATTTCGCCGGCCAGCAGGCGTTGGTAGGCCAGGTCGTGATCGATGCCGCTCACGTCGCGCTGCGGCAGATCGTAGTGCTTTTTCAGGCCCGGCCAGCCGTCGCCCCGGTCGAGAAACTCGTGATTGAAGGCGAACCGCAGTTCGGGAAACCGCTTGAGGTCGGAAAGACGAGTGATGCCCAACTCTTTGGCCCGCTTGCTGGTCATGACCATGGCGTAGTTGTTCTTGAAGCCCAGCGGCTTCGACATCCCGACGTCGTGCCGCTTGAGGGCCGCGCGGATTGCCTCCGCGTCGGGCAGGTCCTCGCCGTCGAAGATCTCCTTGACGATCGTGCCCGTGTACTCGGGGTAGGCGTCGATCTCGCCTGTCGTCAGCGCGCGGAAGACGACCGGCGTGCCTCCCAGCGACCGATAGTGGGCCGTTTCGATCCCGGCGTCGCGCGCCAGCAGGCGGAGCATTTCGCCCAGGATCACCGACTCGGTGAAAGCCTTCGACCCGACGCGCACTTGCACCTTGCGGCGGGGCAGGGGAGCCAGTCCCACGACCAGCAGCACCACGACCAGCGCGATCAGTTTGAACAGGGGGCGTTGTTTCACGTGGCCACTACCTGCGAGTTGACAAACTCGCTGACAAAGTCGTTGGCCGGCTCGTCCATGATCTCGTGAAAGGGGCCCTGCTGTACGATCCGCCCCGACTGGATCACGCACACGCGATCGGCAAAGCGTCCGGCTTCGACCAGGTCGTGGGTAACCATCAGCACCGTGGCGCCGGTGCGGGCGAAGACCTCTTTCAGATCGCGCTGCAAGCCGGCCCGAATCAGCGGGTCGAGCGCCCCGAGCGGTTCGTCCATCAGCAGCAGGCTGGGACGCAGGAACAGGGCCCGCATCAGGCTCAGCCGCTGGCGCTGGCCGCCGGAGAGCTCATTGGGATAGCGATCGAGCCCCTCGGTGGGGAACTGCGTCATCTCCAGCAGTTCGTCGAGCCGGCTCTTGATTTGCGCCGGCGTCCAACCTTCGTGCCGGGCCATGAGCGTCACGTTTTGGACGCCCGTGAGATGCGGGAAGAGACCGCCCTCCTGGATCACGTATCCCAACTTGCGGCGTACCGCGCCGATGGTTTCTTCGCCCAGCGGCGTACCATCGAAAACCACTTCGCCGGTTGTGGGCCAGATCAGGCCGGCCACCATGCGAAGGATCGTCGTCTTGCCACAGCCGCTGGGTCCCAATAGGACGAGAATCTCGCCGTCGTCAATCGTGAGATCGAGCGAGTGGACGACGGTGCTACCGTGAAACGACTTGGAGACGCGCCGAAATTCCAGCATCGTGGGTTCCGTGAGCCAGCGGCCCTCCGCGGCACATACCGCGCCACAGGCCGCTTGCGAAATCTGCTTTCCAGCATCGCTCACATCGCGCAGCCGGTCAACCTCGGCTCGCGCGAGCACGCGGCCGCAACGGCGCTTAATCGGCGGCGGGCGTGTCGCGGGCCAGCCGGATGCCGCTGAATTGCCAGCGCGACTCGGGCGGGAAAAAGTTGCGATACGTGGGGCGCACGTGCGTGGCCGGGGTGGCACACGATCCGCCGCGTAACACGTACTGATTGCACATGAACTTGCCGTTGTACTCGCCGAGCGCTCCGCGCGGCGGCGCGTAGCCGGGATACGGAGTGTAAGGACTCTGCGTCCACTGCCAAAGTTCGCCGAACATCTGGCGAATCACCGAGCCGCCGTCGCCATTGGCATGGGCCGGATGGAACAGTTCGCTCTCGACGAAACCTCCTTCGCGCGGGGCTCGCCCGGCCGCGTGTTCCCACTCGGCCTCGGTTGGAAGGCGCACATCGCGGAAGCGGGCATAGGCATCGGCTTCGAAGTAGCTCACGTGGCACACCGGCTCGTCGGGCTCGATGGCCCGCAGCCCGCCGAGCGTGAACTCGAACCAGCGGCCATCGCGCTTGGTCCAGTACAAGGGCGCTTGCCACCGCTCTTGACAGACCATGGCCCAGCCGAGCGATAGCCACAACTCGGGGCGAGCATAGCCGCCGGCTTCGATGAATTGCAGGTACTCGCCTGCCGTGACCAGGCGGTTGTGCAACTCGAACGGTTCCAGCAACACGCGGTGGCGGGGACGCTCGTTGTCGAAGGCAAAGCCCCTGCCGTTGTGCCCGATCTCGACGACGCCCCCCTCGAAGCGTATCCAGCTATCGTCGTCGGCGTGCGGAGTGGTTGCCGCGTTGGGCGGTGTGGGGCGGTAGGCCGGCCAAAGCGGATTGCACGAGAAGGCATGTTTGATGTCGGTCAGCAGCAACTCCTGGTGCTGCTGTTCGTGATGGATGCCCAGTTCCACCACGCGCCGCATCTCGTCGATTTCGGTCACGGTGTCGAACAGCCGCATCACGCGCTCGTCGACCGAATGGCGATAATCAAACACCTCGGCCACCGTGGGGCGCGTCAGCAGACCGCGCTGGCTGCGGGGAAACTGCTCGCCCACGGTGTTGTAGTAGGAGTTGAACAGCACGTGGTAGTCGGGACTCACCGGGCGATAGTGCGGCTCCCAGCGGGCGAGCACGAAAGTCTCGTAGAACCACGTCGTGTGTGCCAGGTGCCACCGGGTCGGGCTGGCGTCGGGCATCGATTGCACGACGAAATCTTCAACTGCCAGGGGCTCGCAGAGCCGCTCGGTGAACTTGCGCGTCGCGGCAAACCAGTCCGCGATCGAGGCCGTCATTGTCGGCACCCTTTCACTTTAGGGGGCGTAGCTGGAATGGGAGCTGTCGGCGCGCCCGCCTCAACCGTGAATTGTAGCGTCAGGGCAAGCGGTTGCCGAACACGTCGCTTGCGGGCTTGAACGCCAGCCGCGGCCCCCGGCTGCCCGGGCCGCTCGCCCGGGAATTGCCTAGGAATCGTGGATTCCGCGCCCAATCGCTGCCGATAAAGTCGACGGAACCGGAATTCTCCCGCGCCGCTGCGTAGGTAGCATCGTGCCGCGTGTGTTCCCTTCTCACTAGCTACGTCAAGGAAGGCATCGCATGGACGTCGTCGATCGCCAGGGGCGCTATTGCGTCATCGGCGCGGGCTCGTCGGGCCTGACCGCCGCCAAGAACCTCCAGCAGGAGGGGGTTCACGTCGACGTGCTGGAGCGCAACAGCGAACTAGGTGGCAACTGGTGTTTCGGGCAGCCCAACAGCCGAGTCTACGCCTCGACGCACACTATCTCGTCGAAGCGGCTGACCGAGTTCACCGACTTCAAGATGCCCGGGCACTACCCAAACTTTCCCCACCATACGCAGATCTTCGAATATTTGAAAGCCTACGCCCGGCACTATGGAATTCACAAGGTGATCGAGTTCGACACGGCGGTCGACCGCGTTGAGCCGGAAGACGATCACTGGCGCGTGACGCTCGCCGGCGGCGAAAGCCGCCGTTACGCCGGCGTAGTGGTGGCCAACGGGCACAATTGGGATCCGCGCTGGCCGGAGTTTCCGGGGCACTTCGACGGCCTGGCGATGCATTCGGCCCAATACAAATCGGCCGACGTGCTGCGCGGCCGCCGCGTTCTCGTCGTCGGTGCGGGAAACACCGGCTGCGATATTGCCGTCGAGGCCGCCGTGCACGCGGACCAGGCATTCCACAGTCTGCGGCGCGGCTACTACTTCATCCCCAAGTTCTTCTTCGGCCGGCCGTCCGACGTGGTGGGCGAAAAACTGTTGCGGCTGGGACTGCCCGACCGGCTGAGGCGGTTCATCGTGCGGACGATGCTCAAGCTGACCGTGGGCCGGGTGGAAAAGTACGGGCTGCCCTCGCCGGATCACGAGCTGTTTGCGTCGCACCCGATCGTCAATTCGCAGTTGCCCTACTACGTGGCCCACGGCCGAATCAAACCCAAGCCGAACATCGAGCGGCTCGAGGGCGATCGCGTCCGCTTCTCCGACGGATCGGCCGAGGCGATCGACCTGATCGTCTATGCCACGGGCTACAAGATCAGCTTTCCGTTTCTCGACCGGCAGTACCTCAACTGGCGCGACGGCAAGCCGCAACTGTACCTGAACATCTTTCATCCGCACTACGACAATCTCTTCTTTGTCGGACTGATTCAGCCCGACAGCGGGCAGTTCGGCCTGGTCGACTACCAGTCGCAGTTGGTGGCTCGCTTCGTACGCGCCATCCGCGAGGAATGGCCGGCCGTGCAAGCGTTCGGCCGGCAGAAAGTGGAGGACGCCGGCACCTCAGTGCGCAATCCACACTATCTCGATACGCCGCGCAACCTGCTGGAAGTCGAGCACTACCGCTATCGCAAGCGCATGCAAAAAGAGATCGGCCGGCTGCGGGCTGCTTGAGCCGAGGTCGAACACCGGGCAGCGATGAGCGAATCGCGCGGGCCCGTGGGTCCCAGGAGCGCGAGTCGACCATGCACTTCTTTTCTGGCAGGCCTTGGCGGATCGCGCTGCTGTTGGCCGTGTGCCTTGCCTCCTGCTCGGCACCGCCTGGCGAGCCGGTTCGCGCTCCGAGGCTAACGCGGTTACCGGCAACAAGCACAACCATCGAGCAGGTCGCAGCTTTTGAGAGTGCAGGGCCCGGCGGCGAGCAGGCGGCCGCGACGCTGGCGGAACCCGACGAGTCGCAGCAGCACGTCACGCCGCAGCGACTGGCCCGCGGTTATACGATCGTGGCCGTAGGCGTCAACGGCGACAACATCCTCAGCGCCGGCCTGGCGGCCGGATTGATCGACGGCGGCTACCGCGGCGCGGTCGAAGTCTTCGATTGGACGACGGGATTCTGGCCGCTGTTCGTCTATCACTTGCGGGCCGAGGGGCGCCACCGCGCCGCGGCCCGGGCCATCGCTGAAAAAGTCGCGGTGTACCAGGCCCGGTATCCTGGCCGGGAAGTGAATTTAATGGGTTACTCGGCCGGAGCCGTGGTCGCCGTCGAGGCCATCGAGGCATTGCCCGAGGGGAGCCAAGTGGATCGCCTCGTGCTGTTGGCCGGCGCCATCTCACCGTTGCACGACATGCGCGTGACGCTGCGGCGCACCCGGGTGGGCGTGCTGAGCTACTATCAGCCGCAGGACGTCGTCGCTCTGGGGGCCGGAACGCTGGTGGCCGGCACCGCCGATGGGCATCATCTCGTTTCGGCCGGAGCAGCGATGTTTTGGCCGCCACCGGGAGCCAGCGAGGAAGACCGCAGGCTCTATCGCGACAAGCTCTGCCAGTGGCCGTACGACGTGCGGATGGCTCGTAGCGGCAACCTGGGCGGCCATTTCCAGTGCGTGGGTCGCAAGTTCGTAGCCGAGTGGATCGCCCCTGCGCTGGGCGACGCGCGCGGATTCGAGATTGCCCGCGGTGGGCCAAACCGGCTGCGCTAGCAGGAGCCGCGACCTATCGCGCGGCTCGCAGTGCAGCGATGATGCCGGCGATCACGCCCGCGGCGGCTCCCACGAGGAGGATCTCCGCCAGTCCTGCTTCCATTGGTATCTCCCGCGAAAGGCATTCATCACTTCGGATGGATAGCGCCACGAACACCGTGGCCTGCAGCGCGTCCATCCAACTCTAGCATTTCGCCGCCCGGGGCCGCTTGACGCCTACTCGCGACCAAGGGTATAGATGCCGGCAATTCTGTTTGCCACGCGCAGTTTCCGCGTCCGTCCCGGCTGATTTGCCAAGGAGCACTCGATGCATCCGCTCTCGACCGCCGTGTTGATCTTCTCGCTGTGCGGCGGTGACGATGGCGAACAGCCCCGGATCGAGGCCGACGGCCGGGTCACGCTCGCCGGCGACCTGGCCTATCCCAGTCAGCTCAGCGGGCTGGCCGTATATCGCGGAATGTTAGTCGCGTGCCCCGACGAGGGTACCGCACTCAACGTCCTGGCCCCCGCCGGGCACGATCGCTACCAGGCGTTGTCCGTCGTTTCGCTTTCCGAAGGCGACGCGGAGATCGACATGGAGGGCCTGACGTGCGACGGCGACGCGTTGTTCGTGATCGGATCACACTCCCGGGCTCGCAAGAAGATCGAAGAAACGCGTTCGTACCAGCGCAACCGAGAACGCCTCGAAGAAATCAAGGACGAGCGAAGCCGCCATTGCATCGTTCGCTTCGAACTCGATCGCCGGGGGCACTGCAGTCGCCGCGATCAGGTTTCACTGCGCAAGATCCTCAAGAAAGACGCGATCTTGGGCGCGTTTACGGCCTTGCCCAGCAAGGAGAACGGCATCGACATCGAGGGCATTGCCGCGGTTGACGGCAAGCTCTACCTCGGCTTTCGCGGTCCCGTGCTGCGCGGAAACTATGTGCCCGTCATGGTCTTGCGCTATAACGCGCCGGCGCAATACGAGTTGATGTTCTTGAATCTGGGCGGGCGGGGCATTCGCGACCTGACCGCCTACGCCGGCGGCCTGCTCGTGCTGGCCGGTCCCGTGGGCGACGGCGTCGGCAGCTACGAACTGTATTGTTGGAACTGCCAGGATTGCCTTCCCGGTAGAGGCGGCCCTCAAGGCCGAATCCGGCACATCGGCACGCTCGAGTCTCCAGGCAATGCGAAGCCCGAGGGCATGGCCGTCGTCGAGGAGCGTGCCAACGAGCTTACGCTCCTGCTGGTAAGCGACGGTATCGAGGCACCCGTCGCCGAGCGGGTGCGCGTGCGACTCCCGCGGTAGCATCTCACTGCCCAATGCTGCAGATTCTCTTCTCCGCTTGCGCGCCCTCTGCGCTAGTGTGTAGCACACTCAATTTGAATGCGTGCCTCACAGTGCGCTAACAGCCGGCACCTAAAAAACGCGTTTGATTCGAAAACAGCCCAGTCCGGGATCCAATCATATGCACCGCCGCTTGGATGGTTGTCCTTCGTGGCCGTGGGCGATGCGCGCACGCGGTTTCACGCTTGTCGAATTGTTGGTCGTGATCGCGATTATCGGCGTGCTCGTGGCGCTGCTACTGCCGGCGATTCAGGCGGCCCGCGAGTCGGCACGCCGCACGCAGTGCACCAACAACATGCACCAGATCGGCGTGGGCATGATGAATTTTGAAAGTTCGCGCAAGCACTTTCCCCCGGGGGAATGGAAGCCGGGCGGCGTGCTCGCTACGGCCGGATTGGCCTGGAGTGCCTGGTTCTTGCCGTATATCGAAGAAGAGGCCGTCTTCGATTTGATGGACCTGAAAAAGGACTTGCGCTCCGAACCCAACTGGCAGCCGAACCTGGCCGGGCCTACTAATACGCCGTTGTCGGTCTATTTGTGTCCCAGCATGTCTCGCCGTCAGTCGATGCGCACGATGGAAGGCCGATTGGGCGACTTCGACAACGACGGTGCCTTCAACACCAGCGGCATCGGCGAGGGACTGGGGGCCATCGACTACATGGGCATCTCGGGCCCCGCCACCAGCGCCAAGCACCCAATCACCGGCGCGAACTACGGCGACAATCGCGGCATCCTGCTCAATCTCGAGAGCGGTCCTCCGTGCCTCTCCACCGCGCAGGAGTGTTCGGCCAAGACCATTGCCATCCGCAACATCTCCGACGGGCTGAGCCACACGATGATCGTCGGCGAGTGCAGCGGCCGCGGTGTCGCAGACAGCAACGGCGATCTGCCCGGCGGCATGAGCTTCAAGGACCTGGACGGAGCCTGGGCCAGCAACAGCAACGTCGGCAAGATCAAGCTCGACGTGACGAGGCCCCCGTTTGTTTCGGCCATCAATCCGCCGCCGGCGGACAACTGGCGCGAGGAAGAACTCTTTTCCGACCACCCCGGCGGCGTCAACATCCTGATGTGCGACGGTTCGGTGCATTTTCTGTCCGAGGATACCGCGTCGCGCGTGTACTTCTCGCTGGCCAGCCGCGACGGCGACGAGCTAATCGACGATTTCTAGTGCCCCGGCACTGCGGTTCCCGGTCTTTCTCGAACTCAGGATCGCGGTACCCGCTGCGCGCGCCATTCGCACGCCCGGCGGATACGGACTTCGGCTCCTGCACGAGAGGCGGGCCAACTGCGGCGCAAGAAAAAGGCTGCCGGGATTCGGCAGCCTTTCGGGGGCAGATCGAGTTTTTGCGAGCCGATTTGGGTCAGCCGGCGCGTCGCGTTCGGGCGAACTTTCGCAGCCGCGCTCCCAGCAGCAGGGCGCTGCCCATGACCATCAGCAACACGCTGGACGGCTCCGGAATCACGAACGTGCCGGGGTTGCCGACGTCGCCCAGAAGCGAGGTGTACGAGCCGTACATGTCGCCCACCGTGGCCAGTTGCCACTGGTACGCGTCGTTGGCTCCCAGGGCGGCCAGCGAGATCGGGTTGCCGCTTTGTTCCTGGGTGCGAATGCTGCCCGGGAAGTCCTGATCACCATAGGTCAGGCGGTCGACGAGGGCGGTCAGATCATCGTAGAGGTTGATCTCGTCATTGCGGCCGATGTTGTTCGTGTAGCCGCCGAGCACCTTCACCGAGCTCGGGAGGCTCCACGTGGCGCGGAACACCGCCTCGGTATCCTCCGTGATGACGACCGACTCGCCGACAGCCACGTCGCTGCTCGCGGTCAGCGGGGTCAAGTCGAACGTGCCGGGAACCCGGCTGTCGTCGTCGTAGCTCCAGCCGGCCAGGCTGACCGGGCCGGGACCGAAGTTGGTGAACTCGATGAATTCGCCGCCGTTGCCGGAATACATCCATTCCGTAATTCGCATCTGTGCGCTGGCCGTCGCGGTCGACAGTGCTACGAGCACGGCCGCGAAGCCAGCTAGTCGATTCAATCTCATTAGCCTTCCCTCCTGATGTGGGTATCTCAATTGACACGGCTACCGCATAAACAATCTACGATCGGTCGGCAAAGCTAACCCGGCGACGTGTTGCTTCCATGAGTGGAATGTTTTGATTGTGCGAAAGTTTACGGAAGCGTGTAACGCGTGCGCGCGATCCGCCACACCTGTTAGTGGAACGTGTGCGCACCGTTAGTCTTCAGTGAATCGCGTTGACAATTCATCCGCTCGCGTTTCAATCGAGCGGGTACTGTGCTTGTCACCAGGATCCTTCGCGCGCACGGACGCACCGAACAGCGGCCATGCTCCACGAGCCTTCGTAGGTCGCGGTCTGCTGCGAGCGCCACCAACCCAACTATCGACCGTCCCCATCGACGGCCAGGAGTCATCCATGATCCGCAGGTTCTCGTTCGCCTCGACTTCCAGCAGCCGCTCCGACGCGCGAGGCAAGCGCGCTCGCGTCCACCTGGAGCCGCTCGAAGAACGCCGCATGCTGGACGCCGCGTTCATCAACGAGATCTACTTCGATCCGCCGGGCGGCGCCGACGCGACCGAAGAGTACATCGAGCTGCGCGGCACGCCTGGCATGTCGCTGGCCGATCACTACCTGATCTTTCTCGAAAACGAAAACACCGCCGCCAACGACGGCAATCCCGGCCAGGTGGAGTTGGTCTACGACCTCTCGGCCCAATCGATCGGCGACAACGGCTTCTTCGTTCTGCGACAAGCCGGCAATTCCTACGCCGTGGCTCCCGACACCAACGAAATGGCCCACACCGGGCAGATCGAGAATAGCGGCTTCACCGCCATGTTGATCCGCGACGACTCGGGCACCAATGCTCCGACGCTCGGCCAAAACCTCGATGTGGACAACAACGGCCTCGATCATCCCAGCGGCACGGCCGACTGGACGATCACCGACTCGATCGGCGTGCACAGCGAGAACGGCGAGGCCCAGTTCGGCCGCCTCTACGGCCAGATCAACTACGGGCCCGAGCCGTCGACCAACATCGAACCTGGCGCCACGTACGTGGGCCTGGGTTTCGAAATCGAATACGTCGGCCGCTGGGGCAACTCGACCGGCCAGGAGCAGGACAACTGGCACGCCTCGAATCTGACCGACAACGTCCTGTCGGGCTACACCGGCACGGGCGATTATCGCCAAAGCGCCGATCCCCACGGATCGACGAACGTCGAGTCGAGCAAGGACGTCGTCTACGGCACCAACCTCACCGACACCCTCGGAGGGCCGAATCGATTCGAGGCCCCCGAAGTGCTCATCAACGAAATCTACCTCGATCCGCCGTCCGGCGGCGACGTGCTCTACGAGTACATCGAGTTGCGCGGCACACCCGGCATGTCGCTGGACGACCACTTCCTGATCTTCCTCGAGAACGAGATGGTCAACGAGACCTTCGGCAACGCGGGAGAGATCGAAATCGTCTACGACCTTTCCGGGCAAAGTCTGGGCTCCAACGGCTACCTGATCATTGCGCAAACGGGCCATCCCTACACGATCGCGCCGGGTACGACCGTTATCACCCAAACCGACATCATCGAGAACAGTGGCTTTACCGCGATGCTGCTGCGAAACAACGGCGACGCGGGCGACGTGCCCGTCGACGACGAACTGTTTCCGGTATCGCTGGACGTCGACCACAACGGCCTCGACGTCAAGAGCGGTCACATCAATTGGGACATCCTCGATTCGATCGGCATCCATTCCGAGGACGACGAGCCCCCGTTCGGCCGCCTGTACGGCATGATCAACTTCGGGCCGGGGCTGTCGGACCGCGTCGAGCCGGGTACCGAGTACTACCCCTCGTTCTATCCGGAGTCGGCCGGCTTTTTTGAAATCGAGTACGTGGCCCGCTGGGGCAACTCGACCGGCCACGCCGAAGAGGATTGGCACGTTTCGAACCTCACAGACAACCTGCTGTCGGGTTTCTCCGGCCCTGGCGACTGGCGACAAAGTGCCGAGCCGCATGGCGGAACGAACGTCGAATCGAACCAGGGCGTGGCCTACGGCACGCCGATGACCAACACGCTGGGCGAGCAAAACATGGGCACGGTCGGCTCGGTCGCCGGACGGCAGATCTTCTACAACCTGTCGAAGTTCGACGGCAACACGTCGGGCGCCAGCGCCTCGGACGATGCGGCCATCGCCACGGACAAGTCGGCCTACCTGCCCGGCAGTGGTCCCGCGACGTTTGCCAACATCACCAGCTACACGCGCGGCATCAACGGCATCATGTTCGATATCGCCGACTCGGCCGGCACGCTGACGGTGAACGATTTCGAGTTCAAGATGAGCGAGCAGGTCGGCGCCAACAACACGCCCAGCACCTGGGCGGCCGCCCCGGATCCGATCACCGTCTCGGTGCGTTCCGGCGCCGGTGCCGGGGGCTCGGATCGGGTTGAGTTGATCTGGCCCGCTGGCGAGATCACCAATCGTTGGCTGGAAGTGACGGTCAAGGGCTTCGACATAGCCGGTGGCTTCAACATGAATACCGGGCTGGTCGAGTCCGACATCTTCTACTTCGGCAACCGCATCGGCGAGACCGGCAGCGGCACGCCGGGCTTGGCCATCACCAGCGCTGTCGACGAGATCGCGGCTCGCAACAATGCTGGATTCGGCGCGACGGTAACCAATCTCTTCGATTTCGACCGGAGCGGACTGGTCAACGCGGTTGACAGCATTTCGGCTCGCAACAATTCGGGCTTGCTGACCAAGATCAACATCTCCGACCCGCCCGCGGCACCCGCCCCTTCCGGCGCTGGTGACATTGCTCTGGGGCTGGCGGCCCCCGCCGCGTGGGACGAGGCTAGCGAGACGACTGCCTCGCTGGAGAGCCTCGAGGCGGACGACCCGGCGCCGGTGGTGGCCGAGGCCAGGCTCGTGCCGTCGAGTGGCGGATTCAGCTTCGAAGGCTTGCAGGTCACTTCGCTCGAGGCGGAAGTGAGCGACGAGCTGCTCGATGCGTTGCTCGGCGATCTGAGTTGAGGCACGTCCGCGTAAGCAGCGGAATTCTGGAAGCGGCCGGCGGCCACTCAAATGCAGCCGGCCGCTTTTTTTTCAGCGCGTCGCGTGCCTGCAGTGGCGTCCTGGCGGCGTCTTAGAGCCGTCGTGATCCTGTAAGATGCTTCGCGCAAGCGAGTTAGGTTTTCATCGGGATTAAATGTCACGGTCACAAACGGCTCACATACGTCCGATAGCTTAACCCTCAGACTTGGACGGCACGAAGCGAAGCTACCAAGGTTTGCCACTAGCCATGCCAGTCAGGGAAGGTGCAACGCCTTCCCGCAATTCACTTCGCACGCGCGAGACGACCCGCATCGCGCACGGTGGGCAGTCGCCAGCCACTCGACTGCCCACCATTTTTTTTGCGCCAGACGACAACGATCTGGCCGCGCGTGGCATGGCCCCGCCGGTACGGCTAGACTGAGAACGTTTGTCAAATCGGAGACCGCACCTTGAGCCAGCCAATGGTCCGAAAGCTTCTCAGCCTGCTCGTGCTCACCCCGTTGCTGGGCATTGCGCCTGCCTGGGCCCTGGCAGGCGCAAATTCCAACGATCAGCCCGGCGATGTCGCCGCGGCCGACCCGGCACAAGGCCTGCTGCTGCACCTTCCGCTGCAGGGCGACGCGCGCGACGCGTCGCCGGCGCAGCGGCCCGTCAAGGCGCAGGGCGCCGTCGCTTGGGATGCGCCCGGCCCCCAACGCGGCAAGGCGGCACGCTTCGACGGCCGCGACACCGCACTCGAAATCGCTTCAG
>QQVE01000018.1 GCA_003389325.1 Planctomycetota bacterium
CGACCAATACGCCGGCCGTGAAGGTCGACGTGCAGAACATCGAAGTGCCGCTGGGCGCGACGCTCGGCGATTTGACCCTCGGCGGCTACATCGCGGTGGGTGGGTTCGACGGCTTCGGTCTGCCCATTCCGATGCCGGCGGAACTCGGTGTGCCATATGCGGGTGAGCAGGTCGTCGGCAACCTGAGCGTGACGTCGAACAGCGGCATCGGCCAGATTGGCGGTTCGGTGACCCTCGGCGGATCACTGGCATCGGCCAACGATCTCAGCGTGCTCGACCTGGCCGGGCAGGCGACGCTCACCGGCGATTTCGACTTTTCCGGCGTACTCGCCAGCGGGCAGATCAGCGCAGTCCTCGAATGGGCCATCGAGGTCGACAATACGACCGGCCAGCCGGCGTTCTCCGGCGCGCCGACGATCTCGAACGTGCAGGCGAGCGATCTGCTCGTAACCGTGCCGGATCTGCTGACGCTCGACGTGGGGCTGATTCAGTATGCCGATCCTGGCACATTGCAGCCGGGCGACCCCATCGCAGCGCTGCAAGATGCCACGCTCACGTTTACTCATCTTCCGGGTGACTTGGGCACCGTGGCCATTGGCCTGGGGAACGTCGACGGCTACGACGACAACGGCGACGGCCTGATCGACGGCTTCGGTCTCTCTTCGTCGATCAGTCTCGGCGACGTCAACCTCTCGGTGGGCGAGAAGACCCTGATGACGCTCGAGGCGCTGATGCTGGGCATCAACGGCGTACAGGTGCGCCCGGAACTCGACGATGGCTTCCGCACGGGCGAACTGGCCTTCTCGGCTTCGGGACTGCAGTTGCTGCCCGGCGTCTTCGGCGCCGCGTCCGAGGTGGGCGTGTTTTCATCGCAAGAGGCCCTATCGCATCCTGACGTCGGTTCGATCGACATCAACACCGGGGCCTTCAACCTTTCGCTCGACGTGCCGCCGGCGATCGGTGAGCGGCTGACGATCTCAGGGTGGGTGCCCGTGCAGTTGACGCACGTCGACGCGGCCTTCGATCCGGCGGGCTCGACGCCGGACATCGACTTCGCGCTGACCGGGTTCGTGGATGCCACTCGGCTGGTCAGCCAACTCGGTTCGGCCGTCGGTTCACCGAGCCTGGCGGCGACGGTCGAAGCTTACGACGCGGACGGCCAGACCTTCGCCCCCACCGGTCCGGGCAATCCGCTGACGCTGGGCGTGGCCTACGTCGACGGCGAGATCCGGCCGACCAATACGCCGGCCGTGAAGGTCGACGTGCAGAACATCGAAGTGCCGCTGGGCGCCACGCTCGGCAATCTGACGCTCGGCGGCTACATCGCCGTAGGCGGGTTCGATGGGTTCGGTCTGCCCATTCCGATGCCGGCGGAACTCGGGGCGCCATATGCGGGTGAGCAGGTCGTCGGCAACTTGAGCGTGACGTCGAACAGCGGCATCGGCCAGATTGGCGGTTCCGTGACCCTCGGCGGATCACTGGCATCGGCCAACGATCTCAGCGTGCTCGACCTGGCCGGGCAGGCGACGCTCACCGGCGATTTCGACTTTTCCGGCGTACTCGCCAGCGGGCAGATCAGCGCAGTCCTCGAATGGGCCATCGAGGTCGACAATACGACCGGCCAGCCGGCGTTCTCCGGCGCGCCGACGATCTCGAACGTGCAGGCGAGCGATCTGCTCGTAACCGTGCCGGATCTGCTGACGCTCGACGTGGGGCTGATTCAGTATGCCGATCCTGGCACATTGCAGCCGGGCGACCCCATCGCAGCGCTGCAAGATGCCACGCTCACGTTTACTCATCTTCCGGGTGACTTGGGCACCGTGGCCATTGGCCTGGGGAACGTCGACGGCTACGACGACAACGGCGACGGCCTGATCGACGGCTTCGGTCTCTCTTCGTCGATCAGTCTCGGCGACGTCAACCTCTCGGTGGGCGAGAAGACCCTGATGACGCTCGAGGCGCTGATGCTGGGCATCAACGGCGTACAGGTGCGCCCGGAACTCGACGATGGCTTCCGCACGGGCGAACTGGCCTTCTCGGCTTCGGGACTGCAGTTGCTGCCCGGCGTCTTCGGCGCCGCGTCCGAGGTGGGCGTGTTTTCATCGCAAGAGGCCCTATCGCATCCTGACGTCGGTTCGATCGACATCAACACCGGGGCCTTCAACCTTTCGCTCGACGTACCGCCAGCGATCGGTGAGCGGCTGACCATCTCAGGGTGGGTGCCGGTGCAACTGACGCACGTCGACGCGGCCTTCGATCCGGCCGGCACGACGCCGGACATCGACTTCGCGCTCACCGGGTTCGTGGATGCCACTCGGCTGGCTGGCGAACTTGGCTCGGCCATTGGCTCGCCCGGCCTGGCGGTGACGGTCGAAGCCTACGACGCGGACGGCCAGACGTTCACCCCCACCGGTCCGGGCAATCCGCTGACGCTGGGTGTGGCTTACGTCGACGGCGAGATCCGGCCGACCAATACGCCGGCCGTGAAGGTCGACGTGCAGAACATCGAAGTGCCGCTGGGCGCGACGCTCGGCGATTTGACCCTCGGCGGCTACATCGCGGTGGGTGGGTTCGACGGCTTCGGTCTGCCCATGCCGATGCCGGCAGAGCTCGGTGTGCCGTACGCCGGTGAGCAGGTTCTCGGCAATCTAACCGTCACGTCCACCAGCGGCATCGGGCAGCTCGACGGAACCGTTACTCTCGGTGGTTCGCTGGCCTCGGCCAACGGCATCAGCGTGCTTGATCTTACCGGCGCGGCCACCCTGACCGGCGACCTGGCGTCCGTCGGTCTCTCGGGCAGCGGCACGGTTCACGGGCAATTTGCCTGGCCAATCACGGTCGACAACACCTCAGGCAGTCCCGTCATCAGCGGCGTGCCTGAGCTGACCGGTTTGCAGGCCGAGAGCATCGTGTTGGAGATCGAAGACGTCGTCCGCTTCGACATTGCCGACATTACCTACGATCCGGCTCCCGACCCCGGCGACCCGGTGGCGACGGCCACCGCCGCCACGGTGACGATGTTGGGCATTCTGGCCGCGGCCAACCTGGCAGGTACGGCCGACCTGGCTCTCTACGACGACGACCAGGACGGCATCGTCGATGGCGTCGCTCTGTCGGGTTTGAATGTCACCTTCGCGCCCGGCCAGCAGTGGGACTATGCCCCCGGCGGCACGGCCCTGTTGCGCGTGTCGGATCTCGGCGCCACGTTCTCGGGTCTCGAATATCGCCCGAAACTGGGTGGCTTTGAGACCCAGGGCACGATCTCTTTGGCCCTGGGCACGGTAGGACTCTATCCCGATGGCGGTGGTGCGTTTAGCGGCTCGGTCAACAACGCCACCGGATCGATCAATCCGGCCACGGGCGAAGTGCTGTTCGACATCGGGCAACTGCTGATCGGCCTGGGCCCCGATTCGCTGTTCCAGGTTGACGTGACCGACGCCACGTTCCAGTTGGATGACTCGGAACAGACCGACCTGCTGACGGTCGCCTCGGCCGAGCTCCGCGTGGTCGACCAGCTCGATTCGCTCTCCGCGGCGAGCTTCGGCATCACCGACTTCCGTTTCAACGTCATGGCCGGTCAGCCCAAATTCGGCCTGGGCGGCATCCAACTGCAGGCGGCCCCGGGCGTGCTCGGATCGCTCGGGCTGGCAGGTTTCCTGCCGCTGGACGTGACCGACCTGGGCATCACGTTTGCCGACGACGGCGCGAACTACACTGACTTCACCGACTTCACGCTTTCGGTCGACGGCTACTTCAACTTGGGGCTGATCGAATCGCTGCTCCCATTCGATCCCGTGCTGAGCATCGGACCCACCAGCGCCGGCGACGCGGCCAATCCGCACACGTTCACCGACATCGAGTTCGGCTTCGACCTGGTCGAAGGGCGCATCGTGCCCTTGAACCTGTCGCAGATTCGCGTTGGCTTCAGCGAATGGGCCATCGGCGAGCTGGTGTTCGCCGGCGAAATCGAGCTGGCCGGCTACACCAGCGGCTTGCTCGATCCCACGGTGACCGGCACCTTCGGTATCGATATGGCCTCGGCAAACAACCGCGTGCAGCCCTCGGGCGGCACCGGTATCGATTTCTACGGCGCAGAGTTGGCACTTACCGGCACGATCGGGCGCGGCGACAACAGCACTTCGCTGGTTGTGGATGCCGACGTGCAGACGGCGTTCGATCTGAGCTTAGGCGACTTCCTGCACATGTCCGACCTGGGCTTCGCGTTCGGGGTGGACATCGACGTGCCCGACAACTTCCTCGACGATCCGCTCGGGCTGGTGTCGATCAATCCGCGGCTGGAGGAGATGACCGTCGGCACGCTCACCGCCTCGGCGGGCGATTTCCTCAGCTTCGGCGCCGTGCCGGGCTCGGGGGGCGGACCCGGGTTGACGATCGACTTCGACCCGGGCCCCGGCGACCCGCTGGCGCTACTGAACTTCAACGCGCAGTCGCCGCTAATCGGGCTCAGCGGCACGGTCGAGGGCCTGGCCGTGTTGCCCGGCGGCGTGCCCGACTTCGACTCGATCGGCCAGATCGACATCGAGCTGGTGCCGCGCGGTGACGGGTCTGCCAGCCTGTTGCAGGAGGTTTTTGCTGAGTTTCTACCACTGAGCATCTCGAAGATCGGCCTCGACTTTCAATCGGGCTTCTTCCAGTTTGCCGGATCGCCAGGCAACGAGTCGATCGTCGGCATCGCCGATCCGACGGCGCTCAACCTGATCACTTCCGGCCGTGCCGGCACACCCTCCTGGCTGCCGGAGGATTTCCTGTTCGAAGTGGGCAGCGACTTCAGCAACTTGGAGATCGACTTGCAGGAGCTCGTCGACGGCAATTTCCCGATCGTCGACCTGGGAGGACTGGGCTTCGAGTTGGGCGTCGACCTGGGCGCCTTTAAGATCGGTGGAGCGGCGGCAGTGGGCTTGGTCGATGCCGATCCCGATCCCGTCGGCGAAGAGATCGTCTACTACCTGGCCATCGAGGGTGGGTTGGAAGTGGCCGGCTATGGGGCCACGGGGGCCATCGCGCTAACCACGGCCGGGCCCATCGGCGCCACGCTCAGCGTGCCGTTGGCCATCCCGCTCGGGCAGTCGGGCTTTGTCGTCTCGGGGGCCGCCGGCACGATCCAGTTTGGCACGACGGTGTTGCCGGCGCCGGAAGACATCCAGGCCCCGTCGGACCTGGGCACGATTCCCAATCCTTTCAGCATCGATCTCAGCTCGGTTCCTGCCATCGAACAGATCGTGCAGGGGCTATGGGTCGACGATCCCGGCGGCGGCTACGTTCGGCCGCTATGGACCGAGCCGGTAACCGTGGCCTTGCAAGGAGAGCTGACCCACGTGGCCGTGGCCGCCGTGCTCTCGGGCACCGCGACCGTGGCCGCCAACCTAACGCTGCCGGTTGGCGGAGCGACGATCGATGACGCGGGCCTGGCGCTGCTGGGCTTCGGCGATATCCGCGCCCTGGGCATCCCGCTGGCCGATGCCAAGGTGGTGTTCGATCTGCGCGACGAGTTGAGCCCCAGCTTTGGGTTCTATTTCCAAGCCCCCTCGAACGCCAACCCGCTGGGCATGCTCTTCCCGGCCCAGGCTGACTTCGGCGTCCTGTTGCGGACCGACGGCCTGGCCATGGCCACGGCGATCGGACTGCGATCGTTCTTCACGGAGCTGGCCTCCGGTGCGCTCGCCCAGGGGCAATCGTTCTTCGAGACGGTGGCCGGGCAGGTTCTCGACGTGTTGCAGCAAGACCCGGCCAGCTCGGCGTTGGCCGATCTGCTCGCGCCGTTGCTGCCCGTCGGGACTACGTTCGCCGACTTGGACGCCACGGAACTGATCGAACTGTTGCGCGACTCGCTCGAATTCGACGACGTGCTGACGGCGCTCGAGTCCGGCAGTGGGCAGACCGTCGAACAATTGCCGCAGAACCTGCAAGACAAGCTGGGGGCCGTGATCGACCTCTCCACCGCGGTCGTGCAGGACGTGATGCTGTTTGGGCCGCAGGTCATCGCCGCGGGGCTGAACGACGCCCTCAGTGTGGGCGAACAGCTCGTGGCCCTCGGGCTTCGCAACCCGGGCCAGGAGAGCGATCCGGTCGATCCATTCGGACTGCTGACAAGCTTTAGTCCCGAGAACCTGGCGGCCGATCGGCTCATTCCACTGGAGTTCGTCAGCGAGTTCACGTCGCTATTTGTCAACTCGCTCGGCTCGGCCGTGAGCGAGGCCCTGACCCAGACGGCGGCGTTCGTCTTGAGCGATTCATTCGATCCGCGGTTGCTCATCGAGGGATCGATTCAGCCGACGCTCCTGGGCGTGCCCGTGGGCGAGGCCCCCGGCGGCGTGCAGATGACCGTATCGAAGCGCGGCGTCTCGTTCGGTTTCGATGCGAGCATCGCGCGGATCATCTCGCTGCTGGGCGCCGCCCCGCCGCTAAACCTGCTGATGTACAGCACGCAGTCGATTTCCGATGAGACGACGATCGCCTACGAGCTGCCGTTTGACGCGCTGGATGCGCTCGAGGACTTGGTCGACGGCGGGCTGCCGCTGGGGGCGCTCAATCCGTTCTCGCCCGACTGGGGCCTGCTGGCCATCTCGCAGCTCAACATCGCGGGCATCACGTCCTCGGCCTCGATGGCTCAGTTCGGGCCCGGCTCGGCATTGCTCGAGAACAACGTGCAGATCGTCGACGACTTCGACGATCCGGTCGACCCGGGCAAGATTCCGGTCACCTCGCAGGAACTGCTCGACCGGATGCAGGGCCTCGGCGGCTACCTGTTCACCGGCGGCGTGGCGCAAGCCAAGCTGTTGGCCGATCCGTTCGAGGTGATTGCCGGCATTCTCGATGCGGCCCGGCAGGCCGGCGAAGAGCTCGACGACGCCGACGGCGAGCTGGCCTACCTGATGCAGTTGTTCAGCACGGGCCCGGCGTTTCTCGAAGCCGTGCAGGACTCGCTCACGCAGGCCGAGGAGTTCGCCCGGGTGCAGGCCTATTTGCCAGTCTCGGCCGAGACGCTGCTGCCGCAAGCGCTGTTGGACCTGTTGGACGGCGATCCCGAGGCCTTCAATGCCGCGTTCCAGGCGACGTACTTCGACGCCAGTGGCAACATCCGCGACGACGCGGTGCAGGCCGTGTTCGATGCGATCGCGACCGAGCTGCAAACCTCGGCCACGACCATCGCGGCCAATGCCTACTTCGAAGGGCTGCTCAACTCCAAGGTGTTGGGCATCGAGTTGGCGAACGGCCGGTTGTTTGCGGGCGTCCTGCCCGATCCGGACAACCCGGGCGCGACGCTCGACTTCGGCAACGCGGCCGTGAATCTCACGGGAGCGATTCCCTGGCTGGGGAACCTGGAAGTCGAAGCCGTTCTCGACGTGCAACCGATGCCGCTGCCGGCGCCGCCGGTTTCGGGTCCAGATCCGCTGGCGTCGTTGCGGGCCGCATTCGGCGACAGTGTGCCGCTGCCGCGCGGGCGATTCGAGCTGGCGCTCGACACGGCCCAACCACCGGGCGGCGGGCCGAGCGACTTCGAGACCGTGATGGGTAGCCTGGGCCTCGACCCCGCGATGTTCCAATTGCCCACGATCGGCCAGGCCAGCGCGGCGCTGCGGGCCTACACGCCGGGCTACGATCTGTCGAGCAGCGTGCCGATCGAGCGCGTGGGCGGGATGGAGTTTCAGGCCAACCTGGCGATTCCCGACGTGGTGGACAACGCCGAGTTTCTGTTCCGCATGTCCGCGCCGACGAACGGCCCCGGCGGCACGTACCTGCCGTTTACGGCCAAGGCGTCGGTCGACGAGATCACGCTCGGCGGGTTCACGATCACTGGCGCCGTGTTCGACCTGGTCAACGACGAGAACGGCACGAGCGTGCACGTCGCCGGCACGACGCAGTTGCTCGGCGCGACGTTCACCGTCGATGGCGAACTGGACAGTCGATTGCAGGGCAGCCTGCAGTTGACGCTCTCGGCCGGTGCCCCGAACTTTGGCGGCCTGTCGGGCAGCGGGACCTTCAGCCTGGTGCTCAATGGACCCACGAGCGGGTCGGTGGCGTTTGCCGGGTCGCTGGCGAACATCCCGGGTACCAGCCGCTCGGTCAGCGCCAGCGGCAGCATTCAATCGAGCGGCAACTTCGCGATCAACGTTGCCACGACGAACCTGACGTTCGGCGGCATCTCGGTCGACTCGGCGACACTGCAGGTGCAACGCATCTCCGGTACGACCGACATCGTTTTCCGTTCCGGAGCCACCTCCACGCTGTTGGGCGCGACTTTCGACATCAGCGGCCAGTTCGGCACCAATGGCGTGGGCTCGCTATCAATGGCTACCAGCGGCACGCCCAACTTCGGCGGAGCGATCGCGCCGGTTGGTGGTAGCTTCACGCTGCACATTAGCCCCAGCAACAGCTTTGTCCGATTCAGCGGCACCGTTTCCGGGGTTCCTGGGCACAGCGGCTCGCTGACCGTCAACGGCGACATTCAGTCGCACACGGACTTCTCGCTTTCGAGCACGGCGACGAGCCTCACCTACGGGGCGTTCACTCTCAACTCGGCAACGGCCCAGATCGTGCGCACGTCCGGCACGACCGAAGTCGACGTGCAGGGCAGCTTCTCGCTGCTGGGGGCCACGTTCACGGCCTCGGGATCGATGTCCACCTCCGGCAGCGGCTCGCTGTCGATGAGTACCACCGGCACGCCCAACTTTGGCGGCAGCATCGTTACCACCGGCGGCAGCTTCACGCTCTACACGAGTTCCGATGGCGGCGGATACGTCTACTTCTTCGGCAATCTCTCGGGCATCCCCGGTCGGAGCGGATCGCTCTATCTGTACGGCAACATTCAGTCCGCTTCCAGCTTCACGCTCAACAGCCTGACGACGAGCCTCACGTACGGGGCATTCACGCTCAACTCGGCGAGCATCCAGTTGGTCCGCACCTCGGGCACGACGAACGTGCAGGCCGCGGGCAGCCTTTCGCTACTGGGCGCCACGTTCTCGGTATCCGGCTCGATGTCCACCGTGGGCGTCGGGACGCTGTCAATGACCACCAGCGGCACGCCCAACTTCGGTGGCTCGATCGTTCCGTTGAGCGGCAACTACACCTTCACGTTGCATACCACCGGCTTCGGCGGCTTCGTGTCGTTTGCCGGGTACCTGTTGGGCATTCCGGGCCGCACTGGTTCTCTGTACTTCAGCGGCGAGTTCGACTCGGGTTCCGTGTTCGAGTTGCATAGCGGCACTACGACCCTGGCCCTGGGCGGGTTCTTCATTACTTCGGCCAGCGTCGATCTCATCCGCAGTGGCGGCGTCACCGAGGTTCAACTCGGAGGGACCGGCTCGCTCTTGGGCACCAGCTTCAGCGTCGGTGGCGAGCTCTCAACCAGCGGCAGCGGCACGCTAACCATGTCGCTCACTGGCTCGACGCCCAGCTTCGGCGGTTTTTCCGGGAATGGCTCGTTCGAGCTCGTGCTCAGCAGCGCCTCGAGCGGGTACGTCTCGTTCGACGGCTCGCTGACCAGTCTTCCCGGCGGCATTCAGGGGAGCCTCGCGGCCGACGGCGAGATCTATTCCAGCGGCTCGTTCTCGCTGGACGCCAGCGCCACGAATCTGGCGATCCTGCCCGGTGGGTTTCTCCCGCCGGCGCGGGCCGTGGTCAATGGGTCGCTATCGATCACGGGCAGCAGCTCTTCGACCTCGGGTACCATCTCCGCCAGCGGCGCGATGCGCATCGAGCGGATCGCCTGGAGCTGGAACGGGCGGATCTACGTGCCGACGTACACCACTGTCGTTCCGAACTTCACGCTCGGCGGCTTCACGGCCACTTCCAGCGGCACGATCAACGCCACGTTGTCGGGCTTCAACCTCTCGGGCGGCCCGCTTTATCTGGGCGTTACCAGCGCCTCGTTCAACGTCAACAGCTCGGGCCTGTTCCGGCTGTATCTCGACAATCCGTACATTCAAGTCAGCGGCGTGTTCTCCAGCGGCACCTGGACCCGGTATCCGGGCGACATCAGCATCGACTTGAACACGACGACCAACTTCGAGCGTCTGATTTGGGGCGGGGCGAGCAATCTCGACTTGGGCGGTTTCACGCTGGTGCGTACCGACGTGTTCGTGGCGCTGGACAATGGGGCTCTGGCCATCAAGCTGCGCGACGATGCGGGCTACCAGGCCCAGGTGCGCCTGCCGGCCAACCTGGGAACGTTCGACATCCTCGACGAGATCGTGGTTGGCACCAACGGCACGTTCAATGTCGGCATCGAAAACGTCCGCATCGGCCCTTCGGCAATCAACGTCACGGCCACGCAACTTCGACTGCGGCGTCTGTCGAATTCCTATACGGCGCTACAGTTGTACGTGGCCAATCCCGAGCTCAACCTTCCGCTGAACAAGACCGTCGACTTGGGCTCTTCGATCACGTTCAACTACAACGCCTCGTACTCGACGAATCTGTTCAACCAGTCGACGTCGCTGTTGGACTTCGGCTCCACCTTCGAGCCGCTGGCCGGCGAAGGATCGAACATGGACTTCTCGCTCGAGACGACCAGCTCCGGCTGGGAGTTCTCGTTGCTCGACGGCCGCGTGGTCGATCTGAAGCTGTTGCCCGACACGACGCTGGCCCAACTGCAAAGCTTCTCGATCGATCATAACGGCAACTTCAGCGGCTCGGTGTACACCGACCTGAAGTTCACGATCGGCAACGTGAAGTACGACTTTTTCACGTCGACCTTGAGCCTGTCGAAGGTGGGCAGCACCGTGCGGTTGACGATTCCCTCGTCGAGCCCGCTGACGTGCAACGTGGGATTCACCTCCATGTCGCTCTCGGGCTACATGGCCTCCAACGGCACGTATTCCTTTAGCGGGTCGAGCAGCAGTACCTGGACCGTGTCGGTCGCCGGATACTCCTTTACGCGGATCACCGGGACCCTATCGATCAGTCTTTCCAGCAGCGGCTTCAGTTCGAGTTTCTCCGGCAGCCTGCAATTCTGGAACGGGGCGGCCTGGATCACCTTGGGCAGCGGTACGACCTCGATCAGCCAGTCGGGCTCCGGAGTGCTGAACGGCTTCAGCTTTGGCATTTGAGCCGAGATGCGCGGGCGAAGTGTCCGCTGGCAACTCTGCATGCCAGTTGGCCCCGAGTGACCGGGCCAGCGTGATCCGCGATGCTATCCAGACCGGATCGCGCAACCTGTCGGTGGGCAACAGGTTCGCCCCCCGGTCGGGCGTCGAGCGGCTGTGCGAATCGTAGGGATTGTGCCGCCGGGCCGCACGTTGTCCGGCAAATTGCCGGATCCGCGCGCCAGCAACGCTTTTCTGGGACGGCCAGGCACCTATATTTTTCAAGCATCCCAGCAATCGTCACGAGCGGCCCAAGCGGCGCCGATAGGCCCACCGGAGAGCGTGCCGTCTCAGCGGCGCAATTGTCCAGGTCGTATCTCCGAGGTGACGCTGAGACGGTCGCGGCGGGAACCCGTAGCGACTCGACGATCTGCCGGACAATGCATAAGTTGACAAGCGGGGAGGTTGCGCCGGGCACCCGGCATCCTGAGGAAGAGACCATGAGAACCATGCGAGCTTTGACGTTCACCACGGTATTCTGGCTGACGGCACTCTTGTGCCTAGGAACATTCCACGCTCGGCTGGCCAGCGCCGCCGATCCACCCGCAAAGTCGGAATCGCCCGACACAGCCGAGACGCCAGCAGCGAAAGAAGCGCCGGAAGATGTTCCGTCCTCGCAGCGCGTGGAGCGTTTGGAGGCGCAGCTTGCCGACGAGAAAGCCCGGCTCGTGGAACTCCAGGGAGAACTCGAGCAGCGACTGGACGAGTACAAGTCGGCCGAGAGCGACCTTGCCGACCTCAATGCCAAGATTGCCGAAACGAAGAAGCAGCTCGAAGGTGCCGACGACGATGCCGAGTTCAAACGCCTGAAAGAGGAACTGGCCGCCGATCAAGAACGCGCTGACCTGGCTGAAGAACAACTGCGCGTGATCGCGACCAAACGCGAGACGCTCAATGCTGTTGCGCGGGGCCTGGAAGAAACCATCGAGAAGGACCTTCGGCAGCTCGCCGAGCTCAATGGCGAGGCACCGGCGGCAGATGCTCCGCCGGCAGATGACGCCGAGAAAGCCGAGCCGGAAACGCCGACGCTCGAAATGCCGTCGCTGATTCCGGGGGTCAAGGCGCCGGAGCCCAGCGAACCCCGAGGGCCGCGGGAGCCGGTTAGCGAAAAGGCGGCCGAGTTCCAACGCAAGGCCGAGGAAAAAGCCTCGCGTGCTGAAATCGCTCGGGAGAACGTTGAAGAGATCGCCAGGCAGCGTCGACGGCTCGAAAACGACATCGAACTCGAGCAGCAGATGATCAAGGCCGCTAAGCAGGAACAAGAGCTGCTCAAGAAGAGTCTGGCTGCGCAACAGAAGGAGCTGGAAGCCAAGCAGCAGGACGACGCTTCTGCAGACGAAACCAACAAGCTGCAGCAGGAGATCGTCGAAGCCAAGTCGGAACTGCAACGACTCGACGATGAAATCGAACGGCGCAGCAAGCAACTACAAGAGTTGCAGACCCAACTCGAGACCGAAAAAGCTCAGGAGCAGGTGGCCATCGACCTCGCCGCGCAACGCGAGCGCGAGGCCCAGAAGGCTCTCTGGACGAAATGGAGAGTTTACGCGACCGAAACCATCAAGGTGCAAGGACCGCTGGTGCTGATCGTCATCGGCGCGCTCGTCGTCGCCTGGTTCCTGGCGCGTTGGTTTCTCACGCGGATGGAGCGACTGCTGGTCAGGCGGGCGCGCGGTAATCGCGAGGAACGGGAACTCTACGCGCAGACACTGGTGGGCGTGATGCGCAATGCCACGATGATCGCCCTGATCGTGGGCGGGATCGCGGTCGTGGTGGGCATCTTTCAGGGGTCGCTCAACCCGATGCTCGGCGGGGCGGCGCTCGTCGGCCTGGCCGTGGCCTTCGGCGCCCAGAACCTGATCCGTGATTTCTTCTCGGGGTTCATGATTTTGCTCGAGCGCCAGTACAAGCTGCACGACATCATCCGCATCGGCGACATGCAGGGAATCGTCGAGGGCGTGACGCTGCGGATGACCGTGCTGCGAAACTTCGACGGCCACGTCTATTTCATTCCCAACGGCGAGATCACGTCGGTCGTGAACCTGACCCACGGCTGGGCTCGCGTGGTGCTCGACGTGGGCGTGGCCTACGGCGAGAAAGTCGACGACGTAATTCGCGTGCTGATGGAACTGGCTCACGAATTGAAGCAGGACGTCCGCTACGGGCCCTTCATCCTGGCCGATCCCGAGATGTTTGGCGTCGACGCGCTGGCCGACTCGTCGGTGATTATCAGGCTCGGCATCAAGGTCCGGCCCGATCAACAATGGTTCATCAAGCGCGAGATGTGGCGGCGGATCAAGAACCGCTTCGACGAGCTGGGCATCGAGATCCCCTTCCCCCAACGCACGCTGCACCATCGCCACGATCCGCCGCGGGTGTTTGCGCCCGAGAGCAACGGCCAGAACGCCGGAGATACGCTGCCGTAGCGAAGCGGCGAGACGCGTATTTCGTCCAGTCGCGCGGTCATCCCGATGCGGGCTTGCACAGCAACTCGGCCTGCGCGGGTGTCATGCCTCTTGCTTAGCCGTTTCCTCCCAGGCTCTCGCGGAGGTGCTCGGCCTGCTGGCCAATGGCGTCGCGCTCTTGCTTGCTCTTGCGGTCCAGGTTTTTCACCTGCAGCGCCATGCGACGGTTGCCCGCGAGAGAGCGCTTGTGCCGCATCAGGAATTCCCAATAGAGCGTGGTGAAGGGGCAGGCGTCGTCGCCGGTGGCTTCGGCCGGGTCGAAGCGGCAATCGCGGCAATAGTTGCTCATCCGCTGGATGTACTTGCCGGTGGCCGCGTACGGTTTCGAAGCCATCACTCCGCCGTCGGCAAACTGCGACATGCCGAGCGTATTGGGCAGCTCGACCCATTCCACGGCGTCGACGTACACGGCCAAATACCACTCGTGGACTGCCTGAGGGTTCACGCCCAACAGCAATGCGAACAGCCCCGTGACCATCAGCCGCTGGATGTGGTGAGCGTAACCGTATTCGAGCGTCTGGCCGATGGCCTGCCGCAGACAGTTCATGTCTGTCTCGCCGGTCCAATAGAAGTCGGGCAGCGGATGCTCGGCGCCCAGCGCGTTGCGGTCCAGATACTCGGGCATGTACAGCCAGTAGATGCCGCGTACGTACTCGCGCCACCCGAGAATCTGGCGAATAAACCCTTCGGCGGCGTTCAGCGGCACGCGGCCCGCCCGGTACGCCTCTTCGGCGGCGCCGACGACGTCGCGCGGGTCGAGCAGCTTGAGATTCATCGCGGCCGACAACCGCGAATGATACAGGTAGGGCTCACCGGTCCACATTGCATCTTGATACGTGCCGAACTCGGGCAGGCGATGTTCGATGAAGTCGTCGAGTGCCTGCTGCGCTTGGCGCGCCGTCAGCGGCCAATCGAAATGCTCCAGTGAGCCCGGGTGGTCGGCGAACTTGCGCTCGACCAACTCGATCACTTCTTGAGTAGTGGCATCGAGCCGGAAGCGGCGCGGCGCGGGGAGTTCGCCCGGACCCGACTTGCCGAACGAGCCGCGGTTTTCGGCGTCGTAGTTCCACTTGCCGCCTTCAGGCTTTTTGCCGTCCATCAGCACGCCGGTGGTGCGGCGCATTTCGCGGTAGAAGTATTCCAGCCGAAGCTGCTTGCGGCCGGAAGCGTGCTCGGCGAACATCTCGCGCGAGGCAAAGAAGTGGCGATCGGGCCGCACCTCCAACTCGATATCCAGCTCCGAGGCTGCTTGCTCCAGCAGCGAAGCCACGCGCCATTCGCCCGGCTCGACCACGATCAGCCGCTGGGGCCGATGCTTCCGAACCGCGGCGGCCAGTTCGCCGGCGAGGTCTCGCTGATTGCCGCGATCGTCGAGTTGCCGGTAGTGGACCGTGAACTTGCGCTTCCGCAGGTTATCGCGAAAATGCCGCATGGCCGCCAGGAAGATCGCGATCCGCGCCTTGTGCGACCAGACGTGCTCGGCCTCGCCGGCCACTTCGGTCATCCAGACTGCGTCCTGCTGGCGGTCGAACTCGTCGAAGGCCGCCGAGTTGGCGTCGAGTTGATCGCCCAGCACGATGACGAGATGGCGTAGCGACACGGCGATGGTGCATTGAAGGCGAAATGGACCGACGGTAGCGACCCTAGTAGCAGACAAGACCGCGGCCGCTCAAGCAAGGTCTTTGACTTTGACACTCCACCCAGCAGCCGGTAGTTTTGAGCGATCCACCAGCCACACCCAGGGGATGCCACTCATGTCCACAATGACCGACTATCTGAACCCCAATCTGCCCTCGGGTTTGCGCCGCGTGTCGATGCCCGTGGTCGACGCCTCGCCCGAGTGGCTGGAGGGATACGGCAAACTGGTCGAGGATCCCGAGCGGATGGAGATCGAAATCGTGCGGTGGCCGGCCGGGGGCTGGCGCCCGGTCGATCCCGACAGCGGCGACGAGGGCGGCACGACCGAAGGTACGTTTATCAGTTATTGGGACGGCGACATCCTGTACGGACGCAACGAAGCCGTCGACGGACACTACATTCTGGCCTATGCCGCCGAGCCGGCTGAAGCGGCCACCGGCCACGATCGCGATCCCGAGCGGATGCTGCTGTGGCACGCCAACTACCATCCCGACGGTGGCCAGATGTTTTTTCCGCTCGAACAGAAGACCTACTACGTGCCGCTGGCCCGGCCCGGCGACGACGTGAAGCCCGAGGACTTCGTCTGCTTCCGCTTCGCCGGCACGCAGGGACTCTATCTGCATCCCAACGTGTGGCACGAAGGCGTGTTCACCAGCGCGGGCACGCAGCGTTTTCTCGATCGCCAGGGCGCGGTGCACGCCCGGGTATCGGTCGACTTCGCCCGCGAGTTCGGGTGCTTGCTGGAAGCGAAGCTCTGAGCTGCCGGCGGGCTAAAGCAAGGCTGCCGAATGAGCGGTACCGAACCACCGTCTGACGAGCTTGGGCGAGGCACACGCATCCGCATCATTTCGGGAACATTCGAGACGTTCGAGGCAATTGTGAGTGCGGTCGACGAAACGACCGGCAAGGTATCGGCCGAGATTTGGATTTTCGGCAAGGCCACGCCCGTCGAGCTCGAGCGTGGGCAGTTCGTGCGGATCTCCTGACAACGCAGCGAGTAGCCAACGCCAGCGCGCCTGCTTTTGCACCCGCTCGCTGCCCCGCCTAGAATAGCACTCCAGTCCTGCACCACGCTGATCCACCCGCCATCCCTCCCCCTGCCCTGCTCTCAAGGAGTGTGCACGATGCCAGGCCAGTCGACCCGACGCACGTTTCTCACCGCTTCTACCGCCACGTTGGCCGCCGCCGCACTGGCGAGGCGTTCTGCCGCTGCGCGCGGCGCGAACGACGCGCTTGTGGTGGGGCTGATCGGCTGCGGCGGACGCGGCACGCACGATGCCGGACTGTTTCGCGATACGCCGAACGTGAAGCTGGCGTACGTGGCCGACGTCGACGATGCCCGCCGCGGTCGGGCCGCCAAGTCGCTGGGGGTCGACGACGCTCATGCCGTGGACGACATGCGGCGCATTCTGGACGACAAATCGGTCGATGCCGTGATCGTGGCCACGCCCGACCATTGGCATTCGCCCGCCTCGATCCTGGCCTGCGATGCCGGCAAGCACGTTTACGTGGAAAAGCCGATCTCGCACAATGTGCGCGAAGGCCGACTGCTGGTCGACGCGTCCCAGCGCAATCGCACGCACGTGCAGCACGGCACCCAGTGCCGCAGCACGCCGATGATGATCGAGGCGGTGCAGATGCTCCGCGACGGGGCGATCGGCGACGTGCTGGTGGCCAAGTGCTGGAACATCCAGCGGCGGGGCTCCATCGGCCGCGGCGAGAACACCGATCCGCCGGCCGGCTTCGACTACGACAATTGGGTTGGCCCGGCCACGATGATCCCCTACCGCACCAACCGCGTGCACAACCGCTGGACCTGGTGGTATCACTTCGGCACCGGCGACATGGGCAACGACGGCGTGCACGACATCGACTACACGCGGTGGGGCCTGGGCGTCGACACGCATCCGGCCAAGGTTTCGGCCGTTGGCGGCAAGCTGTTCTTCGACGACGACATGGAGTTTCCCGACACGCAGCAGGTCACCTTCGAGTATCCCGACGCCGCGGGCGGCCGCTCGAAAATGCTGGTGTACGAACAGCGTTTGTGGTCGACGAACTATCCGCACAATTGCGACAGCGGCGCCGAGTTCTACGGCACGAAGGGGCAGATGTTCCTCAGCCGCCGCGGCAAGATCGAACTGCTGGGCGAACGCAATCGCCGCGAGGAAGTGGCCATCGAGCCCGGCGGCCAGAACGACGTGCTGCACGTCGCGAACTTCTGCGAGGCCATCCGCGGCGACAAGGCGCCCAACGCCGATGCCCTGAAGGGCCATTTCTCGACGAGCCTTTGCCACCTGGGCAATATCTCCACGCGGCTGGGCCGATCGCTCGCGTTCGATCCGACCAGCGAACAGATCAGCGGCGACGAGAAAGCCAACGCCTTGTTGCGGCGCGAATACCGCGATCACTGGGGCACGCCCGCCAGCGCGTAGATGCTGCCCCGTCTCATCCGATACCGCTACCGACACGAGCCCGAAGCGCGAGCGAGGGTTTTTCGTCTGCCGCACTCTAGCGCGGCGACCCTCGCTCGCGCTTCGGGCTGGTGTGTTGGGATCGGGTCCGCAATTTATTCAATCGCCTAGTCGCCGTCCGCGCCGGCGGTGGGGGCGAAGCCGCGGCGCATCGTGTTTTCGGTGATCGTGCGGGGGACGACGAACTGCAACAGGTAGTCGGGTCCGCCGGCCTTCGTGCCGATGCCCGAGAGACGAAACCCGCCGAAAGGCTGCCGCCCGACCAAAGCGCCGGTGATGCCGCGGTTGAGATACAGGTTGCCGACCAACAGCTCGCGCCGCGCGCGTTCGAAGTTCTCCGGGCTGCGCGAAAAAATGCCCCCGGTCAGGGCATAGTCGGTGTCGTTGAAGATGCGGATGGCTTCGTCGAGATCGCCGGCTCGTAGCACGCCCAGCACGGGGCCGAAGATTTCTTCCTGGGCCAAACGCCCGTCGGCGGGGATCTCGGTGAAGATGTGCGGGCCGATATAGAAGCCCTCGCCGGCCAGTTCGCCGACGTCGACCGACAAGGCTTCGGTGCCGGTCTCGCGGCCGATCTTGATATAGTTGCGGATACGATCGAACGATTCCTGGTCGATCACCGCCGACACGCTCGACGCGGGATCTTCCGCGGGGCCGACCTTCAGGCTGCGGGTCGCCTCGATCAGCCGCTCGACGAACGTGTTGTAGACGGCATCCAGCACGATGGCCCGGGAGCAGGCCGAGCACTTTTGCCCCTGGTAGCCGAAAGCGCTTTTGACGACGCCCAGCACGGCTTCGTCCAGATCGGCATCGTCGTCGACGATGATGGCATTCTTGCCGCCCATCTCAGCGATCACGTGCTTGACGAACTTGAGCTTGCCGGAGGCCGACACCTCGGCCGCCTTGGCATTGATGGCCAGCCCTACGGCGCGCGAACCGGTGAAGGCGATCGTGGCCACGCGCGGATGCTCGACCAGGGCGGCGCCGACCGTCTCGCCCTGCCCTGGCAGGTAGTTGGCCACGCCCGGTGGAAGCTCGATCTCGCGGAAGATCTCCATCAGCTTCGCGGCCACGACGCTGGACTGCTCGGCGGGCTTCATCACGACCGTGTTGCCCGTGGCCAGGGCCGCGGTGGTCATGCCGGTGAGAATGGCCAGCGGAAAGTTCCAGGGAGCGATCACCGCAGTGACGCCGCGCGGCGCGAACTCGAAGCGGTTCTCCTCGCCGGGAACGTCGACCCCCTGCGGACCCTCCAGTTCGATCGCTCCGGCGGCGTAGTATTCGCAGAAGTCGATGGCCTCGCACACGTCGCCGTCGGCCTCGCGCCACTCCTTGGCGCATTCGTAGACTTCCCAGGCGGCCAATTCAAAGCGGCGGCGGCGCATTACCTCGGCCGCGGCGCGCAAGTACTCGGCCCGCTTCTCGGCCCCCGCGGCCCACCACTCCGGCAGCGCGGCGGCAGCCACCTGCACCGCCGCGTCGGCCTGCTCGACGCTCGCGCTGCCGCACTGGCCGACCACGCGCTCTTTGTGGCAGGGGCAGATCGAAGTGATCCGCTCGGGCGTGGTCACGTCCTCGCCGCCGATCACGAGCGGATACTCCCCGCCGAGCTGTTGTTCGACTTGCTCGAGTGCCTCGCGCATCGCCTCGCGATTCTCTTCGCGGCTGAAATCGGCCGGCGGCTCGTTCTGATAGCTGGGGCTGAATTTCGACATGGTCACGGTTCCGTGCGAGGGAGGAGCAGGCGCTGCATTGCGCCGCTCCCGAGGATTCATCATCAGCTTCTCGACCGACACCTGCTCGGAAAAACTCGCGCGCAGGAATGAATCGTTCGAGGTGTTTTCCAGCAGTCGCCGCACGAGATAGGCCATGCCCGGGATCAGCTCGCCGTAGGGCATGTAGATCCGCATGCGATAGCCCAGGTCGACCAGGGCCTGTTTCTCGGCGTCGGCCATGCCGTACAGCATTTGCAGTTCGAACTCTTCCTTGGAAATCTCCAACTCCTTGGCGACGGCCATGCCGTGCGCCAGCGAACGCAGGTTGTGGCTACCCAGCGCCGGGCGCAGATGCTCGCGGTTGAGCAGTGTGTAGCGCGTCAGCGCTTCGAAGTTGACGTCGGTTTCCCACTTGTTCTGAAACACCGGCACGGGCCAGCCCGTGGCCTGGGCGTGCACGGTTTCGTAGTCCCAGTAGGCTCCTTTGACGAGCCGCACCCAGACGGGCGTGCCGCGCTCGGCGGCCCAACCGCGCAGCATGGCCAGATCGGCGGCAGCGTCTTTCAGGTAGCACTGAATCACGATGCCCACATCGCGCGTTTGCCGGAATTCCTCTTCGGCCAGCACGTGCTTGAACACCGCCAGCGTCAGGTCCTTCGTGCGGTACGACTCCATGTCGACGTTGATGAATGCCCGATGCCGCTCGGCCGTGCGCAACAGCGTGCGCAGCCGGGCGCCCGCACGGCGGATTGAGCCTTGTTGGTCGATCGGGTCGAACTGGCTGTCGAGCGCCGAGAGCTTGACCGAGACGTTCACGCGCGGCAGCTCGTCCATGAAGGCCCGGTCGATCTGCGGCACCTCGGGCCAGCGATTGGCAACCGGGGCGATGTCTTCGATCAGGTTGACGTAGGCTTCGAGGTACTTTTCGGCTTCGGCTTCGCTGATGACGGCTTCGCCCAGGACGTCGAGCGTGAAGGCCCGGCGGAGCTTGCGTTCGCGCATCGCCGCGGCGAGCACTTCGTTGGCGTTGGTGCCGGCGATAAACCGCCGCGCGTGGCCCATCGCGTTGCGGCGTGCAGCGATGGCCAGCGCCCGGCCGGCAATCGAGTGGGGCGTGGCCACGGCCAGCCCCAGCCGGGCTGCCGAGGGGAGATGTTGCCGCACGTCATGAAAGTACTGGTGCAGGTGGCCCGTGACCGCCGCGCTGGTATCGAGCATCGGCAGCACGTCGATGAAGCGGAACATCTGCACTTTGACCGACTCGTCCTGCATGGCCCAGGCCATGATCCGGTCGTCCCACCAGCGGCGCTCGAACATGCCCGGCTGGGCGTCGGTCGAATGCTCGAACAGGTAGCGGCCGATCTCTTGGGTCGACGCTTCGATCCGTTCGAGCTGTTTTTCGGTAAGGTCAGAGGCCACGGTCGCTGGCGAAAGGGTTACAGGTGCCGAAGACAGGTGCAGCCAATTCTACGCGTGCCGGCCGCGTTGCCAAGAATCGGTGGCCGCAAGCGAATGCTTGGGCGATGGCCGTACGGATTGCTACAATCGCGGGAGCGAGGAACTTGCCATGGCTCGGAATTCCACAACCTGGGACTGGACGCTTTTGCTGGCAGCGGCTTGCCTCGTTGTCGGCGCCCCATCGCTCATCGCCGGCGAACCAGCCGAAGGGAAGCACGATGCCCGGCGCGACAAGCTGGCCGCGGCGCTGCTCGAGCAGATGGAACAGCACGGCGTCCCGGGCGTCGGCGTGGCCGTGTTCAACGACTACGCGATCGACTGGGCCGATGGCTACGGCGTGCTTGCGATCGAGAGCGACGCGGGCGTGACGCCCGAGACACGCTTTCAAGCGGCCTCGATCTCGAAGCCGGTGGCGGCCGCAGCGGCGCTCAAGCTGGCCGAGCAGGGCAAGCTGGACCTGGACGCGGAAGTGAACGACGTGCTCGCGTCGTGGAAAGTGCCGGAGGGGGCGAATATCGCCAAGATGCCGATCCAGGTCCGCCAGTTGCTCAGCCACACGGCCGGTTTGACCGTGCACGGCTTTCCCGGCTACGCGGTCGATGCCAAACGGCCCACGCTGATCGAGATTCTCGACGGCACGCCGCCGGCCAACACGGGTCCGATCCGCCCGCTGATCAAGCCGGGCTACGCCTTCCGGTATTCGGGTGGCGGGTACACCGTGCTGCAACAGTTGCTGATCGACGTGACCGGTCAACCGTTTCCCGAGCTCATGCAGCAGGCGGTGCTCGGCCCGCTGGAGATGACCCACAGCACGTACGAGCAGCCGCTGCCGGCAGAGTGGGCTTCGCAAGCCGCCAGTGGGCATCGCCCGCAGAAGAAGCCCGTCGCAGGCAAGTGGCACATCTATCCGGAAATGGCCGCCGCCGGTTTGTGGACCACGCCGAGCGACCTGGCACGCTTTGCGATCGATTTGTCGCGCTGCCATGCCGGCGAGCAAGGCACGTTGCTTTCGCAACAGACTGCCGAGGAGATGCTCACCGCGGTGCGGGGCAATTACGGTTTGGGCTTGGCCGTACAGGGCGAGGGAGAGACGCTGCGGTTCAGCCACGGCGGGGCCAACGACGGCTTTCGTTGCTTGCTCATGGCCTATCCGGCAACGGGCCAGGGAATCGCGCTGATGACCAACAGCGACACGGGCGATCGGATTTTCACCGACATCCTCAAGCTCGCCGGCCAACTCTACGCGTGGCCAAAGCAGTAGACGCGACACGAGCCCAACGCGCAAGCGAGGTCGCCGAGGATGGCCCCGGGCAGAAGCCGGTGCTGTTTGTGTCCTGCACAACGGTCAGCAAGAGTCTTTGACCGCGCTGCAACGGCCGACGAGAAACCCTCGCTTGCACTTCGGGCTGGTATTGGTCGAGGCAGTCTTGGCTAGCGCTTGATGTCGCTGACGACCTTGCCTTCGATGATGCAGCCGATGCAGTGGCTGGTGTACTCGAACGGGTCGCCGTCGTACAGCGCGACATCGCCGTCCTTGCCCACTTCGAGCGAGCCGACGCGATCGTCGATGCCGAGGATCTTGGCCGCGTCGATCGTGATCGTGCGCAAGGCTTCTTCGAACGTCAGGCCGTTGGCCGCGGCCAGCGCCGCCTCGAACAGCACGACCCGGGTCTTGGGCACGTACGATTCGTAGCCGCTTTGCAGAGCCACGGGAATGCCGGCGTGCACGAGCTTGGCGGGGGTCTCGAAGCTGAGATTCTCGCGCTCGCGAAACGCCCGCTGCATCGGCGGATGCACGATCACCGGCACGCCGGCGGCCTTGATGTCGTCGATCAGAAGATACGCCTCGCAGGCGCCGTCGAGCCAGATCGGAATGTCGAACTCTTCGGCCAGCCGCAGGGCGCTTGCGATATCGCGGGCCCGATCCACGGTGACCAACAGCGGCATCTCGCCGGCCAGGACCTTGCCCAGCGCTTCGAGCCGCAGATCGCGCGGCGGCGGGTCCTTCTCTTCGTCCTCGGCCGCCTTCTGCTTTTTGTCGGCGTACTCCCGGGCCTTGATCAATTGCTCGCGCAACATCGCCACGGCCTTGCCGCGGGTGCCCGGCGACTTGCCGCCGGTCTTGTGGGCATCGGTCGTCAGGGTGGTAGCGATGGCCTTGGAATCGACGATCACGGCATCGCTCACCGTGTCGCCATGCGTCTTGGCGATCAGCGTCTGGCCGGAGATCAACTCGCCGGGCGCGTGTCCGGCATGGACGGTCGTCACGCCGAACGAGCGAATCCAGTCGATCAGGGCCTCGTCGGCATTGTAGGCGTCGATGGCCCGCAGCTCGGGCTGGATCGGGGACGAGCTTTCCAGTTGGTCCTGGTCGTGATCGTAGTTGAAGATGCCCGCCAGCCCCACCGTGCTGTGGGCATCGACGAGCCCGGGCGTGACGACTTCGGCTTCGAGCACTTTGTAGCCCTCGGGCACGGCGATCTGGTCGGCACGGCCGATGGCCGAGATCTTGCCGTCCTGGATGACGACGATGCCGTCCTCGATCGGCGCGCCGGCCATCGTGTAAACCTTCCCCGCGTGCACGGCCACTTGGGCCGCGGCCAGCGGGGCCACGAGGCAGACGATCGCCAGCGAGAGCAGGCGAGTCTTCAACCGTGTCATTTCCCACCTCCCAGCAGCTGGGCGTCGTCGAAGCAGCACATATAGGGATACTGGTCGTGGCCGGCGCCGTAGCCGCCCACGGCGTAGAGATAATCTTTCGGGTCGCTGCGGTCAAAAACCTTGGTGCCGTCGACGTAGGTTTCCAGCGTCTTGCAGTAGACCGACAGCGGATCGCCTTCCAGGACGGCGAAGTCGGCATCCTTGCCCACGGTCAGCGAGCCGATGCGGTCGTCGAGATCGAGCATCTCGGCGCCTGCGAGCGTGAGCGCCCGCAGCGCTCCGGCCCGCGACATGCCGGCCCGCACGGCCAGGGCGGCACTGCGGCGGAAGACGCGCGAGTCGGTGATCCAGTCGTCGGTATGAAAAGCGACGTTGACACCGGCCTCTTCCAGGATGGCACCCGTCTCGAAGCGGCAGTAGCGGGCTTCGAGCTTGCCGCCGGGCGAGTCGATCACGATCACCGAGCAGGGGGCCTTGGCGTCGGCAATCTCGTCGGCCACTTTCCAGCCGTCGCTCACGTGGTGCAGCACGACGGGGAACTGAAACTCCTTGCTCAGCCGCAACACGGTCATGATGTCGTCGTGGCGGTGCGTATGGTGGTGCACGATCCGCTTGCCCTGCATGGCCTCGACCAGTGCTTCGAGATTCAGGTCGCGGGGCGGCATCTTGGCCGCATCGCCTTCAGCACGGACGATCTTGTCGTGGTACTCGCGAGCCTTGATGTACTGCTCGCGCACGAGATACGCGCTCTTGCCGCGCGTGCCGGGGAAGGGGGGATCGCGCATCGAGTTAGTGCCGTTGGCCATCTTCAGCCCGCCCAGCGGCTTGTCGTTGTCGCCGCGGATGAAGAACGCCTCGATCTTGGCCGGCTTGGGCTCGAGCCGCAGCTTGACGTAGACGGTTTGCCCGCTGATCAAGTGGCCCGATCCGGGCATGATGTTGAGCGTCGTAAGTCCGCCGGCCACGGCCCGCTTGAAGCCCGAGTCGTGTACGTCGAGCGAGTCGTAGATGCGCACGCCGGGTTGGATGGGGCCGCTGCCGTCGGCTCCGCCCAGCGACCCGCTACCGCCGATGTGGCTGTGCGTGCAAATCAGCCCGGGCATGATGACCTTGCCCTCGACGTCGATCTTTTCGGCGTCGGCCGGGATATCGACTTCGCCTTCAGCGCCGACGGCCGCGATCTTGCCGCCCTCGACAACCAGCACGCCTTTTTCAATCTCTTCGCCGTCGATGGGAATCAGCCGCGCACCGACGAAAGCACGCGGACGTTCATCGGCGGCTGCGGCGGGGACGGCCAGGGCGAGAAACAGTATCAGCGGGGACAATCCATGGGGGCGCATCGCGAAATCCTGCTAGTTCGTGTTGCCAGAAGAGGTGGGATGGTTCTCAGTATAGTTGCCCGTGGGGCGACGGGCCACAATCGTTCGGCCGGCCCTTTCGCGGCAGGGCGGCTTAAGCGATGATAAGGTTCTGCTCCTGGCCCCGCCAACCGTGCTGTCCCGTTTTGAAAGGCACCCGGCAATGCAACTCTTGGTTTTTCGGCTCCTGGCCGTCTTGACGTTGGTTCTCGTCACGCGTACTTCGCTGTTGGCCGAAGAGTGGACCCCGCTGTTCGACGGCAAGTCGCTCGAGGGCTGGGAGCAGAAGGGCGGTAAGGCCAAGTATCGCGTCGAAGACGGCGCGATCGTCGGCACGAGCGTACCGAACACCAGCAACTCTTTTCTGTGCACGACCCAGGACTACGGCGACTTTATCCTCGAACTCGAGTTCAAGGTGCATCCCGATCTGAACTCCGGCGTGCAGATTCGCAGCCAGTGCTTCGACGAGCCGACGGTCGTCGAATGGGACGGCCAGAAAAAAACCATCTCGGCCGGCCGCGTGCACGGTTACCAGGTCGAGATCGATCCGAAAGCGCGTGCCTGGAGCGGCGGCATCTACGACGAAGGCCGTCGCGGCTGGCTCAACGATCTGAACGGCAACGATTCGGCGCGGCAGGCCTTCAAGCAGGGCGAGTGGAACAAGTTTCGCATCGAGTGCCGCGGCGATTCGATCAAAACGTGGATCAACGGCGTACCGGCGGCCGACTTGAAGGACGACATGACGCCCGAGGGCTTCATCGCCTTGCAGGTGCACGGCGTGGGGCCTGCGACCGACCCCCGCGAGGTGAGCTGGCGCGACATTCGCATTCAGGAACTCGATTAACGCGCCGCCCAAGGGGGCGCGTGTCGAGGAAGCTTTCGCAAGCGAGCTACTTGGCTTCGCCGAGTTGCTTGCGCACCTGGTCCCACGCGTGACGGATCACCTGGTCAGCGGCGGCCTTGATCAGACCCGGGCTTACCGCCGAGATCAGTCCCTTGAGTTGCTCGATCCGCGCTTGCCACTCCAACCGCGTGCCTTCGGACTCAGGCACGATGTGCATCTGCGAGGCGATGCGCATCGAGACGCCGATGCCCTTGGCGTCGACGTTCATCGCTGCGCGCTGGGGCGGTTCGCACTCGGCCAGCGCCACGGTCAGCTTCATCGTTCCGCGCAGAAACGAGAATCCGGGCCGCACGACGCACTTGAGCGTTCGCTCGTCGACTTTCTCGGCCGAGACCAGATCGGGAATCGTCTTCCCCATCGCGTCCAGATCGGTCAACAACGCGTACACCTGCTCGGGCGAGGCCGCAAAGCGTTCCTCGCCGCCAAACTCCATCGGCTGACCGGCCACGCGGTACTCCTCTCCTTGTGCGCCCTCGTTGGGGTTGGGCCCTTACGGCAAGGGCACCTGCCCGCCCTGGAACATCTGCCCCACGGCGAAGATGAACTGACCAATGCCGGCCACGACGCTTTCGGGCAGCACGATCTCGGCGTCGAGCCCGGTTTCCGAGACGCGGGCCGCCAGGCCGATCGGCTCGGTTTCGGGGAACGGCGGAAGCTGCACCTGGCCGCCCAGAAGGGCGTCCATGAACGTCTGGATCATTTGCACCACGCCCTGCGGATTGAGGTAGGCGGCCCACTGGCTCCCCGCGGGCAACATGGCGGACGTCTTGGCGATGTCGGCGTCGGATTCCAGCCCCTTGGCGCCCGAGCGTACGTGCTCGACCCCGCGCAGCAATTGTTCCTTGCTGTAGGCCGAAACGACGGTCGTGTCGGTGGCCTTGGCCATGTAGACCGTCAGGTTGCCGCCGCCGAACAACTTGCCGAAGAAGTCCTGAAACTGCTCGGCGCCCGGGGCGTTGCCGTCCTGAATCTCGGCCAGCGCGTCGATTCGCGTCACCAGAGCGATGGCTTCGACGTCGCCCACTTTGACCTCGCTCAGCTCGTACATCGGCTCGTCGTTGCCGGGAGTCTTGGCGCCATCGGCCAGCATGGCGAACATTTCGCGCGACAGGCGCACCTGCTCGTCGGCGTTGTCGACGTGTTCGACCGTGACGGCGGTGGAGAAGATCGAGTCGCCGGGCCGCATCATACTCAATACGCCGCCCGTGTAGCGTTTTCCTTTTTGCAGCTTTTCACCGATCTGCATGTACTTCTTCCGGTCCTCGTCATTGAGTCCCATCATTTGCATGCCGGAATCGCTCAATTGGCTGATCGCGTTCCAGACCGCGGGGCTGAAGTGAGCCGACACGCCGCCATAGGCGAGCACGTAATCGCCGGCGGGCACGCCGGCCAGCAGGCCCTCGGAGGGCGCCTTGACCTTCTTCGACCACTGGGCCAGGTCGCCCTCGGGCACGAACAGCGCGCGGGCGGCGACGTGCAGCGTGGCGTCGTCTTCGATGCGGATGCCGGCCGCCAGGTGCGTCAACTGCTCGTCGGCCGCGGTAAGCAACTGCTTGAACATGCCGAACATCTGGCCCACGCTTGCCAGCGCCGCGGCTTCGGCCTCCGACGCGTCTTCGTCATCGGCGTCGGCATCGAGGTCCTCGGCGTCAGGCATCGCCTCGGCGAGCTTCTGGAACAGCAGCGACTTGCCCTTGGGAGTGACGACGACGGACAACTGCTGCTGGCCCATCCACTTCTTGAGCGGCTCGACCTGCGAACTCACGCTGGTGTCGGCGGCCAGAAACGTTTCGAGCGCGTCCTTGTTACTCACATCGAGCATGAAGACCGCGAAATCGTCCTTCTTGCCGACGAGCACCTCCGAGCCGAACACGGTGGCCTTGGTGATCGCGGCGTCGGGGTCCTCGGGCGAAAGCGGAGCGATGAACGCCGCGTAGTCGGTCACCGGCGCGATCACGAAGGGCGCCAGTCCCTCGACTTCTTTTCCTTCGGGTCCGGCCATCAAGGCAAAGGCCAGGCCGCCCTTTTCGTCCAATCCCTTGTCGACGCCGAGGTAGCCTTTGGCCATCGACAGCACGTCGGGTACCGGAATCTGCATCTTCTGCGTCAGCGTCGTGATGCGCTCGTTCGTGTCGGTCAGGTCGCTGATCACGGCGAAGCCGAGCACGTCGTCGGGAATGACCGTCAATGGGTCGGCCTGCGCAAACAGCGCCGCGGCGGACAACAGCCATACGACGGGCGCGGCTGCAAACGAAAGAGTGCGTGACATGTTGGACTCCCTGGGCAAGATGGTGCACGTTTTCTTTGAACCGCGACGCCAAGCGCCAGTATTGTAGCTTTCTCCCGCACAACCGGCCAGTTTCGCCCGGCTGTGGCGAATCTGGCGTGCGAACCGGCTTGAAGTGGCCCGTTGCGGCCGACCTACGGCTGCGAGGCGTGCGCGTGCATCAACTCGACCAGCCGTTCGGCCAGCGCTCGGGCGAATGCCGGGTCGTTGATGTGGGCATCCAACTCGCGAATGTCGAGCTCGGGTCCGCCGGCCCGCAAGGCCGCGAACAACGCCTGGCGGGCCGCCGGATCGTCGAACGGCTGCCCCTGGCGATCGAGGGCCGAAACTCCCTGGCTGGGCAGCAGCACCGACACCGGCCCCTTGGCAGCCGAGAGTTTCCGCGCGATTTCGGCACCGATGGCCGCACATTCGGCGTGCGTCGTGCGCATCAGCGTCACGTTGGGGTTGTGTTCGTAGAACGTCCGCTCGCGAAATCGATCGGGCACGCTCCCGAGCCCGTGAAAGTTGACCATGTCAGTCGCGCCCACGGATACGACCTGCGGCACGCCGCATTCGGCGGCCGCGGTCAAACGTTGCGGTCCCGCCGACAGCACGCCGCCGACCAGTTCGTCGGCCAACTCGGTCGTGGTGATATCGAGCACGCCTTCGACGAGTCCTTCGCGCACCAGCGACTCCATGGCTTGGCCGCCGGAGCCGGTGGCGTGGAACACCAGCACTTCATAGCCGGCCGCTTCAAGCACCGTCTTGGCCGCCTCGACGCACGCAGTCGTGACGCCGAACATCGTGGCGGTGACCAGCGGGCGCGATTCTTCGGCGGCGGCACCTTTCTCGAACAGGACCATGCCGGCCATCGCCCGTGCCGCCTCGCCGAGCACTTCGCGCGTCAAGCGATTGAGACCCGAGATGTCGGCGATGGAGTTGAGCATCAAGACATCTTTGTCGCCGACGTAGTGTCGCACTTGCCCGCTGGCCAGGGTGCTGACCAACAGCTTGGGAATGCCGACGGGCAGGGCCCGCATGGCTGCGCTGCCGATCGTGGTTCCGGCGGAGCCTCCCAGCGCCAGGACGCCTGCAACGGTGTCCCTGGCGTGGGCCTGCGCGATCCAGGCGGCGGCTCCCCGCGCCGCGGCGCTGACGGCCGCTCCACGGTCGCCGGCCTCGGCGAGTTTCGCGGCGTCTTCACCCACGGCAGCGAACACTTCCTGCCGGTCGACGTTTCCCCGCACTGCCGGCGGATGCAGGCAGCCGACGTCGACCAGTTGCACGCCGACTCCATAGCCCGCGAGCAGATCGCGCACGAACGCCGCCTCGTGTCCCTTGGTGTCGAGCGTCGCGAGTACAAACACGTCGCGATGTGTGCCTAGTTGTGTCTCCGCCAATTTGCTCATGGCGATGGAAGTCCCACGTTGTTGAGCCGACGGCCGCGCCGGCTTCTCCGCCGATAAGCCACCAGTAGCATGGCGGCCAGCCCACTGCCCCCAAGCACCACGGCCGACGGCTCGGGGACGAGCGACACGAGAATAACCGCGTTCGGCGTGATTTGCAGATCGAAGATGTCGGCGTTGTGGCCAATCAACGCGAGCGATCCGGCGACGCCTTCTTCGGCTGTCAGCACGACGAACTGCTGGCCAAGTGCTGGGATGAAGCCCCCGGAAAACTCAACGCGAAGTCTGCCGTCCAACATGGCCGAACCGCCGAGCGTGATCGTGCTCAAGCCGGTCTGGTCGATGATCGATTCGATGACGGCCGTCGTCTCGGGCCGGGTGGCTAGCGCGGGCCCCATCGAGAAGCTCCCCTCGACGTCGATCTGGCTAAGCCCCCCGACCACGCTGAATCGCTTCACCGATCGATTGGCGTCCCCGAGGACGAGGTTGCCTCCGACGGCCAGGCTACCGTTCTCGATGCGGAACTCGCCCAGGCCCGCGTCATCATCGGCGATGATCAGGTCACCCGTGATCGAGTGCGTGCCACCGATCTGTTCGAAATAGCCGACACCGCCATGGCCTGCGCGGTATCCGACGTATTCGTTGCCGCCGACTTCGAGGCTCCCGGCGCTCAGTTCGTATCGTCCGGAGGAGGCTGTGACGCTGGATCCGTATCCGACGTGCAGGTCGGCAGAAACCGTATTCGTGCCGCCGGACTGTATGAAGTTGCCGACGCCGTTGATGCCCAGGCTCTCTTCCGGGGCCGTGAGAGCGCCCCCTGAGAGCGAGTAGGATGCCGTATGGCCGGCTCCTGAGCCGACGCGCAGAAAGCCGGTGACGCGATTGGTGCCGGCGGATTGCTCGAATGCTGCGCCGGCGAAGTCACCGATGAGCTCGATGCGAGCTGTCAGTTCGGCGCCAACGCCGCTTAGTACGTAGCGTGCGGATTGCGGAGCCACGCCGTCTTGTCCCATTGTTAGCCGGTCTGCCGTATGTGTTCCGCCCGAGTGAATGAACTCCGCGTGTCCAAACAGTCCGACGACGCTGGTGGTGGTCGTCAACGTGCCTTGCTCCAGGACGTACTGCGCGTGCGAGTCCTCCAGTTCCGCCATGCGAAGCGTTGCGATCTCGCTCGTGCCGCCACTCTGAACCAAAGCGCCAGTGCCTCGCCCGCCGATGCTCAATTCACGCAGCACACGGAATGAGCCGGCCCGCAGATTGTAGATGCCGATGCCCGAGGCGGTGTTGCCGAATCTCATTGCTTGGTCGGTGAGGGTGACCTGGCCGCCGTTCTGATCGAACTGCCCGGACCCCTGAAGGCCTAAATTGAACCCGCGATAGATCGTCAGCGAACCATCCTGCATCGTGTAACTGCCCAGCGAGCCTACGCCCTGGGCAATGGTTAGATGGCCGTCGTCGATGTCCAGCGAGCCGCCGGTCTGCAACAGGTGGCCCGAGTTAGACATGCCGAGCCGGACACCGTCGGCCTCCGCCGTGCCGCCCGCGATTTCTGTCGTACCACCGTTGTCGACGATTGCGGTATGCGAAGTAGAAGGGACTCCGGCGGACCAATGAGTGCCATCGAACCAGTTGGCCGCGGACGAGGGCGACGCTTGCCAATTCGTGGGCGCTTGCGCTTGCGCCGAGACGGCAGCCCCGACCAGCGCGGCGGCAATTGGCAAACGCCGCACCAGGCCGGCCCGAGCCGGTAGTAGTGAGCTCATGAGCGGTACCTCTCTTCTGCGGGCATGGAGGAGTGCCAGGTTGACCCCAACCACAGAACGAGAGTCTACCCCACGGACTCGGTCGTTTCCACGACGCGACAAATAGCGCGCTGCCGAACGTTCCACCGGCGGCCGTTGCTTTCGGGACGCTCCCAAGGATGGACGCCGTTTGAGTAGCTCGCGTTGAGACGCTCGCCGATGGTCCTTGGCGTGGGAAAATGCCCTACGCCCGCCCCACCTGGTCGAGCAAGTCGGGCACGGCGGCGACGACTTTTTCCACTTCCAGGCGCGTCTCGGCCAGCGCTTCCTGGGCGGCGTCCATGTCGCCGGCGCGGGCGGCCTGCTCCAACTCGGCGGCGCGGGCGCTGAGCGTGCCGGCGGAAAGATTGGCCGCTACGCCCTTGAGCGTATGGGCTTCGCGGGCGAGATCAACGCAGTTGTTCGATTCGATCGCCCGCGCAAGCGCATTCAATTGGTCGACCGAGCGCATGGCAAACTTGTGCAGGATCATGCGGCAGAAGACCTCATCGTCGAGACAGCGGCGCAGCAGACCTTCGAGATCGATGAGCGACGCTTCGGCGGGATGGGGTGCGTGCCCTTTGGCCCCTGCGGCACGCAATGCGCCCGTTTCGGAAACGGGCCGGGAGGAGATCACGGAACCTTTCATTTCGACTGAATTTCTCCGGCGGCGTTTGCAGGATCCAAGGTCAGCGGCCAGCAAGCGAAGTGCCCGTCTAGTAATGTACCACGTTCCCCGGAACGACCCTGCCGGTTGCAACGGTTGCGCGGCAGGCGCACGGAAAAAGTTCGTTCATATCGCGTGACCGTGCGATCGCAGGCGGCCCATCTGCCGGTCGCTCCTGCTACGACGCACACTCCTGCTCAGTGGAGCCATCTTCGCTGGAGCCGTCCCGTCTCTCGACTCGCACGAGCTCGAATCCCGCTCTCCGCATCATTCGCTCGGAAAGATAGACGCTGGCCAGGTATCCCAGCATGTAGGGGAACGACCATCCGAGAGAGCGGATTCCTGCTACGGCGACCAACGCCACGGCCGCAAGAACGAGCAGTGCCGAACTTCGCGCCGAGCGTGCCGTGCGAAATGCAACCGGCGCCACGGCCAACGCGGCCAAGGACCGCACGCCATCGCGCAGAAACGGGTAGACAAGGAGCCCCGGTGACGGCTGCGATCTCGAGGCTCCAAAGGCGATCGCACAGAACGCCGTCAGCCCAAACAGATCGGCGAGGGAAAAACCCAGCCTACGGTTTCGCCAGCCCGCACACGCGTCCACGTCGGGTCTCGCGATACGCCACCGCAACACCGTGCGCGCCAGCAGAAATGCGGCCCCGCACACGCCGAACAGCGTCAGTTGGTATGCCAAATACTGCGGCAGCGTGGGGCGCAGCGAATTGGGAAAGAAGGGCCACATTGCCAGCGTGGGACCGACGATGACAATCATCCAACTCACGAGCAGCACGACGCAACGGACGACAACATGCTGACCGGCAAACACGGCCCACATGGCCAGCAGCGCGGGTTGTGAGACCACGACGCCAAACAGCATGATGGCCGGCAAGTACATCCACCTGTCGGACCACGGCACCAGGAACAGCATCGCCAGGCTACAGATGCCGTGGGCTGCCAGCAGCCTCACGAAAAGGCGTCGGCTTCGAGCGGCGGAGGATGCCCCTTGCATGGAGAACGCCCTGGTTTCGAGGCACATTGTGGTCGCAACCCCGACGGTGGCGAAACGCCCCCGCAACAAGCGATCAGGCGGCATTCCGGCGTGAACCCACAACGCCTCTCTGGCCTCACACCTATGGGCATTCGCCGCTACAATAGTGCGTTTTACACCCTTTCTTGAATGACAACCAACGTGACGCCCGAATCGCCCCAAACCGCCGGCACGCCGCGGCGCAAGATCCTGGTGACCGCCGCCCTGCCCTACGCCAACGGGCATATCCACCTGGGGCACCTGGTCGAGTACATCCAGACCGACATCTGGGTGCGGTTCCAGAAGCTGCGCGGGCACGACTGCATTTACCTGTGCGCCGACGATACGCACGGCACGGCGATCATGATTCGCGCCCGCCAGGAGGGCCGCAGCGAGGAAGCCCTGATCGCCGACATGCAACAGGCCCACGTCGCGGACTTCGCGGGCTTCGACGTCGAGTTCGACAACTACGGCAGCACGCACAGCGACGAGAACCGCGCGCTGTGTGCCGAGATCTGGTCGAAGCTCCGCGCCGCCGGACTGGTGAGCGAGAAAGAAGTTTCGCAGCTCTACGACGTCGAGGCCGGTACGTTCCTGGCCGATCGCTTCGTGAAGGGCACATGCCCCATTTGCAAGGCGCCGGATCAGTACGGCGACAATTGCGACAAGTGTGGCGCGGCTTATAGCGCGACGGAATTGATCGAGCCGCGAAGCACCCTCACCGGCGCCGTGCCCGAAATTCGGTCTGCGAATCACTTGTTCGTACAAATCGAGCAACTGCACGAGTTTCTCACGGAGTGGACACAATCGGGCGAGCACCTGCAACGCGAAGTCGCCAACTATTTGGCTGGGCACTTTCTTGGCGACCCACTTCGCGACTGGGACGTTTCCCGACCGGCTGCCTACTTCGGCTTCGAGATCCCGGACAGCCCCGGCAACTATTGGTTTGTGTGGTTCGACGCGCCGATCGGCTACATGGCCTCGACCGCCCAGTGGTGCAAGAAGCACGGCCAGAAGTTCGACGACTGGTACCGCAACCCGAACGTCGAAATTCACCACTTCATCGGCAAGGACATCACGTACTTTCACACGCTGTTCTGGCCGGCGATGCTCAAGACAGCGGGCTTCACGCTGCCGGCCAAGATCCACGTGCACGGCTTTCTCACCGTCGACGGCGAGAAGATGTCGAAGACCAAGGGCACGTTCGTTCGCGCCTCGACGTACTTGAACCACCTGGACCCCGTGTACCTGCGCTACTACTACGCCTCGAAACTGGGACCCGGGCTCGACGACCTGGACCTGAATCGTGACGAGTTCGTTTCGAAGGTCAACTCCGACCTGGTCGGCAAGGTCGTGAACCTGGCCAGCCGCACGGCCAAGTTCGTCGCCGAGAGTGGGCTCTCGAAAAAGTATCCCGACGACGGCGGCTTGTTCGCCGACGCGGCGGCCCAGGGCGACGCGATCGCCGCGGCCTACGAAGCCTGCGACTATAACCGTGCCATGCGGCTGGTGATGGCCCTGGCCGATCGAGCCAACCAGCACGTCGAAACGCTGGCCCCCTGGAAGCTGAAGAACGACCCCGACCGCGCCGCCGAACTGCAGGACGGGTGCACGGTCGCGTTGAATCTGTTTCGGCAAATCGTCATCTACCTGGCGCCCGTGCTGCCCAGCCTGCAACGTCAGGCCGCCGAACTATTGGGTGGCGGCGTGGGCCACTGGGACGACGCCAGGCAACCGCAGTTGGGCGTGCCGATCCATCCCTTCAAACACATGATCAAGCGCGTCGAGGCCAAGCAACTCGAAGCGATGGTCGCTGAAAGTAAACAGGAGTTTGCCGTGAGCGAGCAGCAATCCGCCGAATCATCCGCCGCACCGCCCGAAGAGGCCGATAGCCCCGCGCCGCTGGAAGCCGAGCCGCTGGTGACCGATTTGATCACGATCGACGACTTCGTGAAGGTCGACTTGCGCGTGGCCCGAATCCTGTCGGCCGAGGAAGTGCCCAAGGCCAAGAAGCTGTTGAAGCTGACCCTCTCGCTGGGCGGCGACGAGCGGCGCACGGTGTTCGCCGGCATCAAGAACGCCTATGAGCCCGACAAGCTGGTGGGCCGGCTGGTGGTCGTGGTGGCCAACCTGGCGCCACGTCAGATGACCTTCGGCACGAGCGAGGGCATGGTGATTGCCTCGGGCCCCGGTGGGCCGGACGTGTTTCTGCTCAGCCCCGACAGCGGTGCCCAGCCCGGGCAGCGGGTGCACTAGGCGATCGTGACTCAGCGGCCGCGGCTCAACTGAACGCCGAGAACTCGCGCCCGAGCAGCGACTGGGCGATCTTGAGCTTCATGATCTCGTCGGTGCCTTCGTAGATGCGGCACACGCGCACGTCCTGCAGGTGCCGCCCCACGCGATACAGCTCCGACCAGCCGCGTCCGCCGTAAACTTGCACGGCGCGATCGGCGGCGTCCCAGGCGGCGTTGGTGGCAAAAAACTTGGCCTTGGCCACGGCCATGTCGGCGTCGGCGGCCAACGTGGCGTCGCCCGGGGCGGCATCGCTGGCGGCTTTGGCCTGCGCGGCCCGTTCGATCAGGGCATCGCTGGCGGCGCGGTCCATCTCGATCATCGCCAGATGCTCCTGCACGAGCTGATGTTTGGCGATGGGCTTGCCGTGCTGTACGCGCTCTTGCGAATACTGCAACGCTTCGGCAAGGCAGTCTTCGATGACGCCCAGGCAGCCGGCCGCGACGCTCAAGCGCCCCGAGACCAGCGTGCCCATGGCGATGCGAAAGCCGTTGCCCTCTTCGCCCAGCATGTTTTCCAGCGGCACCGGATGATCGGTCATCTGAAACATGCCCGTGTTGGCGCTGAACATACCGGGCTTGGCGTGCAGGTCTTCCACCTCGAACGACTCGCCGACGGCGTCGACGATGAACGCACTCATACGCCCATTGCCGCTTTTGTCCTCGGGGTAGGCGAAGCACACCACGGCGTCGCAGATGCCGCCATTGGAAATCAAGTACTTCACGCCGTTGAGCAGGTAGCCGTCACGGGTCTTGCGGTAGGTGCTGGTCATTTCCAGCGGATTGGAGCCCGCATCGGGCTCGGTCAGCCCGAAGGCCAGGATCTTTTCCCCGCGGCACGAGGCCGGCAGGTAGCGGGCGTGCTGGTCGGCGTTGCCATAGCGGAAGATCGGATACTGGCCGATCGACGTCTGGCCGGAAAAGAACGTCCGCACGCCGGTCCCCTCGCGACCGATGCGGGCCAGGGCCCGCGCATAGGTCACCGAGTCGGCCCCGCGGCCGCCCAACTCGACCGGCAAGGGCATGCCCAGCAGGTTGTACTTCTTGGCCAGTTCGACGGTCTGTTCGTTGTAGCGATGTTCGACGTAGCACAGCTCTTCGATGGGACGCAGCTCCCGGCAGTAGGCGTCGACATCGGCCAGCAGTTTCTCGCTGGAACTCATGGAGGAGACCCGAAAAGAGAGATGGTGGAGAAATCCTGGGCGCTAATAGCGACTCTACCGTCCGTTCGGTAGAATGTAAACCCGCGCCGCCTGCGGGGCCCCGCCCTCGGCCGAATGCGGCGCGTCGCGGTAGGCAGAAACATCCAGGGGTTCCGCTCGGAACCTCTTTTAGAAGAACCGGGGTTTCGGGCGGACGTTCACCAGCCATCCATCATCGATTGAGGCCTGATACGAGGGGGCCGCGCCATGCACTTCGAGCATTCCGACAAGGTCAAGGACCTGCAGCAGCGGCTCACCAGGTTCATGGAGGAGCACGTCTACCCCAACGAGAAGCTGTGGCACGACCAGATTGCCACCGGCGATCGCTGGCAGCCGGTGCAGATCATTGAAGACCTCAAACCCAAGGCCCAGGCCGCCGGTCTGTGGAACCTGTTTCTGCCCGACAAGGAACACGGCGCGGGACTGTCGAACCTCGAGTACGCCCCGCTGTGCGAGATCATGGGCCGTTCGCCGATGGCGCCCGAGGTGTTCAATTGCTCGGCTCCCGATACGGGCAACATGGAAGTGCTGGCCCAATACGGCACCAAAGAGCAGCAGGAACAGTGGCTCAAGCCGCTGTTGGCCGGCGAGATTCGTTCGTGTTTCGCCATGACCGAGCCCGAAGTGGCTTCGAGCGACGCCACGAACATCCAGTCGAGCATCCAGCGCGACGGCGAGCACTACGTGATCAACGGCCGCAAGTGGTGGAGCTCGGGTGCCGGCGACCCGCGCTGCAAGATCGCGATCTTCATGGGCAAGACCGATCCCACGGCCGAGACCTACCGGCAGCAGTCGATGATCCTGGTGCCGTTCGACACACCGGGCGTGAAGGTGGAGCGCATGCTCACGGTGTTCGGCTACGACCACGCCCCGCACGGCCACGCGGAAGTGACCTACGAGAACGTGCGCGTGCCGGCCGCAAATCTGCTGCTGGGCGAAGGACGCGGCTTCGAGATCGCCCAGGGCCGCCTCGGGCCCGGGCGGATTCATCACTGCATGCGGCTCATCGGCCAGGCCGAACGGGCGCTCGAGGCCATGTGCAAGCGAGCCCAACAGCGCGTGGCATTTGGCAAGCCGCTTGCCTCCCAAGGGACGTTGCGGGCCGACATCGCCGACTCGAGAATTGAAATCGAACAGGCCCGGTTGCTCGTGTTCAAGGCCGCCTCGATGATGGACACCGTCGGCAACAAGGCGGCGCGCGCCGAAATTGCGATGATCAAGGTCGTGGCCCCCAGCATGGCGCTGCGGGTGATTGACCGCGCCATCCAGGCACACGGCGGGGCTGGCGTCTGCGGCGACTTTCCGCTGGCCGACGCCTGGGCCAGCGCCCGCACGCTGCGACTGGCCGACGGACCGGACGAGGTGCATCGCGAAGCGATCGCAAAGTTGGAACTGCGCAAACACGGGTAGGCAGCGCGGCGGGAAATAGGCCGATCGAGCGAGGAGTCTGACGATGCAACTCAAGGACAAAGTGGCCGTCGTCACCGGCGGCGGCAACGGCATTGGCCGGGCCCTGTGTCGACGCTTTGCGGCCGAGGGGGCACGCGGCGTGGTCGTCGCCGATTGCGATGCGGCGAAGGCGCGCGACGTGGCCGGCGAGATCGACGGCCTGGCCGTGGCCGGAGACGTCGCTTCGGAAATCGACATCCGCCGGCTAGTCGACGAAACCTTGCGCAAGTACGGTCAGGTTGATCTGTTCTGCTCCAATGCCGGAATTGCGCTGGGCGGCGGCGTCGAGGCACCCGACTCGGATTGGCAGCGGATCTGGGACGTGCACGTGATGGCGCACGTGTATGCGGCCCGGGCTGTGCTGCCGGCGATGCTCAAGCGCGGCGACGGCTACCTGCTGAATACGGCGTCGGCCGCCGGCTTGCTTTCGCAGGTGGGAAGCGCTCCCTATTCGGTGACCAAGCACGGCGCCGTGGCGCTGGCCGAGTGGCTGGCGATCACCTACGGTCCGGAGATCAAGGTGTCGTGCCTCTGCCCGCAGGGCGTGATGACCGACATGCTGTTGCGTCCCGAGGGGGGCGCGGCGACGGAGTTCCTGAAAGCCGAAGCGGTGACCGCCGAACAGGTGGCCGATGCGGTCGTCGAGGGCCTCGCCGAAGAGAAGTTTTTGATTCTGCCGCACCCGATCGTGGCGGACTACATGCAACGCAAGGCCACGGATCCGGATCGTTGGATCCGCGGCATGCGACGGCTGCAAGAACAGATCCGCGCAGCGAGCGGCGGCGACACGCGAATGTAGCGAGAGAAAGTAACAAACACACTTATGAGTACGTTGGCACTGGTGCGGCATGGACAAGCCTCGTTTTTCTCCGACAACTACGATCAGCTTTCGCCGCTGGGCGAACAGCAGGCGCGGCTGTTGGGCGAGTATTGGGTCCGCCGCGGCGTGCACGTCGACGAAGTGTTCACCGGCCCCCGCGTGCGGCAGATCGAAACGGCCGCATTGGCCGGCGAGGCCTTTGCCCGGGCCGGACTGCCCTGGCCGGAGCCGCAGTTTTTGCCCGAGCTGGATGAGCACCAGGTCGATCGCCTCATCAAGGTGGCCATGCCGCAAATCGCTGCCGAGTACCCGGAGGTGGGCCGGTTGCACGCCGACTATCATGCGGCCGACGGCCCCCGCGACAAGCACCGCACGTTTCAATTGATGTTCGAGGAAGTGGTCAAGCTGTGGGTCGACGCCAAGGTTTCCGCCCCGGAAATCGAGACCTGGTCCGAGTTTCGAGAACGGGTCCGCTCGGGCTTGAAGAAGATCGTCGCCGGACAGGGCCGCGGTCGCCGCGTGGCGGCGTTCAGCTCGGTGGGCGCGATTACGGTTTGCCTGCAGGCGGCCTTGGACTGCGGCGATTTGAAGGCGCTCGATCTCGGCTGGCGGGTGAGGAACTGCACCGTCACCGACTTCGTGTTCAGCGGCGGCCGGCTGACGCTCGAGGGCTTTAACGCCTATCCGCACTTGGAGGACCCGGCGATGTGGACCTATCGCTGATGTGAACCTGTTGTGAGAACCAACCGCCTATCGTTTGACTATTCGAGAACTTATTGCCATGAGTAGCTTGCTGGATACCACGAAACCGGTGCGGCAGGGAGAAGAGCTCGACGTCGAGAAGCTCGAAAGCTATCTGCTGGCAAACCTGCCGGACACGAAAGGCCCGCTGGTCGTTGAGCAGTTTCCCGGCGGCGCTTCGAACCTGACGTATCTCGTGCGGTTGGGCGAGCTGGAAATGGTGCTGCGCCGCCCGCCGTTCGGCAACCGCGTGAAAAGCGCCCACGACATGGGGCGCGAGTACCGCGTGCTGTCGAAGCTGCATAAGGTGTACGCTCCGGCACCCCAGCCCTACCTGTACTGCGAAGACGAGTCGGTGCTGGGTGCCCCGTTCTACTGCATGGAGCGGCGCCACGGCGTCGTCTTGCGGCGAAAGCTGCCAGAGGGGATCCAGCTCGATCCCGACACGCTGGCTCGGCTCAACCGGTCGTTCGTCGACAACCTGGTGGCGTTTCACAAGATCGACTACGAGGCCGCCGGCTTGGGCGACCTGGGCAAACCGGTCGGCTTCGTCGAACGCCAGGTCGGCGGCTGGGCCAAACGTTACGTGAACGCCCGCACCGAGGACGTGCCCGAGATGGAATTCCTGATGGAGTACTTTCCCGAGCACATGCCCAAGTCGCAGACCTCGTCGCTGGTGCACAACGACTACAAGTTCGACAACCTGATGCTCGACCCCGACGATCTGACCAAGATCGTGGCCGTGCTCGATTGGGAGATGTGCACGCTGGGCGATCCGCTAATGGATCTCGGCACGGTGCTGTCGTACTGGGTCGAGGCCAAGGACCCGCCGCCGTTGCAGCTTCATGCCTTCGGTCCCACGCAGCGGCCCGGCAGCATGACCCGCCGGGAGCTGACCGAATACTACGGCGAAAAGTCCGGCTTCGACACCTCCGACGCGCTGTTCTACTACACCTTCGGGCTGTTCAAGACGGCCGTGATCGTGCAGCAGATCTACTATCGCTACGCGCAGGGTTTTACAAAGGACGAGCGGTTCGCTCAATTCGACAAGCAAGTCGTGGCGCTCGCGCAAGAAGCCAGGCGAGCGCTGGAAGAGGGCACGTTCTAGAAGGCGCACGAATCGGGGAGAACAAGCATCGTGGATCGCAGCCAGTTGGACGCGGAAGTTGCCGGGTTGTTGAAGGACTACCCCGTGGTCGTGACCACGCTGGTGGGCTGGGGCGACATGGACGCCAACGCGCATGTCAACAACGTGATGTACTTCCGCTACATCGAGCATGCCCGGCTGCACTACTTCCGCGAGTTCGGCTTTTCGCGTACGCAGCAGGACAGCGGGGTCGGGCCGATCCTGGCCTGGGCCGATTGCCGCTTCCGCCGTCCGCTGGCCTATCCCGATACGATCTCGATCGGCACGCGGGTCATCGAAATCGAGGACGACCGTTTCATGATGGAAGCGATCGTCGTCAGCCACAAGCTGAAGGACGTGGCGGCCATCGGCAAGCAGAAACTCGTGGCCTACGACTACGGGCAAAACCAAAAGGCCTCGCTGCCACCCGGCTTTCGCCAGGAAGTCGAAGAGTTCGAGCGGAAGGCCCTGGGTACTTAGCGGCCGCGGGGGTTTCCTGGCGGAACCTCGCCGGCCGCGAACGACATTCTTGGTAACCAACGACAACCAGACGAAAGAGCGGTTCAAACGATGACAAGTGCAACCAATCTCGAAGGCAAGGTGGCGATCGTCACCGGCGGCGGCCGCGGCATCGGCAAGGCCATCACCCAGCGGCTCGCCGAGGCGGGCGCCAACGTGGCCATCGCCAGCCGCAAGATGGACAACCTCAAGGCCACGGCCGAGGAGTTCGCTTCGCTCAAAGGAAAGATCCTGCCGGTCGAATGCCACGTCGGCAAGCCGGATCATTTGGAGAATTTGGTGCAGACCGTGGAGAAGGAGTTCGGCCCCGCCGACATCCTGGTCAACAACAGCGCCACGAACATCGGCCAGGGGCCTTCCCTGGACGTGACCGACGAGATGCTCGACAAGATGGTCGAGATCAACATCAAGGCCGCTCTGCGGCTGATGCGCTTGACCGTGCCCAAGATGATGGAAAAGAAGAACGGTTCGGTGATTAACATCGCCTCGATCGCCGGACTGCGGCCCCAGCCGGGCGGCTTGCTCTACAGCTTCACCAAGGCGGGCCTGATCATGATGACCCGCACCTGGGCCTGCGAGTTCGGCAAGTCGGGCGTGCGCGTCAACGCCATCGCCCCGGGTCTGATCCAGACGGACTTCAGCGAGTTCTTCTGGAAGAACGAAGCGCACGTCAAGAAGCTCGAAGCGGTGCAGCCGATTCCCCGTGTGGGCAAGGTCGAGGAAATCGGCGGCGCGGCGCTGTATCTGACCAGCGACGACGCTTCGTTCGTCACCGGGCAGGTGTTCGTGATCGATGGCGGCGCCACGGCAATGTAAACGCGATCACCGGACGAACGACAAGAAAGCAGGGCACGCGACGGCGTTGCGGCTGTCGCGTGCCCTGTGCGCATAAACGCCAGAACTTCAGGATGCCTGGAACATCACTTGCTGTCGCTCGTCTTGGCGACTTCGCCTTCGGCCGGCTCGGCGCAGCAACTCAGCGTGAGCACCTTGGCCACCTGCCCGCTGGCAGCATCGCAGCAGGCGGCGCCGTCCTCGCAGCAAGCCAGCTCCACGGCGCAGCAGTCGCCCGAGGCGGCCGTGAGCTTGGTCGACTCTTTCGGGCCGCAGCAGGCCTTGCCTTCTTCGCAGCAAGCCTGGCCCTCGGCACAGCAGAGCTGCACGCTACGGCAGCAGCCCAGGTCCTTCTCGCAGCAGTCCTTGCCCGTCTCGCAGCAGCCCAGCCGCGTGTCCGCGGGGCAACATGCGCTGCCCCCGTCTTCGCAGCAAGTCATCTTCTGCGCGCAACAGCTCTTGGCGGGCTTGGGTGCATCCTCGGCAGCCCGAGTCGAGGCCAGGGCGATCGCGCTGACGATGACAAGCGCGCCCAACAAAGCTAGATAGGAACGGGTAAGCATAGGTAAATCTCCATTGCTTGAGATCTCTTAGTCAAGAAAACGTGACGTAGCAGCCAGGCGCGCAACACAGCCCGATGCACATCGAGACAAGAGCGCGCGCGGCGCGTTTAGCAACGCCACCTGCAATGGAGAACTTGCAGTGAGATAGGCTCGCCGAGCGAAACAGCAACCGCCACTGGCTGGCCGAGAGGAGCCTCGTCGACCGTGGAGATCAGCGCCGGTTGCCCCAGCGGAGCCAGATCGACGATCTGCTTCTCAAGCTGCACGTACGGACTCAGTTGGCAGCATCTGCCCGAGCAGGGATCTGGTTCGTGGTCTCCTGAGGGCAGATCCACCGGCTTGGCATGGTCGGCGCAACAACTGCCAGCCGGCTGCGGAGCGGCTGCCTGCGTGGGAACCTCGTCCGGGCAGCACTTTTCCGTGATGAAAGCGCACGGCGCCAGCGGCAAAGATACCACGGCCGCGCAAACCCAGGTCACAAGAGTACTCAAAGTGCTCATACCTGAAGTATACGGGATTGGGTGGTTTCGGTTCAAAACCAATCGCCGCGCCAGAGGGGGTGTGACTTCACCGGCGGCGGCAAGTGACATGTTGGCAAAGTCTTACGGCAAGGATCCTATGCCTCGAGCAGCTCGTCGAACTCCTTCTCGCTGATCACGGCGACGCCCAGCTTCTGGGCTTTTTCCAGCTTGCTCCCGGCCTTTTCGCCGGCCACGACGTAGTCGGTTTTCTTCGAGACGCTCGAGGCGGCCCGACCGCCGTTCTGCGTGATCAGTTCTTCAATTTCCTCGCGGCTGTATTTTTCGAGCGTGCCGGTCACGACGAACGTCTTGCCGGCGATCGCCTGCGAGCGCTTCTGGGCCGTGCGCGGCGCTGTCATGTCGAGGCCCAACTGCTTGAGATCGGCGATCGTTTCCCGGCCGAACTCGCCGTGCAGAAACTGGTGGACGCTCTCGGCAATGGTAGGACCGATCTCGTTGATCGCCGCGAGGCTCTCGACGCTGGCCGATTGCAGCTCGTCCATCGAGCCGAAGTTGCCGGCCAGCACGCTGGCGACCCGTGCGCCGACGTGGCGGATCGAAAGCGCGTTGAGCAGCCGGGCCAGCCCGCGCGACTTGCTGGCCTCGATGCCGGCCAGCACGTTTTCCGACGACTTCTTGCCCATCCGCTCGAGATTCTGAAGCGCCTCGAGATCGAGCCGGTACAGATCGCCGAAGCTTCCGACGGCACCGGTCTCGACGAGTTGATCGACGAGCTTGTCGCCCAGGCCTTCGATGTCCATGGCGCTGCGGCTGGCAAAGTAGCGCACGCGCTCCTTCACTTGGGCCGGACAGCGGAGGTTGGGGCAACGAATGTAGACGCCGCCCTCGTCCTTGACCAGCTCGGTGCCGCATTCGGGACATTGGGTCGGAAAGATGAATTTTGGCGGATGGCCGTGCCGTTCGGCTTTTTCGACGCGGACGATGTGCGGGATGATCTTGCCCGCCTTTTCGACGATCACGGCATCGCCGATGCGCACATCCTTGCGCTCGATCTCGTCGGCATTGTGCAGGCTGGCACGGCGGACGACCGTGCCGGCCAGTTGCACCGGCTCCAGATCGGCCACCGGTGTGACCGTGCCCGCCTTGCCGAGCTGCACGCGGATATCGAGCAGCTTGGTCTTGGCTTCGTACTTTTCCCACTTGTAGGCAATCAGCCAACGCGGGCTCTTGCTGGTCGAGCCCAAGCGTTCGCGCTGGGCCAGGTCGTTGACCTTGAGCACGAGCCCGTCGACTTCGAAGTCGAGCTCGTGCAGGCTCTCGATCAGTTCCTCGCAGTGGGCCAACGCGGCGTCGAAGTCCTCGAAGCAGGCCGCGTGAGGCGTGGGCGGCAATCCGTAGCCGCGCAGCTCGTCGAGGAAGTCGATGTAGGTCGTCGCCTTCAGCCCCTCGACGTAGCCGAGGCCGTGGCAGAACAGCCGCAACCGCCGCTCGGCACAGATGCGTGGGTCGAGCATCTTGATGCTGCCGGCCGTCAGGTTGCGGGTATTGGCAAACAGCGGCAAGCCACGCTCCTGCTGCCGCTCGTTGATGCGCACCAACTCGGAGTTGGTCATGTACACTTCGCCCCGCACCTCGAGCACGCGCGGCGGTTGGCCGCCCAGGCGCAGCGGGCAATCGATCACGGTGCGCATGTTGTGCGTGATGTTGTCGCCGGCGCGGCCGTCGCCCCGGGTGGCAGCCTGCACGAGGTGGCCGTCTTCGTAGGTGATCGACACGGCCACGCCGTCGATCTTCAGCTCGACGACCCAGGTAATCTTCTCGTCGGGCAGGCTCTTCGCGACGCGTTCGCCGTACTTGCGCAGCTCTTCGAGGTTGTACGTGTTCTCGATCGACAGCATCGGCAAGCGATGCTCGACCGATTCAAGCTCCGAGATCGGCTCGCCGCCCACGCGCTGGGTGGGACTGTCGGGCGTCACCAGGTCCGGGTGTTTGGCCTCCAACTCCTGGAGCCGCTTCATGAGCCGGTCGTACTCGAGATCGGAGAGTTCCGGCTGAGCGTCGACGTAGTATCTACGGTCGTGGTAGCGGATTTCGTCGCGTAGCTTTTCGATTTCGTCCGCGGCGCTCGGAGACATGGGGCGGATCCGTCGCGAGGGAGTGCTTGCCAGGGCGATGCGCGAACCCGCGCAGAAACCTTTGCCCATGAACGCGGCCGCGGCGGCCTCGGCCTGTTCGGAGCGAGCGAGCGGGCGACCGGGCGTTATTCTACCGGGCGACTGCATTCGGCCGCTACGGTCACTTTTTGGCCGGTCGAGGAGTTCGGCACGAGACACAGGAACTTGAGCGGGGCGTCGCCCGTGTTGCGAAACTGGTGCACTTCGTCGGGCGCGACCAGCACGACGTCGCCGGCGGCCAGGCGGTGCTCGACATCGCCCTCGACGACCACGCCTTGCCCTTCGAGCACGAACACCTCGTGCTCGTAGGGGTGGCGATGCTTGGGCGTGTAGCCGCCCGGCGCGACCTCGAACTGCCGCATGGCGAAGTTCGGCGCGCCGGATTCCTCGTCGATGAGCCATCGTACGCTGCAGCCGGACGAGCCCTCCATGGTGACAGGAGCCTGCTCGACTTGTTCGTAGTGCTGGACCTTCATGTCGGCGCCCTTATTCGTCCGCGGGTTGGTTTGCCTCGCTGCCGGATCGCTTGCGCAGGCGGTAGCCGTCGAGCCACATGGCGCCGAACGTCGCTCCGCCCAGCAGCACGAGCTCCACGCCCATCGATTGCACGCCGTACCGATCGACCATGCTCATCAGCCCGGGCCCTTCCTCGGTTTGAGCCACGGCCCGATAGGCCATCGTGCCGTAGGCACAGGTGGTCACAACAAACACCACGCCCAGCAGCACGACCAGGACGTAAAACGGATTGAGCGGCTCTTTCACTTTCGGCACGACACACTCTCGCGGGAAGCATTGGCGGGATGCTTCAATTATAGCAGCCGCCCGCGGCTGGGAACCCCGAGTGAGCGCCGCGAGCCCCGGGTGCCCGGCAGGCTAGTGCAGCATGTTGACCACGGCCAGCTTCGGCAGCGAGACATCGTGATCCTGGCGGTTCGAGGCCATGATGAGCACGACGGTGTCGGCGGGGAAGTGGATCATGTCGGCAAAGAAGATGCCGTTGCTGCCGTCGTGCCAGATGGCTTTCGACCCGTCGTTGCGTTCGACCACGACCCAGCCATAGCCGTAGTACGACTCGGCGTCGGGCCCCTCCTTGACGTGTGGCGTGAAGTACTTGGCTTTCGCCTTGTCCGACAGAATCTTGTTTCCGCCCAGCGCCCGATGCCAGCGCAGCAGGTCTTCGGCGGTGGACATGATGCCACCGTTGGCCCGCAGGTTCCAGTAGGGGCCGTCGTCCGCCCAGCGATGGTCGAGCAGCGTGCCCCAGTCCTTTCCGCCGCTGAGGTAGCCGTGAGCCATCTGATCCGGATCCCACTCGGGAATCTGGTAGCCCGTGTGCATCATTCCCGCAGGCTTGAACAGTTCGTCGTGCAAGTAGCGTTCGTACGAGTCGCCTGTGACGATTTCGATAATCGCTCCCAGCAGGCTGAAGCCGGCGTTCGAGTACCGATACTGCGTGCCCGGCGGCCAGAGCAACTTCGAATCCATGCACAGGCGGATAATCTGGTCCCGCGTGACGGGGTCGAAGTCGTCGCCGAATGCGGGCTTCAGGCCCGAAGAATGCGTCAGGAGATGATGCAACGTGATGGCACGCTTGTCCTCGGGCACGTCGTCGAAGAACTTGTCGATCGTATCGGTGACGCGCAGCTTGCCCTGCATTTCCAACTTGAGAATCGCCGCCCCGGTGAATTGCTTGGTGAGCGACCCGACGGTGAACACGGTTTGCGCGGTGAAGGGGATCTTTCGAGCGTCGTTGGCCAGGCCGTATCCCTTGGCGATGATGATGTCGTCGTCCGCGGCGGCCAGGATCACGCCACTGAATCCGGACTGCGCGTGCCTGGTCATGTAGCGATCGATCTTCTCGCCGCGCGCTCCGCGAACCGTGTCTGCTGCCGGCGCCAGACTGGATAGACAACAGGCCAACGTCAGTGCGGTTAGCTTTCCGGTAGTGGACATCAGGTTTCTCCCCAGTTGGAAGCCGTTGGTTTTGGGGCGCAGTGGCCGCGCGGGTATTCGCTCTGCGCGGGAGGATCTTGGCAAGAAAAATCCAGGCCGATGACGAGTTTAGCACGCCGGATCGCCGGGTTCAGCGACTACCAGATAGCGCCGGTTCACCGGGAAGGGGCGAGGCTTCGAACCAACTCGCAGAACGCGCTTCCGCGCTCGCGATAGTCGGCAAACTGGTCGTGGCTGGCACAGGCCGGCGACAGCAGCACGGAGTCGCCGGGTCGGGCGCGCGACCTACACCAGGCGACTGCTTCGGCTAGAGTTTCGCACGCGTGCAGGGTATCGCTACCTTTGGCATCTTGCAAAGCGACTGCGAGATCTTGGCGCGAACGCCCGAAAACTGCCGCGCCGCAAATACGCTCCGCGGCGTGTGCTGCCAGCTCGCGCAAGTCCGCGCCCTTGGCCGTTCCACCGGCCAACAGCCACACGGGGCCGCGCAAGGCACGCAGGGCCGCCATCGTGGCATGCGGCGACGTGGACTTCGAGTCGTTGTAAAAGCGCACGCCGTCGACTTCGCCCACGAACTGCAAGCGATGCTCCAGTCCGCGAAAGTCGCGCAGCACTCGGCGAATCGTCGTCGGGGGCACGCCCAACGCTTCGGCGGCAGCGGCGGCGCAAGCGGCATTGCGGCGATTGTGTTCGCCCGGGATCGAAAGCGGCGGAACAGCTGCCAGCGGCCAGCTTGGGCGCGAGGCGCCGTCGCGGCTGGCGACCCAATCGGCAAGCGTGGGGTCGTGGGCGTCGACGACGGCCAAGGTCGTGGGTGCATTCAACAAGCGCCGTTTGGCCGCCGCATATTCGGGCAAGCTGCCATGCCAATCCAGATGGTTGGGGGCGAAGTTCGTGATCACCGCCATCGCACATGCCGGCGCATGGTCGCTCAGGTGGGCCAGTTGAAAACTACTCAGCTCGAGTACGACCCAGTCGTCGCCGCTCATTTGCGGCAACGCGCCCAGCAGGCTGCCGCCGATATTGCCTCCCAACCAGGTGCGCAGACCGGCCGCCTTGAGCATCTCGGCCAGCATCGTGGCGGTCGTCGATTTGCCGTTGGAGCCGGTAACGCCAATCGTCGGGGCGGGGGATGCCTGCAAAAAGATCTCGATCTCGGACGTGAGCTGCGCGCCGCTCTCTCGGGCCACTTGCAGGCAAGGGTGATCCCGTCTGACCGCCGGATTGACGACCACCACGTCGGCGGCGCGAAAGTCGCTCTCCAGGTGGCCGCCGGTGTTTACGGCATGAATCGGCAGCCCCGAGAGCGATTCCAGCGACGCCTTGAGTTGCTCGGCGTCGCCCGCGTCGCTGATCGTGAGCACGGCGCCGGACTGGGCAAGGTACTTCGCGGCGCCCGTGCCGCCGCCATGGCGGCCCAAGCCCATCAGCGTGACGCGTCTGCCGGTCCACGAAGGGGCCGTACGCGTGGTGGCCAGCGCGACTCCTGGCATCGGCTTCCTGCCTGAGAAGAATGATGGATCGTCAGTTCGACTCCGCGATCATTCGCCGGGCCGCTTGCAGCGACGGCTCAAGGGCTGACGCCTGCGCCATGCCGCAGGTGCGGCGATATTCTTCCAACAGCGGCAGGGCTTTACCCGGCTGTCCCAGCCGCAGGTAAACCAACCCCAAGTCGCGCCGCTCTTGCGGCACCTGGGGCAGCAGTTGTGCCAGACGCTGCTGCACGCCCAGCAAGAGCGGCCAGCGATCTTCCATGGCGTAAGCCGCCTTCAAGTTGCGCAGCACGCGGGCAGCGATGTCCGCCGGCGCCGCGGCGCGAAAATCGGTTTCGCTCAAGCAAGCGCCTTGGCCGACCATTTGACGAATGCGGCACAAACAGGCCCGCTGGTCGAGCACGTCGCCGCCGTTGAAGGGGTCGACGAACAGCGTCTGCTCGCCGTCGCAGCAGCCGACGACGAAATGCCCCGGCGTATTGACGCCGAACACGCGCAGTCCGCTGCGGGCGGCCACGGCCATGTAGAGGATGCCCAGCGAGATCGGAATCCCGGCACGTCGGCGAAGCACTTCGTTCAGGTAGCTGTTCTGCGGCTCGTAGTAGGCCTCGCGGTTGCCGTGAAAACCTTCGACTTCGTAGAGAAGTCGGCTAACGGCTTCCAGCCGCTCGCGCGCCCCGGCGCATGCCCGGCGCTCGAGCGAGTCGTGACACGCCACGCCGAGGCGATCGATTTCAACCAGGCAGCCGACGCGATCCAAGTCGGGATATGCGTCCTCGGCCACTTCGAGCATGAACTGCACCAGGTTGATTCCGCGCCGCCCGGCAACGAGCTTGGCGAATTCGCAGTTCGATTCGAATGGCGACATACAGATGAGCGGGAAATGTTTGGGGCAGTTGGCGGCCGCCGGGGCAATCGACTCGCCCAACCGGCAGCCGGCTTGTTCGTCGGCGCGCAATTCTAGGCCCCGCGCCGGCCAGCGGCAATTCAGAAAGATCGCGCCAAGCGACAACAACCCTCGATCACACTGAAAAGCACGCCGGGGGACACCCTCGCTCGCCCATGGGGCCGGGGAGAAATCGCCCACTTTTTTCGGCAATTCAGGGCTGTAGGACGGTTCGGTCGGCCTTTTGGAATTGGGCCTTTGCCGCTATCATTGGGGGCGGTCCATAATGCGGCCGCTATCACGACCCTCACACGGTGCACGAGGCAGCCCGGGTCGTGTATATCCATGTCTAGGCGGCCGGGCAGGAACACCTCATGAGTGAGTTTCGTACCGAACGCGATTCGATGGGCGAGGTGCGCGTCCCCGCGCAGGCCTACTACGGTGCGCAGACCCAGCGCGCTAGCGAAAATTTCCCCGTCTCCGGCCAACCTTTGCCGCCGGAACTGATCCATGCTCTGGGCCTGGTGAAGTTTGCCGCCGCCGTCGTGAACCGCGATTTGGGCAAGCTGACCGGCACCGGCAAAAACCCGCTGGACGACGCCCAAGTTGAAGCGCTGCTCTCGGCGTGCCGCGAGGTGGCCTCCGGCAAGTTCGACGATCAGTTTCCGATCGACGTCTACCAGACCGGCTCGGGCACTTCGAGCAACATGAACGCCAACGAAGTGATCGCCAATCGGGCGATCGAGATCGTCGGCGGAGATCGGTTTGCGCCCGACAAGCCGATCCATCCCAACGACCACGTCAACATGGGGCAGAGCACCAACGACATGTTTCCCACGGCCATTCACGTGGCCGCGGCCAGCGCGATCGATGGGAAGCGGTTGCCGAAGTTGAAGCGTTTGGCCGACGTGTTGGCCGACAAGGCGCAACAGTGGGACAAGATCATCAAGATCGGCCGCACGCATCTGGCCGATGCCACGCCGTTGCGGCTCGGGCAGGAGTTCAGCGGCTATGCCCGGCAGTTGGAACTGTCGATCGAGCGCGGCAAGCGCGCGCTGGCGGCTCTCTTCGAGTTGCCGGCGGGCGGCACCGCCGTGGGCACGGGAATTAATACGCATCCGGAGTTCGGCGGCAAGCTCGCCCAGACGCTGGCCAAGGAGACCGGGCTGGCATTCGTCGAAGCCGAGAACCATTTCGAAGCCAACGCCAACCGCGACGGCCTCGTTGAATGCAGCGGCCAACTGCGTGCCATCGCCGTGACGCTGTTCTCGGTGGCCAACAACATCCGCTGGCTGGGGAGCGGACCGCGCTGCGGCTTCTACGAAATCAAGCTGCCCGACCGGCAGCCGGGCTCCTCGATCATGCCGGGCAAAGTGAATCCCGTGATGTGCGAAAGCATGATGCAGGTTTGTGCCCGGGTGATCGGCAATGACCAGGCACTCGCGTTTGCCGGTGCCACGGGGGGGAACTTCGAGCTGAACATTATGATGCCGATGATGGGCGCCACGATCCTCGAGAGCGTGCACATCCTGAGCGGCGCGACGGGAGCCTTCGTCGACTTCTGCGCACTCGAGATGGAAGCCAACGCCGAGGCGTGCCAGGCGGCCGTCGAGAAGAGCCTGGCGATGGTCACGAGCCTGAACCCGCACATCGGTTACGAACGTGCCGCGGCCGTGGCCAAAGAGGCCTTCAAGACGGGCAAGACGATCCGGGAACTTTGCCAGGATCAGAAGATCCTGCCCGACGACGTGCTGGAAAAGGCGCTCGATCCGTACAGCATGACGGAGCCGCACTAGGTTAGATTTTTCCGGGGGGGATGGAACCAAACAAGCCGCGGAGCTAACCGCGGTTTCACGATTTTCGGAACGATTCTCGCGAACATGGAGGTTCACGATGATGACCGATAGGAAGTTGGCGTTTGCCGCGGCGCTTTGGGCTGCCGCGTTGTTCTTGACGCCGGCGGTAAGCCGCGCCGATGCTCCGGCCAAGCTGGTGCCGTTTCCCGAGGATGCAGCCGATCCGGCCGCCAACTCCGCGCCGGCCCAGCCGACCAAGCCCAAGCCGGCTTTTCAGCCGCGCTTTCGCTCCCCCAATGTGATTCAGGCGCAGCACCTGGAACCGGCCGGCGAAGTCACCCCGGCCGAAAGCGAAGAACCCGAGCAGGCCGAAGCGCTGCAGCCGACACCTGCCGAGAAGCCCGCGGAACCATCCGCGAAGGCCGAAGGGCCCGAGCTGCTGGTGCCCACGCCCGCGGCGGAGCAACTTTCGGGCAAGGCTGCCCTGCAGGATGCCTTTGCTCGCAGCAAGACGGCCGAGAGCGAAGCGGATTACACGGCCATTATCGACCTCTGCCGTCGCGGCCAGGAGGCGGAGCTCAGCCCGGCCTATGCGAAGTACGCCAAGCAACTTCTGGGCTGGGCCTACAATCGTCGCGGCGAGGCGCGTGCCGAGGCGGGAAGCGATGCCGACGCGCTGGCCGACTTCGAGAAGGCCGTCGAGCTGAGCGGAGCGTGGCGGGCGCTGCACAATCGCGGCGTTAGCTACGCGGCCCTGGGACGCATCGAAGAGGCGATGGCCGACTTCGATCGAGCGATCAAGCTCAATCCCAGCTATTCCAACGCCTTCTTCAATCGCGGCGAGCTGCGTTACCGCCAGGGAGACGACGCCGGGGCGATCGAAGACTACACGCGTTCGCTGGAGCTGGGTTCGCCGGATGCGGCCACCTTCAACAGCCGGGGACACGCCTACTATCGGATGAAGCGGTTTGGCGACGCGCTGCGCGACTACGGCGCCGCTGTCGAACTGGATCCCAAGAATCCCGATCCGCTCATCAATCGCGGCGACGCCTACAGCGATCTGGGCCAATATGGCGAAGCGGCCGAGGATTACCGCAATGCCGTGAAGATCGCCCCGGAGAACGCCCGGGCCTACCAGGCCGCCGCCTGGCTGATGGCCACGTGTCCCGATGCCCATTACCGAGATGATCAACTGGCCATCGACGCCGCGACGCGCGCCGTCGAATTGGGCGGAGAAACGTATCGCAACCTGACGACGCTGGCGGCCGCTCAGGCCAGCGCCGGCAAGTTCGACGAAGCGCTTGCCTCGCAGGACAAGGCGATCTCAGCCGCGGCGGAAGAAGACGTCGCCACAGGCGAGAAGATGATGTCGCTCTACCAGCGCCAGATCGCCTTCCGCGACCGCGCGGTGACCTCATTCAAGACGCCCGAAGAGATCGAAGACAGCGAAATCCAGCGCACCGCCGTGGGCGAGCGGTTTGGCTTGGGGCCGAAGCCGCCGGAAGCCGAACGGGCCATCTATCAGCAACCTGCCGCTCCCGGCCCCGGCTATGCCCAGCCCGCCGGTGGAATCATGCAAGGGCAGAGTGGCCGGCTTCCGCCGCCGCGGTATTCCAACCCGGGACAAGCCGTCCCGCCCCAGCGGCAGCCGCGGCAACAACCGCCGCCGCCGAAGCGCGCCCGGCTGTTCGCTCCGCGCGGGAAGATCTAGCGCGCCGAATTGCAGTAATGCGAAGGGGACATCGGCATCACCCGGTGTCCCCTTTTTTGTATGCGCTTCAGGACGACCACGGCAGCGTGCGGTCATTGGGCTCTGAGGACGCACTCCCGATCAGGATTCCGGCGTGTCGTCCATGGCGCGCAGAGTTTCTCGCAGTGCTTCGTATTCTTCGCGGCATTCGTTGCAGACCGACAAGTGCTGCTCGACGGCCTGCAGACCGGCCGCGAGGTTCTTGCCGGAAAGCTGCCGCTCGGCGAACTCGGCCACCAGCGCCAAGCACTCCTCGCAGTTGAGCTCGCGATCGGCGGTTTGGGCGATCAGTCGCAACAGTTGGTCGATTTCTCGTGGCGACAAGGGCATGGCGGGGGCTCTCAGGAGATGCTGGCCGGCGCGACATCGGCGGCCGAGTAGCCGGCCGCTTCGAGGCGCCTCTTGAGCTTCTTGCGGGCGTCGTGCGTCAACTTGTAAACGGCGTTGCGGTTGCTTCCCAGTTGCCGAGCGATCTCATCTTGCGGCATGCCCTTGAGTTCGGCCAGCAGCGCTGTCCGCTGCCGCTCCGTGAGTTCCGTTTCGATCGCCTGAGCCAGCGCGGATAGCAGCGCCTGGCGGTGCGCCAGGTCGTCGGGCGCCGCGGCAGCGTTGTCGATGTGTTGTGGCAGGTGAGCCTGCGAGGCGATCTCTTCCAGGGAGACGTCGCTCCACCGCCGTCGCCGCAATTGCCCAAGCGCCATATGAATGGCGATGGACGTGGCCCAGGTCAAAAACTGGCTCCGACCGGCAAACTGGTCGAGCCGATCGAGGATGCGCAAGAGCGCCTCTTGCACGGCATCTTCCTGGAGTGCGTCGTTGGCTGCAGGGCGATCGACCAGGGCGCGGCGAAGGTTGCCGACCAGCGCCTCGCGGAGATCTGCCACCGCGGGCTCGTGCCGCGCTCGCAACTGTGCGACCCAGGTGGCGTTGTCTCGGATCATGTCTTGCGCCGAGGAACGTTGCTTTCGAAGAAGTACACGCTCGGCCGGTTCAGCTCGAACCGGCCGAGCGGATCGTCGGGTTATGCGGCAGCCAATTCGGGCACCGCCGGAAAATCAAGTTCGGTATCTGCCACGAGATTGAAGTAGTTCGTGAAGACGTTCAACGCTACGTGCGCCACGATCTCAGCGATTTCGCCGTCAGTGTACCCTGCCAGGCGTAGTTGCTGCACCTGTTCGTCTCCGACGTGGCCGCGACTCTCGACGAGTTCCTTGGCGAACGCGAGGGCGGCGTGCTCCTTCTTGTCCGGGACGACGCCACGCCGAGCGTCGCGGGTCTCGTGCTCGGAGAGTCCCGCCCTGCGACCGAGAAAGGTATGAGCGGCGACGCAATACTGGCAGGTGTTCGCTTCGCCCACCGCCAGCGCCAGTTGCTCACGCAGCCGAGCGGGCAGGGTGCCAGTGCTCAGGGCCTGGCTGAAGTCGAGGTAGCCACGGGCCACGGCAGGCGAGTGGGCCATCGTGGCGATGAGGTTGGGGATGCTGCCCAGCTTCTTGGAGACCGCGTCGAGCAGTTCGGCGGCCGCGGGTGTGGCAGCATTGCGAGTAACGGGTTGCAGACGCGACATTTAGATTCTCCTATGCCGAGGGACTGGATCGTTTCCCTTTTGATGCCGCGCCCCGGCGAGATCTTACGCCCCAGCGATCAAGTTGGGCGACGATGCCAGGTTGCGCCGTAAGACCATGTGCCCTAAGTGCATCGAACGGGCAGTCCCGTGTTCCTCGTCCCTCAACGAAGGAGAATCGCCATGTTCTTACGATCACGCATGTCGCAGTTCGTTCGCCGCTTGTTGGTTGCGGCCGCCGTGCTCGCCCTGGTCACGTCGATCGCCGTCGACGCCATGCACGAGCGGCCGGCTGCCGCCGAGTCCCGCCCGACACAGCCCGGGTCCGCACTAGGTTTCGACAGTGAAGGACACTTGCTGCGACCGACCGGGTACCGGGAGTGGATCTACGTCGGCACGCCCCTGACACCCAATGACATGAACCACCCGCAGGCCGCCTTTCCCGAGTTTCACTCGGTGTACATTCACCCCGACGCGTATCGTGCTTACCGCAAGACCGGAGCGTTTCCCGACAGGACCGCAATCGTGAAAGAATTGGCTAGCGTAGGTTCAAAGCAGGCGTCGAGCGGCAACGGCTACTTCATGGGCGAGTTCACGGGCCTCGAAGTGGCGATCAAAGACCAGACTCGCTTTGCCGACGAGCCGGGCAACTGGGCCTATTTCAGTTTCGGACACGCTTACCCCTTGGCGCACACGGCGCAGGCCCAGGCGACGACAAGCTGCAATACCTGCCACGCCACCGCCAACGAGGACTACGTGTTCACTCAATACTATCCGGTGCTGCGGGCCGCGAAGCCGAGCGAGCCCGCCTCGCCTTGATCGTTGTTCTGTGGCGGAGGGAGAGAGCCGAAACAGATTCTGTGCCGCGGCGCTTTCTTCGTCTGCCCGCAGGCGATACACTTGACGCTCTCTGCGTTTTCGACACTCGGCGGAATGCCCATGCCTTCTGAGGGAACCTGGTCTGAAGTCGAAGTCGCCGGCCACGCGTGCGAGGTGTACCAGCCGCCGCGCGTCGGCGAGCATGGCTACGTCGTGATCTACTTGCATGGCGTGCATCTCAATCGGTTGAACGACAAGCCGGCGTTCATCGAGCAGTTCGATCGCCACGGATTGCGGGTGGTCTGCCCGCGGACGGCACGCAGTTGGTGGACCGATAAGATTTGCCCAGAGTTCGACCCGCAGATCACGGCCGAGCGGTACGTGGTGGAGCACACGCTCGGTTGGATTCGCGAGCAATACAGCGTGGAGCCGCCGCGGATCGCGCTGCTGGGCACGAGCATGGGAGGGCAGGGGGCGCTGCGAATGGCCTTCAAGCATCCCAATACGTTTCCCGTCGTGGCGGCCATCTCGCCGGCGATCGACTATCATCTGCGGATGGAAGAGGGCGACGAGACCCTGCCGGCGATGTATCCGGATAAGGAGGCCGCGCGGCAGGACACGGCCACGCTACACGTGCATCCGCTCAACTGGCCGCGAAACACGTTTTTCGCCTGCGATCCGATCGATTATCGCTGGCACGAGAGCGCCGAGCGGCTGCGGATGAAACTGGCCGCCCTGGGCGTGCCGCACGAGTGCGATCTGGAAACCAGCGGCGGCGGACACGGCTTCGAGTACTATAGCCGCATGGCCGAGGCCGCGGTGGGCTTCATGGTCGAGCGCTTGGAGTCCGAGCGCCTCCGCGTCTAATCCCGCCCGCCCTGCCTATTTCGTGAAACCCAGCAATCCGAAAGCAGCTTTCATGTCCACCAGCGAAGTCGAAACCAACCAACACGTATCCGACGACGCCACGCCGGCCGGCGTGCTGGCCGACCGCAAGACCCTGCAAGAGGCTCACGCCAAAGGCCGCGGTGCCACGCTGGCCGCCTTCGTCAAGCTGTCCGGACCCGGCTGGCTGCAATCGGCCATTACACTGGGCGGTGGCTCCCTGGCCGGCTCGCTCTACCTCGGCGTGATCGGCGGCTACCAGTTCATGTGGCTGCAGCCGCTGATGATGATTTTGGGCATCGTCATGCTCTCGGCGATCAGCTACGTCACGCTTTCCACCGGCGAGCGTCCCTTCGGGGCCATCAACCGGCACGTCAATCCGGTGTTGGGTTGGGGATGGCTCATCGCGGCCATGATGGCCAACCTGGTGTGGGCCATGCCGCAGTTCTCGCTCGGCACGGCGGCCATTCAACAAAACCTGCTGCCCGGCGTGATCGACGGCCGCGGCGGCGAATGGCTCTGTGCCGGCGTGCTGCTGGTCGTGGCCAGCGTCATCATTTGGTTCTACGACTCCGGCGGAAAGGGCGTGCGGGTGTTCGAGTGGGTCGTCAAGATCATGGTCGGCATCATCGTGCTGAGCTTCTTCGGCGTCGTGGCCGCCATGGCATCCAAAGACGGGCTCGACTGGGGCGCGATCTTTGCCGGCTTCGTGCCCGATTTCTCGCTGCTGACGCGCCCGGCCGACGGCTTGCAGCCGTTTATCGAGGCCTCGGGCGATTCCGCTTACTGGACCGATGCCGTGCTCAGCACCCAGCGCGAACGGATGATCGCGGCCGCGGCCACGGCCGTGGGCATCAACATGACCTTTCTGTTGCCTTACTCGATGCTCCGAAAGGGCTGGGACAAGACGTTCCGCGGGCTGGCCGTATTCGATCTCTCGACCGGTCTGTTCATTCCGTTTCTGCTGGCCACGAGCTGCGTGGTGATCGCCGCGGCAACGCAGTTCCACGCCCAATACGACGACGCCGAAATCGACACGCCTGCGGCCGAGACGACCGGCGGTTATCGCAAGAACCTCGAAGCCCGCGTAGTGGCCGAAGTCGGCGCGACCGAGTTCGACGAGATGGACACCGCGCAAAAGAACGCGGCGATCGACGCTCTCCCGCAGGCCGACAAGCAACTGGCCGCGATGCTCGTCACCCGCGATGCCTTTGCCTTGGCCGGATCGCTCGAGCGTCTGTTCGGCAGCGGCGGCGCTACGCAACTGGTATTCGGCGTGGGCGTGCTGGGCATGGCGATCTCGACGATCATCACGTTGATGTTGATCAACGGCTTCTGCGTGACCGAAATGCTCGACGCGCCTTCCGGCGGCAGGTTGCACCGCATCGGGGCGTTTCTGCCGGGAGTGACCGGAGCGCTGGGATTTCTCTTCCTGTGGTCCAACGCCGAGGCCAAGTTCTGGCTAGCCGTGCCCACCAGCAATTTCGGCATGGTGCTGCTGCCGATTGCCTACGTGACGTTCTTCCTGATGATGAACAGCCGTTCGCTGATGGGCGCATCGATGCTCACCGGCGGGAGTCGCGTGGCGATGAACCTGGCCATGCTCCTGGCCATCGTCGTAGCTAGCGTTGGCGCCGGCATGTCGATCTGGGCCAACATCGGCTGGTATGGCGTGGCACTGGTGGCCGTGTTCGCCGTGCTGGCGCTGTTTGCCTACCTGATTCGTCCGCCCAGCATGGGCATGCCCAGATAGATCGGGCCGGCTAAAACGGCCACACCAGCGGCGCGAGCAGCACCGTGACGATCCCGACCAGGATATCGAGCGGCACGCCGATACGCACGTAGTCCATGAAGCGATAGCCGCCGGGGCCGTAGACCATCAGGTTCGTCTGATATCCGATCGGCGTGGCAAAGCCGGCGCTCGAAGCCATCATCACGGCGATCACGAACGGCATGTGGTTGACGCCGAGGCTCCGCGCCGTGACCAGCGCAAAAGGAAACATCAGCGCGGCGGCGGCATTGTTTGTGATTAGTTCCGTCGCCACTAGCGTGATCAAGTACAGGATCGCCAGCGCAAACCAAGCTTGCCCGCCGGCCAGGTGGATCATTTGTTGCGATACGTCGGAGGCAGCGCCCGTTTTCTCGAGTGCCGTGCCGATCGCAAACGATGCGGCGATCGCCAGCAGTACCTCCCAGTCGATGCTGCGGCGGGCCGCTTCGATGCTTACCGAGCGGGTCAGCATCATCAGTGCCGCCGCGATCAAAGCGGCCTGCAAGAATGGCAGCCACTGCAGGGTGACCGCCGTGATCATTGCCACGAGGATCGTCATCGCGATCCAGGCCCGATCGTGACGGCGCGGGTTCGAGCCTTCCAGTCGGCTGACCAGCAAGAAATCCCGGCTGTTGCGCTGCTGATCGGCAAACGAGGGATGTGCCTCGACCAACAGCGTGTCACCAGGATGAAGCACGACGTCGCCGATCTTCTTGTGCAGCCGCTCGCCGTTGCGGGCCACGGCCACGACGACGGCGTTGTACACGTTGCGAAACCGGCCGTCGCGGATCGTCTTGCCCACTAACGGACAACTGTTCGACACCACGGCCTCGATGAGGCACCGCTGCGGCCGCGGCGAAGCGAGCTTGGCTACCTGGTCGGTGGCCGGCACGAGGCCCCGGATGCGCTGCAGATCGACGACCGATTCGACGATGCCCACGAAGAGCAAGCGGTCGCCGCCCCGCAAGACCTCCTGGGGGGAGACGGCCGGAATGGCGTGGCCGTCGCGATCGATTTCGGCCAGGAACACACCCGGCAGGTGACGCAAGCCGGCCGCCTCGATACTTTTGCCCACCAACGGGCTGTCGGGAGCGACTTGCATCTCGACGGTATACTCACGCACGTCGTCGATCATGCTCAGGGCCGGTCTGCGGTCGGGCAGCAGCCAGCGGCTGGTAGCGATGATGAACGCCCCGCCAATGATTGCCGCCGGCACGCCGATCCAGGAGATGTCGAACATTGCCAATCCCGGACCGGTGACCGTGCCTTTGTCGATCTCGTTAAGCAACATGCCTTGAACGACGAGATTCGTGCTGGTACCGATCAGCGAGCAGGTGCCGCCCAGGATGGCCGCATAGCTCAGCGGAATCAGCAGTTTCGAAACCGCGATCCGATTCGTGCGGGCCCAATCGCCGACGGCCGGAATCATCATCGCCACCAGCGGCGTGTTGTTCATCACGGCGCTAAAGGCCATCGTCGGGATCATCATCCGGACAATGGCTCGCTCGGCCGAGCGAGGTCGGCCGAAGAGCCGCCCGGTGATGAAGTCGACGGCCCCCGTTTCGCGCACGGCAGCTCCGACCACGAACAACACGCCGATCGTGATCGGACCTTCGTTCGAGAGGCCTCCGAGTGCTTCTCCCGCGTCCAGAATGCCAAAGACCAATAGCAGCATGACGCCACCGATCAGAATCACGTCGGGCGTCAGGCGAGTGAAAATTAACAGCCCAAAGACCAGCGCAACGACACCCAGCGTGAATTGTGCGGGCGTGATGGGGCTATCGGCCCAGGAAAGAGCGAGCAACAACATGGACCGTTCGTGCGCGGGCAAGCGGAAGGACGCAAATCGCCACCTGGTAACTCACAGCGGCGACAACTCACGATCGCCATCGGGAGCGGAGATCACAAACTGCCGTGTCAGGTACGATGCCGGAATATTAACCCTGGTTCGCTGACGTGCAAAGAGCACACCGAACCGATGCCGAGAGTTTTGGGTGTTTGCCCGTCCCGGGCGTGCTAGAATCGGACTCTCCGTCCTCCCGCCATCTGCCCTGCCCATGGAAGTTCCCCGCGATGAGCCTTTTTCGTACGTTCGGGTCGCTGGCAATCTGCTGGGCGGTGGCAAGCGTCGCCACGGGCGAAAATTGGCCCGGCTGGCGCGGACCACGGGGCGACGGCACGAGCCGGGAGAAGCATCTGCCGCTGAGCTGGGGTCGCGAAGCAAACGTGGCCTGGAAAGCGAGTGTGCCCGGCCGGGGGCATGCCTCGCCGATCGTCTGGAACGACGCGGTCTTTGTAGCCACCTGCGACGAAGACGCTCGCCAGCGGATCCTGCTGCGCTACGATCGCACGAGCGGCAAGCTCGTCTGGCGGCAGGTGGTGCTCGAGTCGCCGCTGGAGAAGAAGCACCGGCTCAACAGCTTCGCCTCCAGCACGCCCGCCACCGACGGCAAGCGTGTGTACGTCACGTTTCTTGATCGCGACCGGATGGTCGTGGCCGCCTACGACTACGACGGCAACGAAGTCTGGCAGGTTCGCCCAGGCACGTTCTCCAGCGTGCACGGATACTGCAGTTGCCCGGTGCTGTTCGAAGACCAGGTGATCGTCAACGGCGATCACGACGGCGACGCCTACCTCGTGGCTCTGGATAACGCGACGGGCCGGACCGTGTGGAAAACCGACCGCGAGAACAAGACCCGTAGCTACGTCACGCCAATCATTCGAGAGATTGACGGGCGCACGCAGATGATTCTCTCAGGTTCGAAGTGCGTGGCCAGCTACGACCCACACGACGGCTCGCGGCACTGGATCATCGACGGCCCGACCGAGCAGTTCGTGGCCTCGCTGGTGTACAACGGCGAGCTGTTGTTTCTGACGGCCGGGTTTCCCGAGTTGCACATGATGGCCATCCGGCCCAACGGCCACGGCAACGTCACCGACACGCACATCGCTTGGCGTACGCGGAAAGCCGCCAGCTACGTGCCCTCGCCGATCGCCGTGGGCGACTACTTCCTGGTTGTCTCCGACGGCGGGATCGCCAGTTGTTTCGAGGCTCGCTCCGGCAAACGCTTGTGGATGGAGCGCCTGGGAACGCACTTCAGCAGTTCGCCCATCGCCGCCGAGGGACTGGCCTATTTCACGTCCGACGAAGGCCACACCAGCGTGATTCGGCCGGGGGAAAAGCTCGACATCGTGGCCGAGAGCGACCTCGGCGAGCCATGCTACGCCTCGCCCGCGGCGAGCCAGGGCCACCTGTTCTTTCGCGGCGAAGAGCACCTGATCTGCATCGGGCGGTAGCCTGGTCGCGACGTAAATCCTCGTGCTAGCACGTCTTGATCCATTTCGGCCCTGCTGCCATATTGGGTGTACATCCATCTAGTACGGTGGGATCCGTTTCTAGCGGGCGCGCACAGAAGGAGTCGAGCATGTCGGGCGCGGTGGATCGTCGGTTTCAGCCCTCGCTGTTTCGCGAGGAAGACGCGGCGGGCTTTCTGGAGTTGGCCCTGACGGTCGTCGATCGCGACACCGTCGAGGAGTTGCTCCACTACGAAGACGGCGAAGAGCGCGAGCAATTCGCGCTCAACGCGCTGCGGATCGGCGTGCTGGCCCTGCGGCAGGCCCGCGGCCGGGTCGATGCCGACCTGATCCAGCGCGAAACCCAGCGGATGCTCACCGGGCTCGAGAGCCACTTGGCCGCCCACGCCACGGAAATCAACGGCAAGCTGGCCGGTTCGCTCAAGGAATACTTCGATCCCGAAAGCGGGCGCTTTCACGAGCGCGTGCAGCAGCTACTCAAGCCCGACGGAGAGCTCGAGCAACTGCTCAGGCGCCAGATCGGCGGCGACGACTCCCAGCTTTGCAAGACGCTGGTGGCACATGTCGGAGCGCAGAGCCCGCTGTTGAAGTTGCTCAGCCCGCACGAGTCGGAAGGGCTGCTGGCCGCCTTGCGCAAGACGGTCGAGGGTCAGCTCACCGCGCAGCGCGACCACGTGCTCCGCGAGTTTTCGCTCGACAACAAGGAAGGTGCCCTGGCCCGCATGGTCGGCGAGTTGACCAACAGCCACGGTCAACTGACCGAAGCACTCGAGAAGAAGATCGGCGCCGTGGTCGAGGAGTTCTCGCTGGACAAGGAGGATTCGGCCCTGAATCGCCTGGTGCGCAACGTCGATCGGGCGCAGACGACGATTACCCGCGAGTTCTCGCTCGACGAAGAGCAATCGGCCCTGGCGCGATTGCGGCGCGAACTGTTCGGGTTGCTGGAACAGCAGGGCCGCACCAATGCCGAATTTCAGGAAGAGGTGAAGGTGGCGCTGGGCAAGATGATGGCCCGCCGCGAGGAAGCGCAGCGCTCGACGCGTCACGGCTTGCAGTTCGAGGAGGCCGTTTGCGAGTATCTGGAGTTCGACGCTGCCCGGCGGGGCGACGTCGCCACCCGTAGCGGCCACACCACGGGGCTAATCAAGAACTGCAAGGTCGGCGATTGCGTGCTCGAACTGGGGCCCGACTGCGTGGCCGCGGGGGCGAAGATCGTCGTCGAGGCCAAGGAGAAGACCGACTACAACCTGGCCCGGGCCCGCGAAGAGATCGAAACGGCCCGCAAGAATCGCGACGCGCAGGTGGGCGTGTTCGTATTCTCCAAACACACGGCGCCGGACAGTTTGGAAGAGCTCTCACGTAGCGGCAACGATGTGTTCGTCGTGTGGGATCCGCAGGATTCCGGCACGGACCTGCATCTCAAGATCGCCATGGCCCTGGCCCGCGCGCTGTGCATTCGCGTGGAGAAGCGGCAAGAGTCGCAGACCGCGGACTTCGAAGCGATCGCCCAGGCCGTGCTCGAGATCGAAAAGCAATCGGGCTACCTGGGCGACGTGACCAAGAGCGCCGAAACGATCAAGTCCGGCGCCGACCGTGTCCTGGAACGCGTGCGAAAAACGCGCAACTCGCTGGAGCGCCAGGTCGAAGTCCTCAACGAGCGCATCGGCGACCTGAAACGCATCTCCGGCGAACCAACGGCCTAGCAACCCGGCTTTGCCAGAAGAAACTAACCCGAAACGCGAGCGAGGGTCGTAGGCCCCCGTGCGCGCAGGCCGCGACTTTCGCTCGCACTTCGCGCCCAGTACCTTAGACTAGCCCACGATGTCGCTGATATCGATCAGGTGCATTTGCCGCCCCTGATCCTCGTGCGGCGAATCGATCACCACCAGCTTGCCGTCGCGGCTGAAGCGCGGGTGCGTGTCGCAGCGCCATTCGCCGGTGTACTCCTTGGGCGAATGGAACTCGCCCAGCGGCACGACGCGCCCGGTCGCCACGTGATACAGGTGCGGCTTCTGGTTGCGGTTCTTGTCCGGGTAGGTGTCGTTCAGGATCCACTCGTTGCCGGGCAGGTAAGAACAGTGGCCGTCGACCTTGAGCTGGTCGCCGCCCACGACGTCGATGGCCCCGCCGTCCCGGTCTTCGAAGAGATAGAAGCCCTGCCCGTGTGACGGCTGCCGCGAATAGGCCAGGATGTGCTCGGGGTCGCGCCAAATGAAGTGCGACGTGAGCCCGTTGTCGTCGACCACGCGGAGGTCGGACCCGTCGGGCGCGGCAGTGAGCATGCGCGTCAGGCGGCTGCCGTTGGGATAGCGCCAGCGGTGCAGAAAGATGAACCGCGAGCCGTCGGGGTTGAACAGCAGGTGGTTGAAGTAGTGCTTCACGCCGGGCCGATTGCGCGGGATCTCGCCGAGCTTGGCAATCTCGGCGATGGACACGATCAGGTCGCTTTGCCCCGTGTCGAGGTCCACCCGCCACACGCCGGAGTCCTGGGGCGCCAGATCGTCGGCGTAGGGATCGGGGAGGCCGACGTAGCCGTAGCCGGGGCGGACGTCGTTGATGCGGCGAAAGTCCGCGGTCACGGCCGTATGTCCGTCGGGGCTGAGCGTGTAAATGGGCGAGTCGATCGTGCGCTCGTCGCCCGACTTGATGTCGACCATGCGGCACACGTAGTGGTCGTCTTCGCGGTCGTTCCACAGCACGGTGGATTCGCGGCCGGGCACCCACTGCAGCATGCAACCCTGTTGCCAGCCCCAGGCCGTGCTCTTGCCGATCTCGAACCAGCGGTCGTCGTTGCCCAAATCGACGAGGCCGATCTTGATCACGTCATCCGGCCGCGGCGGGCGGTGCTCGAAGTCGACCTCCATGGAGAGCACGCCGCGATCGGTGGGATCGAACTGCAGCTTGTCGTAATAGCCGAACCAGTGGTGCTTCGGCCCGTGGGTGATCACGCGCGTGGGCGGAAAGTTTTCATCGGCGGCGTGGGCTCGGCCGGCGAGACCCAGACCGGCCGTGCAGGCGGCGGCCGTTTGGAGGAAGCGGCGGCGATCGATGGCGGACGACGAGGCCTGGCGGGTCACGTTCGCGGCTCCTGGTGGCTGGAGAGCGGGAGGGCTGGCTGTGCTTCCAGCATAACGCGGGACCGGCGGCGATGCGCTAGCCGCGGAGAAACTCCGGCCAGATCGCGTCGCTGACAAACAGCCCCTCGCGCGTGAGCCTCACGCGGCGACCGTCGTCGTCGAGCAAGCGCAGCTCCGTCATCCGTTCAAGCGGCTTTCCCACCAGCGCGTCCAGGTCGAAGCCCGTTCGCGAGCTGAAGTCCTCCCGCTCAATTCCCTCCAGCCGACGCAGGGCGAAGACCAGCAGCTCGCGCGCGCGATCCTCGGGCTCGAGGGTTTCGCTTTCGGCCACGGGCGATTGGCCGGATAGCACGCGCTTCAGCCAGGTGGTCGTGCTGCGATGGTTCGTCTCGCGGCGACCGTCGACATAGCGCGAGGCGCCGGGGCCGACGGCATAGTAGGCCCCGCCCTGCCAGTAGACTTCGTTGTGCCGACAGCGATGGCCCGGCCGGGCGAAGTTGGAAACCTCGTAGTGTTCGAAGCCTGCCGCCGTGAGGCCGTCGATGGCCGCCGCGTACATCGCCCGCTCGGTTTCTTCGCCGAGTTGCTCAAGCGCCCCGGACTGCAAGCGGTTCCAGAAGGCCGTGCCGCGTTCGAACGTGAGCCCGTAGGTCGACAGGTGCTGCGGATTCATGTCGAGGGCTTGCCGCAGGTCGGCTTGCCACACGTCGAGGGTTTCGCCCGGCGTGCCAAAAATGAGATCGAGCGACAGCGAGCCGATGCGCTGCTTCGTGCGCTCGATTGCTTCATGCAGTTGTTCGGCATCGTGGTCGCGTTCGAGCAGAACGAGCTTCTCGGCGTGAAAGGATTGGCCGCCGAGGCTGAGGCGGTTGGTGCCCGCCGCGGCGAGCAAATCGATTCTTTCTTCACTCAGATCGGCCGGGTTGGCTTCGACGCTGAGCTCGTGCCCCTCGGCCAGCGGGAACCAGCGGCGGACGCAGGCCAGCAACTGCTCGAGTTGCTTCTGGGGCAAGTGCGTGGGAGTGCCGCCGCCGAAGAACAGGGTGTCGACCTCGCGGGGTTTGCCGAGCGTTTGCAGTTCGAGATCGATGGCCGTCAGGTAGTCGTCGATCAAATCATCGCGGCCGGCGACCAGCGTGAAGTTGCAGTACCCGCACCGATGCCGGCAAAACGGCACGTGAACGTAAGCGGCACGCGGCGGGGAATGGTTAGCGAACATCATTAACGACGACTCGGATCTCGTGGGTGCCATGCTCACGCTTGCGTGAGCATGCGCTTCTCGGAGTCGACCGCATTGGCCATGCTCATGCAAGCCAGAGCACGCCATCAGAACCGCGAACGCGTTTGACGGCTACTCCCATCGTACGCCGATCAGAGCCACAGGTGCAGGCGGTCGTCGAGCATGTCGGGCAGGGCCCGGGCGGTCAAATCGCGGATGCGCTTGCCGCCGTAGCGGGTGCTGAAGTGCGAGGCGATGATCAGCTCGTTGTTGAACCGCTCGCGGCGTTCCTTCAGGTCGTCGAGGTGGATGTGGCCGAACTTGTGGATCTTGTCCTTGCGGTGCGAGGGGGCCACGAAGGTCACTTCCATCACCAACACGTGGGCCTCGTACATCGCCGGGCAATTGTCGAGCCCCTGCGGCGAACTGTCGCCCAGATAGGCGAAGCGGGCCACGCGGCGCTCCTCGGTGACTTCGGTGCCGCCCAGACGCAGGTCGCGAATCTGCGGGCCGGTTAGCTTCTGATACTCCGCCTTGAGCTTGCGTCGCCGTTCCCAGACTACAAACCCCAGCGAGGGCACGGTATGCGTCGTGGCCGACACGGTCACCACGTGCTCGCGCGAGAGCTCGATTTCGTCGCCCGGCTCGACCGGGATCAGTTCGCACGGCATGCGGCCGCGGTCGAGCCGCGTGAACATCCGCAGGATCTTCTGCACCGGCTCGATCGTGATCGCCGGCATGTAGATCTTGGGCGGCTCCATCTTCATCATCCGCCGCCGGGCGATATAGACCGGCAACGCCGCGATGTGGTCGAGGTGCCCGTGCGAGATGAACCAGGTGGCCGTTCCCATGAACGACCAGGGCTGGCCGCCCAGGTCGAAGCCGATCTTCAGCTCCGGCACCCGCCAGTACGTTTGCACGGCCGCGCGGGAGTAGCCCTCGATGGTGAGGTCCTTGTGGACCAGCGTCTTGACGGGCAGATTGTGGATCATGGGACACAAGGGACGGTCGCGGAGAATCCGTCAGTTTAAAAGGCGCACGCGGCCGGCGGAAGGGTGCTGGCGGTCGGTTCCGGCGCGAGCGGTGTTATATTGACAAGGAAGTCCCACACGCCGGAGAGGTTCACATGAGCGAAACGCGCACGTTGCTGGCTGTGATGGCCGCTTTGTTCTTGTTGCCCCACGCGGTGCTTGCCGGAGACGAAGCTCCCGCGCTGGCGAAAGACAAGCAGGCGCTGGCCGCACTACAGGCCTACGTGGGCGCCTGGCGGGGCGTGGGGCTGCCCAAGCGCGGGTCGAACCGCGGAGCCTGGACCGAAGGGGCCGAGTGGTCCTGGAAGTTCGAGGGCGGGCGGGCGTCGCTGGAATGTACGCTCGACGACGGCAGGTTTTACGAGTCGCTGGTCGTTAAACCGGGGGAAGAATCCGACCGGTTTGTCCTACTGGCGTACCCGACGGCCGACGAGGGCGATGGCGAAGCGGCCCCGCAGCGCTTCACCGGTACGATGGGAGATGATGGCTTCGTGGTCACGGCGGACGACGCTGAAGGCGAGGAGCCGGCGCGGATCTCGGTGCGCCTCGTGGCCGGGGGCGATCGGATGCTGGTGCTGTACGAGAAACGGGTCGGCGACGACGCCTATGCTCGCCTGGCGGAAGTCGGCTCGACGCGCAAGGGCAGTTCATTTGCCAAGAACGCCGCGGCCGGGCCCGAGTGCGTGGTCACCGGCGGCTTGGGCACGATAGCCGTCGAGCACGAAGGCAAGACGTACTACGTCTGTTGCGGCGGCTGCAAAGAACTGTTCGAAGAAGACCCCGCCGGCGTGCTGGCCGACTATCAACAGCGCAAGGCGGAACAGCGAGGCGAAGAGTCGGAGTGAAACTTTGGCCTCCGTCGGCAATGGCGAGTGACGATCGAATGCTGGATGAACAGACGCCCTATGCCCACTATTGGCTGGCCGCGGCCCGGGCGGGCAGAGCGACTCCCGACGACTGGAAAGCGTGGGCCGACCGATTCATTGCAGCATCGGACGTACCAGACAATTGGCTGGTCAACCTGAGTTTGGCAAACTCGTGGGAGGAGCTTCGTCGAGCATTGCAACCTCGGTTCGAACAAGAGCTCCCAAATTCCGCGGAAGAAGAAGATGATGATGCGGTCTGGGACATATTTGGCAGCGCTACACGACCGGCGAGATTTCTCTGGCAGCTTGCCTGGAACAGGCGGGCAGCCAGGCCGACGCAAGCGCGGCGACGATAGAGTGCGAAGCGTTCTACGCACTGCTGGTGAAGCTAGAGAGAGGTGGCAAAGACTCCGTCGTGCGGCGTAAGGCCGAGAGGCTTTTTTCGCGAGTCTACCAGACCGCAACTCGGCAGTGGGCCACACTGTTCGCCGAACACGCAGCAAACTAAGAACCACCACGTCCGAGATGTGGATTGTCCTACGCCGCCAATCGCGTTGGCTGCGGCGGAATCTCGATCGTCTCGGTCACGCGCTGCGGTTCGATCGGAAGGGGCGTTTTGCGATTGCGCGTGAGCCAGGTGAGCGCCGCGGGCAGCATCACCAGCGACGTGAACAGGCAGCAGGTCACGCCCAGGGTGAGTACGCGGCCGAGGCTTTGCAGCCCCTGGTGCGAGGCGATCATCAGCGAGCCAAAGCCCACCAGCGTCGTCAGCGCATCGACCAGCACGGCCACGGCCGTGCCGGGCGACATGCGGTAGGGCCCCTTCGTTTCACGGAATTCGTGCACGATGTGCACGCCGTAGTCGACACCGATGCCCAGAATCAAGGGCAACGCGATCAGGTTGGCCGGATTGAGCGGGATGTCGAGCAGCCCCAGCAGGCCGAACATCTGCAACACGCCCACGCCCAGCGGCACCGCGGCCAGCAGCGCGTGTTGCAGGTTCTTGAAGTCGAGCACCAGCACGCTGATGATCACCAGCATCGCGTAGATGGCGGCCTCCTGGTAGCTCTCCTTCATCTCGATCGACGCTTCGTGTGCCTGCAGTGGGTTGCCCGTCACGTGGGGGTCGACGCTGCGTACTTCGGTGACGAAGCGGCGCAGGGCCGCCGAGTCCCAGATGTCGCCGCGGCCGTAGATCTTCAGCAGGTGCTTGCCGTTATGGCCGACGAATCGGTCGACCAGGCTGGCGGGCAGGTCGGTGAGCGTGGGCGGCTGCGGATTGGCGATGCTCCGCAGGATGTGCAACCGGCTGAGCAGGTCGCCGGCCATCTCCTGCTGGAATCGCGTCAAGAGCGCGTAGCAGTCGGCGGCCGGCAGGCGGCGCAACAAGTCGCGCACGGTCTCGAGCTGCCGCACGCATTTCTCGTCGTAGCGCGACTGGGCCAGCAGGTTCTGCACGCGACCCAGGACTTGGCCCAGCCGATCGGGCGTGTCGACCGTGATCAGCGGCGGGCGCTCGGGAAGCTGCGAGAGCCGCTGGCCAATGCGGCCGATGATCGGCTTCTTGACCTCTTCGTCGAGCGGCAATCGCGAAACGATTTCATCGGTTCGTTCGACCGAGGCCAGCTTGAGAAACTCTTGCTTGCGCTGCAGCAATTCCTCGCGGCTGTCGGCGATCGAGAGTGCATACCAGACGCTGCGGTTGGCTTCCGAGAGCAACTTGCGCTCGAGCTCGACGCTTTCCATGCCTTCGGCTTGCATGTTGAGCAGGTTGTTGTCGTACCACAGGCGCCCGATGCCGAGCGAGACGAACAGCGTACCGCCGACGCAAACCACGAGCGTGACGCGCGGCAAACGCGTGAGCGGCGAAATCCAGCGGTGCACGCCCAGCGGCTTGGGCATCCGCACGCCCAGCCCGCCGCGATCGACTAGCCAGATGCACGCGGGCAGCAGCGTCAACTCGGCAAAAGCGCACAGCAGGATGCCGCCGCCGGCGATGACCCCCAACTCGGCCACGCCCTTGAAGCTGGTGAGCCCGGCGGCGAAGAAGGCGATCGCCGTGGTGACCGCTCCGGTGGCAATGGCCGGACCGGCGTGGCGCGAGGTCTCCAACAGGGCCGTGCGGCAGTCGGCGTTCTCGCCCCGCATCTGCAGGTAGCGGGCCACGTAGTAGATGCCGTAATCGATGCCGATGCCGATCAGCGTGACGGTAAAGGTGACGCTGAGGATGTTCAGATGCCCGACCGCCAACGTCGTATAGCCGAACGCCAAGGCCATGCCGACCAGCAGAATCGCGTTGGCTAGCAGCGCGTGCCTGGCGCCGCCGAATCCGGCCACGAACAGAAAGCCCACGCCGACCATCGAGACCATGCTGGCCCAGAACATCGAGCTCTGGCTCGAGCGCATCTCGTCGTTTTCCATGATCGGCAGACCGGTCAGTCCGATCTCGACATCCGGATGTCGCACCCGGGCCTGAGCGATCAAGTCGCGCAGCGCGTCGCAGGCTTCAGTGCAGTGATTGAAGCTGTCTTCGCCGCGGGCCAGCCGCAGCAGCACGAAGCCGAGCTTGCCTTCATTGGCCAGCAGGTACTCGGAGTTCAACTCGCTCAAGACCGAGAAACCCGAGGGCATCTCGGGCCACGGAGAGAGATAGCGCCCGCGCTGGCCGAACGCGGCGCCAAGGCTATTGGCCAGCCGGCGCAGCTTGTCGCGCGCCGCGGCGCTGCGCTGGACGTCGCTGCCGGAGGTCTCGATCTCGTGCAACAAGCCGGAAGCCATGTGGCTGACCGAGAGCGACGACCAGTCGCCCGCGAGCAGCGGGCCCACCTCGTGCAAGAAATGTTCGATGCCGGCCAGTTCCTCGGGCGAAAGGTAGTGCAGGCCCTTGGAGCGGATCTTGCCCAGGTCGACTTCGTGCAGCACGGCGTGAAACAGCCGGTCTTCGCGGGCGAGCGTGGCCGAGATTTCTTCGAGCACGGGAACGACCTGCTCGCGGTCGGCGCCCTCGACGACGACGACCGCATCGTCCTCGTCGCCGAACTCCTCGATGTACTCGGTCCAGAGCTGGTTGTAGTTGCTCTTGGGATCGAGCAGATCCATGCGGCTGGTTTGATAGCCCAAGCGCGTGGCGGTGAGATAGCAGGCCCCCAATGCCAGCGCGAGCATGACGGCGAGCGTCGTCACGGGAAAGGCAATCACCAATCGCGTGGCGAGCACAAAGGGGCGGGCCAGAAACAGCGTTTCCTCGCTCGAGGGTCCTTCCTTGGACACCGACTCAGCCTCCCTGTCGTGGTCAGTCGCTTCGAGTTGCGTGCTGAAGCGGCCACGTCCCTGTGCCGCGTCAAAGGGAGCGGCATTGTAACGGGGCCCTGCCAGGGGGTAAAGACGAATTGCCGGTGATGGATAAGTTGTAAGGCTTCTGCCAGCAACGGGTTGTGGATGACAGGCACGCGCTGCGCGATCCGGCTAATCCGGCAACGGCTGGCCCTTGGTCTCCGGGCAGAACCAGATCAGCACCATGCCCGCCAGGTACACCAGGCTCATGATCGCCCCCATGCGGGCATAGTCCTGGTTGAAGTAATCGAGCAGCCGGCCGCCCTGCAAGGCACCGATGGCGGCCAACACGCGACCGAAGTTGAAGGCAAAGCCCTGGGCCGTGGCGCGGATCCGCGTGGGGAACAACTCCGGGAGGTAGAGCGGCAGCCAGCCATAGAAGCCGGCCGTCACGCCGCCGGCCAGCCCGGCGAGGAGCACGAAGTACCAATTGAAGGCCCTCTCGCCCCCGAAGAACGATTGGTTGGGGTCGACGCGTTCGAACCAGCCGGCCGTGACGCTCCACTGCACGGGCGAACGAAACAAGTACGCGCAGACTAGCAGCGAGGCGAGGCACAGCGCGAAGTACGCCTTCCGCCGGCTGAACCACTCGGCCGATAGCGCGGCAGCCATCGTGCCGATGATCGCGCCGATGGCCAGACTGATCTGCGTAGTGCTCGAAGCCGTCGCGGCGCTGTCCGTGTCGGCGGCCAGCTTGTTCGCCCAGGGAGTGACCCATTGGATGGAAGCCCACGTGCCGATGAGCGCCATGCCGGCCAGCGACGTGCCCAGCACGGTTCGAGTGACGACGTTGCGGGCGAAAATGTCGCGCACCCTGGTCTTGGGCGCATGGGCGGCGGCGTGCTGCCAGAGCCGCGACTCGGGTACGAAGAACCGTACGAAAATCGTGAGCAGGGCAGGCGTGGCACCGATAAACATCAACAACCGCCAGGCGGACTTGTCTCCGCCGATGAGTTTGGCGACCCAATCCTCGGACATGCCCGAGGCGCGCAGTATGCTCTCGGCGCCCTCGATGAATTGCGTCAGGCCCAGGCCCACCACGGCAATCAGCAAGAAGCCGACGTTCGCGGCCGAACCGATCAGGCCGGCCAGCAGCGGTCGACTTTTGCCGGGCCAGACTTCCATGACCAAAGCCACGCCGAGCGACCACTCGCCCCCCATGCCCAGCGCGGCCATGAACCGCAGAATGGCCAATTGCAGCGGCGATTCCGAAAAGCCGCACAGGCCGGAAAAGATCGCGTAGGTGAGCACGCTCCAGACCATGGCACGCACGCGACCGATGCGATCGCCGAGCCAGCCGAAGAGGATGCCGCCACACGCGGCGCCGACGAGAAAGCCGGCGGTGATCCAGCCCATCCAGACGCCGATGCTGGTGTCGGCTTCGGCGCCCATCAGTTCGCGCAGCGCCGGTCGGGCGACCAGCGGGAACAGACCCATCTCGAGCCCATCGAACATCCAGCCGAGGAAAGCCGCCACGAGTGTCATCATCCGCGCGCCGCGCGAGATGGGTTGAGGCTCAAGCGACTGATGTGGTGTCGGCGTGCTCATGGTTACCCCCTGCGGTTGGCTGTCGGCTAAGCGGGCACACCCTCGGCCCCAGAGGTGGGCGGCACGGCGTCGAACAGCCGCGAAACGTGTTCTTCCGGCGGGGGCGATGTCACGAGGCTGACCACCACGCACAGCACCGCCGAGGCGGCCAGACCCCACACGACCGGATCGACACCGAAGAGCTGGTAGGGATCAAACAAGTTCTTGCCCTCCACCAGCGGTCCGCACGTGAACAACGTCAGCACGGCGGCGGCGCCGCCGATCATGCCGGCCATCGAACCCACGGCCGTGGCTCTCCGCCAGTAGGCGAGTACCAGGGCCGGAGCCACGAACGTCGAAGCCGTGGCGCTGGCGCTGAACACCACGAGCTTTTGGAGAAACTCTACCGGGCTGATGTTGGACACCACGCCAATCACCCCCAGGACGACCATCACGACGTGCGTCAGGCGGCGGATTTCCGTTTCGCCGGCGTTGGGCCGCAGAAAGCGTTGATAAACGTCGCGTACCACGCCCGAGGCGATCACCACCAGAAACGTGCTCACCGTGGCCATTACCGCGCCAAACGGCGCGGCCAGGATCAGCCCGCTCACCAGCGAGCCGCCGGCGAAGTCGGGCGCGGCCCAAATGGCCAATCGAGGAATGATCTCGTCGGACGTTTGCACGTCGGGCATCAGCGCCCGGCCGCAAATGCAGATCACGATCAGCGGAATGTAGATCAAGACGTTGTAGAACGACAGCAGCACGATCGAACGGCGCAGCGTGTCGGTGCTGTTGCAGGCCATTAGGCGGACCATGCCGGCCGGCGAGCCAATGCCGCCCACGGGCCAGATGAAGAAGAACGAAATCGCCACGCCCAAGGGCAGGAAGGCCAGCCCGCTCGGCGAGTAGCCGGGGCCGAAGGCGTAGGCGTTGTCGGTCGCGGCCACCGCCTCGAGCGTCGGCGTGTGCATGCCGTTCTGACTGGCAAACGGCACGACGAGCATGAACAACAGCACGACGCCGATCAGCATCAACACGCTTTGAAACAAGTCGGTCCAGACCGAGGCCAGGAAGCCGCCGATCAGCGTGTAGCCCACCACCGTGATCGCGAAGACGGCCAGCCCGACCAGATAGCGGCCGTCGACGCCGCCGGGGTCGGTCGTCGCGAGAAACGATTCGCCCAGTGACAGCCCTTCGGGCCACGTGAGCTTCATGACCAGCGCGCCGGCCTTGAACTGGGCGATCATCAAGAACGTCATGAAGGCCAGAATCGCCAGCGAGGCGACAATGCCCACGCGCTGGTCGCCGTAGCGGGCGTCGAACAAGTCGGGCACGGTGATCGCTCCGGTGCGCCGCGAGAGCTGGGCGAAGCGCTTGCCCAACACGGCGAAGCCCGTGATCGGCACGACCATGTAGCTGGCGATCCACAGGGCCACGATCCAACCGTGGGTGTAGACCAGCGAGGGAAAACCCATGAATGTGCCGCCGCTTTGCACGGTGGCGGTGAGTGCCAGGGCCCAGGCTCCCAGTCCGCGGTTGCCCAGGAAGTAGCCTTTCATGAAGCCGCCCCGTTCGACGGCCTTCTGGGCTTGCGTGCCCAGCCAGACCGAGACGGCCATCATCACCAGCAGCATCGCGATCGGACCGTAGCCGGCCGAGATGCCGGCGTCTGCTTCAGGGGGCATCGCTCACCTCGCCGGGTAGGCCACTCTCGTCGTCGGGATAAGCGTCGACTTCCTCGCCCAGCGGTTCGTCGCCCATGATGCGGAAGGCGAACACCAGCGAAAACAGCAGGCAAAGGCCCCAGGGCGCGATCACGCCCCAGAACACCCAATCGGGAAACCACAGCACAAACGACAGGCTGTCGGCTTCGCGGTCGTAGCCGTTGAAGTAGCAGTAGCCGATCGTGTAGATCATGGCCACGAGCCACAGACCGACGGCGATCGCGGCCTCGCGCCGGCCACGGCGGACGAGGATGTCTTCCTGCGGGCGAGTCACGGGGCGGGAACTCCGGCGGCGGGGCGTTTGCAAGCGAACACGCCGCAGGATACTGGAATCGACGGCCCGTTTCCAGCAGCCGCCCGCTCGGCCCCGTCGAACCTGGTCGACCAACTACGCTGAGTCGTCGGCTACAAGAAACGTGCGATCGTGGGCGCCATGCTCACCAAGCGCGCGAGCATGCTTGCTTGGCGCAAGCAGGTCACCCCGACAAATTGACGTCGTTGGTCTACTAGCCGCCGTGCTGCTTCTGAAACTCAAGCATCAAATCGCGCAGCGCCTCGACGCCTTCGCGGGGCATGGCGTTGTAGATGCTCGCCCGAATGCCGCCGACGCTGCGGTGCCCCTTCAGGTCGGTGAGCTTACGGGCCTTGGCGGCCTTGACGAACTCGGCCTCGAGTTCCTCGCTGGGTAGTCGCCACGTGACGTTCATCACCGAGCGGCTCGCCGGATGCGCGTGGCCGCGATAGAAGTCGGGATTCGCGTCGAGCACGTCGTAGAGCAGCTTCGCCTTTTCGCGGTTGAGTTTGGCCATCGCTTCGAGTCCGCCAACGTCGTCGCGCAGCCAGCGCCCCACCAGCATCATCACGTACACGCCGAACACGGGCGGCGTGTTGTAGCGCGATCCGCCCGAGGCTTGCAGGCGGTAGTCGAGCATCGACGGCAGATTCTGCGGGACGCGTTCCAGCAGATCGTCGCGGATGATGACGACCGTGCAGCCCGCGATGCCGGCATTCTTCTGGGCACACGCATAGATCAACCCGTATCGTCCCACGTCGACCGGGCGCGAGAGAAAGTCGCTCGAGGCATCGCACACCAGCGGGACCGAGCCGCTATCGGGGTCGGTCGCGAACTCGATTCCCTGAATGGTCTCGTTCGACGTGATGTGCGCGTAGGCGGCATCCTTGCTCCAGGTGAACTCGTCGGCCGCCGGGATGCGCGAGTAGTTCTCCGACTTGCCGTCCCAGACGACGTTGGTCTCGCCTTGCCGCTTGGCTTCGGTGAGGGCTTTCTTGCCCCACGAGCCGGTGAGCAGGTAGTCGGCCGTCTTGCCCGAGTCGCGCAACAGGTTCATGGGCACCATCGAGAATTGCAGGCTGGACCCGCCCTGCAAGAACAGGATCGTGTAGCCGCTGGGCACGCCAAGCAGCTCGCTCACCATCGACGTGGCGTCGCTGAGCACTTCGTCGAAGGCCGGCGAGCGGTGACTGATTTCGAGAATCGAAGCTCCGACGCCGGGGAGTTCGAGGACGGCCTCTTGGGCCTGCTTGAGCACCTTGACCGGCAAGACGGCCGGCCCGGCAGAGAAATTGAACACACGGCTGGACATACGGGTTACTCGGTTGGGAGGAGCTGTCGAATCGAGAATCGGCACGGGGAACGGCCGAGCGGAATTATCGCAAGTGACGCTCAACTCACAACTGCGGTTCCTGCTATAATTCTGCGCTCGCCGCGCAAACCGATCCTTCTGTGGCTTGCAGTTCCCGGCAGATCAATGAAGATTCTCGTTTCTGGCTCCTCGGGCCTGGTTGGCAGCCGACTGGTGCCGGCGCTTGCGCAACTGGGACACAACGTCGTGCGGCTGGTTCGCGACAAGGCGCAGGTTTCGGCCGATGCCGCGTACTGGGACCCCCAATCGGGCGAAATCGACGCCGCTGCGCTTGCCGGCTGCGAGGCGGCCATCAACCTCGGCGGCGTGAGCATCGCCGACGGACGTTGGACCGCCGAACGCAAACGGGCGATCCACGACAGCCGGGTCGATGCAACCACCTCGCTGGCCAAGGCCTTGTCCTCGGTGGAGCCCACCCCCAGCGTACTAATCAGCGCCTCGGCGGTCGGCTACTACGGGACGCGCGGTGATGAAGTGCTCGATGAGTCGAGCGACACCGGCTCCGGCGACTTTCTTTCCGGGGTGTGCCGCGACTGGGAGGCGGCCACCGCCGCGGCCAGCGCCGCCGGCATCCGCGTCGTGCATACGCGATTCGGCGTCATCCTCAGCGCGCGGGGCGGGGCGTTGGCCAAAATGCTCACGCCGTTCAAGCTCGGCCTGGGAGGTCCGATCGGCAGCGGGCGCCAGTACATGAGTTGGATTGCCATCGACGACGTGGTCGGGGCAATCGTCCATTGCCTCACCGACGACGAACTTTCCGGACCCGTCAACGTGGTCGCCCCCGAGCCGGTGACCAACTACACCTACGCGAAAACGCTGGGCCACGTCTTGTCGCGGCCCACGGTGTTTCCGATGCCGGCCTTCGCCGCGCGGCTGGCGTTTGGCGAGATGGCCGACGAGTTGTTGCTGGCCGGCCAACGCGTGGTGCCCACGCGCTTGCTGAAGTCCGACTATCAATTTCGCTACCCGCAGCTTCAGGAAGCGCTGCGGCACCTGCTCAACAAAGAGAAGTAGATTGCAGCAGCCGCGCGCATCGAGCAACGGCTTCCTTGCAAGAGCGATGCTCGTCTGCGCCTTTGCGGTCGTGGCCGGGGCTTCCGCGCAGGCTCAGCAGCAGGCGCCCGATTGGGTTGAGGTGACCCCCAAGGCTCCGTGGCAAGCGCGCGATTCGCAGGGAGAGGTCGTCTACCGCGACCGCCTGTGGATTCTGGGCGGCTGGTTCGATTCCTTTCAGCACGCGCCGCGCGACGTGTGGAACTCGGCCGACGGAGAACACTGGCAACGCGTGACGGCCGAAGCCCCCTGGCGGCATAGCGACCTGGCGATGAGCCTGGTGTTCGACGATCGGATGTGGATGCTGGGCGGGTGGTACGGCGGACGGATGCCGGAGCACGAGGCGGGCCACGAAGTCTGGTCGAGCCGCGACGGCAGAGCCTGGGACCAGGCGACCTCGGCGGCCGCGTGGAGCGCGCGTCTGGCGGCGGCCGCCGTCGTGTTCAAGGACCGGATGTGGATCCTCGGCGGCAGCGAAGACTATTACTTCGGCGATGCGTCGAGCCTGAAGAACGACGTCTGGTCCAGTGCCGACGGCAAGCATTGGCGGCTCGAGTGCGAGCATGCCCCCTGGGCTCCGCGGGCCTATCATCAGGCCGTCGTGCTGGGCGACAGGATCTATGTATTCGGCGGCGGAAACTACGTGCCGACGTACGAGGCTCACCACGACGTCTGGTCGAGTTCCGACGGTGTGCACTGGGAGCAGCTTACCGATGCCGCGCCGTGGCATGCCCGGCTGTGGTTTCCGGCGGTGGTGTATCGCGACAGGATGTGGATTCTCGGTGGGTGGTCGAACGATCCTTCGCGCAACTGGAACGACGTCTGGTACTCGCGCGACGGCCGCGATTGGCGGCAGCTCGTGTCGAGCAAGATCTGGAAGGCCCGCCACGAGCACTCGGCCTTCGTCTGGCGCGACAAGATCTGGATTGCCGGCGGCCACGCCCAACCCCTTTCCAGCGAAGTCTGGTCGCTCGAAGTGCCGCCGGACTGGTTTCCCGGTGACGAGGACGTTGATCTCCAGGCGAACTAACGGTTTGTCGCTGCTCGTTTCCCCTCGCGCGGCAGGAAAGCTTGGACGCATGCTCCAATTTTGATATGATGTCGCTTGGAGCATTCGCTGCGGCTTGCGAGCCGGGCCTACTCCACCTCGCTGTTGTTTGTCCCGCCTAAGACATCCTGCCTTGGATTTCGTCATGCCGCGGCCCGCCCGGCTCATACTGTGGTTTCTCGTAATCGCCTGCGCGGCGCTTTACGCGTCGAGGGCGACCGCCGACGAGCCTGTTGAGACTGAGTCGGCCGAGATGCTGGCCGAATTCCGTGGGTCGGTCGGACCGCTGTTGAGTCGGTACTGCAGCGATTGCCACAGCGGCGAGGAGCCGATGGGCGACTTGGCGATCGACGAGCTGGTTGCCCGCGCCGACGTCGAGAAAGACCGCCAGGCCTGGGAGACGATCGGCCGCAAGCTCCACAACGGTGAGATGCCGCCCGAGGACGCGGACCAGCCCGACGAGGCCGGCCTGACGACGATGACCGGTTGGATCGACGGCCAGTTGGTGCGCTTTGGATGCGGCGACCAGCGCGATCCGGGGCGGGTGACGATCCGCCGGCTGAACCGCAACGAATACAACAACACGATCCGCGACTTGTTCGGCGTCGACTTTCACCCCGCGGACGATTTTCCGTCCGACGACGTGGGCTACGGCTTCGACAACATCGGCGACGTGCTTTCCATGCCGACGATCCTGTTGGAAAAGTACCTGGCCGCCGCCGAAAAGGTCACCGCCCGGGCGCTCGGTACCGAGTTGGCGAACCTGGCCGAAGACGGGCTGAGCGGCGGAAGCGAGATCGAAGGCGGGGGCCGCAAGGCGGTTTCGACGAGCAACGTCGTGCAGGTCCAAGCGCGGCTGTTCGGTACCGGGTTGTACATGGTTCGCGTGAAGGCCTGGGGACAGCAGGCCGGCGACGAGGTGGTGCGGATGGCCGTGTATCTCGATGACGAGCTCGTTCGCCGCTTCGAAGTCGCGGCCGACGAGCGCGTCGCGGCGCCCTGGTACGAGGGCTGGATTTCGACCCGGGGCGGACGCCACACGGTGAAGGTGAAGTTCGAGAATGACTACTACAACGAGGGCGGGCCGGAGCCCAACGATCGCAATCTGTTGGTGGGGGCGATCGAAGTGATGGGCCCCTACCCTGCCGAGATGCGACGCACGATCCCGCGCGAACACATGCCGCAAGACAAGCTGGCCCTGGCGCGCGAGATCATCGTCGACGTGATGAGCCGAGCCTACCGCCGGCCGGTCACCGACGAAGAAGTAGCCCGCGTCATGCAGTTGGTGAAGCTGGCCGACGATGGGGGCGAGAGTTTCAACGTGGCCATCGGACTGGGCGTGCAGGCGATTCTCGTCTCGCCGCATTTCCTGTTTCGCGTCGAACTGGATCCCGAGCCGAACAATCCCGACGTCATCCGCGAGCTCAACGACTACGAGCTGGCCACGCGGCTGAGCTATTTCCTGTGGAGCAGCATGCCCGACGACGAGCTGTTCACGCTGGCTCGGTTGGGCCTGTTGCGCAAGGGCGAACATCTCGAACGGCAAGTGCGGCGGATGCTGGCCGATCCGAAGGCGGACGCGCTGGTGGAGAACTTCGGCGTCCAGTGGCTGCAACTGCGCAACCTGGCCATCGCCTCGCCGGACGCGGAAGAGTTTCCAGGCTTTGACGAGTCGCTCAGGCGATCCATGCGGCGGGAAACCGAGTTGTTTTTCGCCAGCGTCATGCGCGAAGACCGCAGCGTGCTGGACTTTATCGACGGCGACTTCACCTTCGTCGACGAGCGGCTGGCGCGGCACTACGGAATGGACGATGTCAAAGGAGAGGAGTTTCGCCGCGTATCGCTCGAGCCCCAGCGACGCGGCGGCGTGTTGACGCACGGCAGCGTGCTGACCGTGACGTCGAACCCGACGCGGACCTCGCCGGTGAAACGCGGCAAGTGGGTGCTGGAGGTCCTGCTGGGCACTCCTCCTCCTCCGCCGCCGCCCGACGTTCCGGAGCTCGAGGAGGCCGAGGAACTGACCGGCTCGCTCCGCGAACGGCTGGAGCAGCACCGAGAAAACGCCGCCTGCGCGGTGTGCCACAAGCGCATGGACCCGCTGGGATTCGGTTTGGAGAATTATGACGGCATCGGTGCTTGGCGCACCCAGGACGGGCCCTACGAGATCGACCCCTCCGGCGAATTGCCCGGCGGGCAAACGTTTGCCGGCCCCCAGGAGCTCAAGCAAATCCTCAAGGCGCAAAGCGACGAATTCGTACGCTGCCTGTCGGAGAAGATGCTTACCTATGGGTTGGGCCGGGGCGTCGAGTATAGTGACCGCTGCACGGTGGACGACATCGTGGCCGCGGTCAAAGCGAACGACTACAAGTTTTCGAGTTTGATCATCGCGATCGTACGCAGCGACGCGTTTGGAAAACGGCGCGGCAAAGGGAGCGAATCATGAACAAGAGCTGGCAGATTTCTCGACGTACCGTCTTGCGCGGGCTGGGCACGGCAGTGGCGTTGCCGATGTTGGACGCCATGTTGCCCGCCGCGGCCTGGGCAGCCGGCGGCAAGAAACGTGGCCCGGTGCGGATGGCGTTCGTCTACGTGCCCAACGGCCAGCACATGCCGGACTGGACGCCCAAAGCCGACGGCCCCGGCTGGGAATTGCCCTACATCATGGAGCCGTTCGCCAGCGTGAAAGACCGCCTTTTGGTGCTGACCGGTTTGGCCCAGCACCACGCCCGCGCCAACGGCGATGGTCCCGGCGACCACGCTCGTGCTCTTTCCGCGTTTCTAACCGGTGCCCAGCCGTTCAAGACGCATGGGGCCGACATCAAGGTGGGCGTGTCGGTCGACCAGGTTGCGGCTGCCAAGATCGGTCGGCAAACCCGGTTCCCTTCGCTCGAGTTGGGATGCGACCGCGGCGCGCAGGCCGGAAGTTGCGACTCGGGCTATAGCTGCGCCTATTCGACCAATATCTCGTGGCGCAGCGCAACCACGCCGCAAGCCAAAGAGATCGACCCCAAGCTGGCCTTCGAGCGGCTGTTTGCCGACGGCGATCCCAAGTCGCGTCGCACGAAGTACCGCCAGAGCGTGCTCGACCACGTGCTGGAAGATGCGCGTGACTTGAAGTCGAAGCTGGGGATGAAGGACCAGCGCAAGCTCGACGAGTATCTGAACTCGGTCCGCGAGTTGGAAACGCGGATCGCCGTGGCGGGTCAGGAGGAAGACCGAGAGCTGCCCGAGTATCCCAAGCCGGACGGCATTCCCAAGGACTACGCCGAGCACATTCGACTGATGTACGACGTGATGGCGCTAGCGTTCCAGGGCGACTTGACCCGCGTGGCGACGTTCGTCGTGGCCAACGAGGGGAGCAACCGCACGTACAAGTCGATTGGAGTGTCCGAGGGCCATCACCATCTGTCGCACCACGGCGGCGACGAAGAGAAGCAGATGAAGATCCGCGAGATCAATCGCTTCCACGCCCAGCAGTTCGCCTACTTCCTGGAGAAGCTGGCCGCCGTGTCCGAGGGCGAACGGACGCTGTTGGACAATTCGATGATTCTCTACGGCAGCGGTATCGGCGACGGAAATCGGCACAACCACCACGACCTGCCGATCCTGTTGGCGGGCGCCGGCGGCGGCACAATCAAGACTGACCGCCACATGCGCTACAAGGAAGAGACGCCGCTGAACAACCTGTTCCTGTCCATGCTCGACCGCGTGGATTCCTCCGTCGAAGAGCTCGGCGACAGCGACGGACGCTTGAGCGGATTGGTGTAGGCGACCTCCAGGCCGAACTTCGTGCCCTCAATGGCCGATCGGGCTGCCGACGTTGCAGATAACCTGCCTCACCCGCTTTCGAGTGATCTCAACGCGTGTTGTCGTTTCCGGCACGCGTTGTGCACGATTACCGCTTGGCAGCGGCCGGAAGCAAATGGTACGTTAATTTGGGGCGAGTGCGGGACCTTTGCCGAGGCCGCGTCGTCAGAACTACAACCGACCCTTCAAGCGATAGGACCAGGCAATGGAACAATCGGGACTCAATCGGCGTGATTTTCAACGTCTCTCGGCGGCGGCCGTGGGCGGGCTGCTGGCGGGCGCCTCGCTGGGCAACGCAGCTCTGGGTGCAGACGAAAAGAAGGTTCCCAAGAAAGACCCCAAGAAGAATCCGATGCTCGGCGAGCCGCATATCTGCCGCGGCATCAACATGTGCAAAGGCCTCGGCGCGAGCAAAGATAACGCCTGCGCAGGCCAAGGCACTTGTGCCACCGCCAAAGAGCACCTGTGCCACTACAAGAACGAGTGCCGCGGACAAGGCGGTTGCGGCGCCAAGCCGGGCGAGAACGAATGCAAGGGCAAGGGCGAATGCGGCGTGCCCCTCTCCAGCGGCGCCTGGAAGAAGGCCCGCAAGCGCTTCGAAGAGCTGATGAAAAAGGAAGGCAAAGAGGTCGGTCCGGCGCCGCCCAAGAAGGCCTAGGCCCGACGACACGCGACGTTCGATTCAGGAGCCACGGGTGGAGCCATCCACCCGTGCTCCTTTTCTGGAGTCTGGCAAAGCAGGAAGGCGGCCCGCTATGGCAGAGGCGCGATTGGGGCACCCGAACCTCGGCCTGGGGCTCGGGCTGCGCAGCGTCCACTTTCCCCACATTCTCGAGCATCATCCGGCGGTCGACTGGTTCGAGGTCATCTCCGAGAACTTCATGGACTCGCGCGGGCGACCGCGCTACGTGCTCGACCAGATCGCCGAGCGCTATCCGACCGTGATGCACGGCGTGTCGCTGTCGATCGGCAGCACCGATCCGCTCAACTACGATTATCTGCAAAGACTCAAACGGCTGGCCGACGCTATCGGGCCGCACTGGGTCTCGGACCACCTGTGCTGGACCGGCGTGCTGGGCCTCAACGCCCACGACCTGCTCCCCATTCCGCTCAACGACGAGACGCTCGCGCACGTCGCCAATCGGGTCCGCGCCGTGCAGGAGTATCTGGAAAGGCCGCTGGTGCTGGAGAATCCCAGCACCTACGTCACGTTCGCCCAGTCGAATCTCACCGAATGGGAGTTTCTTTCTCACCTGACCCACGAAACAGGTTGCGGGTTGTTGTTAGACGTTAACAACGTTTACGTATCGAGCGTCAACCACGATTTCGACCCGCGGGAGTACATCGAAAACGTGCCGCACGATCGGGTCGTGCAGTTTCACCTGGCCGGGCATACGAACTGCCGCACGCACATCATCGACACGCACGACGATCACGTCATCGACCCGGTGTGGGAGCTATACCGGCTGGCGCACGAGCTCACCGGCGGCGTGTCGACGCTGCTGGAGTGGGACGCGCGCATTCCGGAGTTTCCCGTCGTGCACGCCGAAGTGCTCAAGGCCAAGCACTACATGGGCGAGCAGCTTGATGGCGATGCCCCGGTTGCGAGCGAGCCGGTTGCCGCCACGGACGAGAGCCGCACCCCGGGCGTGTCGAACCCCATTGCCTACATCGTGCCGGAGATCCGATGAGCGGTGCGGAGCCTCGTCTCGAGCAGGTGCAGCGCTGGATGCAAAGCGTCATCATGCATCGCGGCGGGGTGGCCGAAGGAGTCGAGTCGCCCGAGGCCCGCGAGCATATCAACCTTTCGCTGTCGGAGTTGGGCCGGGTGATTCTGCGTTCGCGGGCGCTATCCAGCGCCGACCGGCTGGAGATCTACGTCAACGCGTATTATGCGCGGTTGATGGAGTGCCTGGAGGAGGAGTTTTCCGTCACTCGCTGGACGTTGGGCGACGACCTCTTCGCGGCGGTGACCTTCGGCTACCTGCAGAGCTACCCCTCGCGGAGCTACACGTTGAATCAACTGGGCGCCCATTTCCCCCGCTACCTGGCCGAGTCGCGTTTGCACGCCTCGGAACCGCCGCCGCAGGCGGGGCCGACGTGGGGGGAGTTTGTGATCGAACTGGCGACCTTCGAGCGGACGCTCTACGAGGTATACGACGGGACGGGCACGGAAGATCAGCAGGGCTTCGACGTAGCCCCGCTCGCTGCCGCGTCCGAAGGCGACGTACGGCTCATTGCAGCCCCCTGCCTCAGGCTGCTGGCGTTTTCGCACCCCGTGAACGACTATTGGGAGGGCAGCGGCGAGGGAACGACGCCCGAGCCGTGTGATCCGGCCCCCACCTGGGTCGCCATCAACCGGCGCGACTACGTTGTGGAGCGACACGCGTTGTCGCAGCTCGAGTTCGAGCTACTGCGCGAGATCGCCGGGGGGGCTCCGCTTTCCAAAGCGATTCCTGCGGCGCTGGCCGCCGTGCCGTCGGCAGGTGACCCGCTTGAGACCAACCTGGCCGCCTGGTTCTCATCCTGGGTGGCGCGAGGCTTCCTCGTCGGCGTGCAGCCGAGCGCGTAAGTTCCACGTGCCTCGCTCGCGGCGTTCTTGTACCGCCCCGTTCCGCGCGCTGTTTCGGTCAGGTTAGTCGTTCCGCCAGTTGCCTTCATGCCGGCGAGGCTATGAATTCCGGGAATATCTTTTATACTGATTCACGAATCAGCCGTGAGCGCTTAACGGAACTGCGCGAACTGCTAGACAGAGAAGTAGAGGCCGGGTCGATTCACTTAGGGGCATGAGACTCGTAACCATCGAACGCTCGCTCGAGCGCCGGTGCGTATCCCATCTCGTAGCTTCATGGGTTCGGCTCCCCCTTTTCTTTGGACGCGGCTCGCGTCGGGGAGTATTTCCGGATTTTCCGGATAATTGAGGTTGCCGGGACTTGAATCGTGAATTGGCTTGTGCGCATATGGAAAAGATTGGCCCTTCGGCCAGCTTTGCCCTAGGAACAGGCACAACCTTCTTCATTGGCACTCTCGACCCACCCTGCCACCGGAAGCACGGGCTGGTTCTTTTGTTAATATAGAAAAAATGGGTAACTTGGATTGTTTTATCCAAGGTGCGCGATCATAATCCGATTGTTCCGGATTTTCGCAGAGAAATAGGCTCCAAGAACGGGAAGATCCCTTATGGCGATCTGGCAGAGGTCACCCCGAAGACGGGGTTCGAGCGGAAGACGACGCAACGTCAAGCTGGAAAAATCGTTGCGAGAGTCAGCTCGCCGCAAGCTCAACCTCGAGGTGTTTGAGGACCGGATCCTCCTGGCGATCGATGGACCGCGGCTCCTGGCAGCCATCCCGTCCACCGGTACCGTGATCGAGCAGGGCACCACCCTGAAGGTAGCCCCCCGCGAAATTCTGCTGCGTTTCGACAACGAGATCGACGCCGCCTCGATCAGCAATAGCACGATCCAGTTCCGCCGCAGCGTCGACGACATCTTTGGCAACGGCAACGACCTCGTCGTCACCCCGGGCTTCGTGGGCATTGGGGAACGGCCCAACGAAGTCATCGTTCGCTTCGCCGAGAATCTGCCCGACGACATGTATCAGATGACCCTCGTCGGGGCCGGCCAGAATCCGCTGCGCGACACCGATGGACTGGCGTTTAACGCCGGCACGAATCTGACGCGCAACTTCTCGCTGGATCTTGCACCGCAGGTCTTGGCCGTCGTGCCGCAGCCGATCAAACGAGTAGACGGGGTGTTGTCGCGGTCCCCCAACCTGATCGAGGTCTACTTCAACGTCAACGATCCGTTGCAGACCAATACGGCACAAAACCCGCAGAACTATCAACTGATCCGCACCCAAGGCACGGCAACCCCCCAGGACGACGTGCTGATTAATCCTACCAGCGTGAACTACAACGCTGCGCAGGGTCGCGTGCAGCTCACCTTTGGCAGCGGGGTGCTTCAGACCAAAGGTACCTATCGGCTGCGAATCGGCACCAGCGAGCCGCTCGCGCTCGAACCATCGACGCCGCAGATCGTCTACGCCGACGGATTCACGGGGCCCGGCACCAGCTTCGATACGGCCGCGGGCCTCGGCGCCTCGGACAATCCCTTCATGGCGGACCTGGGCACGCAGACGATCACGCTCAGCGACACGATCACGAGCGTCCGCCCCAGTCTCGATCCGAGCAACCCCAGCTCGCCTACTGTGGTGTGGCCGGGTTCGCCTCTTGGGCCGGGCGAACGCGACGCGTTGGTCGACTTGTTCACTCCGCTCCAAAGCCACGTCAACGGAGGCAGCAACACCGGCGATATCCCGGTCATCAGCTACAACTTCAAGAGCAACTATGGCTCGATCAACGGACTGCCCCAATTCAACCTGATCACCGAGGTCCAAAAAGAGCGCGTCCGCGAGGTGTTCTCGTACTACGCCTACTATCTGGGCGCGCAGTTCGTCGAAACGGCAAGCGCCGGGTGGACCATCGCCACGGGCGATCCCCGCGTGCTCGGAGCTACGCTTAACGTAGGCGGCGTCGCCGGCGGCAACTTGGCCATCATGAACTCCGTGGTGGATTGGGGGACGAGCGAAAAGCGGGGCTCGTACTTCAACACGGCCATGCATGAGATCGGCCACTTGCTGGGGCTGGGCCACAACTATGAGTCGCCTTCGGTGCAAGGCCCCGGCGTCCAGGACGGAGTCTTCCCCGGCGACTACGACATTTTGTACGGGCAGTACCTGTGGCCGGCGCTGGGCAACGATATCAACATGTATCGGTTCAGCCTCGCCGACGACGGACAACTCAAGATCGAGACCTACGCCGAGCGGCTGCGCGCGACCGGGTTGGGCGCCGAACCCAGCCAACTCGATACCGTCATCACGCTCTACGACGACGCCGGCGAAATCGTTGCCCGCAACGACGACTACGACGGCACCGACTCGCTGGTCGAGCTGAACCTCGAGGCCGGCACGTACTACGTAGCCATCACCAGCACGGGCAACACCGAATTCGACCCGACGGTGGAGAATTCAGGGTTTGGCGGTCGCACCCAGGGCGACTACGAGTTGCGGATGTCGTTTCGCCCCACGCCCGAACCGGCCGACAGCATTCGTGACACGACGGGCAACCGGCTCGACGGCGACCGCGACGGCGTCGAGGGCGGCGTGTCGAACTTCTGGTTCAAGGTGGACGAGGCCCACACCATCTACGTGGATAAGGCCGCGGTCGGCGGCGCGGGACAACTCGGCTCGCTGGCGAACCCCTACACGAAGATCTCCACTGCGCTGGCCGCCGCTAACCCAGGCACGATCGTGCGGATCGTGGGCAACGGCGGTGCCGACGGCAATCTGGCGACCACCGGAGACAATCTCTCGTACAACATCGGATTCGATTCCCTGGGGGGCGCGCTCTCCGACGGATCGACGATGTACATCCCCGCCGGCGTCACGGTCATGGTCGACGCCGGCGCCATTTTCAAACTCCGTGGAGCGAACGTCGACGCCGGATTGTTCTCCCAGGGCATCTCGCGGGCCGACGGCGCGCTGCAGGTGCTGGGAACTCCCGCCACGAACGCCCAGAACGGACCCGTCTACTTCACGTCGTACTACAACAACGCGATCGGCACGGATCCGGGCGTCAACAAGGGCATCTTGGCCAAGGGGAATTGGGGCGGACTGGCTTTCCACGACGATTCCGATCTCGAAGAGGACGGCATCTTTCTGAACTACGTCAGCCATGCGCAGATCAGCTATGGCGGCGGAACCGTTCAGACCGAGTCGGCGCCGGTTATCTTCAACCCCATTCACATGGTCACGGCGCGGCCCACGGTCATCTTCAACAACATCACCAACAGTTCCGACTCCGCGATGTCGGCTGACCCGAACAGCTTCGAGGAATCGGAGTTTATCGGGGTCGACTACCACGCCGACTACACGCGCGTCGGCCCCCGGATCTACGGCAACCGCCTTTCGGCCAATTCGATCAACGGACTGTTCATTCGCGTGCTGACCCCAAATAGTCAGCAGTTGATCCCGCTGACGGTGCAAGCCCGGATGGCCAACACCGATATCGTGCACGTGCTGCAAGAGACCTTGCTGGTCGACGGCCAACCGGGCGGCCTGGTGCGCGGTCCCGACGGGTTGCGTGCGCGGCCCAGCGCGCGGCTGGCGATCGATCCGGGCATCGTGATGAAAGCGCGCGGCGGTCGGATCGAGACCGAGATCAACGCGCAGTTCATCGCCGAAGGCACGCTGAATCGGCCGATCATTTTCACCTCGGTCTTCGATGACCGGTACGGCGCCAACAGCACGTTCGACACGACCAACGACAGTGCCACGACTGCGCCCAGCCAGGGGGATTGGGGCGGACTGCTGTTCGGCCCCTTGTCCACCGGCAGCATCGATCGAGCGTTCGTCGGCTTTGCCGGCGGCACGATCGCCATCGAGGGTGGTTTCGATACGATGAACCCCATCGAAATCCACCAGGCGGCCGTGCGGGTGACGAACTCGACGTTCGACCAAAACGACCTGCCCGGCGGCGGCAATCGCAGCGGGCGCGGCGCAGCCGACGGCGCCGTCATCTACGTTCGCGGGGCGCAGCCGGTTATTCTTAACAACCTCTTCAAGAACAACGACGGCGGCGCGGTCATCAGCGCCAACGTCAACTCGCTCAACTCGCGCCGCGTCGACGACTGGGGACGCAGCCGCGGAGCGATCCAACTGGCCGGCTCGTATCCGACCAACTACGGTCCGCTGATTCGCGGCAACGTCATCGGCAACAACACGATCAACGGCATGGTCGTGCGGGGCGGGCGGATCACCGTCAACGGCATCTGGGACGATACCGACATCGTGCACGTCGTGTTCAATACGATCACGATGGAGAATCAGCAATCGCTGACCAGCACGCTGCGGCTGCAAAGCAGCCCGACCGAAAGCCTGGTGGTTAAGGTGTTGGGCAACAATGTCAGCTTTGTCGCCACCGGCGAGGCTCTCGAGATCGATGACCGCATCGGCGGCACGCTGCAGGTCGTGGGCACGCCGGGCCATGAGGTCGTCATCACTTCGGCCAAGGACGACACGGTTGGAGCCGGGTTGACGCCCGAGGGTCTCTCGCAAAGAGACACCCTCAACCGCAAGGGCGTCATAGCGCCGGAACCGCCGAACATGCCGACGCAGGGCCCCGTCGTTCTGGACACCACGGCCCGCGACGTGCACGGTTCCGACTTTGTAGGACAGGACGGCTGGGACGCGCTGCTACGCGAAGTCGCGTACGTGTACAACAACTCCTTGAATGTCGACCAGGACGGGCTGCTGTACATCGGCTGGGAGGAGGGAGACACCTTGGGGATTCCCTATAGCCGCGAGGCCATCGATTGGGTAACTCAGCAGCTGGCAATCCCGGTAACGTATGCGGACACGCCCTCAGAGATCGGCAATTTCACCGCCTATCGCATGGTGTACGTGCCGTCTCACGAAAGCTATGCCCTGCCAAATGGCCGCTCCGATCGCTACGAGGGTACGATGTGGTGGGGCGGTGTTTCGGACTTTATGCTCGCGGAATTGGAGCGGGAGGAAGCGAATCTACTATCCGCCATTAACAACGCGGGGGTCGGTTTGCTGGTCATGGCGCAGGACGGAGCCCCGAATCCCTACGAGTTTCTGGATGGCGACGCGGAGCCATTCGTGCTCAAGGAAGTGGGCGGCAACGTGATGCAGGGCACGACGCTGGCGCCCAGCGACTTCTTGACGTTCGACTACCTGGAGGAAGGCGTCCCGTATCTCACGACTTTCGACGGGCCCGATGGTTTCCGACGGCTCGAACCCTGGGCCATGGACCCCATCACCGGCGATGTGACTGTATTGGGCTTGGCTGCCGGGGGGCCCGGCATCGGTCCGCCGCGCGACGTCGTCAGGCCGGGCGATTGGGGTTCACTGCGCCTCGACGTGCTGAGCAACGATCGGAACGTTGACGCCGTCAACGAGGTCGAGCAAGGCTTTCCCGCCACGGGTGATACCAACAATTTGCCCTCCAAGGCGCAGGAATTGGGCCAACTGGCCAAGGACCTCGTCAGCGGCGACGATGTCGTGCGGCTGGGATTCGAGATCTACGGCAACCTGAGCCAGGCGGCCGACAGCCCGGGCGGGGCCGACGTCGACGTGTACAGCTTCCGCGGGACCGGCGGCACCGAAGTCTGGATCGATCTCGATCGCACGGCCTCGGCGCTGGATACCGTCGTCGAGCTGGTCGACTTCAATGGCGGCGTGATCGCACGTAGCGACAACTCCATCGCCGAGACCTTCGACAACTCGAAGTTGGTGGGAACCGCAAGACCCCTGCAGGTCGCTGCGGTCAGCAATGACCCGAGCCCGTATTCCTCACCCGACTTCTACAGCAGCAATCCCAAAGACGCGGGCATGCGGGTGTTTCTGCCGGGCACGGGAGTCAACACGTACTACGTGCGAGTGCGTTCCCACAGCGACAACCTTACGAATCTCGCTGGCGGAGAGACCAAGGGCTCCTACGTCATGCAGGTGCGGCTCAAGGAGGTCGACGAGTTTGCCGGATCGACCGTGCGTTATGCCGACATTCGCTACGCCGAAAACGCGGTCGAGGTGATCGGCAAGCCAGAGCACTCGCCCTTGTACTCGAGTGCGACCTCGTCGAGTTTCGTAAGCTTCGCCGACTTCGACGACCCGATTGCCACCCCCGATCCGTTGGATGACACGTTCTTGCGGAACGTCACGGTTACCGACCTCGGCAACTTGTTGGAGAGCGACCGCGCCACGCTCAATGCCGGCGGCGAGTTGTTTGCGGGAGAGAACTCCTTCTCGGTGGATTGGTATCGATTCGAGCTCAACTACGAACAGATCCAATCGATCGCGGGTCTTAACGACGGGCTGAGATCATTCGCCGCCATGTTCCAGGTCAACTATGCCGATGGTCTGGGACGACCGGATACGTCAATGGCATTGTTCGAGGCGCAGGGCAACCTGGTGGGCGACTTGCTGATGGTTGCTCACGACGGCGAAATCGTCGATTCGCTGCCGCGGCCCAACGCCGGTGTCGACAGCTCCAACCTGGACCACGGTTCGTTCGGTGCGCTGGATCCGACGCTCGGCCCGTATCAGTTGATCGCCGGCTCTCCGGGGGGGACCCAAGCCTACTATCTGGCTGTCTACTCCAACGAATGGATACCCGAGGCGCTTTCCGCCAAGTTGTACGGAGACTCTGAGCTTCGTGACCCGCTGGTGCGGTTGGAACCGCTTCACTCGATCGGCCGCATCGTGGACGACCGCATCGGAGCGAGCGGAAGCGGAATCACCACCGGCGGCAATTCGGGCACGATCTTTCCCGGCGGCACCGCGGCTCAGTTGAACGCGTTCGCCGAGCCCTATCACTTCGGCGACGTCGTGCTGTTCGTCAATCAGGATTCCGAGACCCGTTCCGGTAGGTTGCGACAGTTGAATCCGTTTACCGGAGCGGCGATGACGGACACGTTCGTCACCGAGACGGGATTCGGTTACTTCGACCTGGCCATGCGAAACGACGGCAAGTTGTACACCCTTTCGCAGGGCACCAACGCCGGCAACACCGGAAACTACGTCCACCTCAACACCGGCACCGGCGGCATCATTTCCTCGACCGACGACGGCATTCGAACGTTCGACGTCGCCAGCGTCCAGATCGAGGACATGCAGCCAGGGGCGCCGGCGACGATTGGCTACGTTCCCTCCGGCAATGGCATTTTGTTCGATGCCATGGCGTTCCAGCAGCAATTCAACAGCTCCTCGGGCCGCCGCTTGTTTGCGTTCGGCCGCCGTGCCGACGACGACCAGGGCGGCCACCCTGAATACCCTACGTTCAGGAAGAACCTGCTCTACGAGCTGGATCCAGACACCGGGGCGGCGCTGCACGACGACGACCAGCCTTCCCGTTCGACGTTCTTCACAATGAACGACAACACCGTAATGCCGCCAATCTTGAGAACTCCGGGCCAGGCGTTGGCCGGCACCGACGCCGAGCCGTTCGGCGAGGCGGAAGTCGACGGCACCATCACCGGCATGGTGATCTTGAACAACAGGATGTACGTCGTTACCGACGCCAATCCGCTCTCGGGCGGGACCCAACTCTACGAGATCCTCGGCTGGAACAATCCAACGCCCGAAAGTGCTGTGTGGTCGCTCGGCGAGCGGCCGGTGACGCTCAACTTCGACGCCGGCAGGTTGCAAGCCCTGACGGTCGGGCCGCCGACCGTGGAGAACGGGGCCTATAGCAATACGTTGTTTGCGATCGATGATACCGGCAGGATGTATGCCTTCACGATCCAGGGAACGGGCTTAAATCAAGTGGCAAATCCGGCTCCGGTGTTCCTCGATGGCGCTACCAGCGTCGACACGGGGATCGAAGATGCGCGCGGACTCGCTTTTTCGACCCTGGACTACAACCTCTGGCACGCGACGACCAACCGCTTCGACGACGTTGGGCACGGCATCACCGCGTCGAACAACATTGAACGCTTTCTGCCGCGAGAGGGCGGCGCGAGCTTTTATTTCGGACTCGAGCCTGGTCAGCCGGGAGCATCCGCCTACAACTCGAATCCGGATATGTTCGACTCGTACGCCTTGCCCGGCGGCGCCTACGGCACGTTGACGTCGAACACGTTCAGCCTGGAAGGCTACGACAGTTTCGATCTGCCGACCCTGTACTTCAACTACTTCCTCGAAACCCCGGATAACAATTCGTTCGATGAAGCGACCGACATTTTCCGCGTGATGATTTCGAACGACGGTGCCAATTGGGATTTGTTGACCACGAGTAACAACTCGATCAGCGAACGGGCGGACACGCTGACGTACTCCGGCGGCAACTACCGCGGGCTGTCGGATGAATCGCGCGTTCAGGTGGCGTTCGACAACACTCCGGCGGATGATGTGCAGTACTGGCGGCAGGTCCGAGTCGACTTGGGCGACTATGCCGGACTGAGCGACCTGCGGTTGCGGTTCCAGTTCACGACCGCAGGATCGATGGGCTCGGGTGAGACGCTTTTCGGATTCGGCGAAACCCTCAAGGCGCTGCCGGGATCGCAACTTTCCGATGGTCAACAATTCGTCATCGACGGCCAGACTTTTACGTTCCGTCTGAACCCGGCAGACCCGGCGGACGTATCTTTCTCGTCGGCAATGTCCTCGGCCGAAGTCGCCCGCCAAATCGCAGCGGCGATCGACCGCGTGTTCGTGTCCAACGACATCGTCAATCTGGCGCAGGCGGCCAAGGTGGTCCGCGACGAAGTGCGCCTGTTCGGGCATGCGATTGACTCGTCCGGTCCCCTGCCCTCGTTCTCGGGTACGCTGCCGGGAGAATCCAGCGATCAATTCAATTCCGCAGGGCGGTCTCGCGACAATCAATTCTTCGAGGGCGTCTACATCGACGACATCGTGGTTGGGTTCGCCTCACGCGGCGAAATGGTCACCGGGGACAGCAGCTTGGGGACTTTTCCGGAACTTGTGCGTTTCGACCGAGTGCCATTGCCCGACGATGCCGAGCAGATTGTCCAGGGCCCCTATCAATTGCAGATTCGGCCTGCGGAACACTACGCCACCGTGGTTGAGGATCCGGCCGGCTACCTGGACCTGCGAAGGGTCTTCAACGCCAACGATCGGTTCACAGAAGCGATTACGCTGGTCGCTCGCCCGGGATCGCAAATCGCCGATGGCAACACGTTCCGGATCGACGACGGCCGGGCAGTCTTCACTTTTGAGTTCAACAGCAGCGGAGGCGTGGCTGGAAACAACATCGCGGTAAACTTCACCAGTAGCGACTCCGCAGCAACCGTCGCCGTCAAGATTCGTAACGCGATTAATATCGCCGTGCAGTCTCGTGGCTTGTTGGTGCGTGCCTCGACCGAGCCGGCCGGAGTGCGTGTCGACTTGTTCGATGCGTTCGACGCCTTCAACGTCTCGGGCAATGCACTTGCCGATGTCATGGTGTTTCAGGGGAAAGGCGACGCGCGAACCTGGGAGGCGACGGGACAAACGATCATCCAGAACTCCGTGATGTCGCACTCGCAGAAGGTCGGCATCAAGGTCCTCGCCGACTATCGCCAGATTAACGACTCCAACCTGGCTTTTAGCACCTTCAGTGACTGGCCCCTTGGCGTCCCCGGTCGCACTGGAAGCTTCGCCGTGTTGCCCGTGCTCAACGGCCAACGCTGGATCCCGGGCGTGACGATCAAGAACAACGTCGTGGCACACTCCCGCCGAACGGGTATTCAGGTCAGCGGCAGCCCCAATGCACCCGATTCCTACGGGGGCGGGTTCGGCGACGAGTTCACGCCGTATGTGCCCTTCGTGCGCGTGTTGAACAACACGGTCTACGACGCGATCACGGGCATCGCTGCGGTGAACGGAGCTAGCCCCTCAATTCTCAACAACATCGTGGCCAACGCTGGTTTGGCCGCCAGTTCGCGGATCCAGCCGCTCGAAGACTCCGGTGGGTTTGCCGGCCTTGCGGTCTATGTTGATGGCAGCTCTGGCGGCACCGTGGTCGGCACCGGACTCTACAAAAACAACGTCACCATCGGATCCGCGGGATCCAACGCGATTGTTTTGCAACCGAACGATCCCCTGTTCGTCGATGCCGAAAACGACAACTTCTACCTTGAAAGTAATTCCCGGGCGATCGATAGCTCGATCAACTCGCTGCAGGATCGCCTGCCGATGACGGTGGTCACCGGGCCTATCGGAATTCCCGAGTCGCCGATTCAGGCTCCGCTTCGCGATCAGTTGGGGCAGTTCCGCGTGGACGACCCCTCGGTCGACTCGCCGCCGGGACTGGGTAGCGACGTGTTCAAGGATCGCGGCGCCATCGAGCGTGCCGACTTCGTCGGCCCCACCGTGGCCCTGGTCAACCCGGTGGACAACGACTCCGGCGGCCTGGACCGCAACCCCCAGGCCTCGCAAGTCTTGCTCGTCAACGCCTTGCTCACCGAATTTGCGGTTCAATTGCTCGACGGGACGGGCGCCGGCATCGACGACACGACGGCCAGCGACGTCTCTCAGTACATCATCGAGCGGACGATCGACGGTCAAACCGAGGTGCTCGATCCGGGCGTGGACTATGCCTTGGCGTACGACGCCAACAACAAGATCGCGCGCCTGATTCCGGCCGACGGCCTGTGGATCAACGGCGTCTACACGATCCGTATGGACATCAGCGAAGCTTCCGGCATCAAAGACCTGGCCGGCAACACGCTGCAACCCAACGTTGGTTCGACCGAGGCGCGCTTCGTCATCGAGCTGACCGACACGATCGTCAGCTCGTGGCAGAACCCCAACAACCGCTTCGACGTCCAGCCCGACGGCATCATCAGCGGCCGCGACCTGGTGGCGATCGTGAATCGGCTGCTGCAAGGTGGGGCCGGCCCGTTGCCGGCGGTAGCCGACGTGCCGCCTTTCGTCGACGTCTCGGGCGACGGGCGGCTCTCCGCGTTGGACGCGCTGCAATTGATTAACTACATCCTGACGACCGGAGGCGGGCCGATCTCGCCGATGACGGCAAGCGCCAACGACGCGCCGGCCGCGGGTTCTCCGGACCTCGAAGCGACGGCGATGGCCGTCGAGTCGGTGAGCCTCGACGCCGCACCGGCCGTCGCCACCGAACCACCCGTGGCGACTCCGCTGGCCAGCGGCTCGGTTGCCGTGGGCCTGACCATGCAGCAGCCTCCGATCGAGGTGCAAGCGGTAGGCGCACCGGCGTTCACAACTACCGAAGCCAAGGCACCCGCACCGCGCAAGACGGCCATCGCGCCGGCGCTGCGGGGCGCCCCCGAGGCGCTAATCGCGCCGATCGGCGACGAGGACATGGACCGATGGGACGATTTCGATAGCGTCCTGGACGATCTGACCGAGGATCTGCGAGATCACGTCTAGAGTTTGAAGAGTGAAGTGGCTGCCGTTCCGCGTGGTTCGGCGACGGGATTCGGATCCCGTAGCGATTCAGCGTTTTTGAGTGGCAACTGAGAAGAAAAGCTATGAGATTTCACCTACGTCGCCAAGAGTCGAACCATCGCAGCCGCTTGCGGTCGAACCGACGCGTTCGACCGGGCCGCACGAAGACCCTCGAAACGCTCGAGCGCCGCGAGATGCTGGCCGCTGACATGCCTTCGCCATGGCAGAATCCGATCATGGCCGCGGACGTCAACTTCGACCAGCGGGTCTCGGCTCTTGACGCATTGATCGTCATCAACGCCCTGTTGGAACATGGCGTGCACAGCCTGGATATGCAGGCCGCCCCGCTGACTGCGACGGGCGCATCGACGCCTAGGCGCTTTGTCGACACCAACGGCGACAACCGCGTTTCGGCCGTCGACGCGCTAATCGTCATCAACGAGTTGAACGACACTGAGATGATGCTGGTGCGCACGTTCCCCACCGATCTGATGGGGAACCCGATCTCGTCGATCGCCGCCGGCAGCTCGTTCTTGCTGGTCACCGAAGTGCAGGACATTCGCGATCCGGAGCCCGCGTCGTCGGGCGTGTTCGCCGCGGCCGCCGACATTGCGTACAGTTCCGTGCTCTCGTCGATCGATACCGGGCAGTCGGTTCAGTTCGGCGATTTCTTCCCGCTACTGCAAGATTCGACGCTCACGCAAGGCCAGATCATCGCGTCGGCGTCCACCGACAGCAGCAGCGCTCCCGGAAACGATCCGCAGTTCCTGTTCAGCGTGGAGCTCACGGCAACCAATGCCGGCATGCAGATCTTTACGCCTCGATACAGCAACGACCCCAGCCACGAGTACCTGGTTTTTCTCAACAACAACAATCTCACCGAAGACGAGGTTCAATTCGTCGGCTCGACGCTCGACGTCCTGGCGATGGCGAGCCTCTCGGTGGGCAACGTGTCGCAAGCTGAGACGGATGCGGATACGACGTTCAACTTCGTCGTCGAGCTTTCCGCCGCGCAACAGGAAGAAGTGACCGTCGCGTTCACGACCGATCCCGACACGGCCACCGAAGGCGTGGACTACCAGCCGACCAGCGGCACGCTCACCTTCGCGCCCGGCACGACGTTGGCGACGATCCCCGTGACCGTCAACGGCGACACCGACGTGGAGCCCGACGAGCAGTTTTCGATCATTCTGTCCAACGCCAGCAGCAACGCCGAAATCGGCACGCCCTTGGGCATTGGCACGATTCTCAACGACGACGCGCTGGCAACGCTGACGATCGCCGGCGACGTGGTCGACAACGTCCCGACCGGAACCACGACGGCGTTCTTCACGGTCTCGCTGTCTGCCGACCCGAGTAGCCCGGTGACCGTCGCTTATGCGACTTCCGACATTACGGCAGTCGCCGGCGTCGACTACGAGGCGGCCAGCGGCACGCTCACGTTCAACCCGGGCGGAGGACTGACGCAAAGCGTACCGGTGACGATCATCGGTGACCCCAACGTCGACGACGTCGATACGTTCCTGGTCTCGCTGAGCGACCCCTCGGAGAACGCCGAAATTGGCAACCCGGGCCAGGATACGATCCAGATCAATCCGGCGGTGTCCGCGCCCGGTTTCAGCATCACCGCAGAAGTGTCCAATCCGGAAGGCGACAGCGGCACGACCGACTTTGTGTTCGAGCTCACGCTGGATTCTCCTTCGGGACAGGAAGTGGTTCTGGCGTTTCAAACCGAAGACGGCACTGCCGACTCGAGCGACTACAACCCGATTTCCGGCACGATCACGTTCTCTCCCGGCCAAACCTCGGCGATGATCACCGTCGAGGCGCTGGGCGACACGGCTGCCGAGCCCTCCGAGGACTTCTTGGTCAACGTCACTTCGGTTTCGGGTGCCACCGGCGAAGCCGTGGGACGCGGCGTGATCGTCGACGACGACGGCCCGGCAACCATCACTATCAGCGATGCCACGGTGTCGGCCGGCTCCGGCCCCACCGAGGCGGTCTTTACCGTGACGCTCTCGGGCTCGATCGACGAGCAGATCAGCGTGGCGTTTGCCACCTCGGATGATACGGCCGTCGCGCCGTTCGACTATCAGAACGTCAGCGGCAACCTCGTGTTCACGCCGGGCGGACCGGTGACGCAGGAAATCCGCGTGATCGTCAACGGCAGCTCGATGCCGCAGCCCGACCAGACGTTCTTCGTCAACCTTTCCAGTCCGAATCCCCCTAGCGTGATCATCGCCGACAATCGCGGTATCGGCACGATCATTACCCAGGGGCTCTTGGTTTCCGATGGCATGGTCGTCGAAGGCAATTCGGGAACGACCGACATGGTCTTCACGGTCGCGCTGTCGCGCATGCTCACCAATCAGGTCACCGTGGCCTACTCCACCCAAGACATCAGCGCCACGGCCGGCAGCGACTATGTGGCCACGAGCGGCGTACTGACGTTCGCGCCGGGCATCCAAGAGCAAACCTTTACCGTGCCGGTCATCGGCGATACCGCCCCAGAAGCAAACGAACGCTTCCGAGTGATCTTGTCGAATGCCGTGGGCGCTCCGATCTTTTCGGCACAGTCGATCGGCACGATCCTCAACGATGACGGCGATAGCGTCCTCTATCGCATCGAGCTGGCCGATCCGGACACGGGCGACGCGCTGCCGATCAATGCGACGCTCGACGTGGACGACGAGTTCCTGTTGCGGGTTTATGTGACCGACGTGCAGCAGGAGCCGGTGGGAGTCCTGCAGGCATTCCTCGATGTAACCTATGAAGCCTCGCTGGTCGAGCCGACGGGCGACGTCGACTTTTCCGACTTCTACGATACGCTCACCTTCGGCACGTTCGAGTCCGGGCGGCTCAACGACTTTGGCGGATTTGGCGAGTTCGGGTCGCCGCCGGTCGATCCGGGAGCCGAACTGCTGTTCTTCACGGTTCCCTTCAAGGCCATCGACGTGGGACTCGTCAACTTTGTGGCCTCGGTCGATCCCGCCGATCTCGATCCGGGCAGCGAGACCTTCCTCTACTTCTCCGACGATCCCGTGCCGGCCGACGATATCAACCTGGAGAATCGCTCGATCAATATCGGGGCCAACGTGTTCGTTGTGACCGATCAGTCGGCCACCGAAGGCAACAGCATGTTCTTCACGGTCACACGATTCCTGCCCAACAACGAGGTGGCGACCGTAGAGTATACGACAGCTGATGGCACGGCCACGGCTGGCTTGGACTACCAGCCCACGAGCGGCACTTTGACCTTCATGCCCGGCTCGAACACGCAAACGATCGAAGTCATCATCAACGACGATAACATCGACGAGCCGAACGAGGACTTCCTGCTCTTCCTCGACAATCCCTTCAACGCCACTGCCTCGGAGCTGCCCGCCACGGGCACGATCATCGACAACGACGGTGAGCCCACGGTTTCGGTCGCGGGCGACTCGGGCAGCGAGGGGACCAATTTGGTCTTCACGGTCAGCTTGTCTGCGGCGAGCGGCAAGCAGGTCACCGTCGCTTACAACACGGCCAACGGCGTCGGCAGCAACGCTGCTGTCGCCGGCTCCGACTACCAGGCCGTCTCGGGCACGCTGACGTTCGAGCCGGGCGTCACCCAGCAGACCGTCACCGTCGCTGCCCTGACCGATGTGGTGATCGAACCGAACGAAACGTTCCGTCTCATCCTGTCGAATCCGCAGAATGCCGGCTTGGGTACTTCTCCGGCGACGGGAACCATTGTCGACGTGCCGCCCGCGGGCATTTCAGGTTTCGTTTACGTCGATGTGAACAACAACGGTAACAAAGACGCCAACGAGATAGGCCTGGCCGGGGCCACCGTCACCGTGGTCGGCAACGGCATTACGCGGACCACGACCACCGCCGCCGATGGCTCGTACACGTTCCTCGGCCTTCCGCCGGGCAGCTACACCATTATCGAGACGCAGCCGGGATTCTACGTCGACGGCCGCGACACGCGGTTCGGAATCGACTCAGCCACCAACGACCGGTTCACCAACGTCGTGCTGGCTCCCAGTGCGGCTGAGACCGGATACAACTTTGGCGAGCGGGGCGTGCGGGCCGATTTCATCGGCACTTTCACCAGCCGCAAGGCATTGCTGGCCAGCGCCGCCAACGGCGGCGTGTTCGGCGCCTCGATGGATCTGCTCACCAGCCCGATCAATCTCCAGACCGGCGATGCGTGGATCTCGTTCGACAACGGCTGGAGCGGTCTGCGGGCCATCGAGGCCTTCTTCGACGACGCGGGCGGTCATGCCGAGCTGCGGCTCTACAACAACAACTGGCAGGAGATCGCGGTCTCGGCTCCCACCGACACCGGTGCTGTTCTGTTCCACAACGGCCAAACCGGCACGCCCATCTTCTTGCGCATCCGGGGCACGCACCCCTCCGTGACTGCGTCGATCAGCGAGCCGGGGCTGCCGGCCGCCGTGCCGCTTGCCCTGGCGGCACCTGGCGAGGGTGAGGGCGACGCCGACGACGCTCCCGTTGTCGAGGCGGTGCCCTTTGCCGAGACGGCGGCTGCGAGCGGTGACTCGACTTCGCCACAGACGATGGTCGCCGACGAGGCCGATCCGCTCGTGTCGAGCGATGGCTCCGACGAAGTGATGGCCGAAGAAGGCGACTGGTTGCTCGAAGCCCTGCTTTCCTAGCCTGATGCCGGCGGCACAAGTTTGCAAAGAGTTAGTACTTCGGCCAAGATCGCCGGGCGATGCGCGGTGCGTCCGCGATTGCCTTGGGCCCCATCAAGGGCGATAATCTCCCACGAGCGTTGGTTTCGGAAACAATCGCCCGGAGGGGAACGCCGTGCTGCGTTGCGCGATACGCTGCGGATGGCTGCTGGCGGCATTTGCCGTCGCGGGATTCGGTCTCGGACATCGTGTCACCACTATCGTTTCGGCAACGCCCAACGGGGTCGCCGAGACCGACCGGTCCCCGGTCGACGTGGCTCTATCGCCCGACGGCAAGTGGCTGCTCTCGGCCAATCAGACCAGCGGGACGGTTTCGCTGGTGAGCCTGGACGAGGGCCGGGTCGTGGCCGAAGCTCCGGCCGGGCAGCGCCCCTCCGCCGTGGTGCTCGTTCCCGACGGTAGCCGAGCGATTGTCAGCGCCACCTACAGCGGCGAGTTGCGAATCTTCGACGTCGACGGCCCGCGGCTGGAGCAGCTCGCGACGATTCCCGTTGGATCCGAGCCGCGCGGCATCGCCGTCTCGCCCGATGCACGCTGGGCCTACGTGGCGATAACGGCCGCGAACTCCGTCGCGGTGATTGACCTCGAAGCCCAGGACGTCGTGGCTCAGATCGAGGTGGGCCGCTGGCCCCGCTATTTGTGCCTCACGCCCGACGGCAAGCGGTTGGCGGTCGGCTGTAGCGGCGATGGCGGCATTTCGGTCGTCGATACCGAAGCCCGCGAGAAGCTTTACGATTCGAAATTCGTCGGGCTCAACATCGGACAGCTCGTGGCCTCGTCAGACGGCATGTATGCCTATGCACCGTGGATGGTGTATGCCGACCGGCCGATCAACCAGCGGAATATCCGCGAGGGCTGGGTGCTGGGGAACCGACTGACACGCGTCCGCCTCGACGGGCCCGCCCGGCGCGAAGCGATGGCCTTGGATCCCCGTGGTCGAGCCGTGGCCGATCCACACGGCATGGCGCTTGGCGGCGACGAGAGATGGGCCGTGTTGACCACATCGGGAACGCACGAGCTGGTGGCCCTGAGGCTGGAAGACTTGCCGCTGCAAACCGACGGGCCGGGAGATCACATGCCGCCGGATCTCGCCGCGGATAGCGAGCGATTGTTTCGCGTCTCCCTGGGCGGTCGGCCGATGGGCATCTGCACGGACGCCGAGGGCCGGCACGTCTACGTGGCCAACTACCTGTTGAACGCGGTGCAGGTCGTCGATCTGGCCGAGCGGCGGCTGGAACGCGAGATTCCCCTGGGCGGGCCTGCCGAACCATCGCTGGCCCGGCGCGGCGAGGCCATCTTCTACGACGCGCTGCGCAGTACCGACGGTTGGTACAGTTGCCACAGTTGCCACTACGAGGGACACACCAACGCCGTGACGATGGACACGAACAACGACGGTTCGTTCGGCACGTACAAGATGGTGTTGAGCCTGCGCAACCTGCCGCACACGAGCCCCTGGTTCTGGCACGGTCTGCAGGACGATCTGCCGGCAGCCCTGCGCAAGAGTCTGGCCGACACGATGCAGGGACCGCCGCCGACGGACGAAGACGTGCAAGCGCTGGCGTCGTTCTTGGGCACGCTCGAAGGCCCTCCAAGTGCCCCGGAGGCGCACGAGGGAGAATTGTCTGAGGAGGCCCGACGCGGGCGAGACGTGTTTCAAAGCGCTGCGGCCAACTGCGCCTCCTGCCATAGCGGGCCCTACTTCACCGACGGGCAGGTCCACGACGTCGGACTGGGATCGCGCTTCGACGCGCACGAGGGATTCAACACGCCTTCGCTACTGGGCGTGGCCAACCGGGTGCGCTATCTACATCACGGCCGTGCACTGTCGCTCGACGATTTGCTGGGCGACCTGCACAGCCCCGAGAAGGTGTCGGGCACGCGCGAGCTGACCGCTCACGAGCGCGCCGACCTGGTGGCTTATCTCGAATCGCTCTAGCGGAGCGGCGGGCGCATCAGCCCGTCGGATTCGATCCCGGCGGCGGTCCCCCCGGCAACGGCCCGGAACCGGGCGGGATCGCTCCCGGAGGAAGCTGCGACGTGGCGCCCGGGCTCGGTTGGCCCATCGGCTGCCGAAGCTGGCTGAGCGTGGCTTCGATCAACTGGGCGCCGCCGGTACCCATCCCGTGATAAAGCTGGCGCATGAACAGCAGCGTCCGCTCGGCCGCGTCGTCGAACTGCCATTGGCAATTCTCGAAGTGACAGCCGCTGATGCGCGGGATCTCGCCGCCGCGAAAGACCAACTTGCAGTTCGTGAAGCGGCAGTCGTTGTATTGATTTCCGTCGATGACCTCGGTGGCGTCGGTCATCGTTTCGCCGTTGTGTTCCATGGGAACCTCGCGCTGGTGCATCAGAAGCCGGGGATCTTGCCTGAAAGTGTACCTTACAACACTCGCCAGCATGGTGAAAGGGCCGGCGTCCCGCACGTTGCCCGTCGTTGCTCGGCAAGTCCCCGCGGGCGCTGTCGGTGTCCCGTGGCGGGGCAATGTCCAGCAAGCTTGGATCTTGCGCGGGCGGCCGCTAGCAATTCCCCGGGCACGCACAGCCGACCTGCGGTGCAATCGAGGGGCTGCGCTCAGCATGCTAGCCAGAATCGCTCTGGGCGCCCCGCGGGAATTCCACTATTGAATGCCGCCCCGAATAGACGCCAGCGGCGCGCCTGGGGGCAGATTTTGTCGTGCGATGGATGGGTGGTGAGTTCTCGAATACGGCGGCGCAACGGCCGCCATCCGCTCGGGAGGGCGAAGCATGTCTCCGTTTTCTACCGCCGTTTGCAGGCGGAATCTCTACTCGGCGTTGCTCGTCCTGCTCTGCGCCGCCTTCGTTCGGGCGGAAAAGACGCCTGCTCTCGAAGATGCGGTTCCCCACATTGCCACCCTGAGTGCGGCCGAACAAGCCAAAGCCCGCCGCCTGTCCGAAGGCGTCACGATCCACCGCGACGCCTGGGGCGTTCCGCACATCCACGGCAAGACCGACGAGCACGTGATCTTCGGCTATGCCTACGCCCAAGCCGAAGACTTCTTCTGGCAGGTCGAAGACACCTACATTCTCAGTCTCGGCCGCTACAGCGAAGTGCACGGAGTTCAAGGCCTCAACAGCGACTTGCTGAATCGCGCCTTCGAGGTCGTCTCCAAGTCGCGCGAGTCCTATCGCAAGCTCGAGCCCCAATACCAGAAGCTGTGCCAGGCGTTTGCCCTGGGACTGAACCACTACTTGGCCACGCATCCCGAAACCAAGCCGCGGCTGATCACGCACTTCGAACCCTGGCACATGCTGGCCTACGGGCGGCAGGTCGTTCTCGAACTGACCTTCCGCTACACGCGGCTCTCGCACGACTATCTGCCTCGCTCGCACGACCAGATTTGGGCCGCCTCCGGATCCAACGGTTGGGCAATCGCGCCGCAGCGCACGGCCTCGGGCCATGCCATGCTGTTCGTCAATCCGCACCTGCCCTGGTTCGGCTTCTCGCAGATGTACGAGGCGCACCTGAAGTGCGACGAGGGATGGTCGTTCGCCGGGGCCACGATGTACGGCAACTGCGTGCCCACGCTGGGACATAACGAGCACCTGGGGTGGACTTACACGACCAACGAGCCCGACATCGCCGACGTCTGGCGGGTCACCTTCGATGATCCCCAGCACCCGCTTCGGTATCGCTATGGCGAAGGCTATCGCGAGGCCACCGAGTGGACCGAAACCATCAAGGTTCGCCACGGCGACAAGCAGACCAACCGGGTCATCAAGCTGCGCAAGACGCACCACGGGCCGGTCGTGGTGCAGGAAGACGACGAGCACTACCTGGCGGCGCGCGTGGCCGGCTTGGACAATGCGGCCATGCTCAAGCAGCAAATGAGCTGCGTCAAATCGCGCAACCTGCAAGAGTTCCGGCGGGCGCTGGCGATGCAGCAGTTTCCGATCATGAACGTGCTCTACGCCGATCGCGATGGCAACATCATGTTCCTGTACAACGGCATGGTTCCCAAGCGCGATCCGCAGTTCGACTGGAGCCTGCCGGTTGACGGGGCAGACCCGCGCACCGAGTGGCAGGCTTTCCACACGCTGGACGAACTGCCCCAGTTGATCAATCCGGCCGACGGCTACGTGCAGAACTGCAACTCGAGCCCGTTTACGACGTGCGACAATGGGAACCCCAATCGGGCCAAGTTTCCTCCCTACATGGTCGAGGACGCCGACGACGACAAGCGCCGGGCGAAGATGTCGCGCCAGATTCTGCGCGGGATGCACAAGGTGACGTTCGAGGACGTGGCCAAGGCGGCCTACGATACGAAGCTCTACTGGCCGCAAGAGTACCTGCCCCAGTACGCCGAGCGGTTCGAAAAGCTTCGGCAGACCGATCCCGAGTTGGCGGCACAGGTCGAGCCCTACTTGATGCACCTGCTCGATTGGGACTGTCGCGTCGAGCCGGATAGCACGCAGGCGACCCTCTGCGAGGCGTGGTACGAGGAAATGTACGGGATGGACTATCCGGCCGAAACCTTGCTGCCGCAATTCGCCGACCAGCCGAAGCGCCAGTTCGAGGCGCTGGTGACCGCGGCCGGAAAGCTCAAATCGCGGCACGGCGACTGGCGCGTTCCCTGGGCCGACCTGTTCCGCTCGCAGCGTCAGCAGAACATGGTCGACCTGGTCGAGTTGGACTTCGACGACAAGAAGCCCAGCCTGCCGACGCTGGCCGCCCCCGGCCCGATGGGGGTCGTGTTCACGCAGTACTACTCGCCCTCGGTCTCGATTCCCTTCCTGCTCTCGATGAACAAGCGCTACGGGCTGGTGGGCACGAGCTACATGGCCGTCTACGAATTCGGCCCCGAGGTGCGCGGCGCCAGCGTGTTGAACTACGGCCAGAGCGGCGATCCCGATTCACCGCACTACTTCGATCAGGCCCAACTGCTCTCCCGGCGACAGCTCAAGACCGACAGGTTCGAGTGGGGCGAGGTCCTCGACGCCTCGCAGACGGCCTATCATCCCGGCGAGGCGCGGGGGCCGGTGATCCATATCGGCGGGCGTCCGGCCGAGGGAACCAACCTCGTGAGATGATGGCCCACGAAGACCGTGCTGTCTTGGAAGGGGCAGTGACGGGTTTCACTGCGGTTTGTAATTGAGTCCGCATTTCTTGGATGCTACGAACATGCCTCGCTCACGTGCCCTGGTGATTGGCTGCGTCGCGCTCCTTGTCACGGCGCTGGTCGGCTGCCAAAACTGGAAGGACTGGAATTGGCGCGGCAAGGGATACGACGACGACGTCAACTCCTTGACCAAGGGCTATCGTCCGGCTGGAGACGAGAGGAGCTTTTCGGGCCTCGATGCCCGCGCCCGGGACATCGAGAGCAACCTCGGCGTGCGCTAACGCCGGCTGCGACAGTTCGCAATCGCCTAGTGATAGGCGGGATTCTCGCACAGCGCCCGTAGGCGTTCCGGCGAGGTGCTGCCCGAGAAGCGGTCGACCTCGTCGCCGTTTTCGAGGAAGACGAACGTGGGCACCGAGCGGATGCCGTATTCATCGGCCAGTTCGCGATTGCGATCGACGTCGATGTCGCGCATGTGGTAGCCCTGGCGCTTCATCCGCCGCACGATCGGCTTCATCTTGCGGCAGGGACCGCACCACGAGGCGTTGAAGAACAGCACTTCGCCGTGCGCGGGCAATTGGAAGCGTTGGCGCTCTTCCTGAATCGCCTGATATTCTTTGATGCCGTAGACGATCGCCGCGGGAGCGACCAGCAAGAGCAGGCAGGCAATGTAGACTCGCATCGTTACATCGACCGGCAAGGCCGGCGCGGAATCGGGACGCCTGTGGCAAAACGCCCTCGGCCGAGCCGACGGGCCCTCTAACGAAACGCTAGCTCAGGCCCCTTTCGTTGGCAAAATCCCAATGCGGCTTGTGCGGATTGGGCGGATTCTCCCCCGGTGGTTCCCGGATCCACGGGCATCTATCATGAGGTTTCTGCGAGCGGTCGCGCTTCAAGTCCACGCGCTGCATCCAGCAACCAGGGGGAAACCGTGCCAAGACTGTCGCTGCTGAAGATCTGGATACTGTCGAGCGGCGCTGCGCTGGCGGCGGCGTGGGGCATCCCGGCGGGAATCGCCGACGAGCCGTTTACGCTTACGACCGCCGATGGCTACCACGGCATTTGGTACTCCGTCGGCAAGACGGACGACCAGTACGCCTACAAGTACTCCGGCGGCATGCCGACCTATCCCGCGAAGCACCTGCCGATCGCCATCCACGCGCCGCAGGCAAACAAGACGTTCTTTGTGTACGGCGGCTCGCCGCCGGGCGAGCGGCAACTGCTGCACATGATCTCCTACTTCGATCATGCCACCGGCACCGTGCCGCGCCCGCGCATTCTGCTCGACAAGAAAACGCGCGACGCCCACGACAACCCGACGCTCACCATCGACCAGGCGGGGCATCTGTGGGTCTTTTCTAACTCGCACGGCACGTCGCGCCCCTCGTTTATCCATCGCAGCGTCGAGCCGTACTCGATCGACCGATTCGAGCGCGTGGTGAAAACCAACTTCTCGTACGGCCAGCCGTGGACGCTCGATGACGGCAGCTTCCTGTTCATGCACACGCGCTACAAGTCCGGCAAGCGGCAGACGTTCTGGATGACCAGTGCCGATGGTCGCCAGTGGAGCGAGCCGCAGCCGCTGGCCCGCATGGCCCGCGGCCACTACCAGGTCAGCCGAGTCGAGGGGAACCGTGTGGGCACGATGCTCAACTATCACCCACCCCAGGGCGGTCTGGATGCCCGCACGAACCTCTACTACCTGGAGTCGAGCGACGCAGGGCGCACGTGGCGCGCGGCCGACGGCACGCCGGTCGAAACGCCGCTCGAGTCGCCAGATACCGCGGCGCTGGTGCACGACTACGAGTCCGAGGGAAAGCTGGTGTACTTGAAGCAGTTGCAGTTCGATTCCGAGGGCCATCCCGTGCTGCTGTACTGCACCAGCAACGGCTATCGGCCCGGGCCCGAGAACGATCCGCGCACGTGGCAGATCGCCCGCTGGACGGGCCAGTCGTGGGCGTTCAACGACGTCGTGACGTCGGACCACAACTACGATTTCGGCTCTCTGTATCTCGAGGACGACGGCACGTGGCGGCTGATTGCGCCGACCTCCCCGGGGGCGCAGCCTTATTGCACGGGCGGGCAGATGGAAATGTGGGTCAGCAGCGACCAGGGCCGCACCTGGGGCAAGACGAAGTCGCTGACGCACGACGACAAACGCAATCATTCCTTCGCCCGGCAGCCGCTCGATGCGCACGAAGATTTCTATGCGCTGTGGGGCGACGGCAATGCCCACGAGCCTTCCGCCTCGTCGTTGTATTTCACCGATCGGGGCGGAACGCACGTGTGGCGTCTGCCGACGCAAATGGCCGGCGAAACGGCCGAACCTGAGATCGCTTGGTAGTTTCCTTCTTCTTGGAGCGTGCATCTGATGGGAAAGTTGATCGCGACGTGGAGTGTGGCCGCACTGCTGGCCGGCGGTGTGCTAATATCGGGGCTTTCCGCTCATGCCGACGAGGACTCGAAAGTGCTGCGTCACATCGTGCTCTACAAGTTCAAAGACGACCTCGCGCCGGCCGACGTACAGGAGGTCGTCGACACGTTTGCCGCGCTGCCGAGCAAGATCGACACGATCGTCGACTTCGAACACGGCACGAACGTCAGCCCCGAAGGCAAGAGCGAGGGCCTGACGCACGCGTTCGTCGTGACCTTCCGCGACGAGGCCTCGCGCGACGTCTACTTGAAGCACCCGGCGCATCTGGAGTACGTGGAGGTGGTGCGCGACCGGCGAGAGAAAGTGGTGGTGTTCGATTACTGGGTCGACGAATGACCGGGTGACGCATGCCCTCGATGCGAATCGATGGGGGCTTTGAGTGTTGGCCAATGCGATCAGCGGGCTGCTTGGCAGGGAGGCGATCGATGGGCTGGGCTGCGGCTTTTTCCGCATTGCTTTGCATTTGTTGCGGTGAACCGCCGGCAGTGCGCCACTCGTCGATGCGCGACGAACTGCTGAGGCGTGCGCAAGCCGACCAGGAGGTTCGGCGGGCGGGCATCGAGTGGATGAACAAGTTCGGCCGGGATGCCGCAGGACGAAACGATCTCGGCAAAGAATCGCTCGCCGCGCAAAAGCAGGTCATGGCGCGCATCAAGGCCGTCGACGAAAAGAACACGACCTGGCTCAAGGCAACGGTCCGGGAGCACGGCTGGCCGACGATCTCGATGATCGGACGCGATGCGGCGCATTCAGCCTGGCTGTTGGTGCAGCACGCCGATGCCGACCCTGGCTTTCAGCGCCGATGTCTCGACTTGATGATGCGTCTGCCAAATGAGGAAGTACTCCGCAACAAGTTTCCCTATCTGATCGACCGCGTGTTGCTGGCCGAGGGCCGCAAGCAGCGCTATGGTACGCAGTTCACGAATAGGGATGGAAAGTGGGTGCCGCGACCGCTTGAAAACGAGGCGGGCGTCGACCGTCGTCGCGCCGAGTTCGGCTTGCCGCCACTGGCCGAGTACGTTGAGCAGTTGGAGAGCATGTATGGGAAAGCGGCGCCGAAGTGATCCGCCGGTGCACCTCATCATGCAGGGAAAACAACTGCTGGGCATTCGGCGTCGGGTCGAAGGGAGAAAATGAGTAGAATGCGGATGCACGAGCTATCGTACACCTTACCTCGCGAACAAGATCACGATCCGGGCAGCATCTGAAAATGAGCAATTCGCCAGAACAGAAGCCCTCGGCCGACGAGACGGCACGACGTGTCGCATGGTTCGAGTGGTATACCGACAAATTGAATGCCCAGCCGCCGGACTTGCCGCCACGTTGCCCTTGTTGTGGCTATAGGACACTCGTCGAGCGTGGGGATTTTGACATTTGTCCCGTCTGCTTCTGGGAGGACGACGGCCAAGACGACTACGATGCAGACATCGTACGTGGCGGCCCGAACGGATCGTTGAGCCTGACCGTTGCCCGGGCGAATTATTGCCGCTGCGGCGCGTGCGATGATCGCCACATCAACAGTGTGCGCCCACCGACCGACGAGGAGTTGCCACAGCAACCCCTGGGCTGACGACTGCCAGTTTTAGTGCCCTGCCCTTCATGTAGCCGGCGGAAGTGCCTATCCTAAAGGCAGTTTCAAGTCACGCGCCTGTAGCTCAGGGGATGGCCTTTTGGGCATGGGCGAAACGCCAACATCGCTCGGGAAATATGGGGCTATCGCCGCGTTGGTGCGCGTCTCGCGGGTGTCCAAAAAAGATCGAAATTGACCCTAGTTGACCAAGATTTAGTGCCGGTTTAGTGCCAACTCGCAGAGTCTGATAGAATTTCGATTCGGCTTAAACCCAATCAAGACGACACGACAAGGATTGCACTGTGTCGAAACCGCCGGTGACACCGCACGATCATGCCCAAGCCCTTGTGGCCAGCCTGCCGGACAGCTCCAAGCTGAATGAGGCTGACACTCGCCATCGTGTGATTGATTGCGTTCTGCACGATGTTTTGGCTTGGCCACGGGCGTCAACGCCATGCGAATCGTACATTGACCCCGGCTTCGCTGACTACGTGCTGCTCGGGCGTCGAGAGGGGCAAATCCTATTCATTGAGGCAAAGCGCGCAGGCAAGTACTTCACTCTGCCAGCGAAAAGAGGCAGGAGCAAGAAGAACGAGACGCACTTTCGCTATGAAGCGGTTAAGACGCTATTAACCGATCCTACAATCAACGAAGCAGTGTCGCAGGTTCGTGAATACTGCCTCAATTCTGGCTGCGAATACGCCGCCATTACTAACGGCTCGCAATGGATTTTCTTTCGCGTCTTCGTCAAGAATCAAGATTGGCGAAAACTATCGGCCTATGTGATCGAAGACTTGCGGTACTTCGACGTTTCATTTGCAGAGGCGACGAAGCACTTCGCCTATACGTCAATCACATCTAAAGCGTCATTGTCCGAATTGTTCGGCGATGCGAAGGGCGACAATCGCCCACGCTTCTTTCCAAAAGAAACCATCGTTGCGTATGACCATGAAGTGACCGCGAACTATCTTGCCCCGTCCATGCGTCCGCTCGTGGAGCGGTACTTCGGACGCATGAATGCGCAGGATACCGATTTCATGGACAAGTGCTACGTCAATACACGCGAATACCGAGTGAGCGAAGACAATGTAAAGCAATTGATCCATGATTCGCTCTCGCCGTATTTCCGCGACTACAAGGTCAAAGACTTCTTTGCCGACAAGGGTGGTGGCGACTTTGGTGAACGTATTACTAGTAGTGCGCGAGACCGTCGAACGCGCGATGTGATCGTTCTTTTTGGTGGCAAGGGCGCTGGCAAATCGACCTTCATGAGCCGGCTGCTGTTTCATAAACCGCCAAACTCGATCAAGTACTTTACGAAGATTGCGGTGGTCGATCTGCTTGAGTGTCCCGAAGATCACGCGACGATTGAGGCGGAAACGTGGAAGCAGCTAATAGATAAACTCGATTCCGATAAGGTATTAGGTGGTTCGAGAGATGACCTGCTGAAGTTGTTTGATGATAGATATGCCATCGCGCGGCGGCAGTCGTTGGCCGGATTGGACGAAGGAGGTGAAGCCTTCAACGTCAGACTAAACGCGCTTGTCGATGAGTGGAAAAAAGACGAACCTTATTGCGCAGTCAAGCTAGCCGATTATTGGAGGAGACGACAGAAAGGGTTGGTTATTGTGTTGGACAACACCGACCAATTCAGCCCCGCAAATCAGGATTTCTGTTTCACGCTCGCACACAAAATCTCGACAGACCTCGATTGCCTTGTCGTGATTTCAATGCGTGAAGAACGGTTCCACTACTCGAAGATTCACGGCACGTTGGATGCCTTCCAAAATAGCGGTTTTCATCTGACAAGCCCCGCGCCAGCAAAGCTGTTTCGCCTTCGGCTCATCTATGTCCTACGTATCCTGAACGATCCGCCGAAGGCTCGCAAAATCTCTCCAGAACTTACGGCGAGTGAGCTAGAGAAGATTCAAGTGCTAATGCGGATTTACCTACGAGAGTTTGGGCGCAGTCATTCGCATCTGAATAGCTTTGTGCGCGCCTGTGCCCATGGAAACATGCGTTTGGCGCTTGACCTGTTCCGTCAGTATGTCCTTTCCGGCTACACTCGCGTTGACGAGATGATTGCCAATCCGAGATGGACGCTACAAGTGCATCAAGTTCTGCGGCCAATGATGGTGCCGTACAGACTGTTCTATGACGAACGCAAAAGTAGCATTCCAAACATATTTCAGATTCGGTCAGAGGAAAATGGTTCACATTTTACGGCTCTGCGGCTGCTCGACATGCTGTCAAAAGGGCCAAAAGCGGTTAATCCTGACTACGTAGCCGTTTCAAAGATTCGAGCGTACTTTGCAGACACGTTCAACATGCTTGATGACGTTGAGAAGAATTTGGACGTCTTCTTGCGCGGTGGGGTGGTCGAATCAAACAATCGAGTGGATGAGTACGTTGATACGATCGACTCTGTCAAGATTACCCCATATGGGCGTTACATCTTCGATGTGTTGTCTCACAACTTCTCGTATCTTGACCTAGTGTGCCTCGATTGCGGGATTCACGATGAGGGCGTGGCGAACTCATTGTCGGAATTAGGAAACAAGGACCGCGACCTGTTCTTGGATTTTAAGAAGCGCGAGCGAATCACGGCGAGAATTCGGAAGGTCCGAACATTTCTGGACTATTTGAGTCACGAAGAGAATATTGAACGTGAAGGGTATGGGCTGGACGCCAGTGACAAGAAGTTCATGGATGTCCTGCGACCGGCCTACGATATTGACGAGCAGCGCGTCATACGTAGCGCGAATCGCAACTATGGCAGTGATCCATCGCTAGATGCGGATGGCAGTGAAGTCAACGAGGGGGATGACGAGAGCGGCGAAGAGACGATACCGGCTTTCGACTAACAGGCCGGTGGCTGGATGTCGCCATTGAGCAACTTAGAACGCTGGATAGTCTAAGCCGAATTGCGACTTGATCGGCGCGCGATGTCGCTTCACGGGCGCACTGGCGGCTTGCTCCAGAAACTCCGCTAGGTCCGATTCAACGAATCGGAAATGGCCGCGAGGCGCAAGGCGAACGAAACGCGGACCCCGGCCGGACCGGACCAGCTTCCGAAAGCCGGACACGCTGTAGCCGAGACGCTGGGCGGCTTCGGCGAGATTCAATAGGCGTGTCGTTGTCATTGCAGCCTCGCGGCAGGCGGGTTGGCGGCGAAGGCGACAGCATCAGGAAAGAGGTCAAGACGTTGGACCGCCTCAACACGGCAAAGCCGCTCATGGCAGGGCGCACACAAGATGCCTCGCGGCGAGCCGGCCGGCGAGTAGTTCAGTCGCCAGCCCTGCCCCGGATCATCGCGGCGACAAATGGCGCAGCGTTCGCCTTGGCTCGCCCAGAGCGCCGCATACGTCGATTGCGAGATTTGGACCCTGCCACGCCTGCGGGCATCGGCCCGGCGGTTCGCGGCGGTTGTGTGTTGGTTCATGGCAGAGATACGCCGCCCAGGCTCAAACGGTTGCAGAATCCCAGCAGCACAGCCGCCGGACGGCCGCGAGGATGGCGGCATTGAATACTGGCGGCTCGCGGGTCTCGCGGCGGCGCACCGCGTAGCCGCGTCGGGCAGGCAGTTTTCGAGACCGGCGGGCAGAACAAGAGCCGGCCGCATGACCGCTACGACCCATGTGACCCGCACCGCCGATTTGACCCCACGTCATCGCTACCGCGTGCGCCGGCCTCGCGTTTGGTGCCTTCTGGGCTATGGTCCGGCACGGTTTGGTGCCAAGTCTGGTGCCATCGTGCTGGTTGTCGCTTTGGAACAACAACGCGGCAAACGACATACGGCGACCGACGCGCTAGCCTGCCGAACTAGGGCGACGGTCGCGCGTCGGGCCTCGCGTCAGGTAGCCGGCGGCCGGCGGGCCGTTTGGGTCAATGGTGCTGATTGTGGCGGCTTTGCGGCTTGTAGGGCTCACAAGCGGCCGGGGCTCGGGCGCTTCAACCGCGCGAGCGCATGGGGAGTGTTGGCCGACGCGGCGAGTGGTACTGTCTCACGGTACTTTTGTTGGGTCCAGGTTCATTTCTTATTTTTGATTTCCCCCACCCCCATTTTGAAATGGGGGGGGGGAATTGCTCCAGTCGGATAATAGGGAAAACAGAAAGTTACCTGTACTTCGTTACCTCACCGCCGCGTCGGCGAGCCGCGAGACCCGCAAGACGCTGGGCATCATCAATACCGACTCTCGATATAGTCCGTAATGCGCTGCCCCTCCCTGATGTAGGCCGCTTGGTCAAACGCATCCGTGTCGTCATCGTAGCTGTAGAGAACGGCGTCGGGCACGCCATGCACGGTTCTCGCGGGTCGCTTCTCCGGCCGCCCCCATTTCCGGTTCATAAGTCCGTCATCCGGCCGGATGCACTTTCGTACTTGCGGAACGTGGTTTGTTTGTGGCCCCGGTCCGTACATGCACGTCACGTCTTGGACGAGTTCCGAGGTAACTTCGCTCCGGTACATTTCCGGTATCGCGGCGGCATATCGTTCTGCAATCTCTGTGTACGTGATGACGCCATCCGTCGTGCCATGCACTGTTTCGAGGAAAAGAAACTTCCCTAGTGGCCCCCATTGCCAGTACGGATGCGGCGCAAAGTAGGCACCGTGACGGCAACTGGCTTTGTACTTTTCGATCTGACGGGCAATCTTCTCATCCTCGATTGAGGGTGCCCAAGCCAAGCCCCGGATGATCTGCTTGGGCCTATCGGATCGGCTTCGATCCAGTTCGATTCGACTGGCCAAGGCTTGTTCAACCTTCCACTTGGGCCAGTCCCGCGCCTCTTTGACCTTCAGCGTGGCGACGAACGCCTTGTAAAAGTCATTGAATGGGAGGAGTCCCGTTCTTGATTCATGCAAGGTACTGATGAACGCTGATAGTTGGTCCGGCTTTCGCTTCGCCATGATGGGCTTTGTCTCCAAGAGGCTTTGAGACATCGGAGGTTTGGCCGCCCGCGCCCGCCAAAGCCTCAAAACGGACGCGAGCGACCGAACACCCTAATACGCCGACGGCCGGCGAACGGTTGCACAATCCGACGCGGCAGCGAGGAAATCCGACGGAATTCCTGAATTTTCGCGCGCCGCTGAGACATACTGTAAGTGCCCTGTATTTCTCGCCCGCCTCTGGCCAACTCTGGCCGCCCCTGAGTCCCCTGCCTGATGCCCACGCTGCGCGCCAATGCGCCCCTTGCCCGCGATTTGCGCCGGTGCGGACTACCCGCGAGCCGCGCGGAAAACGATGCCTTGTTGCCACGAGTCCGCGCCAAAGAGCCGGCCGCCATCAAACGGATGATCGAAGGCAACTTGCCGCTTGTGGTCCGCAAGTGCCGCGCGTTCGTCCGCAACCGCCCAACACTGGCGCACCTTGCCGACGACATGCAATCCGCTGGCTTCATCGCGCTGATAGACGCTGTTCACAATCTCGCCAACGCCGAGCCGGGCAGCAACGCGACCGGCTACCTGAGTGTCGCCATCAATGGCGCGTTCCGGTCGTTCACGGCTTCGCCCGTTTCCTGCCCGCCTTCCACGCGATGGCGTCGGGAAGCGAAAGGCGAGCACCTGCCCGAGACAGTGAGCAGTGAGTCAGCGCCCGAGCCGTCCTATGATCCGGCCATACTCAGAGACTTGCACGAAGAAATCCTAGCCTGTTGCCGACCCGGCACCGCTGACCGTGAAATCTGTCGCCTTCGTGTTTCTGGTTTCACGGATGCTGAGATAGCCGAGCGAATCGGCAAGCCGCCCAGCACTGTCTACGCCGCGCGAAAGTCAATCGAAACCCGGTTCCGCGCGAGGCAACTATGCGAAAGCCTTTAGACCCCGCGCTAACGGCCGACTTGGGCCGTCTTGGAATCACTGAGGCAGACTACACAACCGCCGATGATCTCGCCGACAAGGCGCAAGCCGGCGACGAACAAGCGAAGCGACGCTTGATTGAGGTATGTATGCCTCTATGTATCGCGCTCGCGTCTCGTAGAGCAAGAGGAATTGGCCTGCACTACGTAGACGACTTGTTATCTGAGGCATTCGTTGGCTTGTGTGAAGGCGTCCAAGTCTTGGCGAGAAAAACGCCTACCACGGGCAAGCGCAATGCAATCGGGTTCCTCGCCTTCTACATTCGGGGGCGATTGATTCGCTACCACGATGACGGTCTATCGGCCTGTCACACAACCCGCCAGAGGCGGAACTTTGATGTACCTCTGGAAACGGTCAACAGCCAATCCGACCCTCGCCCCGAGTCATCCGTCACCGACCCCTTGCTTTTTGAGTTGTGGGAGGAGATTCGGGCTTCTGCAATGTCACCAATCGAAAAGCGGATTTTGAATCTGAGATTCGAGGGTCATACGCCGCAAGAAATTGCCAAGCTGTTGAACCTCTCGCCGCACAAAGTATGGAGACATTTGCGCGCGATTGAAAGTCGCCTCGATGATCCTGAGGCGAGAAAAAAACAACCGCACGGCACCGGCTTTTACGGCGTCAAGAAAATGCCTAGTGGCACATATCGCGGCTATGTGCAGTACGCCGATGGCAAGCAAGTTTCGACCGGGCGGGCCAAGACTGCCGAAGCCGCCGCAAGACTACGCGAGACATACATTGCATTACACAAGATCGACGCCAAATCTAATGCTCACCTACTCAGCGAATCCGCCGGTTTGCCGGACGCCGAATTGTCATCGGCGAGTGCAAGCCGTCTATGAGACCGATGGCCGCTGTGAGGATTGCTTTGCCTTTGACCAGCAGCGTTTTGACGATAGGCGGCCGACTTGGAAACGCAAAGAGTACGCGAATGAGAACTGAATACGTCGAAGTTTTACACGGTATGCCGCGCTCGCCGTCGCACTGGCGAGCCATCACGGCGTACCTATTGAGGTTGTTCCAATGGCTCTAAAGTTCATCGAAGGTTTCGACGCCTACGGCCAAACCGACGGCATCACTCCAAGCGGTCTAGCCTACAAATGGAATCCAGCGTTTACGCCAGATTCCGGTTGGACCGTCCAACCGGGGCGCGTCCAAGGCAAAAGCCTGCGCATGACGGGCGCTCGATACATTTCCTCGCAATCACTTGGACATCTCAGCACGATCACAGTCGGCTTTGCGTTCAAGCGTTCGACGATTGGCGACAACGGCCGCATCGTCTCGTTGTTTGAGGGAACGAACGAAGGCATCAATGTGCGCGCGGTCGCGGGCACTGGCGAATTCGCCGTCTACTTCGGCAATTCGCTGTTGGACACAACGGACGGCGACGGGGTGATGGCGAATGAATGGGTTTACCTAGAGCTAAATGTCACGGTCCACAATTCGACCGGCAGCTATGAGTTGCGCTTGCACGGTCAGACTGTGCTATCCGATACCAACGTCGACACGCAACCCGCCAGCAACGCATGGGCGGACATCGTTCGTCTACAGTCGGTAGGCACTGCCAGCGAAACATTCTATTTCGACGATTTCTACGTTCGGGATGATTCGACGTTTCACGGAAACGTCAAGGTCACGACGAAATTCCCAACGGCCGACAGCGCGGTTGAATGCACGCCATCGACCGGCGGCGACAACTACGCGATGACCGATGACAACCCATCGGACGATGACAGTACGTATGTCAGCGGCGGCGACGGCGATTCCGACGTTTACGAATTCGGCGGCTTTGATCCGGGCAGCATGACCGAAGTTTATGGCGTCATGGTCAACACAATCTGCCGCGAGACCGACGTAAGCCCCTTCAACATCAAACAACTCGCCAACTCTGGCGAAAGTGCTGCCGATGCCATCGGCTCAACCAGCTACGTGCATCGCGGCGCAGTCTTTCCAACCAATCCCGACACAACCGACCCTTGGACGCCTGCCGAAATCGCGGCGTCCACCTTTGGGTTCGGCATTGAAACTTAGAGCAAACCGCGATCGGTACACCGCGCGTTAGCTCCACCCGGCTAGCCCAAAAGTGCGCACGAACTTTGATAGCCGGGTGTCGAAACACTTCCCCATTTCCTCTGAGGTTCCCCCACCATGACCGCTTCCAAAGTTCTCGAAGCCTTGTTCACCGGCGTTGACGGCTACGGCCACGATGACGCATTGCTGCGCCTGATTCTGTTGGGCATCGCGGCCGAAGCCCCGAGCGCCGATGTTCTCACCTATTTGCGCGCCCTTGTTGGCGGCGTCGATGACATCGGCGTCAGTTGGATTGCCGAGCGTCTGAACGACGCCTACGACCGCGAGGCAAAAGGCGTGCGATGAGTACCGCCTACGTCTCAGCACAAAACCTTGGGCATGGGATTGTGCGTCTGATTGACGCCAATGGCGAAGTCACCCTTCGGAATGTCCGCCTTGAAAACGAGTATCAAGAGAAACGACAGGCAAGAGCAAATGAAAGGCGTCGAAACAACAGGCACCGTCATTGCCGTGCATCGAAATAGGTATGACGTGCGGCTAGACGTTGGCCCCATCGTGTCGGCTACCGAAAGCGGCCGGCTACGCAAGGCGCGCGTATGGCTCACGTTGGGCGATGCCGTCCAGCTTCAGTTGTGCATGTATGACCCCACACAAGGCAGGATCACAAGACGACTATGACCCCACCCGAACAAAACGCGAACGAGTTGTTTGTCTGCATCGTCGCCGATCTTGAACAAGAGGCCGATGGCGCAATCACGGCGACCCTGTTAGGCGACAAGTTACGCCATTGGGCGTGGAACCAGGCCGTCGCCGGCATGATGAAACCCCGTACCGAGCAAGTGCGCCGCCCGCACTACGCGCAGCAGCCGGAAACAGACTAATGGCCCAATTCACCAATAAGCAGCGCGTCGAGATGGCCAAGGCGAAAGCCGCCGCTGAAGATTCGGCGAAGGAAATCCAAGATCAGCGCGCCTACCAGAATTCGTACCGCGATTACATCCGGGAAGCACTCGACAAGATCAAGGCAAAAGACAATGCCTAGTGGCTTTTGGCAGTTCAACCCGAGCGGCAAGCAGCCGCTACGCTTCGCCTGTCGATACCTTCGACACGCAAAGACGCGAATACCCATCGGCGCACAGCCGGCAAGCCCGACGTGCTACATGCCCGATACGTTTGTGCTGGCAGCCCAAGACCACGGCAACAATCGAGACGTGTTCTATATCCGGCTGAATGGATTCTTTCAGGATGGGCTATGGCTTCCCTATGCCAAGCGGCTTGACGATAGATCGGTTGTTGAGGACGCCATGACACTAGGTCCGCGTGGGTCGATCAAACGCAAGCCAAGCCGAGCGGACCGCCGCGAGTTCAAGAAATGGGCCGCCATCATTGCCAATCAATGGCGCGAATGGGCAGTCAATAACTCGCCATGCGAACAGTACCGAAGCCGTTGGCAATCGCTTGTTGACCGATTCACGCGAGCGCCGAACGCCGCAAGCGTGGCGCTCAACAGCGAAACCGAAATTGATTTGTTCGGAAACGGTTACGGCGGACCTTATCAGTACGCGCGGGAATTGTGGTTTCATCCAACGATTCCAAACAGCATCCAACCCGATTCGCTGGGCGCTCGCCAGATTCTAGGCTTCGCTCGCGTCGTGCCGCGAATCCAAGCCGATGCCGGCTTGCATCAATGGTCGCAACGAGTCTGGTACATCGACCATGCCGGTGACAAAGAGTACATCGACGGCCGAAGTCCGCGCGATGACTACGGCGGCTATGTCAATCTACTCACAATCCGGCCGGGTCTACTCTCGCAAGCATTCGATGGCCGAGACTTGCGGCCCATCGAGCAGCATGAGTTGGGCGCGTTGCTGACTCACAAGAAACTTTGGATAGAACAACACGGAGCAAAACATGCCGCGCATTAGCCGCCTCTACCCGCGAGTGCCGATCAAGACCGGGCACAACAAATACATCATCTACGGCCGCGAGTACGGCTACGATCCGTCATCGTTGGCCGACCAGCAACGCGCGATGAATGAAGCCGAAGGCTACGGCGAAAACGCCATCAAGGCAATGGAGCAACGAGTAGGACGGCCGGCGAGTCTCAGAGAGACGTTGACGCTGAAAGCCGATGCCCCGCCGCCGGAACCGTATAGCGGTTCGCTTCGCCGCGAATCGCCGGTAGTCAATCCGTTCCGCCAGCGAATGGAAACTATCGCGGGGTGGTCCGAGGTCCACGAATACCAGCGCGTACAAAAGCAAAAGCGATTGGAGGCGCTTACCAAAGCCGCCGACGAATGGGATCGTCAGCACGAAGCCGCGCAGGCCAATGCCGCGCTTCAATCGTCGCCCGACTACATTCGCGCGATGCGCATTGCAGACGAACGCCTTGACGGCTTGCGGCTCGATCCGTCGGTTCAGCAATCGACGGTTGAAGCAGCCGAGCAAGCCCGCGACCAGCTTCAAAAAGGCAAGCTGTCGCCCGGCGCGTTCTTCCAATCGATCAAAGAGCCGTTGCCGTCGCCCGGTGAAGTAAATGCAACTCAGTGACCTAATGGCAGCGGCCGAACACGCCGCCGCCGCTCGCCGCGAGTGTGAGTTGCTCGCCGATGCGCTCGAAAGATTGCATCAAACAGCCGAGCCATCGCTAGCCGTGTTGTCCGATCTTTGGGACAAGGCCGCGATGCTCAACGACATGCTTTCCAAACTCGACAACCGCCAAAGTTAGCAATCGACCCCTATGACCGATTGCTGACTTGCTCGCGCCCGGCCGGGCGTCACTTGGCCGGGCGCTCTTACCGTAAAAAGCTGGTGAGCCCAGCACCCGCCGCGCTGGATTTGGGTGGGTGGGTTAGCAGACTGAATTAAGGTGCAGTTTTCTAATTCGCTCGGAACCTTCTGGCATTGCTGCTCAGCGCCTCAATGCTAGAAGGTTTCCCTTTCTCTCACTTCTCACGCCGTGCACAATCTGCGCGCTCAATGATATGGCCGACGATCTCAGACAAGAATTCACACTCGACGCCAGCGATGCGCTTCGACAACTCGATTTGCTGGACAAGGGATTCAAGCAACTTGCTACGACCCTCAACAGTTTCAGGGGCGGCAACTTCAACCGGGAGGGGCAAGGCATCGGCAGAACGGCCGATTCGTTGGGCGGCGCATTCACGCGGGCGAACGCGAATACGGTTCGGTTCACAACCTCATTGCAGTTGCTATCCCGGATCGTTTTCACTCAGGCGGTCATTCGCGGCCTGCGCCTTATCGAACAAGGCGCATCGCGCGCGGCTACGGCATTCAGCAGCTTTGAAAAGGTGCTATCGGAAATCAAGGCGATTAGCCCCGGCGACACTCTGGCCGATTTGTCCAAAACCAGCCAAGGCTTGTCGGATGCCTTCAATATTCCGCTGCTGGACGTTGCGAAGTCGCGCTATGACCTAATCTCGAATGGCTTCACGAACGCGGCCGACCAGCAACAGGTTTTCATCGCCGCCGCGAAACTCGGCAAGTTGGGCGTTGCCGACCAGACGCAAGCAATCGACTTGCTGAGTACGTCACTCAACGCCTATGGCGCGGATGCGCGGGACGCTACTAGGTTTGCTCGCCTATTCTTCCAAGGCGCGAACGTCGGTAAGTTCACCATCGCCGAGTTGTCGGCCAACTTGGGCAAAGCAGCCCCGGCCGCCAAGTCGCTAGGCGTCGAGATGGAAGATTTGATTGCGCTGTTTTCCAGCTTGACGGTCAAGGGTGTATCCGCGCCGGAAGCCGCAACGCAAATCAATAGTCTGTTCGCCGCGTTCATTAAGCCAAGTGAGGGCATGACGGACGCCTTAGAGCGGCTTGGCGTGACAAGCGGCCAAGAGCTAATCAGGCTAAGGGGCTTCGCGGGCGCGTTGCAAGCCGTGACCAGCACAACAGACGGATCATCCGTCGCGTTGGCCAAGCTGTTTCCGAACGTGCGAGCCTTGCGAGGCGTGTTGACTGAAGCGAATGACGGCTTCCAAACACTCAACACGCATCTAAAGTCATTCCACGATCTGACCCAAGAGGAATTCGAGGCTCGGCTATGCGAGCGCAGGAATACCGACGCCGAACGCGCGAGCGCCGCGATTAACAAGCTGAAGAATGCCGTAACCATCGGCTTGGGTGGCGGCTTGATTGAGACGGCCGCGACACTGGACCGGATGACGGGCAAGGTCGATACGCTTTCGACGGCCGTAGAGAAATTCTTTCGCATCATCACGGGCCACGCTGTTGACGATACGCTTGAAGCATTCGACAACATTGCCAATCGAGACGTGACCGCCGCGCACAACCAGCTACAAAAGCAGCTTAACGATCTAAACAGAGTGCGGGACCAGATTCTTGACAAGGCGCGGACAAGTCAGACGTTGCCGCTTGGGGCAAGAGACGTTGCCGAGCTAACCAAGACGTTAGACGGCGCTTTCAACGTCGCCACGGTTCGCGCATACAATGCCGAAATCGAAAAGACGTTTGAGCGTATCCGCGCCACGGCAAACAACCGGGAATCGGTATCGCCACAACTCGCCAAGGAATTCGAGACTCAGATTGACGCATTGCAGCGTTTGAGCCAGCAAGCCAAGGTCACGGATGACGAATTGCGCCCACTGCTGCAAAGGTTTCAGGAAATCGAAAGCAACCTTCCCGGAAACATCAATCGACGAATCGCATTCGGGCCACAACTCGAAAACGTCAATCGAATCATGGAACAGATACTTGCGAGACGCGCCTTGTTGGAACAATTGCCACTCGGCAACGACGCCGAATTGCAAAAGGTGTTGAACGCCGCCGACCAGCTTCAAGCCGCTTCGGTCGCTAGTTCGCAAAACGTCAGCGGCGCATTAGTCAACGGTGCAAACGCGATTGAAACGGCCGGGCAATCCGCCGCCCAAGCAATCCAGCAAGCCGCAGCCGCAGCAGCGGCGGCCGGCGGGGGTGGCGGCGGTCAAGCGTTCGGCGGTTTGATCCGGGGCTATGCCGATGGTGGCCCGGTTGTGCCGTTCCATTACATGGCGGCCGGCGGGAAAGGCACGGATACCGTGCCTGCCATGCTCACGCCGGGCGAGTTCGTCATCAATGCCAGGTCCGCCGGGAAGTTCTTTCCGCAGTTGCAAGCCATCAATGCGGGCATCGCGCCTTCGTTCCCGTCTGTGACGAACAACAGCAACGTCAGCATCGGCGACATTAACGTCAATGCAAACGACAGCGAGGCAATCGTCAAAGAGGTTGCCACGGCGCTACGCCGCCAGCTTCGGCGCGGTGTCATCAAGCCGTTCTAGGCTTGCTACGATAAATCCTGCGACGGAAGCCCGTCCGATGCTATGCGTCGGGCGGGTTTCTTTTTGCGCCTAGGCCGCCCGCCGGTTGAGTTCGTCGGCAATGCCGAACGCCACGGCCACCAGCTTGGGAAAGAGCGGATAGCGGTCCGCGTAGGCTTCCATATTCTCGCGGGCCAGCGTGCCGAACGTGTTGACCACAACCGCGCTTGCCTCAACGTAGTCAACGCCACAATGGGCCATGATGACTTGCTTCAGCCGCTCGCCGTACCGGGCATGGATTTGATGGAATGTCATTGCTGTAGACTCCAAAGGGTGAATGTGCCTCTACATTCACCATGCGTCAGAGCCGCGCAAGAATCCATTTCACCGACATTGACGGTAGGCCAAAACTCGTGACCGCGCGGCCCTACAGACGGGCAACAATGTGTCTGCAAATCGGCCAGCAACGTCCGTGCGAAAGGCCCTTGTCAAACCTACTTCAGGCGTCGGACAATAGCGTAGGTAAGCAGACTGCGATTAAAAAGAGGTCGGACGATGCGATATTGCGTGATTTGGACTGGGCTGATTCTCTTAGGATGTGCCCAATGTTTTGGTCAGTGGTCGCAACTTACTCAGCCTGAACTGCGGGAATTCACAGAACAATCTGTAAGGAATCGCGTCATTGTGGTCAGCCCACCGCAAGTTAATCGGCCGAGATTGGCGGGCGGCTCACATCGTCTATCAATCTACATGGGGATGGCTTTTCCTACAGAACTAACAAACGACAAGCTATTTGACCGTGTTCTCGCCCAGCAGTTCCAAGTAACCATAATCAGACTCTACCGGAATCAGCCAGGCATGGTGCGGTGGTGGGCTCCAACCTTGACGACGGTTGAGGGCAAGATTCAACAAATGTTAGATGTGTTGGCCGCGCGAAACTGGAGCGATGCTCAGAAGTCAACAGCACTCGACCGAATCGAAGCCGACATCGGTGCCACCTACGAAGCATTCTTCTTGCGATGGGCACAGCTCGAAAATGCAGGAGATTGGCAATTTGAATACAAGACGATGGCAGCCTATGGGGTTGAGATTGTGACTGAGCCTCCCGGTGCTGTTGTCCACTACATCATGGCAGGTAGTTGGGATTTGTATCAGCTTGGTCGAAGGAACGGTAAGAACGTACCGAAACCCGCTTGGGAACAGGCATCCGGGAATTCAGTGACCTTGATCGGAAAGTACTATTTCCATGCCCAGTTCGAGAACTCTCAAACCAAAGTGATCGGGCCGATTCTGATAAATCGCGGTCGATCCCTCGTTTTTACTCCACGAGGGTTGCGCTGATATGTCGAGGCTTTGGCAGTTTGCCACAGATGTAAGTACGCCGTTACTTCTAGTGCCAAAGTTCGCGGCGGCTGTGTCAATTGGAATCGGGATTGCCGGCTTTGTTCCTCCAGTACGGTCACAATCAGCCGCAATAACGGTCATTGTTGTAGGCTTGCTGATTCTGGCCGGCCTCTCCTATACGCTGTGGACTGCCGCGACCATCGCCAAGACGACAACGGTTCTAATCGCCTCAATCGTGGCGTTCGCGGCGTCTTTGCTTGCATACTTTGTCTTCGATGAGAATTTCGTGGTTATCTTCGACGACCAGCCGAATAAGCCGATCATAGTTGGTTTTGTCCTCTTGGACGGTCCGGCCGCGTTGCGAGAAAGCGATCCGACGCTGTATACGGACAAGGAGCTACTCGACCGATATCAGAGGGAGCCCGAACGGATTTGGACAAAGGGTAGCCTTGCAACGATTCGGATTTCATTCCTGGCGGCATGGACAGCACTGTGGCTGTCCCCCTTCGCCTTTCTTGCCGGCTGCCTTGCCATTGAAGAACGAAGGCGAGCACGGCGCAGGCACTAAGGGTGGAGTGCTAGGCAAGAGCCGCCCAAATATGATCCGTTGCCGACTTGTCCCAGTTGCCGTAGTGCTTTTGGCAAACCTCAACGGAGTTGCCGAGCATCTTGGCAACCGTCTGAATGCTGACCGGCCTTCCGGTTGCGGTCGCGGTTCCTTCCAACAGCCTCTTGGCTCGCGTATGGCGCGTGCTGTAAACGCAGGCGTCATCGTCTAACTTGATTCCGTCCTTTGCGAGGCGATTCTTGATCCTGCGAAAGCGAGCCGACAAGTTTTGAATCGTCCAAGGCGTGTCGGTCGAAGCCCGGAAGATTCGCCCGGTTGGGTGGAGCCGCATTTGTTGGCGAACAATCTCGATAATCTCAGGATCGGAAATGAAGATTGTGCGCAATATGCGCGTCTTGCATTCGTGCGGTTGAAACGTCCAAGTCATCTTGTCGCCCAAGTCGTGAACATGTTGAGCCGTCAACTTGGCAAACTCGATTCCCGGCCGCGCGCCAGTTGCAATCAAAACCTTGACCGCGAGGGCGAATGATGGCTTTGCGCGCCGATAGATGGCTTGCTCTTGCTCTAGCGTTAGGTATGTCGCCCTAGCATTAGGCTTCGGTGTCTTGAATCCTTTGATAGGGTTGCGGCTGATGAGGTCGGACTCGACGGCCGCATTGAGGGCGCGCTTGATGGCTTGAATCTGAGTCCGAATCGAACCATTCCATTCCGCGTGCGCGGCAATCCAATCTTCGATATGGTGCTTTTTCAACTCGCCAACAGTGAGGTGCCCGTAACCGTCGTGAATCTTGTCTTTCGGCTTGGCTTCGCGTTCCTTCCCCATGAATCGTGGAGGCAAGCCAGTGCAAAAGTCGAACAAGATTCGGCTACGGATTTCAAACGTTCGCCCGTTAGTCGAACGCAAGTAGCGTTCGCACACTTCCCAAACCTTGATCGTGTCGGCCGGCTCGCCATTGGGTGCTGCTGGCTGCTGGACTAATTGACGGGCATAGGCCAGCTTGGCGGCTTCATCGTCGGCCGGGTCGCGTAGCCGCTCGCCAGCTTCATCGGTCAGCCATTGGAACTTGCCCTTTGAATCCTTGAACTGCCACCCGCGACCCACGCGGAAGAAATACCCCTTGTTCCGGCTTCCCTGCCGACGCCCCTTGCGCCGGACTTTCGCCATTGATTTGACCCCAGTAGGATGAGACGTGTAGTTGAGACTGGACTAATACGCCGGGCAGGCACAACCGGTTGCAAAATTTAGTGCCAAATTTAGTGCCATCGCCATCTAGTCCAACTCTAATACACGGTAAAGCAAGGGTCAAATCGACAAACGCGCCTGTAGCTCAGGGGATAGAGCAACGGTTTCCTAAACCGTAGGTCGCAGGTTCGAATCCTGCCAGGCGTATTCTCGTCTCCTGCGTCGTCCCACCCGGCTTAGCGAGGTGGCTCTCCCGAGACCCGCACGGAATCAATCAGGTAGCCGGCCGCGTCAGGCGAGTCGGCCCGCGAGCGTAGTCGCAGGTAGGAAACGCCGCCAAAAGCGTCGCTTTGCTGCGCAATCACGCCGGCCGGCTGGCCGTTGAGCGCGACTTCGCACCGGCGGTTCGTGAGGTCCCATTGTAGCTGCAAGGTCGACCATTGGTCGGCGGGCAGCGTCGTCTCGCCGAGCTTGCCGCTGGGCGGAATCGTCAGCCGAAACACGGCCTCGCTTTCGCCGCGCTCGTCGCTGGGGTTGAAAAACCGATCGTTCAAGCAGACGTCGATGCCGGCCGATCCAGGGCGGGGGAGGATGCGCAAATCAAGGCACCCCGCGTCGCGGCCTGCGAAGTTCCACGAGGCACAGTCCGCTTCGCGCTGGTCGGGCCGCCGGACGTGCAACGCCAACGCGCCCGCTCGCGTCGGATGTTCGACCAGCACGGGGCCTTCGCAGCGATCGCGCCAATAGCCGGTTGCCGGGCCGAAGGGCTTCCACACGTGCCACGCCTCCAACCCCTGCGAAAAGTCGTCGGCCTGGTCCTGCTCCAGCAGCCAGTCGGGATCGACGAGGATCATCGTCTTGCGATTTCCCTGACCGGTGACCAGCACAATCTCGCCGTCCGGTCCCACGGCAAGCTGGGGGTACGCCGTGCCGCGATCGCCGCTCGGCGGCGGAGAGTCATTGCGGTAAGGGTCGCGGTAGACCTCGCGGAACCCGTGCCACGTCTTTCCCTCGTCGGCCGAGAGTGCGGCGTGCAAGGCATCGCGTCCGCCGTAAACGCCCGCGCCCTCGTGCCGGGGCGGCATCTCGCAGTTGTTCCAGACGAGCACGATCCGCCCGTCGGGCAACCGATCGAGCGCCGCCGGCGAGGTCGAGGAGTGAAAAGGCGAGGGTTCGGCCGCCGTCCAGTTCACGCCGTCTTCGGAAAACGATTCGTACAGGAAACCGGTTTGCGTGCGCATCAGCATCCACACGCGTCCGTCGTTCAGCTCCAGCACGGTTGGCTCGATGGCGCCGTAGTTGTTGCCGTTGTATCCCGGTTGGCAGGGCGAGGTGAGTTTCGCCGGCGAGAGGTGCCACGAGTCTCCCCCGTCGTCGGAGTAGACCACGGTCGTGTAGTTCAGCCCGGTGCTGGGAGCCACTTCCTCGCCGGGCCGCTTCCAGGCGGCGAACGGCACGACGATGCGGCCGCTGGACAATTGCTTGATGTCCATCACGGCCCCGCAGTATCCCTCCCAGATCCGCTCGGGTTTCGTCCAGGCACGTTGCCCGTCGGTCGTGCGGCAGTGCCACAGGTCGATGAAGCGCGTTTCGGCCGGCTTTCCTTCGCCCCGGGCATGAACCAGGATCAAGTGAATTTCGCCAGCCGCGTCGAGCAGGCTGAGTCCCCCGCCCATGCTCTTGATCGGCAGATTGCATTCCAGTTGCGGCGGACTCCACGTGCGGCCGCCGTCCTCGGAACGGACCGAGACAATCTTCCCATTGGAAGCACGAAAAGCGCGCAGTGAACCGTCCGACACCGCGATAGGGCGCGTCCGCGGCCCGGCAGGCACGTGCTGCGGCTCGGCAGCCCGCGTAGCCGACGACGTCTGGCTTGCGACGGCAAGCGCGAGCAGCAGAACGAGATGGCAATATGAGATCTTCGAGCGTTTGATCATGGGTGTCGGCCTCCAGCGATGCCAGTGCGTTTCCGGACACCAGACTAGCACGCCGCGGCGCGACGCGCAACTATGGAGTGATTGTGCTGCCCGATGCGGCAATCGCTTGATCGTGCATCGAGATGGTCCATACTGGGGAACGAGAGTCGTTTACTTCGGTCGAAGGAATCGTCGATGCGAAACATGATCGTATGCGTTGCGGCGAGCCTGGTAGTGCTCGCGGGGCCAATCGCTTCGCTGGACACGGCACGCGGCGCCGAGCCCGGTCGCTCGGGGCGCATCCTCGCCGGCGCCTGGGTTCCCGAGGACACGCACCAGATCGATTTTGCCAATCTGCCGAAGATCGCCAGCCGGCACGTGGTCGTCAGCGACGTGCGTGCCGCCGGCGGGGTCAATCAGCACAACTACCTCGTGCATCACGACGGCAAGTTCTGGGTCATGTGGAGCGACGGCCCAGGCGTCGAAGACCGCGTGGGGCAACGGGTCAAGTTCGCCACCAGCCCCGACGGGCTCCGGTGGAGCGACCCGAAGTACCTGACTCCCGAGCCGCCGGGCTCCGGACCCAAGTCGGAGCACTATGGCACGCGCACTCCCGAGGGGCTGCGCTGGATCGCCCGCGGCTTCTGGCAGCGCGACGGCGAGCTGTTGGCCCTGGCCTCGCTGGACGAAGCCGCGGGCTTCTTCGGGCCGAGCCTCGAACTGCATGCGTTCCGCCTGGCCGCTGACGGAACGTGGCACGATTTGGGCCCCATCGTCGACAACGCGATCAACAACTTCCCGCCCAAGAAGCTTCCCACCGGGCAGTGGATGATGTCGCGGCGTCCGCACGACTACAAGCGCGTGGGCGTGCATTTCCTCGTCGGCGGTGTGGAGCGACTCGACCGTTGGGAGTCGTTTCCGGTGCTGGGCTCGAGCAGCGAGCTGTCGGCCGAAGAGCCCCTGTGGTGGACGTTGCCCGATGGCAAGCTTGTCGCGCTGTTTCGCGACAATGCGCGCAGCGGCTTCCTGTACCGCTCGTTTTCCGAGGACGACGGCCGCACCTGGACAAAGCCGCAGCGCACGAATTTTCCGGACGCCACGTCGAAGATCTTCGGCTTGCGACTCGACGACGGCCGCTACGTGCTGATCTCGAACGCCAATCCCCGCAAGCGCGATCCGCTGGTCCTTTCGGTCAGCGACGACGGCGTGGTCTTCCGGGCCATGGGCTACCTGGTCGGCGGACGCCGCGTCGACTACCCGCACGCTATCCAGCAGGGCGACTTCCTGCTGGTGGCCTTCTCGGGCGGCAAGCAGAGCGTCGAGGTGCTCAAAATTCCGCTAACTGAGATTGACGAATTGTCGGGCCGCGGCGTCGAATAGCTAAACGACGATTCGGGGGGGCGGACGGCTCAGGGGTTCTAGTGAGCTCTTGATGCCTTCGGTCGCTCCAGGTTCCTCAGACCCCGGCGCGTCGCGGACCGGTCGTGCCGACATTGGTGGCGGCTCACCGATTCCTAACGGAACATTTGCGCTTGCCTCACGAGACTCGGCTCACCGAAACCGAGAATTGTGAGTACACTCAAGCCGGAAATCCGCGGCGAGCCATTGAGCAGAGAGTCCCGCCGTGCACTCGCGGTACTACGTCAAACCCTACCGGTTTCAGCCTCCCGATCGACGGACGATTTGGGCCCATCTGGCGCGCCCCTACGTGGCGCCGTATGTCCGCCGCGCATTCGGCACCGAGCTGAGCGAAGTGACGGGGCTCGAGCACCTGCAGGCCTCGCTCGATCGGCAGGCGGGGATCTTGCTGGCGGCCAACCATTGCCGCTCGGCCGATCCGCTAGTGCTGGGCATGGCGGGCGCTAGGATTCGCCGCTTCTTTTACTACCTGGCGTCGTTCCACCTGTTCCAGCAGCCGCGGCTCGAGGTGTGGAAGCTGCGCGGTTTCGGGGCGATGAGTGTCCTGCGCGACACGGCCGATCATCAGGCGCTGCGCGCGTGCATCCAGATCCTGACCGAAGCACGCCGGCCGCTGGTCGTGTTTCCCGAGGGCACGTACTACCGCCGCAACGACAGCGTGGGCCCGCTGCAACACGGCGTCTCGCTCATCTGCCGCCGCGCGGCACATGCCACGCGTCGCCCGATCGTGATTCACCCGGTCGCGATCAAGTACTGGTTCATCGACGATGCCGAAGCCGCGCTAGCGCGCCGCGTGACGCGACTGGAGCTTCAGTTCCGGATTCCGCCGGCGCCCGGAATGAGCCTGCTTGCGCGGGTGTTGCGCATCAGCGACCATGCCCTGGGGCTGTGGGAGCAGGAGTTTCTGGGGCGCACGAATGCCGGCACGCTCAGCGAGCGCACCCAGCAACTGGCGCATACGTTGCTGCAAAGCATCGAGCCGCGCGACAACGTCGTGCCCGAGGGAAGCATCATCGAGCGCGTGCGGCGACTGCGGCGATCGCGCGTGAATCGCATCGCGCAGTTGGGCCAGCGCCGCGTTGCCGATCCGACGCTCTGCCACGAGATGGATATCTTGTACCTGTGCCAGCTCTTGTTCTCGCAGTCTCCCGACTACCTCGACGGCGCTCCGTCCATCGAGCGGATCGGCGAGACCGTCCAGCGGTTGGAAGAAGACTGGTTCGACATGGATTGCCCCGTGGCTCCCATGACGGCCGTCGTTCAGTTTGGACCGGCCATCGATGCCCGAGCGTTTTCCGACCAGCCGGCTCGGCGCGATCAATTGACCGCCGCGCTCGGCGAGGCCATGAGCGAAACCCTCGCGCAGGTTGTCGCGCGCGGGCGTCCCACGCTGCCGCGGCGGCGCGGGCGGCGGACCACTCGCGAGTTTCAGCCGGTCCATCCGATGATTTCGCTCGACGAGGCGATCGGCCGCTTCCATAGCTCGTCGGCAGCCTTCCGCGGCTGGGAGGCCGCCCTCGGCGCTTCGCAGGCCTAGCGTGTCGGGCAACTTCGGCGGCATTCGATCGTTGCTGCCGCTGGCGCCGCGAACTTAGAATGGCGCGCTCGGTCCCCTGTCTGTCCCGAGCGAGGAGTGCCATGTCTGCTTCCCTGTTGCTTGTCGCGATGCTGGCGGCGGTTGCCGCACCCGCGGAAAACGCCCGGCCAAACGTCGTGTTGATCGTAGCCGACGACCTGGGTTGGGCCGACGTGGGCTACCACAACCCCGAGATTCGCAGCCCAAACATCGACCGCCTGGTGAAGACGGGCATCGAGCTCGATCTGCACTACGTCCAACCGCAGTGCACGCCCACGCGCGTAGCGCTGATGACCGGCCGCTACCCCAGCCGCTTCGGCCGCCATTGTACGCAAGCTTCGAACGAGAAGGCCCTGCCCGACGGCACGCCCACCTTGTCCTCGCTGCTCAAGCAGGCCGGCTACGATACGGCCCTGGTGGGCAAGTGGCACTTGGGTTCCAAGCCTGAGTGGGGTCCCAACCACTTCGGTTTCGACTATTCGTACGGTTGCCTGGCGGGCGCCACGGGCATCTACGACCATCGCTACCGTCTGACGCGGCCCGAGTTCACTCGCACGTGGCACCGCAACGAGGAGTTCATCGACGAAGAAGGGCACGTCACCGATCTCGAGGCCCGCGAGGCCGTGGCCTGGATCGAGAAGCAGCGCGAGGAACCGTTCTTCCTGTACCTGCCGTTTCAGGCGGTCCACGTGCCGCTGGTCGAGCCGGATCGCTACCTGGAGGCCAACGCACACATCGACTACGCCGACCGGCGGCTCTTTGCGGCGGCGGTCACGCACCTCGACGAAGCGATCGGCAAAGTGGTCGACGCCCTCGACCGGACCGGGCAGCGCGAAAACACGCTAATCATTTTTACTTCCGACAACGGCGGGCTGCACAACCACCGCGGCGACACGTACCCGCCGCCGGATCCCAAGCTCGAAAACTTCAGCAGCAACCTGCCGCTGCGGGGACAGAAATCGCAGACCTACGAAGGCGGCATGCGCGTGCCGGCGTTTGCGAACTGGCCGGGATATCTGAAGCCCGGAGTGCGCGACATGCCGATGCACGCCGTCGATTGGCTGCCGACGATCCTGGGGTTGATCGATATCAAAACCGAAGACGCCTGGCACCTGGACGGGCAGAACGTATGGCCCGCGCTGGCCGCCTACGAGAGCAATTCGGACCCGCGCACGCTGTATTGGGTGTGGGGGGCTCGACGCCAGCGCGTGGCCCTGCGGCACGGCGGCTGGAAGATCCTGCGACCGGGCCCGGAGGCCGACTTCGAGCTGTACAACGTAGCTAAGGACCCGTACGAGAAGACCGATCTGTCCGATTCGCACCCGGAACAACTGGCCGAGATGAAGAAACGCTTTGCGGCAGAAAAGGCCAAAGATGCTCTGTGAGCACGGCTACGGTCGGCTGCCGGCGGCGGGCCGCGGCGCTTCGGACCCCAGCAGAATCGACACCCAGCGCAGCTCGTCGCTGTTGTCGAGCACGATCTTGACGATCATCGTCAGCGGCACCGAGAACAGCATGCCGATCGGTCCCAGCACCCAACCCCAGAAAATCAAGGACACGAACACGACCAGCGACGACAGCCCCAGCCCGCGGCCCATCACGCGGGGCTCGAGCACGTTGCCGACGATTAGGTTGATCGCCACGTAACCCAGCGCCGCGTAGATGGCCGAAGCGATGCCGTATTGCAAAAACGCCAGCACGACCGCCGGCACCGCGGCGATGAACGATCCGATGTTCGGGATGTAGTTGAACAAAAAGGCGAGCAGTCCCCACAGCACGGGGAAGTCGACGTCCAGAAGCCACATCCAAATGGTCACCAGCACGCCGGTCAAGAAACTGAGCCGCGTCTTGATCGACACGTACTGCCGCACGCTCTCCTGAATGCGATCGAGCCGCCCGGGCAGGGCGCCGTCGCCCCCGGAGATGGCTCTCAGCTTGGCGGGCAGGTCGGCCGCCTCGAGCAGCATGAAAATCAGCGTGAACACGATGATCAGTCCGTTGCCCAGCACCGAGCCCAGGGCGCTGAGCAGGTTGCCGAAGAGCGAAAGCACTTGATCCGTCTTGAAGTTCTCGCGGTCGAGCACCGAGCCGATGTCGACGTCGATGTCCTTGAGCCGCTTGGCCAGATCGTCCTGAATTTCGGCGACGCGTTGCTCGTAGGTCGGGAGCCGGAGCCGCATTTGATTCACCGAGTTGCCGATGACCGCCACCACGACGATGCCGCCGACGCAGATTACGGCCGTGATCACCAGCAAAGCCAGCCACGTGGGCAGCCCGCGCTCCTGCAGCGACCTGAGCGGCGGCAGGCAGATCATGGCCAGGAAGACGGCTACGAGAAAGGGCACGACGATCGGCTGGGCCGCACGCAGTCCCGCGATGACGACGACGAAAGCCGCGGCCGAAAGCAGCGGAGCACTTCTTCTGGTTTCTGCCGCGTCGGGCATGGGTCGCGTTCGTCTCCGTGGGCTGCCGTGAGACACCTGCGCGCGATGGGCGATTCGTCCGCGCGGAGGAATGCCGCGATTATCAGCGCCAGGCGGTGCCGAGGCAATGCGGCTTGTGCGGGCGGCTTGCTCCTCGGCTCGTACAGCATCGCCGACGAGTGGCCCGACGTGCGCTCGCGGCTGGAAGAGCGATTGGGATACGTACCGTAGCCAGCCGGGCTACTTTTTCTGAGCGGGCGCGACCAGCTCGATCCGCGTGCCGGCCGGGTCGAGCACGAAGGCGATGCGGCTGGTGCCGAAGTTGAAGGGCTTCGACTCGAACGTGCCGCCCTTGGCCGTGAGCTGCTCCACCGTCGAGTCGTCGAGATCCGGCAGCGCCCAACTGATGTGGTCGATCGAGCGCCCCTTGGTGGGCTCGGCCGCCTCCTTGGTCTTCTTGACTAGCAGCCAGACGTCGCCGTAGCGGATGCCGGGGATGATGCCGGCAAAGCGGGCCTGCTGGCCGCCGAACGCGCTTTCGTACCAGGCCAGCGTGTCCTTTGGGTCGGTCGAGGCCAGGTGCACGTGGTGGAATCCTTGCACTTCGGCATCTTCGACCACTTCGATCAGCGTGCCCCAGGGGTCGCGGACAAACGCGTACTTGATCGGTCCCTCCTGCTCGACGCCGGACACGATGTTCACGCCCTGGTCGGCCAGCTCCTTCATCTTGGCTTCGATATCGGGATACGAGAACCCGATGTGGTCGACGACGCTGCCGTCGCTAGGCGGAAAGCCTTCTTTGGCTTTGAAGAAAATGATGATCGTCTTGCCGAACTCCGCCGTGTTGAAGGGGCCCAGCATTTTCTTTTCGCCGCCCAGCATGTCGGCGTACCACTTCGCTCCCTCCACCGGATCGGTGACGTTGAGATGCACGTGGTGGAAATCGGCCGCGTCGGCCTCTGAAACGCGTGCCACGACCGTTAGCGCTGCGGCCCAGAGACCCACCAGAAAGAACGTTCGCCCCAGCCGATCGATCATGGCAGCACCCCCGTCACAGAAGTCTTGGCTCGCGGTGAAACACGCCGGTACGAATCGCGCGTATCACCACAGAGCATGTGCGGGGCGCGCCGTATCCGCGAGCTACTCTAACAGACCGTCCGAGGGGGCACAAACTTACCGCCGGGCCAAGGCAACGGGGGCCGCAGGGGGCTATTGGCCCGGCTGCGCGTAGAAGTGCGAGTAGAACATGAAGAACGAGGGGCGACCGGTCTGCACCGGACCTCCCGCCGAGGTTGCCGCCGGCTGAGAATTGAATTGCTGCTGCAGCCGGTTGAGCGAATTGCCCTGCCGATTGATCGCCGTACTTTGGTCGATCAGGGGGCGGACCAACGACTGGTAATTCGTCACACCGAATTGATTGCTCTGCAGCAGGTTCAGGTACGGGCTCACCGTGGGGCCGTTCGGATTGTCGGAACTGCCGCGATAGCCGCCGATCAACTGAGCCTCCGCGGTCTGCGGGGCCGCGATCCAAAGGGCGACGCACGCCAGGGTCAAAGCCAGGATTTTCGACATCATTGCAACACCTCCCTTGGTGACTTCGGCCAGACCACGCGAGCAAATGTATTGTACTTTGTTCGCACAGGCTGCGAAACGGTCGAGTTGGAGGGGCCAACCCCTCGCCCGGCAGGCGACCTGCACGGTTGTGCCGGTTAGGACCGGCCGCAGGCAACAATCTCAAGTGGCCGCCCTGGTTGCGGCCAGAGGGTTCTCGAGGCGCTAGATCGGTGGGCTCGACTGGACATTTAGCAGCATCGAGGTCAGCTCCCCCAGGAAGGTGGCGATCACGCAAACGTAGAGGATCCCGGTGGCGCTCTGCGTGTTGGGGATCTTCAGCGTGCGATAGGCCATCACCGCCAGTAGCAGCGCCCCGGCGATGCCGGCCAGCCAGCGGAGGGCCAAGAACGCCAACTGGCCGCTATCCGGTGAAATCGATTGCAGATAGAGCACCAGCCCGCCGGCTTCGACGACCGCGCGCACGACGACCGAAGCGCCCAAGAGCAGAATCAACCGCTCGAGCGGTCCGATGGCCATCGAGGGGCTGTTCAGATACCAGTGCCCCAGGAACATGGCGGCCATCGTGAATCCCAACACCATTCCGCCCGAGGGTGGATTCAGCGCGAGCAGCACCGTTTGGGCCGTATAGGTGGCGCGGTTCCAGTTGGTCGCCTGGTAGGCCCCCCATAAGCTCGCGGCCGAGAGCAGCAACAGCGCCGCGATCCCCGCCCGGGGCTTCTCGTACAGCCACAGCACCGCGCCAACGTAACTGAGCACGGCGGCCACCAGCGGCGGTGCGAGGTCAAACCGCTGCCGGTCGGCCAGCGCCACCATCGTGGCCAGCACGTTCAGCCCCAGCAGCACGTAAAGGTGGTTGCGGTAGTAGCCGCTGGTGACCTGTCGCGGGCTGGTGAGCGCCATTCCCAGCGACATCCCGAACGACAGCCGGAGAATGAACTGCGTCAGAATCGCCACGGCAGGGTCCCGATCGTGAGCGGCAGGCGGAAGCGGGGCTATTGCCGGCCGCCGTAAATCAGGTTCATCACTTCGGAACGGCTGGAGAGGTTTGAGCGAAAGATCCCCTTCATGGCCGACGTGACGCACAGGCTGCCCGGCTTGCGAATGCCGCGAATCGTCATGCAGGTGTGCGTGGCTTCCAGCACCACGGCCACGCCCTTGGCTTCGAGCTCTTCGACCAGCAGGTTGGCGATCGTCTCGGTCATCCGTTCCTGCACCTGCGGGCGCCGGGCCACGACTTCGACCACGCGGGCCAGCTTGCTGAGGCCGATCACCCGGCCGTTGGGCAGGTAGCCCACGTGCGCGCGGCCCATGAAGGGCAGCATGTGATGCTCGCACATGCTGTTGAAGCTGATGTCGCGCACCAGCACCAACTCGTCGTAGGGCTCGGTGAAGAACTTACGCAGGTGCAGCCGCGGGTCTTCGTGCAATCCGCTGAACATCTCGGCGTACATCCGAGCCACCCGAGCGGGCGTTTCGCGAAGGCCTTCCCGATCGGGATCCTCGCCCACCGCCGCCAGGATTTCGCGGACCGCGCTTGCGATGCGGGCCTGATCGACGGCGGTTTGCTCGTCGGGCGGTGCGGCGCTTGCGTCCAGTTCGCCGGCCAGGCTTCCCAGATCGGGGGCCGTGGGCGACTGCGGTTGTTTGTTGTTCGCCGTATGCGGAGTCATCACTTGATCTTAAGGCCGCCGAAGCAGGGCGGTCAAGCGGCCCTAAATGGCGGCGATTCGAACCGGGCCGAGCCAAGCCGGCACGTGCACCGCGGCGCCGGCCACTGCCCGTGCGGCTAGTTGGTGCTGAAAGCGGGCGGAAAGCCGGCCAGGCTCAGCGAGCGCGTTTCGCGCGAGGCCGCGTGCAGTTGCGAGAGCAACATCGTCGCCCGCCGGTCGACGCTCGGCTCGGCCAACAGCGATTGCTTGAGCCGCAGGTCGAGATCCAGCGCGTAGGCAATCACGTCGGTCAACGTTCCCAGCGAGATGTTGTCGATCGAGAGTTGCTCGAACAACTCTTCGGCGTCCTTGATCCGCGGCAGCAATCGCTCGAACGAGTCCGCCAGCTTGTGATGCAGCGTCGGACGCAGCTCGGAGCCGGAATGCGGATAGGCGTCCGGCAGCAGTTCGACGTCGGCCTCGCGAAACGATCGCGCCGGCGGCAGCTCGCGCGTGACCCGTACGCGTTCCAGACCCAGCAACAACAGGTTGTAGCGGCCGTTTTCCTGGGCTTGCCACGTGACGACGCGGCCCAGGCACGCCACGTCGGCGATGGGCGGGCGCCCCTCGTAGTCGCTTTCCCAGCCGGGCTCGAGCAACGACATGGCAATCAGGCGATCGTCCTTGATCGCGTCGTGGAACATCTCCACGAACCGCGGCTCGAAGATGTGCAGCGGCTGGATGACGTGCGGGAACAGAACCAGGTTCGGCAGCGGAAAGATCCGCGCCCGGCCGGAGAACTGCTCGGGCACGAGCGCCAAGTCGTCGTGAAAGTTCGACATGATGAAAAGTCGTGCCGGTCGCGATGGGGGTGCCGAAAGTACCCTAAAGCATACGATACGGTTGCGCTGGGGCTACGAGGCCGCCGGCGGCGGATCGAGGTGAATCTCGGGGATCAGGTCGGGTTCGACCTCGATCTTGGGGAACTCCTCTTCGCTGGCCGTGACCTCGGCGAAGCACTGCTTGAATTCTTGCAGGAATTTTTCCAGGTCAAGCCCCATATGTTGGGGCAGATACGGCTCGAGATACCCCCGGGTGCTGTAGTACAGCTTGCGAGCCCCGCGGATGTTGCCGTTGCCGAAATGATGCAGGGCCACGGCCGCCTGGATCAGCCCCTGGTAGAACTTGCGCGAGGGCCCCTGATAGTCGGTCCAGAGCTCTTCCCACACCTCGTGGCTCTCGTAGAAATCGCACACGTTGAAGTGCGCGATTCCCGCCAGATAGAGCGGCGGATACTCCTGTTCGTCGGACATACTCGGGATCCGGAGGGCACGGCTGCAACTCGTCTAACCCGCCCCGAATTATAGAGGCAGCCGCGCACGCCGACCACCAGAGCGCACGATTCGCCACTCGGCTCGCCGGGGGCGTTGGCCGCAAACGACACGAGATATCGCGGTTTCTTCCAGCCCTATCGCCGCGACATCACCAGTTGCACCATGTACCAGAACAGCAGCGCCAACGACGCGAACAGCGCCAGCGACGCGGCCACGTGCTGGCCGATGCGATAGTGGTGCAGCACGTTGCTGGTGTCGTACAGGATGTAGCCGCTGGCCAACAGCAGCATGGCTCCGATGAACAGGATGCCCAGGTTGAAGCCGAGAATCATGCTCGCGCCGATCGTGATCAAGGCCACGATCGCGCCCACGGCCAGCCCGGTTCGCAGAAACGAGAAGTCGGCTCCGGTGAGGAACACCACGACCGTCAGTGCCAGGAAGGTAATCACCGTGAGCACCCCGGCCGTGCCGATCACGTTCACGCCAGATTCTTCGGAGACCTTCGAAGCTACGTACAACAGCGGCACGAAGATCACGGCCTCGGCAACGACGAACAGGCTCAATCCGGCGTACTGCATGCCCACCGAGGTGGAACTGCTGGCCCAACTGTTGGCGATGTAGCTCACGCCGATGAACGCGCCGAGCACGACGAACCAACCCAAGCGGGTGCCCAGCACCAGGTTCACCGCGTCGGGCACTTGCGGCAGGCTCAGCAGAAACGCCTCGAGGCCGATGAACGCCAGCACGGCGCCCAGCAAGTGGATGTAGGTGAGGCGGATGAAGCTCGCCCGATCGCTGGTTTCAGCCTCGGCGGCGGTCAGCCCCCAACTGGCATACGGATTCGAGGCGTCGTTCATGGCTTGGGTCCTTGGCAAATGGGATTCTTAGATCACCCGCGACAGCCCCGCCAATCTACCCGGTGGCGGGGAGGAGTCAACAATCTCGCCGCGGGGCTTTGCGGTCCCCCGGGCACGGCTAAGATAAGCATAGAACAAGTTTCACGCGAATACGCAATAGGAGGGACTGTCGTGGTTTTGACGCCAAGTACGATGCTGCCGCTGGGGACCAAGGCCCCCGAGTTCTCGCTGCCCAACGTCGACGGCCGTCAGGTGTCGCTGTCGGACTTCCCCAACGCCAAGGCGTACCTGGTCGTCTTCATGTGCAACCACTGCCCGTACGTCATCCACGTGGCCCCGGAACTGGCCAAGCTGGCCGAAGAGTATCAGAAGAAGGGTGTCGCCGTCGTGGGCATCAACTCCAACGACGTCAGCAGCCACCCGGCCGACTCGCCCGAGAAGATGGTGCACGAGGTCGAGGAGCGTGGCTACACGTTCCCCTACCTGTTCGACGACACGCAGGAAGTGGCCAAGGCCTACCACGCGGCCTGCACGCCCGACTTCTACGTGTTCGACAAGGACATGAAGCTGGCCTACCGCGGCCAGTTGGATTCCAGCCGACCCGACTCGGGCGTGCCGCTCACGGGTCAGGATCTGCGCGCGGCGCTCGACACGGTGCTGGCGGGGAAGAGCGTGACGGCCGACCAGAAGCCCAGCATCGGCTGCAACATCAAGTGGAAGGCGGGCGGCGAGCCCGACTATTTCTAGTGCCGGGGGCGACGTGGCCCGCTACTGGCGGTCGGCGTCTTCGGCGTCCTCGCGCCGCAGGCTCTTGCTAAGCCAATGGCCCCACAGCACGTAGTGCAGCATGATGAAGGCGGGCACGCAGGCCACGACCGCCAGCATCAACAGGCCCGCCCGGCCCGTGAAGGCGACGACCACGCCGACCAGCATGGCCAGCGGCACCACGACCAGCGCCACTGGCAGCATCGAACTGCGGTTGGGCTTGGCCTGGCCGGGCGGCTCGGGACGTCGAGGGATGTTGCGCTCCACGTGTTGCACGCCGCTTGGGGTCAGTTTTCCACGAACTCGGGCTGCACGTCCTTGGGAATCACGCCTCCCTTGTGACCGCGCTCGAGCAGCACGCGCACGGCCTCGCGTCCCCGCTCGCCGAAGTCGAGCGTCCAGTCGTTGACGTACATGCCCACGAAGCGGTCGGCTCGCGAAGCGTCGAGGTCGCGCCCGTAGCGTAGCGCGTAGTCGAGCGCTTCCTGGCGATGGGCCAGCCCGTACTCGATGCTCTGCTTCAGCAGGCGATTGACGTCGCTGATGACCGCTGGCCCCAGATCCTTGCGGATGGCGTTGGCCCCCAGCGGCAACGGCAGCCCGGTGGTTTCCAGCCACCACTTGCCGGTGTCGACCACCAGGGTCAGCCCGCGGTCGGCGTAGGTGAGTTGTCCCTCGTGGATGATCAGCCCGGCGTCGATGGTCTTGCCCTGGTAACTGCCCCGTTCCACGACGTCGATGATCTCGTCGAAAGGTACCACGACGTGCTTGAAGTCGACGCCTAGGCAGAGCCGCAGCGCCAGGTAGGCCGTGGTGAGCGTGCCCGGCACGGCGATCGTCATCTTGCGCAGGTCTTTGATGCCGTAGGCGTGCGTGGCGATCACCATGGGACCGTAACCGTCGCCCATGCTGGCCCCGCACGGACACAGCATGTACTTGTCGGTCAGGTAGGCGTAGCCGTGCAGGCTGACGGCGGTCAGCTCGAGGTCGCCCGAGAAGGCCCGGCGGTTGAGCGTTTCGATATCGACCAGCTCGTGATGGAACTCGTAGGGCCCGGTGTCGATTTTGTCGTTGGCCAGGGCATGGAACATGAACGCGTCGTCGGGATCGGGGCTGTGACCGACGCGGATCTTGGTCTTGGTGGTGCTCACCGGGGGTTCTCCTCCCACGGGGACGTGCGGCTAGTGACTGTCCCCATCATAGGGCTGGGGGGGCCGCTTGAGGAGTGCCCCGCGAGGCGCTTGCGCACCGCCCTGCCGGGTCGGCGCCTCGCCAGCGCTCGACGTTTCGCCGCGATGCCCACCCCAAGACATGCGTCGCGGCCCGACGGGACACTAACGGTCGGCAGGTCGCCGCGGGCTGGCCGATGGCGTGCCCAGGCCGCGCGTGTCTTTCGGATCGACCCGGCTGGCGCGGCGGTTTTCGCGCTGGATCGCCTCGTAGATCTCCTGGCGGTGAACCGGGATCTCGGTGGGCGCGTTGATCCCCAACCGCACTTTATCGCCGCGGATGTCGACGATCGTGACGACGATATTGTCGCCGATGATGATGCTCTCGTCGCGCTGTCTCGACAGGACAAGCATCGGGACTCCTTCCTAAATCACGGCGGCGGGGTGCTTCGGCACCGCTGCCGCTGCTGCTGTCTGGAAAGTGGCGGGGCTTTCCAGGGGGCCTGGCGCGACGCACGCACGCTTGGGCAGGCGTGGGCGGCGGCTTGGGGTGGGGTTTTCAGGCGGTCATCCGTATAGCTTCACTTTGCCTCGCGGCTGACGTTTCGACGCATCGAGAGCCGCAGCCCACGGGCCCGGCACATCGTCGATCCATCGCAGGCAGCCGCTAGGCAATCTTTCGTTGGGGTGGCGCGTCGTCGGCAAGCTCGTACTGCATGGGCTGGTCGCCGCTGGCAATCACCTGGCGTCCCAGACGCTTCGGCATGTGAATCACCAAAGGCGCCTTCAGGTTCAACGTGATGCCGCGCTCGTTCTTGCTGACGATTGCCAGTACGTGCACTTCGTCCAGGTGATCGCACAGCGCCGTACCGAGCTCGCCGCGGGGCACGCTGAGCTTGTAGCCCGGCACGAAGCGTCTGGGGCTTACCACGGCCAGCGCCACGTCGCGGTGCGACGTGCTCTGCAGCCATCCCAGTGCGTCGTTGTGGGCATCGCCCAGCAGTACCCACGACGTGCAATCATCCAGGCCAGGCAATCCCGCCTGAAACTGGATGACGTCGTCGCGTGCAATCTCTACCGGTCCAAACCGGCTGGTATCGATTTCCATGGGGTCATTTCTCGCTGGAGAAAACGCAATTGCCGGCGTGTGGCCGACCATCCTAGTCGCCGTCGGCACTTGCACTGACCTCGCGTGCACCGTTTGGGCGGCGCACATAGCATAGATCGGCGATGACAGCGTGCCACAACACAAAAAAGGGTGGATACACTAGGCGCGGTAAACGGCGGTGACCTTTCCGTTCGCCTCCGGCAAGCGATACCGAATAGCAACCGTGCGGCGCTTGCTCGCGTTAGTCCGACGAGCGCGATTGGCGAATCAGTTCCAACGCGCCGTCGGCGATCAAGCGCTTCGCCACCTGTTGGCCCAGGTCGACGGCCTCGTCCAGCGCCGCCACTCCGTCGGCGGTCAGACGCTGCTGCCCGTCGGCAGAAAGCACGACGGCTTGCAGGAACAGCTTTCCCTCGTCGTTCGGCCGAGCCCAAGCGCCGATCGGGGCCAGGCATCCGCCGTTGAGTGCGAAGAGCAACGTACGCTCCGCCCGGCAGGCCGCGTGCGTCGGCTCGTGGTCCAGCGGCGCCAGCGCTTCGCGCGTGGCTGCGTCTTCTCGCCGCGTCTCGATCCCCAGCGCCCCCTGCCCCACCGCCGGCAGCATCACCTCGGGCGAGAGCAATTCGGTGATCGCCGCTTCGCGCCCCAAACGCTTCAGCCCCGCATGGGCCAGCACCAGCGCGTCGTACTCTCCGGCCGCTAACTTCTCCAGCCGGGTGTCGACGTTGCCGCGCACGCCTTGCACGTCGAGATCGCTGCGGGCGTGCAGCAGTTGCGCCCGGCGGCGGAGGCTGCCGGTGCCCACCTTCGCGCCGGCGGGCAGGGATGCAAGCGCGAGCCCCTGCCGGCTGACCAGTGCATCGCGAGGACTCTCGCGCTCGGGAACGGCACAAAGCGCAAGACCTTCCACCGGCTCGGTCGGCAAGTCCTTCAGGCTGTGGACCGCCAGATCGATGCGCTCCTCCAGCAGCGCGCGCTGCAACTCCTTGGTAAACACCCCCGGGCTGCCCAACTGGCCGATGGCCACGCTGCGCTCGGTGTCGCCGCGGGTCGAGATCGGCACCAGTTCGACCTGCCGGCCCTGGGCCCGCAACGCGGCCGCCACCCAATCGGCCTGCCAGCGCGCCAAGGCGCTGGCGCGTGTGCCGAGACGAAGCGGTCGCGTGGTCATGAGGTACTCGCGGTCGGGGCCTGTCGAACGCCGACGCCGGATTGCGGCGCGCCTTCATTCTGGCCATTCGCTTGCCGTCGGCAAGACGCACCCCCGGGATGCGCCGCGTCAATCGGGCCCTTCGGCCCGGGCCAACACGGCCACGCCCACGACCGCGGCTCCGCGGCCGGCCAGCGTTCGCGATGCCTCGTCGAGCGTGGCTCCGGTGGTCATGATGTCGTCGACCAGCAGGACCCGAGCACCCGGCAAATCGGGATGCTTGGCCGCGCGGAATGCTCCGCGAACGTTCGCTTTGCGCCGCGAGGGCGATAGGCTGGCCTGGGGCACCGTGCGCCGCCGGCGGGCCAGCAGGCCGGTGCGAGCCGGTACGCCCAAGTGGCCGGCCAGCCGTGCGGCGATTGTCTCCGGACAATTCGTGCCGCGCCAGATGCGGCGCGTCCAATGCATCGGCACCGGCACGACTACCTCGGGGGCGAGCTCTGCCAGGCGAGCCGCATTCACTCCGGCCAATAGGTCGGCCAGGGCCGCGGCCAGCAGCCGACTCTGCGGCCTTTTGGTTTGCAGCACAGCGGATCGCAGCAAGCCTTGATAGCTGCCCAGCCGGATGACGCTGCCGAAGCGAAACTTCACCTCCCGGCAACGCGGGCAAGGCGCCTGCGCATCGCCACGCGTCAGCACGACGCCGCAGCGGGGGCAGGCGGGCCGCGGGTCGTGCAACCCCTCGCGGCAGGCTGAGCACAGCGGCGGCGAAATGCCAGCGTCGATCTCCACCTGGCAACAGGCGCAGCCGGGCGGAAAGACCAGATCGAGCCCCTGCCCCAGCCAACGGCGTCCGTGGCTCGCGACCATCGACGTGGCCGACAGCAGCCTTTTTCCCCGCGCGACCTGAGGCATGGCCCCCCCGTTGTCACGTCAATGAACTGACCAGGACTGTTATTTCCTCGTGCCGCCCAGGTTGTCAAACTCTTCGTCCCTCGGGCGATTGCGCGCCACGAGGCGACCGCGGCGCGCGTGCCGAGTTGACCCATCTTGACTCACTGCAATAACTTAAATATCGTGCCACCTCGCCACATCCACGCTCGACTGCGAGTGTTCACGCCATGACGATCGCCCGGCGATTGAGCCAGCGGGCTCAACTTTTTGGACAACAGCCGATCAGCGAATTGATGCGGATGGCCCTGGCCCAGCCGGAGCTGATCTCGCTCGCTGCTGGGTTTGTCGACCAAGCGAGCCTGCCGGTCGACGAGGCCCGCAAGGCCGCCGAGGCGGTATTCGCCGACGTGATGCGGGGCCGGGCGGCTTTGCAATACGGTACCAACGCCGGGTATCTGCCGTTGCGCGAGGCCGTGTTGCAGCGGATGCTGGCGGCCGACGGCCAGCGCGCGGCGCACCCGCCTACGGTCGACCAGGTCATTCTCACCGCCGGCAGCAATCAACTCCTGCACCTGGTCGGCGAAGTGCTGCTCGATCCCGGCGACATCGTGCTATGCGCGGCCCCGACCTACTTCGTGTTTCTGGGCATGCTCAACAGTCTCGGCGCACACGCGGTGGGCGTGGCGATCGACGAGGACGGCATGATTCCCGAGGCGCTGGTGGAGGAACTCGAGCGGCAGAAACAAGCCGGTCAGTTGGAACGCGTCAAGGCGATCTACCTCACCAGCTACTACGAGAACCCCAGCACCGTCTCGTTGTCGCTCGAGCGGCGTGCCCAAATCGTCGAGATCGCCAAGCGCCATTCCGAGCAGGCGCCGCTGTACGTGATCGACGATGCCGCCTACCGCGAGCTGCGCTATGCCGGCGACAGCCTGCCGAGCCTGCGGGCGTTCGACGAGGAAGGCGACACGGTGATCGTGGCCGAGACGTTTTCCAAGTCGTTTTCGCCCGGCGTGCGCGTCGGCTGGGGAATCCTGCCGCCCGAACTCGTGCCGCCGGTTTCGGGGCTCAAGGCCAGCATCGATTTCGGCTCGCCGCATTTGAACCAACACTTGATGTCGGCGGTGCTCGAACGCGGCTTGTTCGAGTCGCACGTGGCGATGCTGCAGGCCGCGTACCTGACCAAGCTCCAGGCCATGCTCAAGGCGATGGACGACTTTCTGGGAGATATCCCCGGCGCGCGGTGGCACCGGCCCACCGGCGGGCTCTACGTCTGGCTCGAGTTGCCCGAGGGCATGGACGCGGGGCCCGGCGGTCTGTTGATCGAGCACGCACTGGCCGAAGGCGTGTTGTACGTGCCGGGCGAGTATTGCTATCCGAGCGAAGGGGAGCCGGTGCGCCGAGACCGCATCCGGCTGAGCTTCGGCGTCCAGACCGCCGAGAACATTCGCCGGGGCGTCGAGTCGCTTTCGCGGGCCATTCGACGCCTGCTGTAACGGATTGCCAAAGGGGAGCAGGAGGTCCTCGTGCAACAGAAGCAACCCACGGCCATCGCCGGCGGACTGCGGCTGCTGATCATCGACCGCTATCTGCTGCGGCAGTTCGTGCAGACGTTCTTGATCTGCTTTTGCAGCCTGACCGGCCTGTACGTGGTGATCGATGCCTTCACGAACTTGGAGGAGTTCATCACGTACTCGCGGGACCACGGCAGTTTGGTGGCCGTGATCGGCGAATACTACGGCTACCGCGTGCTGTCGTTCTTCGACACGACGAGCCACATCATGACGCTGATCGCGGCCATGTTCACCGTCACCTGGATCCAGCGCCACAACGAGCTGACGGCCCTCGAGGCAGCGGGCATTCCCAAGGGCCGGATCATCAAGCCGCTGATCGCCACGGCCCTGGTCATCGTGCTGCTGAAGGTGGCCAACCGCGAGTTGGTGATCCCCTCGGTCCGCGAAAAGCTGAGCCACAATGCCCAGGACCTGGGGGGCAGCCGCGGCAAGGACCTGGTCCCGCGATACGACTTTCGGACAGGCGTACTGTTGCGCTCCTCGGGCCAGGCCTTCGCCAACGAGCTAAGGATCGACAAGCCCGACTTTCAGATGCCGCGGGGGCTCAATCGCTACGGCCCCCGTTTGATCGCCGAATACGGCTACTACAAGCCGCCCGAGGGCGATCGGCCCGGCGGCTACCTGCTCACCGGCGTCAGCGAGCCGGAGGGGCTCGACGGCGAGGCGTCGCTCTCGCTCTCCGACGGCCAGCCCGTGCTGCTGACGCCGCAGGATCACGACTGGCTCAAACCGCGCGAGTGTTTCGTGGTCAGCGAGGTCAGCTTCGAGTATCTGGCCGCTGACAGCAACTGGCGGCAGCTTTCCAGCACGTACGAATTGATCCAGGGGCTTACGAACCGCAGCCTCGACTACGGGGCCTCGGAACGCACGGCGATCCATTCGCGGATGGTTCAGCCCGTGCTGGACATTACGCTGCTTTTCCTGGGACTGCCGATGGTGCTGTCCCGCTCGAATCGGAACGTTTTTTTGGCCATCGGACTGTGTCTCGTGCTCGTCGTGGCGTTTATGCTCGTGGTCATGGCGTGCCGGTATTTGGGGTCTGGCTATTGGCTGGAGCCTTCGCTGGCCGCCTGGCTACCGCTGATGATCTTCGTCCCCTGCGCCGTGGCGTTGTCCCAACCGCTGCGCGAATGAACCAGGAGCCAGCCAGTCATGTCCACGAAGAACCGTCCGGCCATCGACGAGAACGCCCGGCCATGGGTCGACGGCAAAACGATCGGCCAGGCCTTGCGCGAGACCGCCCAGCGCTTTGGCGATCACGATGCTTTGGTGTTTCCGGCCCGCGATCTTAGGATCAGCTATCGCCAGTTCGACGAGATGGTCGATGCCGCGGCCCGGGGGCTGTTGGCTTTGGGCATCGGCACGGGCGAGCACGTGGCGATTTGGGCCACGAACGTGCCCGAATGGGTCGTGCTGCAGTTCGCCACCGCCCGGATCGGCGCCGTGCTGGTGAATATCAATCCCGCCTATCGCTCGCACGAGCTGCATTACGTGCTCAACCAGAGCGACTCGGTGGCCCTGTTCCTCGTCGAGCGGTTCAAGTCGTCGAACTACTTCGCCATGCTCGGCGAAGTGTGCCCCGAGTTGGCCGGTGCCACGCCGGGCAAGCTTTCCGCCAAGGAGTTTCCGCGGTTGCGATGGGTCGTGGCGCTCGAGGACGAAGCGGTCGACGGCAGCATCACCTGGCAGGACATGCTCGACCGCGGCGAGTCGGTGAGTGCCGAGCAATTGTCCGAGGTCGAAAGCAACCTCCAGATCGATCAGCCGATCAACATCCAGTACACCTCCGGCACGACGGGCTTTCCCAAGGCCGCGACGCTCAGCCATCGCAACCTGCTGCTCAACGGCTACTACGCCGGCATGTGCCAGGCGCTGTCGGCCGAAGATCGGATTTGCATCCCCGTGCCGTTTTACCACTGCTTCGGCTGCGTGCTGGGGACGATCACCGCGGCCGTGTACGGCGCGGCGATGGTGATTCCCGCCGAAAGCTTCGACGCCGAGGCCACGCTCGACGCCATCGAGCGCGAACGGGCCACGGCTCTGTACGGCGTGCCGACGATGGTCATCGCGCAACTGCAGCACCCGACGCGCGAGGGCCGCGATCTCAGCTCGCTGCGCACCGGCATCATGGCCGGCAGCCCTTGCCCGATCGAGGTCATGAAGCAAGTGATCGGCGTGCTCGGCGCCAACGAGATCACGATCGGCTACGGGCTGACCGAGGCGTCGCCCTTGATCACGCAAAGCCGCACGAGCGATCCGCTCGAACTGCGCGTGGAGACCGTGGGGAGCCTGCTGCCGGGCGTCGAGGCCAAGATCGTCGATCCGGCCACGGGCGACTCGCTGGGCGACAACGAGCAGGGCGAGCTGTGCGCCAAGGGGCACGGCATCATGATCGGCTACTACAAGAACCAGGAAGCCACCCAGGCGGCGATCGACGCGGAGGGATGGTTGCACTCCGGCGACTTGGCCGTGCGACTGCCCAATGGCTACTATCGCATCACGGGCCGCATCAAGGACATGGTCATCCGCGGCGGAGAGAACATCTACCCGCGGGAGATCGAGGAGTTCTTGTTCGAGCATCCCGCGGTCGAGCAATCCGCCGTGGTGGGCGTGCCCGATGCAAAGTACGGCGAGGAGCTGTGTGCCTGGATCAAGCTCAAGGCGGGCTGCCAGGCGAGCGAGGACGAGATCCGCGATTTCTGCCGAGCGAGCCTGGCGCGTTTCAAGGTGCCGCGCTACGTCAAGTTCGTCGACAGCTTTCCGCAGACCGTGACCGGCAAGATTCAGAAGTTCAAGATCCGCGAACTGATGATCGAAGAGTACAACCTCGACGTGCAGGAAACGGCCTGAAACGCCGTGTGCTTCGCAGGTGAGCGCCCCATGCCGTTTGCTGTTGACAGGGCGGCGGAGCGAAGTTGAAATCGAGCCGAGAGAGTTGTTCAGCAGGTCCGTTTTTCATTCAGCCATTGCCGATGTTTTACTCGATTCTGGGCGTTCTGCTCATCACCATCGCGGTCTTCCTGGTCGTTTGGATCGTGGGCCGCGTGACGCTCGGCCAATAGCGTCGCGCGCTCTAGGCTCGCTCTCTTCGTGGAGCCACCCTGCCCCGTGCGCTCGATTCGAGCCCCTGGGCTCGACTAGGGTTCGTCGGTCGTCAGCACCAGCGGCACTTCGATGGTTCGCCCCTGGCGAATGATCGTCAGCATCACGCGTGCGCCCGGGTCGCGGGCTTCGATCAACGACAGGAACTCCCCGGCTGAGCTGATTTTCTCGCCGTCCACCGCGACGATCAGGTCGGCCGAGCTGCGGTCGATTTGCGTGGTCTGGTAGGCAAACGGGCCTTGCCGGCGCTGTCGCTTGACGACGCTAAAGCCACGCAAACCCGCTTTTTCGGCCGGCCCGCCGGGGGCCATGGCGGCAATCAGCAGACCTTTTTCGGTCGGATAGACGTGGGTGATGCCGGAGTCCGGCCGGATCACGTGGCCTCGCTGGAGCAGATGGGGAACGACGCGGGCGATGTTCGCCACGGGGATGGCGAAGCCCACGCCGGCACTCTGGCCGGTGGGACTGGCGATCGCCGTGTTCATTCCGATCAGCCGACCGTGGCTGTCCAGCAGCGGCCCGCCCGAGTTGCCCGGGTTGATGGCGGCATCAATCTGAATCACCGACTTGATCAAGCGGTGGTTCCGGGCCGGCAACGTACGGTTGAGGCTCGAGATGATGCCGATCGAGAGCGTTCGTTCGAAGCCGAACGGATTGCCGATCGCGAACACACGCTGGCCCACCCGTAGGTTCGTCGAGTCCCCGAGTTCGACCGGAACCAGCGATTCGGCCGGGGCGTCGATCTTCAACACGGCGATGTCGTTCGATTCATCCTTGCCGATCACGCGGGCCGGGTAGTTGTTACCGTCGAAGAGCGTCACTTCGATGGCCCGCGCGCTTTCCACGACGTGGTAGTTGGTCAGGATGTGGCCCTGGGCATCGAGCACGCTGCCCGACCCGGCTCCCTCGCCGGGCACTTCTGTCTCGAGGAAGAAGAACCCGTCGTTGTGCACCGTCTCGGTCTTGATGTTCACGACGCTGCGGTTGACGTTCTCGTAGACGGCCACATTGATCCGCTCCTCGGGCGAGAGGTCCGCGGCATCGTGGGGAAGCGGCAGCCGCGCGGCGCGGGCCGAAATTGCCGGGCCTCCCCGCGGTCGTGACGAGATCCGTGGTTCCTGGGCCTGCGCGTGAACGACGGCGCTTCGCCAGGCCTCGACCAGCACGCCGCCCAGGGCGGCCGATAGCATGCACAACACGACGATCTTCTTCATGACAGCTCTCACCGAATCGCAGCAACTCGAAATCATCCGTTGGCCGGGGCGCGGCACGCCAGGCTTGAGCGGGCCGTCTGGCCGGGTGCGGAAAATACGCGATTTCCGCTTGTGAGGCCAGTAGAGTTGCCCCGGCGGCGCAATCGCGGGGGAATCGCACGGATTTTTTCGGAGTTTCGCCTGCGCCCCGCATGGCCGCGGGGCGTGTGCGGCCCGAGGGCGGTGCTGGAGGGCCCGATTTTCGGCCGATTTTTCTGGCGTAAATCCAGGCGGCTGAATAGAATAGGCCTTCGGGGCAGAGAGACTACATGCCCTTCGTTCTAGGCGACTCAATCCGCGCGCTTTCGTCATCGCTTCGGAACACGATGGCAACGAGGCCGCCGGTACTTAATCTGAGTGGAGCTTACGTCAATGTCCAAGCCCATTTGCCGTATTGCCACGTCGGCGCTATTGCTCGCCGCGGTCTTTGCCGCTTCTGCGGCCTCGGCCCGAGCTGCGGTGCCGGAACCGTACTTGGAGGTCTATCGCGCCGCCGATGGCACCTCGTACTTTGCCATGAGCTTGGCCCCAAATGCGGCCGTGACCGATCGTGGCGGACGGGACGTGGTGATCTTGTTCGACACCTCCGCCAGCCAGACCGGCCTGGTTCGCAAGGCGGCGCTGGAAGCACTCGGCGCGCTGATCGATGGCTTGGACTCCGATGACCGCGTGCGGCTGATGGCGGTGGACCTCGAGGCGGTGCCGCTGTCGAGTCGATTCGCGCCGGCCGCGAGCAACGACACGCAACAGGCCATCGAGGCCTTGAAGCAACGCGTGCCGCTGGGTGCCACGGATATGCCGCTGGCTTTGCGGACCGCCGCCAAGGCGTTCGACGCTACCGAGTCGCGCCCCCGCGTCGTGATCTACCTCGGCGATGGTTACAGCTCCGCGAACTTCATGAACGTCGACGGCTACCGCGACTTGGTCGACGAGCTCGTCGAGCGGCGCATCTCCGTATCGAGCTTTGGAATCGGCCTCAAGGTCGACGGGGAGCTGCTGGCCTCGCTGGCCAATCTGACCGGCGGCATGCTCGCCATCGACGGCGAGAAGATCGATCCCAAACAGGTCGGGGCCTTTTTGGCCGAATCCGTGCGCGGCACGGTGCTTTGGCCGACCAGCACGAAGTTTCAAAAGGAGATGGTCGAGGTCTACCCCAGCCGCATGCCGCCTTTGCGGAGCGACCGCGACACGGTCGTGCTGGGCCGGGCCGACGGCGAGCTGACCGGCCAGGTCAAGGTGGCCGTTAAGGCGGAAGCCGGCGGCAAGCCGCGCGTTTTTCAGTGGACGCTCACCGCCGGCGAGTCGAATCCTGACATGGCGTTCTTGCCGGTACTGGTCGAGGGCGCGCGTAGCGACGACGGGTTGCGGCTTGTGACGCTTGGCACCGCGGGGCTCCAGGAGTCGCGCCGGCTGCTCGCTCAGGATACCGAACTGCTTTCCACGCTCGCCCGCCAGGCCCTGGTCTCGGGCAATCTGGACGCGGCCGAACGGATGGCCGACGAAGCGCTGCGCCGCGACCCGCAGGACGAGGCTTCGCGGTCGGTGAAACAACAGCTTGAAAAGCTGCGCGGCGAGACCGTGGCGTCGCAGGAAGCGTCTTCGGACGACACGCTGGAGGTGCGGCGGTTCTCGAGCGAGCAGGCCCCGCCGCCGCAAGGCAGCGAGACGCCTCCGCAGCCGGCCCCCGTGCCCGAGCCCCCTGCCCCGGCTCCGACGCCGGTGCCCCCGGCGGCGATTCCCCCGGCTCCGGCTTTTGATGCCATCAACGATGGCGAGGGGCGGTTGCTCGAGAACATCGAACAGCACAATCGGCTGATGACCGATTTGATTCGCACCGAAGTCGACACGGCGCTGCGCGACGCGCGGGCCCGCATGGAGATCGATCCGGCCGGCGTGCAGCAAGAGCTTAAGACCATGTTGGGGCGCGTGCTCCGTTCGCCGGAGTTGAAGGCCGAAGTGCGTGCCCAGATGCGCACGCGGCTCGAAGCGGCGTTGCGCGAGTCGGCGCGTCGTGAGGCGACGTACGACACCCTGCAGCAGCAGCGCGACATTGCCCGCGGCGCGGCCCGGGAGCGTCTGGCCATCGCCGACGCCTTGGCCCGCAAGCAGACGCGGCTGCAGTTGCTGATGGAGCGCTTCGACGCCCTGATGGCCGAGGGCCGGTACCTGGCCGCCGACGAGATCGGCGAAATGGCGCTTTACGAGGATCCGGAGATGCCGGTCGCTCATCAGGCGAGCCTGGTGGCGCACATGACCGGTGCCCGGCAAGCCGACCTGGCCCTGCGCCGGGCCCGGCAGAAGGCCGTGATCGACACGCTTGGCACGGTCGAGGTGTCTATGATGCCCTTCCCCGACGACCAGCCCGTGGTCTATCCGCCGGCCGACGAATGGCAGGAGCTCACCTTCCGCCGGGAAAAATTCGCGGCGACCGATCTCAAGACGGTGACGCCGGCGGAGAAACGCATCCGCGAGGCGCTGGAGAGCGAGACGAAGATGGACTTCGTCGACATGCCGCTGCAAGACGCCGTCACCTATCTGAAGGACTATCACGGCATCGAGATGCAGTTGGATACCCGAGCCCTGGAAGACCTGGGCCTGGGTTCCGACACTCCCGTGACGCTGAACGTCAACGGCATCAGCCTCAAGGCCGGCCTGCGGCTGTTGCTGCGAGACTACGACCTGACGTTCATCACCGAAAACGAAGTGCTGTTGATCACCACGCAGGACCGGGCCGATAGCGCCTTGGTGCCCAAGGCCTATCCGGTGGCCGACCTCGTCATTCCCGTGCAGTCGCTCGGCGGCATGGGCGGTGGAATGATGGGTGGCGGCATGATGGGCGGCGGTATGGGCGGCGGCATGATGGGCGGCGGCATGGGTGGCGGCATGATGGGAGGCATGGGCGGCGGTATGGGTGGCGGCATGGGCGGCATGGGCGGCGGCATGTTCAATGTCGGCGACCAGCCCGCTGCCGGCGGCTTCCAGGCATTCGCCGTGCCCGAAGATCTGAAGCTGGGTCCTAAGACCAAGCAGGCCGATGCCAAAGCCCCGGCCGCGCAGCAGCCCGCGGTGCGACGTGCCGCGGCGGCCCCTAAGGCCGGCCCGCAGCGCGAGCCGCAGGTCATCAACCTGAAGATTCCTGCCGGCAACGACCCGGAAAAGGCCTGGAGCGAGTATTTCACCAAGCATCGCGATCTGTCGGACGCCGACGTGCGCGAGACGGCCCGCGAGCTGGGCCGGCATCGCAATTTCGCCGTGCTGATCGGCATGTTGCGGGCGGCGCTTCGCTCCGAGCAACCCCAGCCCTGGATGTACGAGGCCTTGAGCCTGGCGATGCAGGCTTCCGGCAGTTCCAAGGCCGAGATCGAGCGCGCGTTGATGTCGGGCGTCGACTTCGGCGGCAGCACCGACGATCTGATGTATGTGGCCCAGTACATGGCTCGCAGCGGCCTGGAAGACCGGGCGCTGAAGATCTTTCGGCAGGTGGCCCAAATCGAGCCCCTGCGGCCCGAACCCTATCTGTACGGACTGCGTCTGGCCGAAAAGCTCGATGACCTCGAGGGGATCACGTGGTCGAGCATCGGAATCCTGAAGCGGGCCTGGCCGATCGACAAGGTGGCCGTGGTCAACCATGCCCGGCGGTCGGCGGCGGCAGCGGTCGAACAGCTTCGCAGCCAGAACCGCACGGAGGAAGCCGATGCCCTTGCGGCCCAGATCGCCGAAGCCCGCGTGCGCGACTGTAAGGTGGTGGTCACCTGGACCGGCAACGCCGACGTGGACATGGCGGTCGTCGAGCCCTCGGGCACGGTCTGCGAATTCCGCAATCCCCGCACCAGCGGCGGTGGACTGCTGTTGGGCGACACCACGTCGCAAGATGAGCGAGCGACCGGCGAGGGAACCAGCGAAACGTACGAGTGCCCCGAGGCCTTCAACGGCACGTACCACGTCTTGATTCGCCGCGTGTGGGGCAAAGTTACCGCGGGCAAGGTCACCGTCGACGTCTACGCTCACTACGGCACGCCGGAAGAAAAGCACCTGAGCAAGCAGATCCCCTTAGGCGATCAGGACGCCATGGTCGTCTTCGATCTGACCGACGGGCGGCGCCAGGATCCGCTCGACGAGCATCAACTCGCCAACGCGGCGGCCGACCAGTTGGCCGTCAACCAGGCGATTCTGGCCCAACAGCTCAACCAGATCGCGAACTCCAGCGAGGGAGCCACGGCAGCGCTGAGCCGCTCGCGGCAGGGTGACTTCTTCGGCTCGCCCATCATCAATCAGGCGGTCGGCTACCAGCCGCAGATCACGGTGTTGCCGGCCGGTACCAGCCTGAGCGTGACCGGCGTCGTGTCGGCCGACCGTCGCTACGTGCGAATCACGCCGATTCCGCTGTTCAGCGGCGTCAGCAGCGTGACTACCTTCAACCTGGTCTCGGGCGACACCGGCACTTCGACGCCAATGGGCGGCGGCACGGCTCCCGGCGCGAATCCTCCGGGCGGCGGGCCGAGCAATTTCTAGCCGGCAGCGCACGTCGGCAGCAGGCCTTACCCGGCAGACTGCCGAACCAGCCCCGGCGTAATATCCAAGTCGAGTTCTTCGAACAGTCCGGCTCGCAAGCGCTCCACCGCGATCGCCCCCATCACGGCGTTGTCGGTGCAGAGCGAGAGCGGCGGAATATGGAGCTCGATGCCTCGGGTGCGTGCCTCGCTTTCGAGGCGCTGGCGCAATCGCCCGTTGGCGGCCACGCCTCCGCCCACGCAGAGGACGTTCATCCCGGTCTGCTCGAGGGCCAGCATCGTCTTTCCCACCAGGCAATCGACCACCGCCTCCTGAAAACTCGCGGCCAGGTCGTTGACCACCTGCGGTTCGAGCTTCCCGGGCGTTTCTCCCGGCCGGCTGATGCGGTATCGCACGGCCGTTTTCAGGCCGCTGAAGCTAAAGTCGAGGCGCGGGGAGTCTAGCAGCGGACGCGGCAGATCGTACTTCTTCGGATCGCCGCTCCGGGCGGCCCGATCGATGGCAGGCCCGCCGGGGAAGGGTAAGCCCAGCAGACTGGCCACCTTGTCGAAGGCCTCGCCCGCGGCGTCGTCGATGGTGCCGCCGAGCAGGTCGAATTCGAGCGACGTTCGGCAGCGGTACAAGCTCGAGTGCCCTCCGCTGACGATCAGGCCGAGGCACGGGAACACGTCGCGTCCGGCAGCCAGACGGCAGGCGTAAATATGGGCCTGCAGGTGATTGACGGCCACCAGCGGCACGCCGAGGGCCACGCACAACGCTTTGGCCGCCGACAGACCCACCAGCAGTGATCCGGCCAGCCCCGGCGTGTTGGCAACCGCGATGGCGTCGATGTCGGAAATCGCCACGTCGGCTCGTCGCAGGGTCTCGTCGATCACGGGCAGGATCCGCTCGACGTGGGCACGCGAAGCGATTTCTGGCACGACACCACCGTAGCGCTCGTGCAACGCATCCTGGGAGGCAACGGTCGACCCCAGGACGTCGAGCGCATCGGTGACGACGGCAGCGGCCGTCTCGTCACACGTGGTTTCCAGGATCAAGAGACGTTGCATGAAGGAACTGGCCTGCCACGTCCGCGCCGCTGCGACGTTTCTTGCAGCAGCGATTGGGGGCAAGCCGCGATAAGGTCTTGGGGCCGTCGCCGCGGTGACTATTCGGCCTTGGCCAACTCGGTCGTGAGGTAGTCGACCGCCTTTTGCAGTTGCAGGTCGACAAACTCCGGACGCTCACCTTCGTCGCGGTCGGACGATTCCTCTTCAAGGACCGGTTCCTTTTCGGCCGGTTCCTCGTCACCCGGGGTTTTCTCGTCCGCCGCGGAATCGTCGGACTCGGATTCGCCCGCGGCGTCGGAGCCGGTTTCCTTTGCGGCCTCGGCCTCGGGCTTTTCATCGCCGCTCTCGGCCGGCTTGGCCTCGTCCTCGTCGTCGGACTCGGACTCCTCCTTGGCTGCCAGGGCCCGCTGGTGCTTGCCCACCAGAATATCGCGCTTGCGGCGGTACTCGATCAGCTGGGCCGTTTGGCTGCCGTTGAGTTCGACTTCGTATCCGTCGTTCGGCATGACGCCCCACTCGTCGTCTTCCGAGGCATTGGGGAAGCGGTGGATGTTCTTGCCGCTGGGGCGGTGGTAACCGGCCGTGGTCAGCTTCAGGGCGCTGCGGCCGCCTTCCAGTTCGATGACGTTTTGAACGCTTCCCTTGCCCCAGGTGCGCTCGCCGATCACGACGGCGCGATTGTGATCCTGGAGCGCTGCCGAGAAAATTTCGCTGGCGCTAGCGCTATAGTGATTGACCAGCACCACCATCGGAAAACCAACGAACGTGCCGTCCTCGTGGGCATCCCAGCTACGCTCGGGCGTGTTGCGTCCCTGCGTGCTCACGATACGACCTTTGGGCAGAAACAGGTCGGTGACTTCGATGGCCGAGCTGAGCAGTCCGCCCGGGTTGAACCGCAGATCGACGATCAGGCCCTTGAGCCCCTCGGCCTGAAGTTCCTCGAGAGCCTTGCGCATCTCGGCGGCGGTGCCGCGCGAAAAAGCGGTAATGCGGATGTAGCCGATGTGCTTGTCGTGGTCGAGCATGAAGTCCCAACTGTCGTCCTTCTTGCGCGAATCGCCCAGCACCGTGTCGACGTGAACCACCTCGCGTGTGATCGTGACGTTCTCTTTGGCCCGCGAGCCGGCGTGGCGAATGGTGAGCGTGACCTTGCTGCCGGCCTCGCCCTTGAGTTGCTTAACGGCCTGGTCGATCTGGATGCCCTCGGTGCTTTTGCCGTCGATTTCCAGGATCGCGTCGCCGGATTCGAGCCTGGCCCGATAGGCCGGCGTGCCCAGCAACGGGCTGATCACCTTCAACTGGCCGTTTTCGATGCCGATCTGGATGCCGATGCCGCCGAACTGGTGCTCGACGTTGCTCTTGAACCGGCCGATGTCGTCGGGGCTGATGTAGTTGGAGTAGGGGTCGAGCTTCTCGAGCACGCCGTCGATGGCCGCCTCCATCAGTTCGCGGCGGCTGACGTCCTTCACGTAGTTCCGCTCGATCTGATCCAGCGTGTCGGCGAAAATCTGGTACAGCTCGAAATCGCTCGCCTCGGGCTGCTTGGCCTCTTCGGCACGGGCGGCCCCGCGAATCGTCAGGCCCAGAAGCAATGCAACCAGCAGCGATACGGGGTGCCAGGGACGGCGTTCCATCGAGGTGCCTCCGCTAATCAGGGTGGGTAGGGGGGAGGGCGCACGAGCTCGGCGGCCCCGCGATCCGTTTGGCTTCGCCCGGGGCGCGGCGGCCAGCCTTACTCAAAGTGTAGTATAGGCAGAGTTTGCGCAACCGGCAACAACGGCTACTCGGCCCCCGGCAGCCGCACGTGGTGTACCCAGGCCGGCGGCAGGTTGGGCAAAACACAGTCGCGCTGGATCTCGTGCGGGTGCAGGACCTCGTCCAGGGCCCGGGCAATGCCCCGCAGCCGATCCCGCTCGGCGGAGTTGCTGACCAGCGACTTGGCCCGCCGCACCGCCACGTATTGAAAAAACGATAGCACGCCCCCGGGACGCAGCAGCCGGGCGAACGTCTGCATGATCTGCTCCACTTCGCTCACCGCGAAGTTGTTCAGCGGCAATCCCGACACGATCACGTCGTACGGAACCTCGGCCGGGAGGGATTCGAGCCGCTCGTGCAGCACTCGGGTCCGCGCGGCTACGGCGCTAAAGCGAGGCTCCGAGGCAAACCGTTCCTCGAGCCGGCGTACGAAGGCTTCGTTCAACTCGACCAGATCGAAGTCGTCGTGGGGGCCCAGACGCCGGACGATTTGCTCGGTCACGGCGCCCGTGCCGGGGCCGACTTCCAGCACACGCTGCGCGCCGTCGGAGGCGCCCACGAACCGCGCCAGCGCGCGGCCCAGGTAGCGTCCGCTGGGGGCGATCGCGCCGGTCGTTTGAAACTCCTGGCGGAATTGCCGCCAGAACAGTCGGTGATTGCGGAGCAACGTCTACCTCGCCACTTGGGACCTCTGCACCGTCGAGGGTGCTCACCATTTGATAGGGTTTCACCGGTCCAAGGGCAAGCAGGGGCCGGATCCGCGATCGGCGGCACACGACCGCGGACGGGATCCAAGCCTTGCAATTCCGGACCATCGCCGAGCTTCCGGGCCGCCTTTTCGGGCCGAAACTTGCGTTGCGCCGCGGCAGCGGATAGCCTGATCGACACGCGCCCACTTGCCACCAACACGATCCACCACGACTGCATCCGAGGAGTATTTCCCATGTTCAAAATCCTGGTCCTGACGGCGGCGGTGTTGCTGGCTTTTTCCGTGCAGACCGGCCGCGGGGCGGAAATGGGCGAAGAAGGCTATGCCGATTCGGATGGCGTCAAGATTCACTACGTCACGATGGGCAAGGGGCCGTTGGTGGTGCTCATCCACGGCTTTCCCGACTTCTGGTACTCGTGGCGCGAGCAAATGCCCGAGTTGGCCAAGAACTTCCAGGTCGTGGCCATCGATCAGCGGGGCTACAACAAGAGCGATCAGCCCGAGGGCGTCGAGAACTACGCCATGCCGAAACTGGTGGCCGACGTCGACGCCGTGGTCAAACACTTCAAGGCCGACAAGGCGATCATCGTCGGGCACGACTGGGGCGGCATGGTGGCTTGGACCTATGCCATGACCTTCCCCGACAAGACCGACAAGCTGGTGATTCTCAACCTGCCGCATCCCAAGGGCTTGACCCGCGAGTTGGCCAACAATCCCGAGCAACAGAAGAACTCGGCGTATGCCCGCAACTTCCAGAAGCCCGACGCGGCCAAGAAGATGCTGCCGCAGATGCTCGCCTTCTGGGTCAAGGACACCGAGGCCCGTAAGAAGTACGTCGAGGCCTTCGAGCGTTCGAGCATGGAGGGCATGCTGAACTACTACAAGGCCAACTATCCGCGCGAGCCTTACGAGTACGACGAGAATCAGACGTTTCCGCCGGTCAAGTGCCCGGTGCTGATGTTCCACGGACTGAAGGACGAGGCCCTGTTGCCCGGGGCGCTGAACGGCACGTGGAACTGGCTGGAAAACGACCTGACGCTGGTCACGATTCCCGAATCGGGCCATTTCGTTCAGCAGGACGCCGCGGAGAAGGTGACCCGCTGCATGTCCGCCTGGCTCAAGATGCAGATGGGCATGGATGACCCCCCGGCCACCGCGGGCGACTAGCGACTACGGAGGAAAAGATGGCCGTGCTCGAATTCAGCGTCGTGCCCATTGGCGCAGGCGAAAGCGTGAGCCAGTTCGTCGCCAAGGCCGTTGACGTGGTCGACAAGAGCGGCCTCGATTACCGCCTGCACTCGATGGGCACGGTGGTCGAGGGCGAGGTCGGCCAACTGCTCGAGGTGATGCAGCAGGCGATCGACGCGGTGATGACCGACTGCGATCGCGTGAGCGTGTCGGCCAAGCTCGACGTGCGCAAAGGGCACGCCGCGGCGTTGGACGCCAAGGTCGCCAGCGTCGAGCAAAAACTGGGACGCGAAGTGAAGCACTAAGACTCGGCTGGGGCACTCCCCTGCCCTGCCGGTGCTCAAGGCTGCATCGTCGCGCGAATGTCACGCAGTCGGCGCAGCGCGGCCACGATGTGACCGCTTTCGAACATCGCCGCCAGGTGACCTTCGCAGAATCGATCTTGCCGCACGTGTGTTGTCAGCAGACGGCGAATCGTCGTTGCGTCGGCCGAGGCCAGTCGGTTGGGTGAGTCGATCAGTTGCTTCGCCGTGTCGGTCCACTCGGTCCAATCGAAGGGTTCGATCCATCCGTTGTCGTAGAGGGCTTGCACGAAGCGATCGACCGGGTCGCTGTGCTCGAAGTGCGGGATCAGGTCCTCGCCGGAATCGGGCCACTGCCCGCACGTGAATCCCATCCGCTCAAAGGCATCGAGATACGGCAGGATGGCGTCGATTTGTTGCGGCGTGACCGGCGGAGGCTGCGAGGCTTTCGGCATCATTACGATCCCTTGCGCACGCGCTCCGTGAGCTTGGCCACGACCGCGGAGTATTCTTTGCGGGCCGCAGCCAGCCCGGAAGGCGTCTTGCTGCCGGAGCCGTTGACGTAGTCGAGCACGATTTTCTCCGCGTCGACGAATTCCTGCGACGCATCGGCCACGGCCGCCGCGATGTCGAGCGGAAGGTTCGTCACGCCGTTCGCGTCGCCGTGCAGCAAATCGCCCGTGTTGACTACCAGTCCGCCGACGTGCACGGGCATGCCGACGTGCAGGATGTGGCAGTACGCGTGCGCGCAGATGGTCGAGCCGGTGAAGACGGGGTAATCCAGGGCTTTGACCTGCAACAGGTCGCGTCCGCCGCCGGAGGTGATCAACCCCACGGAGCCGAAACCCTTGTAGGTGGAACACATCACCTCGCCGAACGTGGCCGCCACGGGCGGATCGTCGATGTCCTGAAACACCACGACGGCGGGCCCGCCCAGCTTGTCGAACAACTCGACCTGCTGCTCGAGCGATCCGTAGGCGTCGCCGCCGGCCGGAGGGGCGCTGCTGCGAAACGACGCCGTGCAGGCCAGCCCGACCATCGGCGGCATCTCGGGGAAGTTGGACTTGATCGAAGCGTCCATGTAGCCCGAGTTGCGGGGCCGGACATCGAACAACTCGATGACGTTGCAGATTGTCGGCGTGTCGAACTCGGCAAGACGCCGAAGGGTTTCAGCAGCGATGGCCATGGTGGTGGTGCTCGGAGCGGTTGGCTGTAAAAGGGCCGCGGGTGGCTCGAAAGCCACCCGCGGCGAGAAATCGGAACATCGTGCATCGCCGCTCGTGGGAGCGACGGCGCGACGCATTACATGTCGTAGTACATGCAGAACTCGTACGGATGAGGCCGCAGCCGCAGCGCGTCGACCTCTTTCGACATCTTGTACCAGATCCAGGTATCGATGACGTCGGGCGTGAAGACGTCGCCGCGAAGCAGGAACTCGTGGTCGCTGCGCAGCGCGGTGAGCGCTTCTTCCAGCGAGCCGGGGGTCTTGGGCACTTCGGCCAGTTCCTCGGGTGCCAGATCGTAAATGTCCTTGTCGAGCGGATCGCCCGGATCGATTTTGTTCTGAATACCGTCGACTGCGGCCATCAGCAGCGCCGAGAACGCCAGGTACGGATTGCAGCTCGGGTCGGGGCAGCGGAACTCGACGCGCTTGGCCTTGGGGCTGGGGCTGTACATCGGAATGCGGCAGCTTGCCGAGCGGTTGCGCTGCGAGTAGGCCAGGTTCACCGGTGCCTCGTAGCCGGGCACCAGGCGCTTGTAACTGTTGGTCGTCGGATTCGTGAAGGCCAGGATCGAGGGGGCGTGTTTCAGCATGCCGCCGATGGCGTGCATGGCTGTCTCGCTCAGGCCGGCATAGCCGCTACCGGCAAACAGCGGGGTATCGCCCTTCCACAGCGAAATGTGCGTGTGCATGCCGGAGCCGTTGTCGGCATACATCGGCTTGGGCATGAACGTGACGGTCTTGTTGTGGCGCCTGGCGACGTTCTTGATGATGTACTTATAGATCATCATCTGGTCGCCCATTTTCACCAGTTCCTGAAATCGCAGGTCGATTTCAGCCTGGCCGCCGCTGGCCACCTCGTGGTGCTGGGCTTCCACGTCGAGACCGCAGTCGATCATCGTCTGCATCATCTCGTTGCGGATGTCCATCATCTGGTCGGCCGGCGGAACCGGGAAGTAGCCTTCCTTGTGCCGCAGTTTGTACCCCAGGTTCGGACCTTCCTCGCGGCCGCGGTTCCACTCGCCCTCGATGCTGTCGATGTGAAAGTAGGCCTCGTGCGGGTTCTGGTCGAAGCGCACGTCGTCGAAGATGAAAAACTCGGCTTCCGGGCCGATAAAGCACGTGTCGGCCACGCCCGAGCTCTTCAGGTAGTTGATTGCCTTGCGCGCCACGTTGCGCGGGTCGCGGGTGTAGTCTTCGCGGGTGATCGGATCCTGGATGTTGCAGATCATCACCAGCGTGGGCAGCGCGGTGAACGGGTCGAGAAACGCCGTTTCCGGCTGGGGCACCACGAGCATGTCGCTCTCGTTGATCGCCTGCCATCCGCGAATGCTGGAGCCGTCGAAGCCTAGGCCGTTCTCGAAGACGTCTTCCTCAAGCTTGCTGACCGGAATGGTGAAGTGCTGCCACAACCCCGGAAAGTCCATGAACCGCAGATCGACCGCCTTGACGTCTTTCTCCCGACACAGCGCCAATACTTCTTTTGGCTTCATGATGGTTTTTCCCTTCGCACCGAAAAATCTCGAGCCACGGTTGGTAGTCCTGGCAAGCAACCGTCGACTGGTAGAGCAGCAGGCGTTTGGGGCAGCTTGCCTGCGTCATCATAGGAAATCGGTGGCGCGTTGCAACAGGCGCCGAGAAACGCCGAGCGCCGCCAGAAACCGCGACCTCAGGCTGGCCAAACGGCGCAAGAGATGCCGATTGCCGAGCAGCGCGCATTCCTCTTACGACCACCCTGCGCGGCTCAGTTCGTGCGGGCGAAGAGAAGTGCGAGCGGGTTGCCCGCGGTTCGAGGCCAGCGCTTCGGCAACCCGCTCGGGACCAGGGAGACCCGAGCGGGCTCGCCGAAGGCTCGCTTATTTGATGAACAGCATTTCGCGGTAGGAGGGCAACGGCCAGAGGTCGTCGGCCACGATCGCTTCGAGCTTGTCGGCCACCGCCCGCACGGCGCCCATCGCCGGGATGACGCCCTCTTGAAAGTGCTTGGCTTCGGCCGCGATATCTTCGATCCCGTTTTTCTCGATCTCCGCGTCGAGCGCGGCGATGGTTTTCTCCAACTCGCCGATCAGCCCGGTGACGGTCTTGAGCGACGTCAGATCGCTATCGGAACCGAGCGCCGCCTTGAGAGCGTTGGCCGTGGTGGCCAGCTCGCCCTGGTAGCGGTAGGCGGCCGGCAGGATCATCGTCTTGGCGATGCTCAACGCGGCCAGGGCCTCGGTGTTGATGTCCTTGCAGAAACGCTCCATGTAGATTTCGTAGCGGCTGTGAATCTCGCGCGAGTTGAGCACCCCGTACTTTTCGAACATCGCGATGTTCTTGGGCGCGATCAGCGCCGGCAGCGCTTCGACGGTGTTGCGCAGGTTCGGCAAGCCGCGTTTCTCGGCTTCGTCGTGCCACTCCTGGCTGTAGTTGTCGCCGTTGAACAGCACGGCCTTGTGCTCGGAAATGACCGATTGCAGCACCTTCTGGATCGCCGCGTTCAGTTTCGACGGGTCGCCCCCGGTTTCCTTCTCCAGGGCCGTGGCGATGTAGTCGAGGCTCTCGGCCACGATCGTGTTGAGCACCACCAGCGGGCCGGCAATCGACTGGCCGGAACCCACGGCCCGGAACTCGAACCGATTGCCGGTAAAGGCGAAGGGGCTCGTACGGTTGCGGTCGCCGGCATGCTTGGGCAGCGGGGGCAACGTGTCGACGCCGATGGTCATCGTGCCGGCGTGCTTCGACGACGTGACCGCGCCCTTTTCGAGTTGCTCGAACACGTCGGTGAGCTGGTCGCCCAGGAAAATCGAGATGATCGCCGGTGGAGCCTCGTTGGCGCCCAGGCGATGATCGTTGCCGCTGTGGGCCACCGACAGGCGCAGCAGATCGCTATGCAGGTGCACCGCGCGAATCACCGCGGCGCAGAACACCAGGAACTGAGCGTTCTCGTGTGGGTTGTCGCCGGGGGCCAGCAGGTTGCCCAGCGAGCAGCCCATCGACCAGTTCACGTGTTTGCCCGAGCCGTTGATGCCGGCAAACGGCTTTTCGTGCAGCAGGCAGGCCATGCCGTACTTCTCGGCCACGCGCTTCATCGTCAGCATGATCAACTGCTGATGATCGGTCGCGACGTTGGCGTTCTCGTACATGGGGGCCACTTCGTACTGCGCCGGCGCGACCTCGTTGTGCCGCGTCTTCACCGGCACCCCGAGCTTGTACAGCTCGCGCTCGCTCTCCAGCATGCAGGCCAGCACGCGCTCGGGAATCGCCCCGAAGTAGTGGTCCTCGAATTCCTGACCCTTGGGCGGTTTGGCGCCGAACAGCGTGCGGCCGCAGGTCACCAGGTCGGGGCGCGAGAAGAAGAAGTTGCGGTCGATCAGGAAGTACTCCTGCTCGGGACCCGCGCTGGCCGTCACCGGAGTAGCGTTCGTGTGGCCGAACAGCTTCAGTATCCGCTGGGCTTGCTTGTTCAGGGCTTGCATCGAGCGGAGCACGGGCGTCTTCTTGTCCAGTGCCTCGCCCGTCCACGAGCAAAACGCGGTGGGAATACACAGCGTCGTGCCGTTGGGGTTTTCAAGAATGTAGGCGGCGCTGGTCGGGTCCCAGGCCGTGTAGCCGCGGGCTTCGAAGGTGGCGCGAATGCCGCCCGAGGGAAAGCTCGAGGCGTCCGGCTCGCCCTGGATCAGTTCCTTGCCGCTGAACTCGGAAAGGGCGCTGCCCTCGCCGGGCGTCAGGAAGCTGTCGTGCTTTTCGGCCGTCAGCCCCGTGAGCGGATAAAACACGTGGGCATAGTGGGTGGCCCCCCTTTCGATGGCCCAGTCCTTCATCGCGGACGCAACGGCGTCGGCGACCGTGGAGTCGAGGGCCTCGCCCATGCGAATCGTGCGCGTCAGCGCCTGGTAGACGCTCTTAGGCAGACGCTCCCGCATCACCTTGTCGCTAAACACATTCGAGGCAAACAGGGCACCCGAAGGGGTCGCATGAAAGTCGAGAGCGGCTCCGTTGGATTTGTACATGTTCACGGCGGTAATGGCATCCTGACGTGCGGTGCTCAAGGGATTCGGCTCCTGGTGAAGCGAGGACGAGAAGGACGGTAGCGCGATAAAGCGCTCTACCGTGGCAACTCGCGTGCCGACGCTAGCGGCAAGGCATCTCAATGCCCACGCGGCACGCCGTAAGATTTTGTTAGAATTGCACTTGCGCCATTGTTCGCTCCGCATCACGGCCGAATCGGGGGCGGATCGAACGCCCGAAATCTGTGCATCGCCTGCCGGAAAATCAGGAAGTAGCCGCTCGCATCGGACCCGAGCAGTATTGGGGGGTGTGCGCGAACGGCGGGCGGTCGCGGCTTATTTCAACCCGCGGCGATGGGCTGCGACGGCTCACGGAGTGAGCCTGCTACATTGCGGCTCGCCCGCCGGCACGCACGATCAGCCAAAGCAGCGGCGTCAAAGTAGCAGGCTCACTCCGTGAGCCGTTCAGCAGAACTGCCCCAAGACGTTGCGGTGCAGGCAGACTGGCCTGGCAGCCCACTGAAGAGTCGGACAGCATCGCTGGCTTCAACGGACGGCTAAGCGTCGATCGCGTGCTGAGCCCGTTCGGCGGCCGGCTGATGAGGCGCGACCGAGGCCGACGGCGGGCGTCGGCTATAGCGTTCCAGTAGCGCCAGGAAGGCCGGCACGAGAATCGGACGCACGATGCAAGTATCCAGCACGATGCCCAACGAGAGAGCGAAGCCCAACTCCGTGATACCCCGCAGCGTTCCGGTCGTCATCGAGATAAACGTGCCGGCCATGATCGCGCCGCAGGCCGTGATGATTCCCCCGGTCTTGGCCACGGCCCGCCGCAGCCCCGGCAACGGGCCGTGCTTCCGCTGTTCCTCGAGCACCCGCGTCACGAGGTAGATGTTGTAGTCCTCGCCCACCGCGACCAGGATCACGAATAGAAAGATCGGCACCTTCCAGTCGAGCCCGTAGTACGTCGAGCCGTAGGCCCAGGCAAAGAAGATCTGCGTGACGCCGATTGTGACCAGGTAACTGAACAGCACCGACAGAATCAGGTACAGACAGATCAGCGGCCGCCGCAGCAGCAGGATCAGCACTCCCAGCACCGTGAGAACGACCAATCGCTGAATCAGCCGTTGGTCGCTGGCGGTCACGGCCGCCAGGTCGCGCACGCCCACCGTGGTGCCCACGAAAACGAAATCGGCACCGTGCCAGTCCGATTCCGCATTCGCACTCTCGCGTTTCAAGCGCGCTTCCACGGCGTCGAGCGTCTCGACCGCGCCGGGCGAAAACGGCTCTTCGCTGAACACCAGGTCGAGCCGCGCGACTTCGCCCTCCAGTTCGCGGACCGGCGTGAGGAAGCGGGCCTCGCTGATCTTGTGCTTGCGGGCCGCCAGCTTTTGCAGCCCGCGGGCGCGAAACGGATTGAAGTACCCGGGGCGTTCGCCGGTCGGCTCCGTGATGCTGCGCACGCTTTCGATCCCGTCCATGTCGTAGAGCAACTTGGTCAGGCGGCCGATCTCGTTTTCGCCGGCCTTGGTATCGAACTCGGCTCCCTGCTGATAGACCAGCAGCGTGATGGGGGCCATCTCACCGGGCGCGAAATGTCGCCGGGCCACCGCGGTCCCGAGCACGCTTGTGCGCTTGGGGCTCAGCTCTCCGAGCAGGTCGTAGGTCATTTGCACGCTCGTGCCGCGATAGGCAAGCGGCGCGAGTAGCGCAATGCTCGAGACCAGAATCAGCCCCGGCCGGGCCACGATCGCTCCGGCGATCCAACCCCAGAATCGGTTCGACCATCGAGCGTCATCGTCCGAGGCGCCTTCCGCACTGGCACTCTTGATCGCCCGCGCGCCAAAGGGCCAGAAGATGACCCGGCCGGCCGCCGAGAGCAGGGCGGGGGCCAGCGTCAGGCAGGCCAATAGCGTGATCGCCAGGCACATCGCGATTGCCGGCCCGCTGCTGCGGAACTTGCCGAAGTCGGCAAAGAACATCATCGACAGCCCGACGATCGTCGTCGCGGCGCTGCCCAGCAAAGCTTCCGATACGCGGCCGACCGCTTCGGCCACGGCCTGCCGCTCGCCGAGGCCGCGGGACAGTTCCTCGCGGTAGCGGGCAATCAGAAACAGACAGAAGTCGGTGCCCGAGCCGAACAGGATCACCACGATGAAGATCTTCGTTGTGGTGAAAACCTTGAAGTGCCACCAATCGAAGCCCGGCACGGTTTTCAACTGCGTCAACAAGGCCAACACGTCGATCGACACGATGAGCGCCGTGCCGATGCTCACCATCGGCACCAACACCAACAGCGGAGCGCGATAGACGGCCAGCAGGATCAGCACGACCAACACCACGGTGGTCCATTCCGTGTTGCGGATGCTTTCGGAGGCCGATTGCAACATGTCGCCGGCGATGGCCGCCGAGCCGCTGATGCCTACCTGCAGCCCGGGCGGGGCGTCTTGTTCCGCCTTGGCCAGCAGGGCACGCACTTCGTCGAGCCGGTCCACGTTCGAGGTGGCCATGAACTCGTCTTTGATCTTCAGCAGCGTAACCGCCGCCTGACCGGCCTCGCTGCGGCGACTCGTCAGCCGCGAGCCGACCACGTCGGTGTTGCGATTCCAAACGTCGGCCAGCTCGAGGTCATCGGCGTGCTCGCGGAACATCACGGCCAGCGAGTCGGACCAGAGCAGGTCTTCGGTCGAGAGCGGCCGCCCCGGGCGCTCGACGATGATGGCCATTTCGCTGCGGGCCCGTTCGTCGGGAAAGGCCTCGTGCAACAGGGCCATGCCCCGGGCGCTGGGCATCGATTCGGGCAGGTAGGCCAGATCGCCGTCGTGAGTGACGTCGTCCCAGCGCGGCGCAACGACGTGCAGCGCGGCGGCTAGCGCGACCCACAAGAGGATGACCGGTGTGAAGTGGCGGGAGACGACGTCTCCAAGCCGGCTAAACATCGTGCCGCGTGCTCCGGGGCCGACTAGAGCGGGTAGGCGATCAAGCGGATGCGCCGGGAACGAAAGTTCGTTCGCACGACCATCCTATGCCCTTTGCCCGCGGAGCGAAAGCCGGTTCAGGGGGTGCGCGGCGGGAAACCCCGAGCCTCTGGCGGCCCCGGGGCGGCGGCCGGACGTAATGTAGCAGGCTCACTCCGTGAGCCGTCGCAGCCCCTCCCGAGCCGTCTGCCCCCACAAGCCCGCGCCGCGCGCCGACGCCCCGCGCGCCGACGCCCCGCGGGACGATCTCTGGCGCGGCCGAGCCGGGGCGGTGTCAGATCCGACTACCGCTGGGCCGTTTGGCGACGGGCGGCCTGGATGGCGGCACTCAGCTCGCTGTCGGCACCATCGTCGGCCAGGGCCAGCGACTCGCTCGACTTGCGGGCTACCTGGTGCACCACGATATCGGGCTGCACGCCCACGTGGCTGATCGGCTGGCCGTTGGGCGAGTAGAACTTGGCCGTCGTGAGCCGCACGCCCGACCCGGCGATCGCCAGGGGGAAAATCCCCTGCACCGATCCCTTGCCGTAACTCCGCTGACCGACGATGTTGCCGCGGCGGTGATCGCGGATGGCCCCGGCGAAGATCTCGCTGGCACTGGCGCTATCGCCGTCGATCAGCACGACCAGGGGCACGCGCCACGTGCCGGCCTTGTGTGCCGTGTAGTTGTAGTCTTCCAGCGGGCTGCGGCCCCGGGTCGAGACGATCGTGCCTTCGGCGATGAACTTGTCGGCCACTTCGACGCTGGCGGTCAGCAACCCGCCGGGGTTGCCGCGCAGGTCGATGATCAGGCTTCGCATGCCCTGTCGATGCAGCTTCCACAGGGCCGCGTCCAGGTCGCGGCTGGTCGTCTTCTGGAAGCAGGTCAACTTCATGTAGCCGATGCCGAAGTCGGGGTCGACGATCTTCACGTCATCCACGCTGGGCACTTCGACGTGCTCGCGGCGGACCGACAAACGGCGTCCCTGGTTCTCGCGATTCACCACGAGAATGCGGGCGACGCTGCCTTCGGGCCCTTGCAGCAGATCGGCGGCCTGGTCGGTCGTCAGTTCGGCCGTGGCCTGGCCGTCGACCTCGGTGATGCGGTCGCCGGAGCGAATGCCGGCACGGTCGGCCGGGCTTCCGGTGATGACGTTAACGATCAGCAGTGCCCCGGCGTCGGCCTTCAGCTCAATGCCCAGGCCCACGAAGTTGCCTTCGATCTGCGAGTACACATCGTTGAGCTGGTCGCTGGTCAGGTAGGCCGAGTACGAGTCGAGCGCACCGATCGCGGCGCACGAGAATTCCAGGGCCACGGCCGTGGCCGGAATTCCCAGCCGCTCCTGAGCGTAGCGAGCCGTGGCCCGCACCAGGTCGACGGCTTGCTGCCGCGAACGCACTTCCCGCTGCTCGATGAAGCGGGTAATGCTGTCGTTGAACGCGCTGACTTCCTCGGGCGACTTGCCGGGCATGTGCTGCTGCTTGAACGTCTCGTCGTACAGGGCGATCTGCAAGTCCTGCGTGCCGCGGGCCACCAGCGACTTCCACTGGGGTGTGGCCACGTGGTGGGTTTCGATCTTCGACAACACCTCGGAGTAGAGGTTCAAGGCCTCGTTCTGGTCGATCGTCGACAGCGCCCGCAGAAAGCTCGAGTCGTTGTACCGCCGGGCCAGGTCGTAGTGGATCTTGGCCAGGTTGTGGCGGTTGCCGAGCGTGGAGTCGTGCGGAAAGTCGCGCAGGGCGTCTTCGTAGACCGACAGCGCTTCACCCCAGCGCCTTTGGGTTTCGAACTGCTCGGCGCGATGCAGCACTTCGCGGATCTCGCTGCGCTGCTGGGCAGCGGCCGGAATGCGAATCTGCGCGGCCGCGGGGACGGCCAGGCCGACGAGCAACAGCGCAAGAAGGAGCCACCGCTGGGTAAGCTTTGGCATGAGCCCTTTCCGTTTTCGATGCGTCGAGGGGTGCGCCGCAACCGTGCGTCGGCGAAAGGAGCCGGGCCTTGGGGAAGGCTCGGCCACGCAAAGGCTGCGTCGACCGTAAGGGTATCCATCATGTGGCCGGGTAGGCGGGTCTAGAGCGCCGGCCAAGTTGAATATAGGCCACGATTGGGCAGTGGTCAAAAACGCGGCGGCAACTTTCTTCACCCGGCAAGCCGCACGATCGCTACAAAGCGCGCCAGGGGGTGCACCGCACGCGGAATGAGCCGAAAACGTGCCAGAAATCAATCGCGCCAAGCGCGCCGCACGCGCCGGTTGCACTCACTGCGCGCACTGGACATCCCGCCAAACAGCGCGCGAGAACCGCGAGAACGCGTGACAACCGGACCCGCTGCTTCACCGTCACGACAGCGATGAATTGACGCCAAAGCGTGCCAGGAAGATCGCGCGAAAAGCGACGCTGTCAGTCTTGCCCGCCGGCTGCCCAGTGCTACAGCTTGACCGGCCGTCGCTTGCGGATCGATTCGGTCTGCTTTTGGCACAGGATCACCGCGTCGCGCGCCAACTCGCCGTCGAGCATGGCCGACGGCTTGCCGCGCCGCACCGCGCGCGTGGCCTCGGTCAACTCTTCGACGAACGAATCGACCGGGTCCGACGAAGGCATCGTCGGACGCTCCACTTTGCCGTCGGCGTTGAGTACGGTCAGCGGCATGCTCGCCTCGGGCTTGTCGCCCACGACGGAGAAGTCGTACAGCAACGTCGCCTTTTGCAGGTGGATCTCGAAGCCGGCCGAGAAACCGCGCCCCTGCTGATGGATCACGCCGCTAGCGGCGCTGACCACGAGGTTAGGATCTTCGAACGCGAACTGCGACACGAAGTATTCGGCCACCTCGCCCCGCATGCGGCCCACGGTCGACACGCTGGTGGGCATCCCGCAGATCAACCGGATGTAGTGGGCATCGTGCACGTGCAGATCCAGCATCGGTCCACCGACCTTCTCCGGATCGTAGAAGTGCGTGAGCCACTGCGGGTCGGAGATGATCCGCTTGAAGTGACCGCCCAGCAGCTTGCCGTACTTGCGGCTCTTGATGGCCTTGTAGGCGAACGCGTACTCGGGAAAGAACGGCAGCACCTGCCCGATCATTAGTTGCTTGCCGGCCGACTGGGCCGTGCGGACCATCCGCGCTCCGTCGGCCGCTTTCAAGGCGATGGGCTTCTCGCAGAAGACGTGCTTGCCGGCCTTGAGTGCCGCGATCGCCACAGCGGCATGCGCCGCGGGCGGCAGGCAGATGTCGATCATGTCGAGCTTCGGATCGGCCAGCATCTCGTCGAGGTTCTCGTACTTGTCGATGCCCGAGAGATCCATCTTCCTGCCGGCGGGACCGAAGTTGCCTTTGATGCCGCGCCAATCGCCGGCCAAGCGTTCGCGCTGCGTTTCGCATAGCGCAGCGACTTTCGCGCCCTTGAGCTTCTCGTAGGCCAGGTAGTGGATCATGCCCATAAAGCCAATGCCAGCGATGCCGACGCGAATCATGCGGTCTCCTTGTTCGAGTGTGCGGGTGGGTTGCCAGAGGTGTCGAGTCGAGCACACGTGGTGCGGGTTAGTAAAGGGCGCCCGGCGGCGCTTGCCTGGCGAGTCGCGTTTCGACTTCGCGGTCGATCGCCCGCCACAGCCAATACTTCTTCCACGAACTGGCCGCTTCCAATCGCTCGGCGTATTCGGCCACGACCTGAGCGCGGATCTCCGGCTCGGCCGCCGCGCGAGCCCGTTCGAAGCCGTCTTGGACGAAGCCGTTGCTGTTCGCTGCTTGCTTTCTCGATTCGCCGACTGCCATGCGAGCGTTCTCCCAGTTACTTCGCTCCCTCGCGGGCCAGTGTAATCAACATGGGGTCGGGGAGCTCGGTCGCTCCGACCTGGCGCAGCATGTTGATGACCTGGGCCGTGGTGTAATGGGCGTGCGTGCAGACGTGCAGCAGAATATCGCTGCAGCGCGTACCGAACCGTCCACCTCGGCTACTGACTTTAAACACAGTTTGATCGAGGTCGGTCTCCGAGAGCGAGGCCAGGTACTTGGTCCAGCGCGCGTCGAGCTCGCCCCACTTCGCCCTAAGTTCATTTAACGAGCCGATGGCGCCTTCGCCTGCCTGGTTGCCGGGAAGCTTTCCTCGTACGTCGCCGGGCGTGAGGGGATCCTCGTCGCCCTCGAGGGCTCCCAGCCACACAAATTCAGCGGCGTACAGATGCAACAACGACTTCCAGATCGATCCCTGCCCGATCGGCAATTCCTTCCGCAGCGCTTCGGTGGAAAGCGGCTCGGCGGCGGCCAGCAGTTTGTGATTCACCCAAGCGCGGTGCGCTTGCAGCCGTTGCATCAAGTCGATGGCGTTCATGGTTGGCTCCTCGAGTTCACGATGGTTGCCTGGTTGGTGTGGGGAGCCAGCACTCCTATACCCTTGCCGGACGACGGAAGCAAGCGCGGGGGGACTGCGGGCCGACCGTTGAGTGCTGCCCCCAAGCGTGGTAGGCTGAAGGCCCGCCCAAGAGAACTCTCCGGAGCGTCCCCATGCCGGCTCAACCGCTGCCTGCGAATGCTGGAACTTCTCGGCGTGCGTTTCTCCACCAGGCGGGCGGCGGGCTGGGAGCGATTGCTCTGGCGTCGCTGTTGTCGCGCGAGGGTTTGCTGCGCGCCTCGACCGGCGGTGCCTCGGCGCGTCCGCTCGAGCCTCAACCGTCGCACTTCGCTCCGCGTGCCAAGCGCGTGATCTATCTGTTCATGCACGGCGGGCCGAGCCACGTCGACTTGTTCGACCCCAAGCCCGAATTGGCCAAGTACGCCGGTCAGCCGCTGCCCGAGAGCGTGGGCCCGGTGATGACGCGCCGCAAGGTGGCGCACAACCCGTTGTTGGGCCCGGTGAAGCCGTTCCGCCCGCGCGGCCAGTCGGGCCTGGAGATCAGCGACTTTCTGCCGCACATGAGCGAAGTGGCCGACGAGCTTTGCGTGCTGCGCTCCTGCCATGGCGACAGCGTGAACCATCCGCAGTCGGTCTATCAGATGAACACCGGCAGCATCCTGATGGGCCGGCCGAGCCTGGGCAGTTGGGTCAGCTACGGCCTGGGCACCGAGAACGACAGCCTCCCCTCGTTCGTTGTGCTGCCCGATCCCAGCGGCGCGGGCATCAAGGGCGGACCCAGTGCCTGGGGCAACGGGTATCTGCCGGCGACCTATCAGGGCACGACGCTGCGCCCCGGAGAAACGCCCGTCGTCGATCTGCACCCCCAACCCCAAGTCAGCCGCGCGCAGCAGCAGGGCACGATCGACCTGCTGCGCGACTTGAATCGGCGCCACAGCCAGTTGCGCGGCGCCGACGGTGCGCTCGAAGCCCGCATTGAAGCCTACGAGTTGGCGTTTCGCATGCAGGCCGCGGCGCCGGCCGTGGTCGACTTTGCCGACGAGACGCCCGAGACGCTGGCCTTGTACGGCATCGACGAGAAACCCACCGAGGAGTTCGGGCGCCGCTGCCTGCTGGCCCGGCGGCTCATCGAGCGCGGCGTGCGCTTTGTGCAACTGTACTCGGGCGACACCAACGGCTGGGATGCCCACAACGACGTCGTTCGCAATCACACCGAACACTGTGCCAAGACCGACAAGCCCGTGGCCGGCCTGCTGCGCGATCTGCGGCGACGCGGTTTGCTCGACGATACGCTGGTGATCTGGGGCGGTGAGTTCGGCCGAATGCCGATGAGCGAGAAGGGCAAGGGGCGCGACCACAACCCCTGGGGTTACACGGTCTGCCTGGCCGGAGCACGCGTGCGCGGCGGCTTCGCCTACGGCGCGACCGATCCCTTCGGTCTGCGTGCGGCGGAAGAAAAAGTGCACGTGCACGACCTGCACGCCACGATCCTGCACTTGCTGGGACTCGATCACGAGGCGCTGACCTACTTCCACAACGGTCGCGACGAGCGACTCACCGAAGTCTCCGGCCGCGTCGTGAAGGAGATCCTGGCATGAGGCGCTTCGCCCGCAACTCGCGTGGCCGCATCACGGCGCTAGCGCTCGCGATCGGCCTGGCGCTGTTGCCGGCCAGGCTGCCGCGGGCCGCGGAGTCGTCCACCCGGCTGGAAGAAGTGCCGATCGAAGCATCCGAGCGCGATCATTGGGCCTATCGCCCGCTGGCCGACGCCGAGCCGCCCGTCGTCGAGGACGCGGCGTGGAGCCATCACCCGATCGACGCCTTTGTCAAAGCCCGGCTCGAAGCCAACCAGATCGAGCCGCTGCCGACCGTGGGCAAGGCCACGCTGCTGCGCCGCGTGTGCTTCGACCTTACGGGCCTGCCGCCGACGCCGGACGAGATCGAAGCGTTTCTCGCCGACGACGCACCGGACGCCTATGCCCGGCTGGTGGATCGGCTCCTGGCATCGCCGGCCTATGGCGAGCGCTACGCCCAGCACTGGCTCGACTTGGCACGCTTCGCCGAAACCGACGGCTTCGAGCACGACTTGCTGCGGCCTAACGCCTGGCGCTACCGCGATTGGGTCATCGACGCCTTGAACCGCGACATGCCCTACGACGCGTTCGTGCGCCAGCAACTGGCCGGCGACCAGCTTCATCCCGGCGATCCCGACGCGGCCATCGCCACCGGGTTCCTGCTCTGCGGGCCGGACATGCCCGATATCAACCTGCAGCAAGAGCGGCGGCACGTCGTGCTCAACGAAATGGCCGCCACCGTGGGCAGCGTGTTTCTGGCGATGCAATTCGGCTGCGCTCAATGCCACGATCACAAGTACGATCCCATCCGCATCCAGGACTTCTACCGCCTGCGGGCGTTCTTCGAGTCGTCCGACATTTTCCGCGATCACCCCATCCCGTCGTCCGACGACCTGGCCCGATTGCAGGAGGCCGAAGCCGCCCACGAAGCCAAGTACGGCGAGGCCGAGGCGCGCCGGAAAAAGCTCGAGTCGATCGCCAAGGATCGCTTTTCAGAGAAACACCCCGGTGCCCGTTACTCCTTGAAGAAGGCTCTGGCCGAACTCTCCGACGACCAGCGCCGCGAGCACCAGCAGCTTGTGAAGTTGCTCGACGAGGCCCCGGAACTCCCGAAGCCGCCACGCGGGCGCGTGATGCGGGCCGGTCAGCAACGCGAGGCGCGGGTTTACTTGCGGGGCGACTTCCGCTCGCCGGGGCCGATCGTCTCAAGCTCGTATCCGCGCGTCCTCGATCCCGACGATTCGATGACCGACGCCGATCGCCAGCAGCCGCGCGTCGCGCTGGCCGAGTGGCTTTCGTCGGGCGAGAACCCGCTGGTGGCCCGAGTGATCGTCAACCGCGTCTGGCAATGGCACTTCGGCGTGGGACTGGTGCCCACTTCGAGCGATTTCGGCACGATGGGCCGCGAGACCATGCATCCGCAGTTGCTCGACTGGCTGGCCCAGCGATTCGTCGCCGACGGCTGGAGCCTGAAGAAACTGCACCGTCTGATCGTCACCTCGCGCACCTACCGATTGGCCGCGGTGCCGTACGATGCGGCCTGGTCCGACGGTGAACGGGAGCATGCCCGGGCCGTGTGGGAGCGCTCGGGGCAGAGCGATCCCGAGGCGGCGCTGCTATGGCGTCGCGGCCGGCAGCGGCTCGAAGGCGAAGCGATTCGCGACGCGATGCTCACCGCCTGCGAGAAGCTTTCGGACCGCACGCAGGGGCCCGGCATCCGTCCGCCGCTGGCGCCCGAGGTGACCAAGACGCTATTAAAGAACCAATGGAACGTCAGCGGCGATGAAGAAGATCATCGCCGGCGGAGCATCTATTTGTTCGTACGCCGCAACCTGCGCTACCCGATGTTCGACGTGTTCGACCGGCCGGACACGAACGCCAGTTGCCCGATGCGGCACGAGTCGACGACCGCGACGCAGTCTCTGACGCAGTTCAACTCCGAGTTCAGCCTGCGATGTGCCCGCTGGCTGGCCGGCATCGTCGGCGACGAGCCCGAGCCGGCCGACGCGGTCGCCCGGGCCTATCTGCGCGTCTTCAATCGGCCCGCCAGCGATGAAGAGATCGCCGCCGGCGTGAAGTTCATCGGCGAACAGGCGGACAGGCTGCGCGCTGAATCCCGCGATGCCGATACCCTGGCGCTGCCGTTGCCAGGCGAGCAGAGTCATGCCGACGAGCCCCACGCCGCGGCCGCACTCGTCGACTTCTGCCTGGCGCTGTTCAACGCCAGCGAGTTCTTGTACGTCGAGTAGGTCATGCACCCCGTGCATGACAATCGCCTACTTCTTCCACTCCTCGGGCCAGCGCAGCACCGTGCGATCGCCGTCCACCTGCGGATACGAGTACTCGTTGGCGGCGTTGATCTTGTTCATCGTCGCCCGATCGGAATTCACGCCGCCCAGCGTCGAGCGAAAGATATCCTGGATCGTGCAGCCCGAGCTCGAGAGCGCAGAGGCCAGCGCAGCGAGCAGCAGCGTGCGGTGGAAGCGTGGCATGGGCGATTCCTCGGGAGCTATCGATACTTATCGGCACCCAGGGCGGCGGGCAATGCTAGCACTGCATCGCACGAGATCGTCGAAGCCTTATGCGGCGGCCTCGGGCTCGGCGAGCGGGGCAGGGCGGAGGCGCCGCCAGCTCCAGAAGCCAAATGCCGTGCCTGCCAACTCGATCGGCACCAGCAGGATCGCCGTCGCGATGAAAAACGCGTGCCCGTGGCCCTCGGGTAAATGCCGGACGTTGTCGGGCGAGACGGCGATGAAGTGGAAGTAGACGCCAAACAGCATGCCGGCCAGCATCGAAACGCCCAGCAGTATCGCGCCGGCCCGCGCCAGCGGCGTCCAATACAGCACGGCCGCCACGATCGGCGCTGCCACGATCACAAGATACACGTACACCCACTGCCACGTGGCCAATCCCACGCCGACTTCTTCGTGGGCCATGCCGTGCAACTGGGCCACGACTTGCCGCACGATGACGATCGCAGTGGCTACCGCGGCAAGGCGTTTCATGAGGGCACCAGGCGCAGGAATCGCTCGAATGCCTCGTCCCAGGCAGACGTTTCGCGGGGCTCGTAACGCTCCGGCGGAAAGCTCCTGGACACGAGTTCGCGAGCCTCGGCGATCGAGCCGACGTCGCCACCAGCAATGGCCTGCACCAGCACGTTGCCGATCGCCGTGGCCTCGGCGGGCCCGGCCAGCACTTCGCGCCCGCAAGCGTCCGCCGTGGCCTGGCACAGTTGCCGGTTCTGCGTACCGCCGCCGACGATGTGAATCGTTTCGATCCGCGACCCGGTGAGCTCTTCCAGCCAGTTGAAGACCAGCCGGCAGCGCATGGCGACGCTCTCCAAAGCGCAGCGAATGATCGCCCCCTCGTCGCCGGGCACCGTCTGGCCGCTCGAGCGGCAGTATGCGCGAATGGCCTCGGGCATGTCGGGCGGCGCCAGGAACGAGGCGTCGTCGGGGTCGACCAGCGACACCAACGGTTTGGCGGCCGCCGACAGGCGATTCAGATCGTCCCAGCTATAGTCGCGGCCCGCCTGCTTCCAGGCCGCGCGGCACTGCTGCACCAGCCACAGCCCGGCGATGTTCTTGAGCAGCCGCGTCGAGTTGCCGACGCCGCCCTCGTTGGTAAAGTTCAGCTCCAGGCACTTGGCGTTGATCACGGGTCGCGGCACTTCGACGCCCATCAGTGACCACGTACCCGAGCTGATATAGCACCAGTCGGGACGTTCGGCCACGGGGCGCGAAGTAGGTACCGCCATCACGGCGCTGGCCGTGTCGTGCGTGCCGGGCAGCACGACCTTGGCGTCGGCCAGACCCGTGGCCTCGACGACGCTGGTGCGCAGGGCCCCCAGCGGCGTCCCCGGGGGAGACGTGGGGCCGACGATGTGCGGCGGAATGCCGAACCGGCCCAGCAGCTCGCTCGCCCACGATCCGGTACTGGGATTGAAGCACTGCGTCGTGGTGGCGTTGGTACGTTCGTTCACCTTCTCGCCGGTCAGCAGCCAGTGGAACAGGTCCGGCATCATCAGCAATCGCTCGGCCGCGTCCAGCAGGGGGGAGTCGGCCAGCCGCATGGCCCACAGTTGATATAGGGTGTTGAACTGCATGAACTGCAGTCCCGTCTCGGCAAAGATCTCTTCGCGCGGCACGACCTGGAAGGCCCGCTCGAGCAGGCCGTCGGTGCGGGCGTCGCGATAAGCGACCGGATTGCCGAGCAGCTCGTCGCCGCGGCCGAGCAGCCCGAAATCGACGCCCCAGGTGTCGATGCCGACGCTGGCCACGGTGCCCAGGTCGGCACTTGCGGCCGCTCGCAGCCCCTGCACCACGGCCGACCATTGCCCCAGCAGATCCCAATAGAGGTGCCCGGCGGCGGCCACGGGGCCGTTTTCGAAGCGGTAGACCTCCTGCAGATCCAGCCGGCTGCCGTCGAACAGGCCCGCCACGTGCCGGCCGCTGGAAGCCCCGATGTCGATTGCCAGATACGCGCGCCGGGCCATGAAAACCGCCTTGAAATTGCCGTCAAACGGACTGGGCCGCTGCCTCCCGACAGTCCCGCTCGCCCGCTGAAAACGCCGAAACGCCGCCAGAATGACGCGCCAGCCCGGCGGCGTCAAGCGCCTAAGATGGCAACGACTTGCGTCAATTCGCCCCACTTCCCTGGGCCCGTGCCGCGACAATCGCTACAGGCTGAAGAAATGCACCGGGGTCGGCCGATAATCATTACCAGCGCGATATAGTTGACTTAGATTAGTAACATAGGTATCATTCCGCACGAAACATGCCTGTTGCAACGCCTTTCCGCGTGAAAAAGACGACCATGACCGCCTCCACGAGCTCACCCAGCGAAGTCCGCGAAGCCCCCGCCCAGGTGCAACCGCCGGTTGCCGCCGCCCAGGGACCAAAAGCGCCCCAGCCGGCTGCGCCCCAGCCGCCTACCCCCGAGTTTCTGGCCGAGCTGGCCGAGCATAGCCAGAAGTTGGAAACGGCCTCGCCGCGCGACATCATCGCCTGGGCCGTCGAGAACTACGCTCCCAAGCTGACCATGGCCACGGCTTTTGGTCCCGAGGGCTGCGTCATCCTGCACTACTTGGCCGAGATCGACCCGAGCACCTACGTGTTCAATCTCGACACGGGCTACCAATTCAAAGAGACCCTCGAGCTGCGCGATCGGATCGCCGAGCGGTACGGCATCACGGTCGACTTCAAGCGGCCCGAGACGACCGTCGAGCAGTACGAGGCGTTACATGGCGGTCCGCTGTACAAAACGAATTCGGACCAGTGCTGCTTCGATCGCAAGGTAAAGATCCTGCGCGAGGCGGTCGTCGGTTGGAATGCCTGGATGAGCGGCATCCGCCGCGACCAGGGCACCGGCGAACGGGCCGGCATCCCGATCGTCGGGTGGGACAAGAAGTTCTCGCTGGTGAAGATCAGCCCCTTGGCCAACTGGACCAAGAAGGACGTTTGGAAGCTGATCACCGACGAAAACATCCCCTACAATCCTTTGCACGACCAGGGCTACACGAGCATCGGCTGCTTCCCGTGCACCCGCGCCGTGATGTTCGGCGAGGACGAGCGGGCCGGCCGCTGGAGTGGCTCGGCCAAGAAGGAGTGCGGCCTGCATACGCTGGACTAGCGGTCACCCCCATCCGACGCGCAAGCGAGACTCGACTTGCGCTTGTGCCTTCGACCTGGACTTCGGCATGAAGGTATCGGCCAAGACGGAGTATGCTGCCCTGGCGATGCTGGAGCTGGCCAGCCAGTTTCCCAGCGGCGAACCGGTGCGAATTCGTTCGATCGCCGACGAGCACGGCATCCCGGCTCGGTTTCTCGTGCAGATTCTCCTGCAACTCAAGGGCGCCGGCTTCGTCACCAGCACCCGCGGCGCCAGCGGCGGCTATCGACTGGCCAAGCCCCCGGAGGACATCACCCTGGGCGAAGTGATGGGCGTGATCGAAGGCCAGGACAACGAAATCGCCGCCGGCCTCGACGACAAAGGCTCGCCCACTGCCCGCGTGCTATTCGACGCCTGGCGTACCGTCGCCAAAGTCGAGCGCGACGCCCTGCACTCCATCACCTTCGCCGACCTCGTCTCCCGCATCGAGAACGAGTCGGAGAACATGTTCTACATCTGAGCGAAGGGGACGGGAGTCATTGTCGAGCGCAGGCAATACGAACCATGACTCCCGTCCCCTTGATTTCCCCGTCCCCTTTCATTTCCCTTGGATTCTCCAAGGATGCCGCGAACACTTGCGGTACGATGGGGGGAAACTGCTTCTCACAGATGGCGACGGCCATGGAAGCTGCGGGCGTTGGGGAATCTGCCCAGACAATAATTAAGGGTATTCATCTTTACGACATGGACCAATGACAAAACCATTGTCAATTCTGGCCTTCGTCTCTTCGCAGGAAGCCGCCGAGCGCTGGTATTCCGCAATGAGTCGCTTGCCGTCCACGCTACGAGCAACCTCGGAGTTGTCCGCTGGAAGACACAGTTTGTGCATCAAGTTTAAGGACCGCATTGGTGGTGTCTCTCTGACACGTGTCGATTCGCAGAATCAACTGTGGGTCATGGAAGTGTCAGGACGTTTCAGATGTCTCTTCCATTGGTTCTTCGTCTACTGTGGCGCGATGTGTATTTCTGAGTCAACTAAATGGCACGAGTCGTGTACGACCATGCTGGCGTGCGACGTGTCTCCCGAAGAAGCAGATTCATCACTAGAACACAGACCGAGTGACATTTTCATCGAAAGCCCGAGCGAAGACCTTGCAATGCTTTACTATTCCGCCGAGGAAGGTAACGAAGCACGCGTGTCGTGCGTCTTGAAGATTCGTCTTTCTGACACATCCTCTCTGATTCTCTCCGATGGTCCCTTGCCGGTGCACGTGAATGCACTGTCTGTCAGGGAGCTACCGAAGTGCGTAACAGAAAAGGCCGGCGTCAGGTTTGTTGACATATGGAGTTATCGCTGATAGCGACGTGCCCCCCGTCGTCGCTCATCTTGGTGGCAAAAAGGTGTCAGGAAGGCTGTGTTGAAAACTCCTCTGCTGGCTTAGGCTGCTAGCTTGGTTGGGTGCGTAATGCCTTTGTGGCACGTACCAGTAAATCTCCGTTGCGGGTGTT
>QQVE01000009.1 GCA_003389325.1 Planctomycetota bacterium
GCAACACGCGCACCAAAAGTGGATCATCCATCGCGACCTGAAGCCCTCGAACGTGTTGGTCACCCTCAACGATGGCCGGCCGGTACCCAAAGTCATCGATTTCGGCGTGGCGAAGGCGATCAACCAGCGGCTGACGGAGAAGACGTTGTTTACGAACTTCGCGCAGATGGTCGGCACGCCGCTTTACATGAGTCCCGAGCAGGCCGAGATGTCGGAACTCGACGTCGACACGCGGAGCGACATCTACTCCCTTGGCGTCTTGCTCTACGAGCTCCTCACCGGTACGACACCGTTTGATCGGCAGCGAATGAGCGAGGCGGCCTATGACGAGATCCGCCGCATGATCCGCGAGGAGGATCCACCGCGGCCCAGCACACGCGTCAGCACGCTGGCTAAGACGCGCACCGGCACAGCCGCCCGGCGGCGGGCGGACCCCAAGCGGCTCAGCCAGATGCTGAAAGGCGAGCTCGACTGGGTCGTGATGAAGGCGCTGGAGAAAGACCGCACGCTGCGCTACGAGACCGCCAACGGCCTGGCCCGCGACCTTCAGCGTTACCTGAGCGATCAGCCGGTCGAGGCCTGTCCGCCTTCGGCCCTGTATCGGTTGCGCAAGTTCGCCCGCCGCAATCGCGCGGCGTTTGCCACCGCGTCGCTGGTGACAGTGGCCCTCCTGCTGGGCATCTTCGGCAGCACGTGGCAGGCCATCCGGGCCACGCGGGCCGAGCGTCTGGCCGAGACCCGGCTGATTGCCGAGACTAAGGCTCGCACCGAAGCGGACCTGGCCCGCGAAGCGGAAGCCGACCAGCGCAAGCAGGCCGAGGCGCAACGGGCCGAGGCGGAGAAACAACGTGCCGCCGCCGAAGCCAACCTGCAACGCGCCAAGGAGGCGGTCGACAAATACTTCACGCTAGTCAGCGAGAGCAAGTTGCTCGACGTGCCGGGTTTGCAGCTCTTGCGCAAAGAGTTGCTCGATTCGGCGCTCGACTTCTACAAGACACTTTCGGTGGAGCGGGTTGACGACCCGGCGCTGCTGGCCGAGTTGGCGGTGACCTATTTGCGGGTCGCGGAGATCGACCACGCCGTCGATCGTAACGACGATGCCATCGAAGCGGTCGATCAGGGGCTGGCCGTCGTCGATCGGCTGTTGCGCGACTTTCCAGACGCGGAGCAAGACCACCGCCGCCTGGCGGGATACTGGAAAGGCTATCGGCGCGCGACGACCGTCACCAGCATGCCGAAAGACCCCGAAGCCGCCCTCCGCTCCATCATGCGGCTGATGGACGTCTGGCGGATGTTGGCCCAGAAGTATCCAGACCAGTCCGGGTTTCGCAGCGATCTCGCATCGCTCGCGTATCACACGGGCGACCTGCTCTCCACGGGGGGCAGTCCTGCGGAGAGCTTGCCGTTTTTCACCGAGGCCCGTGCTTTGCTGGAAGACCTGGTTCGCCAACGACCTGAGACCTCGGAATACCGGGCCGATCTCGCTCTGACGTGCCAGTACCAGTCCCGCAGCTTGGACGCCATCGGACGAGATCAGGACGCTGATGAAGCGTCTCTGCGTGCTCTGTCTCTGCGCGAGCAGTTGGTCGCCGAGTTTCCGGAGTCGCCGCAGCATCGTGCTGATCTGGGGGCCAGTCTCGGGCAGCGCCGCAGCTTTGTGGCGAAGCGCAATCCAGACGAGGGCCTTCGATACGCGCGCCGCGCGATCGAGGTGTTCGAGGCGCTGGCGCGCGAGTATCCCGATGCAGTGCTCTATCGCATCGAGCTGTTCAATGCCACCAGTCGCTTGCTCAAGGCCCAACTCCGCTCGGGACGCGAACAATACGTCGCAGATGCCGTGCAACGAATCGACGCGTGGTTGTCCCTGCAACCGCCAGAACCGGCTGCTCGCGAGGGCTTAGCGATCGAAGTCCGAGGTGTCGCGCAGGCGGTGCCGCAGCCCGAGTTCAGGAAGCTGGCGGAGGACCTGCATCGCCGCGCGCTAGAAATGTTCATTGCCTTGAGCAAAGACTTCCCGGACTACCAGGGGCACCGCGAGAATATCGCGCATTCGCTTCGCGATCTGGGCTGGCTCACGCGCGCGGACGGCAGGACCGAGGATGCACGAGACCACTTCGAGCAGGCGGCAACCTTGTTCGAAGAGTTGTCCGCTGCGGCCATTCCTCAACGCGGAGGCTTCTACCGCGACCTCCACGCCGGCACCTTGCTGGAACTGGCGAAGATCCCACCGGGTGAGCACGCATCCGAGGCACTTGATCAAACGCTCTCCCGCGCCATCGGAATCTACGAGTCTTTGGTTGCCGAGTTTCCCGATAGTGAGCACTTCCGACTTTGTCTCACCAACGCCTTCTCATCCGCCGGTCAGGTTTATGCCGGCCTTGGCCGAACTGTGGAGGCCGAGGGCTACTTTCGCCGTGCGATTGATCGAAATCCGCGCGAGTTCTGGCCCCATCGATATTTTGCCGAGTTTTTGGCCCAGCAGGAACGCTTTGCCGAGGCGGAGTCGGAACTGCGCGCGGCACTCGAGATCAATCCGCACGCGCCGCTAACCTGTGGCCTGCTGGCCGATGCTCTGGACAGACAGGGGAAAACCGAGGAAGCCATCGCTTGGGCCCTGACGGCGGTCGAGAGCGAGCCATTCAACGACGACCACGTCAACCGCCTCGGACAACTCGTCGGGCGCGACACCGAACCGACAATCCCTCCCGAACTCTCGGATCGCGTGCTCAAAGCACTGGCGAGCTGGTATGCCGCTCGCGGGCAGTGGGCGAAGGCGACGGCCGGCATGGCGAAACGCGTGGAGGATCACCCGGACGATCACTATGCCTGGTACCAACTCGCGTTTCTGTACGCCGTGCAATCTGACACCGAAGGCTACCGCAGCCACTGCCAGCAGATGCTCGAGCGCTTTGGCGCAACGCAAGATCCGCCGACCGCGGAGCGTGTGGCCAAGGCGTGTCTGATCTGGCCCTGCGGAGAGGACGTTGCGCTGCCGGTCCAGATGGCCGAGCGCTCGGTCGAGCTGGCGCCGGACCACGCTTTTCGCGCTTACTTCGATCTGGCCCGCGGTTTGGCTCGCTATCGCGCCGGTGACTTTCGATCGGCAGTCGAATCGCTCGATCTGGCAATCGCGGCAAAAGACCGGATGGAGCCCAGCGGCCACGCCATGGCACTGGTACTGAAGGCGATGGCCTGCGAACGTGCGGGAGAAACGCAGGTAGCCCAGGCTGCCATGGCCGAAGCCGAATCGGTGTGCGACGCACTACCGAAGCTCGAGAATGGCGACGCTCCACTGCCATGGAACTGGCACGACCGCATCGGCGCCGAACTGCTGCGAGCCGAAGCCGCCACCCTCTTGAAAAACAACATTTCGAACGACTAAGCGACTTGTCTCTGGCAAGTCGCAGTGAGTCTACTACGGGAGCAGGCGTCCCCGTCGACGGCACGATGGAATCCGGGCCGAGCCGTGAATTCCACCGGGCTTTCGAACCCGGCCGCAGGCCGTTGCACCTCTTGTTCATCGGACTGCACGTGCCTGGCCCCGGTCGGCCGCGCCCTGGGTCGTGATGGCAGCGTCGATGATTTTCGTGCCGGTAGCGATCAGAGACTGGCTCGATGCCTCATTTCGAGGCGAGAAGCTCGCTAACTGCTCGACCATTTTGGGCCCCGTTGGGCTCGAGTTCGCGCCTAGGCTCGCGTCTGGAGCGGAGCCGGCGGGGATATCGGTGGCCGGGGGGCCGTCGCGCGTCAGCAGGTCGGTCATCGACAAGCCGATCAGCAAGGCCAGCCACAGAAAGCCCGCCACGGCGGCCAGTCGTACGATGGGCGATCCGTGCCGCACGTGCATGAAGAACAGCACGATGAGCACGGCCTTGACCGTCGCAATCGACAGGGCCGTGGTAATGCCCAGTCCGGGCCCCTCGATCAGCCCGGCCGCGACGGTGGCCACCAGCAGCACCAGGAGGGCGGCGAGAACGCCGGCGTAGGTTTTCACGGGAACGATCTGTTCAGACATCGCTAGCGAATCAGGTAAAGCAAGGGAAACAGAAATACCCACACGACGTCGACGAAGTGCCAGTACAACCCGGTGATCTCCAGCGGCGTGTAGTACTGGCTCGTATAGTGGCCGCGCCAGGCGAGCACACAGACAACGGCCACAACGCCGACGCCGATGATCATGTGCACGGCATGTAGTCCGGTCATGCCGAAGTACAGGGCGAAGAACATCTCGACGTGGCGGGGTTCGACGGCTTCATCGTGCGTTTCGCCGAGTGAGAAGCTTGCCCCCGGCACGTGATGCTCTTCAAACTTGACGGAATACTCGTAGCCCTTGATTGCCAGAAACACGGTCCCCAGCACGATCGTCGCCGCGAGCAGCGCGATCGTTGCCCGGCGGTTGTCGGTCTGCGCTCCGCGGATGGCCAGCACGATGGTGAAGCTGCTCAATAGCAGGACGGCCGTGTTGATCGTGCCCAGCACCAGGTCGAGATGCCGGCTCCCCTCGATGAAGGCCGGCGTGTACAGCGTGCGGTAGTAGGCATAGCCGGTGAACAGGCCGCCGAAGAACAGCACTTCGGTCGCCAGAAAGATCCACATCCCTAGTCGGGCAGCGTCGAACTGCTGAGACGCGTCGTCGAAATGATGGGCAACGTGTGAGCTCATGGCGATGTTGTTTCAGCGGCGGCCAACTCCGGCTCCGGCGGCGGGGCCGTCTGCGGGGTCCAAGGCGAGTATTGATAAGGACGCTCGGTCACGCTGGGCGTCTCGTCGAAGTTGAATGTCGGCGGCGGCGAGGGCGTTTGCCATTCGAGCCCCGTGGCCTGCCAGGGATTGGGGCCGGCGATCTTGCCGTACCGCAGCGACCAAATCAGGTACACCAGCGGAATCAGATACCCCACGCCCAGAATCGAGGCCCCGGCGGTGGACATAACGTTGAGCACCTGAAACTCGTCGGGATACACGTGGTAGCGGCGGGGCATGCCGAGGTAGCCCAGGAGGTACTGCGGGAAAAAGGTGAGATTGAAGCCGAAGAAGATCAGCACGGCCGAGAAGCGTCCCCACCACTCGGGATACAGGCGCCCGGTCATCTTCGGCCACCAGAAGTGGATGCCGGCCAGATAGCCCATCACCATGCCGCCCACCATGATGTAGTGGAAATGAGCCACGACGAAGTACGTGTCGTGCACGTGCTGGTCGACGGCCAGCGTCGCCAGAAACAGCCCCGTCAGCCCGCCCATCGTGAACAATCCGATGAATCCCAGCGCGTACAGCATCGGCGTGTCGAGCGAGATCGAACCCTTGTGCAGCGTGGCGGTCCAGTTGAACACTTTCACCGCCGAGGGCACGGCGATCAGCATGCTCAGGAACGAGAACGTCAGGCTGGCCAACACCGACTGCCCGCTGACGAACATGTGGTGCCCCCATACCAGGAAACCGAGCACGGCGATCGCGAGGCTCGAGAAGGCGATAAACGTATATCCAAAGATTCCCTTACGGGCAAAACATGTGATCACTTCGCTCACCACGCCCATGCCCGGCAGAATCATCAGGTACACCGCCGGGTGCGAGTAGAACCAGAACAGATGCTGAAACAACAGCGGGTCGCCGCCCAGGTTCGGATCGAACACGCCCACGCCCAGCACGCGCTCCATGCCAATCAACAGCAGCGTGACCGCCAGCACCGGCGTGGCCAGCACCATGATCAGGCTGTTGGCGTAGTGGGCCCACACGAATAGCGGCAGGCGAAACCAAGTCATCCCGGGCGCCCGCATCGTGTGAATGGTGACGATGAAGTTCATGCCGGTGAGGATCGTCGAAAAGCCGCTTACGAAGACGCCGATCGCCGTGAGCATGACGCGGGTGTTGGCGTAGGTGCTACTGTAGGGTGTGTAGAAGGTCCAGCCGGTGTCGACGCCGCCGGTGAGCATGGCCCAGACGGTAAACAGCCCTCCGCCGACGAACAGGTACCAACTGGCCAGGTTGAGCCGCGGAAACGCCAGGTCGCGGGCGCCAATCATCATCGGCAGGAAGAAGTTGCCCAGCACTGTCGGCACGGAGGGAATGAGGAAAAACCAGACCATGATCACGCCGTGCAGCGTGAACAGCTTGTTGTAGGTCTCGGAAAGAACCAGGTCGCCGCCGGGGGTCATCAGTTCCAGCCGAAACAGCACGGCCGCGGCGCCGCCGACAAAGAAGAACAACGTCAGCGAGATCATGTACAGGATGCCGATCCGCTTGTGATCGGTACTCAACAGCCACGACCACACGTTGTAGTCGGCGTTGAGGTAGTGGCGCTTCGGAAGTTGTACGTTGTTCATTGCGGGGCCGATTGCTTCTTGTCGGAGGATTGCTCCGGTGGGGCCAGCGATTTTACGTAGGCGATCAACTCGAACAGGCCGGCTTCGTCGATTTGCCCTTCGTACGAAGGCATCACGCTCTGGTAGCCGGCCACGACTTTGGCCTGCGGATTGAGAATCGATTCGCGCAAGTAGGCTTCGTCGGCCGTTACCATCTCGCCGCCCGAAAGCGCCACTTGGCTGCCGTAGAGTCCGTCGAGCGGCGGACAGCGTGGACGCACGGGAGCGGCGTGGCAGTTGCCGCAGCGGAACTGCTCGAACAGCCGCCGGCCGGCTTCCACGGGCGACTCGGTCGGGCCACCCTGCAGCCATTCGGAGTAGTCGGCCGGGTCCATCACGACGACTTCGCCGATCATGTCCGAATGGCTCGTGCCGCAGTACTCGGCGCAAAACAAGTGAAACCGCCCGACCTTCGTGGGCTCGAACCACAACGTCGTGTAGCTGCCCGGCAGTACGTCCTGCTTGAGCCGAAAGGCCGGCACGTAAAAGCTGTGGATGACGTCCTCGGAGATCATGGTCAATTGCACCGGACGACCCACAGGCAAGTGCAGCGCGTTGATCTCCTGCTTGCCGCCGGCGTGCTGGATCTTCCACATCCATTGCTTGCCCACGACGCTCACCTTGGCACTTTCCGGCGGTGCCCGGTGCGAGCGAAAGTACAGCACGGCTCCCCAGAAGAACATCACCATTGTCAGCGCCAGCGGAATGAGCGACCACGTCACTTCCAGCTTCCACGGCGAGCCATAGTCGGCCGAGCGGGCAAAGCTGGCGCTGCGCCGGTATTTGACGGCGAAGTACAAGATGGCCACGCAGATCAAGAGCGTGAAGAACGACGACACCGCCAGCAAAAAGAAGTACAGCCGGTCGACTGCGGGGGCCGCCGTTGAGGCCGCTTCGGGAAATAGTCGAAAGCTCTTGTCCATGTTGCGTGCGTGTTCGGGGATCAATCGTCGCCCGGCGGGGTGTTGCTAGTCGAAGGGGCCTCGAGGTCCGGGAACTGCCGTCGTTCGCGGTACAGCATCAACCCAACACCCGCGCCCAGTCCGACGACGGTGACCGCCGCGGCCAGACGCATCACGCGAAAGATCGCCAGTCCGTATTTCCCGGTCTCCGGGTCGTAGTGGTAGCACAACAGCAATACGCGATCGGCGGCCGAGCCGACGGTGCCCTGCGAAGCCTCGACCAGCGCCAGCCGCAAGTCGCGCGCCGGGAACTCGACGCCGTAGAGATAACGGGAAACGACGCCCCCGGGTGTCAGCACCATCAGGCCCGCGGCATGTGCGAACTGGCCACGTGAGGGATCGTATCGGTAGCCGAAACCCACAGTGTCGGCCAACCGGCGCACCTGGTCTTCGGTGCCCGTCATGAATCGAAATCCAGAGGCGGCCCCCGGCCGATCATAGCGCTCAAGCGCCGTGCGCTTGGCCGCGGCCGCCAGCTCGGGCGTTTCGCGATGGTCGAAGCTGACGACCGCGACGGTGAAGTCCTGGCCGGCGTCGAGCTTCAAGTGCGTCAAGCTCCGCACGAGGCCGTCCATCGTCATGTTGCAGAGCATCGGACAGCGGTAGTACACCAACGCCAGCACGATCGGTTTGTCGCCGCTCAGCTCGCCGAGCGACACCGCGACACCGTCCTCATCCACCAGGTCGATGTCCAGCGGAACTTGCGCCCCCGAATGAGGCTCGATGCCGACGTCATCGAGCAGTTGGCCAATGTTGGTGCGCGGACGCTCATCGCTGCCGATGGTTGCGGCCACCACGCCCGCGGCAGTCATCAGCACCAGCGCGATCAACCCGGCGGGCCACAGCCACAGCCAGCGTCGCCGCGGCTCGCTATTGGTTTGGCGCGTTTCCATCGTTGGAGTCCTTTTCTGGTTTCGGGGCCGGCAGGCCGCGCTGCGATAGAATCCCCATGGCGCGCTTGATCGGAATTCGAGCGACTCCCTGCTCGCGGTCGATCCAGGCGTAGTTCTCGAGCCGTTCGTTCTCCTGGCGGCGAAGATCTTCGAGCTGGCGGGGCTGATCCGGGTTCAGGCTCGGCCCCTCCTTGGTCGGCGGCGGCAACTCGACGAGACTGGCCTTTTCGGTAACCGGCGACAGAACGTTCATGGTGTACAACAACATTGCCATCAGCGCGACAGCGACGGCGACCGTCAGGCTTAATGCGACGCTGGTCCAGGCCACACTGCGAGCGCTGATCGTGTCGGGCTCGTGCCCGGCTTGATGCGGATCGAAGTTTTCGCGTTGCGTGTCGTTCATGAGTCCTCCGTTGTCGGCTGCGGCTCGGGAACGCGTCGCGCGAGCAAGCTCGCAAACAGGGCGGTCCAAAGCCCGCCCAAAGCCAACGGTGCGACGACGTCCGTCCAGCGCACCAGGATCTCGCCCGGCCGAAACGACGGCAGGATCGTCCAGGCCAGATAGACAAACTGCATGCCGAACACCAACAGGGCCACCCCGGCCAGCCAACGCGGGTTGTGCTTGAGATCGCGCGACAACAAGAGCCCGAACGGCACGACGAACCCGCCGACGATTGCCGCCAGACCGAACCATTGCCATCCGCCTTGCAGGCGAGTGATATACCAGACGTTCTCTTCCGGCAGATTGCCCGCGTAGATGATCAAGAATTGCGAAAAGGCGAAGTAGGCCCAGAGCATGAGGAACGCCATCGTCAGCGTGCCGAGATCGGCCAGGGTCGGCGGCACGACGAGTTGTGTTCCGCTGGGAGTTCTCGATTGCAGCGACGCTGCGGCGGCGGTGGTGATTGCCAGGCCCGCCAAGGCTCCGCCCATGGCGATCAATGCGCCGTAGATGGTCGAGAACCACCCGGGATCTAATGACATTCCCCAGTCGATTGAGGCGAACGTGCACGTGAGGATCATTAGCGCTAGCGCGACAGCCGCCAGGCGTCGCCGACCGCGTGGCCGCCGCGGGCCCCGCCGTGCGCGAAGGCAAAATGCGAGCACGAGCAGCACCCACAGCACGAAGTACCCCACCGCGCGTGCCTGGGCGAACTCAACGTTGAGGTAGAGTCGCTGCACGTCCGGTGGAATGTGATGGCCTGCGTCGCTTGTCATCTCGGCGGGCGAGGCATCGGCCGATGCCACCGTGTGTTCCGACTCGGCGGCCCAGGGATAGATCCGATCCATCTGCAGGGCGATCGGTACGAACGCCAATGCGGCCAGAGGCATCGTCATCGCCCCGCACTCCAAGAACGGCCGAGCCGCCAGACCCCAGCGGCCGCCCGAAAGGTAATACACCAGCAACACGCCCAGACACCCAATTGACACCATCCACCAGAACAGGAAGCCCAGAAGATACGATTCCAACAGCGTGTCGAGCCGTACCGTTGCCGCCAAAGCGCACAGACCGACGCCGACGGCGGCCACCAGCAGGCCCCCGCGCTGCCATCGTGCGATCGTCTCTCGAACGGCTTCCGCGCTCACGGTGCTGCGTCTCCTTTGGGCAACTTGTCGCGATCCTCCGCCGGCAAATCGTCGGCGGCGGCGTGTTGGCTCAGTTGCAGAGCTCGTACGTAGGCTACGATCGCCCAGCGATCGGCGGGCGGGACCTGGCTGGCGTAACTCGGCATGCGGCCGAATCCGCGCGTGATGACGTCGTAGAAGTGGCCCACCGGCGCCTCGCGCAGCCGCGTGAGCTCCAGCGACGGTGGGGCGGGAAAACCGCGCTGGACGGCCATTCCGTTGCCGCTGCCCACCCGGTCATGGCACGGGGCGCAAAAGATGTCGAACCGCTGCTGTCCGCGCGTGAGTACGTGTTCGAGTTGCTGGCTTTCGTTCCCCTCGACGCCGAGCTTCTCCGCGACGGTCGACAACGGGAACTCGGCCACCGGCTCACCGTCTGCCGTGCCTTCGAAAAACGCCGTATCGGTCCGCAGGTGCCCACGGGCGACGGTGCCCTCGACCAGCGGGCGCGAGGCCATCCCATTGGCGAAGAAGTCGCTGGCTTCCAGCGGCTCGTAGCGCGGCTGGTCGGCCATGTCCTGCTCGCAGCCGGCTGCCATCGCGGCGACAAGCAGACCGGCCAGTGCCATCTGTGGACTATGCGGGTACATCGAACACCTCCGTGGCGCCGGCCTCGACTAGCAGTCGGCGTGTTTCGTCCCCGGCAAACCGGGCGTCGGCCGTTTCGATGCATAGAAAAAAACCATCGCGCGTAGCGTGGGCGAATTGCTCGACTGCAAATAGTGGATGGTGCGGCCGGGGCAGGCCGTTGAGCGCTAACATCCCCAGCACGCCGAACAGAGCGGCGACCAGCACGGTTGTTTCGAACGTGACCGGAATGAAGTACGGCCAACTATTGAGGGGACGCCCGCCGACGTTGAGCGGATAGGCGATCACGGATACCCAGTACTGAAGCAGGTATCCGGCCACCGCGCCTATTAAGCCGCCGATCAGCACCACCAGCGGCATCCGCGTGCGGGTGAATCCGATCGCCTCGGCCAGGCCTTCGATCGGCATCGGAGAAAACGCGTCGAAGCGGCGATAGCCGGCCTCGCGCACGCGTCGCGCGCCGTCAACCAGCGCCTCGGGATCGCGAAATTCCGCCAGCAGGCCATAGAGCTGGGCGTCGGCCATCACGAGTGCTCCCCTTTCGACTCTTCCAGTAGCTCGCGCATCTCGAAGATCGAGATCATCGGAAGCAGCCGGATAAACACGAACAGCAGCGCGGCAAACAGCCCGATTGTGCCGATGAACGTCGCCCAATCCCAGAACGTCGGCACGTAGAGTCCCCACGACGACGGCAGGAAGTCGCGCGACAGACTTACCACGACGATGATGAACCGCTCAAGCCACATGCCCACGTTGATCACCAATGCAATGACAAACAGCAGCGGTACGCTATGACGAACGCTACGGAACCAGAGCAGTTGCGGCACGACGATGTTCGACGCGATCAGCAGCCAATAACACCAGCCGTATTCGCCGAAAGCACGATTGAGCATCATGTAGCGTTCGAACAGATTGCCGCTGTACCAGGCAATGAACGCCTCGATCAGGTAGCCGTAGGCCACGACCAGCCCGCTGGCGAGCATGACTTTGGCCATGTTGTCCAAGTGCCGGGCGGTGACCAGGTCCTGCAAACCGTACACGGCCCGTAGCGGGATAGCGATGGTCAGCACCATGGCGAACCCGGAATAGATGGCCCCGGCGACGAAGTACGGCGGAAAAACTGTCGTGTGCCAGCCGGGAATGATGCTCACGGCGAAGTCGAGGCTCACGATCGTGTGCACCGACACCACCAGCGGCGTGGCCAGACCGGCCAGCAACAGGTAGGCCCGCTGATAGCGCTGCCAGTGGCGGGCACTGCCGCGCCAGCCCATCGCCAGAAAGCCGTAGGCGATGCGCGAGAAGCGGCGCTTGGCCCGGTCGCGAAGCGTGGCCAAGTCGGGAATCAGGCCGACGTACCAGAAAAACAGCGACACCGTGGCATACGTGGCTACGGCGAAGAAGTCCCACATCAGCGGACTGCGGAACTGGGGCCACATGCCCGTGGTGGCAGGGTAGGGGACCAGGTAGTAGAAGTATTCCGGCCGCCCCAAGTGCAACAGCGGAAACAGCCCCGCGCAGGCAACGGCAAACAGCGTCATCGCCTCGGCGAAACGATTGATCGACGTGCGCCATTGCTGCCGCAACAGCAGCAGGATGGCCGAGATCAACGTGCCGGCGTGGCCGATGCCGATCCACCACACGAAGTTCACGATGGCAAACCCCCAGGCCACCGGCATGTTGATGCCCCAGATGCCCACCCCGCGCAAGAACAGATATCCAACAGACCACAGCAGCACCATCACCAGCAGGAAGGCCACGGCGAAGCCGAAGTACCAGTTCCGCGGCGTACGCCCCCGCAGCACGATGGCGCTGATCTTGTCGGTAACCGATCCGAACGTGTAGTCGCCCACCAGCGGTTGCTGCCGGGTCGAGCCGTGTTTCAGATTTTTGCCGCTTTGAGCCATGAGACCGAGACTAACTTTGCGAGTCGGCTTCGAATTGTTCCAGCGCCGGATTGGGGTTGCGCACGCCGGCCAGGTAAGTCGTCCGCGGCCGCGTGTTCAACTCGCCCAATAGCGCATAGTTGAGCGGGCTTTCGGCCAGGCTGTGCACGCGGCTTTCGGCATCGTTCAGGTCGCCGAACACGATGGCCTGCGATGGGCAGGCCGCCTGGCAGGCCGTCACGATTTGGCCGTCTTCGATTGGATGGCCCGAGTTGTCGGCGTCGATCCGCGCGGCGGCAATCCGCTGGACGCAGTAGGTGCACTTTTCCATCACGCCCCGATTGCGCACCGTGACGTCGGGATTTTGCATCATCTTCAGTGTGGGCTCGTCGAGCTCCGAGTACTGCAAGTAGTTAAACCGTCGCACCTTGTAGGGACAGTTGTTCGAGCAGTAGCGCGTGCCGACGCAACGGTTGTAGACCATCTCGTTGAGGCCCTCCTCATCGTGCACGGTCGCGGCCACCGGGCAGACGACCTCGCAGGGGGCCTTTTCGCAATGCATGCAGGGCAGCGGCTGGTGCACTACCCGCGGCTGGTGCACGTCGCCCTCGTAGTAAGCGTCGACGCGAATCCAGTGCATCTCGCGCCCCATCGCCACCTGCTCCTTGCCGACAACAGGGATGTTGTTTTCCGACTGGCAGGCCGCCACGCACGCGTTGCAGCCGGTGCAGCGGTTTAAGTCGATGCTCATCGCCCACTTGTGGCCGTCGTATTCGAACTCGGGATACAGCGACGGCAGATCGCCTGCGTGCTCGCTGTGCATAAAGGCCGGATGCTGCGGGTCCTGTTGCACTTCTGCGAGCGTGCCCGAGCGAACCAGGTCGCGCCCGTCCATCCAGTGATGGTGCTGCGTGCAGGCTAAATCGACGCTTTGTCCGAGGCGGCGAAGCGTAGCGCCTTGCCCATGCCAGGGCGAGGTGATCGTTTGCAGCGCGTAGGCGTCAAAACCCAGGCCTCTGCCCACCTGGCCGGCCCGCCGGCGGCCGTATCCCAGCGGAAGTGTCACGGTCCGCTCAGACTGTCCCGGCAGACGCCACACGGGCGCGGTCACGCTTCGCCCGTCGTATTCAATCTGAACCAGGTCGCCGTCGTTCAGTCTCAGCGAGCTGGCCAGGCCCGGGCTCATCAGGGCGGCGTTGTCCCACGTGAGCTTGGTGAAGGGCTTGGGAAGCTCTTGCAGCCAGCCGTTGTTGGCAAACCGACCGTCCCAAATCGTCGGATCGGGACGAAAGACGAGATCAAGATGCTCAGTTCCTGAATTAGGCGAGGATGCCACGGCCGCGGCGTCGGACGGCGAGCCGTTCAGGTTCGATGTATCGACGGTCACCGATACGGTTGGCGCTTGCGTCTCGGCAACGACGCCGTCGTGAAGCGAAGTTTCCCAGGTCGCTTCGAAGTCGCCTCCGTCGCCAATTTGCTGTTGCCAGTACTGCTTGACGATTTCGTGGGCGGTCTTGCCGGGCTCGCCCAGCAGGGCCGCCATGATTTCGGTGGGAGTGCGACCCTGGTACAAGGGAGCGATCAGCGGCTGCACGATCGACGCCGTGCCGTCGTAGGCCCGGGCATCGTCCCACGACTCGAGGAAATGCGCCTGCGGCAAGTGCCAGTCGCAGCGGGCGGACGTTTCATCGTCGTACAGGCCGAGCCGCACGCGAAAGGGAACCTTCGCCAGCGCAGCGGCAAAATCCAGGTTGCCGGGCGAGGCATACACGGGGTTTCCACCCAGGATGCACAGCGTCTCCACGCGGCCGGCTCGCATATCCTCCACAAGCTCGGCAAACGCCCGATACTGCAGGGTTGGCTCGGCCAGCGCGGGCTCAGCGTAGGTGACCGTTTGGCCGACGGCCCCCAGTTTTTCGTTGATCGCGTGGACCACCGCGTGCGCCCGAGGCGAAAGCCACCGTCCGGCCAGCACAAGCGCACTGCCGCTCTCTCCCCGCGGCCGATAGTTGCGCAAATCGTCCGCCACCGCATCAAGCCACTGCCGGGTGCGCTTGGGAAGATTCTCCTCTGAGCCGGCGACGTCGATCTCCAAACGGGAGGCCAACGCCAGCAGAAACGTCTCGATCTCGGCGCTGGAAAGTGCCAGTCGGTGGTCGGCCTTGCCTCCCGTCAGCGTCGGCGTGGATTCGACCGCATACAGGCGGCTCATCGAGATCGGCGACTGCGCGGGATCGCGCACGTCGCGGCGGGCGGCAAAGGCGTGGGCTTGGCGTAGGTGGTCGGGACCCTCGATGAGAAAGTCGGCGTCGAGGGCGAGAATCACGTCGGCCCGATCCACGTCGTAGCGCGGGGCCACGTAGCGGCCGAACGCCATTTGCGCCCCGGCCAGCGCGTTGTCGTCGTTGACCGGCTCGTATTGCACCCACTGCGCTTCGGGATACGTTGCCAGAAAGCGGCGGATCTGGTCGGCAAGCGTGGGCGAGGTGATCGTCTCGGTCAGCAGGCGGATGCCGCGGCCCTGGCGATCGCGCTGCGCTTCGAGCACCGGGCGGAGCGCCGATACGAATGCATCCCAAGTGCTGATCTCGCCGGCCCGCGTGAACGTTTGCGAGCGGTCGGGATCGTACATCGTGAGGATGGCCGCCTGAGCAAACGCGTCGCTGACGCCCGGTGCCTCGTGCGGGTTGCCCTTCCACGGCACCGCCGGCACGCTGGGATGCCGCGGGTTGCCCTCGATCTTGGTCGGCCGGCCCATGTGGCTCTCGACCAGCAGGCCGGTGGCGAAGCCGCCCAGCGTCATAGCCGTGGCAAAGTACAGCGGCTTGCCGGGCACGATCTCCTCGGGCTGCTGCACGTAGGGAACGATCTTTTCTTCCGGTTGCCGCAGGCAGCCCTGAACGCCGGCCAAGGCCAGCGAAGCGCCCAGCAGCCGCAGAAAATCGCGCCGGTTGCTTTCGCTGAACTCGGCGCCCACGGCCGATTCGGCCCGCGCCAGATAGCGCTGTAATTCCTCGTTGCCGGCCTGCTCGCTCAAGCTGCGCCAATACTGCCGGCTCGTTTCGCTTGGCCCGGGCCGCTGCGGCGCTGAGTTCGGCACGATGCTTCTCCCCGACGTAGTGCTCATCGATGGCACGTATAACAACTCGTTTGGCTCTCGACTTCGACAACGGCCGACAGATCCTCTGCAACTCTTTGACGGTCGCCCGACGAGCCGCTGGCGAACACGGCTTGCGGACTGCCGACGTATTGCTCGGGATGCCAATGGCAATCGAGGCACCACTGCATGAACAACGTATGTTCGCGCCACATGAGCGGCATCTTGGCCACGTCGCCGTGGCAGGTGACACAGGCCACACCCTTGCGGACGTGCACGCTGTGGTTGAAATAGACGAAGTCGGGCACGTCGCTGACACGCGTCCACTCCAGCGGCGTGCCCGTGCGATAGCTTTCCCGCACCGGCTCGAGCATTTCGCTATCGGCAAACAACTGCGAATGGCAATTCATGCAGGTCGCCGTGGGCGGGATCCCGGCAAACGATGAATCCTCGACGCTGGTGTGGCAGTAGCGGCAGTCGAGTCCGACATCGCCCACGTGGTGTTGATGGCTGAATGGTACCGGTTGCTCGCGGACGACGTTCACCTCGGTGATGTAGGGAGAACGCACGATTGTGAAGACCACCGCCAGTAGCCCCGCCACGATCAGCACCGCGCCGAAGATGGTGACGCGGGAAATCGTGTTCATGCTGGGGTGAAACACCTGCGGCATGTGTGGTCTTTCAGAGTCGACAGGCTGCTAGGGCATCCAAGTGGCGCGTATTTTAACAAACCGAAATTTTTCGCCAGCCCTAACTCGGGTTTGCTTCGGCCAGCCGGCGCCTGGAAAGTCACGCGGCCCATGCCAACCGCGTGCCACTGGCGAGTCAAACAGAAACGAAAGATTACTTGGCGGGCCGATCGTCGATTTCCGGCGAGTCTGCCGCTTCCTTGGCATGCAGCGTGACGTCGCGGGCCTCCGTCTCGCTGAGCAACAGTTCGGCCTTCTCCACCTCCGGCGGCTCGCCGGCAACGATCACCAGCACTTTGCCTTGCTCGACCAGCGACTCGTAGTGCTTGATGTTCGCATCATGCACCCCCCAACCTTTCATGGCTCCCAGGAAAGCGCCGACGATCGCGCCGGTCAGGGCGACGAGTGGTCCGGTCATCAGAATCAGGCCGAACCCGGTCGCCGAAATCAGGGTGGCGGCGCCGGCAATTCCGGTCAGCCCGCCCAGGGCACCACCGATGGTCGCATCGCGCATCGAGTCATCGGTTAAGCTCAAGTGAGCCGCTGTTTTCCCCTCGGGATCCAACTCGCGCCGCACGAGAGACACGTGCGCCTCGCCGGTCAACCCTGCTTCGCGAAGCTTGCGAACCGCCTGCTCGGCCCCGGCGGTCGTCTCAAACACACCGACGACACACTCGTTCTTAATCGTCTTGGCATCGGAACTCATCTCGGTTCGCTCCTTCATCTCGGCTCGGTGAGCACGCAGAAATATCTCGGCCCGGTGAGCAAGAGGAATCTCGTAGTCGGGAGTGTTTCGCCTAGGCGCTGCTGCTCTCCAGGCTCTCGCCGGCCTCCCGCCATGCCTTGGCCCCGCCCTCGAAATCGTAGACCTCGGTGAAGCCGGCCTCGTCCAACTTCTCCGCAGCCTTCGCCGACGACTGGCACTGCTCGCTGGCGCAATACACCACCACGGGTTTCTCGAGCCCGCCGGCGGCTTCTTTCACGCGCTCGGCGAAGTCGTCCTGATCCTGGGGGATGTTGATGGAATCGGGAATGCGGGTTTGGGCGAAGTTCTCAGGCGCTAGCGTATTGATCACCGTGGGACGGCGCTCGCTGGTCAGCATCACTCTCAGAGCGTCGACGTCGATCGGTTGCATGGGAGTCTCCTTGTGCCAGGTCTTGCTTCCAGTAAGGCATGATATCTTTGCTGCAAAAACGGTTCCGCAGGCAAAGTTATTCGGGCACCACGCGCCACTTGGATCGGCAGCGGTCGAGTTGGTCGCCAAGTACCCGTGCAGGTTGCCAGTCGCCCACGCTCGCGGCCGTGGGCGACCTCCGACGCGAGCGGCATGCGAACTGCTCCCCCATGCTTCCGACACGCTCGAGCCGTTTTGGCATCCATCCGCAGCGGAGGCAGCCATGGGGGAGAACCGAGGGGGACGAGTTGGATGATGCGCAACTCGACGCTCCACCCGACACGATCCAAGACATCCTGCGCCGCCTCGGCCAGCGCGAGGATCCCTGGGGCAAATTAAGCCGGCGCGGCCACGCGCTGCCGGCACTGCGTAAGCGGCCGCGCGAACTCGAGGAAGAAACCGGTGAGATTAGGCGTTGCTCGATCCCCAAGGCTGATCGCCCGGGCCGCTCGATGAACGCGTTCTGGTCAACCCGCGTACACGGCTGCCATCCGTCAGCCCGCTCTTCCTGGTGGCAGCAGTGTCGTTGGTTCGCAAACGTCACCGATCGCACGGCGGCACGATCTTTGCGACACACCTTGGTGGATGCTTGGAGTCCGATCGCGACTGACCGGGCATACGCAGAGCACAACGAAAGGGGGCATCCATGTCTACCAATTCCGCGCACGCTGACGCCGTTGACAAGTTGGCCGAACTCATCCGCGACATTCCGGTTGCCATGCTGACCACGATGGGCGACGACGGCAGATTTCATAGCCGGCCCATGGCGAACGTGAATCGCCAGTTCGCGGGGGACCTGTGGTTCTTCACTCGCGGCGATGAACCGAAGGCGCGCGAAGTGCACGTGGACCCGCGCGTGAATGTCAGCTTCGCCGCTCCCGAAGGTGGGCGCTACGTCTCGGTGTCGGGTCGAGCGTCCTTGGTGCATGATCCGTCGCGAGCCAAGCTGTTGTGGGAAGATGCGACTTGCGAGAAGTGGTTTCCAGGCGGCCCAGAGGACCCGGAGTTGGCGCTGCTGAAGATCGAGTTGGACGAGGCCGAGTACTGGGACGAGACCACCAGCGGGATGCGCGCTTTGCAAGGACTGCTGCGCACCGCTTTCACGGGCGAGCCGGACCGCGCGCTTGAGAACGAGAGCGTGCATTGGCCGGGCAAGAACTAGAACGCGTGGCTGGAGTTCGCTCTTTACCGCCAAAGGAGATACGCGATGACGCTTGAAGGCATTCGCTTTGCCGTGCTGGTCGAAGAACAGTACGAAGACCAGGAGCTTTGGTACCCCTTGCTGCGGCTGACGGAGGCCGGAGCCCAGGTCACGCTCGTCGGTCCGCAGGCGGGAGTGACGTATCAGTCCAAGCACGGCTATCCGGCGGAATCGGAAGCGGCCGCCAGCGACGTCTCGGCCGACGACTTCGACGGCGTCGTCATTCCCGGCGGCTATGCCCCCGATCGGATGCGCCGCGACGAGGCGATGGTGAGTCTGGTGCGCGAGGCCTTCGCGGCCGGCAAAGTCGTGGCCGCCATCTGCCACGCGGGCTGGATGCTATGTTCGGCCGGTGTGCTCGAGGGCAAGCGAGTCACTAGTGTCTCGGCCATCAAAGACGACATGACCAATGCCGGGGCGAATTGGACCGATGAGGAAGTCGTGCAAGACGACAACCTGATCACCAGCCGCACTCCGGCCGATCTGCCAGCCTACTTGCGCACGATCATCGCGGTTTCCGAGGCCTAGCTGGTGCACGAGCGGGCCCATTACGCCGGCTAGCATACGGTCCACAAGACGTTTTCGAAATCAACCGTTTCCCGGAGGTAACGACTATGTCCGCCATGAGAGTTCTGACCGCAGCCTTAGCCACCACGCTAGGTCTCAGTTCGTTTGCGCTTGCAGCGGAGCCCACCGCTCCGTCGCAGGACGCCGCCGCAGAGGCGCAGAAACGAGATCAGCATCTGAGCCGCTATTTTGCCGACGTGCTCATGCTCGCCAATCACAGCGAGATCCAACTGAGTCAACTGGCTCAACGGCGCAGCACCAACCAAGAGATCCAGCAGCTCGCAGAGACGATCGCCGAAGATCATTCGCGGCTCAACGCGGCGATCGATCGAGTGGTCCCCGGCACGCGTAAGCGATTCGAGGCCGCCAACCGCGAGCGGCAGCCGGGCCAGCAGGCTCGGCATCGCTTGCTGACGCGACTGTGCATGATCAATCATCAGGCCGCCGAAAATCACTTGGAGCGCTCCGAGAAGATGCTCGAGAACTACCAGGGGCAGGACTTCGACATGGCATTCCTCGGGCTGCAGATCGCGAATCACAACTGGTTGATCGCCGAGTTGCAGGCGATCGACGACGTCGGCTCGAGCGAGTTCCAGGATCTGCTGCAAGAGACGACCCAGACGGTCGAGCACCACCTGGAGAAAGCCGTAGCCTTGTCTCGAAAACTCGAGGACGACCGCCGCACGGCACGTTCACGCTAGCGCGCTTCGAAGCGGCAAAACGGTCGATACGCAATCGCGTTAAGTTTCGGCTTCCCGCGGTTGTTTATAGTTTTAGAACGATGAGAGCGGTAACGATGATTGCAAAACCGAACCGACGTGATCCGTTGCGGCACGCCGCGGAGCCCGCCCCGATGAGCCTGCAACGCGAGCACGAACTGGTACGCAGCGGCGGCACGATCTCGCGACACGTCATGGCCATCGCGTTCGGACTCGTGCTATTGGCCATCGCCATCGGCACGGTCGTGGTTTCCCAGCAGGAGGCCTTTGCGGCGACGATGGCCATCATCGGCGGGCTGTCGGTCGCCTGGGGCACCTATCGGTGGCTGCGTCTGTGGACGTCAACGGGGTTCTAGGGAACCGATTGCGCTCGGCTTCTGAGAGCGGTAAACGCCACCTCTCGTGAGACCGCACCGGCCAGCTCTTGGATCGCCGTTCGCATCGCGCGCAGCAACTCCGTCTTCACCCGATTCTTTCCGCCCACGTTGATGCCGCGGTACAGGGCGACACAGGCGCTCATGGTTGCACTATTGGGTGTAGTCGCCCACGACGACGTCGAGCGCGGCGGGCACGACCGAGAACGTCAGCGGCTGGCCCTCAATGGCTTCACCGTCGGCCATCGCCGGGGCGTGGGGATCGGTCTCGATCGTCACACGCCGCACGCGCCGATGCACGACGCTCTCATGCTCCAGATACGTCTGTGAGACGACCCCCAACACCACCTGGGCCAGGTCCAGCGTCGTGCCATCTTCAATCACGATCAGATCCAGGTAGCCATCGCTCGGTTTGGCCAGCGGGGCCACGGTGATGCCGCCGATCGAGCGGTTGTTGGCGATGATGAAATTCCACGCCGACAGTGTCTCGGTCGGCCCGTCGTCGCACTGCATGCTGAGCTTGTAGCCGTTCAGATCGCGCAGCACGTCGATGGCGCCTCGCAGGTAACACCAGGCGCCCCACTTCTGTTTCATCTCATCGGTAAGGTACTCCGACACGCGATTGCTGTTCCCACCGGCGGCCATGTTGGCAAACAGCCGGACCGTGCCGGGGGCCTCGACCTGTGCCAGATCGATCTTTCGCAGCCGCCGTCGTTCGATGAGCGACCGGAACTGGAACGGGTCGAGGGGGATCTCCAAACTGCGGCACAGGTCATTGGCGGTACCGATGGGAATGATCGCCAACGGAACGCCCGCGTTGCGGCACCCTTCGTGACACAGCCCGTTGATGACCGAGTTGACGGTACCGTCGCCGCCGGCCGCCACGACCAACTCGATGCGATCGTCGCCGCTGGCTTCCCGTGCCAGGAGCGAGGCATCGTCGGGTGAGCTGGTTTCACAAATGTGGAATTGCTCGTCGCGTTCCAGTTCCAGCCGCAACGCTTCGGCCTGGGCGGCCTGGCTGGCTTGCGGATTCCAAATCACAAGATAGGGCGCTCGAGTAGACATCGACAGCAATTCGAAGGGGGAGGATGGATCTTATGATTTCTGGGGCACTCTTTACAGGATCATCTTTGCAGCCTCGCTCGTGTCGCTGGCAGCCGGCTGCCTGACGCTTGTCACTCGGGCATGGCACAGTGGTTCCTCGGAAGAGGATGCCAGTTCGGTGATGAACAATGAGACCGTGAATCCCACGCCGGCCAGAAATGCTATAACGACGACGTGGCGCCATCCGACCTCGTCGATTAGCTCGGCCAGTCGCAGCCAGTGGGCGGCTCCCGCAAACAGCAGAATCCCGACTGGTATTCGCGCGGCACCTTTAGTGCGAGCGGCGATGCGTCCCGCGGTTCGAGCCTGTTCCGACATCGACTGCCTTCGTCCTGTGATCGCCATGGAACGCAAGTCGGCTGACCTCGCCGGTGATGTTGGATAGGTGCAAACGGCATGCCCGACCATCGGTGCTGGCTGCGGCCGATATCACGACGCGACGACCTCACACTTCTTCGTCAACGGCGGTAATGTGCCGAAAGTAGTGGTTGCGGTCGAACGTTGCCCCGAGGGCGCCGATGAGCATCGCCAGCGCCGCGCCGAAGCCGGCCGGCTTGAGATAGCTGGCCCAGCCGCCGTGCGTCGACCCTTCGGTCCAGGCTTCCAGAATGCTGGGCCGAAAGAACAACAGCCCGCAACTGAGCCCGAGTAAGAAGATGGCGGCGTAGCTGGTGACAATCCCCACCAGCACGATCGCCACGGTAGCGACGTTCGTGGTCACGGTCTGCTCGCTGAGGGTTCGGCCGCGGAGCAGCAAACGCTGCCGCAGTAGCAGGAACGTCGTCGTTGCGCAGATGGAGAGCAGCGAGAACACCACGACAAGTGCGGCCGTCTGATCGATCGCCAGGTCCCAAGCCTCGGCACTCATGATCAGCACCAGCATCGTGGAGACGGCCGCCGTGGTGAGGCCGCTTAGGCGGTAGGGCATCTCCCAGGGCCGCGCTTCGCGTACCGCCGTGATGATCTCGCGGCGATTGAGCCACGCGCTCTTAAGGTAGAACGCAAATGGGGCCGAGCGAGACCGGACTGGCGTTTCCTCCAGCCGCCGATCGGCGACCCCGGCAAGCTCCTGGGCCATGGTCTCTTGCTGTGACGCGTTGAACGCTTCCGCCTGGTCGATCTGGTCAAGCGTTTCCAATGGCGCCATCAGGTTGCCCGCCTCCTCCGAATGCGCCAGGCCGGTATGGTGTCCCAGCCCGTGAAGCACGAGGGCCGTCAAACGCCGCGTCATGGCGGCGACGCGCTGGGAATCGCTGGCATCGGGCTGGCTGACGCGAGGATCGAGCCGCGAAGTGGAGATCACGATTCCCTCCAGCGAACGCGAGACGGCGGCCACGGCGTCCTTGCGGTAGTAGCTGATCAGGTCGATCGGGGTGACGATGACTGTGAAGTCCCAACGCCGCAGATCGCGCTCGGCTACACCGTCGTCGAGCAGGGCAGCCGGCTCGACCCGCGTCTCGGAGGGGCGCTGCTCGCGGCGCACGGTCGTCATCTTCCAGTGGAACTGCCCGAAGCGTTCGCTCAAGAATGACCGCGTCTGTTTGCGAGCCCCTTCCACCGCCTCGAGGTCTGCCGCATCCATCGGCTCGAATACGAGCCAACCGATTTCGATCACTTGCGGCTCGTAGGTCGCTTCGGCGTCGGGGGAGAGACGCCCTTCGCTCGACACACTCGCCGGTTCGACGTTTTGGGTCTCGTCGGCTGCCGTCATGATTCCAGGAGGTCCTTTCCGGCTTCGGGCGAGCGGGCATTGCGGGCCTGCTGTTCGATATCCTCAGCCTCGCTGGCCAAATCGCCTTCCGCGGAATGCGCCGCAGACTTGTCTTCGATCGTGGCGGCCGCGCGTTTCTCGGGCGCACGTGGCGGCTCTTGCCCAGGCGTGATGACGGGCACCCCGGCCGGAAACACCACCTCGCGAGCCTCATCGGGCATTGAGATCTCTGCCTCGTCGAAGGCTTGCTTGGTGAGTCGAATGACCGAAGAGAGCACCTTCAAGAAGCTGTGCTTGTGCACGTTCACCCAAAAGTAGACCCGGACGTTGACGGTCGCGGCGCCCAGCGCTTCGACCAGCACCAGCGGCTCGGGGTGGTCGACGACGGCCGGATGGTCGCTGAGCACCGACAGCGCGATCGACTGCGCCTTGGCAATCGGAGCATCGTAGCCGATCCCGACGACGAAATCGAAGCGGGCGTTGGGGTTCGCCGTGTAGTTGGTGATTGTTTCCTTGTAGATCGTGGCGTTGGGAATCTGAATATGGTTGCCCTCCAGCGTCATCAACAACGTCGATCGCGTATTGACGCCTTGCACGTAGCCTTGATGGCCGGCTACGGAAATCAGGTCGCCGCGCTCGAAGGGGTGCTGCATGCTGATCAGAATGCTGGCCAGGAAGTTTTCCGCAATATCCCGGAAAGCGAAGCCCACGACCAGACCGATCAGTCCAGTGCCGCCCAGCACGGTAACTGCCAGCCGCGTCAATCCGGACACCTTCAGTATCAGGTAGAGCCCCAGCAAGAACACCGGCACAGCGGCCGCCCGGGCCGCGATGTCACGCAGCATGGGCGTCTTTACGCGTGGGCGCAACAATACCCGGGCAATCTGCACCGACGCCTGTGCCGCCAACCAGGTTGCCACCAGCAGCAGCAGGCCAAAGGCAATCAACGGGCTCTGCCGTACCGTCTCCGCCCCGAGTTGGGCCAACTCGTTCCAGGCCGGCGAAAGATCCCACATCGATCGTTCGACCACCTCAATGCGGTTGACGACGGCCACCACGTCCTGGGTATTGCCTGCCAGGCGGCCGGCCCATTCCTTGTGTTGCTCGCTGCTGGTGCGTCCCTGTAAGAAGACGACACCTTCATCGACTTCCACCTCGGGCTGCTCGAACCATTCGGTGGCTTCGAGAATGCGCATGAGCCGCGCGGCAATCTCGGTATCCTCGGCCACCGGCTCCACGTCAACCTGTTTGGCGACTTCTGCAGCCGGTGCCTCCTCCGGCTCGTCAGGTTCTTGCGCGGACAGCAGCGCGGGGATGACGAGGAGCCCGCACGCCGCGAGCAACGGCGCGAGACGTCCCCGGCGCCCGCGGCGGAGTGGTGCAGTCGATGTCACGGCATTGGCCATAAGCAGACCGGCGAACTCCTCGCTACGACGATGCGTCTCGGGAGTCTTTCGGCGACGGACCGCGCCACACGCCGACGCCCTCTCGCTCGATAGTGTCGTGTACCTCGGCCGCGCCGGCGCCGTCGCGGATGTCCTTAAGGAGTTCCAGAAAACGCTCCGGGAGCAAGTGCCAATAGGCCTCGTCGTGCTGGACGCGCACCATCGTTCCGACGTCTGGTTCGAAGTCATCATCCAGGGCGACGCTTATGTCCGTGGCGCCGATGCGATCCAGTTCCGCTCGTATGTCTTCTAGCACGAGTCACCTCTTCTCGAGTTGGGAATTCGCATCACCTAGAAATAGCAGTTCACGTGCCGTGTCGCGGAGCCAAGCGCGGGTGCGTCAAAGTTGCCCAATGATCGGGTAATAGTGGCTTGGTGGAGACCATTGTGGTCGTCGAGCGACCACAGCTTGGACTTACGAGTAGAGCGCTAGGAGGAGGATGGATTGCGTGTATGACAATACCTCTCTTGCCGTCGGGGCTGTCTGGGCACAAACTCAGTTGGCATGGAAGGTGCTTCCGTGGCCTTAAGCAACCCGCGCCGGACGAAAACGGGCAAGCGGGAAGATGGGGGGCGACCAAAGCGCCGCAGGTTTATGGGCAACTCCATTCCTGGTAGTATTTTGAGACTGCCTCCATTGCTTGTGAGTCCCATCGGGTTGCGAAATAATATAAGTCTGGGGCGCGGCTGCATGCGCCGCAAGCATTGCCCAGCAGGATCAAACTTCAAGGGGTCGTAGCGTATGACGAAAGTACTGGCGGTGGACGATGATCGGACGGTGCTACACCTGATCGGACGGTGGTTCGAAGACACGGACACGGAAGTGATCACTGCCACCACGGCCCGCGAAGCACTGGACAAGGTGCGCGAGGAGCGCCCCGACGTGCTTCTGTTGGATATTATGCTGCCCCAGTTGTCGGGCCTCGAGGCTTGTAAGGCGATTGCCGAAACCGATCCGAAGTTGCCGGTGATCTTCATCACCGGCCACGGCAGTAGCGATATGGCCATCGAGGCGATGAAGCTCGGCGCCTACGACTACCTGCTGAAGCCGCTGGAGAAAGACAGGGTCCTCGACCTGGTTTCGCGCGCGGCGGAAATCCGCCGCCTGATGAGCATTCCGGTCACCGTCAGTCCCGAGTCCGGCGAGGGCGACGGCGACACGATGCTCGGCCAGAGCGAAGCCATGCAAGGCGTGTTCAAAGCGATCGGCCGCGTCGCGCCCCAGGACGTGACCGTGTTGATTCAAGGCGAGAGTGGCACGGGAAAGGAACTCGTCGCTCGGGCCATCTACCAGCACAGCGACCGGGCCGACGGCCCGTTTCTGGCGATCAACTGCGCGGCGATTCCCGAGACCTTGCTGGAGAGCGAATTCTTCGGGCACGAGAAGGGGGCCTTCACGGGGGCCGACTCGCGCCGCATCGGCAAGTTCGAGCAGTGCAGCGGGGGCACTATCTTTCTGGACGAAATCGGCGATATGCCGGCTCTTCTACAAAGCAAGATCCTCCGCCTCCTGCAGGAACAAAAGTTCGAGCGCGTCGGCGGCAACCAGACGATTGCCACCGACGTGCGGATCATCGCCGCCACGAATCGCGATCTCGATGTCCTGGTGAAGGACGACAAGTTCCGCGAGGACCTGCTGTACCGCCTCAAGGGATTCTTGATTTGCCTGCCACCGCTACGCGAGCGGCGCGGTGATATCAGGTTGTTGGTTGAGCACTTTCTGGCTCGCTACAACCGCAGCATGGAGAAGAACGTGCTGCGGATCGACCCGGCGGTGATGCGCGTCCTGGAGAAATACGACTGGCCGGGCAACGTCCGCGAGTTGGAAAGCCTGCTTAAGCAGGCGCTGATCAACGCCACCGGCACCGTAATTACCGGCGATTGCCTGCCCGACATGCGCTGTTTCCAGGAGGGGGCCGAATGCGGAGACGAACAGCCCGAGGAGAAGCTGCCGCCTGTCAGCTCCGCGGCGGATCAACTCCCCCGCAGTGATCTGGCCGCGTACATCGAGCAGCGAATCGAGAGCGACAGCCAGGACTTGTACGCCGAATCGCTCGACTTGATGGAACGCTACCTCCTGACGCGCGTGCTCCGCGAGACGGGCGGTAACCAGTCGCTCGCGGCCAAGATGTTAGGCATCACGCGCGGCAGTCTTCGCAACAAGATCCGGGCGCTGCAGCTCTCGATCGATCAAGTCGTCACGGTCGCGAAGGTGCCTGCCGGAAGTTCTTGACCCGGCCACGTCCCTTGCCACCAAGCTGGATGTATCGCCATGCGGTCGGATTAGCGGCCGCTGCCGGGCTTGACCATGTCGGCTAGCGCGGTTTGAAGACGCTCCAACTCGCGCTGCATGTCGTCGAACAACCCGCTGGCCTCGACGAGTTCTCCCTCATGGGCACGTTGTTCGACGGCCGCCGCCGCCTCGGTCGCGGTAGTCGCGTCGAACGTAGCCGAGAGGTTCTTCAAGCTGTGGGAAGCGCGGGCCAGCGTTTCCGCGTCGCGCGATTCCAAGGCCGAACGAGCCTGCTCGAGAAGCTGCGGGCTGTCCTCGAGGAACAGGACCACGACTTCCTCAAAGAGGGCTTGGTCGCCTCCAAGCCGCTCCAGCGACCGGTCATAGTCGAACAGCGGAGCCCGCGCCGCGGAGTTCCCACCGGTGGTATCGCGCTTCTGGCTATTCATGACAACCTCAGACTCCTGACTCGTTTAACCAGTTTACTCTGCGAATAGCGCGCCAGCGCGCTCCCGAAACCACGCCGGTGGCGGTTGAGACGCGTTATTTGGGACGATCGCGAACATCATCAACAGCAGCCCGACGACGATATCGTTTTGCATCCCCGGCGGAGGTGGAGAGGCGGCCCCGAATCGACCAAAGCCCACGAGCCAGACGGCAATCACCAGGGTCAGCAGGTGGGCATAACGCGTCGGGCGCCAATAGGACAGGCAGGCGAAGGTGGCCACGAGCGTGGCGCAACCCAAATCGCTGGCCCACAGCAGCACATTGTCCTCGGCATGCTCGAACACGAAGGGACTGATCGCCAGCCAAACGCCGAGCATGAATTCGGTCACGCGAGCCCACATATCGTATTCCCTATGGATCGCACCTTAGGCCGCCTTGCGCACCATCTCGGCAGCGACCTCATCTACAGACTCGACCGGCCGGCCGATGAACACGCGCCAAACGGCAGCCGCACTGCCCGTGCGCTGCCAGGTTCGGTATAGCCACTTGAGCGACGAATAGACTTCATCGACGGCCATCCACACCAAGATCAGCGAGATGACGGCCGTCACCAGACACAAGAAGCACCATTGGCCCACGACCACGGCCTGCGCCACCACAAGGATCGCACTAACCAGACCCAGCGGTATGACATCAATGCCGAACAGGACGACCATCCAGGGCCGGTACTGCCAGCGCCGGGTCGAGCCGGCCAAGCCGAAAATGGCGTCGCCCAAGTAAGCCAACGCTCCGAAAGCCGCGTCATGGATTCCGAACCAGCGATACATCATCTTGGCCACATCGGAGTCGAGCACGCGTGCACTCTGTTCGCCAAAGATCGGATCCCACACGCTGTCGACCAACCGCCATTGGTAGAGTGACATGTACGCGGCAATCACCGCGGCCACCAGGGCTAGGCCGCAGATCGGCAGCCGCTGGCTCCAGGCCGACGGGTTGTGCTTCCAAGGATCCACCGCCACCGTCAAGTCGGCAGTTTCCGCAGGATAGCCGCGCAGCGTCTCGCTCATCGCCGGCTCCCCTGGGGTTCGCCTACGTCGCGGGGCACCGGCAAGCCGTTCATCTCGTACCACTGCGACGGGTTGTCGCGCAACCGCGAGACGATCTCCGGAATCGTATGCCGCAGGCTATGTCGGGGCGTCCAGCCGAGCGTCTGGCGTGCTCGCTCGATATCGACCGGATAGTTCTGATCGGCGAGGTCGATCATCCACGGTTTGATGAAGGGAGCGTCTTCCTCGCTCGAGGCCATTTTGTCCTGCACCCAGGCGCCGGCCTTGGCAGCCGCCTTCGGAATGCGAATGGCCGGCCATTCCTGGCCGTGAATCAACTCGCCGAGCCGGTCCTGCAACTCCTCGTAACTCATCACGTCTTCTTCGCCGATCAGAAGGACCTCGTAGGGTGGCAGCTCGCCGCGCCGGGCAATGGCTGCGCTAAAGCATGCCACCAGGTCGTCTAAGTGCACGAACGACTGCCCGTGGGTCTTGTCGCCCGGGAAGAAGTAGCTTTCCAGCTTTTTCTGATGGATGCGGCTGATCTGTTGCGCGACAGGAACGGAGTGACAATCTTCGTCGTAGACTCCCGCAATGCGGAGCACCAAGGCTGGCGTGTCGCCGCGCAGTTCTTGAATCAACTTCTCGGTCGCCAGCTTGGACTGCGGATAATCCCACTCGGCATCGACCGGCGATTCGGCGGTTACCGGCTTGTCTTCGTCCGAGGACTTCATTACCAGCAGCGTGCTGGAAAAGATAAACTGCTCGACTTCGAAACTCTGGAGCCCCAGGAGCAAGCGCTTGGTTCCCTCCACAGTCAACTCGCGATAGAGGGGGCTGGGTTCGCCAGAAAAATCGTAGTAGGCCGCCAAGTGCACCACGCTTGCAATCTGCTCGCCATGCTCGTTGCGCAATTGTGCCAAGGCTGCTCTTACACTACCGTCGTCGGTTAGATCGCACTTGATCCAAGGCACCTCGGCGGCGGCGCCTTCGGGCTCTTTCAGGTCCATTCCTACAAGTCGATAGTCGTCGCGAAGGGCTTCGATCAGCCGGCTGCCGATCAAGCCCGAACTGCCCGTAATCGCGACCAGCGGTTGGTCGATACGCGTCATGGTGATTCCCCGTTTCGATTTCTCGGTGCCCTGTCGAGCGGACTCGCGGATCAGGCTCTTGGGTCCCGTTGGACTAGAAGCAGCCAGCCTGGATTTCCTTGCGAATCAGGTCTTTCAGTCGGTCGACGTTCGCTTGATCTTGCCGTTTCAGCTCTTGCCAGAGGTCCCGCACCTCATCGTGTCCTTTGGCATTGGCGAGGTACTGGTCGTAGCGCCACACACCGTCGATGCGCTTGCTCAACTCATGCACTAGATCGTGGTCGTGATTCGCGATTGCCTTTGTTTCGCCCACATGCGCTTCGTGTTCTTGTACAGCTTGTTTAGCAGCCATGATTCGCTCTCCTGTATGATTTTTTGGAATCGATGTGGCGAGTACGGCAAAGCCTTTTCCCTCCAAATCGCGTGCCAAAGCGTGTCATGCCTGCATAAAAAGTTCTGTTCAGTCGTTGGCAGGGGGTGTGCTCCAGCGAAACCCCGATCTCTCGGCCACCGATGCCGGGCGGCGGTCCGTCGGGGCGTCTCGTGCGCGGCCGCGCTGGGTGGTGAACGACCACGTTTGCGCATCGGGTGACGGCTTTCCTCGTGGCTTCGAGACTCTCATCCATCAGCGCCAGGCGGGTTTAGCCGCTCGCGGCATGCCCATTGCACTCCGGTTCTCCGGCGACACGCAAACCAACGCACCTGAGTGTCTGGAGGTTCTCATGCGCCGATTTCTGCTGCCCATTCTCACGATTGCGCTGCTCATGACCGCCGGCTGTCCGCGGCGCATCGCGGAGGAACCGGCCGGGGAGACCGAAACGGTGGAGCCGGGGCCGCCGGTCGGCCTAGACGTCAGTCCGGCCCAGCCCCAGAATGAGCGCCCGGGCAATCCCTAGCCCCATCATTTCACCCGTCCTTTCCACTACCGTGATTGAGAGCTAGATGGCCTCGCGCATTGAAGACTACGCGCTGATTGGAGACTGCCAGACCGGCGCGCTGGTCGCTCGAGACGGTTCGATCGACTGGCTGTGTTTTCCACGATTCGACTCGCCGGCCTGCTTTGCCGCGTTGCTCGGAACGCCGGAGAACGGGCGGTGGCAGATGGCCCCGCAGGCGGAGGTGCGCAGCGTGCGACGCCGCTACCGCGACGGCACGCTGGTGCTGGAAACGGAATTCGAAACCGACGAAGGCAAGGCTTGCGTAATCGACTTCATGCCGCCCCGCACCACAGCCCCCGACGTGATCCGCATCGTCGAAGGGCGCGAAGGCCAGGTTCCCATGCGGATGGAGTTGGAGATTCGTTTCGACTACGGCTCGATCATTCCCTGGGTCCGCCGCCGCGACGGCGGCATCCGCGCCACGGCCGGGCCGGACACCCTGTACTGCCGCGGCGACGTCGACTTTCACGGCGAGAACATGCATACCGCCGCCGATTTCACGATTGCCGAGGGCCAGCGCAAGGCGTTTTGCCTCACCTGGGCTCCCACGCACGAGGAAGAGCCGTCTCATCGCGATCCTTACGAGGCCCTGGAGTCGACCGAGGCCTGGTGGCGCGAGTGGTCCGACCGCTGCACGTACGACGGCCACTGGCGCGAACCGGTCGTCCGCTCGATGATCACGCTCAAGGCGCTGACCTACACCCACACGGGCGGGCTGGTGGCGGCCGCCACAACGTCGTTGCCGGAGCACATCGGCGGCGTGCGCAATTGGGACTATCGCTATTGCTGGCTCCGCGACGCGACCTTCACGTTGTATGCCCTCATGACCGGCGGCTACGTCGAGGAGGCACGGCAGTGGCGCGATTGGCTCGTCAACGCCGTGGCGGGCACGCCGGAGAAGATCCAGATCATGTATGGGCTGGCTGGCGAGCGCCGGCTGACGGAATTGGAACTCGGCTGGCTGTCCGGCTACGAGCAATCGAGCCCGGTGCGAATTGGCAATGCCGCCACCGAACAGCACCAGCTCGACGTCTACGGCGAGGTGCTCGACGCCCTGCATTTCGCGCGGCGGGTCGGGCTGCCGCCGGACGAGAACGCGATCCGGGTCCAGAACGCGATGCTCGAATTCCTGGAGACCGATTGGCAATTGCCGGATGAGGGCATCTGGGAAGTGCGAGGTCCCAAACGCCACTTCGTACACTCCAAGGCCATGGCCTGGGTCGCCATGGATCGAGGCGTCAAGGCCGTGGAGGTTTTTGGGCTGCCGGGCGACGCGGCCAAGTGGCGACGCATTCGGGATCAGATCCACGAGGAAGTATGTGCCAAAGGCTTCGATCCCGAATTGAACTCGTTCGTCCAATACTACGGAGCCTCGCACGTCGACGCGAGTTTGCTGATGTTGCCCTTGGTTGGCTTTCTTCCGGCGACCGATCCGCGCATGGTGGGCACCGTCGAGGCTATTCAAAAGCGCCTAACGCGCAATGGTTTCGTGGATCGCTACCCCACGTTGCCCGAGATCGACGGCCTGCCACCCGGCGAAGGTGTCTTCCTGCTGTGCAACTTTTGGCTGGTCGACAACCTGGCCCTTCTCGGCAGAACGGACGAGGCGGCCGAGTTGTTTGCGCGGTTGCTCGACATTCGCAACGACGTCGGTCTATTGTCCGAAGAGTACGATGTAGGGAGTGGGCGATTGGTGGGCAACTTTCCGCAGGCCTTCTCCCACCAGGGCCTAATCAACTCGGCCCGAAACCTTTCGCGCGCCGGCGGCCCCGCCGAGGACCGCGGCGCCGACGAGGGCGAAACGCCGGATGTGTAAACGATTCCTTTCAGTAGCGCATTGTGCGAGAGAGTAGCATGATGAACGACCGACAACACTACTCCACGCCGAAGCCCCTGGGCGAGGTGATGTCATTGCTCGAGCGCCGGCTCGAGACGCCAATTGTGCCGGGCGAGTTGAGTGCCTGGCTGGCAAGTGCATCCGAAGCATTCGACCAGGTCGAGCCGCTTCTGCGGGCCCACATCGAGAAGGATCACGCCGAACAGCTCAAGGAGATCCGAAATCAGGACGCCGAACTGGCCCATCGTGTCAGCCAGCTTCGGGAAGAAGATGCCCGGATTTTAGCGGAATTCGGGGTCCTACGGCAGGAACTGGCGTCCCTCGCCAAGCAGGGCGAGCAGACGCCCGTTCCAAAGTCGGGACCGGCCTACGATGCCGCAGAAAAAATGGCAGATCGCGGGCTGAAGCTCGCCGTGGCTTTCCGCAAGCAAGAGGCAGCGATCGCCACGTGGTTCGTCGAGGCTTTTCAGCGCGATCGAGGTCCCGTAGATTGATTCTAGGACGCTCGAGCGCGGCAGCCGACCGGGTTCGCGGGCCGCACCGGCGTCGTGCCAGGCTGCGGCCCGCGGTAGACCTCACCTGCCTTGGCGTTAAACCGAGGGCCGCCGGATACCACCGGCAATCAGGCTCACGATGAAAAGCACCAAGAACACGAAGAACAGAATCTTGGCAATCGAGGCGGCGCCAGCGGCGATTCCGCCGAAGCCGAACACCGCGGCGACAATCGCCACGACCAGGAATAACAGTGCCCAGTACAACATGGATGGTCTCCTCAAGAACGAGTCGGGGGCCTCTTCGGGGCCGACGGCATCGCCGGCCACATACCGGCAACCTGTGTGGTCTGCCTCTAATGCATGTTGCGTGCCAAGCGATGTTTGCGGCAGAAATCCTTACGAATCGGCGGTTTTTCGGCAGGTGTCGCTCGGGCGACGACCATCTTGGCTGCCGGCAGATCAAGATCCATTCGGTTGCTTCGGCCGTAGAGGTTTCGAGTAGGGTCCAGCAATCGGCGGGCGAGATTCAAGAGGTGCGGATGATGACGAATTGCATAGTGACCAGGCCCCCATCGTGTGGACGGCGTCGCATCCACTGATGCCGCGGTGAAAGGCTGCAAGCGTGGAGAAAGAGCGGACAGACACGCTGCAAGAGACGGCCGAATTCGTCGTAGGCATCGGCGCATCGGCTGGCGGCCTCGATGCGCTGTCAGCGTTCTTCTCCAAGCTACCCGCGCGGCCCGGGCTGGCGTTCGTTGTCGTGCAACACTTGGGGGCCGAAGGCGAGCAATTGCTGGTCGACGCGCTCGCGCGGGCTACCAAGATGCCGGTCCACCCGATCGCAGGAAAGACGGCGCTTGAGCCCAATTGCGTCTTCGTAGCCCCCGGCGGTGCCAAGGTCGAGCTGGCCAAAGGACATCTCCGGCTCAAGAAAGCCTCGGGCGACGACAAGCAGCCCACTTCGATCGATCACTTCTTCTATTCGCTCGCCGATGCCAAACAGTCGGCCGCGATGGGGATCCTGTTCTCCGGCGGCGGCAGCGACGGCAGCCTGGGGCTCAAGGCGATCGGCGATGCCGGTGGAATGACCATGGTGCAAAGTCCGGAATCGGCCAGCCGTGACGCCATGCCGCGCAACGCCATCGCCACTGGAGCAGTCGATCACGTTCTGCCGCCGCAAGACATTCCTCGGGAGTTGACCGCCTACGTGCAGCACCTCCGCAAGGCCTCTTTGAACGGGCGGCTGGAAGAGCTGCGCGAGAAGATTGCCGAAGCCGTTCCAGCCGTCGCCGAGATCCTGAAGAAGCGCACGAATCAGGACTTTCTGCACTACAAGACGAGCACGCTCGTGCGTCGGATCACGCGGCGCATGCAGGTTCTCCGCACCACGTCGATCGATCAATACGTCCAACGATTGCGCCGCGACGAGCAAGAACAAGATGCTCTGTTCCGCGATCTGTTGATCGGCGTGACCGCCTTTTTCCGCGATCCGGAAGCCTTCGCCGAATTGGCCGACGAGGTCATCGGCGAAGTCTTGAGACGCGCCAGCGAGAGCGAGCCGGTGCGCATCTGGGTGCCCGCCTGCGCCACCGGCGAAGAAGCCTACACGATCGCCATACTCTGCCGCGAGCAGATGGAAACTCTCGGCGTGTCGCCGCAGGTGCAGATTTTCGCCACGGACATCGATACCCGAGCCCTGGAGGTGGCGCGACGCGGCGCCTACCCGGTGGGCATTGCCGAGGAGCTCTCTCCCGAGCGGCTCAAGCGGTTTTTCGTGAAGCGGGGACGTCGCTATGAAGTGGCCCGAGAGATCCGCGAGCTGTGCCTGTTTTCGCCGCAGAATCTCATCAGCGACCCGCCGCTGTCGCGGATGGACCTGATTTCGTGCCGCAACCTGTTGATTTACCTGGGGCCGCACCTACAGAAGAAGCTGGTGCCGTTGTTCCACTACGCGCTGCGACCCGGCGGCTACTTGTTTCTTGGGCCGTCGGAGAATCTCTCGAGCCACCGGGAGTTGTTCCAGCCGATTAGCGCCGAGCACCGCATCTCTCAGCGGAAGTCCGTACCCGAAGGATCCGACGAGTCGCCGCCGGGCCGCGAGCAGCACGATGCCCGTCGCGGGGCCGATGGATCCGGCAATGGAAAGATGGACTTGGAGAAGCTCGGCGCACGCATCGTGCTCGACGAGTTTGCGCCCGAGTGGGCGATCGTCAACGAAGACGCCCAAATCGTGGCGCTCTCGGCCGAAGCCGGCAAGTACCTGCAACTGACCCAGGGCCGGTTTCAAAACAACGTCATCAAGATGGCGCGCACCGGACTTCGCGTCGGCCTGCGGGCCGCATTGAGCGAAGCTCGCAGGAGCCATCGTCGCGTCGAACACGAGAACGTCTCAATTCGCTCCGAGAACGGTATTCAGCGCATGATGCTTACCGTCCAGCCGATGCCCGAGGCCGGCGAAGACTCGGGGTTGTTCATGATCGTCTTTCATCAGCTCGGTTCAGCCCTTGCGCAAGAGGAGGTTTCCTCCGCCCCCACGGCCGACGACACGACGGCCACGATCGATCACCTGGAGCGAGAGCTCGCCTCGACGCGCGAAGACCTGGAAAGCAGCATACGCGAGCTGGAGTCGGCTAACGAAGAGTTGAAGTCGTCGAACGAAGAACTCGTTTCGATGAACGAGGAACTGGAGTCCGCCAACGAGGAGCTCGAAGCCTCGAAAGAGGAGATTCGAAGCGGTACCGACGCCTTGGCTCGTACCAAGAGCGATTTAGAGAACCTGCTTCGCAGCACGGGTATCGCCACGCTCTTCTTGGATGACGAATTGACGATTCAGAGTTTCACCCCGGCGGTTACGGAGATCTACAACCTGATCGAGAGCGACATCGGCCGCCCGATCTGGCACCAGACGCATCGCGCAGTGAAGATGCCTCCGTTGCCGGATGTCGTCGCTATTCGGAGCAGTCACGAGCCGATTGACGATATTCTCGAAACGACCGACGGACGCTTCTTCACGCGCCGCGTGCTTCCCTATCGGACCCTCGAGGGCAAGCACGAAGGCATCGTGATCACGTTCACCGACGTCAGTAGCGTTCAGGATGCGATGCACCGTCTGGAGCGGCGCGAGCGGCAGACGGCCGTGCTGGCCGAGCTCGGTCGAGCGGCGCTGGTGTGCGACGACCTCGAGTCATTATTCGACGAAGCCGTGCGACAGGTTGCCGAAACGCTCGACAACGAATACTGCAAGCTGTTGAAGCTTCTCCCCGGCAGCAACGAGGTGCTGCTGGCCGCAGGCATCGGCTGGAAGCCGGGTTTAGTCGGCAAACTGACCCTCGACAAGAACCTGGAGTCGCAGGCCGGCTATACGCTGCAGGCCGATGGGCCCGTGATCGTCGAGGATCTGCGCACCGATTCGCGTTTTCGCGGCCTGCAGTTGTTGACCGACCACGGCGTGGTCAGCGGCATGAGCGTCACCGTGGGCCCACGGGACCGGCCCTGGGGCATTCTCGGCACGCATACGGAGCGGCGAAAGGACTTTACGATCGACGACGCCAACTTCGTCCAGGCCGTGGCGAACATCCTGTGGGAAACGATCGCCAGCGACTTCGACGAGCAACGCTTCCGCGCGCTGGTCGAGGCTTCGGCCCAAATCGTGTGGTGGACGAACGACGTTGGCGAGATCGTGGAAGATTCGCCCAGTTGGCGGGAATTCACGGGACAAAGCTTCGATGAGTTCAAGGGGTTCGGTTGGCAGAACATGCTGCACGAGGACGATCGCGAGAGCGCGAACCTGTTGTGGCGTCATTGCGTAGCAACGCGTTCGCCCTACGAGATTGAGTACCGCCTGCGCCATCGTAGCGGCCAATGGCGATGGACGCTGGCCCGCGGCGTGCCGCTCGTCGAATCCGATGGCACGCTGCGCGGCTGGGTGGGCCTGAACGCCGACATCACGGTGCGCAAGAAGGCCGAGCAGGCCGTGCGTGAGAGCGAACAGTTTCTGCGGCGCACGCTCAACGGCGCCATCGCCTACACCGGCGTCTGCGAGCGCGACGGAACGTTCATTTTCGGCAACAAGTCGGGACTGGACTCCGGCGGAGTCACCGAGAAGGACGTCGTCGGCAAGCCCTTCCACGAGACGGTGTGGTGGCAGCACGATGAGAAGGTCCGCGAGCAGATCGCCGACGCCATACGTCGAGCCGCCGAAGGCGAAACGGCTCGACTCCAAACCACCTACTGGTGCGTTGGTGACGAGATTCGCATGATCGACTTTCAGGCAGCCCCCATGCGCAACGACGCCGGGGAGATCCCGCACCTGGTCGTGTCCGGCTTCGACGTTACCGAGCGGGCGCTGTTCGAGCAGCAGTTGATCGAGGCCGACCGCCACAAGGACGAGTTCATCGCGCTATTGGCCCACGAGCTGCGCAATCCCCTAGCTCCGATTCGCAACGCCGCCCAAGTGTTCGAGATCATGGATCTCCAGGACGAGACGTTGATCGAAATGCGGGATATCATCAAGCGGCAAGTCGAGCACATGGCCCGGTTGCTCGACGATCTGCTGGACGTGTCGCGCATCGCCCGCGGCAAGGTTCAACTACGGCGCGAGCCGGTCGAGCTGGGCGAACTGGTACGAACCGCGGCAGAGGATCTTCGCGGTACCTTCAACGAGCGAAATGTCTCGCTCGACGTGCGCCTGCCTGAGGGGCCCCTCGTTGCAGATGCCGACCCGACCCGCATTTCGCAGTGCGTCGGAAATCTGCTCCACAACGCGTTCAAGTTTACCGAAGACGGCGGGAGCATTACGATTAAGCTGACTCGCTCCGGCGACAATGCCGTGATCGGCGTCCGAGACACCGGAATTGGTATGGAACGGGAATTCCTCGAGCATCTGTTTCAGCCCTTCCGACAGGCCGATCGTTCCCTCCATCGCAGTCCGGGTGGGCTGGGGCTTGGCCTGGCGATGGTCCGGGGACTGCTGGAATTGCACGGGGGTGGAGTCGAGGCCAACAGCGAGGGACCCGGGAAAGGCTCGGAGTTTGTGATTCGATTGCCTCTGGAGACGTCGTCATGACAGCACGGCGCGTGGTTGTAATCGACGATAAGCACGACAGCGTCTGGACGCTGAAGCGCGTGCTGGAATTGTCCGGCCACGACGTGGAAGTGGCCTATGACGGCGAGGGCGGCATCGCCAAGGCCCGGGAATTCTCCCCAGAGGTCGTGCTGTGCGACATCGGCCTGCCCGGCGATACCGACGGGTACGCGGTGGCCCGAACCCTCCGCGGCGACCAGGAGTTCAGCAGCTGCCTGATGATCGCCATCACAGGTTACGGTCGTGACGAGGATGCTCGCAAGGCGGCGGAAGCCGGGTTCGACCTGCACATGACGAAGCCGGTCGACGCGATCGCCCTGGCTAAGCTTGTCTCCGACCACGATGCTCAGGCCTCGTAGCGATGCGATGGATCGCTACGGCCCCGCGTGAGATGGCGCTTCAAGAACCTTCGATTAGCGCCAGCAGTGTCTGCGTATCAACCGGCTTTGTGAGATGATGGTCGAAGCCAACTTGCGCGGATCGCGCGCGGGCCTCGTCGTTTCCATAACCGGAAACGGCGATCAGCTTTGTATGTTGAAACCCCTGCGTGTCTCGCAATTGTTCGGCGACCTGGAACCCATCGAGCTTGGGTAGTCCCAGATCCAAGACGATGGCGTCGGGGAGCTTCTCCAGAGCGGCATCGAGTGCGGCTTGGCCATCGAACCGCGTATCAACGGCGTGTCCCTTGAGACGCAAGAACATGGCCAAAGTCCGGGCCGAGTCGACGTTGTCATCGACGACAAGCACCCTCAGTTGGTGACCTTCGTTCTCGCGAGACTTTGGAGCTTGAGCATTGCGACCCCGTTCCTCCGGCCGGTCGGGAGAAGGTTTTGAATGCCCCATTATCTTGCTAGCTACACCTTGCATTTTTCCTTTGCCGTCACCGGTGGCCGGACGGCCTTCGCCAGAACTTGCCTGTCCAATTTCATCGATTGCGCATATTCCGAACTGCCCCCAACCTCAGCAGCAGGTCTCATGCCATCGGGGCTTTGGAAACGAGCAGCAAATGTTGCGAGCCGACGATGTGGGCGATTCAGCGGGATATACAGCACAAACGCCAGGCGACCAAGGGGGTCTTTTGGGCGGCAGTCGAGCAACCATCATGGCAGCATGCAAACCATTTTCTCCTGTCGAGGTGCGACGCATGGCCGATCTGCGTCCACCGGCGGCGGCACACGGGTTGCGGCTGGTTTTCCGCATGGCGTGCCCGGCACGCCGACTCATCCCCGCGGCAGGAAATTCTCGAAGAGGTGCTCAATGAGCGGATCGATGGATGTGTTCGGTACGACCGACGTCGGGCGCAAGCGAGAACAGAACGAAGATCAGTTCCTGATTGCCGACCTGACGAAGTCGATGAAGATTCACCAAACCAGCCTGGGGCTCGATCATCAAACGCGCTTGTTCGGCAACTCCCAGGGAAAAGTGCTGGCCGTGGCCGACGGCATGGGCGGGCAGGCGGCCGGCGAGCGGGCCAGCGGAGCAGCCATCGATGCAATCGTCGCCTACCTGCTCGACACGATGCGATGGTTCTACCAACTCGACGACGATTGTGAGGACGACCTGCTCGACGGCCTCAAGGCGGCGATGGTGCACTGCCAGGAGCGGCTTCACGCCGAAGCCGAAGCCATGCCTCGCCGGCACGGCATGGGCACGACCATGACGCTCGCCTACCTGATCTGGCCGCGACTCTACATCGTTCACGTGGGCGACAGCCGCTGCTATCTTTGCCGCGGCGGGCACATCGAGCAGCTTACCAACGACCACACGCTCGCCGAGAAGTTCGTCGAGGCGGGCACGCTCAGCGAGGACGCGGCGCGCACTTCGCGGTGGCGCCACGTGTTGTGGAACGTCATCGGGGGCGAGTCCAACGATGTGTCGCCCGAGGTGTATCGCACCGACTTGGAGTTGGGCGACGCGGTTCTGCTGTGCACCGACGGATTGACCGCACACGTCTCGGACGACGAGCTACGCGAGTCGCTGGTTGGCGGATCATCGGCGCAGCAGGCCTGTGAGCAGCTCGTGCAGTTGGCCAACTCGCGGGGTGGCTCCGACAACACGACGGTGATCGTTGCCCGCTTTCTGGAGACGGCTGCGAGTGCCGAGCTGGTGGCCGCCGAGAGCCAGCCGGGAGACAAATCGCTGGAGGACACCGAGCCCTATTTGACGCCGGTCACTCCCCCAGAAATCGCCCCCAAGGCATAGTGGCCTCGAAGCTGTCGCAGACGATCTTTGTGACCGCCAATAGCGGCACGGCGATGATGGCGCCTCCGACGCCCCACATCCACCCCCAGACGACCAGAAATACCATGATCATCACCGGGTTGAGGCTGATCGTGCGGCCCACCAGCGTTGGGGTGATGAAGTTGGCCTCGATAGCGTTGATGCCGACGTACAGCGCCGGCGGGATGAACGCCTGGGCCGTGGTCTCCAAGCTGAGTAGGCCAACCAGAAACACGACGACCGTCCCGACCGTCAAGCCGACGAAAGGCACGAAATTCAACAGCGCGGCCATCACACCCCAGAGGATCGGGTTGGGCAGGCCGGCCAGACCCATGGCCACGCCGATGAAGACTCCCAAGACGGCATTGATGGCCGCCGTGGTCAACAGATATGTGGACATGCCGCGTTCGATACGATGCACCATTTCCACGACAGTCCGCTTTTCGCCCCAGGTGGGCATCATCTCGACCATCCGACCGAGAAAATGGTCGCCGGCGGCCAACAAGAAGTAAAGCAGCACCAACGTCACGAAGACGCCCGCCAGGAATCCGCCGCTGGTGTTGAGCACCGTGTTGCTGAAGCTCGGCTGCTTGACGGCGACCTCGAGCGGCTTCTCGCCGTCCAGGTCGGTCATCTTCTCCAACTCCTTGCTCGTCGTTTCGATTTGCACGATGTGCCGCCTGACCGACCGCAGCTTCCGCTCGATCTCCCGAATTCCCTCGGGCGCCCGGCTGATCCAATTGGCAGCCGGCGCGAACAGGGCGGCGATCGCGACCACGGTCACCAGGACCGCCGCCATCAGCACCATCGCCGCGGCCATCGAGTTGGGAATGCGCAGGCGATGCAGAAAGGTCACAAGGGGGCTCAGGAGCAGATTGAGCAGCAGCGCGACCGTGATCGGAAACAGCACCGAGCGTGCCACGTAGAGCACGGCAAACACGGCCAGCGTCGCCAGCACGGCCAGCGACGTTGCTTTAACGCGCTCGATGCGGCGACTGCTGGGCGGCTGCGGCGGCTTGCCGGCGGCGTCGCTCTGGGGCGGCGCAAGTGAAGTCGCGCTATCCTCGTTCATCGTCTAACCTCGGAGTTCGCAACTCGCCCTGTGGCTAACTCGAAATCGATGCCGAGGATTTGCAAGCATAGCGGCAACACGTCCACGCTGCGCGGCTGTTGCGGAACTTCCATCGTTGCGGGCAATCCGCCTACGATCAGCGGTGAGAGCGAGTCCAGCGCATGGAGCGAGCCGTGCGAACCACCTGGGTGGGTGGTCGTTTCGGGAACGGCGAACTCGCAGCCTGGCCGGGCGGTGACCCAGAGGTCGCCGCTGATCTCGAAGAAGCCGCCCGCAATGCGCTCGAAGGCGTTGGGATAGTCTGCAAAGGTGAGCTTGCCCTCGTCCAAACGAGCGTCGACCGCGGCCAGGCTGCCTTCCCACCTCCAACGGGTTCCATACGAATCAGTCGCCGAGTCTCCCGCCTCACCGCGCCAGAACCTGAGCCTGCCGCGGTCGGCAGTCGCCACGCAGTATTGCGGTGCGTCATCACCTTCGAACCAGATCACCTGATCGATGCGTTGTTCGCCCAGCAGGGTCTCGACCAGCCGGCTTCGGTTGACGTCGGCATCGCGGCGTACGTAAATCTGCGCGGCTCGCATGTTGGGGCACACCATCAACTCGTCGTCGGTGTCCCACGGTCTACCGGCCGCGGCCAGATGATAATCGGATAGCACATCGTCGAGCGAGATTCGCGCGGCCTGCACATCGTCGTAGAGATCGCACTGCGAATGATCTCCCGTGATGACGATGGCCATTTGTTCGAGCATCGCGGCGCAGCCCCCGTAGACGTCCATGAGCTGGCCGAGCGTTTCGTCGAATCGTTTCAAGACGGGCAGGGCGTCCTCCGGGCCGACGCTGTGGCTTTCGAAGTCGTTGTCGGGAAAGTACGCCAACGTGAAGTCCGGGAAGGCATCGGCCTTGGCAATCTGCATTAGGTAGTCGGCCGTGGTGGCGTCGGAGAACCCAAACCTCCGAAAGGCGCCACCTTCTGTGGCAAGCCAACTGTCGTCGCCCGCGGCTTTCACCTCCTGGGAGGTAACAAAGTCGCCGAGGCTCAGCATCTGCGGCCCTGGTATGAGTTTGCGGGACGAAACTCCGGGAAGCAGGCGCAGCAGCAGGGGAGTATACGCCTCGTGCTGAGTGCTTCCCCGGAACCACAGGTAGTTCAGGCATGCGGCCTTCAGCCCGTGCTTTTCCACAAGCTCGAATCCGGTGTCGTGCCGGAGGCGTTCGTTGTTGAGTCGCACGAGGAAATCATCGAAGAAGGTGCCGAATCCCTCCTTCAGCACGACCCAGAAGTCGTCGCCGTAATAGGCCACGTCGTTCTCCTGCCTGTCGTACCAGTAGGCTCCGGCGATCCCGTGTTGGGAAGGGTAGACGCCCGTAATCAGCGATGCGGTCGCGGCCGGCGTAATCGACGGAAAGATGGCCACCGACTCGGGTGCCAGCACGCCGTGTTCGATGATTTGCGCCAGATGAGGAAGTTCGCCCCGATCGAGCGCGGGCAAAACGACGCGTGAAGCGAGCGCGTCGACGACGATGAATAGGACGCGTTTCATGACGCACGCTCTCAGGCAAAATACATGCCGCGGCCGCACGGGCGGTGAACGGCCGCCTCGACGCCGTGCTGAGCAGCCGCCCGCCCGCGGACGGTCGCGAAACCAAGGGCAGTGCTGGTGCACGTTCGACCACGAAGGTTGCCCAGCGAGCATTTTGGCAGACGGATTTCGCCTGACAAGTCGGGAAGATCCCCCGATCTAGCGTGTCACGGGCGTGTTCCGCCGTCTTCTGGCATTGGCATACCATTTGCCTCCCTAGGGCTTGGCATCAAGACAAGCCGCGCTACACCGGCCGCGTCTATCAACCGCGGCACGACGAAAGGAACATCATGGCTACGCAACCAAACAAAGTGCCGGCGGATTCGGCCCGAGACTGGGAGGAACTGCACGGCGAAGTGCGGAAGCGCTGGAACGAGGTCTCCGATGACGACCTCAAGCGCGTGAAAGGCGACGTGCAAGAATTGATCGCCATGATTCAGCGCAAGACCGGCGAAGCGCGTGATCAAATCGAGAAGTTCGTGACCGGACTGGCCGCTGAAATGCGCGATAGCCTGAACCGCGCCGGCCAGCAGGCCGCCAGCTACTCCAGCGACGCTCGGGACGTCGCCCGCGATCAATATGATCGCACTGCGGAGCGGGTGATGGAAGGATACGCCCAGGCTCAGGAAACCGTGCGTCGTCATCCCGCCGAATCGGTGGCCGCCGCATTTGGAGCCGGAATCGTCGCGGGCTTCCTGGTGAGTGCCATCGTGAGCCTCCGCGACCGGTAGTCCCGCTCCAGCCCCGTTCGTTCCCAATCAACGCCTGAGGAGTCGAAATGAGCAGTCATCCGGAATCTTTGCACCAACCGCCGACGGGGTCGTCGGAGGAACGCACTGTCACGCAGCGCGTTGGGGAAGGCAAACGCTACCTCGAGGAGCGCGTGGCGGAGAACCCCACGTCGGTCATGCTGTTGAGCTTTGTGCTTGGCGCCGGAGTGGGAACCGTCCTCGGAATGACGCTGCTGGACCAAGGCAGTAATCGCCGTCGGAAGACCGCTGATGGTTTTCTGGCGCACGTTTCCGACACGGTGACCCGTGCGATTCACGACTCGATTCCAGACAAGTTTTTCCGCTCGTAGGATCCATGGCAAAGCCCAACGCTGAGACAATTCGCGCGGACATGGAGCGGATACGCCAATCGCTATCGCCACATGCTAAGGATCTCGTGCACGAGACGCGTCGCCTCGCCAACTGGCGAACGTACCTGCATGACTACCCCTGGGCGTGTGTTGGGGCGGCCGTGGCGGTTGGCTACCTGGCCGTTCCGAATCGGCCCCAGATTGTCACGCCCAACCCGGACGACTTGGCGAAGCTGGCCAAGCGCAATCAGCTCGTCGTGAAACAATCGCCGAAAGGAACGACCACGCAGAACTTCGCGCGCACTTCGGCAACGTTCTTGGGGAACATGCTGCTGCGTGCAGCGGTCGCCTTCATCGGACAGCAGGTCGGCAGGGTCGGCGTCAAAGCCGCCGATCCGCACGGCCAATGAAGCGGAATACCTTAACACCACCATTGAACGAGATGCATTCGAAATTCGGAACCCATCGATTTGCAGACCACTTGACCTCGCCCCCGGAGACGTCGCGCGAGGAGCCTCGCAGTTACCTCCCGGCAAAGCTGAAGGTGGACTGGCAGCGCGTGGCGGGCAACGCCGTCGATCGGGCCGGAGCGTGCATCGCGAAGTACCCGGCCGCGGCCCTGGCCACGGCGCTGGGAGTAGGAGTGTTGGCCGGATGGCTAATCAAACGCAAATGAACGGCAAATCGACACATCAGTACCCGCACAAGGGACTCGGTCGCAGTTTGGCCGATCTAAAAGACGACGTCGTGTCACTGGCGGAACTGCAGTGGCAACTGCTGATGCAGGATTGTCAGGCCGCCGTGCGTGGCAGCATTGTTCCCACGGCCGTCGCCGCAGTCGGCGTCGTATTGATCGGATGCGCGATCCCCGTGGCGTTGCTGGGCGCCGCCCGGCTACTCGTCGAAGCAGGGTTGCCGCTGGCGTGGTCGATGTTAGCCGTTGCCGGTGGGACGGCGCTTGTGGGCGCGATGGCCGGCTACTTCGGCATGCGGTCGGCGCGCCGCTCGATCCGCTCCTTCGACCGCTCTCGCGGTGAGCTTAACCAAAACATCGCCTGGCTGAAACGAGCCCTCCAGCAGGCCGGCACCGACGACCGAACGTAACGGCGACTTCCAAGTCACGAAAGGAACGACGATGGCAACGCAAGATACGCAGCGCAAACAAAACCAGAACACCGTGGCCGCCAACCGGCGCGGCGTCTCGGAGGAAGTCCATCCGATGGACGACATTGTGGACTATCTGCGGACCTACGCCAGGCAGAAGCCCGAAACGGCGGCCTTGGTTTGTATCGGCATCGGCTTCGTACTGGGGTGGCGACTCAAGCCCTGGTAGGGAAGCGGATCCCAGACACAGATGGAATGTCGGCGTCCTCGAAACTTCGTAGACCCGACGCAGCGAAAACGAACCGAAAGGAGCAAGCGATGAACTGGGACCAGATCCAAGGGAAATGGCAGCAAGCGAAAGGGCAGGCGAAACAGAAGTGGGGCGACCTGACCGATGACGATCTGGACGTCGTCGACGGCAAACGCGAAGCCCTGGTCGGCAAGGTCCAGGAGCGGTACGGAGTCGCCAAGGAAGAGGCCGAAAAGCAGGTGTCCGAATTCGAGCACTCCTGCAATTGCTAAGTTGAATCCGCGGCGCGCCCGGCCTCAACCGCCGGGCGGGCCGCTCCCGCGGGCAAAACAGCCCGGCATCGAAAGGAAAGCATTGTGAGAAAGTTTCTTGGCGTGATCTCGGCGGTTTGCGTGCTCGGCCTGGCCGGCTGCGACGTCGATGTTGAAGATCCGGGCAAGCTGCCCGACGTGGATGTCGAAGAAGGTCGGGCGCCTGACGTGGACGTGGAGACACCGGAAGTCGACGTCGAAACCGAAGAGAAGACGATCGAAGTGCCTGACGTGGATGTCGACACCGAGGAGAAGACGGTCGAAGTTCCCGACGTCGATGTGAACGTGCCGGAAGAATAATGACACCCGACGCGCGACAACACCATGCCGCTGTTGCGGAGCCGGCTTCCGCCGTGCAAGCGGACCGCGCACGTTCCGACCGGCATCAGTCCGACGTAGCTGCTGTGCGCCGCGCGGACCAGCATGTGCCCCGACCTCACGGGGTCGACGTTGCTTCGCTGCCGCCGGACGTGCAGCAGCGGCTCCAGTGGATACGACGCGTGGCGACCGCACTGGACTCCGCCTGGCGGGTTCCGGGAACGAACATTCGTTTCGGGGCCGATAGCCTTCTGGGTCTCGTGCCGGGCGTGGGCGACGTCGCCGGTGCGGCGATCTCCCTGGGGATCCTGCACCAGGCTCGCCGGATCGGTGCCTCGCGATGGACGCTTGCGCGTATGACGCTCAATGTCGTGGTCGACATGCTCCTGGGCGCCATTCCGCTCGTCGGCGATTTGTTCGACGTCGCCTGGAAAGGCAACTTGCGCAACGTACGCCTACTGGAAGAAACCGTGTTGAAAACGCATTCGCGCACGCTCGGCGTGCCCGATCACCACAGCGTTCGGCCGTAGTCGAGCGAGGAGGAAAAACGTGACTGCACCGCAGACGGAAAAATTCGACGTTGTCCGGATCTTGTTGGCCATTCTTCTGCCCCCGGTGGGCGTGTTTCTCGAAGTGGGTCTCGGACTCCAGTTCTGGATCAATATTCTGCTCACGATCCTTGGGTATATTCCGGGAATCATCCACGCCATCTGGGTGATCGTTACCCGCTAGACGCGTCGTCACTTCAAAGCTCGCGCTCCTTTGCTGGAGCTTCCAGATAGGCCGTCGCTGGCGGTGCCGCGCTGCCGCGCTGCCGTGCGTGCGGTCGGAGGGGAGGACCCATGGACCGAATCACGCGCCAAGACCTTCAACGCCTCGTGGCGCACGAGGCTCCGCTCAAGCTATCCATCTACATGCCCACCTACCGCGCCGGACGCGAGGTGCGCCAAAACCCGATCCGGTTCAAGAACCTGCTCAAGCAGGCGGGCTCGCTCTTGAGCCAGCACGACGTCGCAGACAGCAAAACGTACCTTAAGAGCGCGTTGGCACTGGAGAACGACAGCGATTGGTGGCAACACCAGGCCGACGGTCTGGCCTTGTTTTTGAGCCAGGACGAGTTCAGCTATTTTCGTTTGCCGGCCGACTTCGAGGAGCGTTGCATTGTTGGCCCCCGTTTTCACCTGGCGCCGCTGGCGTCCTTGGTGCAGGACAACGGCCGGTTCTACATGTTGGCGGTCAGCAAGAATCGGGTGCGGCTGTTCGAAGGGTCGAAATTCTCCGTGAGCGAACTCGAGCCGGAGGGGCTGCCGAAGAATCTGCGCTCGGCGCTGAACATCGACGAGTACATGACCAGCCTGCAGCACCACAGCGCCGGCGTGGGACGGGGCGACGCGGGCGGCCAGGGCTTGTTTCACGGACACGGCGGTTCCGACCTCGACGTGCAAAAGCAGGACGAGATCCTGCAATTCTTCCGCCGTGTGGACTCCGCCCTGGAAGAGTACTTTCACCAGGAGCGCACTCCGCTGCTGTTCGCCGGCGTCGAGTACCTGTTTCCGCTGTTTCAAGAGGCCTGCGACTATCGGACTCTGCTGCCCGAGCCGCTCACCGGCAACCCCGATCAAGCCAGCGCCGACGAGCTCCACCGGCGGGCCTGGCCGCTGGTGCAACCCCATTTCGACGCGTCGCGCAAACAGGCCGTGGAGCGGTATGTCGACGCCGCACCGGACCGCACGACCAGCGACATCCTGGAACTGGTACGCGCCGCGCGTGAAGGACAGGTTGACACTTTGCTCTATGCCGACGCGGCAAGGGTCTACGGCACTCTCGGCGACCAGAGCACCGGTGCGAAGCTTTGCTCCGAGGACGATCCGGAGGCGGAAGACCTCGTGAATGCAGCCGCCGTGGCGACGCTGGCCAACAGCGGCCAGGTGTTCTCCATGCCCCGGGAACAGATGCCCCGGGGCGAAACGGTCGCAGCAACGCTCCGTTATCCGTTGGCCTCCACTTGACGGGCTGGCGACCAATGTGGACGGGCATCCGGCAGACCGTATTGAGTTGCGACCAGGGACGCGTAGGCCGACGAATCCGGGACCGCAAATTCCGTATGAGTTTTCTTATCGGCCAAGGTACGGCAACCGCCGTTGTTTGGAACGGTTGGCGTGACTGTTCGCCAAGCGGCCGGCTCAGGATGTTCGCACTCGGCACGCAGGTTGCGACCGTTTACGAACAGCATCGCAAGCGGGCACTCGCCCGACTCGATCCATACCTATTTGACGCCGCACCGATGGGTCTCAAGTGACGGCCAACGCATCAAGGAGAGTACACATGTCAGCCAAAACCACAGTTTGCGTACCCGCCGCACTTTGCACCGCCCTGATGTTGAGCGGTGCTTCGGCCTGGGCTCAAGAGAATGACAACGACAATCAGGACAAGCAGTCTCAGCAGCAGCGTTCGCAACGCGACGAGGATCGTTCGCGCGACCAGGGCGAGAACGACCAGAGCCGCGATCGTGACGACAATCGCGGCGGGCTCGGCGTCTTTATCAGCGACGCTCGCAGCGGCGGTGTCGAGGTCGAGCGCGTCGTCGACGGCAGCCCTGCTGCCGAAGCCGGCCTGAAAGAGGGCGACCGCATCCTTCGCGTCAACGGGCAGCGTGTCAATTCGACCGAAGAACTGTCTCAGCTCATCGGCAGCCAGGACACTGGCAGCCAGGTCGACCTCGACCTGATTCGCAACGGCCAGCGCCGCAGCCTCGAGGCTCGGTTGGCCAGCCGCCAGGAGGCGCTGCCTTCGCGCTCGCGCCGTATGCAGAACGACCGACGCATGGCTTCGCGCGATCAGCGTCAGGAGCGTCGCCGCGACTACGAGGGCGAGCGAATGAGCTGGCAGGAGCGCCGGGACGACATGCGCGGCGACCAGGACAGCGATGGCCGCCTGCAACGGCTGGAAGCCCTGGTCGACCGGCTCGGTCGCCGCGTGGACCAGTTGCAGCAACGCCTGGACGGCCGCAACTATCGCACGGACGACTACCGCGACGATCGCTCTTCGCGCGTCGATGACGACAGCCGCAATAGCGAAGCCCGTACGTATCGCAGCCGCAATACCCAGACCCGCACGTACGGCGCTGAGGACGACACCTACTTCCCCCGCGAAGAGCGATTCGACGCTGATTTCGATCGATCCTCGCGGCCGGGCAGCCAGATCCGACCGGGAGTCAAGTAATCACTTCCGCCCCGTTGTGGTCCGGCCGCCGCTGGAGCGGCCAGGCCGTGGCGTTGGCCGTTCGACGCTAAAGGCGAAGGCCATCAGGGCCACGAGGGTCCGCAACCGCGGCCTCGTGGCTCTTATCAATTTGCGACAACTAAGTGGGAGGAAACTCAAATGAGAATTTGCATTTCGACAATCTTGGCTCTCTTGATCGCCTCGAGTGCAGCCCTTTCGGTGCGCGCCGACGAGTGGGAAGAGAACTCGCCCTATTTCGAGGACGATGCCTGGTACGACATCAGCGAGTGGTTCGACGGAAACGACTACAACCCGACCGACGAAGAGTTCGGCGAGTGGGATAGCGAGCAATACGACTTCGACACCGACACCGCCGACATCGACAACGACACGTATGGCTTCAACGCCGTGCCCGGAGAAAGTTGGTTCTACGATTTTTTCGACCAGGGTGACGACGAGGTCGGCGTTTACAATCGTGGGGTTTACGAGTCTGGCGCGCGTTTCTACGACTACGATCACGACGGCACCTACGATGCCTACGCATCGTGGCACGATGAGGATTGGGACGGGGTCTTCGACGAATATGTGTTCTATCCCCTCTCCGATCTGAAGTCGTCGAGCGCCGAGCAACAGCAACAGCGCGCGATGCAGGAAGCTCCGAAATCGTCGAAGGCGGCCAAGGCAAGCGGTACGATCGAACGAACCAAGCAGGTTAAGGTTCGCGGCAAACAACACACGGTCGTTTCGATTAAGCCCGCGGACGGCCCCAACGTCGTGGCCGACCTCGGCCGTACCGACCGCCTGTCGGAACTGGACGTGAAGAACGGCCAGCAGATCACCGTGGCCGGCCTGCCGACGCAAGTCGGCGACAAGAAGGTGCTACTCGCCACCACGTTCGACGTCGGCGGCCAAGAGCGGAACGTCAACCGCCAGCGGCGCGACTTGCATGGCAAAGTGGTCGACACGCGCAAGGCCAAAGTGCGCGGTCGCCAGCACCTGATCGCCATCGTCGAGAACGACAAGGGCAATAAGGTCGCGGTCGACTTCGGACCCGCAGAGCGCTTGGACCTCGAGGTCAGCAAAGGCGATCAACTTACCTTCCGGGGTGCTCCGGTAAAGATCAAGGACAAGCGCATGTTCATGGCCCTCTCCATCGATCGTGACGGCGAGACGGTGAAAATCGACCGTCACAAGAAAAAGCAGGATAAAGAGTCGTAGCCCGCGCAGAGGCTCTGCGGGCTGGCAACGCTCGAAATCTTCCGTCCCCGGGCCGGCCGAGTTTGGTTGGCCCGGGGACGTTCTTTTTTGGGGGATCACAGCTGTTTTGTGGCCGCCGCGCAACCAGTCTGGTGGCCTGAAAGGCAATCGCACCGAGTTGCAGCGCGCGCAAATTAGCCGAACGCCGCCCAGGTTGCCTCATCGGCCGTGTGGTCGGTCGGGGAACGTTCTGTCGATCTCGGCACCGTTTTCGCTCTTGCTATCGACATCGGCCGCACGCGATCGCCGCCGGCACGCCCCTCTCAACCGAAAGCCAGCACGATGTCATACAGGATCAAAGCGGACGAATCGGTTGCTGACGCGATCCGGCGGATTGCGCGGGAACAGATCGACAAGGCAGTCGACGAGATCGTCGATCCCGATCTCGACAACCACAAATCGGTGCACCAGGTGCGCAAGCGGTGTAAGAAACTACGCGGACTGCTGCGCCTCGTGCGGCCGGAACTCGGCGACGACTACGATCGCGAAAATGCCTGGTACCGCGACACGGCCCGGGAGCTTTCCTACGTGCGGGACGCCCAGTCAATGGTCGAAACGTTCGACGAACTGATGGAGCACTATATCGACCAGATCGATCAGAAGGCTTTCAACACCGTGAGCGAAGGCCTCGTGGATCGGCGGCAGCAGATTGCCCGAGAGGATGTTGCCTTGCAGACGCAACTCGACGAGACGGTCAGCCGATTGCGCGAGGGCCGCGGGCGCGTGGCCGCCTGGACGCTAAACGACGCTGGATTCGACGCGATACGCGGTGGAACCAAGAAGACCTATGCCCGCGGTGTCCAGGCCATGGAGACGGCTTACAAGAAGCCCAGCACCCGGCGATTCCACGAGTGGCGCAAGCGGGCCAAGTATCACGGGTATCACATGCGGCTCTTGCGAAACATCTGGGAAGCGCCGCTCAAGGCGCGGTGCGACGAGGTCGATGCGCTTTCCGACCTACTGGGCGACGATCACGATCTTGCGATCCTGCGCAAGACCCTAGTCGATTCCGCAGTCGATTCCGCTGGCGAATTCGGCGAAGCCGTTCTTCGTCAAACGCTGCTGGGCTTGATAGCTCAGCGTCAAGTGGAGCTGCGCACCAAGGCCAACTCTCTGGGCGCCCGGATATTCGCGGAAAAGCCCAAGCGGCTCGTGAAGCGGCTGAGCCACTACTGGGATGCATGGAAGAACACGGCAGACGTGGCCGAACAGGGCCTCCACCGACCCGACCTGGTTTCGCACTGAGGGTCTCGCCCGACGGTTGAATTCGCTAATCTACTGCTCTACTGCAAACACGGACACGACGACTAGAACATGGGCATCCTCGAAATCTCGATTCGCGTCTTCTCGGGCATCTTGCTGATCTTGGGGAATGCGTTCTTCGTCGTCACCGAATTCGCGCTGACCAGACTGAGGCAACTGGACGAAAGCGAGTTTCGCGACCATCCACGGCTGCGGCGGGCATGGCAAATGACCGAGCGGCTGGAATTCTATCTCACCGGCTGCCAACTCGGCATCACGTCCACGAGCATCCTGATGGGTGTGGTGACCGAACCGGCGGTATCGGCGATGATCGAGCCGGGCATGCGGCTGCTTGGTGTGCCCTCCAGCGCCGTGCCGCTCACGTCGATCGTGCTCGCGCTGGTCGGCATCAACCTGGTTCACAAGGTGTGGGGCGAACAAGCTCCCACGTACCTGGGCGTTGAGCGACCCAAGCAAGTGGCCTACTATACGGCCGGGCCGCACTACTGGTGGTGCAAACTCATGTATCCGATGATCTACCTCGGCGATGGCATGGCCAAGTCCACGCTCCGCTTGTTTGGGGTCGAGATGCAGCGATCGTGGACGACCAAGGGCGAAGCGAGCACCGACGGCGAGGCCGCAGGACCCGGGCACGCCTACGGCGACCTGCTGCGCGACATGGGCGACGTGCTCGTCGAGGCGGGGCTGCCTACGGATCGACGCCGCGAAGTGCTCAAGGCGCTGGAGATCGATCAGATTCCGGTGCGCCAGGTCATGGTTCCCCGCCAGGACATCGTCGCCCCGTCGACGCGGCGATCGACGCGGGAAAACCTGCGCCTGATGCGACACGAACGCCGGTTTACGCGTTTTCCGCTGGTGGGCGACTCGCCCGAGGAGTTCCTCGGCGTGATCTACGTGCCCGACCTGTTCCGCAACTTCGACAAGCTGCGCGCCGGCGACGTGCAGCTGATCGACCTGGCCACGCCCCCCCTGACGGTCGAAGCGGACATGCCGATCAGCCGGCTGATTGACCGCTTCCAGGAAGAAAATCAGGAGCTTGCGCTGGTCGAAGAGCAGGGGCGGGTCGTCGGGCTGATCACGGTCACCGAGGCGCTGGAGGCGATCGCCGGCGACATCGACGACCCCTTTGACGTTCCCGCCGGACCTGCCGGAGGCGGTCGAATCTCGGATGGGAGAGAAGCATGACGACCGCTGCGAAGCGAGATGACGAGAAGACGTCGACGCCGGCCCGCCGCGCCGAGGGCTCGGACCTGCCGTGGCGGTTGGTCGTTGCGTCGTTGTTGGTCTGTCTCATTCTGGCGGTTGCCGAGCTCCTCGTGCCGACCATCGTCGTGCTGCTGGTCGTATTCGGCGGCGTGCTGTGCGGGATCTTTCTCAACGGCATCACGCGCTGGTTCGAGAACTGGCTGCCGATTTCCTACCGTTGGACGTACACGCTGATCGTCGGCCTGCTGCTGGCATTCGGCGTGGCGGGGTTCTCGTACATGGGAGCCCAGATCGCCGCCCAGGTAGCGGAGCTCTCCGAACAACTGCAATCGGCCGGCCAGCAGCTCACCGCGCGGCTCGAAGAATACGCCTGGGCCAAGCCCTATCTGGCCGAAGATTCCAATATCGGCGACATGCTCAGCGGCGGGGTGCTGCCTACCGTGATGTACAGCCTGCAGACTTCGGTGTGGGCGCTTACGGCGCTGGCCATCGTGCTCTGCGTCGGGCTCTATCTGGCGTACGATCCGGACCTCTATACCGAAGGCGTCACCCGCTTGATCCCGCCGGCGCGCCGCGATTCGTTCCGGCAACTGCTGCGCAAGATCTACACCGTGCTCGGCTACTGGATCGTGGGGCGCCTGCTTTCGATGACCCTGGTTGGCGTGCTGACGACGATCGGGCTGTGGATACTCGGCGTGCCGCTGCCGATCACGCTAGGCGTGCTCGCGGCGCTGTTCACGTTCATCCCCAACATCGGTCCGATCCTCGCCGCCGTGCCGCAGGCCCTACTGGCGCTGCAGGTCGATGTCAACACCGTGATGTACGTGCTCGTGCTGAACGTGGCGCTGCAAACGATCGAAAGCTATCTCATTACGCCCCTGATTCAGCAGTACGAGGTGATGCTGCCGCCGGCGCTGACCATCGCCGCGCAGGTGCTGATGGGAGCCCTGGTCGGCATCATGGGCGTCGTCATGGCGGCCCCGCTCACGGCAACCGGGATGGTCGTCGTGCAGATGCTCTACATTGGCCGGTACCTGCAAGACCCCGAGCCCGGCGAGTTGGTCGAGTCCTGTTGAGTTGTCAGCCGCGCTAGCTCTTTCGCGCCAGGCAGACTACGTCGAGGCACGCCATTTCGAACTCGGGCTGGTCGAGGAGGAAATCGGACGAGCCGGGAGTCGTCAGCCGGTCAAATTCGCCGGCCCGCGACGCTTCGAGGTGCCCCTCGACCCGGTTTCGAAGTTGGGCCAGGTACATCTCCAGAAAACGGCGTTCGCCGTCGCTCAAAGGCCACTGGCGGTCGGTGACGTAGGTGACGCGGTCCACCTTCGAAAACCCGGCCCGGGCACACATGCTGCGCAAGTGGCGCCCGACTTCCAACTGCTCGGGCGCCCCTTTCGTACGGCGAAAATCGGCGCGCAGCGCCTGTTGCAGCGCCAGCTCCAGTTTCGTCGGCCAAGGCAGCAGCAGGTGATGTAATTCGTCGTGCTCCAGCACGCCCAGCGTGGCCCCGTCGCGCAGCACGCGCCGGGCTTCGGCCAAGGCGGCCACGGCATCGCTCGAGGCCGCCTGCCAGGGCTTCGCCAGACTGATCAGGCTTTGGGCACACCACACGAAGTCGAAGCTTCCGTCGTCGAAGGGGAGCCGCATCGCGTCGCCTTCGAGCGTGCGAATCGGTGCCCCTTTGGGGTTCGCCCTCGGCTGGGCTTCGACTTCGTCGAGAAATGCCCGGCTGACATCCAGTGCGATCACCTCGCCATCCGGCTCCATGCGGTCGGCCAGCAGTGCGGAATAAAAGCCGTCACCACAGGGCACGTCCAGCACGCGGCTCGTCGCGGAGTACGGCAGATCGCGAATCATGGTCTCGAACTCGGCGCGATGCGCCTCGTGATAGGCTGCCATCAGTGTGGCATACTCCGGCAGCGTGTCCGGTTTTGATTGTGACATGAGAAGCTCCTGGAAAGACGTTCGTCCCGCGGGGCAAATGAGGTGCCGCCGGCGATTCGTGCTCTAGCCGCCCAATGATCCTTTCGGGGGCGTTGCCGCCCTTGGTCACAGGTAAACCAACCTGGAGTGGCGGCGACCAACGCCTGGGGCCGTGAGCTGCGTTTTGCGACCCCGGGTGCATCTCGACGTCGTCTCGGGCTCGGCACGCGATATGCACTTTAGCGTGGAGACGACAGACAGACGAGTTGAGCAGCCGCCAAGGGTGTATCGGGAGGATAGGGCCTTGAACCGCCTGCGAAGATTGATGCAGACGCTATTCGCACTCGTGCGAGGCGTACCGGCGCGGTCTCGCTCCCCGGTTCACGAGGCAAGCGGGCGGCAGGAGGTGATTGACGGAATGCAACAGATCGAATTTCTACACGGTCCGTACGACGGCCTGCACGCGTACCTTGATGCGGAGGAGGAATGCCTCTCCTTTCTTCGGCTGCCGGTGAGCAGGGGGACGTTCCTGCAACTGGAAGGCAAAGAGGCGCCCACGATGGACCGCCCGACGAGCCTGGCCATCTACCAGTTGTGCACCCGCGACTCGGTGTGGCACTACCGGTTCTGCGGCCAGGGGCGTCCGCCCACCGGGTCCAAGGCATCGACGAATTAGGCCATTCGAAGAGGGGGACCGCGGGGGAGCGCCATGAGATTGTTTCGATCGATCGCCAAGACGCTTGTGCCGATGGCGTTCGTGGGGCTTGCGCTCGGCACCCCATCTCCGGCGTACGCGCAAACTTCCGAGGATCACGAGGTCGAACAGATTTCGGTGGAGGAAGTCGGGCCTTTTCGTCCCACGACTCGGCCGGAGTTGTCCGCGACCGAAGCCGAGATCGTCGAACGGACCAACGCGTTTCGAAAGCAACACGACCGCGATCCGCTCGAGTCGGACGAACAGTTGAAGCAGACGGCGCAGGACTTCGCCGACTACATGGCGCAGAACGACCGCTACGGCCATTCCGCCGACGGTCGGACCCCGAGCGAACGCGCTCGGGCGCACGACTACCACTACTGCCTGGTTGCGGAGAACATCGCCTACCGATTCCACACGACGGGCTTCAAGACCGAGGAGCTGGCTCGGAAGGCCGTCGAGGGCTGGCGCGAGTCTCCCGGGCACCGCAGGAATATGTTGCGCCCTCACGTCACCGAGACCGGTGTCGCCGTTGCGCAAAGCGAGAAGACCGGCGTCTTCTACCTAGTGCAGTTATTCGGACGGCCCCGTTCCGCCACAATTCCCTTCACGGTGAGCAACCCGACCGACGCCGCAGTGCAGTATTCCCTGGGAGACCGTAGTTACGAGCTCCCCCCGGGCTTCACGCGCAAACACGAAATGTGCGCGCCAGCCGAGCTTCAACTCGACGATGGCGGCAACGACTCGACCGCACAAACGCCTTCCGCCGGCCAACGCTTCGTCGTGACCGGGGGCGACGACGACCTGGCTTTGGAACCGCAGCACGATGGGCCGGCCACGGCGAACTCGCGCGGCGAGGAGCAACCTCAATGAGCAAATTCTTCGCAATGCTCAAGACGTCGGTGAACGATTTCATCGAAGACAACTGCATGGCCAGCGGTGCGGCGCTGGCCTATTACACGATCTTCTCGCTCCCACCATTGCTGGTCGTGGTGTTCCTGGCCGCCAACTGGTTCGGGGTGTCCGACGAGCGGATTCAAGAGGTCGTCAGCCGGCAGATCGGCATGCCGATTCCCGCGCAGCAGAGCGACTCGGAGAGCGAGGGCAGCGCAGATGGCTCCCAGCAGCAAGGCATGGGGCTGGGAATGGTGGCCGATCGCACCAGTTCGGTCGAGCCCATCGAGGCCTTGGGCCCGCTCTCGAAGATCATCGGCGCCGCGATCCTGATCTTCTCGGCCACAGGCGTCTTCGCGCAACTGCAATACGACTTGAACCGCGCCTGGGAAGTGGAGCTCGATCCGCAGCAATCGGGCTGGAAGAACTTTCTGATCAAGCGGTTGTTGTCGCTGGGCATGATCATCGTCATTGCCTTTCTGCTGCTGGTGTCGCTGGTGATCACCACCTTGGTCGACGAAGGCGTGCAAATGGCCGTCGGCGCTGGTCCCGACACGCTGCAAACCATCGTGGCGATCGTCGTCAACAACGCCGTAACGATTGCCCTGGCGACGGTGCTCTTCGCGGCCATGTTCAAGGTGCTGCCCGATGCCAAGATCCGCTGGAAAGACATGTGGATCGGAGCCCTGATCACGGCGGTGCTGTTCGTGATCGGCAAGGAGCTTATCGGCTGGTACTTGCAGAACTCCGCCATCGGGTCGGCCTGGGGAAGTGCCGCAGCCTCGATGATCGCGCTGTTGGTTTGGGTCTATTACACGTCGCTGATCGTCCTGTTCGGGGCCGAATTTACCCAGGCCTGGGCGCGGCACTTCGGCCAGGGGATCGAGCCCGAGAAGGGCGCAGTGCGCGTCGTCGAGGAGAAGAGAGAGCTGCGCGACAGCGGCCGGGCCGCCGGCACTTCGTAGTGCCCGGCGTTCAGCTTCGGGCGTGCCGCCGCGGGCCTCCAGATGGCGCGCGGCGAATTCTCCGCCGGTTGAGGCTACTCTCTCCCCGCCGCCGGTCGGCGATCGAGACGCGAATCTCCTTGCCCGGCCGACTGCCAGTTGCTATCAAGAAAGGATCCTCTCTCGGCGTGGCCGGTTTCGGAGATCGGCGTGAGCCGTCACTTGCGTGGCGGTCGCGGGACGATTTTCAGCCACTCTTTCTGCAAAGGTTTTTGACATGCGCAAGGGAACTTATCCAACGCGTCGTGGTTTTCTCGGCAGTGCGGCCTTAAGTGCGATGGCCTTGGCTGCTCCCGGTGCATTTGCCGAGAAACTCGCCCGCACGCCGGCGCAGACCGAGGGGCCGTTCTATCCCAACAAGCTCCCGCTCGACACCGACAACGATCTGCTCGTCATCAACGATGAGAGCACTTTGGCCATCGGCGAGGTCACGCACCTGGTCGGTCGGATTCTCGGACCAAGCGGCGAGCCGGTGCGCAACGCCCTGGTCGAGATCTGGCAGTGCGACAACAACGGCGTCTACCTGCACAGCGGTTCGGCCAACGGCGGAAACCGCGACGCCGGGTTCCAGGGTTTTGGACGCTTCCTCACCGGCTCGACTGGCGAGTACTACTTTCGCACCATCAAGCCCGTGCCATATCCGGGCCGCACGCCGCACATTCACGTGAAGGTCAAGTTCAAGGGCGACGACCTGTTCACCACGCAGTGCTACATCAAGGGGCATCCGCAGAACGAGCGCGACTTCGTGCTCCGCGCCGTCGGTGACGCTAAGCAACGCGAGCTGCTGATGGCCGACTTCGTGCCGGTCAAAGACTCTCGCGCCGGCGAGTTGCAGGCCAAGTTCGACATCGTGCTGGGGCAAACGCCCGAGCAGGCCTGACGCGCGTCAACCCGACACCCACGACTTCTGCTACATTCAAGAGGCGCCATCCGTGCGCATCTGCCGGATGGCATCCCGCGCTAGCGCGGCTGCCTCGGTTGGCGTTGGTCGTTCTGGTACGGAGATCTACCCCAAGCTTCCCACCTCAGGTAGGTAGGACGACCTCATGCCGCAGCCGCTACAGCACGGACCCTGGCAGATTCTCGCGCGGCGCGAGGTCTACCGTGACCCTTGGATTGTGGTGATACGCGATGAGGTAATCCGCCCCGACGGGCATCCAGGCTCGCACTGCATCGTGCGGCTGAAGGCCGGCGTTTCGGTACTGGCGGTCGACGCGTCGAACACCGTCTATCTGACCGAAGAGTTTCACTACGGCGTGGGCCGCGTCACCGTCGAGGCAGTCAGCGGCGGAATCGACGGCGACGAGCAACCCGCCGAAACCGCCCGCCGCGAGCTATGCGAGGAGTTGGGCATCACCGCCGAGGAGTGGATCGATCTGGGTACCTGCGATCCGTTAACCTCGGTGGTCACTTCGCCCACGGGGCTGTTCCTGGCCCAGGGGCTCACGTTCGGTCCGACGACGCTCGAAGGCACCGAAACCCTGCGGTGCCGCTCCATGCCGCTCGAGGAGGCCTTGCAGATGGTGCTCGACGGCCGCATTACGCACGCCCCAAGTTGCGTGCTGATTCTCAAGACGGCCCGGCTGCTGGGCGTATGACGCTTGCCGCGTGCGTATTCGCGGGGCTGCTAGGCATCCTGCCATTTCGCGACTTCGCCGCTGCGCAGCGCCAGATTGGCCATGTGTGCGGCGGAGGCCGCGCTGACGCCGGACTCGGCCGGACTGTGGGGCTGGTTGCGCGTGCGAATGCATTCCAGCCAATTGCTTAGGTGCAGCACCTCCCCCTTGGGCAGGTCATAGAAGTCGGCACCGCGCGGGCCGCTGCCCAGGACCATCTCGCGATACTCAATCTTCTTTTTGCGTTCCGGATGGATCTCGTAGCGGCCACGGTCCAGGTACAAGGTCGCCTCGCTGCCCATGAGCTCGAGCATCGCGGCGTTGCGAGCATTGACGAAGGTGCCTTCGAAATAGACCTGCACGCCCTGGTCCGGGTAGTCCAGAATCGCCTGAACCGTATCGGGCGTCTCCCACAGGTCCTGGGCCTTGTACGAATGCCCGATGGCGGCCGCCATCTGCGGATGATCGAGGCCGAGAAACCAGTGGGCGATGTCGATCTGGTGGACCATCAAGTCGGTGAAGATCCCGCCGCCGAAGTCCCAGAACCAGCGCCATTGCCGGTAACGGTACTCGTCGAACGGCTGTTCGGGGGCCGATCCCAGAAACCGTTGCCAGTCGACCGAGGCCGGGTCGATGTCGTACTTCTGCCGCACCCAGCGGGCCACGTTACGGTTCCAGGTGAGATGCACCTTGTGAATCTCGCCCAACTGCCCGCTCTTGAGAATTTCGTAAGCCTGCTGAAATTGCGGCATGCTGCGCTGCTGCGTGCCGACTTGCAGAATGCGCTCGTAGCGGTTCTTGGCTTCGACGATCGCCTTGCCCTCGGACAAGTCGTGCGTCAGCGGCTTCTCGCAATACACGTCCTTGCCTGCCGCGCATGCATCGATCGAAAGCGGGACGTGCTGATGATCCGGCGCGGCAACGATCACGGCATCGACGTCCTTGCGCGCCAGCAATGCATGATGGTCCTTGGTGGCAAAGGCGCCGGGCGCAGCCATCCTGCGGGCCGTTTCCAGGTTCTGATCCCAGACGTCGCACACCGCGACCACCTTTACCCCGGGTACTTCCTCGAGCGCCGACATCAAGTGCCGGCAGCGCCCGCCGGTGCCGATGCAGCCGACGCCGATCGTTTCGTTTGCCGCAAAGCCGCGAGCCGTGGCCGTGCAACCGGCCAGCATCAATGACCCCAGGCCGCATTGTTCGAGAAACTCACGTCGGTTGCGCCTGACACTCATGAGAAAATGGCTCCGCGACTGGTTCAATAAGCTCCGTTGAGCAGCTCGACGATTTCGCGCACCTTGGGCACGCGAGGATTGACGCGCACGATGCGCGCGATCTTGAGTGCCTTCTCGGCAAACTCAGGAATCTGCTCGCGCTTGGCCCCCAGATCGCGCAAGCGGGACGGAATGCCGATCTTGCGATTGAGCTTCTCCACCGCCTCGATCGCCCGCTCGGCTGCCTGTTGATCGTCGAGTCCCGAAACGTCCTCACCCAACAGCGTGGCGACTTCGACCAGGGCCTGCTTCCGCACGGGCAGGTTGTAGCGCATCACGTAGGGCAGCAGCATGCCGTTGCCGGCCCCGTGCGAGCAATGCGTCGCACCGCCCACGGGATACTCCAGCGCATGCACCAGCGCCACGCCCACGTTCGAAAAGGCCAGTCCGGCCAGCGTGGCCGCCAACGACATGGCCGTGCGAGCCTCCAAGTCGTCGGGATGCTCCACCGCCCGCGGCAGGTGCTCGCCGACCAGCGCGATGGCTTTCTCCGCCAGGCAGTCGCCCAGCGGATGCCGGCCCTGATAGAGCGAATGTTCCCCCTCGGGCAACGGAAACTCACCGTAGTCGACTGCCGTGTAGGCTTCGATGGCGTGTGTCAACGCGTCGATGCCGCTGTCGGCCGTGACCTTGCGGGGGCAGGTGAGCGTCAGCCGCGGATCGATCACGGCGGCGGCCGGCCGCAGGTAGTTGCTCATCGCCCCGACTTTGATGTTGTTCTCCGCGTCGGTGAACACGCCGGCCGCCGAGACTTCGCTGCCGGTTCCCGCGGTGGTGGGGATGCACACCAAGGGCAGCGTTGGGCCCGGCACGCGATCCTCGCCGAGATACTCGCGCGGCGCCCCGCCGTGCGCCAGCGCGGCTGCGGTGATCTTGGCCAGGTCCATGTTGCTGCCGCCGCCCAGGCCAATCAGCCCGTCGGGTTCGAACCCGCGCGCGTGTGCAACGCACGTGTCGGCCGCGTGCAGCGAAGGCTCCGCTTCCCCGCCGGCAAACACGTCGACGGTCACCTGCTCCTGCAGCGGCCGCTGCACCTCGTCGTACAGTCCCGCCTCGATCAAGTGCGGATCGGTGACAATCAGCACGCGCTTCAGGCGCAAGCGGGCAATCACTTCGGGTAACTGCTTGACGGCACCGGGCCCAAAGATGAGTTGGCCGGCCGAACTAAAGGTCCACGTCGTACGCATGGAGAGCCCCGCCACATTCGAGAAAAAGCTGCATGCGCCGCATTGTAGCCGCACACGCGGGCGACTCAAACCATGCGCTACGGGCTAGGGCTGCTTGGGCGGCATCAGCTTGTGGACCGCCTCGACGATTTGGGCTTCGACCGTGGGCGTCCAGGGCGAGGGGAGCGAGTAGTAGACCATCGCTCCGCCGCCTTCGTAGCCTCCTTCGGTCAGCACGCGACGCGAGGGGATATAGGCCATCACGTCGTTGGCGTAGCCGGCCACCCAGGTCGTGTCGCCGCCGTACTCGCTCTTGAGCCGCAAGGCGTAATCGACCACCACCTCGCCGCCCAGAGCGATCAGCGTCAGGTCCTTGCCGAGCCGCCACACCTGCACGGGGTAGTCGTACGTCTCCGGAATCGACTTGCCGGCATCGAGCCACTCCTGGTACAGCTTGCCCCGCGCGGCCACGTAGCGATCCTCCGACTTGGCGTCCTGTTCCACCTCCTCGCGCGACGGGACGTGCGCGTACTCGAGGGGAATCTCGGCAAACGCGACTTCCAGCGTCGGGGCCACCGGCTCGAGATCCTTCTTGCGCAGCACGGCGTCGACGGCGTCGGCCAATTGCCGGCCGTAGTCTTCGGCCAGTTCGACCTTGCGCCGCGGCAGCGGATTCTGGTCGGCTCCACAGCCGGCGAAGAACAGCGCCGTGCAGCCGGGGTGCTCCGCCTCGATCTCGCTTTGGGCAAAGCCCGGGTAGTCGCTCGACCATTCGTAGCCCGACAGCACCGTGGCATGACAAGCGTAGCCGAACAGCACGGCGGTGAGGTTGCCGCCGGCGTCGGTCACCTTCAGCACCGGCACGTCGTGATCGAACGGGCCGACCAGCTTGCCCTCGGCCCGCAGCTTCGGCACGTCGGCCTCTTTGTTGTTGCGGCGGTTTGCCGCGAACGTGGCATGCCCTTGTCCTTGCCAGAGCTCGCTAGGCGCCAGGGCGTCGATCGCATCGCCGACCAGTTGGACGAGTTGCTTGCGCAACTTGGCGGCGTACTCGTTGATCAGCCGCTTCTGGTCATCGTCCATTTGGTCGCGGTGCAGCGTCCGCAGATTGACCCCCACGACCGGACCGCTGTGCGTGTGCGAGCAACAAAAGGCCACGGCCGCCCGAGGCAGATCGTACTTCGACGCCAACTCGGCCAGCACGGGCTCGGTCTGATCGGGGCTGATGCCGACCAGGTCGAGCGAGACGACCGCCACGCGCTTGCCCGCGGCGTCTTCCAGCACGAGGGCTTTGGCCCACAGGTCGTTGAGGAACCCGGTCGATGGATGATTGCGCGAGCCGTAGCCGGCCATCCACATCGACTGCTGCGGGGTGATCTTCACCCGCGCGGTACCGGCTTTCCAGCCCGCGGCCAGGGCAGGGCAGGGGGCCAGGGCGAGCACGACGGCAGCCAATGCGAGGCCGCGAAGCAAGTTCAACATGGTTCACTCCTGGAAGCCGCGGCACGCAAGCCGGCCGCGAATCACTAGCTCAGGCCCAACAACTGCCGGGCGTTATCGCGAAAGATCTTGGCCTGCACGTCCGCCGGCAGACCCATGCTGCGAAACAGCGTCAATTGCGGCACGTCTTGTCCCGGCGCGAGGTAGTCGGTGCCGAACATCAAGCGGTCGGCCCGGCGAATCAAAAACTCGCGGCCGAACTCCGGATCGCGCGAGATCGCGTTGGCGCCGCTGCCGGCCGAGAGATCGCCGTACAGATTCGGGTACTTCGCCATCAACGTATCGATGGCCCCGCCCGGTGTCACCGGCCCGTCGGGATAGCCGGCCAGGTCGGCTTCGGTAATTTCGCCCGAGATCGACGCCCACCATCCCGGCCCGTGACCGATGAAGATCGTGTCGGGATGCTCCTTAAGCGCCCGCTCCAGACCGGGCAGCCCGGGCTCGTCGAGATTGCGCTGCTTGTCGAGGTGAAACAGCAGGGGCAGCTTCACCTCGCCGCAGGCAGCGTAAATTCGCATGTTGCGATCGTCGTCTACCCGCACGCCGGGCTTGTGCTCGCCGAACCCCTTGGCCCCAGCCTCGGCGTACTTTTCCAGCATGCCGACCAGCCCCTTCAGCCCGTCGCGGTAGCTGGTGCGCGGGTCGACGCTGCAAAACGGGATCAAGCGGTCGCGGTACGGCTTGGTTTCCTTCAACACGAAGTTCGGCGTGATCGGATAGGCCGACGACTCCGGCGACACCAGCGGCAACACGATCGCCTGCGAAATCTGGTTGTCGTCCATCCAGCGCAGCAGCCCCTCGGCCGTGAGCGGTTCGCCTGTGTTCCAGGTCTGGCCGATATGCGTGTGCATGTCGACATACTGGCCCGGCGGAAACTCGCGGGCCTCGACCCGCGCGGTCGCCGCGGCGAGCGATAGCCCGGCGCCGGCGGCCGCGGCCTGCCGCACGAAGTCGCGACGCGAGATCCGGAATGAAGTAGAGCGTTGCACGGACGATTCTCCTTCCCCGTTACAAGGTGTTCATCAGGTAGGCCAGCAGGTCGGCCATTGCCGCGGGGTCGATCTGCTTCTCGAGCCCTTCGGGCATGATCGACATGCCGCTCGAGCGCAGCTCGTCGATGTCGGCCCGCTCGATCGTGTCGGTGGCCTCGTCGGCCCGCTTGAGCGTGATGCTGTTGGCTGTTTCGCCGGCGATGAGTCCCGTGACCGAGCGCCCGTCGGCGGTCACGGCGATGTAGTTAACATATTGCGGGTTCACTTCGCGGTTGGGATCCAACACGTTGACCAGGATCGCTTCAGGCCCGCGATTGCGGAAGCTGGCCAGGTTGGGACCGATCTCGTGGCCCACGTCCTCCAGCCGGTGGCACGATGCGCAAACTTTCTTGAACACCTCGCGCCCGCGCGACACGTCGCCGCGCGTTTTCAGGGCCTTGTCGTAGGCGGCCACAACGTCCTGCCGCGTGCCGAGCTTGACCTTGGCCAGCAGCGGCTCGGCCGCCTCGCGCACCTTTGCATCGGAATGTTTCGCTAGCGACTGCAATCGCGAAGGTTCCAGATCCGCCAGCGACAACGAACCCTCGTCGGCCGCGGCCAGCAAGGCTAGCAGGCGATCGCTGCGAGCAAACAGCACTTCGGTCGCTTCGCCGCGCAGGCGGGGGCTGAATCCCGGCCAGGCGGCCAGCACGGTGTCGGCAATCGACGGAGCGTCGAACTGGCCCAACGCCGCGAGCGCCGCCAACTGCACTTCCTGCGGCTGCTGATTCGAAAGCAGCGCCGCGAGCACCGGTCCACTGTCGGCAAAGCTACCCAAGGCCAATAGCCGGACGGCGTCGATCCGTTCACCCGGCGGGCGCGATTCATCGGCCGCACTCGTGCGGGCCTTGGCCAACATGTCGACGAAGATCCGTTCGGCCTTCTTGCTGCCCAGCGAGGCCAACTGACTTTGCAGCGTGCCGGCTTGCTTGCTCAATCCTTCGCCCAGGCCTCGCACCACGGCCGAAGCCAGCGAGATGTCGTCGGCCGAAAGCGACTCGAGCCCCGAAAGCACGTCGGCCAGTTCCTCACGCTGGTTCTGCCGCCCGATGTACCGGGCCAACTCGTGCAGGGCCCGCCGACCCGGCTCGCTGGATCGCCAGTCTTTGTCGGTCATCAGGCTGGCGAACACATCACCCGCCCCTTCGGCCAGCGAACTGGTGACCGCCAGCCGGATCCACTTGTCGTCAGGGTTCTGCTTCAGGATCTTCGCCAACGCCTCGGCCCGGCCTGGATCGGAAACCTCGCCGAGCGTGAATGCCAGTTGGTACCGCACCCGCATGTCGGAATCATCGGCCAGTTGCATGACAGCCTCGGCCAGCTCAGGACTTTTGTCGACGATCGTTTCCGAGACGCGCACGGCGTGCTCGCGCACACGCGGATGCTCGTCGCGCAAGCGGGCGATGACCACTTCCGGTCTTAGAGCGTCGAGACCGGTCAGCGCATACAAGGCGTGCATGCGACCCTGCGGCAGCTCGGACTCGGCCGCGAGCTCTTCGAGCGGTTCGATGGCGGCCGGGTCCTGCCGCTCGTAGAGCAGGCGGGCAGCGGTATCGCGATGCCAACCGCCGGAGTGCTCGAGTGTCGCCACGAGCTCGGCGGTCGTCGCATCGCCGAGCTTCGGCAGCGCCGGCTGCTTGAAGTCCTCGGGCACGACGCGATAGATCCGCCCGCGGTCGCGTCCGCTGGTCAGGTCGATGTGCTGCTTGATCTCCGGCGGCAGGCTCTTGGGGTGCTCGATCACTTCGCGATACACGTCGACGATGTACAGCGTGCCGTCCGGGGCGTTGGCGAACTGCGCGGGCCGAAACCAGTTGTCGGTCGAGGCGACGAACTCTTTCTTTTCGTCGGCCCGGTCGGCGATGAAGCCGACGCCGTTGGGCTCGAGAATCTTGCGATGCACGATGTTGGAGCCCACGTCGCCGGTGAAAGATTGCCCGACGTACTCGCGTGGCCAGGCGTCGCCGCGATAGATCGTGGTGCCTGTGGCGCCGGTGAAGTACCCGCCGGCGCGTCCGCCACCCTCGACCGGTCCGGTGGCCGCGCCGGTCACCCGCAGCCGCGTGCGCACGATGCGCCAGGGTTCGATGGGGCTGGTGCGGAACACTTCCGCCTGGGGGCCGTCGGCCGCGATGCTGACCCGCGCCGCGGGGGCGCTGGCCGCCGGGTTGCGGGCCAGGTAGCGGTCCTCGAACATCACCATTTGGATGTGGTCGCTGTTGGAGCAGACGAATTTGCGGCCCCAGTCGTCGAACGTCATGCCGTGCTGCGCGCCGCCGCTTTCGGCCCGCAGTTCGAGCGTGCGCGGATCGAACGAGAAATCGCGGCCGCTGACGTCCACCGGCTCGAAGCTCTCGTCGTCGGGCCGGGTCACCTCGCCGCCACACGAACTGGCCGTTCCGTGAATGCGGTTGTCCAGCCCCCAATGAAAGCTGTTGAGCAGGCCCTGCACATTGTGGCGATTGAAGCCCGTGTAGACTAGCGTGCGCTCGTCGGCTTTGCCGTCGCCGTCGGTGTCCTTCAAGTAGTAGATATGCGGTGCAGCGCCGACGTACACGTTGCCGTTGCTGCAGGCGATGGCCGTGGGCCAGGAAAGATCGTCGGCAAACACTTGGGCTTTGTCATAGCGTCCGTCGCCGTCGGTGTCTTCGAGCAAACGCACGCGGCCCAGCCGCTCGGTGTCTTGCTCGGAGTAGTCGCGCATCTCGACGACATACAGGCGCGCGTTTTCGTCGAACGCTATCGCCACGGGGCTGGCCAACAGCGGCTCGGAGGCCACCTGCTCGATCCGGAAGCCGTCGAGCACCGAAAAGGTCGACAGCGCCTCGGCCGGTTCGTGCGGAGCAATGCGCGGCAGCTCGGCGGCGAAGTTCTCCGTCGGCGTATGGTCGAGCACCTTGTCGATGAACGCGTACGACTCGTGACGCTCCAGCGGCGGAAAGTCGTGCGGCTTGTCCGGGTAACGGACCTGCAAGTTGTCGGCCGCGCTCAACAGTTCGTACACGGGCCTGGCCCGGGCGATCACTTTGCGCACGCCCTCGACGTCGAAATTGTGATCGCGCTCGGGCGAGATGGAAAAGAACGCTCGCGGGGCGAAGCCGGCCACGATCTCATACATGTCGAACGGCACGCGGTCCGGATCGAGCTCGAACTCGTCGCGGATGCTGGGAACGTAGCGATCGCTGGTCCAGCCGTCGAGCTTGCCGCCGTAGTAGTGATGAAACGGAGTCCACCCGCAACTGGAGACGATCACCTTGAGCCGCTCATCGAACAGGCCGACGAACATCGCGTTGTGGCCGCCCAGCGAATGGCCGATGACGCCCAGCCGCTCGGGATCCACTTCCGGCCGGCTGACCAGCAGGTCGACGGCGCGCATGTGGTTGAAGATGCCCTTCATCGAGCCCGACGTGTAGCGGTCGGCCGAAAAGTCGTAGTCGTAGTCGCCGAAACTCGGATAGTCGGGCACCAGCACCACGTAGCCCCGCTTGGCCAGCTCCAGGCCGTAGTGCTTGTTTTCGTTCGGACCCAGGCCGGCCGGTTCCTCCTTGCCCAAAGGCGTCGTCTGGTGCAAGGCCAGGATGCCCGGCACACGCTTGCCATCCAGCCCCTTGGGAACGAACAGATAGGCCGGCACGCGGTCGCCCGGCTCTGCCACGAACGACAGTTTGTAGCGCGTGAACGTCGTGCCGTCGTAGGTCTCTTCGATCTCGACGTCGAGCGGCGGCAGGTTCGAGCGGTCGGGCAACTTGCCCATGGCGCGCTGCATGCCCAGCAGGATGTGCTCGCGCCGCTTGGCCCAATCCTCCGCCGTGCGCACCGGGTGCTCGCCGTCGGCGTCGCGATAGACGAGCAACTGGCGATGGTCGGGGTATTCCGGGCCGAACTCGTCGGCCGCTTGGGCCGTGATACAAAACAGCAGGAACAGTAGCGAGCAGACGAGCGGTTTCTTCATCGCGAGTGAATCAGCAGTGAGGTTCAAGCAAGGAGTTCCGGGACAACGCTGCCGGCCGGCACGAGGCGGTGGGGGCGATCGAGTTGGTCGTGCAACTCGTGCGCCGGATCGATGCCCAGCGCGTGATAGATCGTCGACACCACGTCGCCCGGCACCAGCGCGTCGCGCGCGGGGAAGGCGCCGATCTTGTCGCTGGCGCCGTAGACGAATCCGCCCTTGAAGCCGCCGCCGACCAGCATCAGGCTGTAGCAGTAGTTCCAGTGGTCGCGTCCGCCGTCGCTGGCGTTGATCTTGGGCGTGCGTCCAAAGTCGCCCAGCACGGCCACCAGGGTTCGCTCGAGCATGCCGCGCTCGGCCAGATCGTCGACCAGGCTGCTGCACGCGGCGTCGAACTGCGGCAACAGCGTGTTCTTCAGCTTCTTGAAGTTGCCGCCGTGCGTATCCCACGTGGCGTTGGCGTCGGGCGCCCAGGAGATCGTGACCATGCGCGTGCCGGCCTCGATCATCCGCCGGGCCAACAGCACGCTTTGCCCGTAGATGTTGCGGCCGTAGCGCTCCCGCACGGGGTCGGGTTCGTCGCCGATGCGCAGTGCCCGCTGCGTGCCCTCGGAAGTCAACAGCGCGAGCGCCCGGCGGCGAAAGCCGTCCATGCTGTCATAGGCGCCGCGCCCCGGACCGCGATCGAAACGCTCGTCGATCTGACGGAACAGCGCTTCGCGGGCCGACAGGCGCTCGTGCGACACGTCGGCCAGGAGCGTGAGCTCGGGCACGGCGAAGTCGGGGGCGTTGGGATCCTTCAGCACGAACAGCGGATCGTAGGCGCGGCCGAGCATGCCGCCGAAGAAACCCGATTGCGGCGGGCCGCCGGCGCCCTCCTTCGTGATGTAGGGCAGGCACACGTGCGGCACGATCACCTTCTCCGGCGGGCGAAGGCTACCCAATACGGAGCCCATGGCCGGATACTCGTCGGGGCCGCCCCCAACCGAGCGAATGTTGTCGCCTCGATCGTGTCCCGTGAGGCTCGTGTACACGGCCGCCGCGTGGGCGTTGTTCACCGAGTGGTGCATCGAGCGAACGATCGTGGCCCGATGCGCCTGCTGGGCGATCTTCGGCAGGTGCTCGCCGTATTGGATGCCCGGCACGCTGGTGGCGATTGGCTTGAACTCGCCGCGAATGCCATCGGGCGCCTCAGGCTTCATGTCCCACATGTCGAGATGACTGGGCCCGCCGTTGAGGAAAATCAGCACGCAGGCGTCGGCCCGGGGCCGGATGCCGGCGCCCGTGTTGGCGGTTTCGGCGGCCAACAGCCGCGGCAGCGACAGCCCCATCAATCCCAGACCGCCCACTTGCAGCATCTGCCGCCTGGAAACAACGGGTCCACAACCGGCTCGCTCGATGCGACGGGGCCCAGGCAGGCTCATGGAATCCTCCGCGGGTGCGCGGGTGAGTCTTCGGCGGGAACGCGTTTGGCGGTGGTAGCGTCCAGGGCGGGGGCCGCCGCAAGTAACGGCGGGCCGTTTCCGAGCTTACCACAAACCGGCAGCCGAATCGACCAGCCGGACTTGTCGATACGAGGCTATTGAGCCGCCGAGAGATTCATCTTGGCCGCCGCTTTCCGTGCTTTCTCCATCACGCTGTCGATCTTCACCGGCACGCCGCCTTGCCGTTTGCTCTCGTCGGCGGCTTCCATGAAGGCGTAGATTTCAAGCGTTTCCTCTGCGCTCACCGGCGGCTTGCCCGTCTTGAAGAACTTGACGATTTCGACCACCAGCGGCTGGTAGCCGTCGTAGCCGCCGCTGGGGGCGATGGCCTTCTCGCCGTACACCGTGGCCCCGTAGCCGTGCGCGCCGGCGCGCAGACCGCGGAACGTGCCAATCCGCCCATCGTTCCAACGGCCCACGACGAACTCAGTGCCCTCGGTCTGCGTGCGGGTGACCTCTTCGATGCCGGGACCCATGATCGTAAACAGAATCTCGGTGCCGTGGATGCCGTACCAGAACAGGTCCGGATGGTGCGGCTCTAGGCTGCAAGGGCCACGGGCGTCGCAGCCCACAACCTTGCCGATTTTCTCGTTGTCGCGCATACCCAGAATGCCCTTGCTGAATCGCAGCGACGAGCTCGAGAAGCAGGGCACGTTCAACTGCTTGGCCAGATCGAAGATGGCCACCGCGTCGGCCAGCGAGCCGGCCACGGGCTTGTCGATGAACACCGGTTTGCCGGCGCGGAGCACGGGGATCACCTGTTCCAGGTGCGGCCGGCCGTCAACGCTTTCCAGCAGCACGACGTCGACCTTCGTGAGCAGGTCCTCGATCGACGGCACGATCTCGATGCCCATGTCGGCCAGTTGCTTGGTAAAGCCCTCGACGCGGCTGGCGCTGGACTCGACGTCGGGGCTGCCGCCGGGAAACGCGGCGACGACTTTGACGCCGGCCACCTCGCTGTCGGCCTCAGAGCTGTTGAGCAGTTTAGCGAATGCCGGCGCGTGCGATGTGTCGAGTCCGATGATGCCGGCGCGGAGGACCTTACTGTCTTCTTGTGCTGCGGCCGACGACACGTCGATGCTCATCAACACGATCCCCGCCAGAACCGCCCAACTAAACCTTCGCATTGTTCGCGCTCCTCGATCATGGTTGTTCTACCGGCCGCTTGAGTCTCGCCCGCCCAAGTGTTTCCCAGTTTGGGTACCGCCGCAGCGCGGGTCAAGCATTTGTAGCATTGAGCACCATGCGCCGAGACTCTGTTGCCCGGAAGACGGAGCCGCGCCATAGTCGCGTCTCAAACCTTTGTAATCCCCGCATGAAAGCCCTAGAATTCTTGCAGCGAAGGCTCGCTCTGAGTTCCGCAACAACACGGGCACCCCAGGAGGCTTGTGTCATGGCCAAAGCTTATGCGAATCCCGACGTGCTGGTCAGCACGGAGTGGGTCGCCGAACACCATCAGGACCCATCGGTGCGCATCGTCGAGTCGGACGAGGACGTGCTGCTCTATCAACAGGGACACGTGCCCGGGGCGGTGATGATCGACTGGCACACCGACCTGCAGGACCAGGTCGTACGCGACTATATCGACAAGGAACGCTTTGCCCGGTTGTGTTCGTCCAAGGGCATCGCGAACGATACGACGGTGGTGTTCTACGGCGACAAGAACAACTGGTGGGCGTGCTACGCGTTTTGGGTGTTTAAGCTCTACGGCCACGCCGAGTGCCGGATCATGAACGGCGGCCGCAAACGCTGGGAGGCCGACGGCCGCGAGTGGTCACGCGAGCCGGAGCCGCAGTACCCGGCGACCAGCTACGTCGCGGCCGAGCCGGATCCCTCGCTGCGTGCTTTCCAGGCCGAAGTGCTCAAGCACCAGAACAAGGGAAAGCCGCTGGTCGACGTGCGCAGCCCCGGCGAGTACACCGGGGAGCTGCTGCACATGCCCGACTATCCGCAGGAGGGGGCCTTGCGCGGGGGACACATTCCCGGCGCCATTAGCATCCCCTGGTCGCGCTCCGTCAACGACGATGGCACGTTCAAGAGTGCCCGCGATCTGGAAAAGATCTACGTCCGCGAGGCGGGGCTCAAACGGCGCTCGCCGATCGTGGCCTACTGCCGAATCGGTGAGCGATCGAGTCACACCTGGTTTGTGTTGCACTATCTTTTGGGCTTTCCAAAAGTAAAAAACTACGACGGCTCCTGGACCGAGTGGGGAAACACCGTGGGGGTGCCGATCGAGAAGGGCCCCGGCGGTACCGCCAGCGCGGAGGCAAGCTCTTGAGCGGCCAGCTCACCCAGCGCATCGATGATCTTGCGGCCGAGTTCGCCGAGCTAGAGCCGCGCGAACGGCTGGAGTTGCTGCTCGAGTTTTCAGAAAAGCTGCCGCCGCTACCGCCCGAGTTCGCCGAGCAGCGCGATCAGCAGCTCGGGCGCGTGCAGGAATGCCAAACGCCCGTGTATTTGTGGACGGACCTGGTCGACGGTCGCGTGCGAATCGTGGCCGACGTGGCACCCGAGGCTCCGACGGTTAAGGGGTTCGTCAGCATCCTGGTCGAGCTATTCTCAGGCGTTTCGCCTGACGAAGTTTTGACGGCGCCGGGCGATCTGGTACAACGCTTCGGCCTGGTCGACGCGCTGGGCATGGTGCGCATGCGGGGCTTGCAGGCCATCGCGCATCATATTCGTCGCAAGGTCGCCGCGCAGATGAGTACGTGACGTGCGTCAGTTTTCGCAATAATCCAAGCTCCTGCTTGCGAAGCAGTCGGTGGCTTCGTCGTGGTTGCCTTGCGATCACTTGGGTCGCATAGAATGCGCAGCCGGCAACTCTTCTCTTTTCCCTAAAATTTACCCTTACATCTCGAATTGTGCGAAACGCGTAGTTAGCATAGGAACGCAATGGGGCCTGTCATCTGCATCCCATCTCTGGCAGATGTGGAACACGGCGGATAAGTCATCTCTCTGAATCCTCTTTCATCAGGACGAATCGACGTGCGGGGCAAGCGCGTCCACGGAGAATTCAACTATGCTCGCTTACCCTAAAGTCGATCTTTCGCTGGACCGGTTGCGACGTGGCGGATGGGCCATGGGCGACCTCTGTGTCGAGCGTCCCGAGGGACGGGTGTGGATCGTAACCGGACATCGCCGCAAGCATTGGATCATTGCCCAGGCGCCGAGCCAGGCCGCTGCCTGGTTCCTGGCCTGGGAACAGGCGGCCAAACTAGCGCGCGAGAAAAAGAGGCGCCGTAGCCGCCGTCGCTAACACCGCAGCCAACGCTTGCAAAGTACGCAAAACCTGCCGCGCGATTCGTGCGGCAGGTTTTTTTTGTCGCCGTGCGGCTTGCTCGCCAGGCCGCGCCATTGCGGCTAGACTAGGTTGGGCGGAACGAGACGACGTAGGGGCTTTGACAAGGAGGCTGGCATGGCCACCCTGCAACGGTCGCCGCGCACGTGGCGCCAGGACGAACCGCCGAATTCGCCCATCACCATTCCCACCCCGGCCAAGGTGCGGGCCGAGGCCGCCCGAATCCGCAAGTCGTGGTCGCCGGGCGAACGGCTCCGGCGGGCCGAGCTGGCACGCCGCCTCCTGCTCGCCCAATGGATCACCGCGGGCGACGACTCCTTGAGGATTGCCTTTCAGCAGTTCACACCCAGGTTCCCGCCTTGGCGCTGATGATCACCGCCTCGATCACGCGCATGTTGGCCACCGCGTCTTCCAATGGCGTGGGCACCGGCGTGTCGTCGAGCACGGCCCGGGCAAACAGGTCGCCCTGGATCGTGTACTGATCGCAGACGGGCAGTTCGATTTCGTCGATCGTACCATCGTGCTGGTGCCGCATCGTGCAGGGACGATCGGGCGGGGCGTTAAACGGGATATCGATCTCGACGCGACCGAGGGTGCCGAAGATGTTCACCCGCTGAAACGGCGCCAGTTGCGTACCGCAGGTAAACGTGGCCGTACCGCGATCGAATTCGAGAATGCCCGAGGCCAGGCGATCGATTTCCAGGTCGGGGTCGTACTCGACGGTGCCTACCACACGCCAGGGCTCGGCGTCGAACAGGAAACGCGCGAGCGAGATGCAGTAGCAGCCGATGTCGAACAGCCCGCCGCCGCCGATCTCGGACTGGTTGCGAATGTTGTCGGCATCGTCGTTGTAGTAGCTAAAGAAGGATTGCACGGTGCGCAACTCGCCGATGCTGCCGTCGGTGGCCAGTTGCTTGGCCCGCTGCCACTGGGGATGGTGGCGATACATGAAGGCTTCCATCACCTTCAGCTCCGGGTGTTCCTTGGCCGCGTCGACCAGCTCCTGTCCCTCGTTGGCCGAAAGCCCGATCGGCTTCTCGCACAGCACGTGCTTGCCAGCTTCGAGCGCTGCGATCGACCAGCGGACGTGTAGATGATTCGGCAGCGGGTTGTAAACGGCGTCGATCTCGGGGTCGTTCAGCAGTTCCTCATAGGATCCATACGCTTGCGGAATCTTCAGCCGTTTGGCCGCCCGCTCGGCCTTGCTCTTGTCGCGGGAGGCGATGGCCTTCACTTCGCAGAATTCGCCCTGCATGAGCGCCGGAATCACCTTCTCGACGCCGATTTTCGCAGTGCTCAGGATTCCCCAGCGAAGCTTTTTCATTTTTGTGGCACTTTCGTGTGAAATAGGTTTGCTGCGCGATGGAATGTCGGCTAGGGATCGCGCCAGGAAAGGCCGATTGTAGTTGTAGTTAGCGTATTTTGTCACGATGGTGCGGCAGCGTGCCGCGGCGCGATAGCATAGTTTGGCCCGGCCGTTGGCGAAAAATCCCCCACCCGCTTGAATCCCCCGGGCGGGGTTCGAGGTACTGACTACAGAGCACGTTCGGCGCTGGATCCCAAGCCCCCGGAGCGATTGAGCATGAGGAATTCGTATGCCCTGGCCAGCGGCTTGCTGTTGGCACTGTCTTGTCTCGCGGCCGCCGGTTCCCCTGCCCGAGCCGACGAGGCGACAGCATCGACGCCGCTGGGCAAGCAAATCGCCAATTTCGAACTGCGCGATTTCGGCGGCAAACCGTACACGCTCGACGCGCTGCGGGATAGGCAGGCCGTGGTCGTGGCCTTTCTGGGCACCGAGTGCCCGCTAGCCAAGCTTTATGCTCCGCGGCTGGTGCAACTGGCCGATCGATTTGCCGATTCCGGCGTGGCCTTTCTGGCAATCAATGCCAACCAGCAGGACTCGCTCTCCGAGATGGCGGCCTATGCCAAGAGCCACAAGCTGAACTTTCCGCTGCTCAAGGATGTGGGCAACGTGGTCGCCGACCAGATGGGCGCCGTGCGCACCCCGGAAGTCTTCCTGCTCGACGGGGACCGCAAGGTGTGCTACCGGGGCCGCATCGACGACCAGTACGTCGTCGGCCGTCAGCGCGACGCGGCTACCCGCGAAGACCTGGCCCTGGCCATCGAGGAGCTACTGGCCGGCAAACCCGTCAGCCAGGCCGTGACCGAAGCCCCGGGCTGCTTCATTGGCCGCGTGTACGAACCGTTGGAGGACGCCGAGGTGACGTACACGGGCGACGTGGCCGCCGTGCTGAACCGCCGCTGTGTGGAATGCCATCGCGACGGCGAGATCGCACCGTTCGCCCTCACCAGCTACGACGACGTCGTCGGCTGGGCCGAAACGATCGCCGAGGTGATCAAGGACGAGCGGATGCCTCCCTGGCACGCCAATCCCGACTACGGCACGTTCAGCAACGACTGCCGCATGAGCCAGGAAGAGAAACAACTCATCTACGACTGGGTGGCCGCCGGCGCGCCGGAAGGCGATCCGGCCGACCTGCCCAAGCAGCCAGAGTTCTTCGCCGGCTGGCGGCTGCCGCGCATCGACCAGGAAGTGTTCATGTCCGACGAGGCCTTCCGCGTGCCCGCCGAGGGCACGGTGAGCTACAAGTACTTTTGGGTCGACCCGGGCTTCACCGAAGACAAGTGGATTCAAGGCGCGCAGTGCAAGGCCGGCAACCGCGAAGTGGTGCACCACATCATCGTGTTCGTCAAGCCGCCGCCGGGCGGCAAGCGCACGGGCCGCGGCAAGGGCATCTCACGCGGCTTCCTGGCGGCCACCGCCCCGGGCGCCGACCCACTGCTGCTCGAGGACGGCATGGCCAAGTTCGTGCCTGCCGGCTCGCAGCTCGTGTTTCAGATGCACTACACGCCCAATGGTTCGGCGCAGGACGATCGCAGCAGCATCGGTCTGATGTTTGCCGACCCGGCCGACGTGCGCAAGGAAGTCAACACGCTGGCCGCGCAGAACCACCTGCTGTTCATTCCGCCGCGGGAGCCCAACTACCAGACCAGCGCCTGGCATACGTTTCGCCGCGACACATTGCTGTTGAGCATGTTCCCCCACATGCACGTCCGCGGCAAAGCGTTCCGCTACGAGGTGCGCTATCCCGACGGCACCGAGGAGATCCTGCTCGACGTGCCGCGCTACGACTTCAACTGGCAGCAGACGTACGAGTTGGCCGAGCCCAAGCTGCTGCCCAAGGGGACGCGGATGCGGTGCCTGGCCGCCTACGACAACTCGACGGACAACATTGCCAACCCGAATCCCGATCGGATCGTCCACTGGGGCGACCAGACCTGGGACGAGATGCTGATCGGGTTCATGGAAGTCACGGATCCTGACCCGACACCGCGTACGGCGAAAACGGCGGCCACCAGTGACACCAGCGCCGCCCAATAGCTCGGGCGCCGCAACGTTCTGGCGGGAAGGCACGCTCGGCGCGTTGAGCCTGGCACCGCGTGGGTTATGATGGACGGCGAGCCAACGCTTCCATCCACCCACGAGCCCAGGTGCCACGCCATGCCCACGCCCGACCCTGATTCTCGTTCCACGGCCGCTTCGCGTCGCGCGTTTCTCAAGAACACGGCCGCCGCGGCCATCAGCACGACGGCGCTGCCCACCATCCTGCACGCCGCCGACAAGTCGGGAAGCAAGTTGCCCGTGCTGGGCGAGGGCGAGCACCGCTACGAGGCCGAGCACGATTGGGGCGAGTTGCCCGGCGACGTCACCTGGGGCGAGACGCACGGCGTGGCGGTGGACGAAGCCGGCTTGATCTACATCAAGCACCGCACGCTCTCCCAGGAGCCGATGGATTCGATCGTCGTATTCGATCCCGAGGGCAAGTGCGTGCGACAGTTCGGCAAGGAGTACCACGCCGGCGGCCACGGCATCGACATTCGCAAGGAAGACGGCGAGGAGTTCCTCTACCTGTGCGACATCGAGCATCGCAACGTCGTCAAGACCACGCTCGACGGTGAGCACGTGTGGGAGATGCAGTTTCCCGCCGAGGCGGAACTCTACACCGACATCAAGCAGTTTCGCCCGACCAACGTGGCCTTTGCTCCCGACGGCGGTTTCTACGTGGCCGACGGTTACGGCTCGCACTACATCCATCAGTACGACAAGAACGCCAAGTGGGTCCGCAGTTGGGGCGGCGCCGGTACCGAAGAGGGCAAGATGCGCACGCCCCACGGCATCTGGCTCGACAATCGCCCGGGCCGCGAGCCGTCGATCGTCGTGGCCGATCGGGCCAATGCCCGGCTACAGTACTTCACACTCGACGGCAAGTTCCAAAAAATCATCGAGGGCGTCAGCTTCCCGGCCCACTTCGACATCCGCGGCACCGACCTGCTCGTACCCGATCTGCACGCGCGGGTGACGATCATGGACGGTGACAACGACGTGATCGTGCACTTGGGTTACGACCAGGCGTGGACCGACCAGGTGCTCGGCGGCGGCAAGCTCACCATGCGTCGCGAGCCCAATCGCTGGCAAGCCGGCCGCTTCATCCACCCCCACGACGCCTGCTACGACGCGAGCGGCAACATCTTCGTCGTCGAATGGGTGCCGACGGGGCGGGTGACGAAGCTGCGGAAGGTGTCGTAGGGTACCAGGCTCACTCCGTGAGCCGTCGCAGCATCGCGCAGGTCATCGATGGTGCTAGCGTCTCCAATACGTCAGCTTTCATTGGCGAGTCGGACTACAATTCCACCTTAAGAACGTCTCTCGTAGTCGTCAGCGGCGCGGGCTCCGTTTGGGAAAGCTCCGGCATCGTGGTTGTCGGCGGAGCTCTTGGTCCCCCGATAACTGGGATCCCAGTCGCAACCGGATTCGGCCACGTCGACGTCCGCGACGGAGGGCTCGTGATTGCCGCTGGCGAAAACGGCATGGCAATCACCGCCCATGGCACCCTGACCGGTGACCGCGGCACCGTGGAGGGCGATGTGACCAGCCGCGGGCTGGTCAGCCCGGGCCAGGGCCTTGGCATCCTGACGATCGACGGCAACTACACGCAGGAACTTGTGGTTTCCTGGGAGCCGGCGGGAACGCTCGCCATCGAACTGGGCGGAGTCGCCGCCGGCCAGTTCGACCAGCTCGTCGTCACCGGCGACGTGTCGCTGGACGGTCTGCTCGACGTACAGCTCGTGCCCGGCTTTCAACTCGGGCTGAACCAGCGTTTCGACATCCTGCCGGTTGGCGGCTCGCTGGAGGGCACTTTCTACGGCCTGGCCGAGGGCGATCCCGTGGGCACGTTTGACGGCGTCGACCTGTTCATCACGTATGGCGGACCGGCCGCCCCTGGCGTGGCCCTCTACACGGTTCCCGAGCCGACGAGCTTCGTGCTGATGTTCACGGCGCTGGCGCTGTTTGCCGGATGCGTGCGTCGGTATCGATTCTCACGGCGTGACCCATAATGCCCAGCGGCCGCTGCTTTTCGGTGACGGGCACGTTTGACGACAGCGTCATGACGTCGGGCATTCTCGAGTCACGGTTTGTCGGCAGTAGAATCCGGTTTTTCCGCCGGTCGCGTTAGCTTCGGCAAGCTGGGCCGATTTTGCGGGTGTGCCCGGTCGTGCGACCCTTGTGGCACGCGCGGCGGCGGGGCATAACCTACGCTTGGCATAGTTAAGCCCCGGCCGCGGGCCGGGAGCGTGGGGTATCTGATTCATCTGCCTAGAGGGACACTGTAATGACGAAGACACTGTTCATGGTCGGCGTGCTGGCCACCGGTCTGCTGATCGTCGGCTGTACGGATGCCACGAAAGAGGCGACCGACAAAGCCGTCGACGAAGTCAAGGAAGCCGGCGCCGCCACGGGCGATGCGCTCGGCGAAGCTGCCGAAGACGTCGGTGACGCCGCCGCCGGTGCGGTCGAAGGCGGTAAGGAAGCGATTGAAGACGCCGGCGACAAGACCGAGGATGCCGCCGAAGAGGTCAAGGAAGAGACCAAGGAAGCTGCCGCCGAGGGCGAGGAGAAGGTCGAAGACGCGACCGACGACCAATAGCCCTCCGCCACGCCCCGGAAGCTTGACTCGCACGAGAGGCAGCCGCGCCAGCAACAACGCGCGGCTGCCTCGCGTCGTTTTACGAAACTGCTTAGGCGGCCTTGCGACGCTCCTCCACCGGTGTTTGCCGGATCTCCTCGCGGTTGGGCCGTCGTCGCGAGCGAAAGACCCAGTGCGTCTGTAGCTGGTAGCCGAACAGCGTGGCCAGGCTCATGGCCACGGCTTGCCCCGACAGCGGTGCCAGCAGCCCGCGGCCAACGATCCAATCGAGAAGTGCCAGGTTCACCAGGAACGCGAGCAGCACGGAGATCGCATACTTGCCGAATCCCTGCCGCACGTGCTCCCGATCGGCGAACGTGCTGCCGCGATGCAGCAAGTAGCCGAAGCCGATGCTGAATATGTAGCTGGCCGCCAGCGCCAGGTTGTAGTGCCAGCCAAGTTGCACCAGCGCCGCGAACAGCACGTACGTAACCGCGAAGTTCAGCGCGCCCACGCTGAAGAACACCAGCAATCGTCGGAACTCTCGTACGGCCGCTGTGCGCATCGGAAGACTGGGACCTCGCTAACGGCAGGCGCCGCCCGCTTGCTCTAGAGACCTCAAGGGCTCGGGGCGAGGAAGTTACCGCGCGAGGGGGAAAGCGGGAAGACGGTTTTGTGCGAGGCTGTGGCAGACGCTGCCCCTTGCTTGCGGGGGCCCGAGGGCGTGCTGGCGCCGGTGGCCCTGGGGGGTGATCGGAAGAATCCGAACATCATGGGGAGTTTTCGCTCGAATTCCAACGGCGGGGTTTTGCCCAGCGGGGTGTTTTCGGCGATAATGGAGGAAGTCCCGGGCCGCTCCCATCTTGGTTGGCGCGACGCGGCTTGGTGGCGCCGAGTTGGCGTCAGCGCGCGATTGAACAGGCGGCATCACGAGGCATTTGCGTCGGTGTTTTGCGTGCACCTTTGCGCTAGGGCGCAGTGCCCGAAAATACTTGACCGATGTAACATTAGATGTATCATCCGGTTATTTACCGGCCCCTATTTCCATCGATCCTTTCGCGCGAGGAGTTGGATGCCGTGGGATCGTCGGTCGAGGTGTTCACCCAGCGAGCACTTCCTCGGCGAGCGGCGCAGATCATTTGGCCGGTTTCATGCGGAGTGAGCGCACACGAGTTGCCGGGGCACGGTGGTTCGCGGGTCGCATGCAAGAAAGGGCAAGCGAAGCCATTGGGAGGGGACCCACGCAACGATTTCGATGCTTCGACGGACAAACGGTTTAGCCCGCTTCGCTCCGAGAGCGAAAGACACGGCGGGGCCGTTTTTTCAGGGACGGAAACACTGCCCAGCTCTAGTCGAGGTTAAGCCGGCCGCCGCGGCGGCGCGCGACTCCTACTCAAAAGACCGTCCTCAACAGACCGTCGCCCCCTGCCACGTGCAGCCGCCACCAGCAAGCTGGCGCTACAGGGCAGCGGGATTGATGATATCATGACGCAGGCTGATTTTTCCGGTTTTTTCTGACGCGCGTGCAATGGCCAAACTGGGGGTCGAACAGTTTGTAGACCTGATCAAGCGCAGTGGATTGGTCGACGATGAGCGACTCAATCAGGCACTGTCCGGGGTCGACCATTCCGTCAAGGACAGCGGAATTATCGCGTCCAGCCTGACCAAGGCCGGCCTGCTCACCGAGTGGCAGAGCGAAAAGCTCTTGCAGGGCCGCCACAAAGGCTTCTACCTCGGCAAGTACAAGCTACTCAACCACATCGGCACCGGCGGCATGGGTGCCGTTTACCTGGCCGAGCACCAGGTCATGCGCCACCGCGTGGCCATCAAGCTGCTGCCCAACCATCTGGCCGCCCAGCAGTCCTACCTCGAGCGCTTTCACCAGGAAGCCCGCGCCGCGGCGGCGCTGACGCATCCGAACATCATTCGCGCCTTCGACGTCGACCAGCACGAGTCGTACCACTACCTGGTGATGGAATACGTCGACGGCACCGACTTGCAGGCCGTCGTGAGCCGCAGCGGACCGATGCCCTTCGAAACCGCCGCGAACTACACGCGCCAGGCGGCCGAAGGCCTGGCCTATGCGCACCGCATGGGTCTGATCCACCGCGACATCAAGCCGGCCAACCTGCTGGTCGACAAGGAGGGCACGGTCAAGATACTCGACATGGGCCTGGCCCGCTTCTCCGATGAATCGCAGGGCTCGCTGACCATGGCCTACGATCAGAAGATGATCGGCACGGTCGACTACCTCGCCCCGGAACAAGCGCTCGACAGTCACAAGGTCGATGCCCGGGCCGACATCTACAGCCTGGGCTGCACGTTCTATTTCCTGCTCACCGGCGATGCACCGTTCCCGCAGGGCACGATTCCGCAGCGTCTAATGCGGCACCAGTCGGCCGACCCGACCGACATTCGCGAGTTCCGGCCCGATGTGCCCGAGGCACTGGTGTCGATCTGCCGCAAGATGATGGCCAAGTCGGTAGACACGCGCTACCAAAGCGGCGACGAAGTAGCCGAAGCGCTCACCTTCTGGCTGGAAGACGCCGGTTACGAGACGGGCTCCGGCGTTTCCACCCGTGAGTTCGTGCCGCCTCCCTCGGGCCCCTCGCTCAACGAAGATCTCACGCTTGCGCCGATCGACGAAGAGGTGAACGGCCGCGGCGCCGGCACCAAGATTCCGAAGCAGGAGGATTCGAAAGCCTCGAAGTCGGGCGCCAAGTCGTCGGCCGGCAAGTCGGGCGTGGCCGGCTCGAAGAGTTCGCCCGGCAAGTCCGGTGCAAAGTCCGGCGTGAAGCCGGGAAGCAAATCGGGTGTGAAGCCGGGTAGCAAGTCGGGCGTCAAGTCCGGCAGCAAGTCGGGGGTGAAGCCGGGCGGCAAGTCCGGCGTCCAGGGCGGAACGAAGAAGTCGGCCTCGGGCGTCAAGTCCGGGGGTTCCAAACCGCCGGTCGATTTGACCGAGCAAGACGACTTGATGGACGAGTTGCTCGCGGCGCCCGCATTGCCCCCCTCTGAGCAGCAGCTTCAGTCGCCGCAGTCTGCCCCTTCCATCGGTTCGAGCGGCGAAGAGACCATCGTGTCGCGGCTGGGCAAAGTGGTCGGCATGGGAGTCGGCGGCGCCATCGTTCTTGTGCTGATCCTGCTCGTGCTGATCTATCTCTCGACGTTCCTCTAAGCTGTGGGTTTCCGAGCACTTGGCGTGCCATGCCGCGCGCGGTGCTGTCGTGCTCCGTCATTTTCTCGTTTCTCGGGCAAAACGACCAAAGACTCGGCCGACTGCGACGAATTAGCGGCAGGAGAACGAACGATTCGAAGCAGGCCACACCTCGCGGGGGGTACTGTCATGCCATGTTGTTCTGGGCGGGCAATCTTACTGTTGGCAGGCCTGGGAGCGCTATGGCTGGTCGCGCCGGCCGGATGTGCCATCCCGGCCTACACTGCCAAGGAAACTCAAACCGACGTTTTCGAAACCGGCCCCACGCCGAAGATCGTCGTCGACACCTTCAACGGGTCGATCGACATCAGCAACGGCGCCGAGGATGAAGTCGTGGTTGAGGTCACCAAGCGCGCCTCGGGCATGGACGAGGACACCGCCGCGGCGAATCTGGCGAACATCGAGATCGCGATGGAACAGCGGGGCGACGAGATTCACATCACGGCCCGCCGCCTGCGAGGCATGCGCGGCAACTTTGGGGCGTCGGTCATCGTCGCCGCTCCGCCCGAGGCGGTCGTGGAACTGAAAACCGACAACGGCTACATCGTCAGCGAAGGGATGCGCGGCGGCGTCGAGGCCCGCACTTCGAACGGCCGGATCGACGTCGTCGAGGCGACCGGGCCGATCAATGCCCGCACCAGTAACAGCGCCATCCAAATCGAGGCCGAAGACGCCGTGCTCGAGGCCCGCACCTCGAACGGCCGCGTCCGCTTTCGGGGATCGCTCGCCGACGCCCGGCATCGGGTGAGAACCTCCAACGGCAAGCTTGATAGCATCTTGCCCGAGGGCAGCGTGTTTCGCTTCGACGCCTCAACCTCCAACGGACGCGTCGACTGCGAGTTTCCCTTCGATCGCACCGACTCGGGACGCAGCCGCCGCAACATCGAGGGCCTCGTCGGCGATGGCCCGACGAAAACCGAGCTCGTGCTCGACACCAGCAATAGCTCGATCGACATTCGCCGCATCGACGACTCCAAGCAGCTTCTTGATTAGCTCGCGTCGGCCGTCGTACGATGGACGCGGGTTCAGGACGCGTCGAGCGGAGTACGGCAGTGGGATTCTATCGCCACGTGATTTTTCCTCGGCTGATGGAGTGGTCCCTCAGTACCGAGTTGTCGATGGACTACCGCCGCAAGACGCTCGAAGCGGCCCGCGGGCAGGTATTGGAAATCGGCTACGGCACGGGGCTCAACCTGCCGTGCTATCCGCGCTCGATCGAGCGCCTGGTACTGCTCGACCAGGACCAATTGCGCCCCAAGCTCGTCGCGCAGCGCATCGCCGAAGCTGGGTTGCCCGTCGAAACGAAGCATCTCGACGCCGAGCACTTGCCGTTTGAGTCGGCGAGCTTCGACACGGTCGTCTCGACCTGGACGCTGTGCAGCATCCCCGACGTGGCCGGCGCTCTCGTCGAAATACGCCGCGTGCTCAAACCCGGCGGGAGCCTGTTGTTCCTGGAACATGGCCGCAGCGACGATTCGCGCGTCGCCCGGCGACAGGACCGCTGGAACTGGGCCCAAAAGATCGTCGGCTGCGGCTGCCACCTCAACCGCCCGATCGACCAACTGATCGCCGCCTCGGGCTTGACCATCAACCGTCTCGAACGGTTCGACATGCCCAAAGACCCCAAGATCTTCGCCGCCCATTACCTGGGCCGGGCCACGCACTAGGCGACAGCGCCCTCGGAGGATGCCACCTGCGTTGGCCTGAAGTGCGGATCTCGGACTCTAGTCAGGAGTGGGATCGTGTTACTTGATTGCTTCACAGTCTACGACCAAGTCGCGGAGTATGACCCGGCGACGGACCAGTTCGCGCAATCGACTCGCTTGGACGCTGAATCGCGCCGGATTGGCGGCTTCTTCGATCGTCTTAACGGTGCCTTGCTGCTGTTCTACCGCGATGGAGATTCACTGTACCTGTCAATCGACGGCGATCGTTTCCGATTCGACGAGTGCAGTGTCGAATGGGGCGGAGTTGCCAACAGTCGCACACTCCGGTTTCTGCCCACCGACGGCGTAGCGAGGCAACTTTCTTATCAAGTCGAAGAGCTAGACCCGCCCTTGTCTGAGGATCCCACTCCATTCGCGGAGCACGAAGATTTCGATTTTGGCCTATTCTTGCGGAACGTTGCTCGCGACCCAAAGCGGCAGAAGCGTCTGTTTCAGAGCACCGAACCCGACGACTAGTCGGATTGCCCGGGCCGATACGAGCGAATCAATTGCGCTTCGATCTCGGCATCGGTAAACGCGGCGCGCTTCATCCTGTTGGCCGAGAACAGCGGGGCCTGATCGTTGAAGTGCGGCGAGTCGGGCAGTTCGCTCTGGCTGTAGGAGATGATCGTGTAGGCCTTCACCGGCTGGCCGAACTCCACGGCGAATACCCAACTGTCGCCCGTGTTGGCCCGCAGCTTGCCGTCGGGGTCTTCGGCGAACCCAATCACGCGAAAGCATCCCATCAGGCCCGAGCCGCCGCTGACGGGCAGATCGACGTCGCCGTAGCGGATGCGATGGGCTTCGCCCCAACTCACGTCGGGCCGGCCGTACGTGGCGTTCACTTCGCGGAGTGCCTCGACGAACGCCTTGGCCGCCCGCGGCTTGTCGGCCAGCCCGTGCGGAGTCGTCGTCGGCTTGTCGGCGTCCCATTCCTCGGCGAAGTTCTTCCCGCCTTTCTTCTCGTAGCGCTTCCACCAGGCTTCGAACAACGTGCCGCCCGGGCTGTCGGCCTGCACGGTGCCGTCCCATGCTTCGAGGGCCTTGATGCCGGCTGCCAGCTCCGAGGTCGAAGGCTCGGCCCGCAGCGTGGCGAGCAAGTCGTCTTTGACGCGCTCGCCGAGCAGCATGTCGGGGCTATGTTTCCGGTCGCGCACCTCCTCGAGCGTGAACTTGTGGTCGCCGTCGATCAGTCGCAGGCTGTGCTGGCTCCGCAGACTGACGTTGTTCGCCGGGAAATAGCCCGGGAAATCTTGCGGGTTCATCGGCACGCGCAGGTTTGTGAAGTAGGGGGGCGAATTGCAGTTGTGCACGTAGCCGCCCGGCGGATTGAACAACTGCGGCAACTCGTCGAGCGTGTGGAACTCGGTCCAAATGTCCGAGCTGTCCTCCGCGGGCACGGCCTCGGCCTTGTGCGCCGGGTGAGGCAGCTTCGGCACGGTGCCGTTCCACAAGTAGTAGATGTTGCCCGTGCGGTCGGCGTAACAGATGTTGAACATCGGAATCTGCTGCATCGCCAGGGCTTGGCGAAACTCTTCGAAGCTCGTGGCCTGCGACATCCGCAGCCACTGTTCGTAGGCCCGATAGTTCTCGTAGCAGGCGCTGCGAATCACGTACAGCTTGTCGGCCGTGCGGTGGATCACTGGCCCCAGGGGCGTGTGCCAGAACGTGCGTGAGAGGGTTTCGCTGCCGTCGTCGGTCTTGACCTCGATCTCCACGTCGTCCTGCGTGATCGGCACCGACTTGCCGTCGAACAAGTAGTGGTTCTCCTTATCCGGATCGAGCGCGAGCTCGTAGATCTCTTCCAGGTCGGGATAGTTTACGGTGTGCGACCAGCCAAGGTTCTCGTTCCAGCCCGTGGTGAGCACGGGCCGGCCGATGAACGTCGAGCCGTAGAAGTCGAGCTTGCCCGGTACCTTTAGATGGGCTTCGTAATAGGTCGAGACGGGGCGCCACCCCTGGTGCGGATTGCCCATCAACAGGGCCCGCCCCGAGCGGCTGCGGCTGGGGGCAAACGCCCACATGTTCGACCCCAGCTCGGCATCGCTTTCCGCTTCGAAGATGGCGGCCGTGGCGTCTTGTGTCTTAAGAAAGTCGTTGATGATCTTGCCGCGATTGAAGGCAAACCGCATCACGCCCGCGAAGCCATAAGCCACGACGTCGCGTCCGGTGATCTTCGGCATCCAGTCGGCGGCGCTGTCGGGATGCTTGTCGACAAAGTAGTTCAAGCCCGCGGCAAAGCCTTCGCACATCGCGCGGTAGTCGGGATCGATCTTGTCGTAGTTGTCGTCCGCCCGCTGGTAAACGCGGAACTGCCGGTAGTACGCGTCGCTCTTGACGTTCACCCCGTCGTCCGGCTGGTCGCCGTCGGGCCCGAACGCGGCCGCCAGTTCGCCGCGCGCGGTGATATAACCGCGCATGATGTTGGGCAGATGATCTTCGGCCTGGCAGTACCCGAATCCAAACGCCACCGCCTCGAGCGTCGGCGCCTCGATATGCGGCACGCCGTACTCCGTGCGTCGAATCTGCACCTGCGCGGCCAGATCCACCGCGCCGCCGGCGCGGGTCTCGCGAACGTTTGCAGCCAGCGCGAGCGCGATGGCGACCATTCCCAGAAGTTTTCCCGACAGAAGCCGTGTCATGATAGGATCCGCCCACGCACGAGTATGGGGACCTGGAGAAGAGCGGTGCGGCGCGCCCCCATTTCCGCCAGAGCACACATTGGCGCAGCTTAGCCGCCGCGAAGGGCCGGTTCAAGAATTCGGCCCGGGGGCCAAACGCTTGTATCCCGCGGGCCGTTGGCGGTGTCCAAAGAAGCGCAGGAAGCAGTGCTCGCGTTGGCAGCCCGGCGGCGTCTCGCTACGATGAGCGCTTGCCCACCGCGGCCGGCCGGATGGCGAAATTGGCAGACGCACGGGACTTAAAATCCCGTGGAGGGTAACCTCCGTGCGGGTTCGATCCCCGCTCCGGCCACTTGATTGGGGCGTTGGGCGAGGGGGCCGATGGCTGACGTCGATATGCGGAGGCTGCGATGAACTTCGGGAAGACTACGCCGATTCTGCGCGTTTTCGATGAGGGGAAGGCCAGGGAGTTCTATGTCGACTACCTGGGGTTTCGGGTCGATTGGGAGCATCGCTTTGCCGAGGGAATGCCGCTGTACATGTCGGTCTCCCGGGGCGATTGCGTGCTGCATCTTTCGGAGCATCACGGCGATTGCTGTCCGGGCGCCGCGGCGCGGATCGAAACCGACGACGTCGACGGCTATTGCGCCGAGTTGGCTGCCAAGCAGTACAAGTACCTGCGGCCCGGCGTGGAGTTGAAGCCCTGGGGCTCGCGCGACATGGACATCAAGGATCCCTTTGGCAATCGGCTGACGTTTACGACGGCCGTGAGCGTTTAGCACCTCGCCTTTTCCGCGGCTTTTCTCCGCGGCTCCGACGAGACGCAAGAGATGCGCATTCTGTCGAAAAGTCGGTGCTTGCCAGCGGGGGACCGGGCTTCGATAATCGGGCCTGTCTACGGTGCATCGCCAAAGCTTCGCGATGGCCATCCCACCAACCTGACATCCCACCACCGATGAGGAACCTTCCATGACGTTTGCGTTTCGCGGATTTGCTTTGGCGGCGGCTGTTCTGACGGCTTCGTGCGCGGTTGGCCAGGATAAGGATTGGGTCGCGCTGTTCGACGGCAAGACGATGGCCGGCTGGGAGATGATCGGCAACGAGAACAGCAAGTGGCAAGTGCAGGACGGGGCCATCTGCGGGTCGGGACCGGCCTCGATGCTGGTCTGCACGAAAGGGCCCTTCAAGAACTTCCGCTATCGCGCCGAGATCAAGATCAACGATGGCGGCAACTCGGGCCTGTACTTCCGCACCACGCGTCGGCCCGGCTTCACCGACGGCTACGAGGCACAGATCGACAGCACGCACCGCGATCCGATTCGCACCGGCTCGCTCTACGGCATGTGCCACGTCTACAAGCGCCTGGTCGAGCCCGACGAATGGTTCACCTACGAGATCCAGGTGCAGGATGGGGTGTGGCGCGGCCGGCCCGTCACAAAGATCAAGATCACCGTCAACGACGACGAGCTCTACGAGTACTTCGATTTCGATCAGACCTTCAAGGAAGGCTACTTCGCCTTTCAGCAGCACGACCCGGGCAGCAAGGTCTGCATCCGTAAGGTCGAAGTGATGGAGTTGGAGTAGCCTGTCCGGCGTCGTACTTCTTCGTGAGGGCTCTGGGGTCGTTGCCCGCAAGCGCGCCGACGGCGCGTCGTCACGACTTGTAGAGATGTCTCGCCTAAGAGGCCAAGCGACATGACGGACTCCGACCGCCTGAAGTATCTTCGCGTGGCGCTGCTGCTCACCGGAGGCATCTTCATCTTCGGCGTCTGGCCGTTGACGATCGTGTGGCCCTCGGGTTGGTCGTGGCATGCCGGCGGGCGGTCGGAGTACCTGGAAATGATCATGGGCATCTACGCCACGCTCGGCGTGTTCTTGATCCTGGCGGCGCGCGATCCGCTTGCGCACCTGAGCCTGATCTGGTTTACGATCTGGTCGAGCGTCGTGCACGGGGCGATCATGGGCGTGCAGTCGCTGGTGGAGCCAGATCGCCATCTGGGCCATCTGTGGGGCGACGTGTTGGCGCTGTTCATCGTCGCGGCCGTTCTGGCCGCTCTTATGCCCACAAAGAAACCGTCGGCGCGTTCCGCCTCCTGAAGCCATCCTCAAAGACCCGCCGCGGCCGCAAGGACTCTCCTCTTGACTCCTGGATAGTTTACGTGTAAACTATATGCACCGAGGGAAAGGACCAATGCCCGCGAATCTGCAACGCGAACTCAAGAAGAAGCGGCCGTTCGAGTCGCCCGAGCAGGAGGCGATCCTCAATATCCTCCGCACGAGCGACTTGTTCGAGAACCGGCTGGGACGCCTGTTTCGCGAGTACGGTCTGACCCCCTCGCAGTACAACGTGCTCCGCATTCTGCGCGGCGAGGGTGGACCGCTGCCGTCGCTGGAAATCGCCGAGCGCACGATCCAGGTCGTGCCGGCCATCACGGGCCTGATCGACCGGCTCGAGCAGCAGGGGCTGGTCGCGCGGCGGCGCAGCGACGAGGATCGCCGCGTGGTCTTTGTGGAGATCACGAGCAAGGCCCTTGGCATCTTGAAGCGGCTCGACGCGCCGCTCGAGCAGTTGCATCGCGACCTGGTGGGGCATTTGTCGGCGGCGCAACTTAAGGACTTGTCGCGACTGCTCGAAAAGGCGCGGCATTCCACGCCGCCCGAGGAGGTGACCTAGCCTCGCGTTTTTTTTGGTCTGTTAGTTGACATGTAAACTGTGTGGCCGGCCCGAGGCCGGGAGAAAGAATCATGATCGCCATCCGACGAGCGGCCGAGCGGGGCCACGCCTACCATGGCTGGCTCGATACGTACCACACCTTTTCGTTTGCCTCGTACCAGGACCCGCGGCACATGGGATTTCGGGCGCTGCGTGTCATGAACGAAGACGTCGTTGCGCCGGGGCAGGGCTTTGGCACCCATCCGCACCGCGACATGGAGATCGTCACCTACGTGCTCGAAGGGGCGCTCGAGCATCGCGACTCGATGGGCAACGGCGAAGTGCTGCGCCCCGGCGAGTTCCAGCGGATGTCGGCCGGCACGGGAATCACGCACAGCGAGTTCAATCCTTCGCCCGACGATCCGGTGCACTTGTATCAGATCTGGCTGTTCCCGGAGCGCAAAGGCATTGAGCCGAGCTACGAGCAGAAGCGGTTTGACGAAGCCGAACGGCACAACCGGCTGCGGTTGGTCGCTTCGCCAAATGCGGCCGACGGCTCGCTGCTCATCCACCAGGATGCCCGCGTGTATCTGGCGACGCTCGACGAGAAGGCTGCGGTTGCCCACGAACTGGCCCCGGGCCGCAACGCCTGGCTGCAGGTGCTGCGCGGTGCCGTGTCGATTAACCAACGGGAACTGCAGACGAGCGACGGCGTAGCCGTCAGCGACGAGCGCGATCTGCGCATCGAGGCTCGCCAAAAATCCGAAGTACTGCTGTTCGATCTGGCCTGAAAACGCGCGGCGGGAGCCGTCCCTGAAACCGATAAGGAGAAAACGATGAGCGTGAACGTCCAAGTAATCTTCTATAGCGCCTACGGCCACGTCTATCGGCTGGCCGAGGCCATCGTCGAGGGAGCCGCCGAAGTGAAGGGCGTCCAGGCCGAGCTTTACCAGGTTCGCGAGACCCTGTCCGACGAGCTGCTCGAAAAGATCGGGGCCGCCGAAGCACGCAAGGCGTTTGCGCACGTCAAGCAAGCCGATCCGCAGCAACTGGCGGACGCCGACGCCATCGTGCTGGGCTCGCCCACGCGCTACGGATCGGCCACTTCGCAGATGCAGGCGTTCCTGGATGCCACCGGCGGGTTGTGGAGCTCGGGCGCCCTGATCGGCAAGGTCGGCAGCGCTTTCACCTCCACGGCCAGCCAACACGGCGGGCAGGAAACCACGCTGCTGTCCATGTCGACGTTCTTTTTCCACCAGGGAATGCTTATCGCCGGGGTGCCCTACAGCACGAAGGAGTTGCTCGACCTGGATAAGGTCTCCGGCGGCACGCCCTACGGCGCCACCACGATCGCCGGACCCAAGGGCGAGCGCCAACCGAACGCCAACGAATTGGCCATCGCCCGGGCACAAGGCCGCCACGTGGCCGAGGTTGCTAGCCGGCTGAAGTCGGGGTAGTGCGCGGCGGGGTGGCGACAGGCGAGCGGACAAGGGTTAAAGTAGACGTTCCTACTTGATGTGTCCCTTGTCCGCGGCAATCCGATGCAACGCTTCAAGAATATCCTGGTCGCCGTCGACCTTTCGCAGCAGGACCGCTTTGTGGGCGACGAGTTGGCCCCGCCGACGGCCGAGGCGGTCGACCGCGCGATCTGGCTGGCGAAGGTCAACTCGGCAAAACTCACTTTCTTCTATACGCTCGACGTTTCGGCCCACGCGCGGCACATGATCGAAGCTGCCGCCGAGGGCGAGCAGACGGTGATGACCGACGCCAAGGAAGCGCTTGGCCGGCTCGTGGATCAAGCCGCCGCCGCGGGAGTGTCCGCATCGCTGGACGTGGAGTTCGGCAAGAGCTGGGTGGAGATCATCCGCCAGGTCATGCGCGGCAAGCACGACTTGCTGGTGGCGGGCACACGCCATTTCGGCGCTCTGCAAAGCTTCTTCATGGGCAGCACGGGCATCAAGCTGTTGCGCAAGTGCCCCTGCCCGGTATGGATCACGCAGCCGCAGCGTTATCGCCAGATCCGCTCGATTCTCGTAGCGCACTGCCTGCGGCCGGTCGGCGACCTGGCCATGGAGCTGGGGTGCCTGATCGCGCAGACGTGCGGGGCTCAGTTGCGCGTGGTCCATGCGCTCGAGTTGCCGCCGGACGCCGGCGAATCTGCGGAGCAAGTCTCTCCGGAGGAGTTGGCCCGCCTCCGCGCTCAGGCCGAGCAGCACATCGAAGCACAACTGCGCGAATACGAGTTTGCCCGGCCGCCGGTGGTGCACATCGTGACCGACGCGCCCGACTTCGCGGTGCTGACGCACATCGAGAAATACGGCGTCGAGCTGACCGTGATGGGCACGATTGCTCGCAGGGGCGTCCCCGGTATCATTACGGGGAACACGGCCGAGGTGCTGTTGCCGCGGCTGCGGTGTTCGGTTCTGGCGGTGAAGCCGCCGGACTTCCAGTCGCCGGTATCTCTGTGAGACGTTTCCGTAGCCGTCATTCGTTCTCGAGCACCCATTGCGTGGCGTGGCGCACCAACTCGGTGCCGTTGGCCAATTGCAGCTTTTCGCGAATGCGGTCGCGATAGGTCCAGATCGTGCGCATGCTCAAGTGCAGCCGCGCTGCGATGTCGGCGGTTTTCATGCCCCGCCCGATGAGCCGGAAGACTTCCAACTCGCGATCCGAAAGCGAGGCGATCCAACCCTGGTCGTCCGACTTGTCGCGGCGGCCGACGACGCGATGCAGCATTTGTGCGGACATGGCCGGGCTCAGGTAGATTCTGCCGGCCAGGACCTCGCGAATGGCCTCGACGATGCGGTCGGTGGCATGCTCCTTGGTGATGTATCCATCGGCGCCGGCGCGCAAGGCGCGCTCGGCGTAGAGCCGTTCTCCGTACATCGACCACACCAGGATTCGGATGTCCTTGTTCCGCTTCTTAATGCGCTTGATCAAGTCGATGCCGTCGCCGGTCTTCAGTGCGATGTCGACGATGGCCGCATCCGGTTTCTCTTTGCGCACCAGGGGCAGGGCGTCTTCGACGTCCTCGGCCTGACCGCAGACTTGCAGATCCGGGACCTGGCCGATGCGGAGCAACAGCGCTTCGCGCACGGCGGGATGATCGTCGACGATCAGGATGCGCGCCGGAGCGGCCGGCTGTGCCGGTTTAGCGCGGGCCATGGCGCGGTTCTCCGGGGAGAATGCAGGTGACGATCGTGCCGCCGCGTTTTCCGCGCTCGACGACCAGGTCGGCACCAATCAGTTGCGATCGATTGCGCATCACGCGCAGCCCCAGTCCCTCGCCGGCGCGGTCTGCGATGCCGACGCCGTCGTCGCTGACTTGCAGCCTCACGTTCGCGCCGCGGGATGTAAGCCGGACCCGAACGCGGCGAGCCCGCGCGTGCCGCAGCGCGTTGGTGCACGCCTCCTGGGCGATATGGTAGAGATGTGTGGCCGCGATGTTGTCTCGCACGCGTACGTTTCCGCTGGCTCGAAAGTCGCAGCGAATCGTCGACATCTCGGCCAGACGCGCGGCCAACTCGTTCAGCGCGCCCGGCAGGTCGTCCGGATCGATTCTCGCCTGCGACAGGCCGCGAGCGACGTTCCGCACGAACTGCAGTTCGCGCTTCAGCCCCTCGGCGATCTTAGCGGCGATGGGCACATCGGCCGGCGAGTTCTTTTCGAGCGATTGTGCGAGGCTGCGTGCCAGCAGGCCCAATGCCGTCAGCTCCTGCCCGCATTGGTCGTGCAAGTCGGCGCCCAAGCGTTGCTGTTCCAACAATGCGATCTCGACGACTTCGCGCTCCAGCCGCTTGCGCTCGGTCAGGTCGCGGAGGATGCCGGTGTAGATTTGCAAGTGGTCGACCTCGCTGACCGCCAGGTCGACGGGAAAGATCGTGCCGTCCTTGCGCTGGGCCGTCACCTCGCGACCGATTCCGATGATCTTCTTGACGCCGGTCTTGAGGTAGTTGGCCAGGTAGGCGTCGTGCTCCGCGGCGTAGGGTGCCGGCATGAGAATGCTCACGTTCCGGCCGATCAACTCTCCCGCGGAGTAGCCAAACATCCGCTCGGCGGCCGGATTGACCGAATCGATGATGCCGTGCTTATCGATCGTGATAATGGCATCGGCCGCTGCCTCGAGGATGGCGGTAAGCCGCGACTCGCGCTCCTGTAGCGCCGCGACGGCTTGCGCCAGCTTGGGTGGCGATGCCTGAGCATCCGTCGCCGGCTGTGGAGAGCTTTTTCGTTTCTTGGCGGGCATGCCGTCCTCGTGAAGGATACGCCAGGTTCCGCGAGTATATCCGGGCGCCAACGTCGCGGCGAGTTCGCGCGGCGCGTAGGAGTTTCTCTTACAAGAACTGTCGGGCGCTCCTCACTTGTCGCGGGCGGCCGCAAACCGAAATACTGACGGTTAGCCAAAGGCATCATCACAGGACACATCAGAGGAAGGAGCGAAGGATGGTAGGTGCACAAGACATCGGATGCGCTCGTGACGACGCGTGCCAGCCGCGCGCGGACGATCCGGCCAGCCTGGTTGCCGCGCGGCTGCGTCGTAGCGGCTATCCACGACTGCGCGGCGTGAAGTGTGAATTCCAAGACGGCGTGACCGTGCTGTCGGGAACCGTGCCGACGTTTCACTTGAAGCAGTTGGCACAATCCCTGGCGTCCCACACGCCGGGCGTCCACCAGGTCGACAATCGACTATCCGTTACCCGAGCCACGCGCCGGCCGCCTCACACGGCGGCTCGCCAGTGAGGCCCACCGGCGCACGCTCAACGACAAGGAGGCGGCCAGATGCTTGTATTGAGCCGACGAGAGGGAGAACGCATCGTCATCGGTGGTGACGTCGTCGTTACCGTGCTGGGAAGCACGGGCAACCGCGTACGATTGGGGATTAGCGCTCCGAGGCGAACGCCCATCCATCGCGAGGAGGTGCTGCGTCGCTGCCCGCGCCGCGATGCGGGCAGCATCTCTGCGGACGATTCTTTTCTTGCAGAGAGCATTTGAGCATGTCGGGAGACGATTGCGTCGCGGTCAACGGCACGGCTAGATCCGGAACGAGACAAATAGCCGAAAGGAAAGCATCTTCCGCTAGGGCGTCCGCGGTGCGAGACGATCGTCCTGCCTACGAGTGCGCGAAGTGCCGTGAGCCGGCCATGCAATTCTTCGCCAGGCATCCGACGCGGTCCGACCAAACGGACGTCTTCTATTGCCACGCCTGCGGCGCGAGCTGGGAGATCTGATCCCGCGACCGTCGGGGCACGGAATTACTACCAGAACACGACGAAGCTTAGCCCGACCCCCGCGGCGAGCACGATGGCCCCCAGCACCAGTGGCGTGCGGCCACTGACCGATCCGTCGTGCGGTCTCACCTGACCCTGGCTATCGCGCAGCCAGCCGGCGTCCTCGTCGCGCAGGATGTCTCCCGGCGGCGTCCAGCCCCACCACAGCGAGACCAGCACCATCGAGGTTGCCGTAACCAGCACGCTCATCGGCGCGGCCACGTGCGGATTGGCCAGCGCCGAGGGCAACAGCGGCGTACCCGTGTTGGCGGCCGACCACGAGGCCAGCAATCCCCAAATCCCGTAGGCCACACCGACCAGAAGGCCCACCGTGGCCGATCTGCGGTGCACCGGCGTAAGCGCCCCCATCAGGTACACGGTCAACAGCGGCGTGACGAAGGCGGCCACCATCTCCAGGTAGAAGGCGAACATGCCCTGATTGAGCAACGGCAGGTACAGAAACGAACCCAGAATAATCGCCGGCGTCAGCCAGCGACCCACCCACAGGTAATGATGATCGTCGGCATTGGTGACGAACAACCGCGCGTAGAGATCGCGGGTAATCAGTGCCGACAGGGCCGAGCCGATCGAATCGAACGTCGAGAAGGCCGCCGCCATGATTCCCGCCACCACGATCCCTCGCAAGCCCGAAGCGGTCAGGTCGCGCACCAGCACCGGGTAGATGGCATCGACGCCGCGCAGCTCGGCGGGCACGTCCAACAGCGCTACGGTGGGATGCAGCGCGCGGCCCATCACGCCGAGCGACAGGTTGACAAAGGTCATCACCACCAGCACGGCCGAGGCCAGCACGACCGACATCTTCAGATCCCACTCGGTCTTTGCTCCCAGCAGCCGCATCGACTGCGTGTGGTTGACGATCGAGTAGGCCATGCCCGCGATCACCAGGCTCAGGCAAAACACCCAGGCGGGCGTGCTGCGGACGATCGCGTTTTCTGCGGCGACGTGTTCGCCCCCCAGCAGCAATAGATCGTCGATCTCATCGTCGGTCTTGTTGGCAGTGTCGGTGCGATCGAGCCGCGGGTGGCCGACCTCGAGCATGTGGGCGGCTTCGGCCGGGTCGTGCTGCCGCAAACGCTCGTGCACGCCGGTCCAGCCGCCGACGTGGTTGAACACGAGCACAAAGACGATGATGCTGGCCACGAGCATCACGATCGACTGCAGCGCGTCGGTCAGGGCCACGGCTCTCAGCCCGCCGGTCATCGTGTAGATGATGGCCACGACGGCGATGGCGACTACGGCCGTCCGGGCCACGTTTTCGCTCCAGCCCAGCACGATCACGAGCGTGAGGAAGATCCCTTGTGCCATGATGCCCAACACCATCGTGCGGAATTGCACCTGCACCAGCACGCTGATCACGCGGGCCCCGAGTCCAAAGCGGGCTTCGAGGTACTCGGCATTCGTGTACATGCCGGCCCGGTACATGGCCAGCCCGACGACGTTGGCCAGCAGCAGCCAGCCGGCCACGACGCCCACCCAGTTGAGCACGAACATCCGCATGCCGAACTGGTACGCGCCGCCGGAATCGACCACCAGGTCGCTGGCGTCGATGAACGTGGCGTACATCGACAGCCCGACCATCCACCAGGGCAGGCTGCGTCCGGCCAGAAACCATTCGCTGCTGGTCTTGGTGCCCCCTCCCCAAACAAGCGCGAAGACAATGATCGAACCGTTGAGGACGAGAACGACAAGCCAGTCGAGCAGCGACATTCAATGCTTTCGCGGTAGGAAGTGTTTTCGCCCTGAGCCAGCGTCGAGAGCGCGTTTGCCGTTTCAGCGTTGGATCTCAATCAGGTACAATTGCCGCGTCCCATCTTCGGTCACGCCCGGCACCAGCACCGCCGTTTGATCCCGGTTCCAGCGCGGGGCAGGATCGATCCGCAACTTGCCGCGCGTGTACGGCCCGCGAGAGAATCCGCCCACCCGGGCGTGCACACCATCGGAGCGTCGGAACAGGACGTATTCGTTCTCGTTGGTGCCCGGCGTGGCGTATCCGCAGGCCAGCCAGTCGGCGTCGGGCGAGAGCGCAATGTCGCCGCCGGGATCGCCGATGATCTCGGGCGTGGCAATCTGCCCCACGATCGCTTGCCGCTCGACGTCGTACAGCACCTGCCGGCCCTCGCGGGCGCCGATCACGGTCGTGCCGCGATCCCATTCCGGATGTCCGCCAATGTACTCGTGAGCCGTCAGCTCCGTGCCGTCCGAGCGGATCGAACAGGGGACGTTGACCGCCATCGGATTGCCGGCATACCGCGCCCGGGCAAAGAAGTACACGTATTTGCCGGTGCGGCTGGCGAGCGTGTGATTGATATAGAACTCGGCCTCGTCGATCTTGGAGAAGCGGTCGCGCAGCAGCTCGCGTAGTTGGCGAAACGAGACGAGCAGGGCGTGCTTGCCGCTTTCGATGTCGACGCGAAAGATGCCGTCCGTGTCGGGAGCGGCCGTGGCTGCCGTGGGATCGGCCGCGCCGGGATACCCGGTTACGGGCCGCAGCCGCGCCATGCGTCCGTAGTTGATGGCCAGGAAGAATCCCCCGCCGGGCGCAACGCCGCCATTGGCCACCGACGCGTCGGCAAACCGATACTCGCGCACGCGCCGCTTCCGCTCGATGTCGTACAGCACGGAAAATACGCGCTGATTGTCCGGGTCGCGATCGTTGAAGAAGAACTGCGTCTCGGGCTGGTCGGGGTTCCAGTAGAACATCGTGCCCTGCTGGAAATTCCAGGCCCGGGTTTTCTCGATCGGCAAGATACGATCGTCGTCGTGCGTGTCGATGAGCACGATCTCGGCGGCCTCGCCGGGTTCGGGCATGCGGTCGTGAAACGTCGTGCGCAGCGACAGAATGTAGCGCCCGCTGGCGTTCCAGGGCGTGGTGAGGCACTGCCCGATGTAGCCGAAAAAGTGATGCCGCGGTCCGTGCGTGAGCTGCCGCACCTCGAGTGTCGGACCCTCGGCACCCGGGCAGCAAACCGGTGCCAGCAATGCCGCGAAGCACGCCAAGAATCGAAGTGTCATGCCATGCCTCGCCTGTGCCCGACCGCGTCGCTCCGGAGGTGAAGCGGCACGCTGGCCGAGGTTTTCTGCCTGCAAAGGGCTCGCGTCACGATTCTACTTCCGCGGCTATCTCGTTCCAGCGGCGGCCCTTGTCAGAGCGAACTTTGCGGCCGCGACGGGGGATGGTACGATAGATCAGGTAAGCTTTCTTGGTTGGGTCAGCGTATGCTACCAGATCGTGTGATTCTTGTGACTCGCCTGACGATGGCCGCAACGTTGTTGTTGGCCAGCGGCGTGGGACCTGCTGTGCGGCACAGCCACGCCGGCGGCGCGATGCCTCACGTGCACGACGCCAAATCCGGCCCGGTTCACGACGAGCATCACGAGCACGATCACCCGCACGCCGTGCACGCGGCGAGCGAACTCTCAGACGCGTGCAGCCACGCTCATTTTTGGTGGTTCGGGTTTCAGTTGATGTCGCCGCCCGACTCCGGGAGCGACGATTCCGAGCCCCAGCGTCTGCAAGAACTCGCCATCTCGCCGCTGAGCACGGGTCCGGCGTCGGTCGCGTCGACGCAGCAGAGTCAGCAGCTTGCCGCGGCCCTTTGGGCGGCGGCCGAGATCGAGACACGACTCGGCTCTCTGCATTTTGCCGATCCGTTTGCTTCTGTGCCAGCCGGCGCCGTTTTTCTGTGTGATGCTGCGCGCCACGAGCGCTCCGGCGTGCAGTTGGCCTGATCCTTCTCGGCAGCTTCTCTTCTGCCCAGCGTAAGCTCGAGGACCGGTCGTCCTTGCGCTTTCTCACAGGTCCACAGAAACCGCAAAGAAGGAGCGCACGATGCGTTTCATGTTTCGATACATGGTGCCGACGATGCTCGCGGCTTCCTGTTGGCTGCTGGCCGGTTGCGGCGACACTGGCGCGCCGCAGAATGCGTCGCCGGAAGCTGGCCACGCAGCGACCCACACCCACGACTCCGAAGAGGTCGCCATTACCGAGGCCGACGTCGAAATGCCGGCCAACTACAGCGACGCCCTGGCGCGGGTCGAATCCTACCGCGATGCGATTCGCGGCGCCATCGACACCGGCGATCCGCACGGTGCCCATCGGCCTCTCGATGAGCTCGACATCGTGCTCCGCAAGCTCCCCGAGATCGCCAGGGACAGTGAAATCCCGATGGAGCAGTGGGAAACAATCAACGTGACCGCCCGAGAACTGCGCAATGCGTTCAACGAGCTTCATGCGGCGATCGACGAGAATCGCCAGCCGGACTACGAGGCCGTTTCCACGTCGATCGATGAGTCTGTCGGAAAGCTAAACCAGGTGACGAAATGAGACTGTCCGTTGTCCTTGCGATCCTGCTCCCGCTGTCCGCGGCGGCCTTGGCGCACGACGATCATGCGGCCCTCCCCACGACGGGCGCCACGGTGCAGGGCGACTTGCTGATGCTCTCCGACAGCGCGGCCAAGGCCATCGGCCTGGAGACCGCCAAGGTGCGTCTGGGAGAGATGCAGCGCGTCGTTCGCGCGGTCGGATCGGTCGATCTGCCGTGGAGTCGGCAGGCGCTGGTCACGTCGCTCATTCCCGGAAAGGTTACCGAGGTGTTGGTCAAACCCGGCGAGACGGTCACCGCCGGCCAGGTGCTGGCCCGGGTCGAGAGCGTCGAGCTCGAGAGTCTGCAACTGGCGCTGCTGCAAGCCTCGGCGGAACTGGCGTACGGCACGCGCCTGCTCGCCAGTCAGGAAAGTCTGGCGAGTGACCGCGTGATCGCCGGCCGCACTCTGCTGGCCACGCGCACCGAAGTGCAGAAAGAGCGGGCCCGGCTGTTCTTCGCCTGGCAGACGTTGCAGGCGATCGGACTGCCGCCCGAGAGGCTCGAGGACCTGCGGGCCGGCGGCGCGAAGATGAGCACGGTTTCGATTCTCAGCCCGCGCGACGGAGTCGTTGCGTCGGCCGGCGTGCGTCCGGGGCAAATGGTCGATCCGCAGGAGCACTTGTTCCACATCGTCGATCCGACGCGCGTGTGGATCGTCGGCAAGGTGCTGGAAGCCGACGTCGGACAAGTACGCACCGGGCAGCGTGTCGACGTGACGTTTCCCATGCTGGGCGACAAGGCTTACTCGGCCGAAATCGACCACCTCGAATTGCGTCTCGGCCCCGATCGCACGCTTTCGATCAAGGCCTACCTCGACAATCCCGGCGGCCTGTTGCGACCGGGCATGTTCTGTCGAATCGCGATCGAGCGAGGCACCGAAAAGGCGATCGTCGCTCCCAAGGATGCCCTGATCGTCGATCACGAACACAAGTTTGCGCTCGTGCAGGAGTCGAAAGGCAAGTTCGAACGCCGATCCATTGAAACCGGCCAACTCGACGGCGACACGGTCGAGATCAAGAACGGGCTCTTCCCCGGGGACATGGTGATCACCACCGGTAGCCACGAGCTGGCCGCACTGTTCGCGCCCTCGGTCCCCACGTCGAAGTCGGCCGGCGACACTCCCAGTGCGGAACCACTACCGACGCGCTCGATCACGATCGCTCAAGGGCAGATCAAGGTGCCCACCAGCCAGAAACGATTTGCCTCGGCGCCAATCGGCGGCCGCATTCGAAGTATCCAGGTCGAACACGGGCAACCTGTCCGCGAGGGCCAGGTGCTGGCCGAACTGGAAAGCCTGGAGTTCCAGTCGCTGCAGCTCGACCTGATCGAAAGCCGCGCGATGCTCGCGCAGGCGCGGGCCAATTTGGACCGGCTCAGCAACCTGGCGAAGAACGACAGCGTCGCCCAGCGCGATCTCTGGGAGGTCGAGCGCGAGCATCGCGTGCTGCAGAACTCGGTTGAGGCGTTGCGGCGCAAGCTGTCGGTGATGGGGCTGTCCGACGACCAGATCCGCCAGGTCGAATCGACCGACATCACCGATCCGGCTTCCGCCGGGACCGTCTCCGCCGTGCTGCCGATCCGAGCCCCCGGCGAGGGACGGATCGCCGAGTTCGATCTCGTGCCCGGCGACGTCGTGGCAGGGCAGGGCACGCTGTTTGAAATCCACAACGCCGCCCGGATGTGGGTGCAGGCTTTCCTGTTCGAGCAGGATGCCGTCGATGTACAGACGGGCCAGAAGGTGGAAGTGAGCTTGGCCTCCGATCCGTCGTTTCACTCCTCGGGCACCGTGGATCGCATCAGCCCCGTGCTGGTTTCCGGCAATCGGGCCTTGTCGATCAGGATCGAGCTGGACAACGCTCGGCGCGCCCTGCGCGAGGACATGTCGGCGATCGTCGCCATCGAGACCGGCAAGCCCACCGGGCGGCTGGCGGAAAAAGCCGCAGAGTGACGCACCTGCCATGTTGAATCGCATCATCGCCATCTCGCTGAAGAATCGGGCCCTCGTGCTGATCCTGGCGATCGTGGTCACGGTCTACGGCACGTATCAAGCCAGCCAGTTGCCGATCGACGTGTTCCCCGATCTCAATCGGCCCACGGTCACCATCATGACCGAGGCCCACGGCCTGGCTCCCGAAGAGGTCGAGACGCTCGTTACGATCCCCATCGAATCGGCGATGAACGGCGCGACCAACGTGCTGCGCGTGCGCTCGGCATCCGGCATCGGCATCTCGATCGTTTGGGTCGAGTTCGACTGGGGCACCGACATCTACATCGACCGGCAGATCGTCAACGAAAAGCTGCAACTCGTGCGCGACCGCTTGCCTGCCGACGTCAGCCCGATGATGACGCCCATCAGCTCGATCATGGGCGAGATCATGCTGATCGGGCTCCACGGCACGAAGACCGATCCGATCGAGCTGCGCACGATCGCCGATTGGACGCTCAGGCGCCGCTTGCTGGCCATCGGCGGCGTGTCACAGGTCACGGTGATGGGCGGCGAGCTGAAGCAGTACCAGGTGATCACCTCGCCCGAGCGGCTGGCCCAATACGGCATCACCATCGACGAGCTGACCGCCGCGGTCGAGAAATCGAACGTGGTCACCGGCGGCGGCTTTCTGCTCGACAAGCACCGCGAGTCGCTGATCCGCATCGTCGGCCGGGCCACGTCGCTGGAAGATATCGGCAACACCGTCGTGCGGCCCGCGGATCCGCTCTCGGTCACCGTGCGGCAGGTGGCCGACGTGCGATTCGCCGGGCCGGTGCGGCGCGGCACGGGCAGCGTCAATGCCGAGCCGTCGGTCATTCTCTCGGTGCAGAAGCAGCCGGGAGCCGACAGCCTCACGCTCACGCGCAAGATCGAGGCCGTGCTCGACGAAGTACAGGCCACCTTGCCCGGGGACGTCACGATTCAACAAGACATCTTCAAGCAGGCCGACTTCATCCAGTCGGCGATCGGCAACGTGCAAGAGGCCATCCGCGACGGGGCCATCTGGGTAGTCGTGGTGCTGTTTCTGTTCCTGTGGAACCTGCGCACCAGCGCCATCACGCTGGTGGCGATTCCCTTGTCGATCATTATCACGGTGCTCGTGTTCCGCTACTTCGGCATCTCGATCAACACGATGACCCTCGGCGGACTGGCCGTGGCCATCGGCGAATTGGTCGACGACAGCATCGTCGACATCGAAAACATTTATCGCCGGCTGAAGGAAAATCGCCACAAGGAACAACCCGAGAATCCGATTCGCGTCATCTATCTGGCTTCGTGCGAGGTGCGCAACAGCATTGTCTACGCCACGCTGATCGTGGTGCTGGTGGTGCTGCCGCTGTTCTCGCTCTCCGGGCTGGAGGGACGGCTGTTTGCTCCGCTGGGGCTGACGTACGTCGTCACGCTGTTGGCTTCGCTGTTCGTGTCGCTTACCGTCACCCCGGTGTTGGCCTCGTACCTGCTGCCGCGGGCGAAGTTCATGGAAAATGAGAGGGATTCGCTGCTGGTGCGGTGGCTGAAGTGGATCGATACCAATGTGCTGCACTTCACGTTGCGGCATGCCTACGCCATTCTGGGCATCGTGGCCGTCATCGTGCTGGCCTCGCTGACGTCGATCTTCTGGATGGGGAGCGAGTTTCTGCCGCAGTTCAACGAGGGCACCTTGACGATTGCGGCCGAAACGCCCCCCTCGACCAGCCTGGCCGAGTCGAATCGCGTCGGCACGCAGATCGAGAAAGCCCTGCTGAGCATTCCCGAGGTGACGCACGTTTCGCGCCGCACCGGCCGCGCCGAGTTGGACGAGCACGCCGAGAACGTCAACTTCTCGGAGATCGACGTCGGGTTGCGCGAGCCTTACGAGCCGCGCCCGGGCTTCTTCTTCGCGGTGCTGCGGGCCATTCCCGGTCTGCACCGCTTTGGCGTCGAGCACGTCGGCCGGCCGCGCGAGGTCGTGGTGGCCGAAGTGCGCGACAAGCTGTCGGAAATGCCCGGCGTGCTGTGTAACATCGGCCAGCCCATCTCGCACCGCATCGACCACATCATGTCCGGCATCCGCTCGCAGATCGCCGTCAAGCTGTTCGGGCCGGAACTCGACGTGCTGCGATCGCAGGCGGTGGAGATCCGCGATTTGATGGCCGCAGTGCCCGGCGTGGTCGATCTGCGCGTGGAGCCCCAGGTCGAGGTGCCGCAGGTCAAGGTCGAAGTGCTCCGCAGCGAGGCCATTCGCTACGGATTGGCCCCCGGCGACGTGGCCCGCGCGCTGGAAACGGCGCTGCAGGGCACAACCGTCTCGCAGGTGCTCGAAGGGCAACGCAAGTTCGACCTGGTGGTCTGGTTCGACGAGCAGGCCCGCAACGATATCGACGCCATTCGCTCGGCCATGATCAGCACGCCGCAGGGAGCGCCGGTGGCACTGGGCACCGTGGCCCGGGTCGAGGCGACCGAAGGCCCCAACACGATCAACCGCGAGAACGTCACGCGCCGCATCGTGGTGCAGGCCAACGTCGCGGGCCGCGACCTGGGGAGCGTGGTATCCGAGATCCAGCAGGCCGTCACGGCGAAGTTGCTGCCCACGCTGCCGGCCGGCTACTTCGTCGAGTATGGCGGACAGTTCGAGGCCCAGCAGGATGCTAACCGGCGTTTGATGATCCTGGGCGCCTGCGCGGTGGTGGGTATCTTCGTGCTGCTGGTGCGCGGGCTGGGATCCTGGCGGGCGGCGCTGCAGGTGATGGTCAACATTCCGCTGGCGGCGATGGGAGCCGTGCTGGCCTTGCTGCTGACCAATTGGCCGACGCTCGAAGCCCTGGGCGAAGCAAGCTGGTGGCAGTGGCCCGCCGTGTGGCTCGAGGCCACGACGCTTTCGGTGGCCCATTGGGTCGGGTTCATCACGCTGGTGGGCATCGTGTGCCGCAACGGAATCATGATGATCTCGCATTACATCCACTTGATGGAGAATGAAGGCGAGCAGTTCGACGAGCAGATGATCGTCCGCGGCAGCCTCGAGCGGCTCACGCCGGTGCTGATGACCGCGCTGACGGCCATCATCGGCCTGGTGCCGTTGGCGTTGGGCGCCGGCGAGACCGGCAAGGAGATTCTGCACCCGCTGGCGATCGTCGTCATCGGCGGCCTGGTCACTTCGACCCTGCTCGACCAGCTTGTCACCCCGGCCCTGTTCTACAAGTTCGGCCGCAAGGTGTACCAGCAGCGTGCCGTACACGAGCGGGAACAAGCCGACCCGTTCCGGCCGTTGGCCCCGTCGTAGATTCGCCCGCCGTGTCCGTGTTTCCTACCCGGGCAACTCAAACGCCGCGCGTTCGCCAGCGGCGCGACAGACCCACGCCCAGGATTCCGATGCCGAGAAGAACTGCCGTGCTGGGCTCGGGAACCGTGCCGACGATGAACTGAATGTCCAGCGAACTGGCATCGGATTGGGACAGAAGGTTGATGCTCGACGCGACCACGTCACGCACACGCATTTCAAACGCGTAGGTCGAACCGGCAGGCAGTACACCGGTTTCGTTGAGCGGGCCCGCCGTGTCAACAGTGAACGCAGTGAACGACGTAAAGGGTCGGTTGAGCGTGATGTAGCCCGCGTCGAAAATCGTGTCGGGGTTGTCTGCGCCGGGATCGAAGAACCCAGTCAGCGAGTAGGGCAGATCCTCGCCGACGACCTCGAAGGTGAAACGCACGAACTGGTGTGCGTCGCCGCTTGCCCCGAGATGTTCGCCCGAGATGTACTGCGCCGCCACTGATGCGTTGCGCGTGGCGGTGTACTGGATCGACTCGGCGGTGGGCTGCGACAGATGTTCCGTCGTGGCGAGCGCCCCGGTGACCGTCGCGGCTCCGGTCGAAAACGGCCCCTCAGAAACCGTCACCGTATCTCCTTGATCGAACGACAGCCCGCCGGTCAGCGCCGTCGTGCTAGCTTCCATTTCGAAAGTGTCACCCGCCAGGCCAGCAACGATGTTCAAGTTGATGCTAACCGTGCTATCCCGTTGCGTTACCGTCACCGCCCGTGCGCTCCCACACACCGATGCGCCCACCAACATTGCCGCCGGTAGCAAGAGTCCGCGTTGAATTCGATCAAGCATGTAGCGATCTCCCCTTGATTCACAGCATAGTTGGATGCACATCAATCGTGGCAAAGCCGCGTATCGGCGCAGCAATGCCGAAGTCATCGTATTTTGCGCGGCGGCGTGCGTCAATCAATTAGCAGCAACCAACGCAGGTTCTGCATCAGTGGCTCTGCATGAACTCGGGACTGCCCAAGAAACAACGACACGGCGCGCGTGCCCACCATCGCGGTCGCCACGAGCCAAGCGTCAGCAACCTGCCGCAGAAATTGTCTCCGGTCAACTTGTCGCAGACGCTAGCCAGAGCCTGCATCGGACAGCGTTGAGCCGTCACTGAGAAACGCGATCTCACCGTTGACCACGTCGTACATCGCGCCCACGATCGCCAGTCGCCCTTCACTCACCAGAGCTCGCAAAGCGGCGCTTGACTCGAGAATGCGAGCCACGGACTGCTCTACGTTTCGGCGGGCTACTTCGTTGGTCACGTGCTCATGCTCGTGCGGTCTTGCCTGCTTCAGGCGGTCGCGCAGGTCGTCGGTGATCGACTCCCGAATGTTTTTCAGCAGCGAATCGACGTTGTCGTAGCCATCGAGCTTATCGACGGCTCCGGTTTTTGCCAGTGCGTCGACCACGCTCGCCACCGCGCTGCATCGCGTGTGCCCGAGCACCAGGATCAGCTTGGCCCCGGCGAGGCAGCTGAATTCCAAGCTTCCCAGCACCTCGGGACTGGTCACGTTGCCGGCAACCCGCACCACGAAGATGTCGCCGATGCCGACGTCGAAGATCAGCTCGGCCGGCGTACGCGAATCAATGCAGCCGAGCACGACCGCCAGCGGATGCTGCTCGTGGGCCGTGGCGTTCACCTGCCGTGCCAAGTCCCGCGTCAGCGGCCGGCCGGCGCGGAACCGATCGTGCCCCTCCTTGAGGATCGCCAAGACTTCCGCCGGCGTGTGCGATTCCTGCACGTCGCGGGTCGAGTAATCGAGATACTGAATCTGGTCCTCGATTTCGTACTTGTCGCGAAAGCCGAGAAAGCTGACTTCCACGCCGTGAGCCGGCGCGACCTCGCGCTCGAAATCACGGAGCAACTCGAGCACGTCCGGATCGATGTATCGCGTGTTCCGCGCATCGAGCAGCACGTGGCCGCCGCGGGGCACTTGCTCGAGAGTACGATTCAGGGCCGCCCGATTCAAAAAGCTCACCTGGTTGGCCAGCTCGATGCGCAGGACTTCGCTGCCCACGTGATTCTCGACGGAGCGCCGAATCGGCTGCCGCACGTTACTGGCGAGAATGAAACTCACCGCTACGACCAGCCCGACGATCACCCCGACCAGGAGATCCGAGAAGATAATCGCCAGCACGGTCGCGACGAAGGGCAGAAATTGGGGCCAGCCACGGCTCCACATCTCGCGAAAAACGCTGGGGCTGGTCAATTTGAAGCCCGCGACCAGCAGGATCGCCGCGAGGCAGGACATCGGCACCTTGTTGATCAGCGCGGGAGCAAACACGACGCTGGCCAGAATGAGCAGCCCATGCGTCATCGTCGACAGCTTGGTCTGGGCGCCCGAGCTAATGTTGATCGAGCCGCGAATGATGACCGAGCTGACGGGGAGCCCGCCCAACAGTCCCGCGGTCATGTTGCCGATGCCCTGGGCGCACAGTTCACGATTGGGAGGAGAGGGCCGTTTCTGGGGATCGATGCGGTAGATCGCCTCGAGGCTCAACAGCGTCTCCAGCGAGGCGACCAGCACGATCGTGACCGCGGCCCGGTAAATCGCCGGGTTGCTCCACTGGGAATAGTCCGGAAACCGCAGGAAACCGAGGAAATCGGACCACGTTTCCGCGATCGGTACCTGCACCAGATGGTCGGGACCAATCACCCACGATCCTCCCGCCCGGGTCAGCAGTAGGCTCAAGCCAACGCCCAGCAACACGACGAGCAGTTGCTCGGGCACGATCGACTGCTTCAGCCATTTCACGCGTCCCCAGGCAACAAGAAAGACCACCGAAGCGACACCCACGGCGGCCGCACCGGGATGAATTGCGCCGAGTGCTTTGGCAAGCTCCGAGAACGTCGTCTCCTGATCCGGCTGGAAAAAGTAGAACTCGCCGGTTGGATCCACGTCGTATCCCAACAGATGAGGGATCTGCTTCAGAATCAGCACGATTCCGATCGCGGCCAGCAGGCCTTTGACGACGCTCGTGGGAATGAAAGCGGAGATGGAGCCGGCCCGCGCAAGCCCCAGTGCCAGTTGCATACCGCCGGCGATGAGCACGGCCAGCAGAAACGCTTCGAAGGAGCCCAGGACGGCCATCTGTGCCGCGGCGACGGCCACCATCGTGTTGCCCGGCCCACTCACGCTGACCCGCGACCCGCTTAGCAGACCGACCAAGACCCCGCCGATGATTCCGCCCAAAATGCCCGAGAAAACCGGCGCCCCCGCCGCCAGCGCGATTCCCAGGCACAGCGGCAAGGCGACAACGAAGACGACGAACCCCGAGAGGAAATCTCGCAAGGCGGTCTTGTAGAGCGGTGCGTCGGGACTGTTGGACATCGTGGGCAACCCTCTTGCGAAGACCGATGGTGTGCCGAACGAGTCGTCCCCCGGCGGTCAGCCGGCGCGCGTGCGTCGGCCGGATCCGCCAAAGACGATGTCTGTTGTTGCAGCGAAAAGACGAACGGTCGGACCGCCCGTCTCCGGCCCGGGGGTCGTGCGCGAGACCGCGCCGCTGGGGCGTTCGCCACAAACTCACTTGTACATCATTTGGTATCGTTTCGCTACTGGGGTATGATGCAGTCTGGGCGATTCTCGACGTTTGCCGATGTGATTGCATGAGCACGCCAACGCAACCCACCGAACCCGCGCGCACGCCGCCGGCCTCGAAAGTCACTTGGATTGCGATCGGGGTCGTGGGGGGCTTGGCATTGCTTGCCGGGGGCGTTTTCGCCTGGCAGCAGCTCAGCCCAGCCAAGTCCCGCTTCGACTTCAAAGCCGAGGGCGGCTACCAGTTCGACTCGGCAGCTCGGAAGTTCGTCGATCAGGCCGATTCGAATACGCCCATCGACGGGTGCGACGTCGGCAGCCTGCAGTTTACCGATATCAACGGACAGCCGACGGACTTGACGCAGTTCTTGGGGAAGAAAAACGTTGTCGTGGTGGTCACCCGCGGCAACACGAGTGGTGGCGGCGGAGCCGGCTATTACCGCAACATTTGTCTGTACTGCGCGACGCAGACCTCGCGGCTGATCACCAACTACGAGTCCTTTCGGGAGCGCGACGCAGAAGTCGTCGTCGTGTTTCCCCTCAAGCAACTGGAGGACCGCGGCTCGCTGGCCGACTTGCGCGAAGCGATACGCCGCGAAGGAACCGCCGAAGAGCCCCCGTTTCCGCTCGTGCTAGACGTCGAGTTGCAAGCGGTCGACCAGTTGGGAATTCGTGCCGATCTCTCGAAGCCGGCCACGTACATCGTCGACAAGCAGGGGCAAGTGAAGTTCGCTTACGTCGGCGCCAACATGATCGACCGGCCCAGCGTGCAGTCGATGCTCGATCAGCTCGCGGCAATCAACGCGGACGCGAAATAACCCCGCGCCGACCGTCTCACGCGTCTAGTGCTTGACCTCATGTCCGCGAGCGATCCTTCCTCCCCGAGCCGCAACTTCTCGGAAATCGCCAGCGAGTTGAAGCTGCTGCCGCCGCGCGCGCTCGAAGAGCTGTTGCTCGAGGCGAACAGGAAACAAACGACGCCTGCCCAGCTTGCTCTGCAGAAGGGGCTGCTCGATGCGGTGCAGGTCGACATCGTCGAAACGCTCCTGCATCCCACCGAGACCGTACCCGGCTACGAGATCCTGGGCGTGCTCGGGCAAGGCGGCATGGGCGTCGTCTACCGAGCCCGGCAATTGAACCTGAGACGCATCGTCGCGCTCAAGACGGTGCTCGTCAACCAATTGGGGCAGCAAGGCGCCCTCAAGAGGTTCGAGCAAGAAGCACAAGTGGTCGCCCAACTGGCTCACCCGCATATCGTCGCCGCCTACGACTTCGGCCGGCACGAGGGCCGGTTGTACTTTGCGATGGAGCTTGTGACCGGTGAGGACGTCGGCAAGTTGATCCGCCGTCAAAAAGGGCTCGACGAATGGACCGTGTGGGGCATCGTCCATCAGGCCGCGGCCGGACTGGCCCATGCCGCGGGCCAGGGCATCGTTCATCGCGACGTCAAGCCGGCCAACCTGTTGCTGGTCGAGCCGCCCACCGGCTTTCCGCTTCCGCTGGGCTTGCCGATGGTCAAGATCGCCGACTTCGGGCTGGCCCAATTGGCGGCCTCGAGGGAAGATCGCACCCGACTCACCGCGGACAACACCGCGTTGGGCACGCTGAACTACATGTCGCCGGAACAACTCGCCGGCGAGCCAGTCGACCTGCGCACCGACATCTTCGCGTTGGGCGCCAGCGCCTTTCAGATGCTGACGGGCCAGCCGCCGCAGTCGGGCAAGACGATGCCGCAGATCATCGCCCACCGAATGAGCGGCCAGGCCGAGTCGGTCGGCGACGTTCGGGCCAATGTGAGCCAAGGCTCGGTCGAGCTCGTGGCCGCCATGATGCACTACGACCCTCGCAAACGATTGGCCGATTATGGCGAGCTGATGCATAGGATCGAGTCGCTTGGCCTGACAGCGCCGGGCGATCTGGCGACGGCCGCATTCGTTCCGGCGACGACCCCCATCGCCGAGACACGCTCACCCGTTTCCACGCAGCCGACCGCCCAGGTACGCAAGCGCCCGCGGCTCGCCTGGCGCTGGACGGCCGCCGGTCTCGCCGCACTGCTGATGATCGGGCTGCTCGTGACGCTGGTCCCGCGCGGCGGTTCGCCGGGCAGCCGCGATCTCGAACCCACCGGGCGCATTCAGCCGTTGTTCAGCGGGCTGGACATCAACCAATGGAAACCGGTTTCCGGCGGCTGGCACCAGGCCAAGGACCACGAAGGAGCGCTCGTCCTGCAAGGCAGCGGCCTGGTCCGCCGCGCGATTCTCGGATTCGACGAGGAAGGCCAACCCAAACCGCTGGAGCACTACGAGCTGATGCTCGCCGTCGATCCGCACCAGGCATCGGCCATCGAAGTGCAGTTCGACCTGGCGGGCCGCAACCGTGACGAAGCCTTTCTGTTCGTACGCGTCGATCGCGACGGCAGCACGCTCGGTCGCCGCACCGACGCTCAGACGTCGCCTCCGACCGTGATCGCGCACCGCGCCGCGGGCAGCGCCGCCCGGCACGTTATCGAAATCGAGCGACAAACCGCCGGCTGGTGGATCTTCGTCGACGACCAATTCCTGGGCAGCGCCCCCTTCGTCCACTCCACCCCCGCCCCCGAGTTCCGCCTGCTAGCCGAAGCCGGCGACGCCCGGTTCTCGGATCTCACCTTGGAGGAGCTCAAGCCGCAGCATTAGGCAATGCTTCGCACTATCGAGCGCAAAAGAAAAGCCCCGCAACTCTGGCGGGGCTAGTAGTTCCCAAAAAAGCGGAGGGCATGGGATTCGAACCCACAACCCCTTGCGGGGCACCTGATTTCGAGTCAGGCTGCTAGCCAGTTCGCGTACCCTCCGGGGACCTTAGAATTTACTCCTGCCCGGCCCGCGAGGCAACCGCGCCGGGCCCGTCTTCGGGGGCCTTGTCCGCGGCGGCCGCCGGCGAACTTCTATTGCGGGCTCGGCCAACTCGGGCCGAAAAGCCGCGATGGCCCGAGACGCTGCTCGCCGGGCCTCCGCGCGGCATGGCCGGTAGAACCCGCGCCATGGGCTTGGCCACACCGGGCGCAAACGGTGCAGGTGGATCGACCGGACCGAACGCGGCGCAGGCCGTAGCGCCTTGCACTCGCAAAGTGCATGTGAGGGTTCGGGGGGTCCCAAGTGCTGTGTCGTCCCTGGGAAAATGCTTGCGCCGGCGGCCGGCGGCGGGCCGATATCTGCTGTCGGAATCGTCGTCCCCCAGAATTCGCTCACCCCGAGGGACCAACACTCGATGGCAAAAGACACATTTCGGATCGTCACACGTGGCACGGATGGCAAACTACACGTTCGCGACTACAGCAAGCAGGAGTCCTTGCTGCGAGCCCACACCCAGATCGGCATCGACGACTGCAGCACCGACCTCGGGCTGCGCGGACTGCCGGTTCTGCGGGGCCTGATCGGGCCGATGCCCGAGGGCAAGAACGTCATTCGCTACGAGTCGCCCGAAGTCTTCGAGTCGTTGACCAAGGAGTGGAGCGCCTCGAAGCCGAAGCGTCGCGGCAAGTCGCAGCCGCCCGTGGAGGTCTCTACCAACTAAGGCGGTTGTCGGAAAGCCAAGAGACAAGAGTTGGGTGCGTTCTCCAAGAAAAGACGCGGAGCAGGATTCCTGCTCCGCGTCTTGTTTTTTTTCGCTTGCTGCAGCGCGGCCTAGCGGGTCGGGCCGATGCGGGCGTCGAAGCTGCTGTCGCTGGAAGTGTCGGCCGGCACGCTCGAGCTGCTGCTGCCGTACGGATCGCGCCGGGCCACGGTGGCCGGCGTGCCCGAGGGCGTGCTCACCGTCGCGGTGGCGCCCGGATCGAGGCCAATGACCTGGCGCCGGGTGACGACCTCGTTGGCGGGCACGGTTTGCGTTACCGGCACGTGTTGCACGTGGCGTTCGGTGATGTAGTCGCGTTTCGTAATCGGAACCTGTACCGTCTCGGAGCGCGTCTCCCAACGCGTGACCGGAACCAACCGGTACGAAAGCGTCGGCGGCTTAAAGAGGTTCCACGACCGTTCGTAGCCGGGGACCCACTCGTGGCGCACGACCGGCACCTGGTAAGTGCGCACCGACTCTTCCATCGTGGTCGTGTAGCGGGGGACCGAAACGGTCGTTTCGCGAGGCTCGTAGTGGGTCTTGGTCAATTGACGCGGGGTTTGATGCGTCGTGATCTGGTAGCGAACTCCGTTGGCGTCCGTTTCGTAACGGACGTCCTGGGCCAGCAGCCGAGGGGCGGCCGCCAGCGGCAGCGCCGCAAGCGCCACAAGCGCGAATGATGCGCGGATCATCGTAGGTCCCTCCACCTGTTCCGTGGCGGCCGGCGATCCCGCCGGTCCAGCCCGCGTCCTTGCGGGATGTCGATGTGCCGGCATGGCACCTCATTTTTCTTATCGGTGCTCAGCTAGCCTGCGCTTGAATGCCCTGGCGAAACCGACCCCCTCAGGCCGCGCCACTTGCCAAAACGCCCGTCATCCGGCAGGCTGAAGGCAGTTCCGTGCCTCAGCGGCCCTCGTCGTCCACCGTTACCCGGCCCCACAAGAGTGCATTGCCAGCATGGTTTCCGAAGAAGAACGGAAGAGACTCGTCTGCCCCGAAGACCACAGCGATCTCGAGTTTGCTAGCAGCGAGCTGATCGAGAAAATCAATCGGGGCATCGCCGCACGGCAAGTGATCAACCACGGGGGGATCAAACTGGAAGAACCGCTCGACGGGGGGCTCGTGCGAGCTGATCGCACGCGGCTCTACGCGATCGTGGACGACATCCCTCGAATGCTCATCGACGAAGCCATTCCGCTCGATCAGCCCGCTCTCAAGTCCTGATTTCCAGCTTGCGGGAGATTCGTATGGCCGAAAAGACCATCTTCAAGCGCATCATCGACGGTGAGATTCCGGCCGACATCGTGCATCAGGACGAACAGTGCCTGGCCTTTCGCGATATCTCGCCGCAGGCTCCCACGCACATCGTCGTCATCCCGCGCAAGGAAATCCCGTCGCTGGCGCACGTGGGTGACGACGACGCGGCACTGATGGGGCACCTGGTCGTTACGATCCGCAAGCTGGCCGAGCAGTTGCAGCTCGACCAGGGGTATCGCGTGATCGTCAACTGCGGGTTATACGGCGGGCAGACCGTCGATCACCTGCACTTCCATCTGCTCGGCGGCCGCGCGCTTTCCTGGCCCCCGGGCTAACAGCCCGTTGAAGTACGCCATCCTGGCCAACTTCAACCTCGCCAAGTGCGAAGCAAAGCTCCGCACGGCTCGCCGCAGCGCAGCCCTCCCCGGCACTGCCTAGCGGAACAGCGGCAGATATCCGCGGATGCTGTCCAGCATGCCCGGCTTGCTCTCCGGTTCCGGCGGCGGTGGCAAAGGTTTCGGCCGCCGGGCAAGCGGCGTGGCCGCGGGCGACGGCGCGACGTTTTCCATCAAAAACCGCGGCCAGTAGCCTTCGAGCAACCGCGAGCAATCGCCGAGCTGTCTTTTGTCCAGGTGAATGCTCGCCATGCTCGTGATCTTCGACAGCTCGATCAGCTCGGCTTCGCTGAACGCCAGGTCGAACACCTGCACGTCGTCGACCCAGACTTCGCCCGTGCCGAGCAGTTCGAACCGCACGCGCAGGTCTTGCAGGCCGTCTTGGGGCACGTTGTCGATGGGAAACCGATAGGGCACCCAGTCACCCGCCTTGGCGGCACTTTCGCCCACGCGCGGGATGACGCCATTGGTGGCGAAGACCTCCTGCGGCAATTCGCCCTCGACGGCAATCTTCACCGCTGGCGCCGGGCCTCCCGGGCGGGCCCGCAACCAGACTTCGACCGTCAGACGCCCCGTGGCCGGTGCCTCGAACGGAGCGCTGGCCACACTCACTCGCTCGGAGGTTCCGGCCAGCAGAATCGACTGCCCGCCGGTGTGGCTTTGAGCCCGATCGAGCAGCACCCGTCCTCCTCCCGGTGCCGAGGCGGTCCAGCCGGGGATCTGCTCGTCCTCGAGCGGCTGCTCGAAGCCCGCGTTCTCGATCGATTTCATCGGCTGTGGGTTGCTCAACATGCGAACCCGGGTCACCAGGTCTTCAATCCGCTGTTCGAGCTTCGGGCGCAGCTCCGGCGGCAGGCTGACGACGGGGCGCAGAACCCGTACGTTGGCCGAGGAGAGTCGCGCGGCCACGAGATCGTGGGGCTCGAGTGCGACGGTCCACGAGCTGCGCGTGCCGGCAGGCACCAGGGGTCCGACGCCGGAACTGTCGCCGATCTTTTCCAGTCGGCAGTCGCGGGGCGCGTCGACCTGCATGACGACGTTCACCTTCCAGGGCGAGTCGTTGGCCAGGTAGACGACGGTTTGCCCGTCGCGCGAGAGCGTGCGGATGGTGACCGGTTGGGTTTCGCCTTCGACCGTGGTAAACCGCTCGCCGGGCAGTTGGCGGTAAACGCTGAGAATGTCGCGCAGCGCGTCTTCCTGTCCCAGCGGCAACAGCCATCCGCCGTCGAACAGTTGCGCGGCGTCGGACGTGGCCAAGGCATGGACGAACCGCCGGCGATTGCGATTTCCTCCCGGCGACATTTGCGAGACGAGCCAAGCGTAGGTGTTGGCCGCGCCGAACGGGCTCTGCATGTCGAAGCTGGCCAGCCGCACCTTTTGCGGCTCGTGGTAGAACAGGCTTGCCCGTTGCGTGGGGGCGAACAGCCGGTCCATCTCCGGCGACAGATAGATCTCGTCCTCGGCGGCCACCCCTCCGGCGCCGCCCGGGCGCAGCACCCGGGGACGCAGCAAGACCATGCTTGGCTCGGCTGCATAGGCGGCCACGTCGATACCGATCTTGCGAAATGCCTCGTCGAGCCGGGCGCGGCGGGGCAGGGTGGGGCGAAGCTGGAGTTGAATCTCGCGGTCCAGCATCGTGCTGCCGGCCAGGTAGAGTTTGGCCTGCGGATGCCGCGCGGCGATTTCGCGCGCTAGCCGGCGATGGAAGTCGGCCACGACCTGGGCCCGCCAGGCCAGCCACGCCTCGCGCCCCGGGCCCGCGCCGGTCAGGTACTTGGCCCGCTCGGCGAAGCGTGACGGTCCGCTGCCCGGCACGCGCACGTGCGCCTCGGCCTCGAAGCGGGCGATCGTGCGATCGTCGAGGCCCCAGGCCACTCCCGGCAACTGGGCGTAGCCTTCGGGGCCCAATTGAATCGCGATGCCGCCGTAGGCCGGGTGCTCGCCATACCGGGTAATCACTTCGCGCACCACGTTGAGCATCGCCTGCTGCACGCGCGGGTCGAGCAGGTTGTAGTAAGGTGCCAGGCCGCGCCGCGGCTGGTGCGACGCCAGGTACGGCCGCCCGTCGTCGCCAATCCAGCGAATGCCCGTGGCGCCGGTGCCCTCGCGCCGCAAGCGCTCTTCGAGCTCGGGCAGCGGGGCCGCAAACTGCAAGGCCGGGATCAACATCAGCGACTCCCGATCGAACAGCCGGAAGATGAGCTCCAGCGCATCCTTGCGCTTGGGATCCTGGCCCGATGCGAAGAACAGGCCCGTGTCGTACCGCGGCGTGGGCTCGAGCAGCGTGCTGGGATACACCGTGCTGCCGTCGGCCAGCACCGAGAGCATGAGACCGTTGTAGCCCACGTGCTTGAGGTACTTGATCAGCCGCGTGCCGCCCTGGTGAAAGGTGTTCCAGTCGTCGAGGCTGCGGTAGCTCTGACCGTCGAGGGCCTCGGGGGCGCTAAAGTTTTCGGCCACCAGCGGGCGGTCGAGATATCCGGCCCAAAGCCGCTCCGACTTCAGGGTGTCGGGAAGGGCCGGCGGCAGCGAGCTGCCGTTTTCGAATCGCCCCAGCGTAAACCGCGACAATTGCGACTGCGGGGCGCTGCGCACCGTGATCTTGCCGTACACGGCGTCCTTGTCCGCGCGGCGATTGGTCAACAGCAACAGCGGCGCCTTGGTGCGAGGCCAGAAGACGATGCGATGGCGCGCCAGCCGCGGCTTGGATTCGACTTCGTCGGCTGCCACGAACAGTCCCGAGTCGAGTCCGATCGGCATCACCGCTCCTGCGGCGTTCGGCTCCAGCAGGCTGATGCCCATCGCCTGCGGCACGTCGGTCGGGTACTCGATCTCGAGCACGTGAACCTGGCCGGGATGATCGATCGGCAGCGGATAGGCCTCCCAACTGACGTCCGCCTCCGCGTCGCCGGGAGCCAGCCGCACCATCGGGCCCAGTTCCGGATGGTTCCAGGTCGACACGTGTCCGTCGCCCAGCGGGCCCTTGCGCAGGCCGGGGATCATCGGCACCTTGGCAAACCGCTCCCACCATCGCGCGTTGGCGGGATTGATTTCCACCACGCGTGCCGTCGGGGGTTCGCCGGACGGCGCCGGCGCATCGGCCGCCACGACGACGAACTGAATCTTGCGTTGCAGGATCGGTTTCTGCAGTCCCAATCGCTGTTTGATCGACGAGCGCGGCACGAGCGCAAACGTCAGGTCGTAGACGCCTTCGGCCTGCGGCACCGGCAGCGTGATCGACGTGGCCGTGCCCGCGTCGCCGGTCGTGTAGTTCTGCGACCAGACTCTCTGGTTGCCGGGGTTGGTGACGATGCGGGCTTGCAGCGGCAAGCCGCTGGTGTCGGTGCCCGTGAGGTGCGGCCGGACTTCGAGCGTCAACGATTCGCCGGGCGCAAAGACGAGATGCTCGCGCTCGAACTCGATGCGCAAGCGGTCGCCCGGCGAGCGCGAGATCGACAGTCGATTGCCGGCGTCGTCGAGCTTGTTGTGCTTGGCCTGCTCCACCAGCTCGGCAAGCGTGACTTCGACGCTTTGCACGGCATCGCCTTCGCCGTAGGAGAGCCAGACGGAAAGCCGCGATTGCTCGTCGCCGTTCGCCAACACGTCGATGCCGTCGTACGCGCGCAGGCTGCGCTGGCGGACTTGGATTTGGTTGCCGCGCTCGAGCCAGATCGATCCCGGCTCGTCGGCTTCGATGCCCAGCGGTCGCAACTCGGTGAGCGTACCGCCGGAAAGCGCGATCGTTCCATGCCAGAGACGTTCGGTGCCCCCACCCCAGGCGACGCGCAACCGCAGTGCGATTTCTTCGCCCAGCGCCGCGGGTGCCGTGTACGCCATCGCCAGCGCAAGCGTCAGGCCGTACAGCCAGCGTGCGGTGCAATAGGAGCGCGCAAAAGGCGCGCGCGACGTTGTCGGACGTCCGTGTCCGATCATCGTTGCCTGGCGAGTTAAGTCGTTGTGCTTGTAGAGTTTCCCCGCGATGAGGGAGGGGGATTATATCGACGTGCTGCCAGGAGCCCTATGCCGGATGTGACGAGTTTCGGCGGATTCCCACCCGGCGCTGCTAGCAGCGCGGGGGACGCGGCCACGGGCGTGGGTGCGGGCGGTCGCTAGTCGGGCTCGCTGACCAGCAGTGCCGGCAATGCAGGCAAGCCGTCGGCGGAACCCCGCGTTTCGAGCTCGCGCACCGCGTCCTGTAAACCGGCCACGACGTCGTCGGCCAGGCTGGCCACTTCGCTAACCTCCCAGCGGTCACTGGGTTTGGCGTAGAGCTCCGCCTGGCCATCGGCCGGCAGCCGCAGGTACCAACCCGGCGTGCGCACCGCCCGCTCGTTGCCCGACAGCAGCAGCACGCGGTCGCGCAGGGCCGGCTTCTTTCCGCCGATCACCTCCAGCAAGCTGCTGGCATGCCCTGCGCCGAGCCGCGTTCGATCGAGTTCCAACCCGTCGAGCAGCGTGCCCGGCAAGTCGGACGGCTGCACCAGCGCCGGGCTGCGGGCCAGGGCTCCGCAGCCGTCGGGAAAGCGCATCATCCACACCAACTGCGTCAACTCGTTGAACAAGGGTTCGTCGCAGGGGCCGATGCGGCCGTGCTCTCCCAGCGGAAAGCCCCGCCCCGACAGCAGCGTCAACAGCGTGCCCTTGGCCTGGCCCGAGGCTTCCAACTGATCGCACAGCCCTTCGACGCACTGATCGAGCGCGGCAACCTGCCCGGCGTAGGCATGGCGGATGCCCAGCACTTCGTCGGGATCGTGGTCTTCCGGCAGGCGATCGTTGGGAGCTTCGACTAGCGCCGGCGGTACCGGATCGTCTTCGTCGGCGTAGGCGTTGCGCAGCGCGAGCGGCGCATCCCAGGGACCCGCCATGCCGCGTGCGTGGATCCACAGACAAAACGGTGCTTGCGCCGCCTCGAGCCACTCGGCCGCGGCCGCGAACAGCCGCGCCAGCTCGGTTTCCAAAACGTCTTCGGCCGTCTGCGGCTCGTCGGCCGTCGCCACCAGCAACGTCTCGGCGAACTGCCCCGCCGCCGGCAACTCGGCCACGACCGGTTCGTCGGTCACTAGCGCCGTGCGATAGCCTGCGGCCGCCACGACCTGGGGAAAACTGGTCCCTTGGGTTTCGCCGGCGGTGGCCGCGTGCTGCGCCATCCAGTAGGCTTGATAAAGGTGATCGAGCCGCGGCGATTCCAGCAGCGCGGAGTCGAACAGAAACGACTCGCTGGCCAGGTGGTCGATCGCCCCGGTTCGAATCCAACTGTTGCCGTACGCGCCGACCATGCCGGCGTGCAGACGATCGACGACGATACAAATCAGGTTCTTGTCGGGCACCGCGCTTCTCGGACTGGTCCGGCTTGCCATCAGGCAATTGCCAGCCGATTGTAGCGGGTCGCGGCCGGCGGCGCCAGCCTTTCGGCCCGCACAACCGGCACATTCGCGCCGCCGCGCGGGCATCACTTCGGGCAGCAGCGATAGTGCCGTTTCTCCGCCGGCGGGACCCGGCAAGCCACTTGCTTCCGCCGGTGCGTGACGGAGATTTACGTGGAACCTACAAAAGATTGGCGCGGCGCGTCGTCGTCGATCGCTCGCCGCGGATCGCCGCTTGATGGGGGCCGCGGGGCACTATGCCGTGCCTCGCAGGCAAGATAATATGCCCTCGCACGATGAATTACGCCCGGGTGGCGATGCTGCCCGGGTTTCGCCCATGACCGCTCGCTTCGGCCAAAATACGGACGCCGCGGGGACCTCGCTGCAGACCCACATGACGTCGACACTGCTGGCCGTGATCGCTCGTATTCTCAGCGGGGCCAGCGTGCGCTGGATCGACTCGCAGCCCGACACCTGCCAGCGCGTGTACTTTGCCAATCACACGAGCCACCTCGACGCGATCGTGCTCTGGTCGTCGCTGCCGCAACGCGTGCGGGCCCTGACGCGGCCGGTGGCGGCCAAGGACTATTGGGAGAAGGGGGGCGTGCGGCGTTACATGGCCCGCACGTTCAACGCGCTGTTGATCGACCGTACCGACATCAAGGTCCATCAGAGTCCCGTCGACTTGATGCTCCGCGAGATCGGCACGGAACAGTCGCTGATCGTGTTTCCCGAGGGGAGCCGCAACACGGAGTCGGAGATCCAGGACTTCAAGAGCGGCCTGTACTATCTGGCCAAAAAGCGTCCGGACCTGGAACTGGTGCCGGTGCACATCGATAATCTGAACCGCGTGCTGCCGCGGGGCGAGTTTCTGCCGGTGCCGCTGTTGAGCCTGGTCACGTTCGGCCCGCCGATCTGGCTGGAAAATGGCGAGGCCAAAACCGATTTTCTCGAGCGGGCCCGCAAGAGCGTCCGACGTTTGAAGGACCTTTGACCGCGCGCGTTCGCACACCGACGACCTGATCCACGAAGAAGACGTAACTGATGCCGGACCGTGAAACCCTGAGCCTGATCGGCGGCGTGTTGGCGATTCTGTTCGTCGCCACCACGATCGGGCAGCGTTTGAAACGTTCGCCCGACGTGGGCATCAACCCGGCCCTGGTCGACGCCTTCAACCTGCGCATCCGCGCTTGGTGGATGATGTGCACCGTGCTGGCCGGCGCCGTGTTTCTCGGGCCGCCGGCCCGGGTGGCCACGGTCGTGGTGTTCTTTTTCATCTCCTTCTGGGCGCTGCGCGAGTTCATCACGCTGACGCCGACACGGTTGGGCGATCACCGCGCGCTGTTCTGGGTCTTCACCGCGTTTACGCCGCTGCAGTACCTGATCGTAGGACTCGGCGTCGAGGAATACTCGCTGCTGTTCAGCGTATTGATTCCCGTCTACGCGTTCTTGTTTATCCCGGCGCGCGTGGCCATGGCCGGCGACTACAAGCGGTTCTTGGAGCGGGTCGCCAAGATTCAGGCGGGACTGATGATCTGCGTCTACTGCTTGAGCTACGCCCCGGCCATCCTCAGCTTGAAGATCCCGGACTACGACGGGCAAACCGCGACGCTCTTGTTCTTCTTCGTGCTGATTGTGCAGCTCAACGACGTGCTGCAATTCGCCTGGGGCAAACTGCTGGGCCGCACGGTGATCGCGCCGGCCATCAGCCCCAGCCGCACCTGGGAAGGCTTCATCGGCGGCGTGGCCAGTGCCTCGCTGATCGGCGCCGCGCTCTTTTGGGCCACACCCTTCACGCCCTGGCAGGCCGCCGGCATGGCGGCCGTCGTTTCGGTGATGGGCTTTGCCGGCGGAATGACCATGTCGGCCATCAAGCGCGACCGCGGCGTGCAAGACTACGGCACGCTGGTCGTCGGGCATGGAGGCGTGCTGGACCGCATCGACTCGGTCTGCTTCGCCGCCCCGGTATTCTACCACCTCACGCGCTACTTCTTCGCCCTGTCCTAGGGTCGAATCGCCGCCGCTACAGCGGGCCGGGAAGCTGGCGGGCTTGCGCCGATTGGTTGGGGCGCGGACGGCTCCACTCCAGGATCACCTGCCGCGGCCGCTCGAACTCCTGCGGACGCGTAACCTGGTGCGCCGGGTGCGGAAGCTGCATCTCCGCGTCGCGCGGAGCGGATTGGGTCGGCTCGACTGCGGCCACCTGACGAGCGCGCCGCCGAGGCTGCCAGGCGGCATCGACGGCCTCCTGTGGGCCGGGTGTCGCGCTGTTGGACCCGGCCTCCTGCGCGGCGATGTCGTACACGCTGGGGCCATCCGCTCCGCGGGCCGCCAGACGAGCGCCGTTGTTGGCCGGATCCGCCGGATCGCGATAGATCAGGTTCGCCTTCGGGCGAGCGCGCTGCTTCTGCGGTTCGTTGACGGCCACCAGGGCCGGCGAGGCGACGGGCGTCGAGATCGCGGGACTCCCCTCGCGGACCCATTCGAGCCAGGTGTTTTGCAGGGCCAGCAGGTCGTCGTAGCCGTAGTGATCTTTCGTGGCGCGGGCCCAGTTGTTGTCGCCAAGGCCGTCGGCCAGGTACTCGAGAAACTTCCGCTTGCCTCCCTGCTGCAACAGGTAACGGGCCAGCGAGTAGCCCTGCGAGTAGAGCGGCATCACGTCGTGCGGATACTCCCGCATGGCGAACATGCGGCTGAACGAGATGCCGCGGCCGGTGTGCAGGAACTCGATCAGCATCTTCTGCTGCTTGACCCGTTCGCTTTCGTGCTCGACGGTGGTACAAGCGCCCTCGTCGGCCCACCGCGGCAACGGCTGCCGGAAGTGGGTGGCGAAAATCGTGTGGTTCACTTCGTGGGGCAGCACCGAGTCGAGAATTCGCTCGAGCGAACCCTGAATGGTCATTCGCCAGCCGAACACTTCGCCGTTGTGAAACTCGAAGCTGGTGGCTCCGCCCGCGCCCAGATGATTGCCGACGTGGGCTTTCATCGTGCAGGGCTGGGCCCAGTTACGCATTTCGGAGCCGGTCCATTCGATGGCCAGCTCGCGGCGATACTTCTCGGCGGCCTTCCCGATTTGCGCGGCCATTTCCGCGGTGGGGGCTTCGACGATGAAGTTGGGAGTGCGGTGACTGGCACCCAGAGAGTAACTGGCACCCAGCGAACCGAGGGCCACGATCAGGATGGCGCACCGCGCCGCGAGAGCATCCATGCTCGGCGAGCTCCTGTTTCAACTTGGCGGGAGACTTCTCGGCTGCGTCCTTGCAACCGCGTGCCCGCCGGAAGCAACTTCTGAGCCGTTGGTGAGTCGAGGAATCAGGCGTGTCTTGTAAGCAGTTGTGGCCAAAACGTTTGTTGAATTCGAAGTTTCGAAATCGACGTCGATCGGTCGTGGCCACCAATCGTCAAAGTTTGCAAATCTTACCCCATTTCTTGAAATCGCTACTAGGTCACTTTCGCCGCCCGTGGCGAACCCTGCCTGTTGATGCACGCGCAAGCGCGCCAAAGCGCTACAGACTTTCCGGCGGCTGGCCGCGGAGCAGCATCTCCAGCAGCGCGTCGTTGGCCGCGGGAAACGCGTACGAGCCCAGCTCGCTGGGGTGGATCCAGCGGCAGCGTTGCGGCAGCGGGGACTTCTCGCCGACCCACTCGCAAGCCAGAAAGTGCAGCCGCACCGCCGCGTGATCGTAGTCGTGCTCGATCACGGGATACCGGCCCACCACGCGTGCCAGCACGCCCGTTTCTTCGAGGCATTCGCGCTCGGCGGCCGCCGTGGGCGTTTCGCCCGGCTCGACCTTGCCGCCGGGAAACTCCCACAGGCCCGGCAGCGTCGCGTCCTGGGGGCGCTGTCCGATGAGCAGGCGTCCCTGGTGCCAGACGATCGCGATGGCCACCTCGACGCGCGGGGCCGGGGCGTCGGCCGGGCTCATTGCTTGTATTCGTCGAGCAGCCGGCCGGGAGTGCCCATGATGTTGTAGCCGCAATCGACGTGCATGATTTCGCCCGTGATGCCGTCGCTGTCGCCGGAGAGCAGAAACGCCCCGGTGCGGCCGACCTCCTCGTGCGTCACGTTGCGGCCCATGGGGGCCATCTTTTCGTAGAACCGCAGCATGTCTTCCACGCCCGCTCCGCGACCAGCCAGCGTGCGCAACGGGCCGGCCGACAGCGCGTTGACGCGGATACCGCGCGGCCCCAGATCGTAGGCCAGATACTTGACCGACGAATCGAGGGCCGCCTTGCAGATGCCCATCACGTTATAGCCGGGCACGGCCTTTTCGCCGCCGAAGTAGGTCATCGTGGCGATCGCGGCCCCGTCGTTGAGGATCGGCCGTGCGGCGTTGGCCACCGCGATCAGGCTATAGGCGCTAATCTCCATCGCCATCAAGAAGCCGCTGCGGCTGGTCTCGACGGTGTCGCGCTTGAGATCGTCCATCGAGGCGAACGCGATGGCGTGCAGCAGGAAGTCGATCTTGCCGAACTCCTTGGCCGTGGTGTCCATCACCTCCTGGATCTGCTCGTCGTTGGTCACGTCGAGCGGCACCAGAAACTTGGCATTCTCGGCCTTGTCGGTCAGCAGGGCCACGCGGCGGCGATTGCGCTGGCGCTCGTCGTCGGGGCGGTCGGGCAGGTGGGTAAAGCCGCACACGGCGCCCTGGTCCATCACGCGTTGGGCGATGGCCCAGGCGATCGAATGATCGTTGGCCACCCCCAGGATCAGACCCTTCTTGCCGTCGAACGCGCCCATCGCGAATCTCCTTATCCTGCCTGCGCTTCGTGATCGCGCCAGAGGTTGTCAGCCAAGAGGGCAACATAACGCCTGTACCTGAAATGCTCAACGTCGCCCACGATGCACCCCGGCAGGCCTGGCGCAATCCATTTGACCGGCCCTGTACGATTGGTTGTGTCACTAAGGACACAAATAAATGTGTACAAATAGACGACACTTCGGGCGGTTTCTGGTGTTTAATAGAGTACATATCCCTGGAGCCTGCGACAACAAATCGAGGACATCTCCATGAACGCGCGGGATCGTGTCATAAGTCTTGATGCAGAAAAGACATCCACCTCGGGATCGGGGCTGGCCGGCGAGTTGCTGCGCCTGGCGACCCAATCGGAGTCGGTGGCGGGATTCCTCACGCAGTGCCTGCCACTCGTGGTGCAGTCGACGGCGGCGGAGTTCGCGGCGGTCGCCCGTTTCGAGGAAGGAGCCTGGGCGACCCTGGGTGAGTCGGGCCGGCCGCGCAAGCTTCCTTTGGGATTGCTGGCCGACGCCCTCGACCGCGAACAAGCGCTCACAGACGACGTGTGGGTGGCCGCCCCGCTGGGCCCGCGCGGCAAGGCGAGCGAAGTGCTCGCAGCCTGCTTCTCGCGCAACAACCCGCCCAAATCGCTTCCGCCGGCACTCGTGCCGCTAGCAGGCGCCTTCGGCGAGGCCCTGGCCGCGGCCACCTGGCGGCATCAGGCCCGGCGGCGGATCGAGCGATTGGAAACCATCCTCGAGATCGCCGGCGGCTGGAACCAGACGGGCGAGATGGAACCGCTGCTGGTGCAAATGGCCGAGGCGGCCACCAAGCTGCTGGGGGCCGACCGCGCCAGCATCTTTCTCTGGGATCGCCCGAACCACACGCTGGTCGGCCGTCCGGCGTTGGGGGTCAAGGACGGCGAGCTGCGCATCCCAGACGATACCGGCGTCGTCGGCCAGGTCGTGCGAACTGGCCGCCCGCGGCGGATCGGCGCGGCCGATGCCTCGGAAGTCGATCGGCAGACCGACCGCCAGTTGACCTACCAGACGCGCACGCTGCTGTGCGTGCCGCTGGGCACGGGCGAAGGCGAGTGCTTCGGCGCCTTTGAAGTCATCAACAAGATCTCCGGCGAGTTCACGGCCGAAGACGAACGCGCCTTGGAAGAGCTGGCCCGGCACGCGGCGGTGGCGCTAGCCAACACCCGCCACTTCGAGCAGTTGCTCTCGCGCCATCGGCACATCATCGACCAGGCGGCCGGCAGCGTCTCGCTGGTGGGGCAGAGCCCGGCCATCGAGGCCTTGCGGTCAACGGTGCGCCGCGTGGCCGGCACCGATCTGGCGGTGCTCGTGCTGGGCGAAAACGGCAGCGGCAAGGAGGTCGTGGCCCAAATGATCCACTACCTCAGCCCGCGCCGCGACGAGCCGTTCGTGGCCGTCAACTGCGCCGCGATCAGCGAGACATTGCTCGAAAGCGAACTGTTCGGCCACGAGAAAGGTGCGTTTACCGATGCCCACGACATGCGGCAGGGCAAGTTCGAGCTCGCGTCCGGCGGCACGCTGTTTCTCGACGAGATCGGCGACTTAAGCCCCGGCGGCCAGGCCAAGCTGCTGCGCGTGCTGGAGGAGAAAGTCGTCGTGCGCGTCGGCGGATCGCGGCCCATCCACACCGATGCCCGGGTGATTGCCGCCACGAATCAGAACCTGGCCGAGATGGTGCGGCAGAAGCGGTTTCGCCAGGACCTGTACTTCCGCATCAACGTGGTGTCGCTCGACCTGCCGCCGCTGCGCGAGCGGGGCGACGACGTGATGCTGCTGGCCGAACACTTCCTCGACGAGTTCTGCCGCCGCGGCCACCGCAAGCCGATGAAGATTTCGGCCGCGGCCCGCAAAAGGCTCGAGGCCCACTCCTGGCCGGGCAACGTCCGCGAGCTGCGCAATCTGATGGAGCGGCTGGCCTATCTGCACGCCGGCGAGAAGATCGAGGCCGACGACCTGGCGTTCATCCTGTCGCCCACGGGCGAAGCGCCGCCGCTGGTGGGGCTCGACCTGCCGCTGTCGCGCGCCACCGACGCGTTTCAGATGGAGTACATCAAGAAGAACATCGAGCGGGCCCGCGGCAACATGAGCGAGGCGGCCAAGCGGATGGGCCTGCACCGCTCGAACCTCTACCGCAAGATGCGCCAGCTCGGCATGCAGGTCAGCGAGAGCTAACAGCCTGTTGAAGTATTCGACAGGCTGGCGTGATCGCATGGATGCGATCTCAGAATGACGACGCAAGTCGTTATTTTGCGAGCCGTGCGGAGCTTTGCTCCGCACTTGGCGAGGTTGAAGTTGGCCAGGATGGCTTACTTCGACGGTCTGCTAAGCGGGCCGGCTGGCAGGCGTTGTCGCTTCCGCTGGGCGCAGCGCCGGCGGCGGAAAAGCCCGCCGAACCCCTTGTCGCGGGCCAGTGTCCGGTTACCATGAACGCTTGCCGCCCCCCGGGCGTGCCCCCGCTCCCTTAGCTCAATTGGCAGAGCATCTGACTCTTAATCAGAGGGTTGAAGGTTCAAGTCCTTCAGGGAGCACTCTTAAGGCCTTGCTGTGCGTTGGTTGTGGCAAGGCCTTTCTCATGGCCAGAAAGGCATAGCCGTTCGGTGCTACGCCAGGTCTCGGCTAAGGCCCGGTCGGGCAGCCGCCCGCAACTCTTGATGCTGGTGCAAAGGGAAATATCGGTTCCGATAAACTACGTCGGCGCGTCACTCTCAAACATCTTCAAATAGAAGAGAGACTTGAGCAATTGGATGCTCTATTTTGTCGGAGACGGGTATTTGAAAATTTGCACAACAGTCCGGCGACGGGCGCTCCACAAGAATTCCCACTCGTTGAGGGGCTGCCAGACGCCTGTCCTCGCAAAGTGCAGACGCAGTTCCGAGGACATCGCCATCAGCATCGTGCAACGATACCTTCAGTCGGATTCGCCGGGACGGGTTCTCCTCCCCCTGGAACTGGAAAACTACGCTGACATGTTCAGCATTGCGGTCGTCCTTGGCTAGCAGTATCAATCGTGGCGCGACGAACTCACTCGGCGGCGCGTTGATAGCGAGGAATTGGTTGCTAGGGAAAGGCCCAGCAATTGCGACGCTCAGCTTCGGCCGCGACCTTCGGCTCTTCAAGCCGACGCCCAGAACTGAAGTGCTTGCGACTGCAAACAGGCTAGCCAGTCCAACAAGAACACGCCGCCGACTCACTAGCCGGACGGTGTCGCGCGAAGTCGAGTCGGCAAGTTCATTCGAATCTTGAGCGTGGTCTTCGTTGTTGGCCATGGCAAGATCCTATCTACTCTTGTGAAGCGTTGTTGCGACTAAGCGTATCGCCGGATCGACCGTCAACGCGATGCGCCTGCCGCCCAACTACACTTTCTCCAGAATAAGAACGCGAATAGCCCAAACACTGCTCCGCCAAGCAGAAGCAGCGGCCAGATTGGCGCCTGCCAACGAGAGCTGATAGCGCGTTCCCGATGACTGCCCACAATCTCACCGTTAAGGTCGAGCTGGTATACCGCGGTACCGGCTGGAATATCAAACTCTCGAAAGTAACTTACAGGATGGTTGGGGTTCAAATTGCATGATTTGACGGTGCATGTCTGCTGCCACACTGCCACCTGCTCTGCGCGTGATTGGACTATTCTCTTGTCAAATGCAGTGCATCTCGCCCTCTTTGGAATCCAAATCGACGGGCCAACTTCTAAGAACTCCGTCGTAGCAGACTCGTAAATACTCCTGCTCTCTGACCTTCGAGGGTCAAAGACAACGCACCGGATCGGCAGCCAACTGCGGTCTGGCACAAGCCATAGATGAACTACACTGGCAACTGCCCCTGTGGATATGTTGCTGTGCCGGCATACCAGCTCATGGCACTTGTAACCCTCGATACGATCTTCACCCTCGTAGTCGATAGAGATACGAGTATTGCCGATCGCTTTCTCGCCCGCGAATGCGAGAATCGCTTCCTTGCCGGATAAATAGATGGACAACGGCACGTCGTAAGCTGCAGCCTGAACGATCATCATGTGCGGACGAACAAGATTCGCATCGTTCGTGAATCCATCGACTAGATTCACAACACGACCTTCCTTGGCGCGAGACTCGATGCCGTCGAACAACCGAAGACGGTTCTGCGTGCGGGGCGTATCGCCTGATGTGTCCGTAACGGCCTTTTCTACTTCAAGACGAAACATCCCCTGCTGAAGCGTATACGTCACAACGCTGTGCGAGTGCGTGATTTCTCTTGTGTTCTCTCCAACGAATTCGTACGGATCGCGAAGCAAGGTGTACGTCGTGTGAAGCGTTGCCTCGAAGTCCTCGAACAGCGACTCACTAGCCCGAATACCGTTGACTATGTCATCGGCGTCGATCGCTGCAGCCACACGATGTGAGCTACAGACGAGAATCGCAACCAAGACTGCAACGCGGGTAAGCATGAGTCTACTCAAGCCACGACCGAGGTAGCACCATCAAGGCTCAATATAGCGGTAAACGCAGCTGAGAACGATAGATGCCAAGCGTCGTCAATTCAGGGAAAGTCCCCAATGATTCGACTCTTAATCAGAGGGTTGAAGGTTCAAGTCCTTCAGGGAGCACTTTCTTTGAAGGCCGAAAGCTCGGCCGGTGGCACGGTCTCTGCCGTGATGATCTCTCCCAGCGTCAGGCTAGAGAGCCTCGTCGACAGAAAGCCTCGCTGGCGATCCTCGGCCGGCAAGCACTCAGTCGAGATACGTCATCCGCGCCAGGCTATCGACGCGGCGGGCTACGTGGCGCTCGCTGGCAACGCGGGCTTCGTTGTTCAACACGACGCGATGCCACACTTGCAGGTAGAGCGTGGCATGGTCGGGGTGCGACACGGCGCCGCGCACGAACGTTTCGTTGGCGTTCGGCCGGTAGATCCACTCGGCCAGGTGCGGCTTGCCGCCGGGGCGAACCAGTTCGCCGCCCGCCACGGCCTTTTCGCCCACGTGCATCATCGGCCGCGGCAGAAAGAACCACTCCCCCTGCCGCACGTAGGCTTCGGTGCGGCGGCGGTGCAGGCGATGCTTCACGCCCCGCCGCTTCTGCGCGCGTCGCACGATCTCAGGCTTGAGCGCTTCCATCGCGCCGCGGACGCTCTTGGTGCGCTCTTCGATCGGCAGCGTCGCCACGAACCAGTGGCGTTCGTCGTGGCCGCAGAGGTAGCGACCGATCGTGTCGAAGCGGCGGCTGCTGACGTCGAGCACCAGGTGCCGATGCTTGGGCCGCACGTCGGGCGTCTCGATGTCGAACTCGTCCGACCAGGGGTACTTGAGCTGATACGTCTCCTGCCCGGCGATCTCCTGCAGGCCGATCTCGAACACGCCGCCGAAGGTTTCCTCGATCACGCGGGCTCCGATCGCGCCGAACGCTTGCTCCATCGCAGTGGCCATCGGTCACCTCCCTTTCTCACAAGTCGAACCGCGGAGATCCGCCTCAGGACGCGCCCAGGCGCGCTCGGGATACAGACCCGGCGCCCAGGGATCGGGTTCGCGCGAAACGTCGAGTTCTCAGCAGCTGCCGACCGCCGTTGAAATGCTGGCAGATCACGGGGTTTCGGGAACCAGCTCGACAGTCTCGCCGTTGGGCAGCCGCAGCGTGGCCCAGGCAATTTCTTCGGAATCGTCGTCGGTGGTGACGCATTTGGCGGTCACCACGCCTTCGCCCTGGTCGCCTCGAACGTTGAAGGCGAACACGTCGTTGTCCGCTTCGGCCGAAGTGGCCACCCAGTCGATTTCGAAGCTTTGGACCGCGCCGACGTGCTCGACCAGGGCCGGGTTGTCGCGCAGTTCCGCCTCGACCTGTTTCGCGAAGACCGTTAGCCCGAAATAGAAAAACCCACCGATGCCGCCGCAACACACGAGCAGGGCCACGACTCCGCCGCCGGTCACCAGCAGCAGCACCCACGTCTTGGACGAGCCGGAACGGCCCGAAGGCGCTTGCTCGGGAAAGCCCTGCGGTGCAGGGAAGTCGGAGTACTCGTCGAATTGATCGCGCATGGGGCGTCAGATCCCGCGGATCGGACCCGCCTAGCGCCGTGGCATGCTTCGCCGCGGCAGCGAGCGCCCGCGAACTGGAAGAATCCGGGATGAATCAAAACGCGAATGGTCGGCAATATAGGCAGTACCAACAACCGGTGCAAACCGCCGCGGCCTGGCCATTTCGCGTGGCGGCCCTGCCAGGGGAAACGAATGGTTTGCCGAGCGCCGCGAACCTCTTTCGATCGCCGGATTACTTTTGCGACAGCACTTGCTGCCAGCCCACAGCCGCATTGACCCGCAAGCGGCGAGCGGGGCGGTGTTCCCTCGTGGTCAGGTGCGTCGTTTGAAGGAGTTAGCCATGGCCGGTCTCAGGGTGTTTGAATTGCTCGAGCCGCTGGAACCTCTCCGCAGCGCGAAAGCCGTGCTGCTGGTGTGGAACGAGATGCACTACGTCGTGCACGATGGCGAAGAGGTCGAATTGCACGACTTCGTCGGCGAACACGGCGAGAAGGGTGATCGCGGCTACTGCCACTTGTCCGATGAGTCGGGGCGCTGGGAAGTCATCACCGGGCTGTTCTGCCAGCCGTATCCGAAGGTCGTGTAGCGCGTCTCGCCGTCAGGCAGATCGGGCTTCCGGCGGACCGTTCGCGCCGACGCCGGGCGGCCACAGATCGGCCAGTTGCACGGCGTAGGCGGCGATGATTCCGCCCAGCACACTGCCGGCCACGACGTCGCCGACGAAGTGGTAGTTCATCAGCACCAGGCTCGCCAGCATCGGCGCCCCGGCGATGACCCACAGGGCCCGCAGCCGCGGCAGCGCCATCCACCACACGCCAGCGAAAGCGAAGATCCGCGCCGCATGTCCCGAGGGAAAGCTGCCCACGTTCTCGCTGCTGGAAAACGGGGCAAAGCCGTAGGTGCCCGTGCCGATTAGCGACGGATTATGGTCGAACCAGGTTTCCGGCCAGTAGCGCCCGCAGGCGTAGCCCACCGAAATGCGAAACTGATGGGCCGCCAGCACGCTGATGCAGGCCACCAGCAGCACCTGTTGCCATCGCGCTAGCGGGCGCCAGGCCCGATACACCAGCAGCACGGCCAGCACGATGGGCGAACAACTCTGCAAGAGCGGCGGCGGATACGTCAGCCACCGGAAAACGGCGAAGTGGTCCGTATCGTGCTCGGCCACGAAGAACGCCACCGGGCGATCGACCCAGAAATAGCAGGCGGCCACGATAGCGCCGCCGACGGCCAAGGCAACGCACGTTCGCCGCAGTAACTCGCGATAGCCTCGATCGTGCATGGCCGTACTGTTGCTCGCTTCGTTGGCGCACGAAAGCGCCCGCGAGACTCCTGCTGCGAGAATGCTCCGCCGCGTCTCCCTGCGGCGTGGGCACGATAGCGAACGCGCCCGTCGTGGTCAACGCGCGCAAGCGCACCGCAAGTGTGCTGCACCGGACGCCCTGGCGGGTTTACGGCGGGGCGCGAGCGCGTCCAAATTCGGAACCGGCTTCGCCGTACCGCAAAGAAATAGTTGACAAATAGTCGAATCAAGATAGATTGCGTACCTTTCGTGACCGGTAAAGTTGACCGACGGAATTCTGTCGCCGTACTTTGCCCGAAATCCTTTTGCCACGTGAGGGGGGAACATGATGCTACGTTCACGGATGTTGTTACTTGGGCTTGTGTTAGGGGCAGCGGCGGTCACGGCCAACGCGGCGCTTGCCGGCGGCAGGCACCATCGGCGCGGATGCTACGCACCTTGTGAGACGGCGGCGCCGTGCGAATCGTGTGCGCCGGCCGAACCGGAGATGGTGGAGAAGACGATCATGGTGCCGACTACGGTCACCGAGACGCGCAAGGTCTGCCACACCGAATACACCACCGAAGAGCGCGAAAAGACCGTCACCGTCATGAAGCGCGTGCCGAAGACCGAACAGGTCACCCGGGAGTTCACCGTGATGGTGCCCCAGGAAATGACCAAGACGGTCAGCTACAACGTGTGCAAGCCGGTCGTCAAGGAAGAGACCTGCGAATACACCGTCCAGGTGCCGCACAAAGAGACCCGCGAAGGCGTGCGAAAGGTCTGCAAGCAGGTCAAGGTGCCCATGACCAAAACAGTGACCGTCGATGAAGGTCATTGGGAAGAGCACGAAGTGGCCGCTTCCAGCGGCGACTGCTGCAGCTCGGGCTGCGGCCATCGTCACAAGCGCCGCTGGTGCGGGTCGTGTTCCTCGGGTTGCGGGCCATCCACCTGCAAGGTTTGGGTGCCCAACCTAGTCCAAAAGGAAATCGAGTACACCGCCTGCAAGATGGTCACTGAAGAGCAGCCGTACACCTATCACGTGACGGTTTGCAAGCCGGAAAAGCGGACCAAGACGATCCACAAGACGCACTACGTGATGGAGAAGCAGTCCAAGGAAGTCACCTACACCAAGTGCGTCGCCGAGAAGCGCTCGAAGACGTTCGACGTGACCAAGTACGAGTGCGTGCCGACCGAAAAGACGGTCAAATACAGGGTCTGCGTCCCGCACCAGGTCGAGAAGGAAGTCGAAGTACACGTCACCAAGATGGTGCCCAAGACGATCATGGTGCCCGCGGGCTGTGACGATTGTGGTCACCGCCGGCCGCGTCGCTGGTGCCGCGGCTGCTAAGCCGTCGGCAAGAGTTGAGCCACCCAGCCGGGGAACAGCACGCGTTGTTCCCCGGCTTCTTTTGTTGGCGGCGACCGTCTTGGCCGTGCTCGCACTGACGGACATCGAGCGGTAGCCGCACCCGCACCGCTGGTCGTTCCCGGTTCAAGCTGACGCGGGGCTGTTCAGCCGAGTGGCGGCATCCTTCACCACGCACCGCGCGGATCTGCCGTCGCAACGGATCATCGTCCGCGCTAAGCCCCGCGACGCGTACGCTTTCGCGTGCGCTCGACAGAATGCGCCCGCTCGCAGATGCCTTTGGCACAGCGCTTGCATCGCCAGGTGGGCGACATCATCGAGGCTGCACGAGCACAAGGGTTGTCTCGGGCCTCGCAACGATACCCAGCGAAGGAGATCCCCATGTCACTCGACAATTTGGCCGATGCTGTCTACGACGAGCTTCGCGACGTGCTCAGCGCCGAGAAGCAACTGGTCGACGCGCTGCCGAAGATGGTCGACAACGCCACGTCCAAGGAGCTAAAGGCCGCCTTCGAGGAACACCTCAAGGAGACCAAGCAGCAGGTGCAGCGCCTGGAGAAGGCGTTCGAAGAGACCGGCAAGTCGGCCCGCGCCAAAACCTGCGAGGCGATGAAGGGTTTGATCGAAGAGGCCGAGGAAATGCTCGAGGAGAGCGCCGAATCGTCGGTTAAGGACGCCCTGATGATCGCCTGTGCCCAGAAGGTCGAGCACTACGAGATCGCCACCTACGGCACGCTCTGTACCTGGGCCGAAGCCCTCGGCTACACCAAGGCGCTTGAGCAACTGAAGCAGAACATGGACGAGGAAGAGACCGCCGATCAAAAGCTCAGCAAGCTCGCCGAGACCATCAACCAGGCAGCGCTGGCCGGTTCGAACTAAGAGAGGCCCGCTTCGCAACGCGAGCACGTTCTTTTCGGAAGCTTTCCTTGGACGTGCTCGCGTTGCAGCAGAGCGAGCCCGCCGCCGTGCGGGCGGGTGCTATCTGAATGAACACTTGAGGAACGACTCCACCGGCGAGGGCGAACTGGGTGAGGACGCCACCGGCCCCTGGAACAAGGGCAACGGCTGGGAACTAGTCGGGCTAGGCGACGCGCGGCCGCCTCAGGAAAGGTGCTGGAATGTTTTTCGATGGCTGGGCGGGCCTGGGACGCACGATCGTCGTCGGCCTGCTCGCCTACGTCGCGCTCGTGGTGCTGTTACGTATCTCGGGCAATCGCACGCTCTCGAAGCTCAACGCCTTCGACTTGATCGTCACCATCGCGCTCGGCTCGACGCTGGCCACCGTGCTGCTCAACAAGAACGTGGCGCTGGCCGAGGGCATCGCCGCCTTCGCCCTGTTGATCGGACTTCAGTTTGCCGTGACCTGGACCAGCGTCCGGGCACAGTGGGTGCGGCGCGCCGTGACGGGCGAGCCGCGGATGCTCCTCTACCGTGGGCGCTTTCTCCCTGACGCGCTGCGGCAGACGCGCGTGTTGGAAGACGAAGTGCGCTCGGCCGTCCGCGCCTCGGGGAGCGATGACCTAACCTCGATCGAAGCCGTGGTGCTGGAAACTGACGGCTCGTTTAGCGTCGTGCGCCAGGACGGCACCGCCGTGCGTTCGAGCCTTTCCGACGTGGTGGGCCCGGTTCAGGAGCCCTACGCAGCCGTCTGACGCCACCGGCGATACTTCGCTTGCCGGGCCAGCCCTGACCGCGAGCGGGGCTGCCGCACGAGCGTCGCGTTCGCACAAACCATTATGAGCGACCAGACCGCGCGGCATAGCGAGGCGACGACCAGCGCAGGCATGGTAGAATGGCGGGATTCGCCCCTGTCCTCGTGCCCGTGCTGGTTTTGATGGCCTCGACACGTTGTCTCTGCCGGTGGTCCGCCCCCAATCGCCGCGTTGTCAAGTTGCTCACCGGCGGGCTGCTGGCATTCGCGTTCGTGGCGAACCCGCCGGTGCTGCGTGCCGAGGCGCCCGAGCTGCCGCTGCCGCGGTATCATCTGACCGCGCGGCCGTTCGAGCCGCTTGATACTCCGCCCGGTGCGGAACTCGACGTGCTGGAGGACTTGTGCCGCTACCTGGCCGGATTGCAGGACGAGCGGGGTGCGATCATCGATCCCTTTCTCGCGCGCGAGCATCAATATGCCACGCCGTACTTTGCCTATGCGGTGGGCGTGCTGCTCGACGCCGATCGGGCCGCCGACCTGCGCGACCACGGCACCCAGGCCATGGAGCACGCCACGGCCTGCCTGGCCGCCGGCCGCAGCGGCATTCCGGATGAGCACGGCGAGTTCTTTCTCGCCCCGCTGACCGAAGCGCTCGAGCTGTATCGCCCGCACGTCGAGGATTCTGTTTGGCGGGTCTGGCGCGAGCGGATGCGCACGCCGCTGTTCGAGGTGATCGAGGGGCCGGCGAGCCATATCAATAACTGGCGCACCTATGCCATGAAAGGCGAGTGGCTGCGGGCTCGCGCCGGTTTGGTCGCCCGGGACGCGGCCGCGGCGTTCGTGGCCGATGCCTGGACCCGCCGCACGCAGCGCGAGCGGATCGTGACCGACCGTTGGAACCTGTACCAGGATTGGAGCAGCGATCCGCAGTCGCACGCCGTCGAGGCCGTGGGCCGCGGCAATCTGCTCGCGCTGCTGGCGGCCGGATACGACGGACCGGCAGCGGATGAGATTGCCGCCGCGGTGCGCCGCGGCACGCGGGCGTCGCTCTTGTGGCAGGACCCGACCGGGCAGTGCCCGCCCAACGGCCGCACCGACAATCACATCTTCAACGACCTGCTGTACCAGCTCGCCTTCGAAGTGCTGTCCGAAGACGCGCTGGCCCGGGGCGAGGTCGAACGCGCCGGGCAGTATCGCCGGGCCGCGCGCTTGAGCTTTCGCAGCATCGAGCGCTGGCGGCGCACGAGCGGAGATTTCGCCGGTTCGTTTTTCGTGACCAAGAACCATTTCGATCCTGCCGAGCGGGTCGGCTACCAGCCGGCCAGCCAATACACCAACTACAACGGCGCCGTCGCCTATCACCTGGCCGAAGCCGCCCGTGTGCGCTCGAGCGACATTGCCGAGCAGCCGGTGCCCTCGGAAATCGGCGGCTACGTCGTCGAGGCCGATGCCCGCTTTGCAAGCGTCGTGGCCAATGCCGGGGGCATGCAGGTCGTGGCCAACCTGCGCGGCGACACGGTCCCCAAGTACGGCGTGTACTGGACGCCGCTGGGCGTGGTGCGCTTCTCGCGCGTGGGGTGGGAGAGTCGCCTCGGGCCTGCCGACGGCGTGCGCGATGCCCGCAGCCGCCGCGCCGTAACGTTCGGGCCCACCTGGCAAGAGGCCGGTCGCTGGATTTGTTTGGCCGAGCGGGCCGACGACTACCGCGGCACGCTGGTCACCGAGTTCGTTCATCCGCTGCTGGTGCGTTTCTCGATCGTCTACCATTCCGTCACCGGACGCGGCGGGCCTACGTTTCGCCATCGGTTCGTGGTCACTCCCGATGGCGTCTTGACCACGCTCGAGTGCAACGAAGACCGGCCGTTTGGCGTCACGTTGCCCTTGCTGGTCGACGACGGCCGCCCGCTCGACGTCCAGCGGACATCGCCGGCGATTACGACCGGCTATCCGAAGTCGCCCGCAGCTTCGGGCGACCAGCAGTGCTTCTTGCTGCTCGACCCTGAGCCGGCGGCCCATGCCGAGGAGCCGATCCGCAGCGCGGTGGGATGGTTGCAGCCGGTGCGCGTCACCAGCGGGGGATCGCGCGTGTCGGTGTTCGTCTATCCGCGTTCGAGCGATGATCCACCGGCAGCCGACGTGCAGGCCAGCTTTCAGCTCCACGACGACGGCTTCGAATCCTGCTTAGGCAGCGTCCGCGGCGACGTCTACCTGGGACGCACTGCGGCAGGGGGATACGTCCGGCAACTCGACCTCGATCGGGACGGCGCGGCCGATCTTGTTTGCACCCCCCCTTGCGGGCTAATCTTGCAGCGCCGGGGTGCTCGGCCGGTGGCTGTGGAAGCCGATCGGGAGGCGCGGGTGTCGCTGAACCGCGTGGTACACGAGTGCCGGGCTTTTGAGCCCTTGACAATACCGCCGCCGGCCGAGCGCCCGCCGCAATTGCGCGATTAATTCTCGATATCCGAACAAAAGGCTTGCATCCGGCGTGGCATCTGCGAGACTCGATTGAGGCGGCCGAGAAGCTGGCTTGGCTTGTCCTTTCGATCAGCAACGTCACCCGCTCGCAGGTATTCCCATGGCGACCGGTGCCGATCCGCTACAGCGAGCGCTCTTTCTGCACAAGACGGGCGAATTGTCCCGGGCGGAAGAGATTTATCGGCAGATTCTCAGCGCCGATCCTCAACATGCCGAGGCTCTGCATCTGCTGGGGCTCATCGCGCATCAAGAGGGCCACCACGATCGGGCGGTCGAATACATCAGCAATGCGGTCAGGCTGTGTCCCACGCAGCCGGCTTATTTCAACAACCTCGGCGAGTCTTACCGGGCCTTGGGGCATCCCGACGAGGCGCGCGCCGCCTACGAGCAGGCGCTGCGGCTCAACGCGGGCTTCGTGCCGGCCCATTACAACCTGGGATTGCTCTACGGAACGGCGCACCCGCGCGAGGCCCAGCGGCACTACGAGCAGGCGATCGCCCAGGCGCCGCGACACATGCTCGCGCACAACAATCTGGGCAACGTGCTGCGCGTGCAGGGCCGGCTCGAAGAGGCCATCGCGGCCTATCGGCGAGCCTTGGAGCTTCACCCCGATTTTCCCGAGGCGCTGGCGAACCTCGGCGCGGCCTTAAAGGAGCTGGGTGAAACCGACGAGGCCAACCAGCATATGGACAAAGCCGCGAAGCTCTTCTACTTCAACATTTCGCACGAGTACAAGTGCATCTTCATTCACATTCCCAAGAACGGCGGCACCAGCATTAAGCAAGTGCTCGATCTACCCGGCGGCGGCCACCGCACGTGGCAGTTCTACGCCTCGCAGCACGCGTTTTTGTGGCAGAACTACACGAGCTTTGCCGTCGTGCGCAATCCGTGGGACCGCTTCGTGTCGGCCTACCAGCACGCTTGCATGAAGGAGAGCTACTGGCACAACGAGAACTCGCGGACGCACCCCGACTACAAGCTCCTCCACGACAAGACGTTTGAAGAATGCGTTGAAATCGCCTACCGCGATCCGCAGAAGCTGAAGCACGACTCGTGGTGCGATCAACTGAAATACGTGGCCGATCTGGGCACGCCGGACAAGAAGATCGTCGTCGACGCGCTGCTGCGACTCGAATCGGTCGACGAAGACTTTGCCCGGCTTGGCGAGCAGTTGGGCGTGCCGTGCGAGAAGCTGCCCGCGGTCAACCGCTCGCAGCGTTCGTCCGACTACCGCACGTACTACAACGATCGCACGCGTCAGATGATCGAGCAGCTTTATCGCGACGACATCGAGGCGTTCGGCTACAAGTTCTAATCGCTTGTGGCTCGGCTGGCGCCACGCTGTCTCGCGGCTGCCTGCTACGTCGGAGAGGCCGTGCGGCCTTGCTCGTCCGATTTTTCGGCGGGCAGCGTTTGGTCTGTCGTTTCGTCCGGGATATCGCCATCGCCGTCGGCGCTGGCCTGCCGTTGAAGTCGCGCCAGAGCCTCTTGCTGCGCGGCGGTGAGGATCGCCATGCCCCGGCGCCGCAGGCTGCCGATCGCCTCGTCGGATGCCCTGTCGCCGGCTTCGCTGGCGCGGTCGACCTGAGTGGCCAGCGCTTGCAAGTGCCGCCGCTGCTCGTCGGAAAGCGAGAGCGACTTGGCCACCTCCGAACGCAGCAAAAAGTCGGGGTGGGCCAGCCGTGTGGCCAGCGACTCAATCTCTTGCGAAACCGCCTGCACGGGGACTCGGTCGCTCGTCGCGGGCGCCGGTTTCTGGGGGGCGTTTGTCTGCCCGGCCGGCTGCCTCATCACCGCGGGGCGTGGGGCCCACTGCGGCGCGGCCGGCGCCTCGGCCGGCGGGCTCGTATTCGCCGCCGCTCTCAAGCGGTCGTCCACGCCCTTGCTCTCTGGCTTCTGCGGGCGCGCCACGACGCGCAGGTTGCCCTTGAGAGGCGGTGCCTTCTCTAGAGCCATCACCAGACCGAGGCTCACCACGCTGATGCCAGCGACCAGGATCAGGTTCGTCAGCATCGGCGTGCCGGAAGACATCATCGGCACCATCATCGACCGTAGGCGATCCCACGACAGTGCAGCGTCCTCGCCCACCGGAGCCGGCACATCGCGCAGCCGGGCCAGGTTGATGCGGGTCGGGGCCTTGCCGTCGGGCCGGTTTCGTTTTTCGAGCGGCTGCACGTTGACGACCCGCACTTCCATCCACGCGTCGGCGAACTGAAACAGCAGCGTTGCGCCCACGCGATATCCGACCGGCTGATCGACCTGCACGGCGAAGCCGCCTGCGGATTCGTCGAGCACGCGGGCCGGCACGTCGCGGCGGCCGAATCGCAGCCGCGCGTGCTGGCGATCTCCATTGACCGGACAGCGATACGAGGCGCGGAGATTATCGCGCGATGGATCTTTGGGACGAGGCGATGACACAGCAGCTTCCGCTTTGTATCGACCGGCCCGCGACGCGCTGACTGCCATCGCAAGAACTTAGACCGGCGAGACTACTGTCAAGCTTAGTTCACAATCCGCCCGCACGAAGTCCCGTCGCGCGGGTTATGCAGGCGGGTCGGAAGCTGCCGATGATTCGGCGATTCCGCACGGTGCAAACTCGCGATCACTCGGCTCCGCCGGGCGCGGCGCGACGCATGTCCGCCGGCGGGCTTATTCGGCACTGCGCTTGGCCTGGTACATCGCGCGGTCGGCCTGATCCACCACGTCGTCGGCCGAAGCCGCCGCATGCCCGATGGCCATGCCGACGCTGGCAGACACCTGGATGGGGCCGCCGGGCGTATCGATCGGGGCGTGCAAGTCCTGGCGAATCCGCTCGGCAATGCGATGCACTTCGGCCTCGCCCGACACGTTTTCGACCAGCGCCACGAACTCGTCGCCGCCGTACCGGGCCACGAAGTCGCCGGGACGAACGCTCGCCCGCAAGCGGCGTCCGAACGTTTTCAGCACGAGATCGCCGACGCGATGCCCCAGCGTGTCGTTGACTTGCTTGAAGCGATCGACGTCGATGAACAGCACGGCAAAGCCGACCTGCTGCCGCCGGGCACGCCGTTCGGCTCGCCGCAGCCGCGACGTGAACGCCGCCCGCGCGGGCAAATGCGTCAGGTAGTCGTGTTCTCTGGCGTGCGGCAGGCCGCCGACGCTGCCGTGCGCGCCCAGGCGCTTGACGATCGCCACGACCAGCGGTTCGCCGTCGGAATCGATACATTCCAGTTGCAGCTTCACCGCCGAGCGGCGGCCGTCTTTCGAAGCGTGGCGGGCACGCAGTGTGTCGCATTGCGAAGCGTCGGCGATCACCTGAGCGAAAACCGACTCCAGCCGCCGGCCCCGAAGTCGCACGACCTGCGAAAAACAAGTTCCCAGCAACTCGCTGCGCGGATAGCCCGAGGATCGCACGGCGGCCGCATTGGCATCGACGATGCGCAGGTCTTCGGCGACGAAGAACACCGGCTCGGTGACCAGGTTCAATGCCGTGACGATCGCGGCCTTCGAAGGTCGGGGTCCGTCGGCGCTGCGCGCAGTCGACCAATGCGGACGCTCGCTCTGGTCCGTCTGGTCGGCGATCAGCGAAAAACGGCCCGGGTCGTCACTCACAACTGCGAACCCTCGACGGCAGGTTCTTCCTCCCAGGCCGGTTCGCTCTCGGTCGCATTCGGCAGGGGAGTGGGAGCGGGAATCTCGCGGGGCGACTTCAGCTCGCGCCACACGAGCCGGGGGAATTGCCACGCGTCGTGGGCGTAGCGGCCGGCCAGCCGCTTGGGCTCGCTGGCCATGCGGTGGAACCATTCGAGCCCCGCTCGCTGCATCCAGCGCGGCGCGCGGCGCTTGTTCTCGGCCAGGAAGTCGATGGCCGCCCCGACGCACAGCGCCACGCGGGCCTCGATTTCGTGACGGTGCTGGTGAACCCACAGCTCCTGCTTCGGCGCGCCGAGCCCCACGATCAGCACGTCGGGCCGGCAGTCGGCGATTTGTTGCAGGATGTGGGCATTCTCCTCGGCATCTTTCTCGAAGCCGAACGGCGGGCTGTACGTGCCCACCACGTCGACAGCGGGCCACTTGCTCGCGATGCGCTCGGCGGCCTGCTCGGCCACGCCGGGTCCGGCGCCCAGCAGAAACACCCGCAGCCCGCCGTTGCCGGCCGCGGCAGCCAGCATTTCGCCAACCAGGTCGGTGCCGGTGATGCGTTCCGGCAGGCCGCGCCGCAGCAGCCGGCTGGCCAGCACGACGGGCATGCCGTCGGCCAGGATCAGCGAGGCGTCGGCATAGGCCTGCTGCAAGCCGCGATGATGATCGAGCATCACGACGTGGTCGACGTTGGGCGTGACCACGTAGTGGCACACGTCGTCTTCTCGCTCAATCAAGTCGTACACCCGGGCCACGGCCTCGGGCATCCGCACGCGATCGATCCAACAGCCGAAGATTCCGACGCGGGCATTCATTTGGTCACCTGTGAGCGCTTGCAAAGTTAAGGGGTGGATACGAGATCCGGCGCGGCCACGTCGGTCGCCAACTGGGGCGATTGGCCCGCGACCTCCAGCAGCACGTGTCGCATGGCCTCGGCGAAGGTGGGCACGGTGTACTCTCGTTCGAACTTGTCTCGACCGGCGGCTCCCATGCGCATCCGCAATTGGGCATCCCCAGCCAGGGTTTCCAAGGCGTCGGCCACGCCGTTGGGATCGTGAATCTCGGCCAGGAATCCGGTCCGGCCGTCGTCGACCACCGAGGGCACGCCCCGCCAGCGCGTGGCCACGACCGGTAATCCCACGGACATCGCTTCGACGAATACCAGGCCGAACGTTTCGCAGTTGAAGAACGTCGGCATGCAAAAAACGTCCGCCGCCGCATAGACGGCAAACTTTTCCGCGCCGGTTTTCACGCCGAGAAACGTGATGCGGTCGTCGAGATTCAACTCGGTGATACGGGCCTTGAGCTGCGCAAAGAACTCGTCGCTGTGCGGCTGGCCCATCACGTTCAGCCGGAAGGGAACTCCGCGGGCCGCCAGCAGGCCGCAGGCTTCGACCAGCACTAGAATCCCCTTCGACTCGCGCACGATGCCGGTGAACAGGATCCGCAGCGGGCGCTCGGGCGTCACGTCCTCGACGGGTCGGGGAAGCGTGCCCGCGGGGCATTCATCCTCGATACCGTTGGGAACGACGTATTCCTGCTTGGCTTCGAGCAGCAATCCGTCCTCGGGGTTGAGCTTCGAGATGCGGATCGCGGCGTCGGCGCCGTAGTACGCTCGCCGGTAGAACCAACGCTGCCATCGCGGCAGCCGGTCGTACAGCCCCGAAACGCCGCCAGCGTGAAAGTGCAGCACGGTCTTGTCGAACATCCACCGCGTGGCCAGCAGGATCGCGATGTCGCGATACATCGGCACCCGATCGGGCCCGGCCGGCGGATAGTAGAGAATGCGCGCGCCGTGAAACAGGCGGTAATAGTAGATGCGGGCGATGAGCGAGATCAATTCCACGATCTTCGAGAACCGCACGCGTCCCACTTCGTTCATGTGCGACGAGAAGCCCATCCGCGCGTGGAAGAGCTGCACGCCCGGCATGCGGCACTTCAGGAAGCGCTCGATGGCCAGCGACTGGCCGCCATAGGGCGGCGGCGTCTGGCCGACGACCAGCACCTTAATCACGTTCGTTCCATTCTCGGCCTGCACGCTACTCTCCTGATCGTCAATGCAGTTCGTCAATCGCCGCGCCGCGTCGTCGCCTCGAAGTCAACCTTAGCTTGTCGCGGGCGGTTCCTAACGCGCCACCTGTACGGGTTCGCGTGAAACAAATTCGCCTGAGGACGCCTCTGGTGCGGGTTGCTGGGCACCGGCCGCGCTGCCCAGCACCTTGCGATTCCGGCTGCGACGCCGCAACACGGACCAACTCAACAGCGCCGGCCTGACAAGATTCAGCATCAGCATCGCATGCCCGGCCACCGACTCAGGCGCTGTCGCGGCGGCCCGGGCCAGGTAATAGCGCGAGAGCGACGTGCGACCGAGGATGTTGTTCTTGACGCCGTGGTAGCGGTAGGCCCGCGCTCGCTCGCGGCGCGGCAACTGTCCGAACCGCGGCATTTCGAAGAACCGGCGCTGCACTTCCAGCTCGTACTCGAGCATCTTCCGCGTTTGCGTGGTCACGGTGTTCGAGTCGTGAATGCGGTAATAGGCCACCGGTTGGTCGGCGTAGAAAAACCGGCTGTTCGCGGCGACGCGCCGCCACAGGTCGTAGTCTTCGCATTGCGCCAGCGACTCGTCGAATCGCAGGCCTGCTAGCGCCGTGCGGCGGATCATCGCCGGCATGAGAATGAAGCATCGCAGCGCCAAGTCGGCAAAGATGTCGCCGCTGGGCCGGTCGCCCGGCATGTAGTCGCGGTGCACGCCTTGCGGCCGGCCCGCGCCGTCGATGATGATCATGTCGCCGTAAACGACGTCCACCTCGGGCGATGACTCCAGCACCGCCACGCGGCGCTCGATGCTGTCTGTGGCCAGCAGGTCGTCGGAGTCGAGAAACACGATCGCATCGCCGCGGGCCTCGTCGAGGCCCCGATTGCGGGCGGCGCTACGGCCCTGGTTCTCCTGGTAGACCACCCGCACGGGCGCGTCGAACTGGGCGAGCACGTCGGCCGTGTCGTCGGTCGACCCGTCGTCGACGACGATGATTTCCTCGGGCACCCGCGTCTGATCGAGCGCACTTTGCACGGCCGCGGCCACGTAGTGGGCGTGGTTGTAGGTCGGAATGATCACGCTCACGCTCAAGCGCGCCGGTTCGGTCTGTCGCATGGAGACGATCTTCCTAGGAGCTTGTTTCAATTCGCTTCAGCCGCGGCGGCTCCAGCGTGGTTCGTTCGGAGCGCGGTCCCTGTTGCGGCACGATTTCACGCACCTCGAAGGCCACGTGGGCCAGCCCACACATTCCAAACAACGCCAGGAACCATGTCGCGCCGATCGTGGTTTCGGTCAGTCCGCACAGCAGGGCCAGCAACAGCAGCATGGCCGTGAACCCATAGCCGAGCCCCGGCGCACGGCGCTCGAACTGCATCGACCGGGCCACGCCCAGGAACATGGGCACCAGGCACAGCACGGCCCCGATCAGCCCGACGCTGAGCACGAGGTCGATATAGGCCGAGTGCGCCGCCGAGAGGTCCCAGCCCTGCGAATCGGAGATCGAGCGGATGTTGTCCACGGTCCAGAATGCGTTGTAGCCGTAGCCAGTGAGCGGGCGCTTGCCGACTTGTTCCATCAGTTCCTGCCAGAGCGGGATACGACCGGTGAGGGTCGAGTTCTCCTGGTCGACGCGGCCCAGGCTGATGGCGCCCGACCCGGTCTCCATCAGCCAGCTTCCCATCACCAACGCGGCGATGATGGCCAGCCAGCTTGCGGCCATGCCCCAGACCACCAGGCGGCCGAAACGCATCTGCATCGCCCACACCAACACGGCGGCGAGCAGCATGGCGAACAGGGCGGTACGCGAGCCGGAGAGCACGACGAATCCGGCGGCCACGATGGCCACGGCCCACAGCCACCGCTTGCGCTGCTCGCCGCGCGTGGCGAGGTACAGCGACGACAGAGCCAGCACGCTCGAAGCCGATGCCGACTCGTTGGGGTGGAACAGGCCCGCGAAGCGGTATCCGGTTTGCCACGGACGAAACGTGCCGTGCGAAACCTCGGCCAGGATGCCCAGCCCGAGCCAGATGGCCGAGCAGGCAAACACGATCCACACCAGTTGCCGCATGGATGCTCGCCGCGCAATGGCCAGCGCCGCGGTGGCTTCGCAGCCCAGGGCCACGAACCGGCGAAACGAGCCGGATTTGTCGATGGCCCACAACAGGCTGAGGCCGCACCAGGCGACAAAGGCCAGGCACAGCACGCCCAGCGCGCCGCGCGTCCGCAGGCTTTTTCCATCGGGCCAGGCCAGCGCCAGCAGACCGAACAGGCCGAGAGCGCCCAGGCCGAACTGCCGGCCCAGCGTGCCTTGCTCGGCACCCGATTCCATCAGCTCGGCGACCAAGAAATGTTCCTGCGTCGACCGGGCCCAGGCCGGGCCCAGCGGCAGAATGTAGGCCAGGCTGATCAGCGCCACGGCGGCGCCAACGAACAGCAGGTTTGCCGACGCCGCGCTGTCGCGCTCCGCCTCGGGCGTCAGGAACCCGGTCGAAGTGGTAATCGATGGTGAATACATAGGTGCCGTTTCTCTGGGGTTGTTCCGCCGCTACTCGAGTTCTTTCCGCTTCGCAATTTGTTTCACCAGCCGGGCCGGGCCGCGGGCCACGCGATACAGGGGCGAGCGGCGCACCGCCTCGCGCGTCGTCCGCCACGCCGAACGAAGTTGGCCGACGCCCGGCCGCAGCTCGACGCATCCTTCCATCACGTCGCGGGCGCCGTTCATCAGCCGCCGCTTGTAAGGTTCGGGGCCCTTGCCGAGATCGATGCGGCGAATTCCCAAAGGCTCCGCTGCGTACATCAGCTCGATCATGTGCATCGTGCCCGTCGAGTAACGCGAGAGCTCGGCGTTGTACGTTGGGAACCAGGGATGCAGCACCGTCGCGGAACGCATGCCGAAATTGATGGCCGCGATCGTGTCGCCCGCGTAGGCCACCGACAGCATCGGCGCGAAGGATTCGCCGGAGAATTCCAGGATGCGATCGAGCAGATTGCGCACCCACTCGAGGTCGAAGATATTGGCAAGGCCGCTCTCGCGGAACTGCGCGCCTTTCCACTGCAAGAAGGTCGACAGCACCTTTGAATCGGCCACGTGCGTCTCGAACCGCACTTCGCCGACTTCGCGGGCGAGCTTGCGCTTCTTCTGGCGGTACTCGCTCATGATCCGCCGGCCGTTGGGTTGCTCTTCGATGTACGCGTCGATGCCGCGGGGCAGGTCGATGTAGGGCGAGTCGAAGCTGCGCCACGCGTGCGGGGCGAACGCCGTCTGCTCGCTCAGCAAGTCGTCGAAGTGCCAGGCCGAAAGCCCGCAGCCGCGCACCAGCTCGACCGGCGAGCAAACGAAACCTTCCACGGCGATCACGCCGTGAAAGTCGGACAGCAACCCGGCCACGGGACGGCCCACGTTGCGCCGTCCGCGTTGAAACGGCAGGAATCCCACCACGGCGCCATCCTGCTCGAGCACGGCCACTTCCACGTCGCCGCGCACGTCGGCCACGGCCTGCGTGAACTCGGGACGGAAGTAGGGGCTGCCCAACGACGGATTACCACGCTGCATGTCCGACCAGGCCGCGATTTCGTCCGGCGTCAGACGATCGTAGCCTACGGTGCGCACCTGGAACGAACCGCCCGACCCATGCCCGGGCGGGCTGCCCGGTTCCGCAATGGCCCCATTTGTCACAGGAGAGGTCATCAGGAGGCCTTGGGCTGCAGTCGGTAAGTGGCCAGGAAACGGAACAACATCAAGCCGCGGACGACGGTCGCGGTCGACGCACCCAGCAGAGCGGCGGCTGCCGCGCCCAGGGCTCCCCAGGGGGCGACCAACAGCACGGCCGCCAGCAGCGTCACGCTGAAGCCGCACAGGTCGCCGAAGAAGTTTGCGCGCGGACGGTCGATGGCCCACAGTCCGTTGCCGGCGATCATGCCCAGGCCGCTCATCAGCATCGCCAGCGCCAGAAACAGCAAGATCATTCCCGTGCCCTGGTATTGCTCGCGGTAAGCCAACACGGCCAACAGATCGCCGGTGGCGGCCACGAACAGGCAAAACGATCCCAGCGCCAGCCCCACCAGCAACGCGGCCCGCGAGAGCACGCGTATCAGTTCGGGCCCGCCCCCTTCGGAGGCGGCCAGCGCCGCCCGGGGCGTCAGCAGATTGGCCACGCCCAGGATGAAAATGTTGCTTACGCCGACCAGCGTGACGCAGGCCCCCAGCACGCCGGTGGCCGCGGTCCCTGCGGCCAGTCCGACGATCCACGGCATGATCTGCGGCGTCGTGTTCCCGATCAGGTAGCTCTTCAAAGCCCAGCGCGAGAAGCCCCAGTTGTGCTTCCAGTCGCCCTTGACGCGATCGCGCCGAAAGCTGACCGCCGGTTTCTCGGCCAGCGCGTACCAGGCCATCGCGGCCAGTCCGCACGCACCGCCCATCACGGCGTAGATCGACCAGATCGACAGGCTGCCCCAGCGGCTGATGGCCAACAGCGCCGCGAGTTGCATCGCGGCCACGACGCAGTCGACGGCCAGCGCCGCGGTGATGTCGAGGTTGGCGATCGAGAAGCGGCGAATGCCCTCGCGGAGCAGCAGCAGCGGCGAGACGGCGGCCACGATGGCCAGTCCTGAGGCAAGACTGCCCGCGCCGGCCAGAGCGAAAGCCGCGGCGCCGGCCGCCAGTGCCACGACGGCGACCAGCGTCAGCACGCCGTGGTGCAGCCACGCGCTGCCGTAGTACTCGGCCAGTTCCTGGCCCGACTTGCCGCGCTTCGAGTAGATGATGTAGGGGGCCGCGACCACTTGCTCTTGAATGCCCAGCACGATCATCACGATGCTGAGCATCAGGTAGTACAGACCCATCTCGTCGGTGGACGTCGTGCGGCCGATAATCGCCGCGGTGAGAAAGCTCACGCCGCTGACGACGGCCTGGTCGCCCACGGCCAGCAGGCTGGGGGCCTTGGTGCGCAGCTTGTCCCAATGGCGCACCAGGCGGGCCGCGACGCTGGCAAGCGGCGGCGTGCGCTCGAGCGGGTAGGTCTCGCAGCGTTCGTTCAGGTCGGTCTTCATCGTATCGAGCGACGCGCTCACGACGCGTCGACGTGCTGAGCCTCCGGCGAGGGTTGCGACTCCGCCGGCGACTGCCCCGCCGGAAATGCAAAAGACGAATTGCGAATCAACAGCATTTCGCGGGTGGATTTCGGAACGATGGAGACCAGCGGCCGCTGCAGCGCACGTAGCGTGCGGGCCAGGGGGGAATACCAGCCGCCGAGTTTCGCGGCCAGCGTCGTGGGAGTGTCTTGCTGCGTGGCGCCAAAGCGACCCCAGTGAAACGGGTCTTCGCTGGGTTGCACGCAATCGGGCCGGGTGGTCAAGGCGCAGCGCACGCCGGCGCGGCGGGCCGCATCGACCAGCTCGGGACTCGTGATGCCGAACGGGAAGGCAAACGTCGGGTTCGCGATGCCGAACTTCCTGTCCATCACGTCGACCGACTCGGCCAGGTCTTCGTAGAACGCGTCGGCCCGCCCGCGAAACAACTCGTGCGTGTGCGTGTGAGCGCCGAGCTGGATGACGCCGCTGGCCAGCAGCTCGTCGCACTGCGCGGTCGTAAGCGTGCGCCAGGAGCTTTCGGGCACGGCGGTCGAGCCGGCATCCGCCCAGTTGTCGCTGGGCATCGGCACCCGGCTGTCGAGAAAGCCGGTGACCAGGAAGATCGTGGCCGGCACGTCGAGGTCCTGCAAGACGGGCAGGGCGTCGGTGAGGTTGTTTTCGAAGCCGTCGTCGAACGTCACGGCGAACGTCTGGGGCGGAATCGGCCGGCCGTCGCGGCAAGCGTCGAGCAGGGCGTCGAGCGTCCAGGGACGAAATCCCCGGTCGAGCAGTCCCGTGAGTTGCTGCCGCAGCCGCTGGGGCGTGACGTTGTTGGTCGGCGTGTCGGCGCCCTTGGGGTGATCCGTGACGCGGTGATACATCAGGATGCCGAAGCCGCAGTCGCGGCGATGGCCGCAGCAGGCGTTGAGTCCGGCAGCGACGCGCACCGTGGCCCAGCCGGCGGCTTCGCGCAGCGGACTGCGCGGCAACATCGTAGGACGGTCATCCGCCGCCGGGGCGCGGCCCTTGTCTATCATCGCGTTCTTCCGTTGGGAGCTGATTGACTCAGCACGCGCCACGGTGCAGCAGAACTGCCGGCACGGTCTGGACAATCAACTTTACGTCGCGAGCGAGGTTGCGCGACTTGATGTATCGAATGTCCATCCGCGCCCAATCGGCGAACGAGACGGTCGAGCGACCGCTGACCTGCCAAATGCAGGTCAACCCCGGAGTTACGTCGAGACGGCGGCGCTGCCACCCCTGGCAGTTGCGCGACTCGTCGCACGGCAGAGGCCGGGGACCGACGATCGACATATCGCCCAACAGAACGTTGAACAACTGCGGAAGTTCGTCGAGGCTCGTCTTGCGCAGAAAATGCCCCACCCGCGTAATCCGCGGGTCGCGCGCGATCTTGAAGGCCGGGCCATCCTGCTCGCTGAATTTCCGCAGCGCGGCTTTCTGGCTTTCGGCGTCGACGCACATCGTGCGAAACTTGTAGATGGTAAACGGGCGTCCGCCCAGCGTGTCGCGTCCCTGCTTGAAAATGGCCGGACCCGGCGACGTAATTTTGATCAGTGCGGCGATCACCAGCATCAGGGGCCCAAACACGATCAGGGCCGTGCCGGCACAGAGGATGTCGACCGCTCGCTTCCAGGCCGGCAGCGGCTTGGCGAACAAAGGCTCCATGGGTCGCGCCGTCCGCAGGACCACGGCGTCGTCGACCGCCACGCTCTTGACGACAGCCACGTCGGTCGCGGGCACGCCGGCGATCTCGGATTTACGACGCTTGTCGCCGGAGGTCTGGTGATCCGTTTTCTGGTGGATGTGTCCCTCGCGCGGCTCGTCCGCCTCCGGGTACGTGTAGACCTCGCACGTCGGCTTGCGGGAGCCCTCGGGCAGGCGATGGAGAATATCCTCGGCGAGCGTCCACGCGCCGGCGACCGACGTCTCGGGAAGCACGACGCCCACGCGGCGCGGCGACAGCGAGCCGGCATCATCGGTGGCCCGGATGCGCTGGCGAAGAATCTTCGCCAACTCGGTCAGCTCGCGCGTCTTGCACGGCGTGTCGTACTTGAACTCGAGCAGGCTGAAGCCCGAGGCGCCGCGATCGCTACGCATGCGTTCGCGGTCGAGGGCCCGCTGCATCTGTTCGACCGACAGCAGCCAATCGCAGGTTGCAGCCCGATCGGAGGGGGAGAAACAAAACTGAACGAGGTTCCTGAGACGAATCATTGGGGGTGCAGTCAAGGTTGAGGGGCGGACTTCGTTTCAGAGCCGCGCGTCGAGCCAGGTCGGCAGATCGCGGGTTTGCTTGTTCAGGATGACTCCGAGAACGGCGGCGTTCGCGTGAATCAATCGCTGCTTGGCACGCTTGGCCGCCTCGCTACGCGTGCCGGCCGCGTCCATCACAAGCAGTACCCCGTTCAACGTTCCGGCCGCAGCGAAGCAAAGACCCGAATCGGTGGGGGGCAGGTCGACAACGATGAAGGTGAATTCGGCCTCGAGTTCCCGCACCAGGCGGTGCACATGACCGTTTTCCAGAAGGACGCCGGTGCCGAGGTCCGTGTTGGACGCCGCCAGCAACCAGAGGTTGTCGATCGGAGTCTGCTGAGCACACTCGGCCGCTCGGCGGTCGCGCGACGACAGGGCCGCCGGCAGTCCGCAGTCGCCCGAAAGGTTCAGTCGGCGAGCCAACTCGGGCTGAGAACCACTGCTCAAGTCGAGCAGCAGCACGCGGCCGGCGCCCGCCTGTGCGGCGGCCACGGCCAAATTGGCCGCGACCGAACTCACGCCGGCGCCACGCGAGCAACTGGTCACGCCGATCGACTTTGCAGCCGTCGCCGGCACGTTGCTCGCCGAGTGAATCCACTGGACCAGCGCCTGGTATTGTTCGGCGACTGCGCCACGGCTGCCCCCGCTGCGCACGGCCGCCGCCGAATCCTCTGTCGATGTTAGCATCAAGGTGTACCTGCCTAGTTGTTAACGATTTCGTTCGAAGCTCCGCGGGGGACGGAGAACAACACGGGGATACCCAATTCTTGCTCAATTTGTTCGGGCGTGCGCATCGAGCGGTCGAAATGCTCGGCCGCCAGGGCCACCAGCACGGCGCCCAAACCCGCCAAGAGCACTCCCAGCACAAGCGTCAGCTTGAGCGGCGGGCTCGACGGCTTGGCCACGTAGGTGGCCGGCTGCACGATGTTGACGTTCGAAATACGCCCGGCCTCGAGCGCCGCGTCGATGCGGGCCTGCTCGCGGTTCTTGTGGTAGTTCTGGAAGCTGGTTTCCAGCAGCTCGCTCTTGCGCGAGAGCTTCGTGATCCGCAGCTCGTCGTCGTTGAGCGCGCGAATTTTCGACTGCACGGCCTCGAACTGCTGCTGGAGCGAATCGGCCTCGGCCTTGTGCGACGCCGCCAGGGCTTGCGTCGCGGCCAGATCGGTCTCGACCGATTGCCGCACCGGGCTGATCCGATGCGTGGCGTGGCTGCTACGGGCTTCTTCCGAGGCGAGAATCTTGCGCGTCTCGTCCACTTGACGCCGCAGGGCGATCACCCGCGGGTGCAGCGGCGTGTAGCGCGAGCTGGCTTCCTTCTCTTGAATCTGCAAGCGATACAGTTCGGCACGCATCTCTTCGACGGCGCCGCTGGGCGAGTCGGTCGTTTCGGCCAACTGCTTCTCGGGCAGCTCGGCCAGCGTCTTCTTCAGGGCCGCGACCTTGGCGTTGGCCGACGACAGCGACCGTTGGTTTTCGAGCATGGCCAGCTCGATCGAGTTGGCTTGCGCTTCGACGTTCGCGCGGCGGCCTTCGATCGAGGCGATGCCGTTCTGGTTCTTGGCGTCGCGCAGGTCCTCTTCGGCCGCAGCCAACTGGGTTTCCAGCAGATCGGCCTGGTTGACGAAGAACTGGTGCGAGCCGGCAATGCGGTTGGCGTGGCCGTGGTGCACTTGATAGGCGTTCAAGAAGGCCTGCAGGATCTCCTGAGCCTTCTTCGGGTTCTTGGCCTTGCTCTTTACCAGCAGGATGCTGCTCTTGCGCGGCGAGCTGACGGTAATCGTCTTCTCGAGCTTCGTGATCGCTTTCTCGTCCTCGCTGATGTCGCCGTGCAGCCAGGTCTTCACGGCCTTGGCCGGCGCGGTTACGGATTGCAACCAGCTCCCGCCTTCGCCGCCGTCGCCGTCGGTCAGCACGAACTTGGCGCCGAGCTGTTGCACGACGTCTTCCAGCAGGGCACGGCTGCGGAGGATCTCGAGCTCGGAGTTGATTTCGCTTTCGCGCGACTCGTTGATGCCCACCACCTCGTTCATCGTGGCCGTGGGATCGAGCGAGACGCTTTCCTTACCCAAGCGAACGAACAGCCGGGCTTCGGAAGTGTACGTGCGGGGCAGGAAAACCAGGGCGATGGCAAACAGCGCCAGCGTCGAGAAGAACACCACGGCCATCTTGCGGCGGTGGCGGTAGAAGACGCCGCACATCTCGCGGATGCTCGGCGCCGACGAACGCCCCGGCAGATCGGCGTGCCCGTAACTGGTATTGCGCGTGATCATAGTTGCCTCAAACAGATGCAAGTGCCCTGGAAGAATATCTCAAGGGCGATTGTACTCTCCTACGAATTCCATCAACGGAACGTGTGGTGTCGCTGTAGGGAGGGTGTAGGGAACACCGTCGCTTTGAAAGGCGCGCCTTCCCTACGACCTCGACAATCCCGGCATCTCGAACTCGCCGGAATCGATCCACCGCGGGTGGCAGAGCGTGAAGAAGTCGACCGCCAACAACTCTTCGACGAAGGCATAGGGTAACCAACCATAGCCCGCTTCTCCCCACCGCGCCCCCCAGGAGCTGCGCACCAGCAAAGCGCCGCGGGTTCCCTGCAGCCAGCGGTCGTCGTAACCCACCACGACCATCGCCTGGCCTCCCAGCGGCGTGTCGAAGGTCGGACGATAGGGAATGTGCCCGTCGTCGGTCAGGCTATCGGGCACCGAAACGCCGAATACCGCGGGAAAACCGGCCGACACAAACGCCTTGATCGTGTGCAGCCGCTCCAGCCCGCTCGCTTTGCGCTCGTCCAGCCGGACGTAGCGGATGGCGCGGTACGGATCGTCGAAGCGATACAAGAAGCCGTCGGGCTGCGCAGCCAGCCGCTCGCGCTCGTACGGCCAATAGCGCTCCGGCGGCACGCCGCAGCGAATCATGGCCCGCAGCGTCGTACGCAAATCGGTGCCGCCGCCGGCGGGGGTGCCGGCCAGCCGCAGCGTGTTCTGGTACAGAAACAGCGGCGAGGGGCGCAGCAGCCGGCCGATGGCCCGCCGCTCGAAGTACTGCGCCAGCGCACAGCAGGCCTGCGCCGTCGAGGTGGGAAGATCGAGTTGATCGGTAACCTCGACGAAGTACTCTCGCAAGTCGACGCTCGTCGATCGCGTGCTGCTGCTCTCGCCCCCGGCGAGACGCTGCAACAGGGCCATCGACTCGGCCGATCCGGGCGTGAAGTCGCGGAAATCCGGCGCGCTGGGAAGCCAGCCGAATCCGCGGGGCTCAAAGAGCGCCATGCTTGACCTGAAGGAATGCCGACGAACATGCGAACCTGCGCCGAGGCATTCCCTGCTTTGCGGCGCGGCTCCAAACCCCCCTGAGCAGCACGTGGCCGCTATTGGCCCGCACCAAGCATAGTCGCCGTGCCAATGGGGCCAAGGTGCACAGTGGGGACTGGTTGGGGTTGCCGGGGGAGGGATCCGTTAGCGCGGGCGTGTCGTTGCGCACGCCAATTGCGCTAGCTGGCAACCTCGGGCGGCGAAGGTCGGGCAGGATTCTCGGCGATGAATTCCCAGCGAACGCCTTCGCCGCTGCCGTCGCCCATGAAGCGAATCAAGCAGTTCTTCTGCTTCCGGTTCAGGGCCTTGATCGTGTCGTGTAGCCGGCGGCGCGGCTCCAATTGCGAAAGCGGAGGCAACGGGTCGTCGATCCGCGGTGGCCAGCCGTCCTCCTCGAACGCCATCAACACGGTCTCCTGGTTCGGCGAGGGGAGCTTGAACTCCTTGACCACCTCGGCGCCCACGCGCAACTGGCGCCGCTGCTGGTCCCACGTCGGCCGGGCCGGCTCTTCCGAGGGTACCACGCGGCAATTCGCGGGGGCCTGATCGAGCGCAATCAGAGAGTCGCCGCCGCAAACCTCTTGCGCCGCGCAAACCCCGCCGGGCGTCAGCACGACACACGTGGCGTCGTCGACGCTCACCAGCGCCGTGCGGCGAAATTGCCGCGTGCGATCGCTGGGCCCGGTCGTCTCCACCGCGTGATCCACGTAGCCCATGCCGACCAGCCACCGCAGGTCGCTGTTGGTCATCTTCGCCGCCCGCAGCACGGGCAGCTCAACGGCCAGGTCCCAGACGTCCTGCTCCAGGTCGGCTGCATACTCGTAGGCTTGCAGCAACAGTGCCATCGACTCGTGCAGGTGCGGCCGCACGTCGGATCGCCGGCGCGGCGGGGGCGCACTTCTAGCCGAAGCGTCGTCTCGCTCGAACGATTCGGTGGATGGCATGGACACGGGACGGAACTTCCAAGGACCGCACGGTGGGGGTCGAGGCGTGAGTCGAGAGGTCGGTCCTGCCTCCCGTTATAATCATAGAACCGCGGATGTCGAGAAACGGCCCGCGAAGTCGGCAAAATGCTGGAGAAATCCCGCGAAAATCGCGGAACCTGGCGACAAACCGCCCGTGGCCTACCCCTCGGCAGGCGTTTACGGGGTCAGGTTCGGGATGAAGAAGGGCCCCTTGAAAAAGTCGTAGGTGAAGCCGCCGTAGAGCAGGTTGACCGGCAGCACCCCATACACGCCGCGGACGAACACCAGGTCGACGAAGTTGCTGGCCCGCTGAATCTTCGAGCGAGGCACGATGATCAGATCGGCGTCGCTGATCCAGATATCCCCCTCGGGGCAGGGCGATTTGCCCAACAGGGCCCGGGTCAAGTCGAGCGAGGTGGCCATTAATCGCCAGTCGTCGGCTCGGCGAAAGACCACGACGTTCCTGATTTCGGCCCCCTCGACCCAGCTTCCGGCCATGGTAATGGCCTGCATCGCCGTGGTCGGAGCCACGAGTTCGTAGCGGCCGGGCCTGCGTACTTCGCCCACCACGTAGACGTAGCGCGGCGCCTTCTGGCTGAGGATCGGCACCACTTCCATCCCCTGGATGCGGCTGGCGAAACGCTCGTCGAGCTCCATCTTGAACTCATCGAGCGAGAGACCCTGGGCCGGCACCGAGCCCACGGCCGGAAGCTGGATCGTGCCCTCAGGCGTGACCCGGCCCGGCAGCGTTTGGGCGCGAAAGCCCGCACGGCCGGCAACCGCGGCCCGCAGTTCTTCGAGCTTCGAGTTCACGTCGACCGGCTCGACCGTGATCGAGGGGTCCTGCAGGTGCTCTTGGAATACCGAGTCGAGATGGTCGCGCAGCTCGATCACGGTCAGTCCGGCCGCCGGCACTTGTCCCACCAGCGGCAGCGAGATGGTGCCGTCGGGCAGCACGACCAGCGTCCGTTCGAGCGACGGATCCGTGGCGCTGGAGACCTGAATCTGGTCGCCGACGTTCAGCTTGTAGCCGCTGACCAGCCGGTCGTCGTCGACGCGGAAGCTGAATTCGAGTTGATCGTCGACCCGCAGGCGGTACACGGGCACGTGCGGCAGCCGGGCCCGGCCGACGTATTCGCCTTGGGCGTATTCCTGGAACTCGGCCACCACGCCCAGCGCTTTCCACGTGGCCTCGTATCCCGCGGGGCATCCGTTGAGGCAATCGACCGCGGGCACGACGTCGGGGTCGGCCGGCGTCAGGTACGGGCCCGACGGCGTCGACAGCGGGGGCGCGAAGCTCGTGTGGACGATCTCCACCGCCTGGCCGGGCAAGGGATCGGCGGCCCGCGCCGTCGCGCCGCCGGCCAGCACGATGCCCACCGCGACGGCGAGCACGATCCGTGCCCGACCGGCCAGCTTGTGGAGAGGACGGCGATTCATGGGGCAGCTCCGCGGTTTACGTCCACGCCACGTGCCTTACGGTCCGACCGGCGTCAGCTCGCGGAAGACGGTGTAGTTCACGCTTCCGTTGAACGGAATCACGCCGTACAGACCGCGGGTGAAGACCAGGTCGATGAAGTTGTCCGTCCGCAGCAGCTTCGACTTGGGCACGATGATCAGGTCGGCGTCGCTGACCCAGATCTCGGCCGCCGGACAGGGCCTCTTGCCCAACAAGGCGGCCCGCAGGTCGAGCACCGTGGCGATCAAGCGCCAGTTGTCGGCCCGGCGAAACACCACGATGTTGGTAATGTGAGCACCGACGGTCCAGCTACCGGCCATACTGATGGATTGCATCACCGTGGTCGGGGCCACCAACTCGTAGCGACCCGGGTTGCGCACTTCGCCGAGCACGTACACGAAGCGGGGAGCCCGCTCGCGGAGCACCGGAGTCACTTCGATGCCTTCGATCTGCTCGTCGAACCGCTCGTTGAGCTCGGTGTGGAACTCGTCGATCGTCAGGCCCTGGGCCGGCACGCTGCCGACCACCGGCAATTGAATCGTTCCTTCCGGCGTCACGCGCCCAGGGAGCACCTGGCCGCCGAAACCGCTACGGCCGGCCACGGTGAAGCGGAGGTCTTCCAACTGCGTGTCGACCTTCACCGGCGTCACGGTCACGGCCGGCTGGTTGTAGTACTTCCTAAAGTCCTCGTCGAGCTGCCCGCGAAGCTGCTCGACGGTGAGTCCCGCCGCCGGCACCGAGCCGACCAGCGGCAGCGTGATCGTTCCGTCGGGGAGCACGACCAGCGTGCGGCCCAACTCGGGTTCGGCCGCCGATTCCACCTGCAGCTCGTCGCCGATGTTGATTTTGTACGGGCCGGGAATCTTGTCGCGCGTGACGCGGAAGACAAACTCCATCTGGTCGTCGACGCGCAGCCGGTAGGTCGGCACGTGCGGCAGGCGAGCCCGGCCGACGTATTCACCTTGGGCCCACTCGTTGAAATCCCACACCGGACCCAGCGCGTCCCAGGTGGCTTCGTAGCCCGGCGGGCAGTGGTTGACGCAGTCGACGGCGCAAGTCATGTTCGGCGCCGCCGGCGTCAGCTTCGGACCTTCGGGCATCGAGATCGCATAGCCGGGGTTCGCCACGGCCATGGGGGCGTAGTCGCTCGGGGAGCTCTCGGCCGGGTCCGCCGCATGCAGTACGTGCAATCCCACGAGCAGGCCGGCAAACGCGGTGCCGGCCGCAAGGCATAGGCGCCAGGGGCGTGGTATACGGGGGGAGTTTCGGTCCATGTTGGTGGGCTCTAACGGCGGAGGTTTAGGGGGTTCCATCTCGAGCTACTACGCTGGTCGCTGCTGCCCTTGGCTTCGTTCTCGGGCTGTAGCGCCGTCTTGGGCGCCGCGGGCGACGCCGACGGCCTGGCCGCAGCAGGCATGGCCGCCGAAGGCACGCCGGCCTCGCTGGGCTTCGACGTGCTGGCGAACGTGGCCGGGTCGACCCAGTGCACCGGAGGTGCATCGGACTTCGGGTTGGCCGCTTCCAGCACCTCGGCGTTCTGCCGTGCCTGTTGGGCCAGGGCCACCTCGCCCAGACGCGAGTGCACGACCGACAGGTTCTTCCAAATCACCGGTTGGGGCGACGCGGCCGCACTGCCCATCAGCATCTGCCGCGCCATCTCGAGCTGGCCCGAGCCGGCCAGCAGCACGCCCAGCTCGTGGGCGGCCCGGAAATTTTGCGGCTCGCTGATCACGGCAGCCTGAAACAGGGCCATCGCCGGACCGGAGTACTCGAGCTGTTGGGAGTTGCGTCCGGCGCCCGAGATAATGATCTTGCCCAGGCCGTACAGGGCGATCGAGCCGACGGTTTCGCGGCCGACGCTCGTGGCCAACTGGGTCTTGGCATAGTCAAAGTAGTATTGGGCGGCCAGCGAGCCCGGCATGTCGGCGGTGTCCACGCCTTTGAGCGCCGGCGTCTTGTGGCCTTCGACCAGGGCCGACACGTTGACTTCGGTCAGGCCGACTCCGACGAACTGGTTGGCTTCTTTCAAGGCCCGGAAGCCGGCGATCGCCGCGTTGATGTGCTTGCGCGTCCGCTGGTCGACGTCGTGGGCCTGTGCAATCTGATTGATCGCGGCGATAAATTCCTTGCGAGCGGCGAACAGCGCGCCCTTCTCGGCCAGTTGAATCGCGTGGCGCACTCGCTCGTCGGCGCGCGCGATCGCGGCCACCAGGGCCGGCGATCGCAACGGAGTGACTTGCGGCAGCGGGTGGCGCGGGGCAGGCGCGGCGACCGTCTGCGGCGCTGCCGGCTGCGGGGCCGCCAGTTGAATGGGCGTCGGAATCGGCACCGCGTGGGGAGTCGATTGTGCGACGTCCGCTCGGGCGGCCGGTGCGGACTGCGGCTGGGGCGCTTGGGCAGCCGGCGGCTGGGGAGCCTGCGCGGCCTTCGCCGCGAGTTGCGGCACCTGTGCACGGGGCGTCAGCTCGATATCGGCCGGGGGCTCCTGCTGCAGGACGGGCTCTTGAGTCTCGGGCGCTTGCGCCACGTCGGCCGTTTGCGGCTCAGCGGCCGCTTCCGCCGGCGACCCCGGCTCGCTCAACTCCGGCTCGGCGGGCTGCGATGCCGCCACGGCTGCGGGCGCCACGCGCGGGCGAATCACCAGCGGCGACAGCGCTCGTCGAGGCGCGGCGGGCTTCTGCGCCGGCTCGTTTCCCGGGGCCGGGGCCTCGGCCGATTCCTGTTGGGCGACCTGCGGTTCGGCGGGCGCGGGTTCAACCGGCCGGGGTTCGATGGGCACCGCCTTGATCGTCACGGGTTTCATCGCCACCGGCTGGGTGCTGCTTTGCACCTCGGGCTTTGTCTCTTCAGCGACCGCTTCGGCCGGCGCCTGCCGGCTCGGGCGGCTGGCTGCCACGGCGGGCTCACCCGCTTGCGGCTCACCGGGCGACTGCTCGATCGGCGTTTGCTCGACCAGCTCGCTGGAGGTGGAATCGGGGCGCACGTCGAGACGGATGGTTTGCCGTTGCGGCTCGGTCGATGATGCGTATTCGCGCGGAACGTCAACGGCCAGCGGATGCGTACCCGGCACGGCGAACTTCACTTCGCTGTCGGCCTCGGGCATCTCGTCGCTCCCTTGCGCTGGCGTCGGTTCGCCGGCAAGGGGGTAGTCTGCCGCGTACCGATCGGCGGGCTCCGAAGCGACTTCCGTGGCTTCCAGTGCCACGACTTCCTCGCTGTCGGGCTCCGCGTACGGGTCCCAGCCGGACGCGGTCTCGGCGACCGAATCGCTGGCCATCGCGGTCGGGTTGGGGTTGGATTCGTCGAGCGGGGGCGGCGATTCCCGCGACGCATCGACATCCACAACGCTCACCACCACAGCTTCCGGCTTGCTGGGGGAAGCGGGCCGTTCGGTGCGCGCAGTGGGCGTCGTGCCCACGGCGTCGGAGCCGCAACCGGCGATCATCATCACGCCGAGCGACGCCAGAACGGCCGCGCAGGTCCCTGTGGCTTTACGATCCATCGTGCTCCGTGCCTTCGTCCAAGGTAGAGTGGGGGTCCATCCATCTGTCCCATCGTCCGGGTCGCCTGCAAAAGAAGAAGAAAACCCATGGCGACGCTTCCACCTGACCTTGGGGCCGACGATACATTCGGAATACTTTGCCACGCCTTCCAGCAGCCCTCCTCACCCGGCTGACCACGCTGCCTGTTCGTTCGAGTCGCCTGTCAAGCGCCTCGTCGTCGCGACGGGCAACGTCGACCCCGCCTGCCACGGCCGGCCTGCGCCCCCCGCGGCGGCAAAAGCGCAGCGAAATGGTTGACAAACAACCGGGAATGAGTATTCTGGGGCCACTTAGGAGAGCCAGTTGATGGGTAGTAGGCCCGACACGCCAGGCGGCGCGGACGGGTCTTTGTTTTTGAAGGGGCAAGCATTCGATGGCCAGGCGAGGTTTTCTTAGAAGAACGGCAACAAAGTAGCGGCAGCATCACGGCGCAATCACCCCCTGATTCACCCCCCCTTGGAGTCGTTGCCATGGATGCTCTTAGCATGGCTGCCCCCTCCAGCCGGTCGCTCGTGGCCGACGAGTTGATTTCACCGGCAAGCGCGGCTCGGATTCCGGCCCGCATCAAGAAGGCGCTCGCGGCGCTGTTGCAAGCACACGACTATGCCCAGGACCTTCAGGCGTGTCCCTGGGAATTCGCGATCGAGATCGCCACGCTGCGCGCCTTGAAGCTTTCCAACAGCGACTTGCGCTGGCTCGTGGCCCGCGACATCGTGGACCATGGCGTGGAGGTCACCGTCGGCGACTCGCGTCAGCGCAGCTTTCAGCATCCCGAGCGGCTGCGGCTGGCTCGCAAAGCGTGCTTCGTGCTGACCGAGACCGGCGTGCCGTTGGCCCGCCGCCTGCAGCGCCTGCCCGCAGAGCCCGAAGCGGCCGACGTGCCCGAGCGGCACGACCTGCCGTCGCTCGTGGTGGCCACGCCCCCGCCGCCGCAGTCTCCCACGTGGGACCGCGACCGGCACGAGCTGCGCGTCGGCCGTCGGGTCGTGAAGCAGTTCAAGATTCCCAACGTCTGCCAGGAATCGATCCTCGCCGTCTTCGAGGAAATGCGTTGGCCCGAGCGCATCGACGATCCGCTGCCGGACGAGGGCGCCGGGCGCCCGTTGCAACTCCAACAAGCGATCGACGCGTTGAATCGCCACCAGAAGCACGCGCTGATCGAGTTTTGCGGCGACGGTGAGGGCGTCCGCTGGATGTATCACGCGGCCAGCGAGGTCGCCGAGTGATGTATCCGGCCCGCGTGCCGTCGCTTCCGCGGCGGCAGCCCGATCAACAGCGGTCGCCTACGCGGCCCGCAGGCTCTCCGACCTCTCCGCCGTTCGCCGCGCGGCCTGGCTCTCGCCGCTGAAGGGAAGTAGATCGGCTTCGGGATCCGGCTGGGCCAGGGCATGTTCGAGTTCCCACAGCCGAGCCTGCTTCATGAACGTATAGAAGGCCGTGTACGCGCACACGTGGAATCCCGGCATGCCGTCCAGGAATCCCAGCCGTAAAAAGTACAACTGCAAGAACCGCATCGGAGCCCGAAACACCATCGACAGCAAACTGGGCCGGCGTCCTTCGTCGCGCATGTTGAGCGCGCCCCACGAAGCATAGCGGTTCATCTTGCGCCAGTAGTCGTCGCTGCTCCACGACGTGAAGTGCTCAAACGGGTGCTTGAGCCGCCGCACGCGGGTGCTGTCCAGCTCGATCTCCGCGTGTACCCAGCGCTCGCGGTAGCGTCCCACGTCGCGGCGGAACAGCCGCAAGACGTCGTCGCTCTCCCAACCGCAGTGGGCGATGTGATAGCCGAGAAAATGGTTCTTGCGGCCGATCCAGTACCCGTCGATCCCCGCCTGGGGCTCGGCGAGCACGCTGCGGAGCTCGGCAGCCAGTTGCGGCGTGACCCGCTCGTCGGCGTCGACGATCAGCACCCAGGGGTGTTGCGCCTTGGGAATGGCCCAGTTCTTGAAGTTGGCCGAGTGCACGTATTCGCGCTCGATGACGCGGCAGCCGCCCATTTCGCGGACGATGTCCAGCGTTCCGTCGGTCGAGCCCGAGTCGGCCACCAGCACCTCATCGGCGATCGGTCGCACTGACTCGATGCACGGGCGGATGTTGCGGCGTTCGTTCTTGCACGGGATGAGAGCGGTGAGCTTCTGCGTCATCGGTTCATGGTCCTAGATCCTGGGTCGTTTCCGTCTGCCCCGCATCAATGCTGTTCGGCTCCCCAAAATGCCGCACTTTCGGGAAAACCGTCAGAATCCGCACAACCCCCCTCTCAATTGGCAGAGTTGCCTGTGCGCGCGTAAAATGCGTCGACTTTACCGCCGCTGGCAACGCTATGCATGCTCCCCGGACACGTCGCGAGTTCCTGGCCGCCACCGCGCTGACGCCAGCGGTCTTGGCGCTAGTGGCTCGGGCTGCCGATGTGCCGGTCGCGTCTCGGCTGCTCTTCACCTCGCAGGGTCGCACCGGACTGGTGACCGATGACGGCGCAGTGCGCTATCTCGACCTGAATCGGCCCAATCAGGTCACCTGGCAGCCCGGCCCGGCGTTTGACGATGGCCGCCGCATCGTGCTGTTGAGCATGGAGCCCCGGCGCGACGGCCCCGGCCGACCCTTTGCGGAGTACTACACCCAGACGCCGACGCACATCTGGATCTTCGATTTCGCAGACGATTCGCTGCGCGAGATTTGCACCCGCGACAGGCTCGCTCCCTTCGAGACCCCGGCATTGCTGCTGTCCGACGAGCGGATGCTGGTGCAGGTGGTCCGCGAGGGCGTGGGCCAGATCTACAACATGCGGCTCGACGGGAGCGATGCCCGAGCGTTCACCCGCGCCGGCGAGGGGCTGCCCTACGGCTTGAGCTTGAGCCCCGACGGCCGTCGCGTCGCGTTTCACCTGGCCAGCCCGCAAGGCTATCAAGTCTGGACCAGCGACACCGAGGGCCGAGACCGCACGCGCGTGGCCGCCGATGGGGAACATCTCTACTTCGGCACGTCCTGGTCGCCCGATGGCGAGTGGATCTTGTACGTCGACTGCCGCTATCGCGACGACCCGGGCCACGATTGGGCCGACGTGTGCATCGGCCGCGCCGACGGCAGCGCGCATCGGGTGCTCACTTCCGGTCAGGCCATGTGGTTTGCCGCCACCTACGGCAACCGCGAAACCAAGGGCGGCGGCTCGAACGTGCCGGCCTGGACGCCCGAGGGCACGATTCTTTATCCCCGCCGCACGCCCGGTGCCCGCGTCGCCTGGCAATACCAGCCCGACCGCGCCGACGTCGACCACTTCAACCGCGACTTCCTCCCCGGCGAGGCTCGCGGCGGCACGCAGATCGTGCGGCTCGATCCCGTCTCGGGCGCCGAAACGGCTCTCACGCCGAGCACCCCCGGCGTGTGGGACTTTCGCGCCACCGCCTTGCCCGACGGGCGGCAGATCGCGTTTTGCCGCGTCGCCACTGGCCAGCCCCCTTCGCTGTGGATCATGAACGCCGACGGCAGCCACCCGCGCCGCATCACCACCGGCATCGATGGCCAGGGCGCCGACCATCCCCGCTGGGTGTAGGTTGGCCGGCATCCGCTGGCATCCCGCCTGCTGCGCGACTACCTTAGGGGCAACAGCCAACCCCAAGTTTCCGCCGCTCAGGAGGCACCCCCGCCATGTTCGCCCGCCGCGTGTTGTCGATGGCTCTTGCCGCGCTGGTTTCCTTGGCCATCTCGCTGCCGGCGGCTTGGGCCGATGGGGGCATCACGTTCGAGGGCAAGGCCGGGCCGGGCAAGGGGAAGCACGTCGTGCTGGTCAGCGGCGACGAGGAGTACCGCTCGGAAGAGACGTTGCCGCAACTGGCCAAGATCCTCGCCGAGCACCACGGCTTTACCTGCACCGTGCTGTTTGCCATCGACAAGAACGACGGCACGATCAACCCCAACCAGAACGACAACATCCCCGGCCTCGAAGCGCTCGACTCGGCCGACCTGATGATCATCTTCACAAGGTTCCGCAACCTGCCCGACGACCAGATGCGGCACATCGTCGACTACGTCGAATCGGGCAAGCCGATCATCGGCCTGCGGACCGCCACGCACGCTTTCAATCTCGGCTCGGAAAGCTCCTTCGGCCGCTACGGTTGGCAGAGCAAGGAGTGGCCCGGCGGCTTCGGTCGCCAGGTGCTGGGCGAAACCTGGATCAACCACCACGGCGGCCACGGCTCGCAAAGCACCCGCGGCATCGTGGCCGACGATCAGCAGGACCATCCGATTCTCACCGGCATCAAGGACGGCGACATCTGGGGCCCGACCGACGTCTACGGCGTGCGGCTGCCGTTGCCCGACGACAGCCAGCCGCTAGTGTACGGCCAGGTGCTCACCGGCATGCAGCCCGACGACCCGGCCCTGGAAGGCCAGAAGAACGACCCGATGATGCCCATCGCCTGGACCAAGACCTTCGTCACCCCCTCGGGCAAGAAAGCCCGCACGTTCACCACCACGATGGGCGCCTCGCAAGACTTCTCCAGCGAAGGCCTGCGACGTCTGTTGGTCAATGCGACTTATTGGGCCCTCGGCATGGAAGACCACATCCCCGCCGAAGCCAACGTCGAAATCGTCGGCCAGTACGATCCCCACCCCTTCAAGCACAGCGGCTACACCAAGGGCGTGAAGCCTGAGGACTTGAAGTGACCGCCCGTTTGTAGCAGGCTCACTCCGTGAGCCGTTGCAGCGCCTCGGAGGGCGCCGCCATCCAACGACGGGACCAGACATTGCACGCTACCCGTTGCGGGAGAGAGCGTCATCCGGGAGGCTCGACGACCTGCCGGAGGCGATTTCACCCGAACCGCTTTCGGCGCCGCAATGCTGGGCCAACGGCCCAACCTGCTTAAGCCAGGGGCGATGCCAATGATCGACGTGCCAATTGCGTGAGTTAGGGCCAACAATTTGCACGTCGCATCCAAACAGCCATAATGCCACTGTTGCTTCACCACGCCAACCAGCCAGGAGTCGGGGTCATGTCGAGAGTTTCACGCCGTGATGTGTTGAAGGCGGGGGCCGCTGCGTCGATGTCGCCGGTGTTGGTGGCCATGTGTGGGTCGACCTCGCTGGGCGCCGACCCTTATGCCGATGCCCGGCTCGTGGACGGCGAACCGCCCAAGCCCGAGAAGGGCTCGTTCACCGTCGCCGTGTTGCCCGACACGCAGAACTACAGCCAGCGGCATCCCGAAACCTACCTGGCCCAGACCGAGTGGATCGCGGCCAACAAGCAGGACCGCAACATCGCCTGCGTGCTCCATCTGGGCGACATTACCAACAACAACACGGTCGAAGAGTGGCACAACGCCGTCAAGGCGATGCGCGTGCTCGACGGCCAGGTGCCGTACTTCATGGTGCCGGGCAACCACGACTATAGCGCCGGCGGCGTGTGCAAGGACCGCACGACGCGTCTGAACGACCACTTCTCGGTCGGCCAGTTCCGCGAGTTGCCCACTTTCGGCGGCACCTACGACAAGGAGCCCGATCGCCTCGAGAACAGCTACCACTTGTTCTCGGCCGAGGGTCGCGACTATCTCGTGCTGGGACTCGAGTTCGGCCCCCGGGCCGACGTCGTCCGCTGGGCCAACGAAGTCGCCGCCAAGCACAAGGATCGCGCGGCGATCCTGATTACACACGCCTTCATCTATTCCGACAGCACCCGCTACGACTGGGAGAAGTACGGCACGAAGCAGTCGTGGAACCCGCACAACTACGCCGTGGCCAAGAACACCGGCGACGACGTTTCCGACGGCGAGGAGCTGTGGAACAACCTGGTGAGCAAGCACGAGAACTTCGTGCTGACGCTCAACGGCCACGTGTTGCACGACGGGCTGGGACAGGTCACCACCGCCACGCCCGCGGGCCGCGACGTGCACCAGGTGCTGGTCAACTTCCAGATGCGTCCCCACGGCGGCGACGGCTGGCTGCGGCTGCTGGAGTTCCGCCCCGATGGCAAGACCGTGCAGACCTACGACTATTCGCCTGTGCTCAAGCAGCGCAACGAGTCGCCGGCCAACCAGTTTGCCATGCAACTGGCGCCCGTGGCCCGGGCGTAGCGCGGGCTTGATGCTGGGCTTCAAGCGCCGTTCGACTTCGCCGTGGAAACGGTTCTTCCGGTCGTCCGCCTTGGCGCGGGCGACGATCCCTCGTGATTTGCCGCTTTGGCCGCGGCAACCTATGTAAACACAGCGACCGCGCCTGCCTGGCGAATGGTGCCGTTTCGGGCGGCGCGCGCGGTGCTTGTTTCTCAGGGGATGGCTATGAAGATCCAGTGGCTGGCGGCAGTTGGGTTGATGCTCACTTCGAGCGTGTGTCTGGCTCAGAACCCGCGTGGTGCCTCGACGGGACCCACGACGGCCAAGGGCTACGACCATCCGAACCAGTTCATCACCGTGCCGCCCAAGGTGATCGCCGACAACATGGAGCCGGTGGTCGAGCACCCCGAGCAGGCCAAGGCCGCCCAGCAGAAGCTGGACGCCGCGGCTAAGAAGTTCGGCCGCAAGCCGAACCTGATGATCATCCTGCTGGACGACGTGGGCTGGATGGACCCGGGCTTCAACGGCGGCGGCATCGCCGTGGGGAACCCCACGCCGAACATCGATCGCCTGGCCCACCAGGGACTGATTCTCACCAGCGCTTACTCCACGCCCTCGTGCACGCCCACCCGGGCCACGATCATGACGGGGCAGAACCCGCTGCACCACGGCTTGCTGCGCCCGCCGATGTACGGCGAGAAGGGCGGCCTGGACGGCGTGACCACGCTGGCCGCCATCCTCAAAAAGCTCGACTACACCACCCAAGGCGTGGGCAAGTGGCACATGGGCGAGAACGAGGGCTCGCTGCCGCAGAACGTCGGCTTCGACGACTTCTACGGCTTTCTGGGCGTCTCGGACATGTACACCGAATGGCGCGACATCTACTTCAACCCCGAGATCGCCCTGGGCCCCTCGCGGTTCAAGATGATGGAGAAGCTCGACTTCAACCACTACAACGTCCACTGCTCGATCGACAAGGGACTCGAGAACAAGTACCTGATCGACCTGGACACGATCAAGGATCTCGATCAGGACTGGCTGGCCTACAGCCAGAAGTTCCTGCGCAAGATGGGCGAGAACAAGAGCCAGCCCTGGTTCCTGTACCACTGCACCCGGGCCTGCCACTTCGACAACTACCCGAACGACACCTATGCCGGCAAGTCGCCCGCCCGCACCGTGTTTAGCGACGGCATGGTCGAGGTCGACGACATCGTGGGCAAGCTGATCAAGACGCTGGAGGAGACCGGGCAACTGGAGAACACCATCGTGTTCTTTACCAGCGACAACGGGCCCGAGCAGGAGATTCCGCCGCACGGCCGCACGCCGTTCCGCGGCGCCAAGGGCTCGAGCTGGGAAGGCGGCGTGCGGGTGCCGACCTTTGTCTACTGGAAGGGCATGATCGAGCCCCGCAAGAGCGACGGCCTGTTCGACCTGGCCGACCTGTTTAACACGTTTATCTCGATCGCCGGCGCCCCGGGCAACAAGGTCGTCACCTTCCTGCCGCAGGAGCGCTACGTCGACGGTGTCGACCAGACGTCGTTCTGGCTCGCGCCCGAGGGCGAGTCGTGCCGCCGTAGCCGCATCTACACGATGAACCAGTACTTCTCGGCCGTGCGGATGGACGAGTTCAAGGCCCACATCACCGTCGAGCTGCAGAAGGCCATCTTCGATCGCGGCTTCACCGGCGGGTTCAGCGGATCGCTGGTCACGCACACCGGCGGCGGCACGGCCACGAACCTGTACACCAACCCGCAGGAAGACATCAGCGTCGGCATCCGGCACATTCCGATCCTGATCGGCCTGATGAACGAGATCACCCGCTACCAGGGCGTGCTCAAGCGCTACCCGCCCAAGACCATCGTCGGCTTCGCCGGCAATTGATCGCCGCCGCGGGTGGCTTTTTCTATATCGCGCGTGGCCGGCCGTTTTTTGCGGTTGGCCGCGTGTTGTTTTTCGGGGCTGTAGCGGGTGGGGGCAGGACGCGCGGGCGGTCGCCGCAAAGGGCGATCTCGGCTTGGCTTCGGTGCCAATGCGGGGCGAAAGCCATTTGGGCCGCATCTGGAACAACTCCGCGGCGCGCGTAGAAAGCCTGCCGTCTACCATCTTGGGATCGCTAAACGCGCCGGCAAGATCTGTTTTCGGCCGGGTGCGGGGGGTAGATTGACGCACCTGCCGTTCGGGCCGACACATCACGCATTTCGAAACCAAAGCGGCGATGAGCAAGGACGACGAGCTGCAACAACGGGCCCGCGCGATTGAAAACCAAGTGGCCGCGCTGCCGAGTCGCACGGTGCCGGCGATGCGGCCGATCCGGCGGGAAACTTCGGCCGCGATCCGCGCGTGGCCGGCCGAGGCGGTGGTGCGGTTGGCGCTCGAGATCATTCGCCGCGGCCGCGTGCCGCGCTGGATCGCCTTTGAATTGGTCGCCAACCACAAACGGGCGCTGGCCAGCCTCGACACGAAGACCATCGAGCAACTGGGCACGGGCAATGCGAGTTGGCAGGAGGTCGATTCGTTCGGCTGCGACGTCACGGGTCCCGTCTGGCGCGCTGGCCAGGTGCCCGACGCGGCCGTGCATCGCTGGGCCCGCTCAAAGGATCGTTGGTGGCGGCGGACGGCGCTGGTGAGCACGGTGCCGCTAAATCTCAAGTCGCGCGGCGGCAGCGGCGACGCCCGGCGCACGCTGGCCGTTTGCGATCTGCTCCTCGACGACCGCGACGACATGGTCGTCAAAGCCCTCTCCTGGGCCCTGCGCACCTTGAGCGTCCGCGCCCCGGCCGACGTCGAGCGGTATCTGAAGCGCCACTCCGCCCGCCTCGCCAGCCGCGTGGTGCGCGAAGTCACCAACAAGCTCGACACAGGCTTGAAGAATCCGTAGGTCATGCACCCCGTGCATGACACAGAGTAGCAGGCTCACTCCGTGAGCCGTGGCAGCCGAACGACCGGCCGCCGACAGCGCGGGACGCAACAGGGGTGACCGAAGCGGCGGCGCTGCTGGCGGCTCACGGAGTGAGCCGGCTACTTTCGGCGTGCTTGACGAATGGGCGCGGGGGGCGTTCAACTGGGGGCGACGTTGCATCGCTTCCCCCCACGCTGAAACACCAGGAGTCTTCCCATGAGCCGCTTTGCCATCTGCTTTGCCGTGTCGCTCGTCGCTTGGTCGTGTGCCTGGGCGCAGGTGCCCGAGTTCCCTCAGCCGCAGCAGGAGCACAAGTGGCTTGCGCAACTGGTGGGCGATTGGGAGGTCGAGGCGGAGATGACGATGGGGCCGGGGCAGCCGGCCATGCAGTGCACCGGCACGATCGAGACGCGCAAGCTGGGCGGGTTTTGGGTGGTGTCGGAGGTGACCAACGAGATGATGGGCATGAAGATCACCGCCCTCCAGACGATCGGCTACGACGCCCAGGCCAAGCAATTCGTCGGCACCTGGGTCGACTCGATGACCGACATCCTCTGGCAGTACGAGGGCACGCTCGACGCGACCGGCAAGATCCTGACCCTCGAGGCCGAAGGCCCCAACATGCTCACCCCCGGCAAGACCGCCAAGTTCCGCGACATCTACGAGATCAAAGGCCCCGATGAGATCCTGACCCGCTCGCAGATGCAAACCGAAGACGGCGAGTGGATGACGTTCGGCACGGGCGTGGCGAAGAGGAAGGAGTGAGGAGCGTGGGCGACCTAGAGTTCGACTCCTGGCCCCCCCGCAGGAAATCGCGCGATTCAACGAAGTAGGAAAGGGGCTTGGCTTGCCAAGATTGTAGCAGGCTCACTCCGTGAGCCGTTAAGCAGAAGTGCCTGGGGGCGTTGGCGAGCCAAAGATCGTGCAGCGGGGTGCGGCGCGCGGCGATGACTGGTGGAGGGAGAACGATCTTCGCAGGGCTGCGACGGCTCACGGAGTGAGCCTGCTACATTACGGCTACATTGCGGCTGGTAGAACGAGGGTGCAATGTTTGCGCTGTTCGATCCTGACGATGATTTCGTCGTGCGGAGAGGACGCTTGCCGCATTGGTTTCAGCCGGGCATTACGTACTTCATCACGTTTCGGACGACCGATTCCATTCCCGCCGACTTGCTGCGTTCGTGGCACCTGCGCCGCGATGATTGGTTCCGACGTCGCGACATCGATCCACGCTCGTCGGATTGGAGGGCCGCATTCGACGAGCGGCCGGAGCTGGAGCGAGAGTACCACCTGGTGTTCTCGCGTCCGTTTATGGAGTACCTCGACCGGGGACGCGGCGCGTGCCCCTTGAGCGACACGAGGCTCGCGCGTCTCGTGGCCGAGAGCCTCCATCACGGCGATGGCACGCGCTATTGGTTGGGCGCTTTCGTCGCGATGCCGAATCACGTTCACGTGTTAGTTTGCTTGATCGGTCGGACGGAGTTGGCGGCGCAGTGCCGCTCGTGGAAGAAGTTCAGTGCCACGGCGATCAACCGTGCGTTGGGCAGCCGCGGTCGTTTCTGGCAGTCGGAGAGCTTCGACCACGCCGTCCGTTCGCCCGAGCAATTTGCCTACTTGCAGCAGTACATCGCACAGAACCCAAAGAAAGCACGCCTGGCGCCGGGAAGCTATCTGCACTATCAGCCGCGGTAGCGGCGCAAAGTAGCAGGCTCACTCCGTGAGCCGTTAAGCAGCAGCGCCGGGAGGCGTTGCCGTGCAAGTGATCGTCCAGCGGCGTGCTTTTGCGCGGCAGCGGCGGTGGAGGCAGGCGATTTTAGCAGGGCTGCGACGGCTCACGGAGTGAGCCTGCTACATTACGGCTCGGCGTGTTCCAATTCTCGCGGCAGCGGGCGATGAGCCCGGTTTCCACGCCGGGGTCCTGCCAGGGGCCTTCGACGTCGGCCACGCTCTTCTCGGACGGCGGCTTGTAGCGGGGGATTTTGCTCATGGCAGAGATTGTAGCAGGCTCACTCCGTGAGCCGTTAAGCAGCAGCACCAAGCGGCGTTGCCGTGCCGGAGATCGTTCAGCGGGGCGCTGTCGCGCGGCGATGGCTGGTGGACGGAGACGATACTGGCGGGGCTGCGACGGCTCACGGAGTGAGCCTGCTACGTTACGGCTCGGTGGGGGACAGGCCGAGCAGGCACCAGGCGAACAGGGCGGCGAAGAGGAGGTCGCCGGTGCCGAGGGCGACCAGGGATGGGGAGGCGTGGCCGGTGAGCCAGAGGACGGCGACCAGCACGAAGGCGCTGGCTTTGCCCAGGGCGCCGAAGGCGACCATCGGGCGGATGAGCGGCCGGTGGTAGGCGAGCCAGGCGTAGGCCAGGCCGAACAGCTCGACGAACAGCGCCGTGGCGGCGCGGTACAGCGGGGGCGCGTCGGCCGGCATGCCGGCCAGCTCCCCCAGCGACGAGGCGGGAAACGCGAAGACGTAGGCCGCGACCGTGTTGAAGACGGTCGCCAGCCACAACAACGTTCGCAATAGCGGCTCGCGGTTCATGCGGGGCGTTTCCTCACTCTGGAGGTCAGGCCCTGGCGTCAGGCCTGACCTACTGGACCAACTACATCAATTTGTCAGGGTGACATCCTTGCGCCCCGCAAGCATGCTCACGCGAGCGTGGGCATGGCACGCACGACCGCACAGTTCTTGTACCCGACAACTAAGCCTATTTGGTCGACTACGACTACGCGTGCTTCGCGTTACTGCTGCCGCACGACGCCGACGAGGACGCTACGACGGTCGCCGGGAGCGCTGGGGGACGAAGTCTCGCCGTTTTTCGACGATCGAGCGCCCCGCGGTCACGCCCCGGCGGCCCGCGATATAAGGTACAATGGCGGATTGCCTGGGTGGACCTCATTTCTGTTGGCTGCTCACCCCATGAATCGCTTCACGTCATTCCTGCGGGCGTTCGTCGTGGCCCTGGCGGCCGTTGCGTTGATGGAGATCGTGCGCCAGGCCGTGTTCAAACCGGTGTTGGGATTCAGCCCCAAGGTCATGCCGGGGCTGGTGGCGGTGATGCTGGCGGCCTGGTTCGGCGGGGGCAAGGCGGGCCTGATCGCGGCCGCGATCAACGTGCTGATGCTGTGGTGCTACCACGGCGGCCACATTCACTTCGAAGTGCTGCGCGTCGATCGCCAGGTGCGGCTGGTGATGTTCTTCACGATCGGCGTGTTTATCAGCTTGTTGGTCGAGGCCCTGCAATCGGCCCGCCAGCGCGCCGAGGCGCGGCAGCGCGAGTTGGAAGCGGAGATTGCCGAGCGCGAGAAAGTGGAGCAGGTCAACCAGGTGGTTAGCAGCCGGCTGCGCGGCATCATGGACAACACGCCCACGGTGATTTTCATCAAGGACCTGCAAGGGCGCTACGTGACGGTGAACCGGCGATTTCGCGATTTGTGCGATCGCTCGCAAGTGCTGGGATGCACCGACAGCGAGTTGTTTCCCGCCGAGGTGGCAGCCCGCTTGCAGGCCAACGACCACCAGGTGCGCGAGACGGTGCAGGCGATCGAGTTCGAGGAAGAGGTGCCGCACAAGGGCCACGCGCGCACCTACGTGGCCGTGAAGTTTCCGATCTTCGACAGCGCCGGCCGGATCGCGGCCATCGGCGGCATCTCGACCGACATCACCGAGCGCAAGCGGGCCACCGACGCGCTGGAGGCCGAACAGGAGATGTTGCGGCACACGATCCAGTCGCAGGACCACGAGCGGCAGCTCATCGCCTACGAGATTCACGACGGCCTGATTCAATACGTCACCGGCGCCTTGATGCAGTTGGAAGCCATGGACGCCGCCGGCCTGCCCGAGCGCAACCGCGACACACTGCAGAGCGTGGTCGGCATCATGCGCCGGGCGGTGGACGAGGGACGCCGCCTGATGGAGGGCATTCGCACGCCCGTGCTCGACGGATTGGGCGTGGTGGCCGCCATCGAGAACCTGATCGACGAGGAGGAGCGGGCGCACGTCGAAGTCGAATTCGTGAAGGACGATTCGCTCGGACGGATGGATCCCCAGATCGAAGAGGCCGTGTACCGGATTGCCCAGGAGGCTTTCACCAATATCGGCAAGCACAGCCAGGCCAGCAAGGTGCGAATCGAACTGCAGCGGACCGGCGACAAGGTGCATCTGGAAGTGCGCGATTGGGGCGTGGGCTTTACGCCGCCGGCGCGGATCAACGGCTCGGTGCACGGACTGCGCGGCATGATGGAGCGAGCCCGGATTGCCGGCGGCACCTGCGCGATCGACAGCGCGCCCGACGCGGGCACGCGCGTCGTGGTCGACTTGCCCTACGTGGGCCAGGAAGCCGGCGCGTGCGCCGAAGCCGCAGCCCCCCACGCGGCCGAGCACCCCGGTCCGAACGGCAACGGCCAGGGCGGAGCTTGAACGCCAGCAGAGCCGAAATCCCACGCAGCATTTACCGCAACGCCGCACCCGATTCAGCTGACACATTCTTAGCCGGCACATTCATGTGCCGCGTGCATCGAACCGAACGCTACGGCGGCGGGTGCGCCATGACAGCCGCGCCAGGCGGCACAGGCCGCCCTCGGCATGCTGTGCAACCCGTCCGATTCGGGCGGTGCCCGGGGTGCACCGCTTGGTCGTCGGGCGGGTCGAATTATTCTGGAAGTTGACGGCCCCTTTCCCTTCTGCCGTCGCCGCCGATTCGCTTCGCGGTTCGACTTTCCCTCTGTCACCCTCGCGGGAGCTTTGCTCATGCCCAAGCGGACGCCGTTCCAACAATGGCTCCAGCAGCCCGACGCCGATACGGCTTCGAACTCCAATGGGCCGACCGACACCCGGCTGCCCGTGCTGGTGGTGGGGGCCGGGCCCGCGGGTCTGGCCGGCATGGCGGCGCTGCGGCAAGCGGGCGTGGCGTTTGTCGGCGTCGAAGCCCACGCGCGGGTGGGCGGCATCTGGGACCGAACTAACGCCGTCAGCTCGGTGTACGAAGGCTTGAGCACGGTCACTTCGCGGCACACCACGCACTTGGGCCGGCCGCTGCCCGAGGGCACGCCCGACTACCTGCCGCACCAGACGGCGCACGCGTACCTGGAGGACTTCGCCGAGAAGGAAGAACTCGTCGAGCACGTTCGCTTCCGCACGTCGTTCGTCGGCGCCGAGAAATCGCCGCGCGGCACGTGGCGGGTGAAGCTGCGGCCGGCCGAGGGCGAAGCCTACGAAGAGGAGTTTCGCGGCATCGTGTTCGCCACCGGATCGCACAACCGCAACAACGCCCGGTTCCCCGCAGAGCTCGCCCGGCAGGCGCGCGAAGCCGGCGTGCGGGTCATGCACTCGGCCGAGTACGAAACGCCCGAGCAGCTTGCCGGCCAGCGCGTGTTGATCGTGGGCATCGGCAACTCGGGCTCCGACATTGCCGACAAGGTGAGCACGACGGCCGCGCGAACGATCGTGGCGGTGCGCACCACGCCCTGGATCAATCCGCAGACGGCCTTCGGCATTCCCTGCGACAAGCTGGCAGCCGACACGCCGAGCTGGTGGCCCTACTGGTACCGCAAGTCGAGCTTTCACGTGATCCGCTGGCTGAAGGTGGGCGGGTATCGCCGCCTGGGACTAAGCCGGCCGCGCCACTCGATCAACGACCGCGTAACGATCGGCGACCGCGGCATCGTCGAGGCCATTCGCAGCGGCCGCGTGGTCGTGCGTTCCAATGTCGTTGATTTGTCGGACGGCGTGGCCCGATTCGCCGACTCGAAGCACGCGGCTGAGCCGGTCGACGTGGTGATGTTCGCCACCGGCTTCGAGCGTCGCTATCCGCTGCTCGACGCGGCGGGCACGTCGAACGACGACGTGGCGCGGGCGCTGTCGTTTCTGGTTTTTCACGCCAGCGAGCCGGGCTTGTGCTACCTGGCCGAGACGGTCGGGCAGCGCGGCTGCTGGCCGATCTTTCGCGAGCAGGCCCGGGCAATTGCCGCCTACTTCCGGGCCGAGCAGCAGGGCAAGCCGAACGTGCGGCGTTTCGACGCGCGCCGGTCGCTGGACACGCCCAGCTTCAAAGGCGCGCTGTTCCACCAAGCCGACACGTTCCACGTCGACTACGACATCTACGCCGAAGCGCTGCAGGAATTGTCCGAATGGCTGGCGGCCTAGCGGCGGTGCGGGGGGGGAAGGACGGGTCGAACGGCGACGGGGTGATTTCGCGGCGCGCGGGGCCTAAGGAACCTGCCATTGGCCAGCGCCGTTGAGTATCCTGGTACTCGAGGGGCGACCTTTGTCCTAACGTCGCCGCCGCCTGTGCGATACCCGCCTTCTCGAGCCCTCACGGAGCGCGACCCCATGCCCAAGTTGACGCCGTTTCAACAATGGCTTCAGCAGCCCGATGCCCCGACCGACGCGACGTTCAAGCCCACCGATGACTCGCTGCCGCTGCTGGTCGTCGGCGCCGGACCCGGCGGGCTGGCGGGCATGGCGGCGCTCAAGCGCGCGGGCCTTGCCTTTGTGGGCGTCGAACGGCATTCGGGCGTGGGCGGCATTTGGGACAAGTCGAACGCCACCAGCTCGATCTACGAGGGCATGTGCACCGTCACGTCGCGCTACACCACGCACTTGGGCACGCCGGTGCCCGACGACTGGCCCGACTATCTCCCTCACCAGCGCGCGCACGAGTACCTGGCGCGGTTTGCGGAGGACGAGCAGTTGTTGCCGCACCTGCGGTTGAGCACCTCGTTCGTCGACGCCGAGAAGACGCCGCGGGGCACCTGGCTGGTGACGCTCGAACCGGCCGACGGCCAGACCTATCAAGAGGAGTTTCGCGGCATCATCTTTGCGACCGGGGCCCACAACCGCGCGCAAACGGCCGTGCCCGAGGCCCTGGCCGAGATGGCCCGCACGGGCGGCGTGCCCGTGGTCCATTCCGCCGAGTACGACAGCCCCGCGCCGTTCGCTGGGCAGCGTGTGCTGGTCGTGGGCATCGGCAATTCGGGCTCCGATATCGCTGACAAGATCAGCGCCGTGGCGGCCAGGACGCTGTTGTCGGGGCGGACCAGGCCGTGGATCAACCCCCAGACGGCGTTTGGCGTTCCTTGCGACAAGCTGACCGCGGACACGCCGGGCTGGCTGCCCTATTGGTACCGGCTGTCGACGTTTCACGTGATTCGTCATCTGAGCGTGGGGGGGCACCGCCGGCTGGGCCTGAAGCGGCCGCGACACTCGCTCAACGACCGCTTGCCGATCGGCGACCGCGGCATCGTCGAGGCGATTCGCAGCGGCCGCGTGGTCATTCGCTCCGACCTGGTCGAATTGGCTCAGGGTACCGCCCGCTTCGCCGATCCGCGGCACGAGCCCGAGCCGGTCGACGTGATGCTGCTGGCCACGGGCTTCGCCCGGCGCTATCCGCTGCTGGAGACCGCGGGCACGTCGAACGACGACGTGGCTCAAGCGCTGTCGTTTCTGATGTTTCACCGCAGCGAGCCGGGGCTGTGCTACCTGGCCGAGGCGGTCGGCCAACGCGGCTGCTGGCCGGTGTTCGTCGATCAGGCCCGGGCGATCGCCGCTTACTTTCGCGCCGAGCAGGAGGGCCGGGCCAACGCCCGGCGCTTCGACGCGCGCCGGGCGCTGGAAACGCCACGTTTCAAAGGGGCCCTGTTCCGCCAGGCCGACGCGTTCCACGTCGACTACGACATCTATTCTCAAGCCCTGCAAGAACTCTCCGAGTGGCTGGCGGCGTAAGCGGCGGGCCTTGGCAGCGCGGGTATAATCTTTGGCTCCGCGGCACGACTGGTTCTCGCTGAATTTCGACGGCTCTTTAGTGCGCGATGACCGATCGACCTGACAGGGCGCAACTGTTTGCCGAGGCCTTGCGGCATCACCAGGCCGGACGCGTGGCGCAGGCCGAACCGCTCTATCGCCGGATGCTGGCCGCCGAACCAAACGACTATCGCGCGCTGCACCTGCTGGGCGTGGTGTGCCACCAGACGCGGCGCGTGCCCGAGGCGGTGGACTATCTCGAGCGGGCCGCCGCGCTCAAGGCCGATGCCGCGCCGATTCACGAGAGCCTGGGTGCGGCTCGGCTGGCAGCGGGCGAAGCCGATCGGGCGATTGCGGCCTACCGCCGGGCGCTGGAGCTGGCGCCCGGCAGCCCAGGCGCACTCAACGGGCTGGGCGTGGCGTTGAAGACGCAAGGCCATCTCGAAGAGGCGATCGACTGCTACCAGCAGGCCGTCGCGCGGCAGCCCAAGATGGCCGAAGCCCACAACAACCTGGGCAACGCGCTCGTGCAGAACGGGCAGGCCGACGAAGCGCTGGCTTGCTACCGGCAAGCCATCGTGCTGGTGCCCGACTACGTCGATGCGCACGCCAACCTGGGCAACGCGCTGCGCGAGCTGGGGCGGCTCGACGAGGCGATTTCCGCCTACAACCGTGCCGTGGAGCTGCGGCCGAGCCACACGCAGGCGCTCAACAACCTGGGCGTTGTCTACCGCACGCTGGGACAGTTCGACCGCGCGGCCGAGTGTTATCAACGGGTGCTCCAGTTCGCGCCCAAGTTCTTTCAGGCCCAGGTGAACCTCGGCAACGTGCTCAAGGAACTGGGGCGGCTCGACGAGGCGGTCGATTGCTACCGTCGATCGCTCGAGGTGGCGCCGGACGATCCGGAGGCGCACAACAGCCTGGGCGTCACCTTGCAGTTGCGAGGCCAACTGGCCGAAGCCATCGCCGAGCACCGCGCGGCCGTGCGGCTCGATCCGGAGCACTCCCGACGGCACAGCAGCCTGGTCTACACGCTGTTGCGCGATCCCGCGCTGTCGCCGCGACAATTGTTCGACGAGCATCTCGGCTGGGCCCGGCGGCATGCCGAACCGCTCACCGCACAGGCGCCTGAGCCCGCGAACGATCGCACGCCCGAGCGGCGGCTGCGGGTGGGTTACGTGTCAGATCACTTTCGCAAGCACGCGGTGAACTACTTCGTCGAGCCGATCCTGGCGGCGCACGACCATGCAAACTTCGAGATCTTCGGCTACGCGACGTCGTTTCTGCGCGACGAGACGACGAAGCGGCTGGTTCAGCATGCCGACACGTGGCGTGACGTGGCGGGTTGGAGCGACGAGCGGCTCGCACAACTTGTGCGCAGCGACCAGATCGACATACTGGTCGACCTGGCCGGCCACATCGGCGGAAACCGCCTGCTGGCGTTTGCCCGGCGTCCGGCCCCGGTGCAAGTGACCTACCTCGGCTACCAGGCCACCACGGGGATGTCGGCCATGAACTATCGGCTGACCGACGCCTATGCCGACCCGCCGGGAACAACCGAGGCCTTTCACACCGAAGCGCTCGTGCGGCTGCCGCGTACGTTCTTCGTCTACCAGCCCAGCCGCACCGCGCCGCCGGTTGGTCCGCTGCCCGCGGAGAGCAACGGGCACGTGACTTTTGGCTCGTTCAACAACTTGTCGAAAGTGACGCCCGAGGTGCTGGCGGCCTGGGCGGAGATTCTGCGCTGCGTGCCCGACGCGAAGCTGCGGGTGCTGGCACACACCACGCCCTGGATCGAGCAGCATGTGCGCGAAACGTTCCAGCGCGAAAGGGTCGACGCCGGGCGGATCGAGCTGGCCAGATGCTGTCCGCACGATGCGTACTTGAAGCTTATCTCGGGCGTGGATATCGCGCTCGATCCGTTTCCGTTCCAGGGGCACACGACGACCTGCGATTGCCTGTGGCAGGGAGTGCCGGTGGTTTCGTGGGCCGGCGAGACGTACGTCGAGCGATTCGGCGCGAGCGGGCTGGTGAGCGTGGGGCTCGAAGAGCTCGTGGCCGGTTCGCGCGAGGAGTACGTCGACGTCGCCGCGGGCCTGGCGGGAGATCGCGCGCGGCTGAAGACCCTGCGCGCGGAGCTCCGCGAGCGGATGCGCCGCTCGCCGATCCTCGATGCGGCGACGTTCACGCGGAATCTCGAAACGGCGTACCGCGAGATGTGGTCCCGCTGGTGCGCAGAAGGGGAGCGCGGCACATGAATGTGCCGGCGAAGCCGCTATGTTTGCGGGACGTGTGACGGCAGAGTTAGCCGGCACATTCCTGTGCCGAGTCAACTCTCAAACCAACACTACGGCATCAGAAACTTCACGCACACCGGCGAGCCAACCTCCAACTGCTGGCCGGTCGGCTTGAGCTTGCCGCTGTTGGGGTCGATGCGGAACACGGTCACCGTGTCCGAGGCCTGGTTGCCGGCCAGCAGGAACTGGCCGGTGGGGTCGATGCCGAAGCCGCGCGGGGTGCTGCCCTGGGTGGATTCGTTCTGGATCTGCGTGAGCTTGCCGGTCTTTTCGTCGACGGCGAACACGCTGATCGTGTCGTGGCCGCGATTCGAGCCGTAGACGTAGCGGCCCGAGGGGTGCACCTGGACTTCGGCGGTGCTGTAACCCTCCTGCACGCTTTCGCCGGGCGGCAGGTTCGAGACGGTTTCGATGGCGGTGAGCACGCCGCTGTCGGCATCGTACTCAAAAGCCGTGATCGTGCAGGCCAACTCGTTGATGACGTAGGCGTACTTGCCCGAGGGATGAAAGGCAAAGTGCCGCGGTCCGGCACCGGGGGCCACGGAGACCGACGGCGGGTCGTTGGCCTCGAGCTTGCTCGTGTCGGTGTCGAGCTTGTAGACCAGCAGCTTGTCGAGGCCGAGGTCGGCCGCCACGGCAAAGCGATTGTCGGGCGACATGTTCACCGAGTGAGCGTGCGGGCCTTCCTGCCGCCGCGGGTTGACGCTCTTGCCTTCGTGCTGGATGGCCGAGGCGGCCGCTTCGATTCGCCCGTCGGCTTGGATCGGCAGCGAAGCGATGCTGCCGCCGCCGTAGTTGGCCACCAGCACCGTGGTGCCGGCGTGGTCGACGATCACGTGGCAGGGGCCGCGACCTTCGGACGACTGGGCGTTCAGCTTGTTGAGCTTGCCGGTCGAGCGATCGATGGCAAAGGCCGTGACCCCGCCGGTCGGCTTGCCGCCTAAGTCGCTGATCTCGCTCACCGCGTAGAGGTACTTCTTGTTGGGGTGAATGGCCAGGAACGAGGGATTCTTCACCTTGGCCGCCAGACCCAGGGGCTCGCACTTGCCGCTGTTGAGATTCATGCGATAGGCGTAAATGCCTTCGGCTTTGCCGCCGGTGTAGGTGCCGACGTACACCACGCACTCGTCGGGCGTGGCACCGTCGGCGGCGAACGACAGCATGGTGCCGGTGAGCAGGATAGCGAGCGGGCCGGTGGCGAAGCGGATCATGGCGAGAGTTTCCTGGAAGGAGGTTGGGTCAGACAGCACGATTCTAATCCACGCTAGCGGCGCATTGTAGTAGGTCATGCACTCCGTGCATGACGGAATCCGGCGGCAGGTGGGGATCAAGCGGGCACTGTCATGCACGGGGTGCATGACCCACGGGCGGCGGCGGGTGCCCGGTTTGTAGCAGGCTCACTCCGTGAGCCGTCGCAGCCCCAAGCGCACGCTCCGCGCAAGCAGAAAACCCGCCGGCACGCTGCGACGGCTCACGGAGTGAGCCTGCTACAGACGGAGCAGGGTGCCGGGCGATGCTTGGGCCGGGCGTGCCATGGGACTGCGACGGCTCACGGAGTGAGCCTGCTACAGACGGCGGCCGGTTACTGCGGTTGACCGGGGGAAGGGGCCTCGATATCCTTCCCGCCCGCCGTGGCCCGAGGGCGGTTACGGGAAGCGGGGAATTGTGCCCAACGAAACACACGGAGGTGTTCGATGCGCCTGGTGATCGCTTGCTATTTGCTGCTACTGCTGGTGCTGCCGGCCGCCGTGCTCGGCGCCGACGGCGAGTGTAAGAAAGACGGGACGTGCGCGTCCTACGTGATCGGTTCGCCCGACATTCTGTTTATCGAGGCGGCGCGGATGGTGCCCAAAGAAGGCGCCTGCACGCGGTGCTTGCAGCCGTTCAGCGGCGAGCACCTGGTGTCGCCGGACGGCACGGTGAACCTGGGCAGCCACGGCAAGGTGAACGTGGCCGGCTGCACGGTCAAGGAAGCCGCCCAGGCCATCAACAAGCACCTCGGCAAGAATCTCGAGAATCCGCAAGTGACGGTGACGGTGTTCGCCTTTGGCGCCGAGGATACGACCGTCGCCAAGAAAGAAGCCTGCTGCGACAAGACGGCCTGCAAGACGGCCGGCTGCCAGGGCACCAAGGCCCAATGCAGCAAAGGCGAGTGCTGCGAGAGCGGCAACTGCAACAAAATCGAGGCCGCCGTGACGCTCGTGGCCAACGCCTGTGCCAAGAAGGCCTGCAAGGGCACGGCCTGCTCGAAGTCGAAAGCCAAGACCGAAGAGCGGTTGGGCATCGCGGGGGCCTGTGCGAAGTCGTGCCCCGGCGCTTGTGCCAAGAAGACGGCCACGGCCTGCAACAAGTCGCAGTGCCCTTCGGCCACCGCGTGTGCGAAGTCCGAGTGCCCTTCGGCGTGCAGCAAGGCGGCGGTAGCGGCCGCCGAGTGCAGCAAGTCGTCATGCGAGGCGATTGCCGCGAAGTCGGATTGCCTGGTGTGGACGAAACGTGCGGACGGCAAGACTTGCGTGATCAAGGTTGCTCGGACGAAGAAGTGCCAGTGCACCACGGCGGCCTGCCCGGAATGCGTGTGCGAGAAGTGCTGCTGTTCGCCGGAGGCGATGGCCGAGAAGATCGAGCACCTGACCAAGGCCTACAAGCACCTGGCCGCCGCGGGCTGCCAGGAGACGGCCACGCAGGTGCTGGCCGAGGCGCACAGCTTGCAGCGGGAGCTGCTGGCCGCGAAGGTTGAGGAGCTGGCGCGACTGAAAGTCGAAGTGGCCAAGCTGCACGCCAAGGCCGCCGCGACCGCCAAGGCCCCGGCCGAGACGCAGTCGAAGTAGCGGCAAAAGTCGCTGACCGATTTATTTGAGGGTGCCATGAATCGCGCGACACCGGAGCGCGAGCGTGCGAAAGCACGTTCGACGCCCGATGCGCGAGCATGGCATCTATGAACGCTGGGTTGTCAAGTCGGTTGGTTTGTCGTGGAACGCGGGGTGCGACGGTTTTTTGGGCGAGCTGCGTGCTTGCGCGCTCAGGCATCT
>QQVE01000005.1 GCA_003389325.1 Planctomycetota bacterium
CGGCGGGCCAACTACGTCAATGTGTCAGGGTAGACATGCTTGCGACCTGAAAGCATGCTCACGCGAGCGTGAGCATGGCACCCACGATCGCACGGTTCTTGTGCCCGACAACTAAGCGTAGTTGGTCTACTACGCGCCGCTACCGTGATCGCCTTCGCAACCACGCGGGCCGCAACCCGGCCTTGAACATGCTGATCAGCGCGGCCAGCAGGAAGAACACCACGCCAAATGTCAACTCGGGCAGGCCGGCTATGCGCTCGAGCAGGTACGCGTACGCGCGGCTCGAGTAGTCGAGGCCGGCCGCGGTGGCGGCCAATGCGGCGCCGACCACGGACCAGATGTCGCCCGTGATGCGGCTATAGGCGGCCAGCAGCGCCGCGATGGCCAGCGGATAGAGCATCGTTGCCCACATCGGCACGTCGGCCAGAAACGCCTCCCGGCCAAACGCCACGACCGCGGCCAGCACCACGGCCAATTCGATGCCGTTTCGCCGCGCATGCAGCCCGGTCCGATCCTCCCGATACACATAGCCCGCACCCAGCAGGATGCCGAGCAGCAGATGGATCGGCAGCGCGGCGTGCAGCGCCACAAACCAGGTATCCCACCCGGCGATGGTCGCCGCCGCCAGCGACAGGCACAGTCCGCCCACGACGGCGCCGGATCGTTGCAGTCGCCAGCCCCATGTCACCTGCCACACACCGGCCACGGCCAGCGGCACCGCATTGATTTCCGCCCCGGCGTTCCGCGCCGGCATAAGCGCCAGCACCACCAGCGTCACGATCCACGCGTAGTTGGCCTCTTCCACGCCGCGCACCGTCGCCCACAGATAGAAGGCCGCCACCAGCCACAGCGTCACCACGGCCGGCGTCGCGCCCAGCGTCTGCTCGAACGAGCGCAGGAAATCCTGGAACACCAGGTCGCTGCCGTGCCCCACCAGGGCCATCAGCACCAGCCCCGGCGCCAGCCCAAGCGCCCAGTGCATCGCCCGCCGCGAGCCGACCACCAACGCCGCTTCGAGCAACAGCACGAGCGCCGCCAACCCCAGCGGCACCAGAAAGTACGGCGCGAAGATCGTCTGCGACGCGCCCACGAAATGCAGCGACACGCACAAGTAGTAGGCCCGCAGCGAAACGCAAAAGCCCAGCGTGCCGAACAGCACCCAGGGATACCACGGCCACTGCCAGGGGCTGCCATTTTGGTCCACATACGCCGGCCCCCGCTGCACCGCCGGGATCAGTCCCAGGTACACCAGCGCCGCCACCGGCGCGAAGGCAAACAACGCCGACGTTAGCGCCGGATCGTGTGGCGTCACCAGCCACGGCTTCAGCACCAGCGGATACAGAAACAGCAGCGCCACCAGCAGGTGATACGGCACGCGAAACAGCAGGCCCATCCGCAGCGGCAGCCCGCGCAGCAGCGACTCGCTCACCACCGCGGCAAACAACCAGCCCAGCAGGTAGTACCGCGGCGCCAGCTCGGGCGTCGCGGCCAGAATACCGTCGAACGTCACCGAGATACCGAGAAACATCAGCACCACCAGCAACAGCAGGCTGCGCGCGTCCTCCCACACCTTGCCCAGCCGAATCACCAGCACGGCCGTCACGCTCAGCAGCAGCGTGTAACCCATCAGGCACAGCGTCAGCAGCCAGGCATCGATCGAATCGCTGCCCACCGGGAACGACGCCCGCAGCCCGGTGAACACCAGCCACGCGCTGATCACGTAGAACGGGTTGTGCGTATACAGAAAGCGTCCCAGCGACAGGACCCAGCGTGTCAGATCCTCCCCGGGCGTTCGCCGCATGACCGGGTGTGACGGGGAATCGACCACGCTTGCATCGGCAGCCACTTCCGGATCGTTCATCGCGCACCTCCGAAAAGCCATGCCCCCCGCCGCCCGAGCGCGCAACCGCAGCGCCCGACCAACGGCCTTACCGTTCGAAGAGATCAGCTCGTCCCGTATTTCGAGAACCGAAAAGATAGGCCGGACCGCCCCGAGCGGCGATCCACCCGCATTGTGCCCGGGCTGTGAAATTCGTGCAACGAATCCGTCCGGTCGGTAGGTTTGCGGTGCGCGGCACTTCCCCTTTCCTGCTCACCTGTGCTCCTGATCCGAGGCATCTCGCCGCGCGGCGGTCGGAACAGGAGAACAGGTGATCAGGAGAGCTGGGCCTCCCGCGTGCTACCGCCGCGCATACACCGACACATGCTGCCGGCTCTCGGCGGTAAACGGCGCGCGATTCCAGTCGGCCCAACGGTGGCGCAGCGCCAGGCCGGCGGTCCGCGCCATCAGGTCCAGCTCGCTGGGCCAGGCATAGCGTTGCGGCACGCCGTACAGTTCCACGCCCCCGCCGCGCAGCACGACGTATTGATAGTCGACGCGCTGCGACACCCGATCGTGCCGCGAGACCTCGAGCGTGACCGCGTCGGCCGTCACGTCCACGGGGCGCATACTGCCGGTTCCCAGCTCGGCCACGTCGGGCACGAACGCTTCGATCACGAACACGCCCCGGGCGGTGAGATGCTTGGCCACGTTGCCAAAGCAGCGGACCTGCTCGTCCTGCGATGTGAGGTTGAACAGCGTATTGAACACCAGGTAGATCAGGTCGAACTGCCCCGGCACGGTCACGTCGGTGAAGTTGCCGATCGCCACGCTGAGCGCTTTCCCGCCCGGCTTTTCGCGCAGCTTGTCGACCATGGCCGGCGAGGCGTCGATTCCCCGCACGGCGAGCCCCCGCCGCGCCAGTGGCAGTGCTACCCGACCGGTGCCGATGCCCAACTCCAGCACCGTCCCGCCGGCCGCCAATTCGGCCAGCACGTCGACGGCCGCCTCCGTCGTCCGATCGGCCAGCCGCGTGCCGTACCACGCGTCGTAGACCTCCGCCATCCGCTGGCCGAACGTTTCCGGTCCATAGCCTTCCACGATGCGTCTCCCCGCCGTGTGACCCTGGTCGCGCATTGCCGCCCATGACTGGATCGCTGCAACCGCGGCAAGGTTCGCGGGCGCCATCGACGCATCGAGGGCATGGCTGCGTAGTCGACCAACTAGGCTTAGTTGTCGGGCACAAGAACCGTGCGATCGTGGGTGCCATGCTCACGCTCGCGTGAGCATGCTTGCGGGGCGCAAGGATGTCGACCAGACAAATTGACGTAGTTGGTCTACTACCTCACTGGATCGCTGCAACCGCGGCAAGGTTCGCGGGCGCCATCGACGCATCGAGGGCATGCTCCATGATAGAGGCCTCAGGACGGACAAGTACGCAACGCCAAGACGCAAAGGCGCTAAACCGCCGAGAGGATTGGATTCTTATGCTTTGCGTCTCTGCGTCTCTGCGTTTCCTCCTCGTCCTTCGTCGTGCCTGGAGTCTCATGGCTCGCGCCTCGCAAAGTGGCCGAAAACCGGGTTTGCGGATGCGGGCCGAATGTGCTTTCTGGTACGTGGTGGGCTTTGCACGCAGGTGGCGGAGTTGTTCCAAAGCGGCCGGCCCGCGCGGGCCCTCGGCCGGCCGCCGCAACCTCGGCCGCCCGTGCACCTTGCGTCCCAAGCTCGCCCGGCCCCCGGCGAACAGCTAGAGGGCCAAACAAATCGTTTTCGTTCACCAGGCCGAAAAAGTCGAAAAAAGCCATGACCATTTTGGCCGCAATTCTCTTGGTGGTTTTCGTCGTCGTGAGTTGGGGGTCGCAGTTCGTGGGGCTGCCGGGCACGTGGATGATCGTCGGCGCGGCGGCGCTCTATGCCTGGCTGGTGCCGCCGGAGTCGTACCTGGCCATCACTTGGGCGACCGTGGCCGTGCTGGCCGTGTTGGCGGTGGTGGGCGAGGTGCTGGAGTTCGTCGCCGGCGCCGCGGGCGTTTCCACCGCAGGCGGCAGCCGCCGCGGGGCGGTGCTGGCGATCCTCGGCTCGATCGTCGGCGGCATCATCGGCATGTTCGTCGGACTGCCGGTGCCGGTCATCGGCTCGGTGCTGGCGGCCGTGCTGTTCGGCGGTTTGGGAGCCTTGGCCGGCGCCGTGGTGGGCGAAACCTGGAAGGGCCGCGACCTGGACACGAGCCTCGTCATCGGCAAGGCCGCTTTCGTCGGACGCCTGTTGGGCACCGTGGCCAAGGTCATCGTCTGCACGCTGATGACCGTCGTGACGATCGGCGCCGTCGTCATTCCCTAGCCGCCGCGTCCTCACCCGGGGCGTTCAAGCGGTCGATGAAGCGGTCGACCGCCGCGTAGAACTCCGCGGTGCGCGGGTCGTTGTGGTCGCCGCCTTCGATCGTGACCAGTTCCTTCGGCTCGCCGGCAGCTTCGTGCAGGCGCTGGCCGATCTCGTAGGGGATGATCGTGTCGGCGTCGCCGTGGACCTGCAGGAGCGGGCCGCGATAGCTCCCGATCTTGGCGGCCGAATCCAACCGGGTCCGCATCAGCAGCCGCACGGGCAGCCACGGGTAGTGGTACGCGGCCACGTCGGGCAGCGAGGTGAAGGTGTTCTCCAGGATCAGGCCCGCCGCGCCGTCGCGGGCGGCCAGGTCGACCATCACGCCGCCGCCGAGCGATTCGCCCAAGAGCACGATGTCGCCCTCGGCCACGCCGGTGCGCTGGGCCAGCCACTGTCGCGCGGCCCGGGCGTCGGCCAGCACGCCGGCTTCCGAGGGCGAGCCCGTGCTGCGGCCGTAGCCGCGGTAGTCGAAGATCATGGCCGCGATCTGCCGCCTGTGCAGCTGTTGCAGCAGATCGTAGCGATGGCTCAGGTTGCCCGCGTTGCCGTGGGCGATGAGCACCAGGGCCCGCGGATCGTCGCAGTGAACGTACCAGCCGTGCAGCTTCGTGCCGTCGGCCGCCTCGAACCAGGCGTCTTCGAACTCGAGCCCCGGCGGATGCCAGATCCCCTCGGGATACGCGGAAGGAAAGAAGATCAGCGAGTTTTCCATAGCCAGCATGATAAGCACCAGCACCAGATATCCAACCACCAGCGTCGCCACCGCGCGCGTCGCACGGCGGAGCCGCCCGGGGGTCGGCGCGGAAGCTTCGGTGCGGCGGTCTGCGGCTTCGATATCCGACGGTCCTGACACTTGAAACCTCTGCGTCCGCTCAGCGCGGATCGCTCGTTCCGCCTGAACGGTCCTTGTCGGCGACAGCCGGTTGCCTGCGATGCTCGAGCGAAACCCGCAGCCCGCCTTTGGGCCTGATCGAGATCAGCGGCTCAGGCTCGACCACACCCTGGTCGGCGGCTAGGCGCAAGCGAAACCGCTGTAGCACGGTGGCCAGGATCAGCACCATCTCCATGGTGGCGAAACCGGCACCGATGCAGGCGCGCGGTCCGCCGCCGAAGGGGATGTAGGCAAAGGGCGGGATCTCGTCGATGCGCGTGGGGGCAAACCGCTCGGGATCGAACGCGTCGGGGTCGGGGAAGAACCTTGCGTCGCGATGCGTGACCCAGGGAAAGATGTAAATCCAGGCACGCGGTGGAATCGTGTAGCCCCCCAGCTCCACGCTGGATACGACTTCGCGCGGAAAGAGCATCCAGGTGGGCGGATACAGCCGCATCGATTCCTTGACCACCATCTCCGCATACGGCAGTCGGGCGACGTCGCCGTACGTCGCCGCACGGCCGGACAGCACCGCATCGGCCTCGTCGATCAGCCGCGCTTCGATCTCGGGATGCCGAGCCACGAGATACCAGGTCCAGGCGAGCGCCGCCGCGGTCGAGTCGTGGCCGGCGTTGAACAGCGTGATCGCTTCGTCACGGGCCTGCTGGTCGGTCATGCCGCGGCCGTCGCCGTCGTTGTCCACGGCCAGCAGCAGCATCGAGAGCAAATCGCCCCGATCCCCGCCCGAGGCCCGGCGCTGGCGGAGCACGCGCCAGGCCATGTCGTCCAGCGTGCGAATCGCCCACCGCTTGCGGCGCTTGCTGGCCAGGGGGAGCCAATCGGGCAAGTGCCAGGGATAGCCGGCTTCGCGAACGACGGTCTCCGAGACGATCCGCACGGCCTCGCCGAGCCGCTCGGTCTGGCCTTCGACTTCGACGCCGAACAGCGTCTTGGCGATGATCTCGAGCGTAAGCCGCGTCATCGCCTCGGCCGCGTCGATCGATTGGCCGCTCTGCCAGCCGTCGAGCATCCGCCGGGTGTATTCGACGGTGACTTGGGCGTAGGCCTCGAATCGCCCTGTGGCAAAGGCCGGTTGCACCAGCCGACGCTGGCGTCGCCAGTAGTCGCCTTCGCTCAGCACGAGGCCGTTGCCGTCGATGGCTCGCAGCGGCCCGGCGACGAATTCCGGCCGCCTGAAGTGCTTGTGCCGGGTCGACAGCACCTCGTGAATCAGTTCCGGCTCGTTAACCAGGTAGGCCCGCAGGGGACCCATGCGAAAGTAAACCAGGTCGCCATAGGTCCGCGCAAGATGCGTGGCCAACTGCAAGGGCCGCGCTCGAAACTCGCGGGCGAGTCCCAAACCAAGCAGTGCATCTTTAGGACCGCGAGGACGCGCGGACATCCTGGCATTCCTCCGGGGCGATCGTGCCGAGGCCGAGGCACCTAAAGTATAGCGCACGTCGGGCCGCGAGTGGGAGCCGGGCCAGCAGCAGAGACACCGTGTCGGTGTCGGTGAAAAAGAAAACAGCCGGAAGCGGTCGAAGCGGACCGCGCCGGCTGTGTGTGCTGGGGAACTAGAGCTTTATCTAAATCCGCCTATTGACGTGGCTTCCTACGCCAACGTCGCAGAGCGGGGGTGGCCATTGCAAAGATGCCAAGTCCAAGTAGTGTGGCCGTGGCCGGTTCAGGAATCACAGTCACGTGGGCCCCGATAGCTCCGCTGAAGAACGGGCCGGGAGGCACGAGGGTATTGATAGTCAATTCAAACGGCTGGCCGCCGATATTCATCACGGGAATCGGATCGATGTTGAAGGTGCTCATGTTCACCTTTCGTCCGGATCCGATCGTGCCGCTGACCGTGCCGTGGACATCAAACGTGCCGCTACCCAGCAGCGTGCTGGCGGTCGTGTCGCCGTCGTAGTTGTCAATGTTGACGTGGAAGGTGAACTCGATGCTGACGGTCTGGCCGGGCGTTGCGTTCACTACCAGCACGTCGATTAAACCGAAGATGATATCGGTTCCGATGCCCGAGCCGTCGAGATTTTCGATCTGCCCGGTGGTATCGAGCCCGGTGATCTGAATCGGAGTGCTGGCCGGCGTCATGATGGTGACGAAGTTGGTACTGTTATCCATCACCGTGGACCCGGCGGGCACGACGGCGCCTATGTCCGTCGTGGTCGAGTATTGGAAGAACTCCGCGGATGCCGGGCGACAGTACGCCATCACTGCCACGAGCATCAGGAGCCCCACAAGGATTCGGGGCAACGTGCGAGTTGCTGAACTCAAGGTCATATCCTGTTCCTGCTGTTGGCGACTGAGTTGGTTGAACTTAGGTGTCTGCTTCTTTATGTCGAACCGCGCGCGGCGCGCATGCCCAGGTGCAAGCGAGCACGGGGGGGACCCATGAAACCGTGGGGAACCGAGGAGGGCGGTCAGCGCAACGCGCAGACGAAATGCCACACGACAGTGCCCAACGGGGCTTTGGAAAACGAGAGCTGGAAAGAAGGCACCAAAAGGTGCAACGCGGGTTACCGCGTTAAAAAAGCTCTCAGTTCAGAGTCATTAGCAAGCGTACCGGCGTATCTTCGCCCGGTGATCTTTTGGTTTGCGATCGTGCCTATACTTTAGCGAGAACCCGTTTCGTGTCAAGCAATGTGCCAAACTTTTCTGAAAATTCGCCAGCTAGCGTCACGAAACCTCGAAAAAACACGGAGAAAAGGCCGGTCAGCACTTTTCGCCGCCGCGCCGGGTTTTTGGCTTCTCAGCCCAAGCCCGGGCTGCCGGAGTCGGCGTCGGGGGCTCTCGGCGGGGCCTCATTCTCCAGGGCGGTCTGCACCCGCGTCAACACGCCCTGGGGCGGGCCGCGGAAGTGTTTGCGCTCGTAGCCGAACCACACGATGGCCGTCAACAACAGCGCGCCGGGCACCGTCCATAGATTCTGCTCGTTCGGCGGCTGCACGCCGATCAGCACAATCAGTCCGCAGCCGATCACCGACAGCACGGCCATCGCGCGGTACAGCGTGCCGCCCATGCTCCATACGCCCATCGTCGTCCACGTGCGCCCGTAGGCGAACAGTCCCAGGAAGTTGGGGATCACATAAGAGATATAGAGAAAGATCGTACAAGCGCCGGTGATCGTGGAGTACGTTCCTGAGTGCACGACGAAGGCCACCGACAACAATGCCACGCTCCAAATGGCAACCGCCGGCGTGCGGAAGCGGCGGCTCACCTGACGCACGCGCGCCGAAAGCGGCAACCCGCCGTCGCGGGCAAAGGCATACGCCATCCGCGAAGCCGAGGTGACCGTGGCCAGGCCGCAAAAGAACTGGGCGATGACGATCCCTACGGCCAACACGCGCCACACGCCTGTGGGCAACACGTGCTCGACGATCCAGTGGAACGAGTTGTCGCCCTCGGCGGCGGCCTCGTCCATGTCGGGAATGGCCACGACGATCGCCATCAACATGACCCAACCAAAAATGCCCGAGACGGCTACCGAGCGGACGATGCCCCGCGGCACATGGTACGAGGCGCCGATCGTTTCTTCGGCCGTGTGCGCCGAGGCATCGAAACCGGTGATCGTGTACGCCGGCAGCAGGAAGCCCAGCAGAAACAGCCAGGCCAGATTGCCCGTGGCGGGCCACACGTCGCCGCCGGCGGTGCCGCTGTAATTAGTGAACGTCACCAGCCGCGCGGCGTCGTAGCTCGTGGCCCAGACGAGCATGGCCACCGTCAGAATCGAGGCCACCAACAGAATCCAATAGCCGCTGAAGTCGACCAGCAGGGCCGTGATGCGGATGCCCAGGTGATTGAGCAGGGCCTGCGTGCACGTGATGGCCAACACGCCGACAAGCTGTGCGGTCAAGCGGGTCGAGGGGTCCCAATCGTCGATCCCCACCGAAAACGCGGGCGACAGAGCCCGCATGGCAAACTCGTAGCAGCCGACGTTGATGGCCGCGAGCACCGTGATCAGCCCCGCCAGGTTGAACCAGGCCGTGAGCCATCCCCAGCCGCGGCCGCCGAGAATCGCGGCCCAGTGATAGAGTCCGCCCGCGGTCGGAAAGGCCGAGGCGATCTGGGCCATGGCCAGCGCCACGCACAGCGACATCAGGCAACTGAGCGGCCAGCCCAAGCCGATCGACGCTCCGCCGACGCTCGATAACCCGAGCGGAAACGAGGTGATGCCGCCGGCCACGATGCAGATGATCGACAGCGAGATGGCGAAGTTCGAGAACCCGCTCATCCGCCGCAGCAATTCCTGGCTGTAGCCCAGGCTATTGAGCAGTTGGACGTCCTGGGCGGCGATTTCCGCGCGGCGGCGGTCGAGTTCCTCGGGCGAGTTGGGGGCAGCGGGCTCGTCGGGCATGAATCATCCACTAGGTCGCAACAGAGCGCGTGCCGACTTCACGCGACAGGAGGGAGAGGCGCGGTTCGAGGGCTCGCGTCGGCAAGCCACGCCCGCGCACGGCGAAGATTATCGCCGCAGCTCGTCTAGCTGACAACCTCCGCCGCGTCCGAGGGCACGGGGTCGCGGCCCGCGGGCGTGCGTCGCGAGAGCACGACGCGAATGCCGTAGCGCGGCCGCAGCGTCAGCACGGGGCTCATGCGAATTTCCTGATCGGGCACCAGCCGCATCGACCACTCGCGGGCGATCGTGGCCAGCACCAACACGGCCTCGAGCATCGCAAACGTGTTGCCGATGCACACGCGCGGTCCGCCGCCGAAGGGAAAGTACGACATCTTGGGCCGCCGGGCTACGCGCTCCGGCAACCAACGCTGGGGTTCGAACGCCTCGGGACGCTCGAAGAACCGCCCGTCGCGGTGCATCACCCATTGGCTCATGAAGATCGTGGTTCCTGCGCGAACGGGATAGCCGCCCAGCTCGAAGTCGGCCACGGGCGCCCGGCCGATGACGAACGCCGGCGGAAACAGCCGCATCGACTCCTGCACGATCCGCTCGGCCAGCTTCAGCCGCGGAATGTCGGCTACCGTCGGCACGCGGCCGTCGAGCTCGCGATCGAGCTCCTGCGCGAGTTCTTGTTGAATGTGCGGGTGCGTGGCCAGCAGGTAGAACGTCCACGACAGGGCGATGGCCGTGGTTTCGTGGCCGGCCAGCAGAAACGTGCGGGCCTCGTCGGCCAACTGCTCGTCGGTCATCTGGCTGCCGTCATCCTCGTCGCGAGCATGCAGCATCATCGACAGCAGATCCTTGCGCGGCACGGCCTCGCGCCGCCGCTTGTCGACGATTTCCTGCACGACCCGATTCAACCCGCGCACGGCGGCCCGAGCGCGGCGATTGCCTCGCGTGGGAATCCAAGAGGGCAGGGGGACCATGCGGCGGAAGTTGGTGCTGAAGCTTCGCAAGACCAGCAAGAGCGAATCGCCGATGTCACCCGACTGCTCGGTCACGTCGGCGCCGAACAGCGTGCGGGCCACGATGTCGAGGGTCACTTGCATCATGTCGGCGTGGATGTCACGCGTCTGCCCGTCCTGCCAGCCGGACAACATTCGCTGCGTCGAGCCGACCATGTCGGAACCGTAGCCGGCGATGCGTTCGGCCTGAAACGCGCCGGCGGCCAGGCGGCGCTGGCGGAGCCAGAACGTGCCTTCGCTGGTCAGCAGCCCGTTTCCCAGCACCGCCCGGGTGAAGCGGAAGGGAAACGGCTTGACGAAGTTCTTGTTGTGCTTGACCAACACCTGCTCGATCAGGTCGGGATGGTTGGCCAGAATCGCCCGGCGATGTCCGAGGCGAAACGACGACACGTCGCCGTACTCGCGAGCGCAGCGGGTGAGAAAGCCCAGCAGGTCGCTATAGAACTCGCGGAAGTGGCCGCTGAACAAACGGGCTGGCGGACCGGGCGGGCGAGCGGGGGTCATGGCGTCAGCATGCTAGGTTTCAAGGAGATGCGCCGCGGGGAAAGCAGTAGAATAGCATGATATCCGATGCGTCACTGTTCGCCGAGGAGCCGTTGATGACCCTGAACCTCCCGCCCGACGTGCAGCAGCTCGTCCAGGACCGACTGGCCACGGGCAATTACAACTCCGCAGAGGAAGTCCTGCGTGCTGCCCTGCTCAGCTTGGCGGAGGAGGATGAGGACCTCCGCGCTATCCAGGAGGCGATTGACGAAGCACGGACCGGCGCCGAGGAACTGTCGATGGAAGAGGTGGCCAATCGCATTCGCGGCGGCAAGTCAGCTCGATCATGACCTATCGAGTCGTCATTCTGCCCTTCGAGAATGCGCACGCCTGGGCGGAACAGCATGCTCCGGAAACCGCCGACGACTCCTAGTGGCCCATGTCTCGGCTCATCGTGGCAAGCTGCCATCCGCCGACGAGGCAACGGCCCGCAGCAACTCGAGGAAGCCTTGGCCATCACTCTCGAGCCGGGCTTCGAGCTTGTCGGTGCAGTCGCAGGTCGAGCAGGCCCAGGGTTCGGTGCCGTTCTCGTCGCGGCACTTGTGTCGGGCGTGGGCGTCCTGCACCTTGACCAGTTCGAAGTACTCTTCCCAATACGGATGTTCCTCTTCCAGCGGCGTGGGACAGTAGCAGACCTCGACCCAGCGAACCGATCCGTCGTCGCGCAGGCGGGCGGAGGTCATGTTGCGCAGGTACTCGCCGCCGGCCACCGAGCCCTCGCCGAGCGAACCGTCTTCGATGGCCTGGAGCAGGGCCGCTTCGCAACCGGGTTTGACGCGAGCCGTGACGAGGTAGCGCATGGAGGTACCGAAAGAAACAGGGGAGTGCCTCAGGCATTATTCGCGCCGAGGGTGGCCGCGACCACCCGGGTAAGTAGCAGGCTCACTCCGTGAGCCGTCGCAGCACCCCGCCGGATATCCTACCGCCGCTAGAATCGACCGCACCAAGTGACTCTCTGTCGCGCACGGCACCACGACACTTCTGCGACGGCTCACGGAGTGAGCCTGCTACTTAAAGTTGTCGCGGCTATTCATGCGGCGCCGAAGCCGGTGGCCCGGTTGTAGAGCTTCTCGCGCGTGGCCCAGAGACCGGCGGACGGGGTGGGGATGAAGAAGAAGCGTTCGCCGTCGGCGGTGGTCTGCCAGCCTTCGGTGTGCTTGTCGGGCTGGTAGCGGGCCAGCGTTTCGGCCAGGTCGGCGCAGCGAAAGTGGACGCCTTCGACTTCCTCGCGGCTCAAGTGGCCGGGGGCGTAGGTGATCGTGAAGCGGCCTTCGGACGAACCGTGGATCAGGTGCGCGGTGGCGTGGGCCAGGTCCTGCATATCGGCTTCGGTTTGATAGCCGGCTAGGGCCCGCGGCGTGCCGCAGTAGCCGTACTTGCGGATCAAGGCGTCCACGTCGGGCTGCTCGCCGAAACGCTTGAGGCCTGGGGCGATGATCACCAACTCGCCGCCGTCGGCCAGGGCCATCCGCGTGCGGTAGACGGCCTTGTTGGCGACCCAGGTGCTGACGAACTCGTCGGCCTGCATCACGCAGACCATCTTCTTCACCGGTTGCTCAAAGACGGTGATGTTTTCCTCACGCGATTGCCGGGCCGCGGCCAGGTAGGTTTCGAGATCATCGCCGACGTGCACGCCGGTGTGCACCAGCTCGTCTTGGTCGTTGCGGGCCAGCACGACCTGCACGTACAGATCGGGGAGCTTGCCGAGCAGATCGTCTTCGGCTTTGTTGAAGCAGGCGCGGGTGGGCGTGACGAGGTTGCCGAGGTTGTTTTCGATGCCGCAGGTGGCCGAGAGCATGTGCGAGGCGCAGATCGTGTCCTTGCCGCCCAGCCCGATGAAGTAGTTCTTGTTGTGGTTGGCAAAGCCCAGCACCTCGTGCGGCACGACGTGGCCGACGTTGATCACCAGGTCCCAGGGCTCTTCCATCAGCATGCGATTGAGCTGGATGGGGATGGCCCAGTCGGCGACGCCGCCGCAGGCCTCCCCTACGAACTCGGCCGAGACTTCGCCCAAATCGACGCAGCCGCCGCGCCAGTCGTGGGCGTGGATCCGCTCCTCGGGGATGGAGCCGAACATCCGCTCGTTTTCCTCGCGCGTGTGCGGCACGTGCTGGCCGAGCGTGGGAATGACGTGCACCTCGGCCTCGGGCGCGAACTCGTGATAGAGCAACTCGGTGAGCCGGCCGGCGCCGCTGTGCGCTCGGGTGATGTCCGGCGGCAGCAGCAGCACGCGTTTGGGTCGCTGGCAGATGTGCTGCCGTGCTTCGGCCGCGGTCTGCTTCATCAGCTCTTCGAGCCGCGGCCAGGAAATATGCGACGCAGTTTCAGAGATCCAGGGCATGAGCGAGTTTTTCGGAAGTGAAATCGGTTGGAGTACGGTTGGCGTGAACGGCCCCGGTTTAGCCCGGAGCCACCGGCGAGGGCGCGTCCGTCGCCGCGCTAGAATGTTTCCTGTCTTCGAGCGATCACTTCTTCCACGCCCGGGCGACTTCGACCAGCGTGCGGACATATTGTCCGCTGCCGCCGGCGTCGATCCAGGGCCGGGGCTTCTCGCGAAACGCGGGGCCGGCCAGGTCGATGTGGGTCCACGACGTGTCGCCGATGAACTGTTCGAGGAACTTGGCCGCCGTGATCGCTCCGGCCCAGCGTCCTTCGCCGACGTTCTTGATGTCGGCCACTTCGCTCTTGATCAGGTCGTCGTAGATTTCCGGATACATCGGCAGCTCCCAGACCGGCTCGCCGACCTTGCGGGCCGCACCGGCAACGGCATCGCACCAGGGCGGGTCGTTGGTCATGAGGCCGGCCACTTCCATGCCCAGGGCCACGATGACGGCGCCGGTGAGCGTGGCCAGATCGATGATGTGCTCGGCGCCCAACTCCACGGCCACGTCGAGGGCATCGGCCAGCACCAGGCGTCCCTCGGCGTCGGTGTTGTGCACTTCGATCGTGCGGCCGTTGCGGGCGGTGAGCACGTCGCCGAGCTTCATGGCCGCTGGGCCCGTCATGTTTTCGACCAGTCCGGCGATGCCGATCACGTTGATCGGCAGCTTGAGCGCGGCAATGGCCTGCACGGCGCCGAGCATCGTGCAGGCGCCGGCCTTGTCGCACTTCATGGTGAGCATGGCCTCGGAGGGCTTGAGCGACAGGCCGCCCGAGTCGAAGGTGACGCCTTTGCCGACGATGGCCAGCGGCGAATCGCCTTTGCCGCCGCCGTTGTACTTGAGAATCACGAGCCGAGCCGGGCGGCTCGAGCCCTTGGCCACGGCCAGCAGGGCGTTGCACTTTTCGGCGGCGAGCTTCTTCTCGTCCCAGACCTCGATTTCCAGCCCGTGGTTTTCGGCCACTTCGGCGGCGCGGAGGGCGAATGTTTCGGGATAGATCTCGTCGGCCGGGCTGTTGACGAGGTTGCGGGTGAGGTTGACCGCGTTGCCCAAGATGCGGCCTGAGTCGATGGCCGCGGCGTTCTTGGTGGACCAGTGGATCGTCTGGAAGGGATGGCGTTTCTTTTCGGCACGGTGAATGTCCTGTCCCAGGCAGCCGACCAGGGCCCCGGCCACGCCGCTCTCGCTTTGTTCGGCGTTCCAGCCCTCGTCGAGATAGAACGCCACGTCGGAGCGCGACTTGGCCGCCAGCGCTCGCGACGCCGCGGCCGCACAGCGAAAAGCCTCGCCGGTGTTGAACGCGTCTTTCTTGCCCAGCCCGACCAGCAGCGCCTGCTTCGCCTGGCCCATGGGCACCAGCAGCGGCGCGGTTTCGTAGCTGCCGCCGGAGAACTCCTTGCGGTCGATCAGCCCGCGCACGGCGCCGCCGAGGGCCTTGTCGACTTCGGCGGTGGCGCCTGCCAGGGGAGCGTCTTCGTAGATGCCGACGGCCAGGGCATCGGCTGCGGTTTCCAAGGGACTGGAAGAGAGCGACTGAATCTGCACGGCGAACCTCATGCGGCGAAGGCGGACAGCGGGCGGAAACACGCATTTTAGCCGGCGCTTTGCGGTTAGCCCAGGGTGCCCGTCGCGGTTACTCCCGGGTGAGCGGGGGAGGCGCGGCTCCTCTTGGACGGCACGCGAGGCTTGCCGTAAGCTAGCGAGGAACATGGGGTATCGCACGCTACGCGCTTGTGTCAGCGACTTGGAAGCCAGCGGCCAGTTGGTGCGCATCGAGCAGCCGGTCGATCCGTATCTCGAGGCCGCGGAAATCCAACGCCGCGTGTTTCAGGCCGGTGGTCCGGCCGTGTACTACGCGCAGGTGCGGGGCTGCCGCTTTCCGATGGTCAGCAACCTGTTCGGCACGATCGACCGCGTGCGCTACATCTTTCGCGACACGCTGGCCGATGTCCGCCGACTGGTGGAACTGAAAGCCGATCCCACGAGCCTGGCCCGCAAACCGTGGCAGCACGCGCGGCTGCTTGGGGCGCTATGGCACATGCGGCCGCGGCGCGCCAGTTCGGGCGCCGTGCAGGCGCACGAAACGACGATCGGCCAGTTGCCGCAATTGCAGTCGTGGCCCGACGACGGCGGGGCGTTCATCACGCTGCCGCAGGTGCTCAGCCAAGACCCGCTGCGGCCGGGGCTCGAACATGCGAATCTCGGCATGTATCGGGTGCAGCTTTCCGGCGGGCAGTACCAGCCCGACCGCGAAATCGGCATGCACTATCAGATTCATCGCGGCATTGGTGCTCACCACGCCGCGGCGCTGGCGCGCGGCGAGGAGCTGCGGGTGAGCATCTTCGTCGGCGGCTCGCCCGCCATGTCGGTGGCGGCCGTGATGCCGCTACCCGAGGGACTTTCGGAGCTTTCGTTCGCCGGGGCGCTGGCCGGACACCGCATTCCGATGGTCACCGGCGGCGCATCGCCAGTTTACGCCGAGGCCGATTTCTGCATCACCGGGCGCATTGAGCTCGATCGGCAACTTCCCGAAGGCCCGTTCGGCGATCACCTGGGATACTACAGCCTGGCGCACGACTATCCCGTGTTGCGGGTCGACAAGGTGTGGCATCGCGAGGGGGCGATCTGGCCGTTTACGGTCGTGGGCCGTCCGCCGCAGGAAGACACCATGTTCGGCGAACTGATCCACGAGCTGACCGGGCCGGCGATTCCCAGCGTCATCCCGGGGCTGCACGCCGTGCACGCGGTCGACGCCGCCGGCGTGCATCCGCTGCTGCTGGCCATCGGCAGCGAGCGCTACACGCCGCAGAGCGAACGCCGCCGGCCGCAGGAACTGTTGACCACGGCCAACGCGATTCTCGGGCAGGGGCAACTCTCGCTGGCCAAGTACCTGTGGATCGCCGCCCGCGAGGACGATGAGAATTTGGACGTGAACGACGTTGAGGCCTTCTTCGCCCACGTGCTCCGCCGCGTCGACTGGGCGCGCGACCTGCACTTTCAAACCGAGACGACGATCGACACGCTCGATTACTCCGGTGGCGCGCTGAACCAGGGATCAAAGGTGGTGATCGCGGCGGTCGGGCCGACGCTGCGCGAGTTGCCGACCCGCGCGGACGACGTGCGACTGCCGGCGGGGTTCGGGCCGGCACGGTTGTGCCTACCGGGCGTGCTGGCCGTGGCGGGGCCGCCGCTGGAGGCGGCAGAGCAGGGGTGCGAATCGCGTGTCGAGGCATTCTGCCGGGCGATCGCTCCGGATGACGCCATCCGCGGTTTCCCACTGCTGGTAATCGTTGACGACGCCGAATTCGCGGCGCGTACCCTGAACAACTTCTTGTGGGTCACCTTCACGCGCAGCAATCCGGCGGCCGACGTGTACGGCGTCGATGCCTTCGTGCATCAAAAACACTGGGGATGCCGCGGGCCCCTGGTGATCGATGCCCGGGCGAAGCCGCACCACGCGCCGCCGCTGGTGGAAGATGCGGAGACTACGAAACGCGTCGACGCGCTGGGTGCGGGGGGCGGCCCGCTGGCCGGCATCATTTAAGAGGTGCGTTGCTCGTGGAGGAACCGCTCATCTATCTCAGCCCGGCGGGCCGGTGGTTGATCCTCGGCTGGACGTTCGCACTGGGGGCCGCCATCGGCAGCTTCCTGAACGTCGTGGCCTATCGTCTCCCGCGGGGATTGAACCTGAGCCGGCCGGGATCGCGGTGTCCCTCCTGCGGCCGCGCGATTCGCTGGTACGACAACGTGCCGATCGCCGGCTGGCTGTGGTTGCGGGGGCGCTGCCGCGAGTGTCGCGCCTCGATTTCGCCGCGCTATCCGATCGTCGAAGCCATCGCGGCCGTCTGCGCCTTTGTCGTCGCCTGGGCCGGCATCTACGACATGCCGGAGGTCGACGGGCTGGCCTACGCACTGGCGCCGGTCTGGATCGCCTGGCGGCTGGTGTTGGTGTTCGTCTTGCTGTGCGCGGCGCTGTTGGAATGGGACGGCAACGTCGCCCCGCCGCGAATGGCGCTGGCGGCCGGCCTGGTGCTGTTGATCTTGCCCGTGCTGTTTCCAGGATTGCGGGCGCCGTGGGTCAGCGAGTCGGTTCGCTTTCACGGACTGGTCGACAGTGGTGCGGCGGCGGCTGCGATGTTGTTGCTCGGCCTGCTTGCCTGGCCTCAAATTCAAACCACGTACCGCCACGGCGAGATGGGCACGGGTGCGACAGCCGTGGGGCAGATGATGCTTGTCGGACTGACGCTGGGCATGGCAGGTGGATCGGCCGCGACTGCGCTGGCGGCCGTGGGAGTGCTGATCTGCCTGGCGGCGGCCTGCTTCTGGAGCCCCGCGGCGCGATTCGGCTGGGCGGCCTGGCTGCTCGCCGGTACGCTGTGCTGGACGGCGATGGCCTCTGTCGCACTTGCGCGCTGGCCGGAGCGGTTCGCAGATCCCAGCCGCACGCTCTTGGTCGCCGGCGTCGTCGTGGCCGCCGCCGCGGTTGTGTCGCGCTTGTTGCCGTCGAGGCCTGCTTTGACCCCGGGCGATGCCTAGCGGAGAGAACGTCGATGGCCCGCTTGACCTTTCACGGGGCTGCCCAAACCGTTACCGGCTCGAAGTATCTCGTCGAGGTCGACGGGGCCCGCGTGCTGGTTGATTGCGGGCTGTTCCAGGGTCTGAAGGAGTTGCGGCTGCGGAACTGGGCGCCGTTTCCCGTCTCGCCGCAGAGCATCGACGCGGTGGTGCTCACTCACGCGCACATCGACCACATCGGCTACCTGCCGCGGCTGGTGCGCGACGGTTTCCGCGGGCCCGTGTTCGCCACGCCGGCCACCGAGTCGTTGGCCGAGTTGCTGCTGCTCGACTCAGCACACAACCAGGAGGAAGAGGCGGCCTACGCGAACCGCAAGGGATACTCCAAGCACAAGCCGGCCCTGCCGCTGTACGACACGGGCGACGCGAAGCGTGCCCTGCGCCGTTTTCGCAGCGTCCATCGTGACGAATGGTTCCACCCCGCGGCCCCGCTGCGAGCGCGGTATCACGACACCGGACACCTGTTAGGCTCATGCATGGTCGAGATCGAGTGGGGCCAGGGCGATTCGCAGCGGCGGATCGTGTTCTCCGGCGACGTGGGCCGCTACGGGGCGCCGTTGTACCACGATCCCCAGCCGCCGCCGGCCTGCGACTACCTGGTGTGCGAAAGCACCTACGGCAACCGCGAGCACCCCGACGTCGATATTCTGGACCAGTTGTGCGACGTCGTGCAGAAATCAATTCGCCGCGGCGGCGTGATGCTGATGGCGTCGTTTGCCGTGGGCCGCGCTCAACAGTTGATCTACCTGTTGCAGGTACTGATGGACGACGGGCGGATTCCGAACATCCCGATCGTGCTCGACAGTCCGATGGCCGCCAGCGGCATGGAAATCTATCGCTACTATGCCTCGGAACACGACCTGTCCGAAGGGCTGACCGTGCGGCCCGACTTTCAGTTCAGTTTCGATCGGGTGCGGATCACGCGCAACGTGGCCGAGTCGAAGGCGGTGAACAAGATGATGGGGCCCGGCGTGATCATCTCGTCCTCGGGCATGATGACCGGCGGGCGGATCCTGCACCACTTGCGGCAACGGTTGCCCGATGAGCGAAACACGATCGTGCTGGGCGGATTCATGGCCGCCGGCACGCGCGGCCGAGCGCTGCAGGAAGGAGCACCGACGATCCGCATGTTCGGGAGCGACGTGCCGGTACGGGCGGCCGTGGTGGAAGTTTCGTCGCTCAGCGCTCACGCGGGCCACAGCGAGTTGTTGCGGTGGCTCGCGCCGCTGCCGCCGCCCCGCCGGGTGTTTCTGACGCACGGTGAGTTGAGCTCGTCGATGGCCCTTGCCGAGGAACTGCACCGCACGCGCGGATGGGATACGCTGGTGCCGGAGCACAGGCAATTCGTCGACCTGGATGCGGACCCTGAACCGGAGCGGTAAGCCGCTCGCTTGCGACTGGCGGAATGGCAATGAACGAACCCGATCCCCGCGTGCAGGAGATTCTCGATTCGCCGAGCTACGTGCTGGCCGAGGAAGATACGGCGCTGTTGGCCCGGCCCGAGCTGCGGCCGGTGCGGTTGCAGCTCGAGCTGCTCAAGCCGGAGATGGCGCTTAACGCGCGCGAAATCAGCTCGACGATCGTAGTGTTTGGCAGCACGCGGATTCTCGAGCGCGAGGCGCTCGAGGAACAGCATCGACTCTACTCGAAAGCGGCCGCGGCCGATCCGCGCGATCGGGCAGCCGCGCGGGCACTCGAGCGCTGTGAGCGGCTGCTGGCCAAGATCCGCTTTTACGACGAAGCCCGCGAGTTTGCGCGACTGGCGTCGATCGAGTCGAAGGCCAACGGCCGGCGCTACGTCGTGGTGACCGGTGGCGGACCGGGCATCATGGAGGCGGCCAACCGTGGGGCGAGCGACGTGGGCGAGCCCTCGGTGGGGCTCAACATCACGCTGCCGCACGAGCAGTTCCCCAATCCGTACATCACGCCGGAGCTGTGCTTCCAGTTCCACTACTTCGCCCTGCGGAAGATGCACTTCCTGTTGCGGGCCCAGGCGCTGGTCGTGTTTCCCGGCGGGTTCGGCACGATCGACGAGTTGTTCGACGCGCTGACGCTGCGGCAGACCAACCGCATGCAGCGCATCCCCATCATCATGTATGGCCGCGGCTACTGGGAGCAGGCGGTGAACCTGCAGTTCCTGGCCGACGAAGGGGCCATCTCCGACGAAGACTTGGACCTGGTGGCCTATGCCGACACGCCGCAGGAAGCCTGGCAACTGATTCGCGATTTTCCCCGTATCGAGTCACCCCGAGCAAGTGAGTGATCGCATGACACCTCCGGTAATGCAGCCCGTGGCCCTGGTGACCGGCGCCGGCCGCCGTTTGGGCAAGAAGATTGCCGAGTTCCTGGCCGCGCGCGGCTACCGGCTGGCGCTGCACGCCAACGCCTCGCTGGCCGGTGCCGAGGAAACGGCGGGACGCATGCTTGCCGACGGCGGCGATGCCTTGGCCGTCTCGGCCGATCTGCGCGACGAACAGGCCATCCGGGAAATGATCACACGCGTCAACAACCACTTCGGCCGGATCGACGCTTTGGTGAACAACGCCGCGATCTGGGATGCCAGGCCGCTGGAAGAAGTGACTCCCAAGGACGTGCGCGAGCACTTCGAGATCAACACGCTGGGCACGTTTCTCTGCTGTCAACACGTGGGGCTGGTGATGGCCGCTCAGGCCGAAGGCGGGGCGATCGTCAACGTCGGCGACTGGGCCGTGGCCCGTCCCTACGGCGATCACGCCGCGTACTTCGCCGCCAAGGGAAGCATTCCCACGCTCACGCGCACCTTTGCCGTGGAACTGGCCGCGCGCAACCCCCGGGTGCGCGTCAACGCCGTGCTGCCGGGACCCGTGCTGTTGCCCGAGGCGATGTCGGCCGACGAGCGAAGGGCCGTGGCTGACGCCACGCTGCTGAAGCGTGAAGGCACGGCCGACGAGTTGGCAGCCGCGGTATCCTTTCTGTTGGAGAACGCGTTCATCACGGGCGTGTGTTTGCCGGTCGACGGGGGACGGCGACTGTGTGCTTCGGCCGACGCCTAGGCATATACCTCCGTCGGGTGGGATGCGTTGATGGTGAGGCGGGTGGCTGTTAGGTTTACGTCGCGCGGCGGTGGGCTCCTTGGCCCTGCGCCGCGGCACTTTGCGGATGTTGGAATCGGCCGATTGGATTGCGGCCTGAGAATTCGAGCGAGTCGTCGGCGCCCCCTTCGTGCGGACGACCCGGGCAGCAACTTTCCCGACGCGAAGCCCGCGAGCTACGAGCACAAGACGGGTCGGGTACGATCAATCCATCCTCTCGAATGTTCGCCCCGATGTTCGATACGTGAGCGGTCTGCCTGCGCATGGCGGGCAACCGGACGGAACATCGGAGCACCGAACGAGTGGACGGGATGTGGCGAGATGCGGACGGCGCGGCATGGGACGCAACAGTAAGTGGATCGAGAGCGACCCCGACGATTCGGTCGAGGAGGTTGCGCGCCGCGCGCTCGAATCGCGGCTCGAGCGGCTGTGGTATTACGTGCAGACCGCCGTGGCCGAGCCCCCCAGCGAAACCGAGAACGTGCACCAGTTGCGCGTGTTCGCGCGTCGTACGGCCGCGGCGATGGAAAACTTTTCCGACTGGCTGCCGCGGCGCCGCGGCCACTGGATGCGCAAGCAGCTCAAGCGGCTGCGGAAGGCGGCCGGCGAAGCGCGCGACCTGGACGTGCTGCGGATTCGCTGGACCGAGACGCTGGCATCGCTGCCCGCGCCGCAGTCGGCCCTGTTGCTCGAGCAGGTGAAGCGCCGCCGGCGAAAGGCGCAGTGGCCGGTCGAAGACATCTATCACAAGCTGGCCGGCAAGGACTTCGAAAAGCGGGCGCGAAAGTTCGTCAAGCGGATCCGTTTGCGCAACGGCGACGAGGCCTGCGATCAAAAACTGGCCTGTCTGGCCCGCAAGGCGCTGGGCGGGCTGGTGATTCCGTACTTGCAGGCGGCGGGCAGCGAAATGAACGACGCCGAGAGCCTGCACGCCTTTCGCATTCGCAGCAAGCAGGTGCGCTATGCGATGGAGCTGTTTGCGGGCGCTTTCGACGAGGACTTTCGCCGGGCGCTGTATCCGATCGTGGCCGACTTGCAGGACAAGCTGGGCGAGATCAACGACCACGTGACGGCGCAGAACTATTTGACCGCGTGGCGCGAGCAGACCGATGCGCCGGCCGTGTTGAACGCCATCGACGCGGGACTGGCGCACGAGCAGCAAGCATTTGCGGCCAGCCGCGACCGGTTTCTCGCGTGGTGGACGCCCGAGCGGCGTCAGGACTTGCACAGCCGATTCGCCCGCTACGTCGATCTCGAGACCGCGCCGCAGGCGTCGGAGGAATGTGCCTAAGCGCGACGCGAGGCTAACGCTCGCCGTGACGGGTGCGCGGCGGCACGATGATGGAGACGCGCGCGAGGCTGTTCCGGCGGACGCATGCTCACGCGGGGCGTGGGCATGGCATCTATGAACGCTGGGTGGCGGAGCGAGCGGGAACGCGCGGACTTACCGCACGGGGCGCGTGATGGGTGAGGGCACGGCCTGCAGGAATCGGCCGCCGCTTTCGTACCAGCCGTACTGCGTGAAGCGGCACCAGGTGATGTTCATCAGGAAACCGGCCCAGCGCAAGTCACTGGTTTCGAGCGAGGCAATCATGCGGCGCTCGGAAATCGCCTGCTGGTAGAAGAAGCCCAGCCCGCGCTCCGAGAGCGTTTTGCCGACCACGGCCACGGTTTCGCCGACCGGCGAAAAGCCGTCCTCGCCGACGGGGGTGAGGTAGAGCAGGTGCGAGTAGGGGTAGCGTTGATCGGCCCGCCGCTCGATGTTGCGGCCCTGCGGATAGTGTCCGACGAGAACATCCCATACCTGGTGTCTCATCTGTTCTTCGATGGGTCCGGCAGGCGCAGCTGTTGCCGGACCGCCTGGTAGACAGACGCTAGTCGCCATAATTCTCCTTCCGCCTGAAAGGAATTGCATGCAGCATCACCGCCAAACCAAGTACGGCGGGAGGGCTACGTTTGTCCCGATTGGGTTATCTCTAGGGGCAGATTTCCGCGATCACCCACACAACAACCGCGGAAAAGTGACTAGCTGCTGGCCAGATCTGGCCGTTTAGGTGATGCCCCGCGCAGGTTGCGCCGCGCGGCAACCAAAGGATACTTACGTCACAAGTGGGCACTTGTCAAAAAAGCGGGACGTGTGCGGCAAGAAAGAAAACGCCTATGTCCGCCATTGATGAGGCCTACCGCAAGTACTCGATCGAGCGGTTTCCGTTGCCGAGAGAAGCGCAGCTCGAGGCGTTGGAGCGGGACATCAACGTCACATTTCCTGAGGACTATCGTCGTTTCGTGCTGCAATACAACGGCGGCTATTTCAACGAACCGGCGATCCGGCCGGTGGACGACGGATGCCCCTTGGAGAGCTTGTCGATGCTATACGGGATCGGCGCTTCCCACGAAGAAGCGGAGCTTGGAGATCCGGCGTCGCTGTCCCTATTCGAAGAAAACGATCCACCGATCGCGGTGCCTATTGGTGACACCGGTACCGGGGGATTGATCCTGATCCACGTCGAGGCGGAAGGGGCAGGACGGATCTTTCTGAAACAAGCCTTTGGCGACTTCTTCTATCTGGCCGACGGCATCGAGGAGTTTTTTGGACTGCTGTACGATCCGCCGTGGGGCGAGGAATCGTAGGCGTGTTCGCGCGGCGATCGGCCTGACGGCGAGTGCCTAGCCAGCGGCGTGGCTTTGGGCGAACTCGAGGTTTTCGGCCGCCGGGCGGCAGGCGGGATCGAGCGCCAGGGCCTGGCGGTTGGCGGCGGCGGCGGCGGGGAAGCGGCCCTGGCGGATCAGGGTCACGCCGCGGTTGAAGTGGAAGATGGCCCGAAACGCGCGATCGCTCAGCTCGCGGCCCGTGGCCACGCGGTGGCGGTGTTCGGCCATGGCCGGTGGGACGGCGGCCGTGGGAAGATGCTCGTCGCGCTTCGCGATGGCAAACCACTCGCGGCAGGTGGTTTCGATGTCGAATGTTTCGGCGCCGCGGCCCACCCGGCACCAGACGTGCCCCTTGACTGAAACCGGTCGGGCATCGAGGCCCACCCGCGCAGCCAGCGTCAGAAACAGGGCGCTTGCCGCCGCACAGTTGAACGGCCCGCCGTCGAGCACGTCGCCCAGGTCGCTCGCGCTGGCCAGATACTTCCCGCGCAGCACGTGCTGGTGCAGATACGCGTGGATGGCAGCGGCTCGCTCGCGCGGGCTGGTCTGCGGATCGTCGCGGGGTGCATACTCGGCGGCCAGAGCGTCGAGTCGGGCGGCGTAGTGGTCGAGCCTCGCGTTCGAAACGCCACTGGCGGCCAGCAGCAATTGTTGGGGCCGTGGCTCCCGGACGATCGCCAGGTCGGCGCCGATCGTGAGCCCCCGGGCGACACTGGCGGCGCAGGCGCAGTGCAGCAACAGCAACAAAGCGGCCGAACGGATCGGCAGGTGCGAGGTCATCGTGACGAGTCAGGCGGGAGTCGTGGCGGGCATCCTACACGCGGCTCGTACACGAAAACGAGCCGTGAAAGTGTAGACCACGATCGGGTGCCGGGTCGCCTGGTCGTCGTAAGTGACTTGCCAAAGGCTACTTAGCGCTCATGCGCAAGGCCCCGTCGAGGCGGATCGTGGTGCCGTTGAGCATGACGTTCTCGACGATCTGGCCGGCCAGCGCCGCGTATTCGTCGGGCCGGCCCAGCCGCGGCGGAAACGGCACGGCGGCTTCCAGCGTCTTTTGATACTCGGGCGTCAGGCCGCGCATCATCGGCGTCTCGAACACGCCGGGCGCGATGGTCATCACGCGGATGCCGAAGCGGGCGATCTCGCGGGCGATCGGCAAGGTCATCGACACGACTCCGCCCTTGGACGCCGAGTAGGCGGCCTGGCCAATCTGGCCGTCGAACGCCGCGACCGACGCGGTGTTGATGATCACGCCGCGTTCGCCCTCGTCGGTGGGATCGTTTTTCGACATCACGGCCGCGGCCAGGCGAATGACGTTGAACGTGCCGATCAGGTTCACTTCGATCGTGCGGCGAAAGGCTTGCAAATCGTGCGGACCTTCTTTGCCCACGACGCGGCCGGCGGCTCCGATGCCGGCGCAGTTGATCACGCCCTGGATGCTGCCGAATTGCCCGGCGGCGGTGTCCAGTGCAGCTTGCACGCTGGCTTCGTCGGTGACGTCGGTACGCACAAACTTGGCCCGCGAACCGAGCTCGCCGGCGAGCTTCTGGCTGACTTCTTCCTGCACGTCGGCCAGCAGCGCGTTGCCGCCGGCCGAGACGAACAGCCGCGCGCACGCTGCTCCCAAACCCGATCCGCCGCCGGTAATGAAGAACGTGGAACCCTCGATGTTCATGGTAGCCCGCCGTTTGGTTTGGAAAGTGCGCGAATGGGTCGAGAGAGAAGGACCGCGCGGCAGCATCCAAAAGCCCGCGCGTGGTCACAAGTTAGGGCGCCGGCGCGCAGTCGTCAACTAGAGGGGGCGCGCGAAGTGAGGCGGCCAGCGACGCGCGGGGCTCAGCCGCCATTGGCGGTGTCGATCACGTCGACGAGCTGACCTTCGGCCAGGTTCGACTCGGGCGCCAGAATGACCTGCTCGTTCTCGTCGAGCCCGCCGGTGATTTCGGCAAACTCGTCGTTGCTCAATCCCACTTCCACGGTTTGCAGGTGGGCCCGGCTGCCGCGAATCGAATAGACCTGCCAGTCGTTCTTGGGCCCGCGAAACAGGGCGGAGCGGGGGATCACCAGCCCGCCGGAGGCTTCGGCCGTGAAGATGCGCACCCGCACGCGGTAGTGGACGCCCAACTCGTTCTGTTCGCGCAGCCGGCGCAGGTCGTCGGGAGCGAACTTCATGATGACTTTCACGCGCTGCTGCTCGACGCCCAGCGAGCTGGTTTTGGTGAAGCCGGCCGGGTAGATCCGCGACACTTCGGCTTCGGCCGCTTGGCCGCCGATGGCCGGTCCGGTGACGGCGACCGGCTGGCCCGGCTTGACGCGCACCACGTCCTGGCTGAGCACGTCGGCCTCGATCTCCAGATCTTCCCAGCGGCCGATCCGCAACAATATGGTGCCGGCGGCCACCTGGCGTTCGTTGCTCACGGCGCGTTCGAGCACGACGCCGTCGACGGGGCTGGTCATGGTGGCCAGCTTGGCGTTCTTTTCGGCGTCGCGCATCTGCACCTCGGCTTCGGCCAGTTGTTGCTCGAGCACGTTGCGGGTGAGCGTCTTGCGCTGGATGTACTGCCGCACCATGGTGGGCAACAGCGCCATGGCGGCGCGCATGGCCTCGGCCGAGCGAAGCACGAGGTTGTCCTGCTGGTAGTCGACGCTGCTTTCGACTTTGGCCACTTCGGCCTGGTCGAGCTCTTCTTCGGTGGCCGCGCCGGTCTTGGAGAGCTTCTGCGCGCGGCCCAGCCGTTTCTCGGCGTACTCGAGCCGGGCCTGCCCCGATTCGACCCGGGCGGCGGCGGCCTCGACCATGCGGTCGATCGATTCGACCATGCTGATCGTCTGCTTCAGTGCCGTGCTCTCGACCGAGGTGTCGTCGTTTTCCGTGATCGAGGCCTTGAGCCGATCGACCACGGCCTGGGCCGTGGCCAGTTGCAGATCGACCTCCACCGGCGTGATGCGAGCCACGACCTGGCCCTTGGTGACCGGCGTGCCCTCGACCAGCTCGATGGGCTCGATGCGGCCGCTGTAGGGCATGGTGATCAGGTAGGTCTCGGCCAGCCGGGTCTTGCCTTCTTCGTCGATGTATTCCTTGATCGGTCCGCGCTGGGCCGCGGCGGCTTCGACGGGCGTGCCGCCGGTGAGCGAGGTGTAGCCCACCGCGGCAACGACCACGACGCCCAGTGCGACGGCCAATAGGATCCAGGTTTTCATGATGTCCAGCTCCGTGAACTCTCGGCGGCCGGCGGGCCGCCAACTTTCAATTGTAGCGTCCGGTTCGAACTATTCTTTCGTCTTCGAGGCGTCGAGCCAGTCGAGGCGGTTGATCGCCCGTTGCACCACCGCGTGGGCGGTCAGGGCAAACACGATGGCCATGCCCACGGCGGCGTACCAGACCCAGGTCGGCGCCACCAGCGGAAAGCGAAACATTTCCGTGTCGTAAACGCGAGCCAGCACCCAGGCCAGCGCGTACCCCAGCGGCAGTCCCAGCAGCGTTCCCAGCGAGTTGACCACCAGGCTCTCGCGCAGAAACAGCCCGCCGACCTGCCACTCGTTGTAGCCCAGCACGCGAAACGTGGCGACTTCGCGGCGGCGCTCGGCCAGGCCGACCAGCGACGAGTTGAGCAGGCTGCTGAAGAAGATCACGCCGGCAAACAGCACAACGAACACGATGAAGATCCGCTGCGTCTCGACGATAAATTCCATGTTGCGGATCACGTCGGCCCGCACGTTCACCGACTGCACGCCGGGCAGTTGCTTGATTTCGCGGTAGAGCGAGTTGCGCTGCAGCTCGCCGCCGTCGACCGCCAGTTGCACGCCGGTGACGGCGAACTCCTCGCCCATCAGGTGGCTCAAGTAGTCGATGTCGGCATAGACGGCCATGCCGATGTAGCTGTCGGAAAGGGCCGTGACGGGCACGTGCAGCTCCTCGCGCCGGCCTTGCGTGGGCAGCACGGTAACGTGGTCGCCGGGGCGCAGATGCAGAATCTCGGCCAGCTTGCTGCTCATGGCCAGCCCCACCGACGGAATGCGCACGCGCTCGCCGTCGACGTCGCGCGGCGTGGTCAATTGACTGTGGGGCAACAGCCCCGAGATAGCTCCCCGGCGGCGGTGCGGCCCGTTGACGAACGTGCAACTGACGTCGAACTGCGGTTCGGCCAGCGACACGCCCGGCAGGTTGGCCGCTTCGAGCAGCGCGGGCCGGCCCTGCTCGTCCTTGAAGTGCAGATCGACGTCGCTGCGAGTGACCAACTCGAACTGAAAGTTGATCAAGAACGCGATGGCACTGGTGAGAATGAAGCCGCAGGTCAACAGTCCCGCGCCGAGGCTGGTGGCGAAGATGCCGACGGAGGTGCGCAACTTGTGACGGAACACGTTGCGCAGCACGAGCCGCCAGCCGAAGCTCAGGCGGCTCCAGAAGCCGGAAAAATGTTCCAGCCAGATCTCGCCGCCCTGGGGAGGCGGCTTGGGGCGCATGGCTTCGGCCGGCTTCAGGCTCAGCCCCAGCCGGGCCGCCTGCAGCGAGCCGATCAGCGCGCAGAGCACGGCCACGGCCACGCCGCCCAGGTACGTGCCGGGAAAGATGTGGTTCTCGAGGCTCGGGAACTCGTAGAACATCTTGTAGATGCTGAGCACGAAGTGGCTCATGGCGTAGCCGAGCCCCAGCCCGATCAGCGAGGCGAACAGCCCCACGGCCATGGCGAACTTGGTGTAGTGCAGAAAGATCTGCGAGTCGTAGTAGCCCAGCGCTTTGAGCGTGCCGATGATCGTGCGCTGCTGATCGATCAACCGAATCATCAGCACGTTGAGCACCAGCGCGGCCACGGCCAGGAAGATGGCGGGCATGATTGTGGAGAAGACGCCCAGCCCCTGAATCTCGTCGCTGAGGAACTGGTTCGACGTTTGCGTGCGCAAGCCGTAGCTGGTGGCCACGCCGTACGGCTCGAGCATCACCTCCATCCGCCGTAGCACTTCGCCGGGCGTTTCCTTGTGCGCCGGATCGAGCAAACCCACGATCTGGTTCGTGGCCCCCTCGAAGTCGAACACCTCCTCGGCATAGGTCCGCTTGATGTAGAACACGCCAAAGTGCTCGGGATCGGGCGCCAGCGAGCCGGGCGATACCAGGTAGACGAACTCGCTGCTGATGGCCGTGCCCACCACGTGCAGCTCCTGCCGGCGATTGTTCAAAAGCAGGTGGATCGTGTGGCCCGGGCGGATGCCGTGCTTGCGGGCAAAGGCCGAATTGACGATCACTTCGTTCGCGCGGCGGTCGGTAAAGTAGCCGCCGCTTTGCATCACGATGTCGTTGATGATCGGCTTGCGCAAATCGGGTAGCGACAGCACCAGGCCGTTGAGCGGGGCGATCACGCGCTCCAGGTCGACCGTGGCGAAAAACTGAATCCGCGGGCGGATGGCGGTCACGCCCGGCACGTCGATCAATCGGTCCACGTCGACCAGCGGGGCCTTCTTCACTTCGATCCAGAAGTCGGCCATGCGGCACTGGTTGTAGTAGCGGAACTTGGCCAGGCTGAGGTTGTAGTAGGCGGAGCGCATGTAGACGAAGCACATCACGCCCACGGCGATGATGCTGGTAATCGCGATCAGCATCGCACCGGTAGCGCGTACTTCACGCAGCAGCTTGCGATCGAGCGCGCTTACCACGTGATTTCCTCCGGCGGTTGCGGATGCGGATTGTCGTGCACTTCGTGGATTTCACCCGAGCGGAGGCGGATCACCCGGTTCGCCACCGGCGCGATGGCCGTGTTGTGCGTGATAATCAGAATGGTCTTGCCCAACGTGTTGCTCAGGTCCACGAGCAGCCGCAGCATGTTCTTGCCCGTTTCGTAGTCGAGCGCGCCGGTGGGCTCGTCGCACAGCAGCAACTGGGGATTCTTCGCGAGCGCCCGGGCGATGGCCACGCGTTGCTGCTCGCCGCCGGAGAGCTGCGAGGGGAAGTGGTCCATCCGCTCGCCCAGGCCGACCATCTCGAGCGTTTCGTCGACGTCGAGCGGCTTTTTGCTGATCTCGGTGGCCACGAACACGTTTTCGCGGGCGGTGAGATTGGGCACGAGGTTGTAGAACTGAAAGACGAAGCCCACGTGTTCGCGGCGATAGCGGGTCAGCTCGCGGGGCGAGGCGACGGCCAGGTTCTGCTCGCCGTACCAGATGTCGCCCACGGTGGGCGTGTCGAGCCCGCCCATGATGTTCAGCAGGGTCGTCTTGCCCGAGCCGCTGGGTCCGACCATGACCAGCAGTTCGCCTCGGCGCACGTCGAAAGAGATGTCGCGAAGCACCTCGACGGCGACTTCGCCCATCTGAAACGTCTTGCCGACGTCTTCGATCTGTAGGAGGGTTCCCGACTCGGTGGCGGGACCGGAGGCGGACATTGTTTTTTCGCCCGGGCGAGTGGTGCGCGGCGGGCGGTGATCACTGTGGCGGGGTGGGTCGAAAACGAGCCGACCCTCGCCTAATCGTACCCCAAGGGAACAGCCCCGACGACGAAGGTTCGCGGCCGAAGGGCGCAAAACGCGGCAAACGCCGACAGATTCGCCCCTTAGGGCAGGGCGGGACCCGGGCGAGGAAGGCAGTTTTTTCGCGGTCGGTTGTCAGGAAGGCGCGACTCGGGCGTCTACACTGACGTGCGATGAACCTGCTGGCCGTCACAAGCCCGATCGTGAAGCAGCTCCCCGCGGAAAACAGCGAGAGGGAACTGGCGGCCCGCCTGGCGCGCGGCGAACCCGGCGCGCTGGAAGCGGCGATCGAACAATACGGCCAACGCGTGACGGGGTTGTCCGTGCGGGCAACCCGTGAGGGTAGCGTGAGGGTAGGAAGATCAATACGCTACGCGCCGTCGCCGGTGGCTCGGGCTAAACGGGGGAAACGGCGAAAACCTTGATCGCATCGGGGGATTTGATACGATCGTCGGGTAGACCCACCTGCCCACTGCTCGCCGCACCCCCGCCCACCTGGAGGACGAGCCTGTGTTGACGATTCCCGGCAAACCGCTTTCCGGCTTCTGTGACGGACTGTCGCGCCGTTCGTTCTTGAAGATCGGCGGATTGGCCCTCGGGGGACTCGCGCTACCGCAGATTCTGCGGGCGCAAGAAGCCAGCGGCGTGCGGCACACGCACAAGGGGATCATCATGATCTTCCTGCCGGGCGGGCCGCCGCACCAGGACTTCTTCGATTTGAAGATGGACGCGCCGGCCGAAATCCGCGGCGAGTTCAAGCCGATCGACACCGCGGTGCCGGGCATCCAGATCTGCGAACATTTTCCGCTCATCGCCCAGCGGATGGACAAGCTCGTGCCGATCCGCTCGATCGTCGGCGCCTCGGGCGCGCCCGACGCGTTCGAGTGCCTCACCGGGCACAAACGCCGGGGTCCGCAACCGCCGGGCGGATGGCCCGCGCTGGGTTCGGTGCTTTCGAAGATGCGCGGGGCGGCCAACCCGGCCATTCCGCCGTTCGTGGGTCTGTCGCCGAAGATGGGGCACGTGCCCTGGTCCGATGCCGGCGACCCCGGCTTTCTGGGCGTGGCCCACGCGCCGTTCAAGCCGTCGGGCGAAGGCAAGGACGACATGGTGCTGCAAGGCATCACGCTCGATCGCCTGGCCGACCGCAAGGCGCTGCTGGCGAGCTTCGACAACTTCCGCCGCGAGGCCGACGCCACGGGCATGATGGACGGGCTCGACAACTTCAACCAGCAGGCCTTTGGCGTGCTGACTTCGAGCCGGTTGATGGAAGCCTTGGACATCGAAAAGGAAGACCCCAAAATCCGCGCGGCCTACGGCAAGGGCGATCCGAAGAATCGCAACGACGGCGGGCCGAAGCTGATGGAGCACTTCCTGATGGCGCGGCGGCTGATCGAAGCCGGCTCGCGCTGCGTGACGTTAGCCTTCAGCCGCTGGGATCACCACGGCCAGAACTTTAACGCCTGCCGCCAGGACATGCCGATGCTCGACCAGGGCGTGTCGGCCTTGATCGACGACATTCACAACCGCGGCTTGGACAAGGACGTGTCGGTGGTGGTGTGGGGCGAGTTCGGCCGCACGCCCAAGATCAACGCGGGCGTGGGCCGCGACCACTGGCCGGCCGTTTCTTGCGCGCTGCTGTTCGGTGGCGGCATGCGTACCGGCCAGGTGATCGGCTCGACCGACCGCCTGGGCGGCGAAGCCAAGGACCGCCCGGTGCACTTCCAGGAAGTGTTCGCCACGCTCTATCACCGTCTGGGCATCGACGTCAGCCAGGTCACGCTTCCCGACCTGAGCGGCCGCCCGCAGTACCTGGTCGATCGCGGGTACCAGGTGATGCGCGAGTTGGTGTAGCGGTTTCAGCCGTTCGATCACGCACCCACCAGCTTCGGGTGGCATGCTCACGCTCGCGTGAGCATGTGTGGTACAGTGACGCGTCGAATCTCCTTCGCGCTCGCCCCCATGGCCGATCAATCTCGACGAAAACAATGCCGCCGTTACGACATACCCGGCGACGCCCATTTCGTCACATTCTCATGCTTTCGGCGGATTCCGCTACTCTCGCGCGAGCGCTCGTGCTGCTGGTTCATCGAGGCGCTCCAACTTGGTCGCGCGCGAGAGATGTACCATTTGTGGGCTTACGTGATCATGCCGGAGCACGTTCATCTGGTACTTTGGCCGCGAAACGGCACGCAGATTTCGGCGATCCTGAAGTCGGTGAAGCAATCATTCTCTCGTCGCGCTCTACTTTGGATCCGAGCAAACGAGCCGGCATTCCTCGAGCGACTTCTAGATGTTCGGCCGGGCGGACGGCAATCCTATCGCTGCTGGCAACGGGGCGGAGGATACGATCGCAACCTTCGTTCCGCAGCCGATATCCATGAAAAGATCGATTACGTCCACAGTAATCCAGTGCGGCGAGGGCTCGTAGAGAGCGCATCCGAGTGGCGATGGTCGAGTTGCCGCGCTTGGGAAACGGGGGTGCAGGAACCGATCGCGATCGACCGCGATTCTGTGCCGAGACTCGTAGTGGATCGATAAGCGATCTCTGGGGCCAAGCATGCTCACGCGAGCGTGAGCATGGCACCCCGCGAACTCAGCGAGATGATCGCTCAGGAGATCGACGCTACTCCAACCCGTAGACGCCGGCCAGGGGGACCGACATGGGGGTCACGGGGCCGAGGCGGCCTTGGAGGAAGCGGGGCTGGATCGCGAAGTTGGCGCCGACGTTGCCCTTACTGGTGTCGACGTTGACGATCACGCTCATCAGGAACGATTCGCCGATGCGGGTGAGCATGAAGTTCTGGCCGATGTTGCGATCGTCGCGGAAGTCGAACGACGTGCCGAACGACGAGAGCCACTTGGGACTCATGCGGTAGCTGTAGTTGAACAGCACGACGCTGCTGGTGATCGGTCCTTCCAGCGAGTGGTAGCCCATGTAGATCGATCCGCGCGGCGGGCGGCGGACGAAGCCGCCCACGGCGGTGTACTTGCCGGCCCGTTGGAAGAAGTCGTAGTAGCCGGAGGTCGTGATCGTGGTACGGTCGCCCACGTGCCAGCGGTAGTCGTAGTCGACCAGGCCGATCGCCGTGCCGAAGTTGTCGCGGTCGGGATTGGGGAAGAACGTGGCGTCGACGTCGAACGTCATCCAGTCGATGATGTGGGGATTGTCGGGCCGGCCGCGCTTGGTTTGCCAGCGCTGCTTGGCCCCGACCCGGATGGTGAACAGGTCGTCGGCGATTTCCATCGAGGGCGAGGCCACATAGCTGCCCAACCCGCGGCGCAGCGCGTAGTAGCGTTCGTCGAACTCGAGCGGCGCAAGCAGCGGCGGCACGCCGAAGTCGAAGAACGGATACCAGCGGCGGTAGGCTTCGATGTTGTTGTCGTCGACCGGGTCGTACAGCGGCAGTTCGTCGAGATCGAGCGTGCTTTGGGCATAGAACGAGTCCACCTCGAGCACGACTTTGTGTGCCAGCCCGTTGACGTTGAACAACTGGCTTTGCACGTTGGGGTCGACGGCCCACATCGTGGTCGTGGCCCGCGTGCCTAGCGCGCCGTAAGCGCGGTTGACGGGGTTGAAGTCGATGTTTTCGCCCCAGCGAGCCAGTTCGCCCAGGGCGTAGGAGGTGACCTTGACGGGACCGACCTCGACCGGAAGGTCGATCTCGTGCCGGGTGATGAGCCGCTCGCCGGGGCGCGTGCTGTTGGCCGGGAATTCCCACGGCAGCGGACCCCACATCGCCGCTTGGGCCGGATCGGTCGGCCCCTTGGCACTGCGCATGCGGGCGAAGGCCACGCTAGTGTGCTCAAACCAGGTGAGCCGTTCGCCGACCGGCTGGCCGATCCAGAAGTGGTCGGCCCGCGGCAGCCATTCGGTGACGGTGAAGAAGTTGTTCAGCCGTACGCCGCCCACGACGCTCCAGGTGCTGTTGTCGAGGTATTGCTTCAGCTCGAAGTCGGTCGACTGGTCCTTGAGCTGGTCGTATTCGCGCTCGAAGTACTGTTCGAGGAAGTTGAAGTCGGAGATCAGCCCCACCTCGCCGGTGAAGATGAAGCCGTTGTCGAGCAGGCTGCGGTGCTGCAACAGCACGCGGCCGCGGTAGCTCTTCTCCGGCGGCACATTGCGGCGCAGCAAACCGAGGTCGTCGAGGCCGTGGTCCTTGATCGCCCAGGCGTCGAGGAAGCCGCCGGAGCTTTCCGGCACGCCGAACCACGACTGCCGTTCGTAGTCGAAGTTCGTGCCGTAGCCGAAACCGCGCTCGCTCATGTAGTCGGCGCTGGCCGTCCAGCGCGTGGCCGGCGGCGGGTTGCGCAGTCCGAGGATCTGGTAAACGTCGAAGTCGGTCAGCACCTGGGTGCCGAACACCCGGTCGTTGCGAATCTGGATGTCTTCGATGTAGAAGTTCGGCTGCTCCAGGTCCGTGGCCAAGAAGGGCCAGTAGAAGACCGGCACCTGGCCGATGTACACCCGGTTGTTCCGGCTGGTGACGAGCTGATCGTGGTCGATAATCTGCTCGCCGTTGACGTCCACTTCGGGCTGGCCCGTGTAGGGGTTGATTCGCGGGTGCTGCACGTCGTCGTAGGTCATCAGCTCGCTGCGCAGCTCGTACGTGGGAATGCCCATCCGGCTGGAAGTGATCGAGCCGTTCTGGGCAATGAAGTGATCGCGGCCGAGCTGCTGCACGACGTCGGCCTGCAAGCGGAGCAGCCCGTCGTAGTCGGGGGCGGGCGTGAGCATTTCGGCGCCCAGCACGATGCCCGACTGGCGGTTCACGTCGTAGAACATGCGTTGGGCGTAGACCGTGCGCTGGCCCTGGCGGAAGACGACGTTGCCCTCCATGTAGATATGCAGCAGGCGGTCCTGCGATTGCTGCGCTTCGCCGCCTTCGACCCGCAGGTCGCCGTCGGTCCAGATCACGAGGTTGTCGGTGTCGACGTCGATTGAGCCAAGCTCGTCGAGGCCGTCGACGATGATCGTCACGTTCTTGGCAATCGCGATGTGCTGGCCGCCGTCGGGACTCGGCAACCAGTCGAACTCCAGGTTGTTGTAGTTGCGCGGCACGATCCGCACCCGCAGCATGTCGGGCGGCGGCGCGATGATCGGCGGCGGCGGCGCGATCGGCTCGGCGAACTGCGCTTGCTGCACCGGCGGGGCACGGCCCAACTGCGCCGCGGCGCGCCCGTAGACTTCGGGCTTCGTGGCGGGAGGCTCGACCCAGGCGGTCGGCCGCACGTCGACCGGCACGGCCGAATAGAAGCGGCCGAACCAGTGCTGATCGGCAATCTTTGCGGCGCCGGCTGCGCGAATGCCGTCTTCGCCGGCGGCCTCGCCGGGCTGGTAGCTGATCTCAACGTCGCCTTCGAGGTAGGCGATCACCTTGTGCGGCGGATTGCCCAGCGGCCCGCCGCGCTCGACCCACAACACCGCCTGGCGGCTGCGGGCGTAGGTCAGTCCCTGGTTGACGTAGCAGTTGCCTTCGAGCAGGTAGACGTCGTAGGAGCCTTCGACCCAGTGCGCGCCGCTGTCGGCGGCCAACGTGATGCGATCCGCGAGTCGGCCCGGCGGCAGTTCGACCTGCCCGAGCGCTTGCGGTACGAGCGATAACCAGGCGCCGAGCACCAGCGCCAGAAGAAGTGCCACGCGCGGCCAGGCCGTGCGTCGGCGCGCAGCGTCGACGGCGCGCAAAGCGCAAGGCGCGCGCAGGCGTGCGAGCACGTTGTCACTCGAGCCAGTGTTCAGAGACGTGATCCCGAAAGGAACTAAAGCGCGACGCCAGAACGGAGCCGCGCCCGAACGAAACGCAAAACGAAGTGACGAAAGTTTTTACAGTCGACGTGAGCGGGGCGGATTATAGGGTTGGCCCGGCGGCGAGGTCAAGGCAGCTTCGCGCGGCCTAAGATGCTGATTCGGTTGCACTTGCGTCGCTTCTTCCGCACGCTAGCAGCGTTGCGCCGTGGGCGGCCGCCAAAGCGACGACCGGTACCAGCGGTGCGCGCATCCGCATGTTGGTCCAGTAGAAGGCGTGGACCGCGGTGATCGAGAGCACCAGCAGCGTGCCCCACAGCCACGGATGCGCGAAGAGTTTTCCGCGCAAAAACCAGACTCCTGTGGCGGCCAAGGCGAACTCGAAGGTGTAGAAGATGGCCACCGCGTAGCGCAACCCGCGACGCCTGCTCGACTCGTCAACACTGAGCCGGTGGGGCAGCACGTTCCACAAACGCCCCAGTCGCACCAGACAACTCCAGGCGAACATGCCGGGCTCGGCGCGGATGTTCTCGAGGGCTTGGGCGTAGTTCGCGCTGTCGACTGCGAGCTCGTCCTGTCCGCGTCGCGGCTGGGCAGCGTAGATCGGCTCTCCGTCCCAGACCTCCCCCCAAGCGCCGTTGCGCAGGTACTCGTAGAACTGCGGATTGTTGGCCAACAGCAGCGTGAAGCCGCCGTGCGTCGTCGTAATCACCGGCGAACCGAGCTGCATCAGGTTGCGCCCGGCCCAGGGAGCCAGCACCAGCGCCGCGCCCCCGGCGAATGCCGCCAAGCGCGCCACGCGCCCGGGGCCAACATCGCGAAGCGTCAGCGTGACGCCGACCAGCACGAGCCAGGGAAGAAACACGGGCCGGCATAGTACACACAGCGCCAACAACAAGCCGCTCGCGGCGGCCCAGGCGATCGAGCCGCCGGAGGCGTAGCGGCTCACGGCCACCAGCGCGATCGCCGCCAGAAACGTGGCCATCGTTTCGGTCATCACCAGCGTGGACTGTGCGAGCAGCAACGGATCGGCCGCCACCAGCGCAGCGCCCAACAACGATGTGCCCGGCGGCAGATTCCACTGGCGCCCCAATCGCCACACGGCCCACACGGTGCCGACGCCCAACAGCACGTGCAGGAATCCGACGCCGTAGGCTTGCTGGCCCGGCGGCAGGTACGTGACGGCCACCAGCGCGATCGGATACAGCGGCGGGCGTTGCGCCGTGGGAACGGGGAACAGCGGGCTGTGGGCGAATACGCCTCCCTCGGCGAGCGTTCGAGCGACCGCCCCGTAGCCGTCGGGATCCTGCCTGAGCGAGTCGACGTGCGAGAGCACGAAGCGACCGCGGACAATCAGCGCCACCAACAGCAGTCCCAACAGGGCCCAGCGGGGCGGAGTCCACTCCACGAGGCGGCGCACGCGCGATTGCCGGGAGGCAGTGTCCATGCGAGTTCGATTCCACCGAGGCCGACGAGCTACTGGTGGAACGAGTATAGCAGGATGTTCAGGCCAATTCGTCCGGCGTCCTTACGCGTGTAGCCCTCGCACTCGAGCGACTGGTGATTCTCCAGCGCGCAGCTCAGATCGTACGGCGAGAAGATCACGGCATAGCGGTCGCCCAGCTTGATGCCTTCCAGGTACGGCTCGCCCAATCGCACCAGCGACTCAAGCGGGCCGTTGCCGGCGCGCTGCGGCACGCGGCGCTCGACCTGGTCCAAGTCGTCGCCGCCAAAATCGGTGCCGAAGATCGGATGGTCCGGCGGAATGCGCTCCAGCTTGTGCTCGGGAAACAGCTCAGCCATTTCGCGGGCGAACGCGTCGCTGAACGCCCGGCTCGAACAGATCGCATCGGCCACGAGCATGCCGCCGCGTTCCAGGTAGATCCGCAGTTGCTTGCGCTCGGCCGGCGTGAGCCGGAAGGTATGGCGGCCGTGCATGAACACCAGGTGGTAGCGAAAGATCTCGGGGTCGGCCATCGACAGTTCGCGCGGCTCGGTGCTGACGCGGAGCTGCAGCTTTTCGCTGGCCAGTTGCATCAAGTTGCCCAGCGCTCCGGGGGCCGCGTTGCAGCCGCCGGGATGCTGCAAGCGGGCCGTATACAGCTTGCCGCGCTCGAAGTTGTCCTGCGGCGCGCTCGTGCTGGCGGTGTCGAAGAACTCGTTCTTGAACTTCACTTCGCGGTTCGTGGCATAGGCCATCACATTGGCGCCGATCGCCAGGCAGGCGTCGACCTCGTCGCGCACCGCGAGCGGCAGGCGGTCGCGACGGCCGTTCTGGTCGAGCTCCCAATAGCACGAGAGATCGTCGGGGCAGAAGATCACGCTGGTGCGGCAGCCCACGTCGATGCCCCACAACGGGCGCGCGTACTTGGGATCGACCGGTTCTTCCACGCGCCAGATGGGGTGCTCCGGCGGCAGCAGCCGCAGCTTGTAGTCCGGCTCCGGAAAGATCTCGTCCATCAGCGCGCGAAAGCCCTGATCGAAGCCGGTGCCGTCGCAGCAACCCTCGGCAAACAGGAATCCGCCGCGGTCGACGTAGTCGCGCAAGCGGCGTTTCTCTTCGCCGGTGAAGCGGGGCGCTTCGCGACCGCTGATGAACAGCACGGGCGCTTGCAGCAGGTCTTCGACCGTGGCCGCCTCGGCGTCGACCACCTGCCAGGTCAGGTCGCGCTCCCACAGCGTCTCGACGTAGTGGGTGAGGTTGGCCAGATCGTTGCGATGGTTGTTCCAGTCGTTGCCGGGCTCGTGCCTGAGCTTCGCGGCCAGCACCGGGCGGCGCCCCTTGGCCAGGAACAGCAGCGCGAAGCTGGTGGCGATCACGGGGTTGTCTTCGGCGTGGCCGCCCCCTTTCCAATAGCCGGCCAGATTGTCCTGGGCGCGAACCAGCATGTCGCTGCCCTCGCGGTACCAGTCGTGATCGCCGATGAACCGGCGAGCCGTCATCCGCCCGACGCGCTCGAGTCCGTACAAGTAGTACAGCAGGTTGGCGCGCGAAGCGCCTGCCAGCGCGCGGCGGCGGCCGGCAACGCCCGGGTTGACGTGCACCGAGAAATTGCGGGCCAGCCAGGCCAAACCGTCGTCGACCATCTTGTCGGTGCTCTGTTCGGCGCAGCATTCGACGCGGTTGCCCACGACCTTGGCATCGCCGGAGTTGGCGCGGCCGGCGGCGATGATCGCCGAGGTGATGCCGGCGCAGGTCATGCTTCCGGTGCCGTCGCTATCGGGGCGGTAGGCCCAGGAGCCGTCGGGATTCTGCAGCGCGGTCCAGTAGTTCAAAGCGAGGTCCCAGGTGCTGGGATTGACCTTCGCGCCGGCGCGTTCGGCCTCGTAGAGAGCCAGCAGGGCGAACTGCGAGTTCGACGGGTCGGGCATGCCGCCGTTGCCCGCGCTGGGGTAGGACCAGCCGCCGCGAAAGGGACCTGCGCGAAACTGGGTGGATTCGAGCCACTTGACGTTTCGCTGGATGAGCAGCAGGTGTTGTTTGGGCCGCGCGGCGCAGAAGACCATCGTCTGCAGCGACACGACGTAGGTCTGCCGCGGCCGCAAGGAGCGCAAGTAGGCCAGGGCGCGGGACACGTTGTCGTCGTCGAGCGGCACGCCGGCGTTTAGCAGAGCCAGGGTGCAAAGCGAGGTGACCCCGCCCTCGTAGGCGGCGTGTTCCGGCCAGGTGCCGCCCGCTTTTTGTTGCCGCTTGAGGTAGGCCACGGCGCGGTCGATCGAATCGCGAACCTCGTCGGCCGTGAGCTGGCCGTGCGCGCTGCGTGGGGTGGCCAACGCCAGCAGAATCGCCAGCGTGGCGAATGTCTTGTACCGCATCGCGCCGTTCCTTCATGGGTACTCGCACTGTGCTCGCACATAACCATCTTAGGCGCATCGATTTAGCCCGGCAACGCGCACAGGGCGGACGTTGCTAGGAAGCGGTGCCGGGCTAGAATAGGACATAAGCTTGTCGGGGCGCCCCGTGCGCCTCGCGGGGCTTGCGAACGGTTGCCTTGCCGCAGTTGCATCGCGAGCTGGCTTTTCTGGACACTCTCGCGAGCGCTCGACAAAGGATTTCGCTTCTTGGCCACCAAGCCCCGCAGTCTCGGAGACATCCTGCAGGAGTTCAGCCAACACCGGCAGCTCATGCAGCAGGAATTGCAGAAGGTGATCGTCGGCCAGGACGACGTCATCGAGCAGATCTTTGCCGCTATTTTCACGCGCGGCCATTGCCTGTTGGTGGGGGTGCCGGGCCTGGCCAAGACGCTGATGGTCAGCACGCTCGCGCGGATTCTCGATATCCAGTTCAAGCGAATTCAGTTCACCCCCGACCTGATGCCCTCGGACATCACCGGCACCAACGTGCTGGACGAAGACGAGCACGGGCGGCGCGAGTTCCGCTTTGTCGAGGGCCCGATCTTCACCAACATTCTGCTGGCCGACGAGATCAACCGCACTCCGCCCAAGACCCAGGCGGCGCTGTTGCAGGCCATGCAGGAGCGCGAAGTGACCGTGGGCCAGACGACGTATCCGCTGCCCGATCCGTTCTTTACGATCGCCACGCAGAACCCGATCGAGCAGGAGGGGACCTATCCGCTGCCCGAGGCGCAGTTGGACCGCTTCATGTTCAACATCAAGGTCAACTACCCCAGCGCCGACGAGGAAGAAAAGATCCTTTCGTCAACGACGCGGGGCGAAAAGCCGGAAGTGCGCAAGGTGCTTTCGGGCCGGGCGATCTTGAACCTGCAAAAGCTGGTGGGCTCGGTGGCCGTGAGCGAGTACATCATCAAGTATGCCGCGGCGCTGGTACGGGCCACGCGGCCCAAGAACGATTCGGCGCCCGAGTTCGTGCGCGAGTTGGTCGACTGGGGGGCGGGGCCGCGGGCCGGCCAGTTTCTCATTTATGGCGGCAAGGCGCTGGCGGCCATGGAGGGGCGGTTCTCGGTGGCCATCGACGATGTGCGCAAAGTGGCCGTGCCGGTGTTGCGGCACCGCATCAGCACGAACTTTCAGGCCCAGGCCGAGGGAATGACCAACGAGGACGTGATCGAGCGCCTGCTGCGCGAGATTCCCGAGCCGGAAATCCCGAAGTTCGCCGGCTGACGACTAGAATGGAAGTGGAGGTGTCGCACGCCTTGAAGCCCATCCTTTGGCAGGGCGATCGGCAGCGCTGACTGCTGCGGCGTCTTCGGCCGGGGCCTTTCGGCAGCCGGTTGTATCGCCCTTGGCTTCCCGCCACGAACGGGAACGAACTGCCATGCCCGCGGTTGAACAGTATCTGAAGCCCGAGGTGATCCAACAGATCTCGCGGCTCGATCTGCGCGCCCAGTTCATCGTGAAGGGATTTTTGCAGGGGCTGCACGCCAGCCCGTTTCACGGCTTCTCGGTCGAGTTCAGCGAGCACCGCAAGTACGCGCACGGCGACGATCCCAAGGACATCGACTGGCTCGTCTACGCCAAGACCGACAAGTACTACGTCAAGAAGTTCGAGGCCGAGACCAACATCACCGGCTACCTGGTGATGGATCTCAGCCGCTCGATGGCCTACACCTATCGCCAGGAGCTGACCAAGTTCGACTACGCGATTTGCCTGGCCGCGGCGCTGTGCTACCTGATGGTGCACCAGCAGGACCCGGTGGGGCTGATCACCTTCGACGAAAAAGTGCGGCAGAGCCTGCCCCCCAAGTCGAAGCGCAGCCAACTGGCCACCATCCTCTCGATGCTGGCCAATCTGCAACCCAGCGGCCAGACCGACATCGGCAAGAGCCTGACGCAGATCGCGGCCATGCTCAAGCACCGCAGCCTGGTGATGATCTTCAGCGACTTGTTCGCCGACCCGGCCGACGTGATCTCTGCGCTGCGCCGCCTGCGCCACGGGCGGCACGACGTGATCCTGTTTCACGTGCTCGATGAAGCCGAAGTCCACTTTCCGTTCGACGGCATGATCGAGTTCGAGGAGCCCGAGTCGCACGAGAAGCTGCAAATCGACGCGGCCAGCTTTCGGTCCGACTACCTGAGCGAGGTGCAGGCCTTCTGCGACATGTACCGCCGCGAGTGCTTTCAAAACGGCATCGATTACGTGCAGCTCGACACCAGCATGCAGTTCGATCGGGCGCTGACCGAGTATCTGGCGAATCGCCGCGGGAGGTATTGATGACCTTTCTGCACGCGGCATTCCTGGGCGGCATTGCGGCCGTGGCCATTCCGCTGGTGCTGCACCTGATCATGCGCAAGCAGCCCAAGCACCTCGAGTTTCCGGCGCTGCGGTTTGTCAAGCTGCGCGAGAACGCCAATCGCCGCCAGGTGCGCTTGCGGCATTGGCTGTTGTTGGCGCTGCGCTGCGCGCTCTTCGTCTTGTTGGCCCTGGCGCTTGCACGGCCCAGCATCGTGGCCTCGGGCGTCCTGGGCGATCAGGAAGCGCCGGTGGCCGCGGCCATGGTGTTCGATACCAATCCGCGGATGCAATATCGCCAAGACAATCAAACGCGGGTCGAAGTGGCTCGCGACATCGCCGATTGGCTCTTGCCGCAGCTTCCGCAAGGGAGCGAGGTGTCGGTGGTCGACTCGCGCACCGCGTCGGCCGTGTTTTCGGTCGACGTGGGAGCCGCGCGGCAACGCATCGACCGGCTCGATGCGCAGACGATGTCGCAGCCCTTGCCGCTGGCGATCGAGTCGGCGATCGACCTGCTCGACGACAGCGAAAAGCCGCGCAAGGAGATCTACGTTTTTTCGGACCTGTCGGAGGCCTCCTGGTCGCGCGACGCCATGCAGGACGTGGCCCGGCGATTGGCCGAACAGCCGGAGATCGGCATCTACGTGATCGACGTGGGCGTCGACAAGCCCAGCAATTTCGGCCTGGGCGAGATGTCGCTTTCCGGCGAAGTGGTATCGAGAAATACGCCGCTGGCGATCCAGTCGGACGTGGTGCACGCAGGCGGCGGGGGCGAGCGCACGGTCGAGCTGTTCGTGATCGACCCGGAGACCGGCGAAGCCCAGGTGCGCGGCCGGCAGATCGTCGATGCACAGGGCGTGGGCGCGGCGCGGGTGGCGTTTCAGCTACGCGGCCTGCCGGTGGGCGTGCATCAGGGTTACTTGAAGCTGGTCGGCGAGGACGCCCTGCCGGCCGACGATCAGCATTGGTTCACCGCCGAGGTGCGACCCGCCTGGCGCGTGTTGATTGCCGCACCCACCGAAGACGGGCGCGAGCCCGAAGACTACGCGCTGTTTCTTTCCGAAGCGCTGGCGCCCTACGCGATTCGCGTCAAAGGCGAGGCGGCCTACGAGTGCGATGTGGTCGATATCGAACAGCTCACCGAGCGCGATCTCGACGCGTACAACGCCGTGTGCCTGGTCGATCCGACGCCGTTGGCCCCGGCCGTGTGGCAGGAGTTGCACGCCTACGTCTCGGCCGGCGGCGGGCTCGGGATCTTTCTCGGCCGCAACGCCAACCCGGTCGACTCCTTCAACGAGGCCGTGGCCGGCGAATTGCTGCCCGGCAAGCTCGAGCGGCAGTGGCGCTCCGACGGCGACGTGTTCCTGGCTCCGGACAATTATCAGCATCCCGTGTTGTCGCGCTTTCGCGGGTTGGACGTAGCCTGGCAACTGTTGCCCGTGTTTCGGCACTGGCAGTTCGACACGCTGGTCGACGGGGCGGCCGTGGTGGCCAATTTCTCCAACGGGCAGCCGGCGATCGTCGATCGGCCGGTGGGGCGAGGCCGCGTGATCGTGATGGCCACGCCGGTGTCGGACGTGGCTAGCCGGCCGGGCAGCCGGGGCTACGTGCCGTGGAACCTGCTGCCCACCGGCGACGACAAGTTTCCGTTTTACCTGCTCGCTAACACGATGGCCGAGTACCTGGTGGGGGGCGGATCGGGGCAGTTGAACTATCCGGCCGGCGGCACCGCGGTGGTGCAACTCGAGTCAGCCCAGAAGCGTCCGATCTACGTGTTGACCACGCCCGGCGGCGATCAGATCCGCACGCCGGCCGGCGAGGATCAGGACGCGATCGTTGTCACCTCGACCAGCGTGCCGGGCAACTATCGCCTGCAGGCCGGCGGCGGCGCGGAGGAAGTAGACCTTGGGTTCAGCGTCAATTTCCCCTCGTCGATCAGCCACCTGGACCGCGCGGGCGAAGAGGAGTTGCAGGCGGCGCTGGGCGAAGACGTGATGTTTCGCCTGGCCCGGGGGCGCGAGGAGATCGATCGCAGCGTCAGCGCCGGGCGCGTCGGGCAGGAGTTGTTTCCGTACCTGATCGTGCTGGTGGTGCTGGTGCTGGCCGGCGAAGGCGTGTTGTCCAATCGCTTCTACCAGGACTACGACACTTCGCAGCCGCGGTCGCGTGCCGCACAACTGGCCGGCTCGTCGGCTGAGCGTGAACAGCGCGTCGAAAGCCCCGTGGCCGCAGCGAAATGAACAGCGAGTTGTACCTCAACCCGGTGGGAGGATACGCCCTGGCCGGCGCCGCGGCCGCCGCGCTGGTTCTGCTGCTGATCTATCTCGGTTTGCCGCGGCACCGCCTGACGCCCCGGCGGCGCTGGACGTTATTCGGACTGCGTCTGCTGGTGATCGCGCTGGCGCTGTTTGCCATGCTGCGGCCGGCGGTGGTGTACACCGAGTCGAAGCCGCAGTCGGCGTCGCTGGTGCTACTGGTCGACGATTCGAGAAGCATGGTCGTGGCCGACGCCGTGGGCGGCCGATCGCGATGGGACATGCTGCAAAGCGCGGTCGACGAAGCGCTGCCGGTGCTCGAGTCGATCTCCGACGACTTCGAGGTCAAGGTCTACAGCTTCGATTCCGGATTGCACGCGCTTGAACTTGCCGGCGACCAGCTCGATCTGCCCCTGGTGCCCTCCGGCGAGCAGACGGCGATCGGCGCGGCGCTCGACGACGTGCTCCGACGCGAGGCCGGCAAGCGCCTGGTCGGCGTCCTGCTGCTCAGCGATGGGGCCCAGCGGGCGTACGCGCCGCGCGACGTTGCGCCCCAGGGCCCCGCCCGGCGGCTGGCCGACTTGGGGTTCCCGTTGTATACGTTCGCCTTCGGCCAGGCCCGCGGATTGGGTCAGGCCCGCGACGTGTCGTTGGCCGACCTGGCCGTCAACCAGACCGTGTATGTGAAGAACGAATTAACCGCCCGGGCGACCGCGCGCATCGAGGGCTTCGGCAGCCAGAGCGTGCCGGTGCAGTTGCTGTTCGAGAACCCCGCGGGCGAGATGGAGTTGGCCGAGGCGCAGGAGATTTCCACCACCAGCGGGGGCGGCGCCTCGGTGCCGATCGAACTGTCGACCATCCCCCAGACGCCGGGCGAGTACAAAGTCACGCTGCGCGTGCCGAACCAGTCGGGCGAACTAGTGACCACGAACAACGAGCTGAGCACGTTCGTCACGGTGCTCAAGGGCGGCATCAACGTGCTGTACCTGGAAGGAGCGCTGCGCGTCGACCAGGTATATCTGCGGCGCTCGCTCGATGCGTCGCAGGACATCAAGGTCGACTTCGTGCGGCTCGATCCGCGCGATACGAAACAACGCCCGGCCGATTTGATCGAACGCTTCATGCCCGGCAAGTACGACGTGTACATGCTCGGCGACGTGGATTCCTCGCAATTGAGCGAAGCGGAGTTGGCGGCGCTGGCCGAGGCCGTGCGGGCCGGGGCGGGACTGGTCATGTTGGGAGGTTTTCACACCTTCGGGCCCGGCGGGTATGCCACCACGCCGCTTTCGAACCTACTGCCGGTGGAGATGGACCGCCGCGCGCGGCAGCCGCTGGGAGATCCGATCCGCAGCGACGTTCAGCTAAGTGGCCCGCTCAAGATGCGCCCCACCACGCCGCTGGGCGAGCGGCACTATCTGATGCAATTGAACGAGGGGCCCGATCGCGGCAGCATCTGGCAGAAACTGGCGCCGCTGGAAGGAGCCAACCGGTTGGGCGCCCCTAAGCCGGGAGCCCAGGTGCTGGCGGAAACCGAGGCCGGGCAGCCGTTGCTGGTCGTGGGCGAGGCGGGAGGCCGGGTGATGGCTTTCGCCGGCGACACGACCTGGCATTGGTGGATGGAAGGCTTTCCCAACGAGCACAAGCGGTTCTGGCGGCAGGTGATTTTGTGGCTGGCGCGCAAGGACGAGCTGACCGACGGCAACGTCTGGGTCAAGCTCCAGGAGCGGCGCTATCGCCGCGGCAGCCGCGTGGAGTTCACCGCCGGGGCTCAATCACCACAGGGCGAGAGCGTGGCCGATGCCCGCTTCACCGCCGAAGTGACGCTACCCGACGGCACGACCCAGAAACTGAACCTGGTGCGGCAGGGCGATCACGTCGTCGGCTCGTACGACGGCACGCAAACGGCCGGAGATTATGCCATCTCCGTCAAGGCGGAAGACCCATCCGGCGGATCGCTGGGCACGGCCCGTTCGCGATTCCTGGTGTTCGAGCAGGACCTGGAACTGGATAACGCCGCGGCCGACCCGACGCTGCTGGCGAGCCTGGCGGCGATGACCAAGCCGGTCGGCGGGAGGGCCCTGGCGCCCGAGGAGTTGCCGGCGCTGCTCAAGGAGATCGAAAGTCGGCCCGTGAAGATGGAGGTCGTTTCGCAAGTGAAGCTCACGCCGTGGGACACGTGGCCGTTCTTCCTGCTCTTCGTCGGCGTGATCAGCGCCGAATGGTACTTGCGCAAGAAGCGGGGACTGGTCTAGCAAGTGCTTCGGCCAGACGAGCGCAGGCCTAGCGGCGGAAGTTCCAGTCTGCGCGGCAGTACTGCTCGGCGACGAGCTGTGCGACGCGCTGCTTCGGCCAGGATTCTGTACCGGGCTGCGCGGACCAGGCGGCGATGAGCGCTTGTCGCAATGGCTCGACGCCGAGCGGCAGGTTGGTCACGAAGGCGGCGTGCTCGCGCTGGCGGCGATAGTCGGGCTCGCGGGGCGGAGTCTTCAGGCAGTGCGACACCAGCGGCAGCGGAAAGTCGTACAGCAGCGTTCCGTGGTAGAGCAGCGCCCGGCGGCGGCAGCGCACGCTGTTGCCGGAGAACTTCAAATCGCCCAGCGTCAGGTCGCACGTGCCGCGATGGGCGACCTCGCCCGCCAGAGGCTCAAGCGCCCTCGCGATCGTCCCCATCACAAAGCGATGCGCTTCGTCGAGCATGCGCAGCTCGGGGCGTCGATCGTAGGAGAGCACCAGCGCGTACATCAGGCAGCCGCGGCCGGCGACCACCGCACACCCGCCGCTGGTGCGGCGCAAGATGGGGATGCCCTGCCGATGGCAGGCCTGGCGATCGACTTCGCGATCGACTTGCGAGTTGCGGCCCAGGACGACGAACGGATCGTCGCCCTCCCACAGCCGCAGGCACTCGCGCGGGTGCCGGCTCTGTTCGGCCGCGTCGAGCAGGGCCTCGTCCAGTGCCAGGTTTTCCGCCGGCGTGGGCAATGTCAGGTCGAACAGATCCATGCCGCAACTCGGCCGGGGGAGCGGAAAGCAGTTGGTCCGGTAAGGCGTAACGCGGGCGGTATTCGCCGTCCTTGACGCTGTCGGGGCCCACTCTACACTTACTTTATCGCCGATCCATCCTCGAGTGCCAGCCATGTCCACCGATCCTTCCCGCGCGTCGGGTACTTCGCCCGATGACGCTTTGCCGCCGGTCGAACCGCCCAGCGCCGGCTTCATCGTGCAGTTGTTCGTCGTGCCCGGCGTCATCGTGCTGGTCGTAATCCTGATTTGGGTGCTGTTCAACTGGCTGGCACAAAAAGGCAACGATGGCGAAGCGTTCGTGCGCGATCTGGCCCGCAACAACCCCGGACGCTGGCAGGCGGCGTTTAACCTGGCTCACGAATTGCGGGCCGAGCACGAATCGAAGCAGCCGCGACTGACGGCCGACCCCAAGCTGGCCGAGAAGCTGGGGGGCATCCTCGCCGACGAAATGGAAGCCGGCAGCACGGAGGAGAAGGCGGTAGCGCTGCGGGTGTATCTGTGCCGGGCCCTGGGCGAGTTCAAGGTGCCCGACGGGTTGCCCGTGCTGTTGGAAGCGGCGACAACCGTGCGTAGCGAGGACGAGGCGGACGTGCGGCGGGCGGCGCTGGAGGGGATCGCCGTATTGGCCAACAACGTCGGACCCGAGGATTCGCACTTCGCCGATAATGCCGAGCTCGAAGAAGTGCTGATCGAGGCGGCCAGTGATTCCGACCCCCGCACGCGCAGCGTGGCGGCAGTGGGGCTGGGCGTGGTGGGCACGCCCGCGATGCTGGAGAACCTGGAGTTCATGCTCGGCGATGCCAACCCGGACGTGCGTTACAACGCCGCCACGCGCTTGGCGCAGCGCGGCGACCCGGTTGCCACGGACGTATTGGTCGAGATGCTCGACCCGGAGGAGACGGCCGGGGTCGAGGCGGAGAAGCAGGAAGAGATGCGCCCCTTCAAGCGAGCGTTGATCATGGTCAACGCGTTGCGCGCCGTCGAGCAGTTGGCCGCGCAAAACGACGAGGCCGATCTCGACGAGCTGCAAGAGGCCGTCGACAAGCTGCTGGCCAGCAACCCCGACTCGGGGATTCGCCTCGAAGCGAAAGACGTCCGTCGACGGCTTGCCGAGCGCGAGCCGGCAGGTGTCGAGTAGTGCTGGCGCGAGCCGACGTTTCTGTTTTTGACGCGCCTGTGTTTTGCAGCGACTTCGCGGCCGCGCTGCGCGCCGGCAAAGTCACGTGACGAACGTGATGCCGAACTGCTGGCGCGGGCCTACGCGCACTGCTGTCACGCGGGCTGTTCGACCTTGACGGTTGGGTAAAACGTGCGGCGCAAGTTGTTGATTTTCAGCAACTTGTGTAGAATGGCCTGCGGCCGAGGTCGCTCGAAATCGGGCGCGACTTGAAGAATTTTTCCCGGCAGTAAGTCATTCGGTAACCCATACTTTGGCGGACAGCGCGAAGCGGCGCGTCGCGGCCTATTTGCGTGCGGCGTTTCCGTTCGCCAGACTCTAGTGTGAGACGCGCAGCGCTTGATTTGCAGAGCGTGCGCGAGAAGAACTTGAGAAAAAGGGCGACGACCGCTCGCCAGAATCAGATACGGCTCTCTTAGCAGGATGAAGGTTATGATTCGGGCCCTCACATTCTTGACCCCGCTTCTGTGCTGTGCTCCGGCGCTGGCGCAAGTGTGCCAGGAGTACCGCGTGGAGTACAACACCGTCTACGAACAACGACAGGTCACGGCCTATCGCCTCGAGACCGAGACGGTCTATCGGGAAGAAAAGCAGGTGACTTACAAGCCCGTTTACGAAACCGAGATGCGCGAGCGGCGCTACACGGTGAGCCGGCCGGTTACCGAGACGAGCGAGCGCGAAGAGCGCTACAAGGTGATGCGTCCCGTGTGGGAAACGCAGATGCGCGACACGAGCTACGACGTCGTGCGCCAGGTGGCCGAAACCAGCGAGCGCGAGGAACGCTACACCGTTTCGCGGCCCGTCTACGAGACGCAGGAGCGCGAGGAGCGATACATCGTACAGCGGCCAGTGATGGAGACCCAGGAGCGCAGCGAGACCTACACCGTGATGCAGCCGGTAACGACCTACACCACGAACTACGTCGACCAGGGGCAGTTCGTCGATCAGCAGGTGGTCACCCCCGGCCCCACGCGAACGCGGCTTCGCTGGCTTCCCAGCGGCTGTGCCGTCGATCCCGTGACCGGAGCCTCGAGCTACCAGCGCGGCGGATTGACCTGGGTGCCCGAGCAGGGGCCGGCCCGGGTCGATACCTATCGCGTCTGGCAGTCGAATCCCGTCGCCGTGCAGGTGCCGCAAACGACCTATCAGCCGCAGACGATGGTGCGCAAGGTACCCGTGCAGGTCTGCAAGATGGTCAACGAGGAAGTCGTCAAGAAGGTGCCCGTGCAGGTCTGCCGGATGGTGCAGGAAGAGCACGTCCGCAAGGTGCCCGTGACGACCTACCGCCAGGTGGTCGAGCGGGTCGAGCAGCAGACGCCGGTGCAGGTGTGCAAGATGGTCGAGGAGGAAGTCGTCCGCCGCGTGCCGGTGACGACCTGCCGGATGGTGACCGAAGAGCGCGTCGAGCAGATTCCGGTGCAGGTGTGCAAGATGGTGGCGGTGGAACAAACGGTACGCGTGCCGCAAGTGGTCCAGAAGCAAGTGCCGGTGACCTACGTGCGGCAGGTGCCGCGTGTGGAAGTGCGGCGCATTCCGATCGATCCTTGCACGGGAGCCGATCTGCTGGTGCCCGCGCCCGCTCCGCCGGCTGCCGTGGTGACGCCGTTGCCGAGCTATCCCGGCGGCACGATTCAGCAAGGCCAGCCCACGCCCGCGCCGCAGCCGCAACGCGGTTCGACGCAGCGTCCTGCCGATCCGAATCAGCCGTCTCTGCCGCCCGACGAGCCGGCCGAAACGCCGGCCGAGGCGCCCGAGGAAGACGGCCCGGTGAACGAGGAAGAAGCTCCGACGCTGGAAGGCATCGATTCGAGCACGACCTAGTTGCAAGACAAACAAGCGCAGCAGCCCACGAGGCATCGATCGAGTTCGGTCGGTGCCTCGTTCGTTTTTTGGCGCGAGCGGCGTCGATCGACTACGACGTCCTGAAAAGGTGGCGCGGCGTGCGACACGCTCGGGCGGTTTGACAGTGCCGTCGGCCTTTGCCACACTGGCGGGGCGGCGAACGAGCGTTTCTTGCTCACGCTTGGTTTCTACCCTCCTGGATGGAGCCGGGGTTCCGTGACGTCCACTCAATCCGATCGTTCCAGCGATCCCGTGCTGGCCGGCCAACGCGTGGCGTTGGTGGGCAAATGGGCCAGCATGTCGAAGCGCGATGCCCAGCGGCTCGTGCGCGAACACGGCGGCGTCGTGCAGGAACGGGCCGATAGTGCCACGACGCTGGTCGTGGCGGGCGAGCGCGACGCGTCGGACCCTTCTTCCTCAAGCAGTGACGGGATCGATCCGGCGCTGCGCAGCCGCGCGGCTGCCGGCGCGCTCGAATTAATCGGCGAAGCGCAGCTCTTGCAGCGGCTGGGATTGGTCGACCGCGAACAACAGGTGCACCGCCTGTACACTCCGGCCATGCTGGCCGGGCTGCTCGACGAAAGCGTGGCGACGGTGCGCCGCTGGCAGCGGCGCGGTTGGATCGTGCCCTCGCGCGAAGTGCGGCGGCTGGCCTACTTCGACTTTGCCGAAGTGGCCACCGCGCGGCGGCTCAAGGAACTGGTCGCCTCGGGCATGTCGATGGCTGCGATCGGCCGGGCACTGGCGGCGCTGGCGCGGCAGTTGCCCGAAGTGAAGCGCCCGCTGGCCGAGCTGTCGGTCGTGGTCGAGGGACGGCAGCTCCTGGTGCGCAAGGGGGACGCGCTGTCGGAACCGGGCGGCCAACTGCGGTTCGACTTCGACGCCTCGGACGACACGGCGGCCGCCGAGCCGAGCGAGGGTGAGAGTGCGCCGGGCGTGGTCGCCTTCGACCTGGGAACGTTGCCGCCGGCCACGCCGGACGAGATGGTCAGCGCCGCCGGGCAATTGGAAGAGGAGGGCGAAGTGGCCGCAGCGGCCGAAATGTATCGCGCGGCCATGGCCGCCGGCGGGCCGCGCGCCGAGCTGTGTTTCGCTTTGGCCGAGTTGCTGTACCAAATGCACGATCTGCCCGGAGCCCGCGAGCGCTATTACATGGCGATCGAGCTGGACGAGGACTACGTCGAAGCGCGGGCCAACTTGGGCTGCGTGCTCTCGGAGCTGGGCGAACACGACCTGGCCGTCAGCGCGTTTGAGGGGGCGCTGGCGTTTCACGACGACTATCCCGACGTCCACTACCATCTGGGGCATACGCTCGACGCTCTGGGCCGCGGCGACGAGGCGGCGGCCCACTGGCGGGCCTTTCTGCAACTGTCTCCTTCGAGTCCCTGGGCCGACGAAGCGCGCCAGCGGTTGGGGCAGTAGCGGTTATTCCGGGGGGATTTGCCGAAGGCGTGGTTTTCCTTTGACACCGGCCGTTTGGCAGGCTCCTTGGCAAGTAGTGGGGGATATCTTATCCTTCCAAGTGAGCTAGGAGGGCCGCGTTTCCTGTTCAGGCGGGCTCTCGGTCACGGGTGGCTGGCCCACAACCGGGACGCCCCTTTTCTACCCGCGACTTCGGGCACCGCGCTTGCTGCATGAGCGAGATCCTCTTTCAATACTCCAAGGTTCCGCCGACGACGTGGGTTTACCTGTCGTCGCTGCTGACGATCGGCCTGTACTTCAAGTTCAGCCGCGTCTGGAGCGTGCGCAACCTGGACCTGATCGGGCTGATCCTGCTGGCCCCCGGCTTGCTGATGGTCGAGTACGGTCTGGCGAACTCGGACGTGCGCGTCGAGCAGGGGGGATACATTTGGCTGTTCGCCACGGGCGTGCTGCTGATGATCCGTCTGCTGCTCGATCCGATCATGGTCCGTCGGCCGCTGTTGGAACCGAATCTCACGGCCGGCGGCATGACGTTCCTGGGTGTCTCCTTATTGATCTTTCTGCTGGCGAATATCGTCAACAGCAAGATCGAGCCCGACGACCTGGTCGGGGTGAAGGGGGCCGAAAACGTGCAGGCGCTCGAAGCGCCGGGCCCCGAAGAGGAGCAAGCTTTGGCCACGCACGGGCCGGGCTACCCCCTATTGCATCTGTTGCCCAGCTTGTCGACCCAGGCGTTGATGATCGAAGACACGGCCGTCAACCCGCGCGAGCGCGACCTGCGCCGCGATCGGGTGCGGATCGCCACGGCCCGCACGATGGCGATCCTGTCGCAGTTAGCGATCGTGGCCGGCATGGTGTTGATCGGGTATCGGCACTTCAACAACATTCGCACCGGCATCGCCGCGGCCACGCTGTACCTGTTGTTGCCCTACACGGCGCAACTGACGGGCCGGGTCGATCACGCGCTGCCGGCGGCGCTGTTGGTTTGGGCGGTGGTGCTCTACCGGCGGCCAATGCTGGCGGGCATCTTCATCGGCATGGCGATCGGCGCGATCTACTACCCAGTGTTCCTGCTGCCGTTGTGGCTGGGATTCTACTGGCAGCGGGGGCTCTTGCGGTTCAGCGTTGGCGTGGCGCTGACGCTGGTGATTTCCGTGGCTTCGCTGGCGTTTATCTCCGACAGCCCGGCGACGTTCTGGTCGCAGGTGCAGCAGATGTTCGGCTGGACCAGCCTTGCGACCGAGGACCTGCAGGGCTTCTGGAGTTTCGGCATCGTCGACCCGGCGTTCCGCTACCCGGTGCTGGTCTTGCTGGGCGTGTTCTGCGTCAGCCTGGCCGTGTGGCCGGCGCAAAAGAACCTGGGCACGCTGATGAGCTGTTCGGCGGCCGTGATGCTGGGCACGCAGTTCTGGCATCCTAACGGCGGCGGGCTGTACATGGCCTGGTACCTGCCGCTGATCCTGCTGACGGTCTTCCGCCCGAACCTCGAAGACCGCGTGGCCCTGTCGGTGTTGGGCGAGGGCTGGTTTCCGAAGCGCCGCAACAATGTCGGCGGCATCGTGCAGGCGGCCTGAGAGCTCACGCGCCGGTTTTCACGGAAACTGGGCGGGGCTCATGCCCAGATCGACGATGCTGCACGCGGCCACGGCGTCGAGTCCGAGTTGCTTCGCCTTTTCGAGCACTTCAGGGCTTTCGGTGCCGGGATTGAACCAGACCTTGTCGCAGCCTTTGGCCGCGATCTCGTCCAGCAGCGCCAGTCCGGCTTGCGGCGGCAGGTAGACGCTCACCCGATCGAGGTGCTCCAGCGGCACGTCGGCCAGCGAGGTGTAGGCCTCGAGCCCTTCGATCTGGCCGCCCTTGGGATTGACCGGATAGACGTCGTAGCCGGCCTGCACGTGGGCTCGCACCGACTTGTTGCCGAATTTCGCTCGATCGGCGCTAGCACCCACGATGGCCACGGTTGGCTTTGACATACGAGGCGACTCGGTCGGGTTAGGGGCTCGCGTCGCGCCGGGCATCCAGCGTGCTGGGCTTGCGCCGCGCGACGTACCAGTACTTCCAGGCTTTGGTGTCGTAGTTGAAGCTCACCCCGTCGGTAAGCGAAACCAGCGAGTCGAGCACGGCGCGGTTCTCGAGCGTTCGTTTGACGGATTTGGGACCGCCGCCGCCGAAGTTGAACTGACCGGAATTAGCGCCGGTGCCGAAGGTGGCCGCCGTTTGCCCCGGCGAGCCCGCACCGACTTTGAAGGTGTGCGTCGTGACCAGGGCATCGATCAAGGGACCAATGGCACTGGAGTCCCCCATCCGTCCCAGAGCGGCGCCGGCGCGGTTGACGATCTCGTTGTCCTTGTGCTTCAGCGCCCTGATGTAGTTGACCGTGGCGATCTTGTAATCGTGGGCCACGAGCTCGTCGAGCGAGGCGGCACGGATGTCGGCGTCTTTGTCGAACAGCGACGCCTCGACCAGCACGTCGAGGGCGGCCGGTACGTTGATCCGCGACAGCGCTCCCACGTACAGCAGGCGGACGTCGCGCCGCTGCGACTCGTCCAGCAGGTTCTCCAGCGCCGGCACGGCATACGGGTCGGTGATGGCTTCGATGGCCGCGACCGCCTGCGGAGCTTTGTCGCCCGAGAGCCAGCCGTCCCAGCGTTTGAGCTTGGCGCGCCATTCGAGCCGGGCTTTCTTGGTCTTGTCGCGGCGTTCGAGCAGCTCTTCTTCCTGCGGCAGCACCCATTTACCCGGGGCGTACTTGGATCGCACGTAGCCGCTTTCAAGCATGACTTGTTCTTGCGTGGCCCAGCGTCCGCCGACCTGGCTGTATCCCAGGGCGCGGCGCGCGTCGGCATGATCGGGATCGAGCTCGATGATGCGTTGCAGGTGGCGGTCGCGATGCTTGGAAAGGCGGTTGGCGCGGCACCACTCGGCGGCGATCCACTGTCCCTTGACCGTGTCGGGGATGTCGGCGCGAAAGCGATCGTATTTGATTTCGGCCGGCTGCTGCTGCTCGACGCGCTGCACTTGCTCGGCAGAGAGCGTGACCTGCCCGCCGCTGGCCGTCTTGACGACGTAGCTAGTGCGGGGCGATTGGTCGGGGTTGAGCAGCACGCCGCGGACCTGCCCCTGGCCCTGCAGGTGGAAAATTTCGGCTTCGGCCGCCGCGGAACCGGCCGCCAGAACCGCGCACGCAAACGCAAGGTGCCAAATCTGCCGGGGATGAATCATGGCCGCTGCGGGGGCTTTGCGAAACGAGAGTCGCCGTCGGGCCGAAAAGCGCGCGTGGGTCCGACCCGCCAACTCCATTATACTTGGTGCCGGCGGCACCGGCGAATGCCGCCCTAGGCCGCGATGCCGGAATTGGCCCGTTTTTCCCTTAGCAACCGCACCACGAGTCGACTGCCGTGAGCCAGGTTCCCCAAGAACATCGAGCCACCGCCCCCGATGAGGTGGCCTGCGCCGTGGTGACCGTGAGCGACTCGCGCACGCTCGAAACCGACACCTGCGGACAGGCCGTGTGCGACCTGCTGACGGCGGGCGGCTTTGCCGTGGCGGCCCGGGAGATCATTCCCGACGAGCCGGACGTGATGCGGCCGCTATTGGAGCGCCTGCGCGACGATACGGCGATCGACGCGGTGCTGCTCACCGGCGGCACCGGAGCCAGCAGCCGGGACCAGACCTACGAAACCGTTTCGGCGCTGCTGACCAAGCAACTGCCCGGCTACGGCGAGCTGTTTCGCATGCTGAGCTACCAGGAGATTGGTGCCGCCGCGATGCTCAGCCGCGCCACCGGCGGATTGATGCAGCGGACGGTCGTGCTGTCGATGCCGGGTTCGCCGGCGGCGGTGCGGCTGGCGATGCAGCGGATCATCGTGCCCGAGCTGCGGCACCTGGTGCGCGAGGCGCGCCGCTAGCAGCTTGCACGCGGGCGATCAATCCACGACACGTGTGCGCTCGCCGACTTCGACGCTCCGATCTGGTCTGGAGCGCTTGTGCGCCTTCGACTAGTCTACGCGGCCCAAAAACCGGCCCGTGCTGGTAGTGCTTGGAAAGCCGCCAGCGACCCGACTATCTCATGCCCACGGAGGGGCGCATGCGCAGGCTCTTTCTGCTCGCCACGGCCGCGGCCATCGCCTTTGGCGGTTGGTTTTTCTCGCAGAATTTCACGATCGAGGGGCTCGATCGGCTCACGCTCGAACGCCGCGACGGCAGCGCCGCCAGCACGCCCGGCATGCCGAACGTCTCGCGCGATGGGAACAGCGTTCGCATTGCCTCATTCAATATCCAGGTGTTCGGCCAATCGAAGATGTCCGATCCCCGGGTCGTGAGCCTGCTGGTCGAGATCGTGCGGCAGTTCGATATCGTGGCGATTCAGGAGATCCGCTCGAAGCAGGACATCATGGCGCGGTTCGTCGACCAGATTAACGCCACGGGCCGGCACTACGACTACGTGATCGGACCGCGGCTGGGGCGCTCGTCGAGCAAGGAGCAGTACGCGTTCGTGTTCGACACGGCCAGCATCGAAATCGACCGCCACGCGCTGTATACCGTGGAAGATCCCGACGACCTGCTGCACCGCGAGCCGTTGGTGGGCTGGTTCCGTGTCCGCGGACCTCCGGCCACCGAGGCCTTCACGTTCTCGCTGGTCAACATCCATACCGACCCCGACGAAACCGATCAGGAACTCGACGCGTTGGCCGATGTGTTTCGCGCCGTGCAGAGAGACGGCCGCGGCGAAGACGACGTGATCATCCTGGGCGACTTGAACGTCGACGAGGCGAACCTGGGGCGGCTGGGCGAAATCTCGAACATCCGCTGGGCCGTCTCGGGCGTGGCCACCAACACGCGCGGCACGAAGCAGTACGACAATATTGTCTTCTCCGGCGTGGCCACCAGCGAATACACCGGACGCTGGGGCGTTTTCGACATGATCCGGCAGTTCAACCTGACGGTTGATGAAGCGCTCAAAGTATCGGATCATCAACCGGTGTGGGCCGAGTTCTCGCTGCAAGAGGGCGGGCAACCCGGCCGGATCGCCACGCGTCCCTTCGACGCCACCAGCAGATAACGAGCAACAGCAGATGGCTCTCGGCGAGCGGTTCGACGAAGCGCTAGTGTACGCCTCGCGGCTGCATGCCGATCAAACACGCAAAGGCTCGGGCGCGCCGTATATTTCCCACCTGCTGGGCGTGGCGTCGATCGTGATCGAGCACGGCGGCAGCGAAGACGAGGCCATCGGCGCGCTGCTGCACGACGCCGTCGAAGACCAGGGCGGCCAGCCGACGCTGGAAGCGATTCGAAAGCGCTTCGGCCCGGCCGTGGCCGAAATCGTCGATGGCTGCTCCGACAGCGACACCACGCCCAAGCCTCCCTGGCGCGAGCGCAAGGAGCAGTATCTGGCGCACCTGCCCGGCGCGAGCCGTTCGGTGCAACTGGTGTCGGCGGCCGACAAGCTCTACAACTGCCGCTCGATCGTCGACGACTATCTTCGCGTCGGCGACGACGTGTGGCAGCGCTTCAAGGGCGGACGCGACGGCACGCTGTGGTATTACCGCGCCATTGTCGAAGCATTCTCCGAACTCGACGGCACGGCGCTACTCGAGCAGCTCGATCGCTCGGTGACCGAGCTTGAGAGTCTGGCCGGCACGCGATCGGCTTAGAGTGTGCCGCTGGTTTCGCTCGCCGAAAACGGGCGCTTGAAATCAGGCCAGCGCCTCGGCTAATCTTCCCCTCATCGTTAGCGGGTATTCGCAGAGCCTGAGCAACGCTCGGGTTTCCCAAGGGCCCTCTGCCGCAATTGTCGGTAGTGGGTCCTTTTTTTGTTGCGCTGAGCCTCACGATGCCTGATACCTCACTGTCCATGGTTCGCTATCGCACGGCCCGATCGCAGATTCGCGACGGTGATCTGTTGCTGTTTCGGCGGCGGGGTCTGATTTCGATTGCCGGCCGCGGCGACCACTCGCACGCGGCCAAAGCGGCGTGGTGGGGAGATTCGTTGTTTGTGCTCGAGGTGCGCGAGTTGCACGGCGGCCGCGCGGTCACGCTTTCCAGCCAGGTGGAACGCTATCCGGGCCGCATTGACGTCTATCGCACGAACCCGCAGAACCGCTGGCCGGAGTACGACGCGGCGGGGGCGACTTCGGTGATGCGGCGGCTGGCCGGCTGCCGGTACGGCTATGCCGGCGTGGCCAGCGCGGCGCTGTTGCACTTGCCCGTGGTGCGATGGTTTGTCGCGGCGGACGTGTACGACGGCGATCCGCCGCGCCGTCCGCCGTTTTGCAGCCAGGCCTGCGCGATCAGCGATCGCGTGGGCGGCGGCGTCGACCCCGTGCCGCACCTGGCCGATCGGCTGACCTTGCCGGCCGACCTGGCACGCAGCCCGTTCTATCGCTACCTGTTCACGTTGATTCCATGAGAGGCGTCATGCGCTCGTTGCTGGCCATCGTGCTCTGCTGGGGACTGGCATTCGGTGCCGCCGCGCAGGACCTGGCGCGCGCCGGAGCTTGTCCCGGCGGCCGCTGCCCGGCGCCTGGGGTGTTGCCCGAGCCGCGCACCTATGCGCCGGTCGAGTGGCAGGTCGACTCGCGCGCCGTCGCGCAAGTGTTCAACAGCACCGGCTCGGTCCGCACCTCGGGCAGCGGGACCCTGGTGGACAACGACGGCACCTGGGGACTGATCGTCACGTGCGCTCATATGTTTCGCGAGGGTGCCGGTTCGATCGTCGTCGTGTTTCCCGGCGGCAGGTCGTACGCCGCGCGGCTGCTGCGCGTGGACACTCGGGCCGACCTGGCGGCACTGCACACGGCTGCCCCGCCGGTCGATCCGGTGAAAGTGGCCGACGGCTTTCCGCGGCGCGGCGACCCGCTCGTTTCGTGTGGATATGGGAGTGCCGGTCGCTTGGAATGCAACTTCGGCACGGCGCTGGGCTACGTCACCACACAGGGTGGCCGCGAACGCGAAACGTTGGAGATGACCGGCGCTGCCCGGCTGGGTGACTCGGGTGGGCCGATCCTCAATCGACAGGGGCAACTCGTGGCCGTGTTGTTCGGCACCAACGGCCGCGTCGTGGATGGCACGTTCTGTGGGCGGGTACGGCGTTTCCTCGAAGGACTGTCGCCCCGCTTTGGCGCCCGACCTTCGCCGCCGACTCCACAGCCCGAGACCGACCAGCCCACGCCTCCGCCTGCGGCGCCGCCGCTTGAAGACGTGCCGCCGGGGAAGCCGCCGGCCGACGCTCCGATGCCCGAGCCGAAACCGCCGGTGGTGGAACGACCGCCGGAAGTGGGCCCCCTGGGGGACGCGGCCGACGCCGTGGGCAAAGCGGCCCAGCCCTGGTTGAGCGCCAAGCTGACGACCGTGTTGATCGCGATCGGCGTGCCCGGCGGTATCGCGGGCGTGGCCGGAGGACTGATCGTGTGGCTAGCCATGCGGCGCGGCAAACGAAGGTTGCACGATCGGTTGGCGCGGCTGCGCGCCGTGGGCGAGCCGACCGGCGAGGAACCCGGCTCCGATCCAGAGACGCAACCGGCGACTGTCGAGCGGCACCACAACCGGTACGTGCCGTACGAACTCAGTCGGTTGGACAAAGCCTGGTCCACGGCGCATGCCCGTGTGAGCGAGAAGTATCCCGGCGCGGTGCCTTACCTGAAGATCGTCGAGGGGGTGAAGGATCAGCTCCTCTCGGGCAGTGATGAAGCAGAGCTTTCGTGAAGGAGTCTTTCGAATGAGTACGTCAGCACCCATGTTCGGGACGGATGAAATCCTGTGGTACGACAACGGGAAGTGGGGCGAAGTCGGCTACGCGCTCGCCAATCCCAACAACAAGATCTGGACCAACAACAGCGTCATCTTCCAGTTTCACAGCCTCGTCGGCCGCAACCTGTTCGAGCTGATGCATCGCACCGACGTGCGGTTCTACGGGCCGCCGCACAAGCAGTTCTGGTACGACCTGCACCAGTTGATCGTTACCGCCCGCAAGCGGCTGGCCGATCGTCAGCGGCTGCCGAACGACTCCAACGGGCTGGTGGTCGAACACGCCACGCCTGCGCCGCAGGTGTTTCTGGCCTGGCCGATCCCGTTCTTCGGCGAGCGCGTGCGGCAGCCCGACATTCGCGAGTATGCCCAGCTTTGCCTGCTGATGCTTTCGGAGATGATGCAACACTCCGAGAACGAGCTGGCCACGTACATCACCGACGCCTTCGCCGCGAAGATGGGGCAGTACCTGCGCGAGATCCTGGCGCTGCTGGCCACCAAGTACTTCGGCTACACCCGGGCGCAGGCCTACGAGCCGGCCTTCACGCTGCAGGCGGCCGACTTTGCCAACTACGATCCCTCGAAGGTGATGACCAGCGTCGAGATGACCGAAGAGCGTCCGCCCGTGCAGTGGTGGCCGACCGAGAGCGACCTGACCGCCATTCGGGCGATTCCCTACAACGAGGCGCTCGTGCTGGGCAAGCGTTGGCCGGCCACGGCAATGCTTTCGGAGCTGGGGCGCGGCGGGAGCAAATCGCCGGCCGGCGCGTCGCCGGTCGCCACGGCTCCGGCGGCAACGTCGTTTGTTTCTCCGCCGGGCCAGGCGCCGTAGTCGTCCGGTCGAGGAGCCGTCGTGGCTCGAGCCGTGTTAGCCGCAGGGGAAGGATGCATCAACGATGACGTTTACCGAATGGAGTGTGATCCTGGGGGCCGTGTTGACGGTCGCCCTGGCGACGGGGCCGTGGATGTTCATGGTGCATGCCAAGCTGGCCGTGATCGCCAGCAAGATCGTCGACCTGTGCGACAAGATGGACCACACCAGCGAAGAGCATCGCCGGCTATGGAAAGTGAGCAGCCGCCACGAGTCGCGGCTCGACACGCACGACGTGCAACTCTCGCACATCGCGGAACGACTCCGCGGTAGTTGACGCAAGGAAGCGCGGGCGCGGGGACGCGCCTGGCACGGAGGCCGGGCGCGCTCGCGTTCTACTTTCAACATCTACGCAGGCAACCCATGCAGATTCGCGACCGCATTAAGGATTTCCGCCGCGTGCGGGCCGATGCCCTCCGGCCGCATCCGCGCAATTGGCGCACGCATCCCCGCGCCCAGCAGGATGCCGTGCGCGGGGCGCTGGCCGAGATCGGCTATGCCGACGCGCTGGTGGCCCGGGAACTTCCCGACGGGACGCTACAACTGTTGGACGGGCACTTGCGGGCCGAGTTGACGCCCGAAGCGCTCGTGCCGGTGCTGGTGCTCGACGTCGACGAGCACGAGGCCCTCAAGATTCTGGCGACGCTCGATCCGCTGGCGGCGTTAGCCGACGCCGACGCACAATTGTTGCGCGGATTGCTGGACGACGTGCATACCGAGAGCGAGGCGCTGGCAACGGCGCTTCGTGCTTTGGCGGCCGAGCATCCGCTCCCGCGCGATCTGCGCGAGCAGGGCGTGCGCGACGTGGTGTTGCCGGCCAGCTTTCAGGTGGTCGTCGAGTGCGAGGGTGAAGCGCAGCAACGCGCGGTATACGAGCAGATGGTGGGGCAGGGATTCAAGTGCCGCGTGCTATCGCTGTAACTCAATCGGAGCCGCCTGAGCAGGCGGGGGCAGGATGCCGCTGGTGGATGTGGAAGTGAGTTGCCCGCTGTACGATTCGTTTCGCGTGCAGCAAGTGGCCGGCATGTTCGACGTGCCGCTTGCCCAGCGGCCGGCGCTACGGTTCGCGGTCGAAGTGCCTTCGGCCGACGAGGACTGGCAGATCGGCCTGATCGTGGGGCCCTCGGGCAGCGGCAAGTCGACGATCGCCCGGGGTGCCTTCGGCGCCGATGTCTGCGAGCGCCCGGCGTGGCCCGACGACCGGGCCGTGGTCGATTGCTTCGGTGCCCTCGACGCCAGGCAGATCACCGGGCTGCTGACGGCCGTGGGATTCGGCGCGCCGCCGGCCTGGGTTCGGCCCTATCGGGTGCTCAGCGGTGGCGAGCAGTTTCGTTGCGACCTGGCCAGGGTCTTGGGCAGCGCGGTGGAAGCGGCGTCAAGCCAAGATGGTGACGCGCCGCTGGTGGTGTTCGACGAGTTCACCAGCGTCGTCGATCGCAACGTGGCGCAGATGGGCTCGGCGGCGATCGCCCGGTCGATTCGGCAAGGCAACGTGCGGTGCCGGTTCGTGGCGGTCACGTGCCACTACGACGTGGCCGCGTGGCTCGAGCCGGACTGGGTGGTGGATATGGCGACCGGCACGTGCCAGCGGAGGCGTCTTCGGCGGCCTGCGATTGAGCTGGAGCTGCACCGTTGCCGGCGACGGCTCTGGAAGCTGTTTGCGCCGCATCACTATTTGAGCGGAGCGCTCAGCGCCGTGGCCCGCTGCTATGCGGCGTTTTGGAAGGGAGTTCCCGTGTCGTTTTGTGCCACATTGCCGATCATCGGCCGCAAGAACCACTGGCGGATCACCCGCATCGTGACCTTGCCCGACTATCAGGGCGTGGGCATCGGGACGCGGGTCGCCGAGACGGTGTGCCAGTTGCATCGGGACGCCGGCCGGCGGATCAACGTCACCGCCAGCCACCCAGCGCTGATCGCGCATTGCCGTCGTTCGCCGCTGTGGCGCACGGCGCGGGTGTTGAAAACGGGCTCGGGCGATACAAGGCGGTTTGTGCATAACTACCGTGGCTCGCGCGGGCGTAGCGTGGTGTCTTTCGAGTATTTGGGAAGTTGAACGTGGAAGAGCGCAGCGACATGGGCCGTCCGCCCATTCTGAACGAAGCCAAACAGCGCGAGATCTGCGCGATCCTCGCGGTCGGGTGCAGTCGCGCCACGGCGGCGCAATACGTCGGCTGCCATCCCGACACGATCCGCAACACGGCCCTGCGCGACGACGCGTTCGCCGAGGCGCTAGGGCAGGCCGAGTCGAAGCACGAAGTGCGGCACCTGACGTTCATCAACAAGGCCGCCGAAGAGGGGCGCTACTGGCGGGCCGCCGCCTGGGCCCTGGAACGACGCTTTCCCAGCCGCTACGGCCGCCGGCGGGGCGATCTGTTCACCGCCGAGCAAGTGTCGCACGTGCTCGGGCAATTTGCCGGAGTGATTCTTGAAGAAGTGCCCGACGAAATGCAGCGCGAACGGATTCTGTCGCGCTTGAGCGACGTGACCTCGCGCCTGCAGCGGGCGGCCGCCCGGGGGGACGACGCATGAATCGCCAGGCCGGGTGGGACCAACTGGGCATCGCCAGCGGCGACTGGGCCGAGTTCGCGCTGCACATGCGAGCCAGCTTTGCCCGCGGGGTAGGACGTGAAAATCGCCGGCTCGATCTGCTGGAGTGGGGGCGCCGCTACCTGCCGCACTACTTCCGCGAGCCGCCGTCGAAGATGCATCGGTGGCTGGCCGAGCAATTCGACGCGATGACGACGTGCCGCGGTGCGAAGCTCAACGTCGTCGGTCCGCGCGGCGGCGCCAAGAGCACGCTGGGCACGCTGGCCTACGTGCTGCGGGCGGCCGTCGAGGGGTGGGAGCCGTATATCTGGATCGTCTCCGACACCAAGCACCAGGCCCGCGGCCACCTGGAGAACCTGCGCATCGAGCTGGCGGGTAACGCCGCCCTGGCCGAGGACTATCCGCGCGCGGCAGGCCGGGGCCGGTCGTGGCGGGCACAGGCCGTGCGGCTCAGGAACGGGGTGACGATCGAGGCCTTCGGCACCGGGCAGCGGCTGCGCGGGCACCGCATCGGTCCGCACCGTCCGACATTGATCGTCTGCGACGACCTGCAAAACGACGGTCACATGCGATCGTCGGCCGCGCGAGAAAGTTCCCTGCGCTGGTTCGAAGGGGCGCTGCTCAAGGCCGGCACAGCGCACACGAACGTGGTCAACCTGGCGACGGCCTTGCATCGCGAGGCGCTCGCGCTGCACCTGGAGCGTACGCCGGGCTGGAACTCGCGCGTGTTCGCGGCCATCGAGCGCTGGCCGGACAACATGAGCTTGTGGCACGAGTGGGCGCGGATCTATTGCGACGCGAACTCGCCGACGGCGCGCGACGTGGCCCGGGTGTTCTACGAAGGCCGCCGCGCGGCGATGGACGCGGGCGCGGTCTTGCTGTGGCCCGAGGTCGAGGACCTCTACACGCTGATGTGCATGCGCGTCGAGGGGGGCCGCACGGCGTTCGAGCGCGAGAAGCAGGGCATGCCACTTTCGCCCGAGGCGTGCGAGTGGCCGGAAGCGTACTTCGACGAACACATCTGGTTCGAGCAGTGGCCGGCGTCGCTGCAGACGCGAGTCGTGGCGCTCGACCCGAGCAAGGGGCGCGATGCGCGGCGCGGCGACTTCTCGGCGCTGGTGATGCTGGGCGTGGCCGACGACGGGCAGTTGTACGTCGAGGCCGAGATGGCCCGGGCGCCTACGGCCGAGATCGTGGCGGCGAGCGTGGAAATGTGCCGCCGCTTCCGGCCCGATGCGTTCGGCGTGGAGACGAACCAGTACCAGGAACTGTTGGCCGCGGAGCTGGCCGGCGAATTCGGGCGGCAGGGCATCGTCGACGTGCATCCCTGGGGCATCGACAACCACGTGAGCAAGCTGGTGCGCATTCGGCGGCTGGGCCCGTTCCTGTCGAGCCGGCGGATCCGCTTCAAAGAGGACTCGCCGGGCACACGGATGCTGGTCGATCAGTTGCGCGAGTTTCCGGCGGCCGACCACGACGACGGGCCCGACGCGCTGGAGATGGCCCTTCGCCTGGCCGGCGAACTGTTTGCCGGGCGGGCTCGAGGAGACAACCTGGGCGATCGGCTGCCGGTCGCCGTGGCATGAAACGAGGAAACGAGAACATGATGCATAACACCACGGGCGGCCACGACGCGATCGCCGCCAAACTCGAACAACGGCTGTCCGAAGCCTGGCAGAGTCTATGGGATCACTTCGTCGATCCCAGCGAGTCGTTCTGGGACGACGGCGGCGATTGGACGTCGCTGGGCTCGCACGATCGCGGGCCGGCGGCCACGTTGCCCTATGCCAACGAGCAGCAACTGCGCGACGTGCGCTCGCAGTGCCGCATGCTGGCGGCGGAGAACGAGTTTGCCATCAACGGCCACGAAAACCGCATCAGCTACCTGGTCGGCGCCGGGCACTCGTATCGGGCAACCACGAAGAAGGGAAGCGATGCGCGGCCCGAACTCGCGGTTCACGCTCAGGCGGTGCTTGACGACTTCCTGGCCGACAATCAATGGCAGCGGCGGCAGCAGGAGATCGTGCGTCGCTGGGATCGCGACGGCGAAGTGTTTCTGCGGTACTTCGTCACGCCGGCGGGCGAGACGCGCGTGCGGTTCGTCGAGCCTGGGCAGGTATCGACACCGCAGCAGCGCGTGGCCGATCCGGCCGCCAGCTTCGGCGTTCAGACCGAGCCCGACGACGTCGAGACGCCGCTGGCCTACTACGTCGACGGACAAGCGGTCGATGCCCGCGAGATCCAGCATCGCAAGGCCAACGTGGATGCCAACGTCAAGCGCGGGCTGCCGCTGTTCTATCCGGTGCGGAAGAACTTGCGCCGCGCGGAGAAGCTGCTGCGCAACATGAGCGTCGTGGCCGAGATCCAATCGGCGATTGCGCTGGTGCGGAAGCATCGTGGGGCGACGCGGGCCAGCGTGCAACAGTTTGCCACTTCGCAAGCCGACGCCAGCGTCACTTCGCCGATGACGGGGCAGACGCAGAACTATCGCCGCTTCGGCCCCGGCACGATTCTCGACAGCCACGGCGGGATCGAATACGACTTTCCGGCCGCGGGACTCGATGCGGCCAACTACGTGGTAATTCTGCAGGCCGAGCTGCGGGCCATTGCCAGCCGGCTCGTGATGCCGGAGTTCATGCTCACCTCCGACGCGTCGAACGCCAACTACGCTTCGACGATGGTGTCCGAAGGGCCCGCGATGCGGATGTTCTCGCGGCTGCAGGCGGCGCTGGTGAACGATGACGTGCAGGTCATGTGGCGCGTGCTCGAGAACGCCGTGGCCGCGGGGCGGTTGCCCGGCGAAGCGTTAACGGCCCTCGAGATCCAGTGCTCGCCGCCGACGCTTGAAGTGCGCGACCCGTTGCAAGAGGTCGAAGCGTTTCGCATCGAGTACGAGTGCGGCATTCTCTCGCCGCAAACCTGGAGCCAGCGACGCGGTCTGGACTACGACCAGGAGCAAGAGAATCGGCAGCAGTGCGCCGCGCGCAATGCCGACGGCGGGAAGGGCGGCGCTCAAGCGAAAGTGTGACGTGTCGCGAAAACGGGAATTGAAAGTAGGCCACCCGTGGAAGTAATCTTCGCGTCATGACAAGCATGAAACATTCGCCGGCCAATCAAGTGAAACTGTCACGCGTCGAGGCCGCCTTGCAGGCGATCGTCGACGAAGTGCTCGAGCGCGGGTTCTACGGCGCGGCAAAGCTGGAAGTGGTGGTCGCCGACGGCACGATTCAACGGATCAGCCGCGTGGTCGAACGCGTCGAAAAGTAACGTGCATTCGCGGGGCGCGCGAAGCGCCTCGCAGGGTATCTCGACGAGCCTGCTCCGTGCGGGTTTCATCGCGGGCCCATCTGCCGCCAACCGGCGCGGCAGGTGGGCCCTTTTTTTGTCTCGACAGGAAACGAAACATGGACCAGATCCTGCAGGAATTTGTCAGCTCGCGCGGCGTCGACGTTCGGGTGGACGGCCGCCGCGGCGTGATTCGCGGCGTAAAGCTGTTGGGGCTCGAATCGCGCAACCGGCGGCGCTACTTGCCCGAGGCGCTTGTGCAGGCCGCCGCGTTGTACGAAGGGGCCAAGGTGAACGTGAACCATCCTAAGGGCAGTCCGCTGGCGGCCCGCGACTATCAGGATCGCCTGGGCTCGATTCGTCAGGTGCGGGCGGCCGACGACGGGCTGTTCGGCGATCTGCACTTCAATCCCAAACATGCCCTGGCCGAGCAGCTCATCTGGGACGCCGAGCACGCTCCGGAGAACGTGGGCTTCTCGCACAACATCGAAGCCCGCACCTCGCGCAGCGGCAGCAAAACCTTGGTCGAGGCGATTCTGAAAGTGCAGAGCGTCGACCTGGTGGCCGACCCAGCCACAACGCACGGGCTGTTCGAAAGCGCCGGTGCGCCGGGCGACGAGCCGGCGGTTACCTCGGTGTCGGAGCTCACGCTCGAACAACTACGCAAGCAGCGTCCCGACCTGGTCGAGGCGCTGCTGGGCGAACAGGCCGCGGAGCTGACGGCGCTGCGCGAGGAAGTCGACCGGCGTCGGGCCGAGCAGGTTGTGCGCGATCGCCGGGCAGTCGCGAGGCGGCTGTTTCGCGAGTTCCACCTGCCCGACCCCGATTCGGACGATGCCGCGACGCAGGCCGTGGCCAGCCGTTGGTTTCTCGAGACGGTGCTTTCCGCACCGAATGAAGCGGCCATGCGGCAGCTCGTCGAGGAACGGGCCGAACTGGTCGCCGCTGCGCAACAACTGGGTTCGACCCAGCCTGCGCGGCCCGTCTCGCGCGAGCAGCGCACGGCCGAACCGGCTCGTCCGCCGCTCGATGCCGGCAGCTTCGCCCGGGCCATTTCCTGACTCGGCCATCGGCGGCGTCTCGCCTCGCGGCGCGAACGAGTCCGGAGGCGCGCCGCCGGTGCCTTGAAATCAATCATTCACACTTTCGCAACGGAGAACGATTCATGGCCAACACGATGCGGTGGAGATACGGAGAAACCAACCCGGTGGTCCTGCCGGTGGCCTCGGCGACCGTGATCGAGATCGGCGACCTCGTCTATCTGGACACCACGGCCAAACCGGCCGGCGACCTGACCTACGGCGCGAGCCTGGCGGCGACGCAAGAGGCCTTTCACGACAGCTTCGTCGGCGTGGCCATGCAGCAGTCGCGGGCCGGCGACACGCAGGACATTCGCGTGGCCACCACCGGCGTGTTCGAGTTCGCCTGTGCGTCGGCCACCTTCGACGTGGGGGCGCGGATCGGAGTGGACGACAACGCGGGCCCCTCGGCGCTGCTCAACCAGCAGGTGATCGCGGTGAACAACGCCAACCCCGAGCTCTCGATCGGCTACTGCGCGAAACGCGTCAACCCGGCCGGCACTTCGGTGCTGGTGGACGTGATCGGCACCGTGACCCACGCCGGCCCCCAGGCCGCGGCCTGAGGTAGCGGCCCCGCCCGGCAGCACTCGGAGCGCGTCGGGCACCACAGCACATCATCCAGCAGGAGACAAGGACGTGATCAAGACCAGGGAATTGAAGCGCCGCTACGAACTCGACGGTCCGCGGCAGACCATTGCGCACCTGAGCGAGGCGCTCGAGCAAGGCCATCTGCGGCCCGAGGACTTCAGCATCCGCGACCTGGCCGAAGGGCTGGTGACCGACGGGCACGAGTGGGTTCGTTCGCTCGATCCGCGCGCAGGCGGCAGCGTGTCGCTGCTCGAGGCGGGCGAAGGCGTCGATGCCACGGCGTTTCTGAACGTCGCCGGCCAGGTGATCTACTCCAAAATCATGGAGGCCTACACCCAAGAGGCGTTCGTCGTCTCGAAGCTCGTCGACACGATCCCCACCCGGCTCGACGGCGAGAAGATCCCCGGCATCGGGCGGTTGGCCGCGAACGACCATCCGATTCATCCCGGCATGCCCTATCCGCACGTCGGGTTCGCCGAGGACTACATCGAAACGCCCTCGACGACCAAGCGCGGCTACATCGTGCCGGTCACCAAGGAGGCGATCTTTTTCGATCGCACGCACCTGGTGCTCACCCGGGCGGCCGAAGTCGGCGAGCTGCTGGGCTTGAACAAGGAGAAGCGGCTGGTGGATCTCGTGATCGGTGCCACGAACAACTACAAGTGGCAAGGCACGGCCTACGACACCTACCAGGCCGCCACCCCATGGATCAACGTCCAGGGCACCAACGAGCTGGTCGACTGGACCAACGTCGACGCGGCCGAGCAGCTGTTCGCCGACATTCTCGATCCGGCCACAGGCGAGCCGGTGCTGCTCTCGGCCAACACGGTGCTGGTGATGCCGGCCTATCGGCATGCGGCGCATCGGGTGTTCAATGCGCTCGAGCTGCAGTACAGCGCGTCGTCGTCGGAGACCACGACGCTGGCGGCCAACCCGCTGTCGAACTATCGCGTGGTCGACAGCCGGCTGGCCTACCGGCGCGTTATCGCCTCGGGCACGGCCGCGGCCGACGCCAAGAAGTGGTGGTTCCTGGGCGACTTCAAGAAGGCGTTCGCCTACATGGAGAACTGGCCCATCACGGTCACGCAAAGCGCTGCCGGCAGCGAAGCCGACTTCGCGCAGGACATCGTCGTGCGGTTCAAGGCCAGCGAACGTGGTGCGGCCGCCGTGCTCAACCCGCGGTACGTGGTGAAGAACACCGGCTGACGCAACGGCGGTGGAGTTAGGCGGGGCGCGGCGCGCGGAGCAAGACACGCGCGCCGCGTCCGGGACTGGCAGGAGGATGCCACGTGAGCGACTTGGAAAACATTCAGACGATCAAAGCCAACACGCTGGCGCAGATGGCGCAGGTGTCGAGCGAGCGCAAGCCCAGCTATCGCGAGGACGGCCAGGAGTTTCATTGGACCGAATACCTCGAGCACTTGCAGCGGCGCGTCGATTGGTGCAACGCCCAGTTGGCGTCCGAAGAACCGTTCGAGTTTCCCACACAAGGATACACGCCATGACGTTCGACCCCGACCTCTCCAACGACTGCCTGCTGGTCGACGGTACCGAAACGGTCACGCTGCATTCGACGAGCACCGTGGCCGTCGAGGGTGCCAAGCGCGGCCAGCTCACGCTCGAGGAGATCGAGTTTCGCCAGGTGGGACTCGAGTCGGCCGACCTGGGCTGGAACCTGCCGGAAGCGAACCTGGCGGGGCTGGTGCCGCGACAGGGCGACGCCATCGAGGACGCCGGCGGCACGTTCTGGACCGTGCTCTCGGCCAGGCACTCGCCGCTGTCGGGCGTGTGGCGGGTCGTGACACGCCGCCAAGTGTGAGGTTGCCGCGAATGGCACCTTCCCCACGTCTCACTGTTCACGCAGAGAAGCCATGATCACGATCGATACCTGTGCGGGCTCCGATTGCGCGGCACTGGCTGCGCTATGGAATGCCAAGCGGCTGGACAGCGCGTCGTGTTGGACGCAGGCCCAACCGATCGACGAGACCTACGTCGCGCAGTTGATGCTGGCCGGCTACACGTTCGCGCTGGCCACGGTCGACGGTGTGCCCTCGGGCTTCGGCTTCTGGAGGGGCGGTGGTGACCCGGTGCGGTTGGCGGCGCTGGCGGCCGACGACGGCGAGGTCTACTACCGCTTGATGGACGCCTTTTGCGATTGGGCACTGTCGGTTCCGGCCACCAGCGCCGTCTCGGAGATGGGCGCCGAAGCGACCACCGAGAGCGGCTGGGTCGATGCGCTGGGAGTCATCGAATTGAGCCCAATTGGGTTCGAACCGCTCGGGGCCGACGAGGCACAGGACCAGCGCGTGCCCAAGCTGTTGCGGGCCACTTGCGATCTGCAAGTGCTCAAAAATGCCGTCGCCACTGCCTTGGAGTAACGCGCCGTGAATCAAATCATCCTGCAACCTGATGCCGCGGCTGGGGTCGACTCCCATATGCTGGGCGGGGCTTACGCGACGGTGAACTTCGGCGATGATCCGGTGCTCAACGCCGGCACGACCAACGTCGGCAAGGTGACGCTGTTTAGCCGCCCGCTGCTGCGATTCGATCTGACCGCGATTCCTGTGGGAATGCAGATCACCTCGGCCACGCTGACGTTGTCGCACGCCGGTGGCACGCTGCCGGCCGGCGGCGAATTCACTGCCCATCGCCTAACGCGCGAAGACTGGACCGAGTTCGGCGTGACGTGGAATCGCTACGACGGAGCGAACACGTGGACCACTCCCGGCGGCGATTACACGGCCGAGCTGCACGATACGCAGTCGGTCGCCTCTGCTGCGGAGGACTTGGTGTTCGAGTCGCTGGCGGAACTGGCCGCCGACGCGATTGCCAATCGCCAGGGACTGCTGCACTTGCTCGTGTTGGGTCCGGAGTCGGGATCGGCCGACAACTACCTGTCGGTTCACTCGTCGGATGCCGCGACCGCAGCGTTGCGCCCCAAGCTCGTCGTCGAGTACCAGTTGCCCGTGCCACAATTAACGATCGCCGACCACGGCGACGGGACCGGCGCCACGGCCACGATCAGCGCCGCCGCCGCCACCAGCAACAATATCCTGTTCGTGCAGGGCTTCGACGGCCAGCCTGGCAGCGGACCGTGGACCACGGGGGCCAGCCGGGTCGGCAACGGTGACGTGACGCTCGCACTAACGCGCGGACACTACTTCGCCCACGTCGTTTCCGAGTTGGACACACACACGGCCGTTTCGGCCATGGCGTACTTCGTCATCACCGATGGCGTCGAATCGATTCACACCCGCTGCCTCGAAGCGGCACAGGCACGCGTTCGGCTGCTCGGCCTGGAAGGGCTCGCCAGCGGTAGCGTCGTGGTGCAAAAGGTGCCGGCCGGGCGAAACCTCGCTTCGGGCGTGGGACTGCCGGCCGTGATCCTCTCGCCGCATCGGGCGGCCATGCCCGCGGTCGAAGGCACCAACGGACGCGACGACGTCTTCTACGACGTGCTGGTGGCCATCTTCGATCGCGACAACCAGGAGCCGACGCTGCAAGCCAACCTGGATCGCCATCTGCTCTGGCGGCAGCAGATCGCCCGGGCCTTTCGCAACCAGCGGCTGCCGGGTGTGCCCGAGGTGATCAATTGCGTCGTCGAGCCGGCCGAGGGGCTGTTGGAAGAAGCATGGAAGCGCGAACTGATGACCTCCGCGGTGCTGCTGCGGTTCACCAGCCGCGAGACGCGAGGCTTTAACTAGGAGAGACCAAGACCATGGCACCCACCACGGCCTCGATGGGCCACCAGGCCCAATTGGGCACCAAGAACGAAACGACCTACGGCTCGGCGGTCACCGTCGACCAGGGGTTCGTCTTCACCAGCGAGAGCATCGTCAAACGGGGCGTGATCGTCGAACGGAGCGGATTGCGCGGCACGCGCAGCCACCAGGCGCTCGATACGCGCACGGGGCCCTATACCGTGGGCGGCCGCCTGACGCTTGAGCCCACGCCCGAGGACCTGGCCATCTGGCTGCCGCGGATCCTGGGAGCCGACCCCTCGGGCACGACCTACGACCTGGCCGAAACGCTCCCCAGCTTCACGCTGGCGATCGATCGCGTGGCCCGGGTTTTCACCTATGCGGGCTGCAAGGTCGACCGGGCCACGTTCAGTGGCTCGCAGGGCGGACTGTTGCGTTTGGCGCTGGACATCGTAGCCCAGAGCGAAGCCGTGGCCGCAGCCGGAACGTTTCCGGCGCTGTCGCCGAACAACTCTCAGCCGTACATCTTTTCCGACCTGGCTCTGACGCTGGCGTCGACGGCGCGGGAGGTGAAGGAGTTCGAGTTGGTGATCGACAATGGGCTGATCACGGATCGGTTCATGAACTCGCTGGTGATCACCAGCGCGCCGGAGGGCGATCGGACGATTATGTTGCGCACCATGCACGCCTGGGCGGCGGAAAATGCCGACTTGTATGCCCAGGCCCTGGCCGGGGCGGCTGGCACGCTGGAGTTGACCAATGCCCTGGGTGGTACGCCGCCGGACGGCTACCGCACCACCTTCAGCTTTGCCACGCTGCAAGTGCCCGACCGCAGCCCAAGCGTGCCGGGGCGCGACGAGCTGATGTTGAACCTCGAGATGATGGCGCGACGCGTGGGCTCGACGCCCGAGCTGAGCGTCACGCACGACTCCACTTCGTAGCGACACCCAACGGTCGGTCACACCATGTATTTGAAATACGGCAACTACCAGCATGCCCCCGGCGAAGCCTCGGTCGTGATCTCGCGGCAGGCGATCTTTACCGAGGCGGGAATCGTGCGCGGCACGCGCGAGCGCTGGGACGTGCAGGGCCAGTTGCAGGCCGCCGACCCGGCCGCCCTTTCCACGGCGATCGATGCGCTCGCGGCGGCGTACGCCGTGCAGGACCGCGACGTCGGCTTCTATTTCGACGACGGCCAGCCGTCGAGCCACCGGATCGAAAGTGCCGCGACCCACGGAGGCGTGCGTGTGGTGGTGCCGCCCAGCTTTCCGCAGGGCAGGGGGGCGGAGTACACCACGTTTCGCAACTACACCTTGGCACTCGAGGCCGAGTGGATCGATCCGCAGGCCACGGTGCTCAATTGGCACGAAGCAATCAGCTTTCAGGGGGGTGGGCCTCAGTTCGCCTTCCTGCAGCCGATCAATGGGCCGCCGGTCAAGCAGTTGCTGCGCCAGGCCACGCCGTATCGCGCCTCACAGAGCGGCCAGGCCGTCGGCCAATTGGGCTATCCGGCACCGGCAGCGCCGATCTGGCCCGGGGCCGAACACGTCGACCGCCGCCAGATCCACTACGAGCTGCCCAAGCGCATGGGCCCGCCGGGCTCGCCGAGCTACACGCAGTTCAAAGTGACCTGGTCGTACCAATTCGAAGACGCCGGACCGCTGGCGGGCAGTCCCACGTCGTGGCCCGTCTAGAACCGCAAACCAACTAACCCGGGAGGGAGTCTCGTGGCAACCGTGATTTGGAAGGGAGACGCCGAGCCGGTGGCGCAAGTGACGCGCTGCACGGTCGGCGGAACGATCGAGGCAGGTGACCGGTTCGTGCTGACCGTGGGAAGCAAGTCGATTGCCGTGGACGCCCCCAGCACCGACGCGGGCGAAACGGCCGCGGCCATCGTGGCCGCCTGGAACGGGCTTTCCGCGTCGTCGTATCCGGAATTTGCGGCGATCGCGGCCGTGGACGCCGGCGGCGGCGAATTCGATCTGGTGGCCAAGACCGCCGGCGTGCCGTTTGCCGTAACGTTGTCGACGACCGAAGCCGGCGGCGGCGCGGCCGATGCCCAGACGTTCACGCAAACCACGACCACGCCGGCCAGCGGCGGCGCCTTCTGGAACGTGCCGGCCAACTGGTCGACCGGCACCGTGCCCACCGACGCCGACGACGTCATCGTGCAGCAGTCGTCCAACTCGATCCTGTACGGTCTGAATCAGTCGGCCGTCACCTTGAGTTCGCTGTCGATCGACCAAAGCTTCACCGGTACCATCGGACTACCGCGCACCAACGCCGCGGGCTACGTCGAATACCGCGAGCAGTATCTGCGGATCGGCGCCACGACAGTGACCATCGGAGGCGGTGCCGGCGCCGGCAGCGGACGCATCAAGCTCGACACCGGCGCGGTGCAAACGACACTCAACGTGCTCAACTCCGGCACGCCGCAGGCCGGCGACGCGCAAGCGATCCTGTGGAAGGGCACGCATGCTTCCAACGCCGTGCTCGTCAGCAAGGGCAGCCTGGCCGTGGCACCCCTGGCCGGCGAGGCGGCCACGATCGCTTCGCTGAAGCAAGGCTACCGCACCATTGCCGCGTCGGATTCCGACGTGCGATTGGGGCCCGGCTGCACGCTCGCCTCGTGTGCCATCACGAAGCTGGGCGGTACGCTCAAGATCCATTCGAGCTTCGCTTCGCTCGAACAACTCGGCGGTGAGACGCTCATTCTCGCCGGCACGCCGGGCACGCTGGCCGTTCGCGAGGGGGCGGTGCGCTACCGATCCGCCGGGGCGTACACGGCCGCCGAAGTGTTTGGCGGCGGCGAGCTTGATTTTCGCGGCGACCTGCAGCCGCGTACCGGCACCAATACCACGCTGCACAAGGGGGCGACGCTGCGCGACCCGGCCCAAACGGTCACGTTCACCAATCCGATCGCGCTGCGGTGCGAATTGTCGGAAGTCACGCTCGAGTTGGGCAGCTCGTTCAACCTGCAAAGGTCGTAGTCCATGACGGTTCCTCAGGGTTTGGTCAGCTTTCCGGGCGTGGCCCAGGTGCTGGGCGCGTCGATTACGCTGGGGCACGGCATCTCGCCGAGCACGGCCCAGTTGCGGTTTGCGCCGCAGCCGGGCTTCGCGACCGAGGTGGGCACGCTCACCTTCACCTGGAACGGCTTCGAGGTGCGGCTGCCCGACTGCAAGGTCGATCGCGGCAACCTGGTACGCAACGAATCGGGCGAAGTGTGGCAGGTGTCCCTGGTCGACCGGCGGTGGAAGTGGCGGTTCGGGCACGTGTCGGGTCGATACAACGTTCGCCGTAGCGATGCAACCGTGCAGGGCACCGACGGCGGGTCCGACGAGCTCGTTGTCGACACCGAACGCACGCCGCAGCAACTGGCCGAGATTTATCTCGAGGCGATGGGTGAGACTGCGTTCGACGTCTCGCCGTTGCCCAACGACGCACGTCCGCCCGTCGATCACGACTACGACAATCCCGCCCAGGCGCTGGGGGAGCTGTGCGATCATCTCGGCTGCCGCGTGGTGCTGCGGCTGGACAACTCCGTGGCGCTCGTGCCGGTCGGCGTCGGCGGCGAGCTTCCCGCTGCGTTCTTGCTGGAAGACGGGCCTTCGTTCGATCTGCCCGAGAAACCGGACCGGGTCGCGGTGGTGTGCGGGCCCAGCGACTTCCAAGTCGATTTTCCGCTGGAGGCGGTAGGACTCGATGCCGAGGTGCTGTCCGATGGCTCGTCCGGCGAAACGATCAAGCCCATCGAGCAACTCAGCTACCGTCCCGCCGAGGGTTGGGCCCAGGTGGACGTGCCGAACTTCTTCAACTTGGGCACGGGCGAAACCGGCGAGCAAGCGAAACGCATGCAGGAGCTGGCTGCCAAGAGCGTGTTTCGCTACTACCGGATTCGTTTGCCGGTCAACGTGCCCGGCTACGACGGCGCGCCCGACGGGCGGATCGCCAAGCTCGAGCAGGTCCTGCCCTTGTTCGAAGAGCAGGTGAGCACGGCCCGCGAGAACGGTGCGCGCACGTCGCTGCCGGCTGCGGTGTTCGGCGTCTGGCATCCCGGACTCGACGAGCACGCTAATACGCAGGCGACGCTCGTGCCGCCGGCCGAGGGTGGCGAAGAGAATGAAGCGAAATCGCCGTTCTATACGCGCGGATTCACGATCGATGCGGCGCGCGGGTTGGTGATCTTCGACGAGCCGGTGTACGCCAATGCAATTCCGGACGGCGCCAAAGTGGCCTTCGACGCGGCGAAGCTCGTGCTGCGCGCGAAGTGCCAGGTGCGCGATGCCGAGTCGTTAGCCGTGACCCGACACGTTCGCGAGCGTTCCACCGGCAACCACCATGGCACCGGGTGCCTGGTGCTCAAGCGGGACGAGCTCACCGTGACCCACGTGCCACAGTACGATCCCTCGAGCTACGCCGGCGATCCGGTCGACGGGAAGGACCCGCGTCAGGTCACTTCCATCACGACCAATCTCGCGGAGATCAACGAGGAGTGCGATCGCGCGATCGATCGGGCACTGGCCAGCTTCGAGCGTCCCGCGCCCCGGCAGGTGCGGGCGGCCGGCATCGTGCCGGTGGAACTCGACGGTGCGATCAGCAGCGTCTCGTACCAGGTGGGGGCTGCCGGCGCCACGACGACGGTGACTCGCAACAGCGAGCCGGCGGGCTTGGCCCTGGGGTATCGCGAGCGCCGTGCGGCCGAGACGTCTCGGCGTGCGGCCGCTCGCCGCGCAAGCCTCACGCTTTTGCCGGGGGTCGAAGACCTGGTACGCCGCGCGGTGGCCGGCGGGAGGCGAGCGCGATGAGCTTTCCCAGTTCGCAAGGACCGTCACGGCCGATTCCGTTTCAAAACGTCTCGGGCGAGACCATTCCAGCGTATGGCGCGATGGCCGTGACCGGTGTGGTGCACGACGGCGGCGTGGCCTTTCTGGCCTGTGACAAGCCGAACACGACGTTTCGCCGGGAGTACGCCGTCAATGGCGTGCACGACGTGGCGCCGGGGCGTCGCGGAAGTTGTTGCCGGGCGGGCGACGTGCGCGTGCTGTGCGAAGACGCCGGCGACGCCGAGCCAGGACAAGGGTGGGGACCCAAACCGGGGCAGTGGACGCTGGCGCGCGGGTTTCCCGGCTACACGGTCCTCGGAACGGCACAACTCGATGGCGCGCACGACATCGTCCGGGCGGCCTGCGAACCACTGACGCAGGCACTCGTGAAAACGACGCAGGAAGTGGCCGCCCAAGCGACGACCACCGACTATCGCGTCTATGCCGGCACGCTGGGGAGCGAAGTGGACGCGGGATTTTCGGCCGTGCCCGCTGCCCGCAATCGCGCGGGTGCGGCGCTGGCCGCCGACGAGTGGGCGTGGCTGGCCTGGACGAACGACGGCTGGGAGCTTCGCACGGCGCACAACCGCCTGTATCCCGTCACGCTTTCGGGCAACGTGGCCGACGGTGGCACGCTAGCCGTGACGTTGCCCGACGGTCGTGGGGTGACGGCCACGAACTGGAGCGGCGCCACGTTGACCGCCGGTCGCGCGCTGGCCTGGCAGTCGTTTGCCGACGGCGCGTGGTACCTGATGGGCACGCGCAGCGGCGAGGCGGGCGGCGGGTCGGTGTGGCACGGTACGGCCGTCGATGCGATCGCCCCGGGAGCGTCGGCCACGGTGGCGCTGCCCGACGCCAGCCAGGTCGAGGCCACCAACTGGTCGGACGACGTGCCGATCGCCGCCGGCGACAAAGTGCTCCTGTGGCAGGACGCCCACGACGCGAACTACTACTGCCTGCGGGCCGGTTACCTGCGGTGGTATCACGCGCTGATCAACATGGAAGGCGGCCTGCTGCCGACCGATGCGGCGGCCACGATCGACAACGCGACTTGCCTGTCGGATGGTTCGAATCCCGCGATCACGAGTGCCGACAACCTGTATGAACTGCACGCGGATGACAACGACGAGTGCCTGATCGTCGAGAGCCCCGGCTACGGCACCGGGTATGTGCTGGTGCAGGTCGACCAGCGCCATCGCCCGGCGCGCTGGTTTCGTGCCTCGATGGGGGTGACGCTGTCGGCGGAGACGGCGAGCGCGGCGGCCGCGACGACGGCCGCACTCGACGGCGGATCCCACCCCGGAAGTATCACCGTAAAGAACCTCTACGGGCTCGCGGCGGCCAACCTGTCGCCGGTTCTCGTTGTCGAGGATCGGTCGAGCGACCCCTTCGCCCCGGAGTACATTCTGGTGCAAGTGCCGCACGCGGTGCGCGAGGTGTTGACCAGCGTCGACTGGAACTCGCCCGAGCTCAAGAAAACGCCGCGTGACATCGTGGCGATCGATGGCGGAAGTCCCAAGACCCCCGAAACCGTGTTTACCGCGACGGAGTGCGATCCCTGATGGTTGTCACGAAGAACGACGTTCCGCTGATCACGTCCGGGGGCAATGTCGTCAACTGCCCGTACAACTGCTGCCCCGAGGACGACCCGCCGACGCCCAACTGCTGCACCGCGGTGGGATTTCAGTGCCAGCCGCCGCTGGTCTACGCCGTGCCGGAAGATGCGGACGAGTTCCCGGCCGATCTGCCGGCCACGGTGATCGTCGACTTCGGCGACACGCAGGCAGGTGCGGTCGGAGCGACTCACGTGTGCGACTGCCCGGACTGCTCGGCCGTCGATCCTTGCAGTCTGTTCTGCAATCCGTTTGAGGACGCGATCTACTACGAAGGCATTCTGAACGCTTGTCCCGGGGTGTTTCTGATGCCGGGAGATAGCTCGCAGTACGATCCGATCTGGAACCTCGGTTGCTGTGCTTGTCGCGACGACGAGGGAGCCGGACACGGCGACCCGTGCGTCGAGGGCACCGGCCTCGGCGAGTGCGTGCAACTGAGTACGACCAGCGATCCGCTGCCGGCGTGTTCCATTCTGTCGGGACTGAGCCTTGAGTTCGAGCCGGCGTCTTGCTCGGTACGCACCGACAGCGCCCTGCATTGGACGTGGCAATATCCGTTTCTCGGCACGTGCGCAGCCTGGCAGCGACTGGGTGCTTGGGGGTCGTGGAACGCCGATGGCACTTGCGGTCCGCTGCAATATGGATTTCATGCGGCCATTGCGCCCGACTGCTTCCAAGCGCTGGGACGGCTGGCCGATGTTGTCGATATCGATGTCGATGTCTGGAAGCTTCCCGCGCCCGGGGCTGGCTACTACTGGTACTTGCTGATGAGCGGCACGCATCACGATTCCCGCCCAGAAGCGGAGATCGAGGCTGCCGAGGGCCGGATCTACCGTTCCGAGCCGTTGCCGGTCGTCGACGGGTGTGTGCTAACCCGAGGCACGTTTGCGATGCAGCTCATTTCACATTGGGTCTACGATGGGGCCGATCCACCGGGGTCGGATTTCGTCGCTCACTACGGAAAGGACGAGCTTTGCGCGATCCCCGAGACGTTGGTGTTGCACGCCAGCTGAATTGCATCGTGACCACCACGCCGCTAAACGACGGCCGGTTCCGGCACGAGTCGCGATGCGGCGTCGTGCGCGAGACGACCCAGCCGCGGCTGGTGCGATCGTGCCCCCAAGGGGCTTGCGCCAAGTGGGTGCGCGAGCATCCGTTGCAGGCCTATGCCAGCCGTCCCGGAGCGATGCTTGCGCACCTGCTGGCGGAACTCGGGATCGTACAGCGGCAGGGATGCGGCTGCCAGAACCGGGCTCGACAGATGGATGACTGGGGCGTCGAGGGTTGTCGGGAACACCGGGCACAAATCGCCGCCTGGCTGCGGACCGATCTGCGCCGCTATGGCTGGCGCGAACGGCTTCGCGCGGCAGTCCGCGCCGTGCGCACGGGGCTGGCGTTTCGCCTCAACCCGTTTGATCTGTTCACGGGACTGGTCGATGAAGCGATCCGCCGGGCGGAGCAGCACTCAGGCGAGAGTGAGCGGCTCGATGATTCGGCCGGCCGATCATCGGGTCAGGGAGCGACCGCTGGTTGACTCCCCGTTGTTCGAGGCATCCGAGACCGTAATCTTCTGATACAGCAGCTCGACGAATCCGATCAGCAGGTCGGCCTGGCAACTCTCCAGCACCAGCGCGGCTTTTCTCAGGACGACGCGTTTCGCATTCATCGATCGAACCATCTCGGCCGTTCCCGATTCGGTGAGCGCCCCTCCGTTGCCCACATGGCTAAACAGCTCATCGAAGTCCGCGGGAGACCACCCTTCGAACAGCTCGGGTTGGCCGTCGATCACGTCCTGCACCGCGGGGTTGGTACGCCGATCGAACAACCGATGCGCCACAGGCGACGGGCTTTGAAACAGCTCGTCGGTTTCCACCCCCAGCCCGGCGGCCAACCGGTGCAGCGTACGCGCATGCGGCCGGCTGGTGCCGTTCAAGATGCGCTTCAAGGTGCGCGGGTGCAGACCGGCCGCCTCGACAAGCTGTCCCAGGGTCAGCCCTTCTCGGGCCATCAAGCGGCGCACGTTGACGGCGAACGCAGACATCGCTCTTGCGGGAAAAAAGGCAGTCGCGCCGGCGGCCCAGGCGGCCGAAAACGGCGCTTGACCAAATAGTGTACCCATGTATACTAACCGGCCGTGGCTCCGTCAATGGGAAACGTCCAAAGAGCACGCGCAGTCGCCGCTCGCGCCGCGGCCGAGCCCGTGCCGGCGCGACCGATGCGCTGCCGGTCCGGCACTTGGGCAGACTGGCCTCCTGCGTTGAGAGAGCAACGTGCACCCGGGAGAAAGGGACAATGGACCGAATCGCATCCGCACAGCCCCTGTTTCGGCTTTGGATCGCATCGTACGCGAATTGGGAACCGCAGCGCTGGAACGAGGCGCCGCCGGAGGCCGTGGCACTGGAGCCGGTTGCCGATACGGCGTACACCGAGCGCGAGGCGACCGTTTTTTTGGAAGGTTTTAACACCGCGATGCTATCCGGCGACCGCCCGCTGTGGGCCGTGGCCGTTCCCGTGGCCCTGCGGTACGAGGGCGACGTGCAGGCCGGAGCGGTCGTGCGCGGACACGTGTTCGCCGACCAGGCCACCGCGTCGCCGGCATGAACGACGCGCAAGCGCCGTAGCGAGGGCGCTCACGACCAGGGATTCGTCCAATCGCCCCATCGATCGAGATACATGCGATAGGCGGCTTCGTCCGCGGCCCGCTTCATCAGCCAGCTCTTGGCCTGTGCGATCAGGCCCTGTTCTTCGTCCAGCGACAAGTCGCCGAACAACACGCGCGTACGAAGAAACACGAAATACGTGTCCAGCACGTCGCAGCGGCAGTAGTCGTTGATCTCGGCGACTTTGCCTTCGTGATAGAGATCCTGCACCATGTGTCCTTGCACGTCCATCTTGCCGGGCTTGCCGAGCAGTTGGGCGGCCAGGTTGAGCCCGCCGGTAAATCGCGTCGAGCCGAAGTTCGTGAGCACTTCCTGCAAGTCGATGTGGGCATCGAGGTTGAAGCGGTTGCGAAACTGCTCGAAGCTGCGAGCTGCAACGTTGAACCAGCCTGGGACGCTAATGCCGTAGCGAAACGCCGCCAGCTCCAACAGCGGCAGATCGAACGTCCGCCCGTTGAAGCTCACCAGCGTCGGCCGCCGATACCGGTCCCAGCCTCGCCAGAAGTGTTCGGTGAGCACGTGCGGACGAAAGTGCGGCTCATCCAGCACCGTAATGTCCAGCAGCCGATAGTCGGAGGCAATCTTGCCCACGGCCACCGAGATGGGGATCTGAAACGTGTAGGGGATGAAGTCGCTGTCGTACTTGTCGCGCAGCTCTTGGCGATAGCGTTCGATGGCTGCCACGCCATCCAGGCCTTCGCCGGGATAGCGGATCCGCGACACGAGGTTTCCGTCGGCCACGGTTTCGATGTCGAACGCCAGGTAAGCTACGGACGCGTCGGACATCGTGAAAACCTCATTGCTGAAGCGGAAAGCCGACCACAGACTACCAGAAACCCCGCGAAGTCGTGAAGGGACGCGCGCCGCACGCGGCGAGTTGCTATAACAATCGTGACGATCGAGCGATTGAAACGACACGACAGGCAAGGCATTCCATGGTTTACAGCTCGTCGCTGGCCGCCCGCATTCGCCAGGTGCTCGCAGGACACAAGGGTGTTGCCGAGAAGAAGATGTTCGGCGGCGTGGGCTTCCTGCTGCACGGCAACATGCTGGTGGGCGTGTGGCAGAGTTCGTTGATCGCGCGGTTGGGCGCGGAGCAGGGGGATTGGGCCTTGCAGCAACAGCACGTCGTGCCGTTCGAGGTGACGGGCCGCCCGATGAAAGGCTGGGTGATGATCGAACCGGACGGCATCGAGAACGACGGTCAACTCACCGACTGGATCGAGCGGGCCACGACGTTTGTGTCGACACTGCCGCCCAAGTAGCCACGATCGACCTGGTCGATTCGCCGGCGCGAGCCGTGGGGCATCTCGAATTCTTCGAGCAAGGCGTGCGTTCGCGCCAGGTCTTCGACGAAGTTGCCGCGACCCAGCAGCAAGAGCCGCGGCTTGCCTGCGTACGCCTGCCGTCTCGGAGCAGATCGAAAACGCGGCAGGGCTGAAAGTTCTGGTGGGCAGCGCGAACAGCAGGGGAGCCATCGTCTTCATCGGGTTCATGGTAGCGGCGATTCAAGCGGCACGGCTTGATCGTACGGGGCGCGGGCCCTACAGTGGCGGCGAAACGAGACTCGAGTTTTCTGCGAGCCACCGATGATCGATCCATCACGCCTTTTGGAACGTTTCCTGCGCTATGTGCAGGTCGACACCACCGCCCGCGAGGGTCAGGCGACCTATCCCAGTTCGCCCGGCCAACTGGAGTTGGGACGCATCTTGCTTGGCGAGCTGCGCGAGTTGGGGCTGACCGACGCGGTGCAGTCCGACAAGGGAATCGTGATGGCCACGGTTCCAGCGACGGTCGATCGCAAGGCGCCCGTCGTGGCCTTTAACGCGCACGTCGATACCTCACCGGAAACGACCGGCGCAGGCGTGCGACCCCAGGTCGTGCGCGACTACCCGGGCGGCGATATACCGTTGCCGGGTAATCCGGCCGCCGTGATTCGCGAGGCGGACAACCCGGATCTGCGCGAGCTGATCGGTTCGACGATCATTACCAGCGACGGCACGACGCTGCTGGGCGCCGACGACAAGGCCGGCTTGGCTGTCATCATGGAAACGGTTGCCACGCTCATGGAGCATCTTGAGATCGAACACGGTCCGCTGCGCATCTGCTTCACGTGCGATGAAGAGATCGGCCACGGCGTGGACCACGTCGACCTCGACGCGCTGGGCGCGATCGCCTGCTACACGCTCGACGGTCACGGAACCGACGAGATCGACGTCGAGACGTTTTCGGCCGACCTGGCGACCGTTGTCGTTCGCGGCGTCAACATTCACCCCTCGATCGCCAAGGGAAAAATGATCAACGCGCTGCGCGTCGCGGCCGATTTCCTGGCGCGATTGCCGCGCGAGACGCTGGCGCCCGAGGTGACCAGCGGGCGCGAAGGATTTCTGCACCCCTATCAGATGCAAGGGGGCGTGGCCGAAGTGTCGCTGCGGATCTTGCTGCGCGACTTCGACAGCTCGAAGCTGGCGGAACTTGCCGAACGCCTCCGCACGGCCGCCGGCGAAAGCGAGCAGTCGTTTCCCGGTGCCAGCATCGAGGTGCGCATCACGCCGCAGTACCGCAACATGGCCGAAGGGCTGGCGCGCGAGCCCCGCGCGGTCGAGTTTGCCCGGCAGGCGCTGCTGCGACTGGGTCGGGAGCCGCGGATGACGATCATTCGCGGCGGCACCGACGGCTCGCGCCTCACCGAGTTGGGATTGCCCACGCCCAACCTGTCGACCGGCGAGCACAATCCGCACTCGCCGCTGGAGTGGACCTGCCTGGAAGAGATGGCCCAAGCGGCGCGAATGCTCGTCGAGCTAGTACGGATTTGGGGCGAGGAGTGACGCAGCGCCAGCATCGCCGTGCCAGCAACGTCTGGCGAAACCTGGACGGTTGTGCGGGGCTCGGCAGCAAACTCGGCGCGTTGTGAGCCGCTTCGATCAACTTCGCTCTTCGCGACTGCCGACATAATCCGAATAGCGGTCCCGAGGCTCAGGGTCGTCCCGACGCCCTGAAGCCCGATCGTGTTCCCGCGGGAACCGCCCTTTCCCATGAGGTCAGTCGTGCCACGCCTCGCCATTGTCATTACCGCCGTCGGCACCATCGAGTCGTTGGAAGGCACGTTGGTGTCGGTGCTCGAAAACCGGCCGGACGACTGCGAGGTCGTCGTCGCCTTGAACCAGGAGTACGCCGACCCGTACGACTTGCGGGACGAGGTGCGGTTCTTGCCGCCGACGGGGCGCAAAGCGACCGTGGCGGCGATCAACACGGCTTTGGCCGCGACGCGCGCTCCCTTCGTTCACTTGTTGGCCAGCGGCTGCCTGGTGAGCGAGGGCTGGGCCGACGTGGCGCTGGCGCGGTTCGATCGGCGCACCGCTGCCGTCGTGCCGCTGGTGCTCGATGCCGACGACTCGAGCCGCATCGTGGCCGCCGGCGTCGGCTATCACCAGCGCGGCCAGCGCTACCTGGTGGGCCGCGGTCAGACGGGACTGGATGCCGCGGCGCTGAAGACCGTGCGCGGGCCGGGCCTGTTCGCGGCCTTCTATCGCAAGGCGGCCCTCGACATCGTGGGCGGTTTCAGCACCCAACTGGGCCCCAGGCAAGCCGACGTCGATCTGGCCATGCTGTTGTCCACAGCCGGCTTCGACGTCGCCGTCGAGCATGGCTGTTGCGTTCGGGCCGGCGAGGGAGTCGATGCCGGGGGAAGCGCGTTTCGCGAGGCGCTCAGCGAAGAGCGGCTCTTCTGGCGCAATAGCGGGTCCGCCGGTGGGATCGGCAAGTGGTTGAGCCACGCTGCGCTGGTGGCACAAGACGTGGGCCGCCGGGCGCCGCGACCGAGCGCATTGGCCGCACTGGCTGGCCGGGCCTGGGGCTTCTGGCAGCCGGGCTACACCCGCCATCGGCGGTTGCAGGCCGAATTGGCGGCCCGGGCCGTACCGCAACGGCTCGAGAGCGACAACCTGCGCTTCGACCGTTCCCACGCAGGGCTGGGCCGCAGCAAAAAGGGCCGTCGGCGCAGTTCGGCGATCTAGCAGTTCGGCTTCTAATGTCGGGCGCGTCAGCCGCCGTTTTCTTCATCGGCGAGCTGCGATTTCCCGGGGTAGAACAACTCGCGGGTGGCGTGGAACAGGGCCAGCACCTCCTGCTCGGCACCCTCGGCGTGCAGCCGCGATTCGGCTTGCGCCAAGAGCTGTTGTCCCTCGGGCCAGCGCACTTCCATCACGCGTCCGCAGTCCTCGAGCAACTGGTACACGCGGGCACGCGTCACACCCATGCGCTTGGCTTGCTGCCGCACGCTCTGCGGTGCGCCGTTCACGCCCAGCCGGCCTTCGCTCAACTCGTGAATGGTGGGGCCGGCATCGACGTGAATCTGGTCCAGCAGCGGCACGGTAAGATGCTGGCACACTTCGTCGCGCGAAGGCAGCTTGCCGCCGTGCAGGATCGTGTTGAGCCAGTCTTCCAGCGGCAACACGAACTTGGGCACGATGCGCATCGACAGATGGTCGCAGTGGCCGGCCCCCGAAAGCATTTCGTGGACGAGGTAGAAGACCTCGAGCACGACCCGCACGCGCTTCTCGCCGTGCGTTTTGAGCTGGCGGATTTCGGCGACCGTGTGATCGACGTACGTGCCCAGCGGCGTGTGCCAGATCACCGTCGGCAGCGCTTGCAGCGTGGGAGCCAGACGCCCCAGCTTCTCGCGCCCCAGGCCGTGTTCGACCACGGTCTGGCGCCACTCGGACCACAGCGCTTCGGAGACGATCGAGGGATCGAAGCCGGTCCCTTGCCGGCGCGGTTTCTCGACGGTCGCCAACTTCTTGCTGCCGTCCTTGCTGCCGTCACTCAGTTCGGCCAGGCCGAACGGTACGGCCGGCGGATGATCTTTCGTGGCCCGCGAGAGCAGCTTTACCAGGGAGCTGATCTTCTTTTGCCCGATCCCCGGCGTGGCCGACAACTCTTCGAAGGGCGTGGCCAGCAGGTCTTTGATCGTGCGGCCCAGAAACGCCAACGGCAGTCGGCGATCGTTGGGCAGAGCCCAATAGGCCAAGGGTTTTTCCAGGCGGTCTGCGAACTTGTCTTCCAGGAGCGTCTTGCGCAGCGATTGGAAGCTACTGACGATTTTGTAGTCTTCCACGGAGGTCACTTTGTTCGTTTTCATGGGTCCTCTCTCTTCTGCGGGGGTGGCCGCAGATTCTTGTGGCCGATGGCGATCCAATGCCTTGTCCGACCGAAGCCTCTCTGACCCGTTCCGGGGTTGCATCTCGATTTTTGCTCCTCGTGGCCCTTTGAAGCGCACACCGACCCACGGAGGATCGGCGCAAACAAGAAAAATCACATCCGAGCACGCGCTCGGCCGGATCACTCGTTGCGTATGTCGCGGAGCCGGAAAAACTACATATATATGACGATCTAAGGCGGGGGGCGCTTTGCCTGCGGTGGGTTTCCGTTGCAGTGCTTGGGAGTCAATCCATGTTCCCGACCGACCACGCCTTATAAGTCTTCTTTACGAAGAACTACCGCTTTTGTTCGCAGCCACTCAAACTAAAGCGAGGCTAACGGTCCTGGTCTGCACTCACGGAGTGCCTGGCCATCTTTTTCTCAGCGAATCCTTGCGCCACGGATTCGCAACGGCTGGGCACATCGAATGCTCAAGCATTTTCCGCCTGCAGAAACGTGCCGTCAAGTCAAATCGGGCGCCCTATCAGCCAGTTAGGATGTATGAAATAGGCGCAAGTCCTTCCTTACCAGTGCCTTTCGCGCGAAGGCATTTTGTTGGAAATTGGCTGGGAATTGCCAGCAGGACGCCAGCACCGCTAGAACTCGAGCTCCAGCAGGTCGTGGCCCAGCGTGGTGGAAGGAAAGATCCTGCGAGCGGCCTCGAGCCCCAACGGGTCTTCTTCGCCGGCGGTGGGGTCGAGATGCGTCAGCACCAGCCGGCCCACCGAGGCCTGGCGGGCCACTTCGGCCACGGCGCTGGTGGCACTATGGCCCCACCTTTGGGCCAGCTCGGCCTTCGCGTCGGGATAGTTGCACTCGTGGACCAACAGGTCGACCCCGCGCAGGGCCTCGACATAGGGAGCCGCGGCCGAGGCGGTCGTGTCGGTGACGTAGGCCATCGAGCAATCGGGCCAATCGAGCCGAAACCCTACGGCGCCGCCCGGGTGCTCCAGGCGGAACCACGACAGGCGGCCGCTCTGGGCCAGCGGCACGGTCTCGGCCAACGCGCGAAACTCGCAGGGTGGTTGGGCGGGGAACAACGCCTCGGCCAGCAGATGCTCTTGGATCGCCCCCAGCGCCTTTGGCGAGGCGTGCACCGTGACCCGCTCGAGTTGCTTGTCGCGGACGACGTTTTGGAGATACGTCAGGCCCACGACGTGGTCCAAGTGGGCATGGGTGAGAAAGATATCGAGCTGGGGCGTGCAAAGCCGCTCGTGCACGCGAAACATGGCCGTGCCGGCGTCGAGCACGATGCCCACCTCGGGCAGCATCAAGCAGGCCGTGTGCCCGCGCTGGCTGGGATGGTAGCCCGTCGTGCCCAGCAGTACGAGTTTCATGCGAGAGGGTCCGCCTGGCCACTCTTGGCCGAAAATGCCGCTGCGATGCGCCACATTGACAATGTAGCATCTCGCGCCGTCATGGGGCGCCACCGGATGGGTGCGCCCGCTGCCGTCGTTGTCGGCTAGGGGCTCGGCGCGGCTTGCCGCTGGAAGGGCAGCAGACGATCGAGTTGCTGATTCACTCCGTCGAGCAAGACGCCGCGGGTGATGTTTTGTAGCAGTTGCCCGGTGAACTGCCGTATCACACCCCGATCGATCTTAGGCCGGCCGAGCGTTCCGCTGATGGGGATCTTCAACGTCTGCCCTTCGAGCGAACCCAGCGCCAGATCCTGGCCCAGCAGGTTGGCCTGGATCGGCACTTCGGCAATCATCGAGAGCGATTCGTCATCGAGGCCCACCGAACCGTGCGTGGTGATCGGCAACGTGCCGAGGGTGAACTTCAGATTCTTGTGATACACGCGGCGGCCGACCATGCGGAACTCGATTTCGTTGGTATCGATGCTCATCAGCGAGCCGGTTCGATCGTTCAGCGGTTGGAAGTTGCCGCGGCGCACGACGGTCATCAACTCGTTGACCAAAACCATGAACTCCTGGGCCACGGGGCCCGGCTTGACCTGCGCGCGAATGGCCATGCGGCCCGCCAGATCGCCGTCGGCGGGCTCGTGCAGCGGAATGCGCGCTCCGTCCATGGTGACCGAGAAGCGGCCTTCGGCCACGGTCGTTTCGGCCACGACCGGCGCCACGAACTTCAGCCCGCGCTTGCACATTTCCGGCGTGAGGTGGATGTTCGACAGCACGGGTCCGCGCTGAATGTAGAGTTCCGCCGGCGAGGGGCTCAACTGCACGATCGGCGAGAGCGTCAACTGACCGTCGCTGACCTTCACGTCGATGGGCCGCGTGCGAATCTGGCCGTCGGCCATGGTGGCGGCGACTTCGCCGGGACCGACGACGAAACCGTACATGTTGGCGCCGCTCCAACCGACGGCTGCCTGCCCGCTGACGTTCTTCCACGAATCGCCCGCCAGGGGGCTGCCGCTCAAGCGTCCCTGCACGGCGAAGGTGCGGGCCTGTTTGCCGGCGATCTGCACGCTATCGCCCAGGTAGGGGCGCCACAGCGGCGCGAGTTGTTGCCAGTCGTATTCGAGCGTGCCTTTGACGTCGATGTCGCCCCCTTCTTCGGAGGTCGGCACGGTGCCGCTGGCGCCGCAGCGCAGTGCGGCGGCAGCCAGTTGCATCTGCTCGAGCGTGACGATTCCGCTCGTGTGCCGGTAGTTGGCCAGCGCAGCCAGGGTGATCCGCGGCTCTTCCCAGCGGGAACCCGGTGCGCCGGGGCGGCTGTTGGCGTCGACCAGCAGCAGCCGATCGATCGTGCCGTTGATGCTGGCCGTGGTCGAGTCGGTGTCTTGCTTCAGATCGGCCTCGGCTGCCAGGCGCCCCGAAACGCGCCAGGCCGGGGCCACGCGTGGATCGTGCCGCCAGCGATAGAGCGTCACCAGGTCGGCGCCGACGTTGGCGGTGCCGCCGTCGAGCCGCCAGCGCTCGTCGTCCGACTGCCGCAGCACGGCCTGCTGGACGATGGCGTTGGTCGTGCCGGCATTCATGCGAGCTTCCGAGATCTCGGCGCGCCGCTTTTCGAGGTCCACGCGGCCCTTGGCCGTGATCCGGGCGCTGGGCTCGCCCACGAACCAGCCATGCCCCCAGACTTGAAGCTGTTCGAGATCGCATTCGGCGTTTTGAATTTCAATGACCTGGGGCGAATAGTTGACCGTGGCCTGCACGTTGCCCGAGCCGCGCAGTTGCCAGCCGTCGACGTCGAGGCACGATGCGAGGCGAGTTTCCCACGGGGCCAGGTTTCCGCGCCAGGCGCATTGCAGCGGCCAGGCCGACTTTGCCGGGTCGACGATCGGTTCGCGCAGCTCGGCGGTCAGGCGCTCCTGGCCCACGTCGACCGAGAGGCTGCCGCTGTCGATGCGCTTGAGCGTTTCGCCCTCGAACTTGCCTTTCACATCCAGCCGCGCGATCAGGCTGGGCTCTTTCCAGGGCTCGCCGCCGGCGATGGGTACGAACTGAAAGCCGTTTGCCTCGAACTCGGCGTCGGCCGAAAAGGTATCGCCGTCGCTGCGCTTGAGCACCAGCTTGGCTTCGCCCTGGCCGGCCAGTTGGAAGTCGCTCAAGTCGGCGAACTGCTTCAGCTCGTCGACGAGTCGGGCCAGGTCGAAGCTGGCCGTCGCCGTCATGTCGTTGATGTTGCCGCTGGCGCTGGCGTGCAAGAAGCTCGACGTGCACTCGGCCCGCTCGACCACGATTCCCGACTTGGCCTGCCGCGCGGCGAAGTCCACCGCCAGCGGGTTTTCCCACACCAGCGCTCGTCCGTCGGCGTTGGCCCCCAGCCGGCTGGCGTCGATCTTACCGGTCCAGGTGGTCTCGCCGCTCTGGCGCTGGCTGGTCATGGCCAGGCGAATCGTGCCTGAGGTGATCTCGGTGCCTTCGCGAATCCGCAGCGTCTCGGGCAGCACGCGGGCGACCTCGACGAGATCGATCTCGCCGTTGAGCTCGTAGTTTTCGTAAAGCAGCGCGGCCAGCGCGTCGGCGTTCTGGAGCTCGTCCATCGGCGCGGTGCCCGAGAGTTCGACGTTGCCCAATTCGCAGCGTAAAGCCAACTGCTCGACTTCGAACACCTTGCCGCGCTGGACGATGTGGCAGGGGATTTCGACGCGTTCGAGCTTCACGCGATCGCGGCCCAGCGCTTCGGCGGTGAACGCCAGATCGCTGACCAGCGCTTCGCCCTGGATGGTGGCTTCGCCGTCCTCGGCCAGTTTGCCCCAGGCGCCCACGAGCCGGGTGGAGAGTCGCCCGCCGAGATCGGCCCCCTCGACGCGACGGCGCAGGATTGGATCGGCCAGTTCGAGCGGCAGGGCGGTGGTCTGGCAGTCGATCTTGCCGCCGGCCATGGGATTCTTGCCGTCGTCGGAACGCGCGGTGCGCAGGTCGAGATTGAAGTCGCCCGGGCGCGGCCCGTCGGGAAGCGAGCCACTGGCCGCGACGACGATCGGCTGATCTTCGTCGGCGATCGTGCACGTGGCGTTCAGCGATTCGATGCGGAACGCCCGCGCCGTGGGAACGTCCTCGATGTCGATCGTGCCGCCGGTGATCTTGATCTGGGCGCTGACCTGGGCCCGCTGTTCGCGCTGGATGAGCGTGGCGAACATCTCTTCGATGTTTGTCGTTTTCTCGCGGCAGACGGCATGCACGACCGGCTTGTCGACCTCGACGAGGCCGACGTTGCCGAAGTCGAGCAGCAGCCCGACCAGTTGCTTGTCGGTGCGGATGCTTGCGATGCTGATGATCGGTTCGGCGTCTTCGTCGCGCAGCACGATGTCGTTGGCTTCGACGGTGGAAAACCAGCCCAGCGAGGCCGAGCCCACCGTGATGGTGCCGTCGAGCTTGAGCGCCTGTTGCAGCAAGCTATCGCGCAGGGGCGTGCGGGCCACGATCGCCGGGGCAAAGTAGAGCACGACGCCCAGCAGCAGCAGCATGAAGATGCAGCCGTTGCGAAAACCGTGCGACTTCTTTTTGCGCTTCTTGCCGCGCGGCGCATCGTCGGCGCGCGAACGGCTGACATCTGCCGTGGCCATGGGCGAACTCTCGTGGCTGATAGGATTCCGGCGCGCCGACCCGCATTGCGGGTAGGGAATTGTAGACACCAATCCCCCGTCGTGCACTGCCGTTATGACGTGCAGCGAGCGATGGAAAGCGCTCACCGTGTTCTATAGAATCGGCAGAAGTGGGGTGCATAATCCGTAAAGTCGCCCGAGAAACTGCCGCGGCAGGGCTGAAATCGGTCGCTTTGCCCCCGGTTTGCGGCTAGCATTCGGCCAGAAACGTGCCAGCAGGCGGCTGCTGTCTGCCAGCCTACGGACGCCGGTTTTCTCCGAGAGGATGAGTCATGTTGACGTTGCCCGCGATGTTTCGCGTTCGCCAGACGTTCGAGGCTCCCCGCGTGGCGGACATCCCCGCGGAGGTGCAGTCGCAACTGGCGGGGCTCGATTTGCGCCGGCGGATCAAGCCCGGCGAGAGCGTGGCCGTGACCGTGGGCAGCCGCGGCGTGGCCAACATCCACATCATCACCAAGGCCATCGTCGACTATCTGAAGAGCATCGACGCGCAGCCGTTCATCGTGCCGGCGATGGGCAGCCACGGCGGCGGCACGGCCGAGGGCCAGCGCCAGGTTATCGCGTCCTACGGAGTGACCGAGGAATTCTGCGGCTGCCCCATCCGCTCCAGCATGGAGACGGTCGTCGTGTGCCAGACGGCCGAGGGCTTCGACGTGCACTTCGACCGCAATGCCTACGAGGCCGACCACGTGCTGGTGGCCAACCGCATCAAACCTCACACCGGCTTCGTCGGCGACTTGGAAAGTGGGTTGATGAAGATGATGCTCATCGGACTGGGCAAGCACGAGGGTGCGAAGGTCTATCACCGCGCGATTCACGACTACAGCTTCGGGCAGATCGTGCGCAGCGTCGGGGCACGCGTGCTCGAGTCGTGCGGCATCGTCGGCGGGTTGGCGGTCGTCGAAAACGGGTACGATCAGACGGCATACGTGCAGGCCGTGGCGCCCGAGGAATTCGAGGCCCGCGAGAAAGAACTGCTCGTGCTGGCCAAGAAGCTGCTGGCGCGATTACCGTTCGACAAGATCGACTTGTTGATCATCGACGAGATCGGCAAGAACATCAGCGGCACGGGCATGGATACCAACGTCGTGGGACGCAAGTTTCACGTGCACAGTGCCGCCCGCAGCGAGTTTCCCAAGGTCAAGCGCATCATTATTCGCGGGCTGACTGAGGCCACGCACGGCAATGCGACGGGCATCGGTCTGGCGGAATTCTGCACGCGCCGGGCGATCGAGCAGACCGACGTCGAGACCACGCGCATCAACTGCCTGACCGCGGGGCACATGTCGGCCGCGATGTTGCCGATCGATTTTCCGACCGATCGAGCCACGATCGAAGCGGCGCTGCCAACGTTGGGCATGGTCGAGCCGGAGAACGCGCGGATCGTTTGGATTCACAACACGCTCGAGCTGGAAGAGGTGGCCTGCTCGGCCGCCTATCTCGAGGAGGCGCGCGGCCGCGACGACTTGCAGGTGCTGGGCGAGCCGTTGCCGTTGCCGTTTGACGCTGAAGGCAATCTGCCCGAGAAGGGCGTTGCGGCGCTCGAGTCCGCCTCGGGTGAGCCGGCCGCTCCGGCCTGAGCGGCAGGCAATGCCGCTCTCAGTCTTCGTGTGAGCGGCGGTTGCCCAGCGCGCGTTTCTTGGCCTTCAACAGCCGCGTGGTGTAGTCGTCTTCCTCGGCCTGCGGGGCCAGGCCCGACTCGGAGGAGGCCGCCTGGCGCGGACGGGGCTGGGTGGCGACGGCCACGGCTTCGTCGGCCAATTCGGCCGTGGCGGCAGGCTCGGGTTCGAAACGTGCCGCGGCGCGGCGGTCTTCGAACTCGCGATCCATCTGGCTCTTCGTGGCCGCCAGCCGCCCCAACGATTCTTCCACCGCCGGTTCGCTACGGCGGCGAAACAGCACGCCGCCGACGCGGCGGGCAACCACGGGCACCCAGCCGAAGCTTACCAGCACGCGGCGATTGAACACGTCGAACAGGAACAGGCAGCCGGCGGCAAAGACCAACAGGTGCCAACTGTCCTGGCGGCTGGTGGCCCGCTTGAGGTCGTGGCGAAACACATTGGCTTGCAGGCTGGCATCCAGATCGTCGGCACTGGTTGGCTCGGGAAGGACGCGGCCGGCAATGCCCCCCTCGGGGCGAAGCGCCGCCAGGCTACGGAGCAACTGCGGATTGCCGGCGTGGTCCTTGAACTCGTCCGAATAAGGGACGTTGATGCCGGCTCGCACCGGTGCCTGGGTCGGTCCCGCGGCGACCGACAGGAAGTAGCTGCCCGAGCTCGTGGCCGGCGCAGTGCCGACGTAGCGCCCCGGGGCCGTCTGCTCGAGCTTCAAGTCTACCGGCTCCAGGTCGGGGCCGATCAGCGTGGCGCCGAGGTCCAGGAAGTTGACGAACTCGTCGTCGCTGTCGAGGGCCGTGACCACGACTTGGACCTCGCCGCTTTCGACGTCGGCGAATACGTTGAGCGAGCCCTGCTCGTTGGTGGGCCGCATGGTCCAGCGGGCCATCTGCGAGAAGAGCTTTTCGTAGCCCGACCATTGCGGCCAATTCTTCGTCCAGCGCTGGCCGGCGTCGGTCGTGAACGCCACGCTACGGCCCAGACCGTATCGCCAGGTGGCCAACAGCGCGTTGCGATTGCCGCTGGGCTCGGGCGAGAGCAGGGGAATCTCTACCAGCGGGTTTTCCTTGGGGCTGGTCATTACAAAACCGCTGATCGACGGGAACTCGCCGCTGATGCCGTCCAGAATCTCGTGGCTGGCGATTCTCTGGGGCATGATGCCCCGCTTTTCGTAGATCACGGGTCGGGCGACGCGCATTGCCTCTTTCATGAAGATGCGCGGGATCATCCGCGGATTGTCCACCGCATAGTACTTGCCGCCGCCGGCCTGAGCGATGGCGCTGAGCAACTGCGTGGCGGCCCCTGCGCCCACGGCCACGCAACTCGTCGTAATCTTTTCGTTGCGGGCGGCGCGAGCCATCTGGGTGAACCCGGCTCCGTGCGTCTGGCCGTCGGTGAGCACGATCATGTGCTTGACGGCCGCGGGAATCTGCCGCAAACCGCGATAGCCTTCGATCATGCCCGGCTGCATGTCGGTCCCGCCGCCGGAATCGATGCGCGCGATGCGGCGATTGATCTGGTCGACCGCGTCGATCTTCACCGGCTGCTGAATCCAATGCGAAGTCGAGTCGAACGTGACGACGCCCACGTAGTCGTCGCGGCTGAGCACGCGCACCGCCGCCATGGCCGCCGCCTTGCTCAATTCGAGCTTTTCGCCCGACATGGAGCCGGAGCTATCGATCACGAGCATCAGCCCGCCGCTGGGGAGCACCTTGGCATTCTTCACCTGGAAGTCGACGGGCATCGCCTTTTCCAGAGCCGTGTTCGTCCAACCACCGGCGCCGAAGCTGTTGGGCCCGCCGATCATCAGCAAACCGGCTCCCATGTTTTGCGTGTTGCGCACCAGGATGTCGATCTGCTCGTCGCTGATCTGGGTCAGGTGATTGGCATCGTCGCCCGAGGCCCGGGCCACGTCGGCCAGGATCACCAGGTCGAAGCGTTGCAGTTCGGCCAGGCTGGAAAACATGCGGTTGCTGGGCTGCTTGACGACGCTCAGATTCTGGCGGCCGAGCAGGTCGACCAACTCGTCGAACTGCCCTTCGTTCGACCAGTCTTCCACCAGCAGCACCTGTCCGCGGCCGCGCACGTGGGTGAAGGCCGTGGCCTCGTTGTTCTGCAGGTGGGTGTCCGCGGCGGCGTCGTCGGGCACGAAGCGGGCCGAGTACGTGTAGAAGTCGGGCGTCTCGATCTCCTCCTGGAACGAGAACACCTGCTTGCCCGCGGCGACGGTGAGTGGGCGGTCGGCCAGCGTTTGCGTTTGTCCGCCGGCCGTGCGGCTGATTCGCAGGCGTCCGGACACGGGCCCCGGCTCGCCATCGAGCGCCACGTTGTTGAGCACGACGCGGCCTTCGAAGGGCGTGCTCTGGCGGATGTCTGAGGGGAGCACGACCTTTTCGACCGAGACCTCGCGCAGGCCGGCGCGCGAGACGGGCAGCACGTCGATGCCGACGCCCAAGTCGGCCAGTTGCTGGGCCTGGGCCACGGCGTCGCCGACGTTTTGCTTGCCGTCGCTGATGATTACGACCCGCTTGGCGGCGTCGGCGGGAAACACGGCTTGCGCCAGCCGCAGCGCGGCGGCCAGGTTCGTGGCTTCGGCATCGACCGGGCTCTCGAACCGCGCCGGCAAGTGCGTGTCGCCGGCAAGCGGGGGCGACTCGACCGCGGCCTCGCGGCCGAACACGATCACGCCGGATCGATCCTCGCGGCCGCGGTCCTGGTGCTCTGCGGCCGAGCGGCGGATGTAGTTGACCAGCGAGGCGGTCTTCTCGGACGGCACGCTCAGCGAGCGATCGACCAGGTACAGCACGGTCACGCGGTCGCTGGTGCGAACCAACTGGACTTCGGCCAGCGCGCCGACGATCAGCACGACCAGCAGCGAGCGAACCGTCAAGGCGAACGTGCGGCGCCAGCGGCCCAGGCCGGCCAGGCTGCGGCGTCCCATCCACCACACCGCCGGCACCAATGCCAGCAGGAGCAGATAGTAGGGCCGGTCGAAGGCGAGGTGATAGTCGAACATCGTCGACCTGCGGCGCGGAGACACGAAAGACGTGCAAGCGCTCGGGCCCGTTGCTTCCGCGGGACGTTTCCTGGGCTACGCCCGGGCGCTGCGGCGTTTCTCCAGTCGATTGTATCCGACTAGAGGCGGAAATTGAACGTACGCATGACCCAGCGCCACAGGCGCTTGCCGAGGGGCTGCCAGCGGGCGTCGACTTTCGCGGTTCCGCGCAGGCCCTGCATGAGCACGCCCGAATCGTCGTGGATTTCGGCGTAGGCCTGGTAGGAGGTGCTGATGGGGCGCTCCGCGCCGGTGGAGTCCTGGGCCACCATCAGGTCGCCGCCTCCCTTGCTGGAGAGCTGCCGCGAGGCGAATTCCATCTCGGGTCCGATGTCTTCGATCTTGGTCGAGTAGATCTTTCCCGGCAGAAGATCGAACATGATCTCGACGTCCTGCCCCTCTTCGAGGAACTCGTAGTAATCCTGGTCGATGACGATGTCGGCTTGCCACTGCGTGGGATCGCCGATCTGGCAGAAGACCGTCGGAGGTTCGAGGTACGCGCCCAGGTTCTCTTCTTGCAGCGGGCTGCCGCTCCAGGTGGCCAACTCCCGGCCTTCCAGGGTCGGCTGCTCGGGCACGCTGGGGCTGGGCAGCACGGTGCCGCTGGTGGGCGCCACCAGCGCCAAGTGACGGCGATCTCGCTTGCGCCGCTCCAATTGCTCTTTCGTGGCCTTGAGCGACTCGATCAGCGCGGGCAGGGCAATCGCCGCCGACCTGTCGGAATAGGTGGACCACTCGCTGTTGACGACCTTGACGCGCAGCTCCTCCTGGGCAACCTGGCCCTCGAGCTCGTTGATCTCCAGGTCCAACTCCGGGCTGTACAGGCGGCCCAGGGGTTGATCCTTTTCGACCTTTTGTCCCGGCTCGACCGCGATCTCTTCGAGAATGCCCGGCACGTGGACGTACACCGACTCGGCGCCGCGGGGCCTGAGTTCCAGCGGGCAGATCACGCGATAGGGCAGCGGCACAAAAGCGATGAAGGCCACCACCGCCGCCAGAATGCTCAGCGTGACGTAGATGTTCTTGCTTTTCACTTGATGGAGCCTTCCGGGAACGTAGAAGAACTTGCCAACCTTGTAGAGCGGCATGCCGATCAGGCTGCTCATGGAAAAGATGGCCAGCATCTGGCTGACGATTTTCAAATCGTACGGTTCGAGCACCTTGTACAGGAAGAACAGAATGCCGAACAGGATGAACCACTTGTAGATCGACGAGGCCACCGTGTACAGCGCGAACAGTGCCTGGTTGCGCTGCGGCAGGAACGGGTCGTCGGGTTCCTCCAGGCCCAGGCACCAGGAACCCAGCTTGCGGCTCAAGATCGTGCTGGCCTTTTGACGCATGTTGGGAATCTCGGCCAGGTCCGAGAGAATGTAGTAGCCGTCGTACCGCAGCAGCGGGTTGGCGTTGAAGATCAGCGTGCTTACCGAGCAGACGAACATCGTGCTCAACGCCAACTGGTGCAGCATTCCCGGCTCGCTAAACCACCACAAATACGTGCAGATCGAGGCGATCACCACTTCGACGTACATGCCCGCGGCGCCGATCGCGGCCCGATGATACTTGTTGGGCAGCATCCACGAATCGGAGACGTTGCAGTACAGGCACGGCGTGAGCACCAGGAGCATGACGCCCATCTCATGGCACTCGCCGCCAAAGTGCTTGCAGCTCAGCCCGTGGCCGAACTCGTGGATCACCTTGGTCACGGCGAGCGTGATGCCCAGGTAGATCCAGTTCTTGGCCTCGAAGAACTGGTGGAACGTGGGGAGCTTGTTGTGGAAGGTGTCGAACTGCACCAGCACCAGCAGCAGTGCGGAGAGCGCGAACAACAAGCAGATGATCAGCGCCGGCACGGTGAAGAACCAGCGCACCTTGGGGTAGAGCCAATTGAGAATCCGGTCGGGGTCGATGCCTTTGAAACGCATGGCCAGGATGTTGCTGGCCGAGCCGAAAAACTCCTTCCAGGCCCGTTCCGTGCGCCGCTTGGAGAGCTGTTCGCCCTGGCCCGACACGTTGGCAATCACCAGCCCGCTGCGGTGCAGCATGCCGACGAATTGGCCGAGTTCTTCGACCGTGATCTTTTGCGGCGGAAAGCGGCTCTCGAATTCGACCTTGATCTCGTCGAGGCTCGTCTGGCCGTCGAGCATCTGCAGGATGGCGTACTCTTCCTCCTGAAAGCGGAAGTACTTCAGGCCGACCGGCTCCTTGACCACCCAGTACAACTGGCCCAGGTAACGCTGCTGCTGGGCGGTCAGGTCCGGGCGCATCCGCAGTTGAAGCCTGCGGGCGGAACTGGAAACCAGGCTATCGGCCAGCGTGACCATCGTGTTCTAAGGATGTAAGGACCGTGGTGCGAGGGTCGGCCGGGGGCTCACTGGGGGCGGCGATCCGCCGTGCTGCGAACCGGAACCTGCTGGCGGGCGGCCACGGGCTGGTCCACGTGCACGGTCATCGAGGCCGGCAAACCGGCGCGCACGACCGGCATGCCCTTCTCCATGGGGCTTTCGATTTCGGCCCAGACTTCGAAGGCGTCGACGACGACCACGGGGCTGACGTAGGTGACTTTGCCCGGCACGCTCACCGAACGTCCGCGGGGGAGGCTGACTTCGACCGTCACGCGGCGATTGGCCACGTCGCCGGGGCCCCACTGGCTGGCGTCGAGCCTGCCTTTGACCCGCAGCCGCTTGACGTCCATCACCTGCACCACGGGCTCGCCGATCGTGACCCACTCGTCCTTCTGTTTCTCGATGCCGACGACGATGCCGTCGAACGGGGCCTTGAGGCTCAGCCGGTCGAGCATGACCTGGGCGGCTTCCACTTCGGCCTGCTTGGCCTTGGACGTGAGCTTGGCTTCGACGAGCTCTTCCTGCGATTGTTCGATCGCCAATTCGGCCTTCTTCAGCTCGAACTCGTGGTGCTTGATCTCGATTTCGCTCACCGACTTCGGCGAGTTCTTGTTGGCTTCGCGATAGCGCTCCAGATTGAAGTAGGCGACACCGTAGGCCGCCTTGGCGTGCTTGATATTGACGTCGCTATCGGCCTTCTTCTTGGCGGCGTCGAGCTCGTACTGCTTGATCTTCAGGTTTGCGGCTGCCTCGGTCTTGTCGATTTGGGCGATTTCCGTGCCCGCGGTGATCGGCATGCCCTCGTACACGTTGAGCTGCACCAGGCGTCCCGCCTCGGGAGCGGGCACGTACTGATCGTAGATCGTCGTGATCTCGCAATCGGCCAGATGCGGATCGCCAGCCGCACCGTCGCCGCCCGGAGGCGCTGCCAACGCTAAGCTCAGCAGGATGGACGTGGCAAACATGGGACACCTCTCCCTTCAAGGTTTTCGTGGCACGGCCCGCGGATCTACGCTGGCTCGCGATGCGCGCCGATCAGAAGAATTGAAACCACTTTTCCTGGACGAACGAGATCAGATCGTGAAACCACGCGTAGCCGATGGATGAACGCCCGCAGTAGACCTGCGCCTTGACGACCGCGCCGTCCTGACGCACTTTCAGGTCGTTCTTGTCGATGGCCACCTCCACGAGCACCGTGTTACCTTCCTCGCCGCGCACTTCCGCCGTGTGGTGCACTTCTCGCACGGTACCGCTGTGCGTGACTCCGGGTCGCATGAGCAGGACGTAGTCGACCGGCAGCTCGGGACCGAACTCGGCCTGGGCCTCGGCGACGTAGCCCATGTCGTCTTCGGACATGTGGAGCTCGAGTTCCCACTCGCCGTCGGGCTTGACGACGGTCAGCAGCAGTTGGCCCGTCTTCACCGGGCGATTGATCAGCATCTCGCGCGGTTTCCAGGTAATCACCTCGCCATCGATGGGACTGGTGACCAGCAGGCGCTCACGCTGTTTTTGCAACAGTTGGAGTTGACTGCGGGTGCTGATGATCTGTTTCTCCAGGCCGCGCTCGCGTCCGATGAGTTGGAATTCTTCGCTCGATTCGAGCCCGCCCTTCTTTTCGAGTTGTGCCTTAATGCCGCGGCGCTGATCGATGGCTTCGGCCAGGTTGCCCTGGGCCTCGGCGATCTGGCGTTCGAGGGTGCTGTTTTCCATTTGCAGCAGCGGGTCGCCCTTCTTGACCATCTGGCCGTGCTCGACGAACACCTCCGACACGTCGTCGCCGTCGAGCGCGGCGAACACGTGCTGGCGCACGGTGGGCCGCAGCTTGCCGTCGGCGCTCAATTCGAAGTTGGCCGGCCACAAGAACAGGAACAACAGCACGGCCAGCAGGGCGATGCAGGCCGTGGCCGTCCAGGGCAGTTGTCGGGCCTCGACCAGCCAGCGCGATTTGCCGATCGTGCGCCACACGGGCATCAGGAACAGGTCGTTGTGCTCCTGGACGTTGGTCAGCGCCAAGGCGCTGTGGTTGCTGACGATCTCGATGCGCTGCGGCAGGCCTTCGCGCGGCCGGCTGTCCTCGATCTGCTCGATGATCAAAGCTCCGACGACTTTGGGGCGGGCCAGCGGGTCGTTCTCGTCGTGCGGTTCCTTCAGCGGAACGATCGCCACGGCCTTGGAGTGCACTTCGTCGACGTACGACTGCACCGCCTCTTCGACCTGGGGGGCCATGTTCGACGTGTCGCCGGTATACCACACCGTTTCGCCGGTGGCGACGACCGCCTTGGCCAGGTGCGTCAGCAAGGTGACGGTGTTGGAGCGCTTGTCGAAGGTGTCCTGCCCGCTGATGGCCACGATCTTCGTCTTGCGGCCTTGGCAAGTGGCCACGCTCACGCGATCGCATTCGATCAGCCGGCGTCCTTCGTTGGCGATCGTGTAGGCGGTTTCGCGCGGGTTGAGACCCTGGTGCACCAGGCGCGTGAATTGTTCGAGTTGGGCCCACAGCGCCTGGCGGTCGGTGAAGTGCTGCAGCTTGCGCGACTTGAGATACTCGCTGGCCAGCTCGCACATCTGCAGCAGGAACCGCAGGTAACCGCGCTGCACGGTCACGTTGCGTCCCGGGCGCTGGAAGATCTCCATCACGCCGGCGGTTTCCCGCGCCGTCTTGAGCGGACCCATCACGAGCAGGTAGTCGGTTGGGTTGGCTCCGTCCTCCTCGTTGCCCGAGCCGGATTGGGGACCGATCAGGGTGCCTTCGCCGCTGTCGATCACCTTACGCAGCAGGCGGCCGTGTTTGATCTGATTCTCTTCGCTCTCGGCCAGGCGCGTCTCGCGCAAGTTGATCTGGTACTCGAGCGCCAGTTGGCCCGCCTCGTTGACGGTCCAGATAGCGCCGCCGACGGCCGCCAGCGCCGTGACCACCCGATTGAGCACGGCATCGTAGAACTCTTGGGGAGCGATGTCGGTCTTGGCAATCTGCGCGATTTCGCGCACCAGACTGCGGATCTGCTGCTTTGTCTGTTCGATCAGTTCAGGATCGACGGATTCTTCAGTGCTCATGCGGGTTCTGTTCGCGGCAGTGGGCGGTTGCAGACAATGGTGTCGGTTAGCGGCAGGGCGGACCTGTCTTACTAACCTAGCTCGCCGGCCCCGATCGGCATCGCGCCAAACGACGCGGCCTCAAGGGGTTACGAGCCGGACGCAGTATCTGCAAATGAAAAGGCACGATAGGTAACGCCGTCCGGCGCATCGTGTCGAAAGACACTCCGCCGAATCGTTCAGGGGCTCCGCCTCTGACAAGTGGAAGCAGCTCTCTGCTCGCCTCGATCCTCTGGCACAATTGCAATGGCGCGCTTGTGTCGCGAACCGCCTTTGCCCCTGTTTAGTATCGCCAAAGCACGCTCTGGCTATTGCACCATTAAATCTAGTTGAGCAGGTGCCGTAGGCTAGTTCAAGGCCGACTTGAATTTCAAACAAATTTAATGATTTCGCAGGAAATGCGGCTCGCGCCGCTGGTTCCGGTGAGTGCGGCCCAAGCCCGAGCCGCGACCCCACGCGCCGGGCCGGGGAGCTGGCAAAGAGCAGGCGGCCGGTGCCTACGCTGGCCTTCGCGCGGGCTCGGTTGGGCGCGAGTCGCTCTTGTAGAATGGCCTTGCTGGTGCCGCGATCGGGCCGCGGTCGCGACGAGGCGGCGGTTGCCGCGGGCTGATTCCTCCCTTCGACCCCGGGGTTGGGACCGGTACACTGATTGCGTCCCCCCAGGTAAAGCCACCGAGTGGAAGCATTTGTAGCGATGCGCATCCTGCTGACGCACCATTTTCCCTTGCAGCAGTCGCCGGCCGGTTGGCTCGTTTGGCAGTGGGCCCTGGCCTTGCAGGCCGCGGGCGACGAGGTACGCGTGCTGGTGGCCGACGATGCCCATCGCTTCGGCGAGCCGCTGCAGGTGGATCGGGTGGTGTGCGGCACCGATCCCAATGCCGACCTGCGGTTTGACTTGCCGCGGTTTTCCACCGATGCGGAAGCAAGCGGGACGACGTTTGCCTCGCTCTCGGGCGGCGAACTGGCCGATTACCGCGAGCGGCTGCGGCGTCGTCTGGATGCCATCATCCTGCGTTTCGACCCCCACGTCATTCACGCCCAGCACGTCTGGCTGCTGGGCCAGTTGGCCCTCGAAAGCGGGGCGCCCTACGTGCTCAGCGCCTGGCATCCCGAGCTGGACGACTCGCGGGCCAGCGACCTGCTGGCTTCGCTGGCGGAACAAGCGGCCGAGAACGCGAGCCGGATTCTGGTGCCCGACGAATCGACCCGGCAACGCGTGGAGGAACGTTTTCCCACCGTCCACGAGCGGACCGTCGTGATGCCGCCGGAACTCGTGCTCAGCGAGCCTGACGCCTCGGACGAGTCGCGGCAAGCGGCCGCAGTCCCGCTGCGGTCGATCTACGAGGCCGTGCTCATGGAGCGGTTTGGCTAGTCGTCGCGCTGGCCGGTGAGTGAGTCAGCCCTGGGCGGTAGATGCGTCCCCGTCAGGCTCGGGCTGCCCCCGCTTGGCGAACGCGAAGTACACGATCGCTCCGGCCGAGATCAGCCCCAGTCCCACCAGCCGGTGACCGGGATTCTCCAGCAGCATGGTGACCAGCAAGAAGGCATAGAAGGCCAGGAACACCAGCGGCACGATCGGGTAGCCCCACGTGCGATAGGGCCGCTCGGCATCCGGCCGCCGAATGCGGAGCACGAACACGGCGGCTACAGCCGAGAAATAGAAGATCGATCCGCCGAACACGGTCCACTCGCTCATCAAGTTGAATAGCTGCGCGTCGGGCTCCCAGCTCAACCCGCCCATCAGGATCAGCGCGCACGACCACGCACACATGCCGGCAATGGCCCAAGCCGGCGTACGCGTGATGGGGTGGATGCGGGCGAAGCGGCCCAGGAAGGAGTGGTCGCGGGCCACCGCGAACAGCACGCGCGGGCCGACCAGCACGTTCGAGCTCAACGCGCCGAACACCGAGACCATGATCATCGAGCGCATCAGCTTGGCCCCGAAGCTGGGCAGCAGCTTTTCGCAAACGGGAATCGCCGGGCACGTGTTGTCCGGCGCGGCGATGACGCTCGAGGGCAGCGTCAGGTGGTACGCGAGGTTCGCGCCCGCGTATAGGGCGATCAGCAGCACGACGCCGACGATCAGTCCCAGCGGCAGGTTGCGATGCGGCTTGTGCACCTCTTCGGCCACGACGGTCACGTTGCCCCAACCGTCGTAGGCCCACATGATGGCCGCTACCGCGGCACCGATGCCCAGCACCATGCCGCCGCCCACTTCCTCGGGCCAAAGCGGGCCCATCTCGACCGGGTCGGACTGCAAGGCAATAAAGGGCAGCACGGCCAGAAACGCCACGAATCCAGCCTTGATGACCGTGGCCACGTTTTGCACGGCACCGGCCCAGGTCGTGCGAATAATACTGATCACGCCCAGTCCGGCGATGGCTGCCACCGCGATCGCTTTCTGGCTGTAGGTCGCCCCGGCGCCCGAGAGATCCATGCCGTAGAGGCTGCCCGAAGTGCTGGGGTACAGCACGTTCTCCAACGACACGGCAAAGTAGGCTCCCAAGGCGGCGATGGCCCCGGTGCGAATCACCCAGAACTCGGCCCAGGCCCATAGAAACGACCACAGGTCGCCATAGGTTTCGCGCAGAAAGACGTACGTGCCGCCGGCCCGAGGGAACATGGCTGCCAACTCGCCCATGGCCAGCGCGCCGCACAGGTTCACCAGCCCGCAGACGATCCACAGTGCGAGGATCAACCCGACGAAGCCGCCGGTCTGCTGGGCCACGACTTGCGGCTTGAAGAAGATGCCCGAGCCGATCACCTGGCCGACGACGATCGCCACGACCGAGTAAAAGCCCAGCACTCGCAGCAAATCGTGCTGCGACTTGCCAGGCGCCGGTTGCGATTCGAGCGGTGAGGGCGGGGCCATGGTGCCAGCATACCGGTCGGGATTGCACGTGGCCAGTCGCTCGCTGGCGGCCGCGTGGCGGCGTGATTCGCCCGGGGGCTGGGACTATACTTGCAGCCAACTTTTTTCTTACCACCTGGCGGCAGCGACCATGGATACTCCGGACGACATTTGCCCGCGTCCCAAGCGATTTTCTCCCGGGCCCGCCCAGCCCCACGCGGCACCGATCTATCTGTCGAGCGTCTACGAGTGTCGCGATCCCGATCAGGCCGACGCGCTGCTCTCGGGCAGCCAGGTGGGATACGTCTACGGCCGCGATGGGCATCCCAATGCCGACATGCTGGCCGAGCACTGCCGCCGCCTGCACGGGACCGAGCGGGCCACGGTCACGAGCTCCGGCATGGGGGCCCTGGCACTGGTGCTGCTGGCTGTGCTCGAGCAGGGAGACCACGTCGTCGTCAGCAACCAGCTCTACGGTCGCAGCGACACGTTACTCACGGCCGAAGCCGCGCGGCTGGGAATCGACAGCACGCGCGTCGATCCGTGCGACCTCGATGCGGTGCGCGCGGCGATGACCGACCGCACGAAGCTCGTCGTCGTCGAGACGATCAGCAATCCGCTGCTGCGCGTGGCCGACCTTTCGGCCCTGGCGGACCTAGCGCACCAGGGAGGTGCCACGCTGTTGGCCGACAATACCTTTGCCGGTCCGGTCGTTTGCCGGCCGGCCGACTTGGGGGCCGACTGGGTGATGGAAAGCCTCACCAAGAGCATGAACGGGCACAGCGACGTCGTGTTGGGCCTGGTGTGCGGTGCCGAATTGCATTGGCAGCGCGTGCCAGCGGCGCTCGCAAGCTGGGGCATGACCGCAGCGCCATTTGCGTGCTGGCTGGCGCTGCGCGGACTGGAGACGCTGGCGGTGCGGATGGAGCGCGCTTGTCGCAATGCCCACGCGGCGGCCGAGATGCTGGCAGGCGTTCGAGCGATTGAGGCGGTTCACTATCCGGGGCTTGAGAGCCATCCGGACCATGCCTTGGCTTGCCGGCAATTCGGCGACCGCTTCGGGGCGATGGTGACCTTCACCCTGGCCGGCGGCCGGGCGGCTGCCGATGCTTTCATCGCGGCGGCCCGGGAAATCCCCTTTTGCCCGTCGCTGGGCGAACTGGCCACAACGCTAAGCCACCCGGAATCGACCAGCCATCGTGGACTTGCCCCTGATCAGCGGGCGGCTTTGGGCATCACGGGCGGCACAATCCGCTTGTCGGTGGGGATCGAATCGACCGAAACGGTCCTGGCGGCCTTGCGCGAGGGGCTGGCGGCCGTTGGGGCGTAGCAGCCGACGAGAATGCCGCATTGCCCCGGGAGCAGGCCGCCTGAAAACCCAGTGGGCGCGTGCATTCGCCGTGGTTCTAACCTAGAGTGGGAGAACTGCCGATGTGTCTGCTATGGACGGAGCAGTAGCAACGGTTATGATAAGCATGCACGGTTTTCCCCTTGGGGCAACTTCCTAAACAGTGTTCTTTTCGGAGGCGCGAATGGCCCAAAAGCAAAAAGAAGAGGCGCTCGAAGTCGAGGGCGTCGTCACCCAGGCCCTGGCCAACACGCGATTTCGCGTGCAATTGGACGGCGGCCACAACGTTATCGCTCACGTGGCGGGAAAGATGCGAAAGCACTTTATCCGCATCGTGCCCGGCGATCGGGTACGTGTCGAGCTATCGCCCTATGATCTGACCAAGGGCCGCATCACGTTCCGCGAACGCTAGTCTCGCGGCACCTTCTTTCGGTCCTAGCTAGTACAACTGGCACTCTGCGGGGAAGCTGCGCGCGCTGCAAACCCTGACCAGGTGGGGGGCTCGCATTAGGCGATTTTCGACGGCCCCGGGCGCAGGAGGACGCGCGGCTCGTTGGCCCCTGTTTTCTAGGGGTTTCTCAACAGTCGTTCCTAGGCGCGCAGCAGCGCATAACCTACGATTTAGTCTCGCCGTCAAGGATTTTGGGCCGGTCTGCACACGGTGAACTGTTCGCCCATTTTGCGCCGACCGCAAACTCTCAAAACTCACCGCCCGCCGAATGGGTATAAGCCGCAGGAGCCGCGCGGTGTGGCGTTTGGTCTGCGTCTGGCTTCGCACAAACGAGTCACTCAGGAGATACGAACGTGAAACATCTGCTACTTCCCCTGCTGGCTGCCGCGGCCGTCGTGCTACCCGCCGCGCGCTGTTCGGCTCAAGACGAATCCGGCACTAAGCCGGTAGCCGTGTTGGCAATCGCCAGCTACGACCGGCTGATGACCGACATTGCGTTCATCGGCAATCTGGCCGGCAGTCCCGACCTCGATAAGAACATCGAGGGCATGATCCAACTCTTCACGCAGGGCCAGGGCCTGGCCGGGCTCGACAAGACGCGCCCGCTCGGCGTGACCCTGGCGACCGACGGCGTCAGCTTTCAGCCGTTGATCGTGCTGCCCGTGACCGACCTGCAACAGTTGCTGGCGGCGCTGGAAGGTCTGGTCGGCGTGGCGCAAGACGCCGGCGACGGGGTCTTCGAGCTTGACGTGTTCAATCAGAAGATCTTCGTCAAGGAAGAGAACAAGTGGGCTTACCTGTCCACGTCGCCCGAGATCCTGGGCGATCTGCCCCAGGACGGCGGCGACCTGTTCGACGGACTGGAGAAGAAGTACGACATCGCCGGCCGCCTGCATGTGCAGAACGTGCCGGAAGTTTTCCGCACGATGCTCATCGACCAGCTTCGCATCGGCGTCGAGCAGGGGCTCAGCCGTCAGAGCGGCGAAAGCGACGAGGCCTTTGAGGCCCGCCGCGAGATGGTCGAAGCTCAAATGGAGCAACTGACCGACGCCATCAACGAGCTCGAGCAGCTCACGCTGGGCCTGGCGCTGGATCCGAACGCGAAAACGGCTCAACTCGACCTGTCGTTCGCGGCGCTGGAAGGCACCGATTCGGCCAAGGCCTTTGCCAAGGCCAAGCCGACCTCGGCTTCGAGCTTCGCCGGGTTCCTGGTTCCCGATGCCGCGGCTTCGCTGAATCTGACCACGGAGCTGGCCGAGAGCGATGCCGAGCAGTTCGTAGCCGGCCTGGATGCGGTTCGCACGCAGGCCCTGCAGCAGATCGAAGGCGAAGACCGGCTGCCGGACGAGGCCTCGAAGAAGCTGGCCACGGAAATGGTCAACCAGGTGTTCGACGCCATTCGGGCCACGTTCGAGAGCGGCAAGGTCGACGCCGCCGCGACGCTTGACGTCAGCGACGAAAAGATGGCCCTGGCCGTGGGCGCCTACGTGGCCGATCCGCAGTCGCTGGACGAAGCGCTTAAGAAGTTCGCCAAGCTGATGGCCGACGAGCCGGACTTTCCCGATATCAAGTTCGACGCCGACAAGCACGACGGCGTCGTGTTCCACACGGCGAGCATTCCCGTGCCGCAGGACCAGAAGATCGCCAAGGTGCTGGGCGAGAATCTCGACGTGGCGGTCGGTATCGGCGAGAAGAGCGTCTACCTGGCGCTGGGCACCGACAGCCTCGAGATGACCAAGAAGCTGATCGACGGCTCGAAGACGGCCGCCGACAAGCAGCTTCCTCCGTTTCAGTTGACCGTCTCGCTGGGCCCAGTCTTCGAGTTTGCCTCGGCCCTGCAGGACGACGGCGACGGGGAGAGCAACGTCAAGATGATGGCCGCCGAACTGGCCAAGTCGCCGGGTAAAGACCACGTACGGCTGGAGTACATTCCTGAGTCGAGCGGTGCCACGATCCGCGTCACGGCCGAGGAGGGCGCGCTGAAGTTGCTCGGCTCGCTGCTGAAGAATGCCCAGGCCAGCGGCGCACTGCCCGGCTTCGGGCCGTAGCTTCGTTCGTCCCACGGCTTTGCGATTTGTGGGGCATGCAATCTGAACGCCTTGAGCGGCACCGTTCCAACTCGGTAGCGGTGCCGCTTATTATTGCGCGTCTGGGTTCCGGCTGGGGGATCTGGGCGGGTTGTTGCGACCCCCACGAGGCCCAACTAGTATGAAACGGCCGCGCGGCCGCAGGTGGCGGTTCGGCTTGCGCGCCATGTCGATGGCGCAACAACGCGGCAGTCACTCAAACGGAACTGAGTAGGGCCATGATCTCTCCCGGTCGAACCACTCGTAAGCGGCGCGACGCGCGCCGGTCAGGCGCTATGCGGCATCACCTCCAGGCTGGGCGTTACCGATCCCCGCTGCTCGAAACGCTCGAGGATCGAAGACTGCTCACCGCCAGCTACGTCTACCAGCAACCCTTCGCGGGCGGCTACTTGATGCGGACCGAATCCGAGTCGTTGCCCCTGTTGACCGGGACCGCGGGAATAACGACCAACCAGACCGGCAGTTTCGATATCCAGTTGCAGAAAAGCCCGGCGCTGTTGGCCAATCCGGAAGCTTCGGCCGCCTTTGACATGGCTGCCGAGTTCTTGGAGGCGATCTTTTTCGATCCGGTGACGATCGTCGTCGACGCGGACGTCAGTCTCTTGCCTCCGGGCGTGATCGGGGCGACCAGCTCGGTCGACGTCTCGATTGGCTACGACGAGTTGCGCGATCTGTTGATCGCCGACGCCGATGAAGACGAAACGCTTCCGGCGCAGCTCCCCACGTTGGCCCAAGCGCAAGTGGAACTGCCCGACGACGGCGGGACTCCGTTTACGTTGCTCGGGGCCGAGGCGAACCGCGCCACGCTCAAGGCGCTGGGCGTTCCCGAGAACACGCTGCCGGGTCCGCAGTCGCAGTACAACCCGTCGTTGATACGCGACATGTCCATGGCCTTCAGCACGGCCTTTACGTTCGACTTCGATCCGACCGACGGCATCACCCCCGGCATGACCGACTTTGTCGGCGTGGCGATTCACGAGATCTGTCACGGGTTGGGCTTCGTCAGCACGGTCGACTACGTCGATTTCGCCTTGGGCAATACGGCTGTCCCGCGAGGCCTCGAAGTCAATCCGCTCGACTTGTTCCGTTTGCGTCCCGGGGCCGGAGGCGACGACTTCACGGGCAGTCCGCGCGTGCTGACGACTGAGGGCGACGCGGTCTTCTATGACGGTGTCTACAACCCGGTCGGATTCAATATTCCCGGACTCACGCAGGGCGATATTCCGATGTCGACCGGGTCGTCGACGGGCGACGGTTGGCAGGCCAGCCACTGGAAGAACGACGACATCACCGGCGTTACGATCGGCATCATGGATCCGACCGCCGGCGGTGGACAGTTGCTCGTGTTTTCGCCGGCGGACTTGCGGGCTTTCGGACTGATCGGCTACGACCTGACCGAACCGATACCGCCCTTGGAATTGAACGTGCTGGGCGATGCCGTGCTTGAGGGGGACGAGGGCACGACGGAGCTCGTGTTTACGATCGAGGCCACGAACGACACGACCGAATCTTACACGGTCGAATATGCCACCGTCGACGTGACGGCCACGGCCGGAGTCGACTACTTGCCCGTCTCGGGGACTCTGACTTTCACACCCGAGGGTCCGCTGGTGCAAACGGTGACCGTTTCGGTCATCGGCGAACTGCTGGTCGAGGACAACGAGAGCTTTCTGTTGCGACTGAGCAATCCCACCGATCCGGCCGGTTTGGGCATCGGCGAGGCGGCCGGTGTGATCCTCAACGACGACATCGAGGTATCGATCGGTGACGCATCGGTAACCGAAGGGCCCGTCGGCACGCGGCTGGCGGTGTTCACGGTGACGGTGCTCGGCGGGGTGGGGCAGCCGGTGACGGTGTACTACAGCACGCTGAACGATTCGGCGACCAGTGCCAGCGATTATCTTCCGCAAGCCGGGACCTTGAACTTCTCGCCGCAAGTGACTACGGCCACAATCAGCGTGACGGTTCTGGGCGACACGCTCAATGAAGGCACCGAGACATTCTTCGTGTTGCTCAGCCGCATCGAAGGAGCACGGCTGGGCAAAGCGGTCGGCGTGGGCACGATCTTCGACGACGATCCGCAGCCGTTCCTGTACGTCAACGACGTGTACCTGACGACCACCTCGGCGGGCGTGCTGGCAGCAGAGTTTACCGTGGCGCTGGACACGCCCAGCGGCCGGCAAGTGACCGTGCCGTACGCCACCTCCGACGGGACGGCGCAGGCCGGAGTCGACTACGCGGCCCAAAGCGGCGTGGTCACCTTCGCCCCCGGGGTGACGGCGATGCCGGTGATGGTGCCCGTTTCCACCAGCGCCACGCCCTCGGCCAACAAGCGCTTCTATCTCAACCTGTCCTCCACCGCGACTGCCAGGCTCGGCGACCCGCAGGGCGCCGGCACGATCGTGTTTGCCGACCATCCCGCCGGCGAATACGTGATGGACAACGGCGACACGGGGCATTCCCACACCGGCACGTGGACGGGTGTGACCAACACGCTGGCCTCGGGCTTGGACTACGACTACGCGACGCCCGGCGACGGCAGCGGCACTTCGAGTTGGAGTTTTACGGCGATCCCCAACGGATCGTACGAGGTCTTCGCCCGTTGGGTTCCCTTTGGCAATCGAGCCACCAACGCGCCCTACACGATCTACGATCGGAACACGCCGCTGGGTACCGTGGCGGTGAACCAGCAGGCGGCCCCCTCGGACGATCTTTCCAACGGCCAGTTCTGGCACAGCCTGGGAACGTTTGCCACGACGAGTCATTCGCTGACGGTGAAATTGAGCAACGCGGCCAACGGCTACGTGATCGCCGACGCCGTGCGTATTCTGGCCGGCGGCGTGGGCGCGCAAGTGCCCGAGATGGACGTGGCGGCGAAGGACCGATCGATTTCCACCGGAGACGTGACTCCCGCCACGCTCGACGGCACGGACTTCGGCACGGTACCGTCGCTGGGTGTGTCGATCACGCAGGAGTTCACGATCACGAATAATGGCAACGCGCCTTTGAACCTGACGGGCAATCCACCGGTCGTCGTGACGGGGCCGCAGGCCTCGGACTTCACGGTCGTTCGTCAGCCCGCGGCGGTGGTGGCCCCTGGCGCGAAGACCACTTTCGAAGTCAAGTTCCGTCCCACCGGAGACGGCGTGCGCCAGGCGGTGATCTCCATCGCGAACAACGATACGAGCGAGAACCCCTATGCATTCGTCGTGCAGGGTTCGCTCAGCGGTGCGGTGCCGCAGCCCTTGCTGCAGAACGCGGCGCTGCCTCAGGACGTCAATGACGACGGCCGCGTATCGGCCAACGACGCGTTGATCCTGATCAATCACCTGCTATCGGGTCCGACGGCCGCCCCGCAGGCTGCGAGCGCGGCGGCGTTAGCGGAGCCGGCTGGCACGCCCGTGTACTATGTGGACGTCAACGGCGATGGGCGGGTATCGGCAATCGACGCATTAATGGTCATCAACTACCTTCTGTCGCCGCCGCCCGGTCCCGCGGCTGCGCCGCAGGCTGCGACCGCGGAGGCGGCGCCCCTGTCGTCGGCAGCGGTGGACGAGGCGGTCGTATCGGAGTCTTCCGACGAAGAGGAGAGCGCGCTGTCGATGCCGTACGACGCCGCGTTACCCGAGGCTCCACCTTCCCGAGTAGAAACTTCCTCGACAACCTGGCTGCTGGAGCCGGAGGAAATTGCCACCGAGTCGGATGAATCACCCGATGCCGAAATCGTCGTATACACCGACCTGGAACTGGCTTTCGTCGATGGCTAGATTGCCTCGCGCTGTCTGTGTGCTTTCGCTTCGGCTGCGTCTTTGCGGAGCGATGCGGCTCGAACTAGCATGGGCTAGGCCGCAGGGCATCGGCACGCCGGCGGCGTCGTTTGGTGACGTGGGAGCTGAATCATGATCACGCCTTGGCGTCGACGCCGCAGGAAGACGTACGGTCGAGACGCTTACCGAACGGGGCTCGGTCCCCGGGCGCTGTGGACCGAAGTCCTCGAAGATCGCCGCATGCTGCACGTGCTTTCGACGGGCTCCGGCGACGGCAGCGTCACGGTCGACGTCGATGGCTACGGTTCGTTCGGCAGCGCCGTCTTCCTCCTCGGTAGCCAGGGTGCCGTCTACGATCCCATCGGACCGATCGGCCCGGCGAGCACGACGTTCCAATCGGGCGTGGCCGTGCGGCTGGGGACCATCGGGGAGCGCCAGTTTCTTACCTCGGGCGATATCCTCGGCTCGGGCGGCCTGGAGGCTCCGGTCGTCACGGGCGACTTGACCCAGGCCACGAGCACGTACACGGCCAGCAACCTGGAAACCGTGCTGACCCAGACCGTCTCTCCGCTCTTGAATGCGGACAATGTTCAGACCGGTTCGATTCTCGTCCAGAGCTACGCCATCACGAACATCGGCAGCGCGGCCGTCGACCTCGAGGTTGTACGCTACATCGACGGCGACTTGTTGTTCGACGGCACGCTCGTGGACGGCGGCGGCCGGTTGTTGTTGCCTGCCGAGTTCTTGTTCGAGACCGACGCCGGCGGCTCCGGGGCTACCGACACGACCTTTCTCGGCATCGACGCCACTGGCGGCACCATCCCGACCGTGGGGCGATTCGAGGTCGATTCGTTCGCTGGGCTGGGAACGCGCATCATCGAAGGCGCGGCGCTGGACGACATCATTACAGGTGACTCGGATGGCGACGGGTTCGTCGACGCAGGCGCGGAGTACGATATCACCCTCGCGTTTCGAAACATCATCAGCCTGGCTCCCGGCGAATCGGGAACCTACGTCACGCGCACCGTGTTCGGGTCGGGAGCGCCGGAAGATATTCCCGTTAACGATCCCAAGATCACGGTCGAAGACATCGCCCAGCTCGAAGGCAACTCCGGACTGACGAACTTCGTGTTCCATATCGAGCTGATCGAATCCACCAGCGCGCCCGTCATTGTCACCTACGCGACCGAGGACGACACGGCCACTTCGCCGGGCGACTACCTGTCGCAGACCGGCACCGTGACCTTCCTGCCGGGAGGGCCCGAATCGCTATCGATCACGATTCCCGTCGTCGGCGACGCCGTCGTCGAGCCCGACGAATCGTTTCGTGTGCTGTTCACCGACATGGTCGGCGGCGGTAGCACGGAATCGACGGCCGTGGCCACGATTTTAAACGACGACGTGGAACTCTCGATCGGCGACGTGACGTTGGTTGAGGGCAACGGCGGGACCAAGGACGCCGTGTTCACCATTCTGGCACAGGGGGGCGTCAACACCTTCGTCAGCATCAACTATACGACCGTGTCCAACACGGCCGTGGCCCCCGGCGACTTCACCGCCAAGAGCGGAGTCGTGCACCTCATGCCGGGCAGCAGCTCGGCGACGATTCGAGTGCCCGTCGTCGGCGACAACCTCAACGAGGACACCGAAACCTTCTGGGTCGTGTTGACCAGCGCGCAGGGGGCACGGATCAACCGGTCGACGGGGGTCGCCACGATCCTCGACGACGATCCGCTTCCGAACCTCTACGTGAGCGACGTGGTGGTGACCACCACAGGCGCCGGCTCGTACACGGCCGAATTCGCCGTGGCCCTCGACCGGGCCAGCGGGCGACGGGTTTCTGTCGAATACACCACCGACGACGGCACTGCCACGGCGGGTGTGCAGTACGAAGCGCGCAGCGGCGTGGTCGTCTTCGAACCGGGACAGAACACGCGAATCGTATCCGTGCCCGTCATGACCGACGGGGTGTTTGCGGAGAACCGCAACTTTTACTTCAATCTGACGTTGGCGACGCACGCCCGCACGATCGATCCACAGGGCCGGGCAACGATCGTCTATGCGCCCGACACGCTGGGCGAATACATCATGGACGACAACGACGCCGGCTACAGCAAGACCGGCAACTGGACCAACGTGACCAACACGCTGGCCTACCATCTCGACTACGAGTATGCCCCGGCCGGCAACGGCAACTCGACGGCGACGTGGAACTTCGTGGGCATTCCCAATGCTTCGTACGAGGTGTTCGCCCGGTGGAGCGCGTTCGGCAACCGTGCCACGAATGCGCCCTTCACGATGCTCGACGATGGCGTGCCGGTGGGCACGGTGTCGGTGAACCAGCAATTGCCCCCCACGGGCGAATACTCCGACGGGATCTACTGGCAGAGCCTCGGCACGTTTCCCACCACGACCAACAACTTCGCCGTGCGCCTGACCAACAATGCCAACGGCTACGTCGTGGCCGACGCCGTGCGGATCGTCGCGGGTGGAATCGCACCGCAAGAACCCGAGATGGACGTTGCCGGGTTGTATCGATCGATCATCACAGGCGACACGTCGCCGACGACCAACGACGGCACCGACTTCGGCTTCGTGCCGCAATGGACCGACTCGTCCGTGCATACCTTTGAGATCACGAACAACGGCAACGCCGATCTCCACTTAACGGGCGTGCCGCGCGTGAGCGTTTTGGGCCAACACGCGTCCGATTTTCTGGTGATGTCGCAGCCCGACTCGGTCGTGATGCCCGGCCGCTCGACTTCGTTCGACGTGCTGTTTCAGCCCGGCGGCACGGGCCTGCGAACGGCCATGCTGTCGATCGCCAACACTGACGACACCGAGCACCCCTATGTGTTCATGGTGCAGGGCACGGGCGTTGGCCCGGCGCCGCTTGCGCACAATGCCGCTTTGCCTCAGGACGTCAACGGCGACGAACGCGTATCGGCGCGCGACGCATTGATCCTCATCAACCACTTGTTAACGCCTCAAACGGCATCGCCGCAGGCGGCGGTCGCGGAGGCGGCCGACCTGCAAGTGGCCGCCGAACCGGTCTACTACGTGGACGTCAACCACGACGGTCGGGTATCTGCGGTCGACGCGTTGATGGTGATCAACTATCTTCTGAGCGGCCCACAGCAATCGCAGCAAACCGCAGCGCCGGCAACAGCCGAGCCGCTGGCGGCCGCCGAAGTCGACAACGCGATCGTGCTGCTCGACGATACCGGCGACGCCTCGGAAGAACCGCGGCAGCGCGTCGAGCCCGTCGCGCAGCCGGTGGTCGACGTACGGACCGCGAAAGAGCGATCCGCCGCGCTGCTCACGGCGCAACGCGTGGAAGCGGCCATGGCCGCCCCACAGGGCGAGGGCGAATCGGAGGAGTCCGAGTTCGATTCGGAACTGCCGGAGCTGTGAGCGAACCTCACGGCTCGGCGGGACGTCTAAGGGGGTGCAAGGCGGGGCTTCGGGCGCTGGCCAGCGGCGGCACGCCGTCGCCGGTGGCTCCGGCCAAACGGTCACGGCTGGCCACTTCTCGCGGCGTCGGTCATCGGCTAACCTGACCGGTCTCGCGCCGACCGTGCGCGAGGTTCACCCGAACAGTTCCAGCGAAAGATCGATATGCCTAGTGCGCCGCGGTTTGCCGCGCTTCGTAATGAGATTGCCGGGGTCAGCGTCGAGGCGCTGGCCCGGGAGTTCGGCACGCCGACCTACGTTTACGACGCGGCGAAAATCGTCGAGCGGATTTCGGATCTTAAGGCGTTCGACACGGTGCGGTACGCCCAGAAGGCCTGCTCGAACATCGCCATACTCGACCTGGTGCGGCGCAACGGGGCGGTGGTCGACGCGGTCAGCGCGGGGGAGATCCAGCGGGCCATCGCGGCTGGCTACCCGGTGACCGGCGATCCTCCGCCCATCGTCTACACGGCCGACATCTTCGACCGCGAAGCGCTCGACCTGGTGCTGGCCCATGGGCTGCACGTCAACTGCGGGTCGCCGGACATGATCAGCCAATTGGGCGAGATCGCGCCGGGGCGAGAGATCACGCTCCGCATCAATCCGGGCTTCGGGCACGGGCACAGTCAAAAGACCAACACCGGCGGCGAGCAATCGAAGCACGGCATCTGGCACGACCAGCTCCAGCAGTGTCTGCGGGCCGCGGATCAACACGGATTGGGGGTCACGGGACTGCACATGCACATCGGCTCGGGCTCAGATATGGAGCACCTGGCGAGCGTGTGCAACGCGATGGAAGCCGCGGCGCGCGAAGTGGGGCGAACACTGAAGTCGATCAGCGCAGGCGGCGGCTTGCCGATTCCCTATCGCGAAGGTGAGACATACGTCGACATCGGTGCTTACTTCGAACTCTGGGATGCCACGCGCAAGCGGCTCGAGGACGCCTTCGGACACAAGGTCGGCCTCGAGATCGAGCCGGGGCGGTACCTGATCGCCGAGAGCGGCTACCTGGTTGCCCAGATCCGGGCGATCAAGCGCAGCGGCGCGAACACGTTCTATTTGCTCGATGCCGGCTTCAACAACCTGGCCCGGCCGATCCTCTACGGGGCCTACCACCACATGTCGCTGGTGCCGTGCGGCGAGGGAGGCCCCACGCGGCAAATGCACGAAGTCGTCGTGGGCGGGCCGCTGTGCGAGTCGGGCGATATTTTCACGCAGGAAGAGGGGGGCTTCGTCCGCTCGCGGATGCTGCCCGTGGCCGAAGTGGGCGAGTACCTCGTGATCGAGTGTGCCGGGGCCTACGGCAGCGTAATGAGCTCGAATTACAACAGCAAACCCTTTGCGGCCGAGGTGTTGGTCGAAGGCGGCAGCCCCCACCTGATTCGCCGCCGCCAGACGTTCGAGGACCTGGTGGCGGGAGAGACGATTCCCGAGCGGTAGAGCACACCGCCTCGTCGGCCCCAAGGCCCGAAAAACGCGGTATTTGCCGCCTCGGATGCCCGCCGAATCGATCCTGTACCAGCGGTTGGCTTTGTGCCGATTTGTTCCTATGATTGGTTAGTCGGCCGAACTCCGTACGAGCCGCATCGGAATGCACCCCACGACCGCTCCTTCCCGCTGGGGAGGGGAGCCGCAACCGAGGAATATGCTCCATGGCCAAACAAGGCCCCCGCAAGAAACTGCCCAAAGAGCTAGCCGTCATCAACGCCGACAACTGCACCGGGTGCGAAGCGTGCCTGGAGGTCTGTCCGGTCGATTGCATCGTGAAAATCCAGCAGTACGACGACAAGTACAACCTGCAGAGCTGGTGCGAGATCGACCTGGAGCGCTGCGTGGGCTGCGAGGTGTGTGTCCACATTCCCGGCAAGAAGACCAACCCCTACGAGCTCGTCGTGTGCCCGTGGGACGCGATTGAGATGGTGCCGACAGAGCACGTGGCCCAAGTCGTGGCCCAGATCGGCGGCCCGCCGGAGTACGTCTACGAAAACTGGGATCGCCTGGTCGGCACGGCCCAGCACCTGGCCGAACTCAAGGGCAGCGCCTAGGCAGCGCGGTTCTTGGACAGGCAATCGGGTATGTTGCCAGCGACCGTCTTGCGTCGTAGAACGCTCCTATGATGCCGATCCGCTGGCTATCGATCCGCGGCTACCGCTCGGTGCAGCGCGTGCGCCTGGAGTTGGGACAGGTCAACGTGCTGGTTGGTCCCAACGGCTGCGGCAAGACGAATCTGTACCGCTCGCTGTTTCTGCTTAACCAGGCCGCCGATGGCCGCCTGGCCAGCACGCTCGCCGCCGAAGGCGGAATGCCGAGCTGCCTTTGGGCCGGCGAATTCCGCAAGGGCGTGCCCAAACGCGTCACCATCGAAGTCGGCTTCGACCAGTGGTCGTATCGCTTTGCCTGTGGCCTTGCACAACCACATGGTTCGGCATTCTCGCTCGATCCGATCGTGCGCGAAGAACAACTCGAGTTCCGGGGTCACGCCCGGCGCACGACGGTGTTCCAACGCAAGAACGGTTCCGCCCAGCTGCGCGATGAGCAGGGGCGGCCGATCGACTTCCCCATGGAGCTAACGGACTCGGAGTCGATCCTCTCGGAGCTGCGCGAGCCGCACCGCTTTCCCGAGTTGTCGGCGTTGCGCAGCGTGTTGTTGAGCTGGCGGTTTTATCACGAGTTTCGTACCGATGCCGATTCGCCGCTGCGACGACCGCAGATTGCCGTGCGCACGCCGGTGCTGAGCCACGACGGCGTCGACCTGGCCGCGGCGCTGCAAACCATTGGCGAAATCGGCCGGGGCATGGAACTGCAGCAGGCCGTCGCCGACGCGTTCCCAGGGGCGAGCCTGTATATCGCCATGGGCCAGGCCGGCATGGAGGTGCAACTGGAGCGCGAAGAATTTCGCCGCCGCTTCGCCGCGAGGGAGCTTTCCGACGGCACGCTCAAGTACCTGTGCCTGCTGGCCGCGCTATACACGCCCCGGCCGCCGGCGCTGTTGGCGATGAACGAACCCGACGCGAACCTGCACCCCCAACTCTTTGAACCGCTGGCCCGACTGATCGCCCGGGCCGGCCAAGACTCGCAGCTTTGGATCACCACCCATTCGCAGCCCCTGGCCGAGTCCCTGCGGCGCGAGGCCGATGCGAAGCTGATTCAGCTCGAGATGCTCGACGGGGCCACGACCGTGTCCGGCGAGCCGGACGGCGAGGACGGCGAAGCGGACGAGGACGAAAGCGACAATTAGCCGGCGTTCACTTTGTCGAGCGTGCGCTGCATGTAGTCGATGCTTTCTTTGGCCAGGCGCTCGATGCCGGGGGCGTAGTCGAACACCTCGACGGACACCCAGTGCGAGTAGTCCACCTCGCCTAAGGCCTTGAAGATCGGGTGGAAGTCCAGCTCGCCGAAGCCGGGGCCTTGCTTGTTGGGGTCGTTGGCGTGGAAGTGAGCCAGGTGTCCCGTGTGGCGCTTGATCAACTCGGGGATTGGCACAGCCTCGCTCGACATCGCCTTGCAGTCGAGAATCAACCGGACGTTGGGATGGTCGATCCGCTCGATCAGCCGCACGGCGTCGTTGGCCGTGTTGAGAAAGTTGCCTTCGGTCGGCCCTAGGGGTTCCATGCAAAGCGTGACCCCGGTTTGCTCGAGCACCGGCAGGCACTCGCTCACTACGCCGGCCGCGTTGTCGAATGCCTGCTCGGGCGTGACCCCTTCCATCACGTTGCGCTGTTGGGGCGAACCAAAAATCATCCGCGAGCCGCCGACGTCGCCGCACAGTCGGGCCAGGTCCTGCACGTACGCGGTCGTGCGCTTGCGCACCTCGGCGTCCGGGTGCGTAAGGTGAAAGCCCTCGGTCTTTGCCAGCAGCCAGTGCAGTCCGACCACGTCGAGGCCGCTGGCCTTCGCCAGCCGGACGACCTCCTGCCGCTGGGCGGAGGTGATCTCACGGGCGTCGGCATGGAGCGTAAACGGCGCGATCTCGATGCCCGTGTAGCCGCACTCGGCCGCAAAGCCGAACGCCTTGTCGAAGGGCCAGTCGAGAAACGTTTCGTTGCAAATCGCGAATTTCATGGCGTGCATCTGGTGAAACGGAAGGAAAGCAAGCGAGCGGGCCATCCTAGCACGCCCGGCGCACGCGCTTCAAGGTGCCCGCGCTGCGCCTCGCACACGGCACGCTCACTCGAACTCAAAAACCCGCGCGATCCGCGGGGCTCCGTAGTCCGCGCCACCGGTGATCACATAGAGGTTCGGCCGCGGTTGCGTCTGGCCCTCGCCGTGCGTGTGCCCGCAGAGCACGGTGATTTGGCGCTGGGGGTAGAGGCGGGCCATTTCCAGAATCACCTGGCCGGTGGCCTGGCAGGTGAAGTGGGGCAGCCAGTCGTCGTTCGAAATGCTGCCCTCGTGCCAGCAAGCCTCGCGAAACGGGGGAACGTGCGTCAACACGACGACCTCCTCGTACTTTGCAAGCGCCTGAGGCAGAACGCGGCGCAGGTGCCCGGCAGCTTCATCGCCCAGCTGCTTGAGCACGTTCCAGCGGGCCGGCTTGTCGAGCGACTTGAACTCGCCGATCAGCTTCCAGTCGTGCATCCGCACCAGCGATCGCGGATAGTCGCCCAGGCGGCCGTCGGCCCAGCCGTCGTGCCCGACCAGGCCCACGCGGTCGGTCAACCGCACGACGCCGTCGGTCGTGAGGTAGTGCAGCCGCTCGTGTTGTTCGCAAAAGTGCGCGACGCGCAGCCGCGTGTCGCGAATGGAGCCGAAGTAGTAGTCGTGGTTGCCCAGCACGAAATAGATGGGTGCTTCCACGACCTGGGTGATGGCTCTCAGGTAGTCGCAGACGTCGTGAGCCTCGCCGATGTCACCGCTGATCAGCACCGCGTCGGGCCGGGCTTCGGACACGGCGGCGAGAAAGTTCCGCAACTGCTCGGCGGACAGGAAGTTGAAGTGGATGTCGGTCAGCCAAACAATGCGTTTCATCGGTGTCCGCCGACCTATTGAGGGCCCACCCAGTACAGGGTTTTTCGCCCGCGGAGGAATAAGTGCCCGTCGGCGGCTGCAGGCGAGGCCAAGGTTTCGTCGTCGAGGGCGTTTTCGGCCAGTTTCTCGTACGCGTCGCTTGCCGCCACGACCGTGCACAGGCCCGAGGTGTTCAGGAAATAGATGCGGCCGCCGGCGGCCAGCGGCGAGGCCTTGTAGTCGCCCTCCAGCCGCTCGGTCCAGTGAAGCTCGCCGGTGGCAGCGTTGTATGCCCGAGCGATGCCGTCGTCGGTGACCGTGAAGAGCAGGCCCTTGGTTATGACAGGGCAGGGCGTGTCGGGCGTTCCCTTGGTGGCTTGCCACACGATGCGGCTCTGGGGCAGCTCGCCTCGCCCACCGGGCCGCACGGCCAACAGCGGTCCACGCATGCCGCGCGTGACATATATCAGCCCGTCGGCCGCCGTGGGACCGGTGACGGTTCGCCCGCCGACCAGCCCGGGCAAATACCAGATTTGCTTTCCAGTGATGGGATCGTAGGCGTCGAGCTGATTCGCCCCCATCACGAGCAACTGCCGCTGGCCGTCGACCTCGACAAGGATCGGCGTGGTGTAAGCGTCGCCTTGCTCGGCCGGAGCGTCGGTCAGCCGCATCGACTTCCATCGCAGCTTGCCAGTTTCCAGATCGTGGGCCACCAGGTAGCTGGGCGCCCGCTCGTCGCTCAAGTCCGCAAGCGAATCCTGCATGCAGGCCGAGATGACCACGTCGCCCACGATCACGGGGCTATTGGCATGTCCCCACCAAATCGTATAGGCGCCGTGTTCTTGCTGCAGATCGTGTTTCCAGCGAAGCTTTCCCTCGAAGTCGTAGGCGGCCAGGACCCCGTTGCCGAAGTGCACCACGACCAGCTTGCCGTCGGTGGTCGGCGAGGGGCTGGCCAGGTTGTGCAAGCGGTGGAACTTCTGCTGTTTGCGCGGCGGACCTCGCCGCGCGACGGTGCCGCTGCCCACGTCTTGCGTCCACTGGATTTCCCCCGAGCGGCGATCGAGCTTCAGTAGCAGCAAGTCCTCGTCGCGTTGGGTGGTGACGAAGACGGCGTCGTTCCACACGGCCGGCGTGCTGGTGCCCCACTCGGGCAGTTCGGTCTTCCAGGCGATGCCGCTGGTTTCGCTCCACTCTACCGGCAAGTCTGTTTCAGTACTCGTGCTGTTGCCCCGGGGTCCGCGCCAGGCCGGCCAGTTCTCCGCGGCGGATAGGACGGGCCCGGCGAACAACAGCAGACCGCAAGCGATCATCGGCAGCTCCGCACGTCGCATGAGATTCGCTTCCTCTATGCCAGGAGAGTCTTGCTGGCCGCTCCGGCCGTTTCGCGCACATAGCGCGGCACGGCATACCCCGGCAAGCGCGAACGCAATCGTTCGACGAGCTCATGCCCGCGCTTTTCGTCCACCTCGAAATGGGCGGCGCCGGTGACACGATCGAGTTGGTGCAGGTAGTAGGGGATCACGCGCAGATCGACCAACCGCTCGCACAATTCAGCCAGCGTGTCGAGATCGTCGTTCACGCCCCGCAGCAGTACCGACTGATTCAACAGCGGCACTCCTGCGTCGGCAAGCCGGGCCAACGCGTCGACCGCGGGGCCTTCCAACTCTCGTGCGTGATTCGCGTGAATGACCACGACGGGTGTCAGCCGCGTGCCGCGCAGCCAGGCAATCAGTGCATCGTCGACGCGGCTGGGAATCATCAGCGGCAGCCGGGTGTGAATGCGCAGCCGCCGCACGTGGGGGATGGCGGCCAATCGCCGGGCGAGCTCCTGCAGATGGGCGTCGACGAGCATCAAGGGATCGCCGCCGCTGAGAATGATTTCCGAGAGCGTGCCATCGGCCGAAATCTCCTTGAGCGCCTCGGCCCACTGTGCCGGTGACTTGGGGCCCGCCGCATAGGGGAAGTGTCGGCGGAAGCAGTAGCGGCAATGGACGGCGCAGGCCCCAGTTGTTACCATCAGGGCCCGGGAATGGTATTTGTGCAGAAGCCCGGCGGTTCGGGTGGCGGCACCGTCGCCAACCGGGTCGGAGGCGAATCCCGGCACGTCGGCCTGTTCGTCTTCCAGAGGCAACACCTGCCGCAACAGCGGGTCCCCCACGTCGCCGGGCCGCATGCGGGCGATGTACTCGCGCGGGGCGAACAGCGGGAAATTGCCCGCCACGCGTGCCGCGGCCAGCGCCAGACTGTTTGGCAGCGACAGGAGCCGGCAAAGCTCCACCGGGTCGCGCACGGCGTCCTTGACGGAGTCCTGCCACGACGCTTGCCTGGGATCGCGGGCAGGCGGCACAATTGCCGGCGACGAATTGACCGTATTTTCTACAATGCTCATAGTTCCGCTGTTCCGTGGGCACCCGCCCGCCGGGCAGCCCATCAGCATAATCCCCGCTACGCCCAAAACGAAGTAGGAATCCACTCCGTGGCCAGTTACAACACCAGCGAGTTCAAGAAGGGCCTCAAGGTGCAGATCGACGGCGATCCGTACCTGATGGTCGAGTGCAATTTCGTCAAGCCCGGCAAGGGCAACGCACTGTACAAGTGCAAGCTGCGGAACCTGGTCCGCAACACGATGCTCGACCGCACCTACAAAGGGGGCGATTCGCTCGAAGCAGCCGACGTCACCGAGATCGACGCCCAATACCTCTACCGCCAGGGCGAGGCGTACGTCTTCATGGACAATTCCAGCTTCGAGCAGTATGAGCTGACCAAGGAACAGGTCGACGAAGCCTGGAAATATCTGAAGGAAGGCATGAGCTGCTCGATGGTGTTGTTCAACAACAACCCCATCTCGGTTTCGCCGCCCAACCACGTCGTGCTCAAAATCGAGTACTGCGAGCCGGCGGTCAAAGGCAACACGGCCACGAACCTCACCAAGCCGGTCAAGCTGGAAACCGGCGCCGAAGTCATCTGCCCGGCCTTTGTCGATATCGGCGACTTGATCAAGGTCGACACCCGCAGCAACGAGTACCTGGAGCGGGCGAAGGAATAGGAAGGCTTCAGTGCGCCGCCTCGACTCGGCCCGATGAGAGCCCCGCGGTGAACGAGCCCGGCGCGAACCACGATTTCCTTCCCACGGCCAGTTGGGATCGCTTGCGCCTGCGGGCGGAATTGCTGGCCCGCTGCCGGGCGTTCTTTGCCCAGCGCGGTTTTCTCGAGGTCGAAACGCCGCTGTTGTCGGCCGACACGGTCGTCGATCGGCATCTCGATCCGCTCAGCGTCACGTTGCCTCGCGACGTGCGCGAGCCCGACCTAGGACGCACGCTCTACCTGCAAACGTCACCCGAGTTCGGCATGAAGCGGCTGTTGGCCTCCGGCGGCGAGGCGATCTACCAGATCACGCGGGCCTTTCGTGCTGGCGAGGCAGGCCCGCTGCACAATCCCGAGTTTACGATCGTCGAGTGGTACCGCCGCGACGATTCGTACCAGACCGGGATGCAGTTGCTCAGCGATCTGGGCGAGGCACTGCTGGGATGGGGGCCTGCCGAGCAGGTGACCTACGGCGAGGCGTTTCGCGTGCACGTGGGCGTCGACCCGCATGCGGCGTCGGCCGAAGAGTTGGCCGAGCTTGCCCGGCGGTGGGGCATTTCGGTGTCGGAGGAGTTCACGGCGGCCGACCGCGATACCTGGTTGAACCTGTTGCTTTCGCATCTCGTGGAGCCGCACCTGGGCCATGCGCAGCCGACGATCTTGTGCGACTATCCTGCCAGCCAGGCGGCCTTGGCGCGCGTGGCGGGCGATCCGCCCGTGGCCGAGCGGTTCGAGCTGTACGTGCGCGGCATCGAATTGGCCAACGGCTACCACGAGCTGCTCGACCCGGCCGTGCTTCGCCAGCGCAACGCCGAAGCCAATCGCCAGCGCACCGAGGACGGCAAGCCGCCGCTGCCCGGCGAGAGCCGGTTGCTCGAGGCCATGCAGCACGGTCTGCCGCCGGCTGTGGGCGTCGCATTGGGCTTCGACCGCGTCGTGATGCTCGCCGCCGGCGCGAGCACGCTAGCCGAGGTGATGGCTTTTCCCATCCAGCGGGCGTAAGCGAGCCGGCTTGGCACCACTTGCGCGAGGTCTGCTACGATAGGAGTATGAACAATCATTCGCGCACGAAGCGACGATGGCTTCGCTATAGCCTCGGATCGTTTCTCGCCACGCTGTCGATATTCGGGATCATCCTCGGATACTTTATGGATCGCGCCGCGAGGCAGCGCCGCGCCGTGGTGATGGTCGAACGGCTCGGTGGCAGCGTGGGCTACGTTCATCAACGCTGGGGCGAGGGTGTGATTTCAGGCTTCGACTCCCGCATTGAATCGCCGACACCGCACTGGTTGCGGCAGCTTTTCGGCGAGCACTTCTTTGTCAGTGTGGCTGAAGTGTGGCTCTATGAGGAGGATTCTCTCCCGCCAGAGGGCATGACGGACAATGACGTTGAATTGCTATACGACCTTTCGTCGTTGGAGCGATTGCACCTCACGGTCTATCCGGTCAGTGACGAGCAACTGCGATACCTCTCGAAGCTGCAGAACCTCGAAATCCTGGAGTTGGATGGAGCAAGGGTCACGGATACCGGGCTGAACTACCTCTCCCGGCTGACACGCCTCGCGAACTTGTCCCTCTACAACGAAGCCAACTCGTTATCCGCGAGCAAGACTACCGACACGGGTCTAGCCCACCTCAGTCGCCTTGCAAATCTCGAATCGTTGACGCTTGGTTACACGCAGGCAACGGAGGCGGGCATCTCGCAACTGGCCACACTGAGGGAGCTTGAGTCGTTCGGTATCTATTTCGCTCCTGCGACGGAAACCGACCTGGCTTGGTTGTCGCAGTGGCCGAAGCTGTGGGCGATCATTCTGGGGAGGGTGCGGATCACCGCCGCCGGCTGGAACGCTTTGGCGTCTTGTCAGAAGCTCACATTCGTACATTTCACCGAGGCGGCCGTTACGGATGATGGCCTGCGCCGGTTGGAAGCGCTTCCGAAACTTGAGTACCTGGCCTTGGAACGCTCGCCGATTTCAGGTGCGGGCCTCGAGGGGCTAAAGAACCTGAACCACGTGACGCTCACCGGGCCAAGCGTATCAGACGACACGCTTGGCCATTTGCAGAGCTTAAACAAGCTCAAATTCTTGTGGCTCGATGATGCAGCAATTACGGACGCCGGCTTGGACTATCTCCAGCCGCTGCCGAATCTCTCTTTTCTCGTGCTCAGTGGAACGCCTGTCTCTGATTTTGGCCTTGGCAAGCTGGCTGGGCTCTCCAAGCTGGAGTTTCTGTTTCTCAATGGTACCCTCGTCACTGATACGGGAATCTTCTACTTGTGGGGGCTGCCGATCCGTTCCCTGCATCTTGAAGATACGCTGGTTACAGAAGCCGCGGCCGAGCGATTCCACCGTATAACGGGCGCGGAGGTCATAACCTCGAAGGGTACTTTCCGCTAGTGGAGATGCGGAGCCAGCAGTCGACGAGCCAGTCTGGCAAGCTTTGCCGGTCAAAGCGAAAACGCGGGGAAAATGCGGCCCGTGGGGCGTGAATTCGCCAAACATTCGATCCCGGCTCACATTTACCACACATAGCACGACTACGATCTCGGGCATGCTGGGGCGAATTTCGAGTGTGGCCCTCGATTGCCCCGGGCTCGCGTCTTTCACCCGGAGGATTTGTCGTGCTACTCCTGTCTCGCAAGAGCGGCCAGTCGATCGTGATCAACGACGACATTGTCGTGACGATCGTGGGCGTTGACCGCAATCGCGTGCAAGTAGGGATCAAGGCGCCCCCCTACGTGCCGATCTTTCGCCAAGAGATCGTCGAGCGGATGGTGGCCGCCGGCGAAATCGAACCGCTGCCGTGCCTCGAGCCGCCGCAGCCCGCCGAAGCCTAGTCGTTCCTATGCAGGGTGCGAGCGGTGGAAGTGCACGTGCCGCCATGCGCCCTGCTGAAGCTGCCAGACACGCGTCTCCTCGAATGCGGCCGTCGCTGGCCCCGCCTCGCTTTCGGCTTGAATCAGCCGCACGTAGGTCACGATCGCCACGTCGCCCAGCAGACGTACTCGGGGCGATGCCATCGTCGTGTTTCTGGGCGTTTTGCCAGGGCCACGGTTGAAGTAGTAGCGATGAAACTCCATGCCCTCGACCAGGTGCCCGCGGGCCTCCGGCTCGAAGGCCGAGAGCGTGGGATCGCACAGCTCCTCGTAGGTGGGCCAATCGGCCTCGACAATGCTGTCGAGCAGCCGTTGCGTCAGTTCGAGCAGTTGCTGTTCGACGGACTGGGGCATGGCCAGAATCGAAGGCAGTCTTCCAGATTGCTATGACAGGATGCCAAGCCGCCTGAGCTTCTCGCGGCACTCGTCGCGTTCGCGGCAACGCTTCAGGTCGGCCCAGGTGGGGTCCTGTGCGGCCAGAAAGTCCTCTTCGCTCGCGCGTCCGCGGCCCGCTTCGGCCAGGCGCTGCATGAGCCGGGCGACCACGTCGCACTCCAGCCGCGAGAGGCCCATGCCCTGCTGGCGATAGTCGACGAAGGCTTCCCACACGAGCGGGAACATGGGGGCCACGATCCGCTCGCCGATCGTGGTGGCATACTCGCTAATCTCCCACTTCGCGTGGCTATCCATCCGCAGGGCCAAAAAGTGCAGCAGGTTGTGCAGGTCCACTTTCCAATAGGCCTCGGTGTAGGTCGACAGCGGCAGATCCTTGCGCGCTTGCTCGCGGGCCACGCCTGCCTCAATGCGCTGTTCGTACAGCTCTCGGGCTCGTTGCTGGAACTCGGCCTCGGAGGCCGAGAGTTTTTCGCCGGCGGCGCGATCGAGCGCCTCGCCGCTGCCTTGGCGATTGTTTGCCGCTTGCGTGCGCCAGCCGTCGGGAGGCGTCGTCTGCGTGGCATCGATCGCCAGGGAGTAGCGCGTGCTGTATTCGTTGACGTTCGCCGTGCGATGGCGAATCCATTGCCGCCAGCAGTCCATCGGCACGCGCACCAGCAGCTTCACTTCGGCCATCTCAAAGGGCGTGGTGTGCCGGTGGCGCAGCAGGTAGCGAATCAGCCCCCGATCGTCGGACACCTTGCGAGTGCCTTCGCCGTAGCTGACTCTGGCGGCCTGCACGACGGCTTGGTCGTCGCCCATCAAATCGACCAGGCACACGAACCCGTCGTCGAGCACGGGGAACTTCTTCCAGCGCAATTCGGCAAGCTGCTGGGCGTTGGTGGGCATCAGCGGGTGCTTTCTACTTCTTGGCCATCAGCTCTTCGACCAGCTTGGCAACGAGCGCCGGATTGTCCTGGGCAACGAGGTGCTCGATGCGCTTCTGGGGGATTTCCAGCTTTTCCATGGCACCGGCCACGCTTTTCCATTTGCGCTCGCGGGCCTTGCCCTCGGCCAGGTACAACTCGGTGACCAACTCGCCCAGTCGCTGCAGCGCGATCGCGTCGCGGTTCTGGGAGTAGTTCTTGATGATCTTGTCTTGGTACTTCGATCGCTCGGCCACGTGCAACTCCTGGTGGGGCCCAAGGGAGGGGACGACTTCCGTTTCGCGTCCCGTGATCTTCCCCAAATCGTCGCCGCTTGGCAACCGGCCGGGAAACGCCCCATCTTTCGCGGCAATTCCCGTCTTTGCGGCATTTCGCTCTCTGCCTACCATACCGGGCCATGCCAGACAGCGAGCACCGGAAAATGGCCCGAGGCTTCTGGGCGACCAGCATCGGCACGCTGGCCAGCCGCGGGCTGGGCGTTGCCCGCGACGTGGTCACCGCGGCGCTGTTGGGCCTGGGGCAGGGGGGCGTGATGGACGCCTTGGTCGTGGCCTTTCGACTGCCCAACCTCTCGCGACGTATCTTCGGCGAAGGGGCCTTAGCCGCCAGCTTTCTGCCCGTGTTTGCCGCCGAGCGCAGCCGTGATCCGCAGGCCGGCTGGCGACTGCTTAGCACGCTGCTGGCGACGCTGGCGGTCGGCCTCACCGGGCTGCTGCTCGCGGGCGAGGCCGTCTGCTTTTTGGCTTGGTGGCTGTGGGGCGACACGTCCTATGCGAATCTGATCGGGCTGTCGGCCGTGCTGCTGCCCTACATGCTGCTGGTCTGCCTGGCGGCCCAGGTGTCGGCGGCCCTGCAGGGCATGATGCGATTTCGCGCTGCGGCGCTCGCGCCTTTGGCGTTAAACCTCTGTTGGCTCGCGGCGGCTTGGCTCGTGGCGCCGCGGCTGTCGGACGACCCGGCGGTGCGGGCCTACGTCATTGCCGTGGCCATTGTCGTGGCCGGCGCGTTGCAACTGGCCGTGCAAGTGCCGGCGCTGTTGCGAGCGGGCTTTCGCTGGCAGCTTGACTGGAGAGCCGCCTCGCCGGCCGTGCGGCAAGTTGGCCGGGCGATGTTGCCGATTGCCCTGGGGCTGGCCGTCACGCAACTCAACACGCTGCTGGATAGCGTGATTGCCATCGTGCTGGCAGCGCCGCCCGGCGGCGAGCGAAGCATCGGCTGGCTGGGCGGGGCCGTCCGCTATCCGCTCGAGACGGGTGCCGCGGCGGCGATCTACTACGGCGAGCGGTTCTACCAGGTGCCGGTGGGCGTGTTGGGTATCGCGCTAGCGACGGTGATCTATCCGCTGCTAGCGCGGCACGCGGCCCACGGCAATCGCAAGCAGTTGACCGCCGATTTGGCGCTCGGCCTGCGGCTGGTGTGGTTCACGGCATTGCCGGCCGGCGTGGGCATCGTGCTGCTGGCCGAGCCGCTGGTGCGAGTGCTCTTCCAGCACGGCGCGTTTACGGCCGACGATACGCGTCGCGCCGCCGCGATGATCGCCTGCTATGCCAGCGCCGCCTGGGCTTACTGCGCGCTGCCGCTCTTGGTGCGAGGCTTCTATGCAATCGGCGAGCGGGGCACGCCGGCGCGGATCGGAGTCGTGGCCGTGGGGATCAATCTTGCGGCGACCGCCGCGCTCTTGTGGCCGCTGGGCGAACGGGCATTGGCCATCTCGACGGCTGTGGCGGCGAGCCTGCAAGTGGCGCTGCTGGGTGCCGCGTTTTCGCGCGTCGCCGGTCCGCTGCCCTGGCGCACCCTCGCTCGCACAGCCGGGCAGGGCGTGGTGGCCACCGCGGCGATGGCTGCCATCGTGCTGCTGATCGAACGGCTGATTCCCGAAGCTGCGGCTTCGCTGGCAGAGCAAGTGTTCGCACTGATACTGGCGATTGGCGGTGGGCTGGTCGCGTACCTGACGGCGGCCAGGCTGCTCCGCATGCGGGAGCTGGAGTTGCTGTTCGGGGCGTGGCCCGCCCGGCGGCAGAACATCTCCGCGGCGTCGGGGACCGAGGCGGCCCGCTAGGCCATGATCTCGCGGATCGGATGGCCGAAGTCGATGTCGAGACGTTTGCGGCCCGGCACTTCAAGCCGGCGGGGATCGAGGCCCATCAGGTCGAGCACGGTCGCGTGAACGTCGGTGACGTAGTGCCGGTTTTCAATGGCGTGGAAGCCGAGTGCGTCGGTCGCACCGTGGGCCACGCCACCCTTGAGTCCCCCGCCCGCCATCACCACCGAAAAGCCGAACGGATGGTGGTCGCGGCCGTTGGAGTTTTGCGTGCCGGGCGTGCGGCCGAATTCGGTGCCGATGACGACGATCGTCTCATCCAGCAGGCCGCGACGCTTGAGGTCCTGGATGAGCGCCGCGATCGGACGGTCGATCTGACCGCAGAGCGTGCTGTGGCTGGTCTTCAAGTTGCCATGGGCGTCCCAGGCGCCGGCTCCGCCGTTCGATCCGTGAAAGATCTGCACGAAACGCACGCCTTGCTCGACCAGCCGCCGGGCCACCAGGCATTGGCGCCCGAAGGGCTCGGTTTCCTTTTGATCGAGGCCATACAGCTTGTGCGTGTCTTCGGTTTCCTGGGCACAGTCCACGACGTCGGGCACGGCCGTCTGCATGTGAAAGGCCAACTCGTACGACTTGATGCGGGCGCGAATGTCCTGATCTTCGGGATACTCGACCGCGGCCAGCTTGTTGAGCTTGTTGAGCAGGGTGAACTCGGCTTGCTGCTCTTCGCGGTAAACGTCGGCGCTGGGCATGGCGAAAGGCAGGGGAGCCGCCGGATCGACGCCCAGTTGCACGCCGCTATGTTCGGGGCCGAGATAGTTGGCGCCGTGCGCTCCGATTCCGCCGCAGCAGTCGGCGATTGGCGTGCCCAGCACGACAAACCGCGGCAGGTTTTCGTTGATCGATCCCAGACCGTAGTGCACCCAGGAGCCGATCGTGGGGAACTGCCCCTCCAGCACATGACGCCCGGTGTGGAACTGGAGCTGGGCTCCGTGGTTGTTGTCGGTGGTCCACATCGAGCGGACGATGGCCAGGTCGTCGGCGCATGAGCCCAGGTGCGGAAACCAGTCGCTGATTTCCAGGCCGCTTTGCCCGCGTTTCTGGAAGGCCACTTGCAGGGGAAACAGCTTGTGGCGGATGTGGCCGTTGGCATCGTCGGGCACGACGATGCGGAGGTTTTCTTCGACGAAGCTGGCGGTGAGCACGTCCTTGTGCGGCGTGTTGCCGATTTCCTGCCCGCCGAACTCGTTGAGCGCGGGCTTGGGATCGAAGCTTTCCATGTGGCTCATGCCGCCCACCAGGAAGATCCAGATCACGCTCTTGGCTCGCGGGCGATGATGGGCTCGTCCGTCGGGCGGCTGCCAGGCCGATGTCGCACCCCGGGCGATGCCATCTCCCAGCAGCATCTCGCCCAGTGCCAGGCCCGTGAAGCCCATGCCCACGTCGGCCAGGAATGCCCGGCGCGGCAGACGGGTGTTTCGGCTCGGGGATTGTGGCTGGCGCCAGCGTCTCATGGCAGTATCTCTCAGCGGACCGTCAGGAAGTCGTTGTGGTTCAAGAGCACGTGCAGCAGGTTCTCGCGAGCGCGGGCGTGCGGATCGGCCGCCGGCGGCACGTCGCTCTCCTCCTCCGATTCGAAGGCGGCAAGCTTCGCGGGATCGGCAAACATCCGCGATTGCTCAGCCAGAAACGCCAGGCAGGCGTCGCGCTCTTCGTCGCTGGGCGGCCGACAAAGCACGCGCTCGAACGCCGCGGCAATGAACGCCGTCTCGCTCTCGGGCGTCGGCTGCGTCTGCAATTGATCGGCCAACGTGCCGGCCAGCCGCCGCGCCTGGGCCAGCGACAGCGGGCTGTTGACCATCGCCAGCGCCTGCTGCGGCACGATTGTCTCGCTGCGGCGGTAGCAATCCGTGACGTTGGCCCGATCGAACGTGTCGAGAAACGTCATCTTCTTCTCTTTGCTGCCGCGGAAGTAGAGGCTGCGGCGGGCAACCTCTTGGCCCGTGTTCTGGTCGAGCTCGGGTCCGCCCATCGTTTCGTCCAGTGCACCGGCCACGTAGAGCGTGCTGTCGCGGACAACTTCGGCCTCCATGCGCCGGGCGTTGGCGTGCCACAAGTAGCGATTCTCGGGATCGCGGGCCAGGTTCGACTCGTCGCGGGCGGTCGAGGCCATCCTGTAGGCGGCACTGGTGACGATCAACCGGTGCAGCGACTTCATCCGCCAGCCCTGCTCCATAAACTCCACGGCCAGCCAATCGAGCAACTCGGGGTGCGTCGGCTCTTGGCCGTTGCGCCCGAAGTCGAACACGCTTTGCACGAGCGGATCGCCGAAATGACGCATCCAAATGTGGTTGACCGCCACGCGCGCGGTGAGCGGGTTCTCTTCCGAAGCGATCCAGCGGGCCAGCGCGGCCCGGCGGCCGGTGCTGCTGCTGGGAAAGACTTGGGTGAAGTGCGTGTAGCTGTCGTCGCTCTTGGCCAGCGCGGCCTGGGCCGTTTCCCGCACTTGGCGAGCCGCGGTCAACTTACTCTCGGCCAGTTCGATGTTCTTCTTGGCGTTATCGCCGCCGGCGGCTTTGGCCCGCTCGACTCCGTTTTCGGCCACGAGCACTTTGTGCCGAGCGCGTTCGACGGCGGCGACCCCTTCGGCGCGGCTGGCTTCGCGTGCCAGCTCCTCGGCGTTCGCGGCAGGCGGAGTGGCGAACGTGGCCGCGTCGGCGGCGATCTTGGCCCGCACGGCCACGAGTTCGGCGGCCGTGGCCAGCGTTTCGCTTTCGGCCAATTCGACGTTGCGCTCCGCGTCACGAAGTGCCACCTGCAGCTCGTCCTTGCCGGTAGTCGCTTCTTGCTTCGGTGGATCGGCTTTCGGCTCGGCCGATTCGGCCTCGGCCCCATTGCCGGCCGGCGGGGACTTCGCGGCAGGGGGCGAAGCCGTGTCGGCCAGGGCAGCCAGCTTCTGCCGGGCCGCGGCGAGCGCTTCGCTCCGGGTTGCCAGCGATTTCCGCGCGGTGTCGGCCGAAGCGATCGCTTCGGCGAGGGTCTCCTGCTGCACGAACGCCCGTAGCCCCGGATAGTAGGCTTCGGGCGGGAGCTCAACCGAGGCGATGCGCAGCGTATCGCCGCCGAGCACTGCCGGCACGCCGGGGGACAGCGGGTTTTCCTTGTCGGGCTTGGCTTCGTTGCCGCGCTCGAACAAGTAGGTCGGCGTGTCCGCATCGGCGTCATAAGCGTGTACCAGACCGTCGTGCTTGGTGTCGCTCTGGCCGGGCACGCGGTCGGTGCGCACCTGGTGCGGCTCGAAGAACGCGCGGAACTGGTAGTACTCGCGCTGCGCAATCGGGTCGTACATGTGATTGTGGCAGCGGGCGCAATTGAGCGTGATGCCCAGGAAGGCCTTCGACGTGTGTTCCACGGTGTTGTCGAGCCACACGTTGCGATTGAACTTGTACCAGTTGCGCACCAGGAACCCGGTGGCGCGGCGTGCTTCTTCGTCGGCCGGGGCGATTTCGTCGGCGGCCAGCATCTCGGCGACCATCCGATCGTACGGCTTGTCTGCGTTGAGCGATTCGACGATCCAATCGCGCCACCGCCAAATGTGCGGCTGGCTCTCGCGCACTTCCTGGCCGTAACCGTCCCAGTCGCTATAGCGCCAGACGTCCATCCAGTGCCGCCCCCAACGCTCGCCGTAGCGCGGGCTGGCCAGCAAGCGATCTACTACCTTTTCGTAGGCGTCGGGCGACGCGTCGGCCTGAAACGCACGCAGCTCCTCGGGCGTGGGCGGCAGCCCGATCAGGTCGAGATACACGCGCCGCAGCAGCAAGTTCTTTTCGGCAGGCGGCATCGGAGTGAGCCCTTGCCGCTGGTGCTCGACCGCCAGGAAACGATCGATCGGGTGCTGGGACCACGCGTCGGGCGATGTCTCGGGCAGCGGCGGCCGCACCGGCTTGCGAAACGACCAGTGCTCACGCGGGTCGGCCGGCAACGGCTCCTGGGGCGCGGGAGCGCCGGCGTCGATCCAGGCTCGCAGCGTGGCAATTTGTTCGTCGGAAAGCGGATCGGCTTCCAGCGGCATTTGCTCGACGTCGCCCGAACCGTCGACGGCTTGAATCAAAACGCTCTTGTCGCTGGAGGCAGCCAGTGCCGTGCCGCGGACGCCGCCCTGCCGCATGAACGATATGTGATCCAGCCTTAGGCCCGATTCCTGCTCAATCGCCCCGTGGCAGCGGATGCAGTGCTGCTCGAGGATCGGTTTCACGTCGCGGACGTAGTCCACGCTTTCGGCCGCGCAGAGCGCGGGGGCCCAGGCGAGCAGAGCGAGCAGGATGGCGCCGGCGAGTCGCATCGAGGGTGGGCTCCAGCGTCCAGGTGGGGCCGCGCAAATCGGTGGATTCGCGCGGTCGCATGCGGTGGGGTTCATGATACCCGCGCCCGGCGCAGGCGGCAAGCAATCGCAGTGGGGTGGCGAGGGCCTAGGATTTCGGTGCCACCGCGTTTTGCCGCATCCATTCGACGTAGTCGCGCGCGTAACGGTCGAGATTTTCGAGGCTGCCTCCGCCGCGAATGGGCGAGCACATTTCGTAGTGGGCCGGACCGTCGAAGCCGCCTTCGGAAAGGCCCGCGAAGAACGCCGCGTAGTCGATGAACCCATCGCCGAACGGCACGGCCCGCACTATGTCGGGCTCGAGGCGCTCGTAGTTGACCAACTCGGGCCGGTAGCGATAGCGCGGAATGCGAACGTAGTCGGCGTTGGTCGTGATGGCCGTGTAGGGCGCCATCCGCCGGGCTGTCTCGAACAGCTCCTCGCCGCGCAGGGCGGGGGACCAGGCGTCGAAGCCAAGCTTTACGTTCGCTCGATCGATTTCGCCAATCAAATCCAACAGCGCGTCGCTATGTAGCGCTACGTCGTGGTGGTTTTGCACGGCCAGCGTGACGCCGAAGTCCCAGGCTCGCACGGCGCACTCCCGCAGGCACGCGACGACGTGATTCCACGCGGGGGTCGGCGCCAGGCTGGCGTCTTCGTAGGCCGTGAAGACGCGGACGATTTGCGTGTCGAGCGCCGAGGCGATGCGGCACAGCGACGTGACGTAGTCGAACTGCATTTCGAGAAACGGCACCTCGGCGGCGCGCTGCGGGGCGAAGTCGGTGTAGCCGGCCACGGCCGAGCAACGCACACGATGCCTGCTCATCGCTTCGCGCACCGACTCCAGCAATGCTTCGTCCGTATCGAGCGGTGCCAGATGCGGCCGCTTGCCCGCTAGCATGACGGCCGGATAGCCCAACTCCGCCGCCTTGGCCACGAAGTCGACGACGCCGAGTTGCGCTTGGCCCCACAGTCCGGCGTAGCTGATCGAAAACAGGCTCAGCTCGAACGACATGGCATTTCCTGGTCCGGAAAAAACGACACCGATACACGCGAAAGCAGTATACTGCGGCTAGTGCCGCATCACGAGGCGGCGGGCCTTCCACAGCGGGCCAGGCGGAGAAAGGGCACACGATGAGCGTTCCCCTGGAATCCGAGGCCGTCGACTACCGCGATTCGGTCTACGACGAATTCTTCGACATCGCGGCGGCCGAGCAACCGATTTCGTCCGTGCTGCCACAATCGCCGGGTAGCCGGTTCGTGCTGGTGCTGGTAAACGCGTTTCTGATTCCCAGCACGATCTTAGTATTACAGGTATTGCACACGATTCCACTGCCGCAAGCCTGGCAATGGCGTGTCGTGTACTACCTGTTTCTGGAGTGCGTCGTTGCCTTCGGCATGATCTGCGTGCTCAGCGGGCTGTGGGGGATTTATCGGGCGAGGTGGATCGCGAAAGTCTTCGACGGGCTCTACACGAAGTTCTTCCTGGTCCTGTTCGTGTCCCTGCTGGCGGCGTGGCTAAGCATGATCCTGACTGGCTGAGGATCGCCACAAAAAACACGTGCGTCAGCGATTCGACGGGACGAACGGCCGACGCACGCGCTTGGTTTTTCGCAGGGAAAGCTTCTACTCGTTAATGGTGAGCTGGCTGGCCGATTCGCGCCGTGCGAGGTTCTCGGCTTTTCGCGCCGCGCGTCGTGCAAGCTCGGCCTCGCGACGCTCCCGGATCGCGTCGAGTTTCATCTGGCGTTTCTCTTCGTCGGCCTGGGCAATGTCGGCTTGCTGCTCTTGATAGGCCTGTTGCAGTTGCTGGCGATAGGCCTGCTGCCTTTCCTGCATCTGCTGCATGTAGTTCAGGCGCATCTGCTGAGCGTACTGCCGCGCCAGCATGGCCCGCGCCAACTCGGACGAACTGATTGAGATCGTGCCCCGCGAGAGGGCGCCGACGGCCGCGGCGGCTCCTTCACCGCCGCCTCCCCCTCCACCGCCTCCGCGCTGGCATGCCTGGGCGTGGGCGCTGCTGGTCATTGCCGCGGCCATGGTCAGACTCAATGCAACGACGAGTGCTCTCATCTCTGCTCCCCCTATTTTTGGAGTGGGTGCGATTGAACCATTCGCCCGGTCCGCACTTGCCCCTGCGGCGCACCGGCGCCCACGTCGTCTGCATTGTAACCCGACGGTTTCGCGAGGTGGGGAGAATCGGGCTCCGTCGCGCTGGTTTTTCACCAGCGGTTCACGCGAACGCGCGTTCCGTAATAACCGACAGCGAGACGGTGACATCTCGGTTCGTTTCCGCTCTGCGCGAGGCGGACACGCGTCGGCTTAGATGAACTCTGCGATCGGCGGATGGTGCTCGGTGACGTACTGCGGCCGGCCGGATAGATCGCGAACAGTCGTCGTCATGGGATTGATGCCCAGCCGGTTGTAGAGCGTGGCATGCACTTCCTCGAACCGCACCGGACGGTCGACCGCCTCGGCGGCCTGGCGGTCGGTCGTGCCGATGACCTGGCCGGTGCGCAATCCGCCCCCGGCCATCAGCGCGCAGGAGACGTTGGGCCAATGGTCGCGGCCGGCGTTCGCATTGATCTTGGGCGTGCGGCCGAACTCGCCCCACACGATCACGGTCACATCCTTGTCCAGCCCGCGCTCGTGCAGGTCATCGACCAGCGCCGTAACGGCCTGATCGAGCGGCGGCAGGTTTTGCCGGGCGAGCTTGAAGTTCGAGCCGTGATAGTCCCAGAAGCTGTAGCTGAGCGTCACGCAGCGCACGCCCGCCTCGACGAGACGCCGGGCAGCCAGGAACTGCTGGTTCAGCCGCGGCGCGCCGTCACCCTGGTGTTTCTCGGTGCCATATCCGTAGCGGTCGCGCACGGCTTGGGGCTCGCGCTCCAGATCCAACGCCTCGGCCAGCCGACTGGACGTGAGCACGCCGAAGGCCTGGCGCTGAAACGCGTCCATGCCGTCCATCGTGCCGCTGGCATCGGTGTGTCGGTTAAAATTGTCGAGCGCGCCGATGAGCGACTTGCGATCCTCGAGCCGCTCGACCGAGATGCCTTGCAGCAGCATGTCGTCCTTGCCGTCGCCGTTGGGCTGAAAGGGCGTGTAGGCCGCGCCGAGAAAACCAGGGTAGCCCGAGTTGTACGGCGTGTGCTGCATGCGGGGCGAAAGGCCCACGTACGGCGGCACCGCGGGCGAAGTGGCACCCTGCACGCGGGCGGCGACCGATCCCAGTTCCGGCCAACCGCCGGGCGGCTGGCGCTGGTGGCTGCGTCCGGTCATGCACTGAAACGAGTAGTGGCTGCCGGTGCAGCCGACGATCGTGCGAATGGGCACCAGCTTGTCCATCATGCCGGCCATCTTCGGCAGCAGCTCGCAGACCTGAATGCCCGGCACGTTGGTGCCGATGGGCTGGAACTCGCCGCGGACCTCGGTCGGCGCCTCCGGCTTCAGGTCATACATGTCCTGGTGCGGTGGTCCGCCGGGCAAGAAGATCATAATGACCGACTTGTGCGACTTGGTGCCACTGGCGGCCTCGGCCCGCAACACGTCGGCCAGCGTCAGCCCGCCCAAGGCCAACCCGCCGACCTTCAGGAACCCGCGCCGCGAAACGCGGTCGCAGTAGCGCGCATCGTTCTGTTTGCCGAGAATCGTGAGCATACGGCGGGGGCTCCGGTAGGCGTGTCGAGGCGGGCAACGCGGCAGGTGGCTAACGGCAGATCATATCAGGCTCGGCCGATGTTTGCCAGTTCGCCGCGGACGCGCTACGCCGAGCTGGGTTTGGTTGCAGCCATGGCTGCCGGCTTTTCCGGAGAACGAGGCGCAATCCGCTTTTCCATCGCCAGGCTCGTGGCCTGGCCGTCTTCGACGACGAAACCGTACTTGCCGAACAGGGGAACCAGGTCGTCGGTGGCGGCGTTGAGCGTGAGATAGTCGCAACCCTGCTGGGAAGCATAGGCCTCGGCCCGGGCAAGCACCGTGGCCAACAGCGCGAGCCCCTTGTAACGCTGAAGCTTGAATCGCCGCCGCGGAAGCGGAATGGGCATGTACGGGTTGGCGAAGTTCATGTCGGCGATGTGCAGGTCGTTCGGATAGACCCGAGTCACGAACAGATAGGCGGCCAGCGGCTCGTCGAGCGCAGGATCGTCGATCGTGCAGCGAGAGTAGGACAAGTCGCGAATGACCGGCTCGCCCACGACCGCTTCGACCCCTTCCCAGAAACTGCCTCCGTGGCCGCGGATGTAGTCGCGCACCGCGCCGATGCCCAGATCGGGGTGCGTGCGCTGGTAACGCTGCCACACGGTGAAGGCCGCGCTGGCCAGGCCATTGGGATCGCGCTTGGCGACCTCGGCGAAGGAGTCCATGCCGAGTTGCTCGAGAATCACCGGCTTGTCGAAGCGGCGCTTGATTTCGTCGTAGGGGAGAATCGATTGCACGGCAGTCACCTCGGGAAGCAGGCGCGCGGGGCGGCAGCGGGGAGCGCACGGGCGGAGCAATCGCCGATTATCGCAAACCTGGAGGGAAAGGCCAGCTTTTGCCCCCAACGCGTGCGGCCACGCACTGGTGGTGTCCCGGGAATGCCCAGAATGTTCCGGCCTCAACCGGCGGCGTCTCGGGCCGCCTGCTGCTGCTGGCGGTAGTACTTCAGGCCGGGGAAGAAGAAGCAGCCGGCCGAGACGATGCCGAACAGCGTGATCCCCACGGGGATGTTCCAGCGCTGCAAGGCGGCCATGACGATGGCCGTGGCAAACAGGGCCACGCTTTGCAGGTAGAACTGTCCGGTGAGCATGCCCGCCTTGACCAGGAAGATCATGCCGCTGGTCAATGCCAGCACGGGCGAGAGAGTGAGCACCTGCATGCCGAGGATCATCTCCACGACGAACAACAGCGCGATCGAGGCCATACTCGCGGCCCACACGTGCGCGATCTGGCGTTCGACAAAGGTCACCGGTCCACTGCGTCGCCGCAATCCCCAGAAGATCATGGCCCAGGTACCCAACCCGGCCGTCCACAGCACGAGATACGGCACTGGCGACTGGGTGCCCAGCCATTGCAGCACGTTGGTCAGGAAGCAGGTGATGAACAGCGCCAGGCTGTGCCACATCCACAGCACGCCCCAGTTCTCGAGCACGGTGGCATGATGCGTCTCGCGAAATGCCCGGGCAACGACCTGCATGAACTGCCCGCTACGGGCGGCCGTGGGCTCGTCGGCCAGGTAGGCCTCCAGATCGTCGGCGAGTTCCGCTGCCGTAGCGTAACGCAACTCGGGCGGTTTCTGCAGGCACTTCAGCGCGATCATTTCCAGTTCGCGGTCCGCCCGAGGGTTGAGCAGCCGCGGTGGGAGCGGTTCCTGCTCGACGACCATCATCAGCGTTTCGACCGGCGAGGCTGCCTGAAACGGCGGGCGGCCGGTGAGCATCTGGTAGAGGATCGTGCCCAGGCAATAGACGTCGCTTCCGCGGCCGACCTTGCCGCGCTTGCCCGCCGCCTGTTCGGGCGACATGTACGAGGGCGTACCGAGCACGGCGCCAGAGATCGTCAGGTCCTCCTGCGTTTCGACCCGCTTGGCCAGACCAAAGTCGGATACGTGGGCATAGCCCGCTTCGTCGATCAGGATGTTCGAGGGTTTCAAGTCGCGGTGCAGCACGCCGCGCTCGTGGGCGAAGTGAATCGCGCGGCAGATGGGAGCCAGCAACTCGGCCGCTTCGCGCGGCGGAATGGGGCCGTCGGCCAGGCGCTGAGCGAGCGTGGTGCCGGCCACGTACTTCATCGTGAAAAACGGCTGCCCCTCGTGCTGGCCGACTTCGTAGATCGGCACGATCGACGGATGGTCGAGCCGCGCCGTGCTTTCCGCTTCGGTGCGAAAACGCGCCAGGTCGGCCTCGGTGGGCATGGCCCCGCGCAGGATCATCTTCAGTGCGACCGTGCGGCCGAGGCTCTTTTGCCGAGCCCGATAGACCATGCCCATGCCGCCTCGTCCCAACACTTCGTCCAGTTCGTAGTCGCCCAACTCGGTACCCGGCGGCGGCGCGATCCCGTGCCGGCCGCCGGCGTTGTACGTCGGGTCGTCGGAGCCAGGTCCGAGCGGCTCGCTGGTAGAACTCGCACCTGCCGCCACGCAGTCGGCCACGAGCATCGTGGCCCACAATCCCCGCAGGTCTTCGGCCAGGTCGGGATGCTGACGAATCAAGGCGTCGATCTCAGGCGGGCTGCCCCGGCGCAGGCCGTCGGCCAACTGATCGGCCAATTCGGCAAGTCGCTCTTCGTCGGTGGCTTGGGCGTGCTCTGGGTTCACGATTCGCTCGCTTGCGAGGGAGGTTCTTGCAGCATGGCCCGTAATCGCCGCATGGCCCGCAAGTAGCGCATGCCGGCCGCCGACTCGCTGATCTGCAAGGCTTCGGCCACGTCCTTATTGGAAAGCTGCTCGAAGTGGCGCATGAGGACGACCTCGCGATCGTTGTCCTCGAGCGTCTCAATGGCGGCCTGAAACCGCATCTCCAATTCGTGGTGCGTGGCGGCGGCCGCGGGCGTCAGCTCGCGATCGCGCACCAGTGCCGCCAAATCAAAGGCCGACTGGTCGCTGCGGCGGGCGGCTTCGAGCGGTTGCTCGCGCTCGACGTTGCGCCGGGCGGCGTGGTGGCGGCGATGGGCGTCGATCATCCGGTCGCGAGCCAGATGCCGCAACCAGAGCGAGAAAGGCATGTCGGTCGATTGCAGGTAGTCGGTCAAGCGTCGATTGGCCTCGACCAGCACGTCCTGCACGATGTCGCTGGCGTCGACGCGCCGCGTCAGGGCCCGGTCCATCCGCATGCCGACCATCCGCCGCAAGGCTTCACGGTGCCGTTCCAGCAGTTGATTGCGCGCAGCCTCGTCGCCGTTCCGCGCGGCGGCAAGCAACTCTTGAGTCTCGGAGGAATCGGGCCACATATTCCTGAAGTATAGCCGACAGCGGGTCGGCAGCCCACGCTTCTGTCGTAGGCTGACTCCGTGAGACAGCAGCGCCGCGGGCGTCGCCGTGCGGAGAAGCACGAGTACGGGTTGGTGGCGGGGCTGCTGACGGCTCTCGGAGTGAGCCTGCTACGTTATGCCAGGATGTCGTGCACGACGTTCCCGGCGATGTCGGTCAGGCGGAAATCGCGTCCCTGATAGCGGTAGGTGAGCTTCTTGTGATCGACCCCCAACAGGTGCAGCAGCGTGGCCTGGAAGTCGTGGGCGTGCACGCCGTTCTCGACGACGTTGTAGCCGAAGTCGTCGGTCTTGCCGTAGGTGATGCCCGGCTTGATGCCGCCGCCGGCCATCCACATGCTGAAGCAGCGCGGATGGTGGTCGCGGCCAAAGCTCGTCTCGGTGATCTCGCCCTGGCTGTAGGCGGTGCGGCCGAACTCGCCGCCCCAGACGACCAGCGTGTCGTCCAGCATGCCGCGCTGCTTGAGATCCTTCACCAGCGCGGCGGAGGCCTGGTCGCAGTTCTGGCACTGCCGCTTGAGCTCATTGGGAAGATTGCCGTGGTGATCCCAATCGCGATGGTAGAGTTGCACGAACCGCACGTCGCGCTCGGCCAGCCGACGGGCCAGCAGGCAGTTGTTGGCAAACGATGCTTGGCCCGGCGTGGCTCCGTACATGTCGAGCACTTCCTGCGGCTCCTGGGAAATGTCCATCAACTCCGGCACGCTGGTCTGCATGCGGTAGGCCATTTCGTAGGCGTCGATGCGCGTGGCAATTTCCGGATCGCCCACCGCTTCGAGGTGAATGCGATTGAGCTGTTGCACGCCGTCCAGCAATTGCCGGCGCGTGGCCGGATCGATCCCCTCGGGGTTCGAGACATACAGCACCGGATCGCCCGTGGAACGAAACTGCACGCCCTGGTACTTGCTGGGCAGAAAGCCGTTGCCCCAGTAGCGGGCCAACAGCGGCTGGCCGCCGCCGCCGGAGAGCAGCACGACGTACTCGGGCAGGTTCTTGTTGGCACTGCCCAGCCCGTAGGCGGCCCAGGACCCGATCGTCGGGCGGCCCGGCTGCTGGTTGCCTGTGAGCAGGTAGGTAACGGCCGGATCGTGGTTGATGGGATCGGTGTGTAGCGAGCGGACGAGGCAGATATCGTAGGCGATCGATCCGATGTGCGGCATCGCCTCGGTGATCTCGGTGCCGCACTGGCCGTATTTCTTGAACGGGTACGCGGGGCCGACCAGAAGCAGTTGCTTCTGCCCGCTGGTCATGCCCGTGATGCGCTGGCCCATCCGCACCGAGTCGGGCAGTTCCTCGCCGGTGAGCTCTTTCAGCTTGGGCTTGGCGTCGAACAAGTCGATGTGCGACGGCGCCCCGGACATGAACAGGTAGATGACGCGCTTGGCCTGGGGGGCGAAATGCAACTGCGGCAGCGCGCCGTGCGTGCTCAGGTCGGCACCGGGCGTGGCCGCGTGCAAGCCCTCGTTGAGCAGCGAAGCTAGCGCCAACGCACCCAGCCCCCGGGCCGATTGCCCGAGCAGCGTACGGCGCGTGATCTCTCGACTCAGGACATCGCCCGGTTGCATGGCCTAACCCTTGGTGATTGTTTCGTCGAGGTTGAGCAGTAGGTTGCCGATGGCCGTCCAGGCAGCAAGTTCAGCCGTGTCGAGGCCCTCGGGCACGGGCGACTCGCCGATGCTGGTGAGCTTCTTGGCGGATTCGGCATCGCCCTGGAAGCGAGCCCGCTGTCGTTCGTAGATCCGCAGGAGCACGCGCATCTCTTGGGGCGTGGGGGTGCGGGCGGTACACAGCCGGAAGCCCAGCGCGATGCGGTCCTCCGGCGTATCACCGCCTTCGGTCATCATCCGCTGCGCCAGACCCCGCGCGGCTTCGACAAAGCCAGGATCGTTCAGCAGCACCAGGGCCTGCAGCGGCGTATTGGTGCACTCGCACCGTTCGGTGCAGACTTCGCGATTGGGAGCGTCGAACGTGACCAGCGGCGGATAGGGCATCGCGCGCTTCACGTAGACGTAGATGCCGCGGCGATACAGGTCGGCGCCGTGGCTTTGCTCGTACTTCTGCGACGAGAACTCGCCGCCGAAACCGACCTGTTCCCACAATCCCGGCGGCTGGTACGGCGATACGCTGGGGCCGCCGATGCGCGGGTCGAGCAAACCGCCGGCGGCCAGCGCCGCGTCGCGAATCAGTTCCGCATCGAGCCGAAACCGCGGGCCGCGGGCCAACAAACGGTTTTCCGGATCGCGGGTCAGCTTCTCGGGATCCACATGCGACGCCTGCCGGTACGTGGCCGACATCACGATCTGCTTTTGCAGGGCCTTGATGTTCCAGCCGCTGTCGATGAATGTCGCGGCGAGCCAGTCGAGCAGTTCCGGGTGGCTGGGCCTCTCGCCTTGCGAGCCGAAGTCTTCACTGGTCTTGACCAAACCCGTGCCGAAGTATTGCTGCCAGTAGCGATTCACGGTCACTCGGGCCACGAGCGGATTGCTGGGATCGACGAGCCAGCGGGCCAGGCCCAAACGATTCGGCGGGGCATCGGCCGGCAGGGGAGGAAGAATGGCCGGCACGCCGGGCTCGACCTTTTCGCCGAACGTGCGGAAGTCGCCGCGTACCAGCACGAACGTGTCGCGAGGCTGCTCCATTTCCTGCATGACCATCGTTTCGGGAAACGAGTCGCGCACTTTTGCCCGCTCGTCTTCGAGCTCTGCCAGCTTCGCTTCAAGCGGCGCGAAGACCGCTCGGGTTTTTGCATAGTAGCGACGAACAAAGTGATCGCGCACCGTACGGGTTTGCTCGTCGGACCGCTTGTCGGCCGCTACTTTCAAGGCCTCGGCCACGGCGGACGGAACCGCAGGCTTGGCGCGGCCGCGTTCGGCTAGCTCCCAGGCTGCCTGGTTCGTACTCAGGTCGGGGCCTTGCGGCATACGGCTCACGATCCCCAGCTTGTCCCAGAAGGCGCGGCCGCCGAACTGCGTGCAGGCCCAGCCGTCGACGACGGTGCCGGGCTCAAGTCCCACGGCTTGGGCTGGGACCTCGAGCCGCAGCCAGCGTCCGACCGGCGGCAGGACGCCCATCGCGAGTCGGCTGGGCGAGCCGGCGCTTCCCCACTCGATCTCGTCGCCGCCCCAGAATGCCCGGTGCTCCCACGAGGCACCGTCGTTGAATTGCAGCATGATCTCCTGTGGAGGATCGGCCGGATCGATCCACACGTGCGCCACCAGCGTGTCGCCTTCGCCAATCAAGAGTGGACGGCGGGCTCCGGTGAATACATGCTGGCCCAACTCGCTTGTTTTCAATTCGATGGAGCGCTCGCCATTCAGCACCGGATGGGGCGAGGCGACCAGCGGCCACGAACTCTTGTCTTTTTCGGCCACGGCGGCTCCCTCGGGGAGAGCGTCGTCGACCCAGAAGAACTCGCGGGGCGCCTGTTGCGGAGCGACTGGCTCGCTGGGCACGTTCTCGCCGTGCTTGGCTAGTGCCTGGGCGATCTCTTTCTTGACCGCTTCGGCCTGCGTCGCGAGAGCATCCAACTGTTCGGTTTGCTTTTCCGTGGGGACCCGCAGGCTGGGCTTGGGGTTGGTCTGACGGCCATCGAGGCCCTGCTCCGGCACGTTATGAAAGTAGGCGTAGAGCTGGTAGAACTCGCGCTGCGTAAACGGATCATATTTGTGGTCGTGGCACTCGGTGCAGGCCAAGGTCGTGCCCAGAAACACGGTGGCCGTGGTCGTAACCCGATCGACAATGTACTTCGACAGGTACTCGGCCGGATCGGCGCCGCCTTCGAAATTGACCATCACGTTGCGATGAAAGCCCGAGGCGATCTTCTGCTTGAGCGTCGCCCCGGGCAACAGATCGCCGGCCATCTGTTCGACGACAAACTGGTCGAACGGTTTGTTGCGATTGAATGCGTCGATGACCCAGTCGCGATACAGCCACATCGAGCGATGATTGTCGATGTGGTAGCCGTTGGTGTCGGCATAGCGCGCCAGGTCGAGCCACTTCTGCGCCATCCGCTCGCCGTAGCGTGGGGAAGCTAGTAGCCGGTCGACGAGCCGCTCGTAGGCGTCGGCACTCTCGTCGGCCAGAAGCGCGTCGATCTGTTTCGGTGTCGGTGGCAGGCCCGTCAGGTCGAAGCTCAAGCGGCGAATAAGCGTGGTCTTGTCGGCCTCGGGCTCCGGCTGCAAACCGTCGCGCTCCAGCCGCGCGAGAATGAAATGATCGATCTGTGTCTTGGGCCATTCCGCCCCGAACACGGGCGGAACTCCCGGCCGCTCGATTGGCTGATACGCCCAATGCTCGTCCCACTCGGCTCCCTGGTCGATCCACTTGCGCAGGATGGCGACTTCTTCATCGCTGAGACGCTCACCGACGTCCGGCGGCGGCATCAACAGGCTCTCGTCGTCGGCCGTGACTCGTGCGACCAGCTCGCTTTTCCCGCTGGCACCCGGCACGATGGCCCGGCTGCCGGAGTCGAGTTCGGCCAGGGCCGGCTCTTTTTGATCCAACCGCAGACCCGCTTGCCGCTGGGCTTCGTCGGGTCCGTGGCAGGCATAGCAGTGGTTCGAAAGGATCTGCCGTACGTGGCGGTTGTAGTCGACCGCCTCGGGCGTAGTTGCCGGCTCGGCGGCGGCGAGCCGCACGCCACTTAGCAGCAGCATCCAGACAAGCAAACTCGACGAAGTGCGTCTCATCAGTTTGAAGCGGCGAGGACCGTGGGCGGGACAGAGAAGGCTTGCGGGCGCGATTGCGCCTGGTGCCTATTACAACACAGGGTGCAGCGAATGTCCAATTGGACGACTGCACGCCCGGGCGAGAAGCAGGGGCCGGCTGGACGTCCCCTAGGACGACGGCAGTCCTGCGTTGCGAACTGGCCGCTTGGCTTCGAGAACCATGACCGTGCGATCTTTTTCGTGGCTCAGCAAGTCCGGAAACTCGCGTGCCACGCGATAGTGCGGGGCCAACTCGTCGAGCCACTGCGGTTGGTAGCCGTAGGCGTTTACGTGCATCACGACGTAGTCGTATCGCGCGTGGGGAGCCTTGCCCAGGGCTTCGCCTAGCGAGGGCGCCTTGTGGCTCAATTCGGCTACAGGTAGCTTGGCGTAGAACTTCACGTAGGGGGAGTTGCAAAGGATGCCCGTCCCGGGTTCGGCTCGGCTTTCGATCCAGGCCGTGGCTTCCATCACCGGAACAAACTCGTAGTTCAAGCGTCGCAAGGTATACGGCATCACGAGGCCGCAGCAAACCAGGAGCGTCGCCGCCGTGCAGACCTTCGTGAGCCGACCCACCCGGGCATCGTTGGCGCTTGCGTTGCGAGAGAGCGACGCCAGGCGACGTGCGACGCAGGCGCTTGATTCGACCAGTCCCAGGGCGGCAAACGGCATCGCCAAACCGACGAGCGGAATGACGTGGCGGTGGGCGATGTAGCCGGAGATGACGAACACCGTCATCAGCACGACAATGTGCAGGGCGCCCAGCAGCGAAAGGAACACGATCTGCACGATGGCCGGCCGTCGCCAGTACAGCGCCACGTCGCCGAACAGGTAGAATGGAATAAAGACGAACTTCAGGCCCTGGCAAATGCTGTTGATGAACGCGGCAAAGGCGCTCCCCACGACGGAAAGCACGAGCGCTGCGCTATAGCGAGCCTCGGGTGCCGGCGGGGCAGAAAGGTTCGGCGCGGGTCGAGGTTTTCCGGCGGGCGGCTTGGGAGCGGGACCAGGCTTTGGGACGGGGGCCACCGCGGCCGGCTGCTTCGGCCTGGCCGGCGGATCGCTGACTTCGGCTTCGGCCAGGCGCTCCAGATAGGTTGGCGCCGGCTTGGTCTTGAAGAACTGCAGTTGTTTGCTGGTCAGTTTGCCCGCCAAGACCATGTAGGGTGCCGCGACGACCAGCGCCGTCCCGGCCACGGCCGCGCAGGAGAAGCTCACTCGCCGCCACGGCCAACCCGCACGCCAGCCGTAGGCCGCCAGGACGGGGACCGCCACCAGAGCCACCTCGAGCCCTTCTGGGCGTATCCAGAAGGCGAGCCCGCTTGCCAACCCAGCGCCGGCCAGGCGCCGATATTCGCCGCGCGCGAGCCCCGTGGTCGCCAGCCAGGCGGCCAGCAGATAGAAGAATGCATGCGGGACGTCACTTTGTGCATCGACGGCCAAGGTGCGTGGAAACGGGAGCACCGTGAAGCCGATGGCTGCGACGTTGGCGATCTTTTCGTCGAACAGATCGCGGGCGAACAACCACACCACGGCTACGCTCAGCAGGCCGCACACGAACGAAACGATCATCCCGCCCAGGACCCACACGTCGGGCTCACCGTGAATGCCCAGCCAGCGGACCACCTGGCTCGCCGCCAGCAGCATCATCGGAAATCCCGGATGCTGGTCTTCGACCCGCATCGTGGCCAGCGGCGCCTCGGTCAACTCGCGGGCAATGCGGATGAAGATAATGCCGTCGGCGCTGATCGTCGGTAGCCGCACCCACAGCACGGCTTGCAGCGCAGCGGCGAAGAGCAGGATGGCCACCAGCGGAGTGTACGTGCGGCGGCGAGCGTCGTCCATCGGCTAACACCCGTTCTGATCGACGAGGATCCGGAAGGGGGTCAACAGCATGATGCGAACGTTCATCCACAGCGACCAGTGGCGAACGTAGTACAAGTCGAACTCGACGCGCTTTTCGATCGACGAGTCTCCCCGCCAACCGTTGATTTGGGCCCAGCCCGTCAGGCCGGGCAGCACGTCGTGCCGCCGGGCATAGCCGGGGATTCGTTGAGAAAACTCTCGGACGAAAAAGGGGCGTTCCGGTCGCGGGCCCACCAGGCTCATCTCGCCCCGCAGCACGTTGAGCAATTGGGGCAACTCGTCGAGGCAGAAACGCCGCAGCAGGTTGCCGATCGGCGTGCAGCGCGGATCGCCGCGCCGGGCCCACACTGGGCCGCTTTCGGCTTCGGCGTTGAGCCGCATCGTGCGGAACTTGTAGATCGTAAATGTCTTGCCGCCCAGGCCGACACGGTCCTGATGGTAAAGGGCCGGCCCGCGGCTGGTTAGCTTTACCAGCGCCGCGATTGCCAGCATCGGCAGGGCCAACAACGCAAGTGCCGCGGCCGAAAGCACGATGTCGAGCAGGCGGCTAAGCCGCCGCGACACGACGCCCCGCCCGGTGACGAGTCGGCGGGTACGAAAGGCTTGCCTGCTCCGCGCTCTCTCTCTAGATGCGGTGCCAATGGCGGAGATGGATCGCGACTTCATCGGCCTGCTGCTAGCGGGGTAGACATGCCGGACAGCTGTAAAGATGCCGGACGGCTGTAAAGGGGCGACCTTATAGCAACGTTGCCCCAGCCGGTCCAGATCACCTTCGTTCGCTGCAAGCGTCCGATGAAGTTATCCACGCTAGCGGTCAGGGATCTGTTGACTCGGCGCGCCTCCAGCGTGTATAGCCCTGCACGCCGAAGGCGGTGTACGGCCGCGGCTCATGGCAAAGGATTGCAGAATTGACGACCCCGGCCCTCGCACAACGCCGGCTTTCGAGCCGGACGGTGATCTACTATCGCGACCTGCTCCTGGTCTTGCTGTCCAAGGAGTTCAAGGTCCGTTACAAGAGCACCTTCATGGGGTACGCCTGGAGCGTGCTCCATCCGCTCATGCTGGCGATGATCTTCTCTGTGTTCTTCCGCATGTTCATGCGGGTTCCCGATTACACCCTGTACCTGATCGCGGGACTGTTCCCGTGGCAGTGGATCGCCAACACGTGCACCGGGGCCACCGGGTATTTCCTGGGGAACGCGGGTCTGATCAAGAAGGTGCGCTTCCACCGCTCGATGCTGGTGCTCTCCAGCGTGTTCAACGACTCGATCCACTTCGTCTGCTCGCTGCCGGTCGTACTGGGCTTCGTGTGGTACTACGAGAGAACCCCGCAGTGGTCTTGGCTGTGGCTAGTGCCGGCCCTGATTGCGGTGCAGGCGGTGATGCTGGTCGGCGTCGGCCTGGCCATCGCCACCTGCAACTTGTTTTTTCGGGACTTGGAACGGCTGACGTCGCTAGTCGTGCAGATGCTGTTCTATCTGACCCCCATCGTGTACCAGCCCGACATGCTGCCGCCTTCCTATCACTGGGTGCTGTACGCCAACCCGTTTGCCAATTTGATCCTTTGCTGGCACGGCGTTTTTTACGGCGGCGGCGTCGAGCTGCTGCATCTGGCCGCGGCTGCCGGCTGGGCCATCGTGCTGGCGGCCGTTGGTGCCGGGATCTACCGCGCCAAGGTGTGGAGGTTTGCCGAAATTGTCTAGAGAAGTGGCGATCCGCCTGCAAGGCGTCTCGAAACGCTACTACCTGGGGACGCCCGTTGGCGACGGGCTGAAGCATCTCCTGCTGCATCTGCCAAGCCAGATCAAGGCGATCCGGCAGCGGAAGCCGTTCGATGCGCTGGTCGACATATCGTTCGACGTGCATCGCGGCGAGTGTTTGAGCCTGATCGGACGCAACGGTGCCGGCAAGAGCACGACGCTGGGCATGATTGCCGGCGTGCTGAAACCGTCGGCCGGAACGCTGGAAACGCACGGCCGCATCTCGCCGCTGCTGGAGTTGGGGGCCGGCTTCAACCAGCAGCTCACGGGCCGCGAAAACATCATGCTCAACGGCGTCATGCTGGGCCTGACCCGACGCGAGGTGCGCGAGCGGACTGCCGAAATCATCGCTTTCTCGGAACTCGAGGACTTTATCGACGCTCCGCTGCGGACGTATTCTTCCGGCATGATCGTGCGGTTGGGTTTTTCGGTCGCGGTGCACCTCGATCCCGATATCCTGCTGGTCGACGAGGTGTTAGCAGTCGGCGATGCGCGCTTCCGGCAGAAGTGCCTCGAGCGGATGAAGCAGTTCCGCAGCCGCGGGACCACGATGGTCTTCGTCAGCCACGACGTGGGCACGGTGGCCAAGATCAGCGACCGCGTGGCATTCCTCGAGTCGGGACGCTTGGTCGAGATCGGCGATCCGGCCAAAGCAATCGAAGCGTACCAAGGCCGGCTCCGCGCGGCGTGAACTCGGCGAATCAGGGTTTTGTCGATCGCCGGAATCGACTATAGGGCACGTCTCCCAATCCTGATTCGTAAGTGCAGGCCCATCTATCGCAGCGCCATTCTTCGCGTGCGGTCTCGACGGAAGGGCGATGAAAAGAAACCTGGTGGATAGCGGTCGCGGCCTCGATTCGGAGCTGGAATCGGTCTGCCGGTTGTTCGCTCCCGACGCGGACGGCGAGCTCTTCGCATCGCTACGGCGCAGGGCGCGGTCGCCGTTGCAGGTGCCGTTCTACTACCTCGACCTCGTGCGGTCGGGCCAGCACGCTACGACGAACGGCTGCGCTGCCAAGCCCACGGCTGAAGACGTCGACTTGGCCTATCGCGCGATTCTGCAGCGTCCGCCGGAGAGCCGGGCCATCGTCCGGCATCAGGTCGAAACGTGCCAGGACGCGAGGCAGTTGGCAATCGCGCTATTGACTAGCCGGGAAGCGACCCTGCAGATGCCCAGATTCGTTGCCCGGGCGTTTCCTCATGCCCGCCGCCTATGGCACGTTCACATCCCCAAGACGGCCGGCACGAGCTTTTTCCTCGCGGCGACGCAGAACGGATGGGGATACGTCAACACGAACATGCTAGCCGGAGCCGTCGGCTCAGAAGAAAGCGTAGCCGCGGGCCTCCGGTTGGACCCCGAAACGGCTGGCAGCGGCATCGTCTCGGGGCACTGGAAACTACATCAGTTCATGGATTGCGTCGGGCCTTTTGATCGCGTTGTTACCTTCGTCCGCGAACCGCTCGAGTTCCTGATTTCCTCGTACAACTACGCGGTGGACGTCGTTTCGGGCCGCGATAATGTGCATTCGGACGACCCGGGACCGTTCTTAAAACGCGGACTCGATCCGGAGAGCTTTGCCAATTCGTTCCGCCGTGGTTTTTTCGTGGCGAACGTGCAGTGTTCGTACCTCGCTCCCGAGGCAACGTCCGAGGCGGCGTTGCGCAATCTGGCCCAGTGCGGCGGCGACGTGTATCCTGCCGACGCCGCAGACCGAGCCCTGGCAGAATTCTTTCCCAGTGCTCCGCCCAAGCGCGCGAACGTTTCCAACAAGCACGTGCGCCCGCTCGATCCCGATTCCGACCTGCGGGAAGAGTTGCTCGCGCAAAACCACCACGACTACGCGCTGTACGAAGTAGCGCGACGGCGCAATCGGGAACTGCGGGCCGCGTGACCTGCGGGGCCGCCCGGATCTGCCCGGCAAGCCGCTTTTCGCGCTGAAGTGGTGCGTGCCTCTTCGTCTCTCGACGCGTCCCCCGGTGGCCGGCGCATCGCTGCTAGCACCGCCGCGAAATGGCACTTTGCAGATTGGGGTTTCTGCGACCGTGGCCAGGGTGCTACGTTTGCGTAAGCCGAGGGCGGGTGCGATCCAAGAGATCTGCGGCTCTCGGTCCGCGAAGGGGGCGTCTGGAAGCGCGCCCGGCCTGCAAGGGATTGTGAAACATGGCGCGTTCGCGATTGCGTGTCCTCTTGGACCTCTCCATGGCGGGGCGTGGCTACTGCGGCATCGCGCAGGACGTGCGGCTGCTCTACAAGACGTTGGCCCTGTGTCCCGAGATCGATGTGACGGGCCTCGTCTATCGACCCCAGAAGTTCGCCCGCTGGCACCGCTTTGCGCGGGCGAATGCTCCGCGGTCGGCGCGGGCCGCCAATCAGGCCGAGTTCTTGTGGAAGCTGGCCGAGCCCAGGATCGACTGGCCGACGTTCGGGATGGCGCGGTGGCTGGAGCAGCTTCGCGTCGTGGGGAGTACGCTGGCGGCCCCCGGCCCGCGCATGGACGAGTTGGATACCGAAAAATTCTGGCCGACGCTCTGGCGGCTGCTGTTTTCGCAAACGCTCTCGCCGAAGGACGTGCCGCTGATCCAGCGCGGCAAGTTCGTGCTCTCCAACTTTTCGGACGGAATGGTGTTTGCCCGCACATTTTCCAATCGCCGGCCTCTGCCGCTGGATACGCGTGGCTACGACTTTCTGATCGTGCAGGGCCCTCGCAGCTTTCGCACGAGCCCCGGCACTCAGCAGATCGTGCGCTACCACGACATGATCCCGATTCTCGAGCCCGACACGATGGCCAATCCGCTCGTGATTCGCTGGCACGACCGCGCCATTCGCGAGAACCGTGCCGGCCATTTCGTGTGCAACTCGGAACCGACGCGCGATCAGTTGGTGCGCGTGCATCCGGAGCTGGCGGAGCGGAGCGCAACGATTCCCTATGCTCTTTCGGAGGTGTATCGGTCGGAGCGGAACACGGCGGCGTTGCGTTCCATCATTACGCAACGTCGCTCACCGGCCAGCGGCGCGGGACCCAAGCCGGCCGCGGGCTGGCGGTATATCATGAGCGTCTCCACCTTGGAGCCGCGCAAGAACTTCCTGAACCTGATTCGCGCGTTCACCCAACTGAAGGAGACTTCGGGCGACAGGCGGCTGAAGCTCGTGATCGTCGGCAGCCCCGGCTGGAGCTATCAACCGATCATGGCGGCCGTGCGGAGTCTCGTCGAGCGCGGGCACGTGATTCACTTGGAGGACGTTTCGCCCGAGGAACTGCGTGTGCTGTACACGCATACTGAGGCGCTGGTGTTTCCGTCGACGGCCGAGGGCTTTGGGTTCCCGCCGCTCGAGGCCCTCGCGTGTGGTGTGCCGGTCATCGCCTCGGACCTGGCGGCACATCGCTGGGTGCTCGACGATGCAGCGTTGTATTGCCACCCCCACGATGTGTCGACGATCGCCGCGGCGATCAAGCGGCTCGTGCTATCAGACGAATCGAGCGCTCTGCGGCGGGGTCTGTTGGCCCGCGGCCGTGAGCGTGTCGCCCGGTTCAGCCGCGAGCGGTGCAGCGACGAGTGGCTGCAATTGCTGACCCGCCTGCGCGAGGAGGCGCCGGAGCGTGGCGGCGACGCCAAGCGAGTTGCGGCCGAACAGCGCGATACGAGGAAGATCGCGTGATGGCTACCCATGGCGCGCGCCTTGACTGACCTTTGTAGAAATCGAAGCGTATGTTAGTTTTTCCGGCCGACAAAAAGCTCCCACCTACCCGACTCGACCCGAGCGCGACACTTTCGGCTCGTTTCGAAAGCCTGCCCGCTTCGGCACTTGATCCGCTGACCCGCGGCGGAAGAGCGACATGACGCAGCGAAAAACACGCGTGTTGTTGGACCTCACCTTGGCCTTACGAGGCTACTCGGGCATTCCGCAGGACACGCGGCTGCTCTACAAGACGCTCTCGCTCTGTCCCGAGCTCGAGGTCACCGGTCTGCTTTACCCGGCGGCGGTGCGATTTCGCCGTCACAAGTTCTGTGGGCCGAGCGCCTCGCGCGCCGAGCGATTGGCCAATCAGGCCTGTTTCCTGTGGGCAATGAACGAGCCTCCTTCGGCTGGTGGATCGTTGCCGCGCCGCGTGGCGCGCCGCCTGTCGGCCGAGCTGGCTGCGCGCACGAACACGCGTGCCGCCACCGAGGAAACCGACGCTACGGCTTTTCGTCAGACCCTCTGGCGGTCGGTGTTCGCTCAAAGCCTGTCGCCCGACGATATGTCGCTGTTGCAGGGCGGTCGCTTCCGTTTCATGAATATCTCGAGCGAGGCGATGCACCGCCGCGTCGTTCTCAATCGCTCGCCGATCCGGCTCGATACGAACGGCTACGATTTTTTCATCGTGCAGACGGCCCGCCCCATGCGGATTACTCCGGGCACGCAGCAACTTGTTCGCTATCACGACATGATTCCGGTCATGCAGGCGGACACGACGCCGCACTTGCGCGACATTCGCTGGCACCACCACTCGATCGCCCAGAGCATCGGCAGCTACTTCGTCTGCAACTCGGAGCCCACTCGCGAGAATCTGGTCGACGTGTACCCGGAGCTGCGCGATCGCAGCACGACGATTCCCTACATGCTCTCCGACGCCTTCCGGCCGGAGGCCAACGAAGCGATGGTCAATTCGATCATCCGTTCGCGCCGCAGTTCGGCGACAGGAGGCGGCTCGCAGCGGCGAGCCCGAAGGCGCTCGCCGCGATACATCATGGGAGTCTCGACGCTCGAACCGCGCAAGAACTTTGCCGGACTGATCCAGGCTTTCAACATGGTTCGCTTTCGCAAGCCGGTCGCCCGCACCTTTCCGAACCTGAAGCTGCTGATCGTCGGCTCGCCGGGCTGGAAATTCGAGCCGATTTTGCGCTCCATGCGCGAGCTCGTGGCCCACGGGGACATCATTCACCTGGAATCGGTCACGGCCGAAGAGCTGCGCGTCCTGTATTCGCAGGCCGAGGCCTTGGTTTACCCGTCGCACGCCGAGGGGTTCGGCTTTCCGCCGCTCGAAGCGATGCAGTGTGACCTGCCCGTCATCGCTTCGGACATTCCCGAACACCGCTGGGTGCTCGGCGATGCGGCCATGTACTGCAACTCCTACGACGTGAACTCGATCGCCGACAGCATTCAGCGCTTGCTCGCCTCGGACGAGTCTGCCTTGCTAAGGCGCGAATTGATTGACCGTGGACGCGAGCGGATTGAGCGGTACGCGTTGGAACGCTGCCGCGAGCAATGGATGGAGCTGCTGGACCGTCTGAGCGCGGGCAGGCCGGCTGTGGCCGACGAACTCTCGGCCGAATCTCAATCACACTTCGTGGCGCACGGCCCGATGGATCGGGCCGCATAAATCGAGAAAGGAATCTTACCAATGAAGGTCGCCGTCATTGGCACCGGCCGTGTCGGCCTGCCACTTGCGCTGTCGCTGATCGACTGTGGCGTGGACGTTCTGGGAGTCGACCTGAACGAGAACGTGCGGCACGCGATTAACGTCGAGCGCCGCATGCCCTTTGAGGAGCCCGGCTATGACGAGCTGGCCGCTTCCGGCAAGCTGACCATCACCGGCGACATTCGCGACGCGGCGGACTGCGATTACTTCATCGTCACCGTCGGCACGCCCGTCCTGGCGCACATTGAGACCGATCTTTCGTACGTGACGAAGGTTATTTCGTCGCTGTGCGAGTTCCTGTCTCCGGGCCAAACCGTCATCATGCGCAGCACGACCGCCCCGCGCACCACGGCCTACGTCGCCGCGCAGATCGAAGCCAACACGGGCCTCAAGGTGGGGCAGGAAGTGATGCTGGCCTGCTGCCCCGAACGCATTGTGGAAGGCAAAGCCCGGGAGGAGCTCGCACGGCTGCCGCAGGTGATCGGCGCCCAGGACGCCCGCAGCGCGCAGTCGGCCGAACGACTGTTTCGCAAGCTGGGCGTGGAGACGCTGCATTGCACGCCGGGCACGGCCGAGTTGGTGAAGTTATTCTGCAACGTCTCGCGCTACGCCTACTTCGGCGTGATCAATGCCCTGTCGATGATCGCGCTCGACCTGGGAGTCGAGCCGCACGAGGTGATCGAGCTGGCCAACCACGAGTACCCGCGCAAGGTGCACGGCCGCCCGGGCTTTACCGCCGGCACTTGCCTCCGCAAGGATTTCGGCATGCTGGCCGAGTCCTATTGGAGCGGCAACTTCCTGACCGAAATGTGGCGCGTCAACGAGTCGCTCCCCAAGTTCCTGGTCGATTTCGCCCGCAAGCGCTACGGCAGTTTGAAGGGCCGCCGCGTGGCCGTGCTCGGCTACACGTTCAAGGGTGACGCCGACGACACCCGCGATTCGCTGGCGCCCAAGCTGCTGCGATATCTGCAGCGCGAAACGCCCGCGCGCATCGTGGTCAGCGATCCGTACATCAAGGCCGATGCCGTGGAGCCGCTTCCGACCTTGGAGTTCACGCCCGAGTTCGAGACGGCGCTTTGCGACGTCGACCTGGTCTTTATCGCCACGAACCATTCGTGCTACCGCGAGCAAAGCCAGAAGATCGTCGATGCTGCCCGGCTCTATGGAGTGAAGGTCGTGGACATCTGGAATATCTGCGGGCAGGGCCGCGTCGCCTTCGACGAGGAATCCATCCGCTCGCAAACGACCGTCGGCATGCAACTCTCGGCGGCATGAGGTGTGGTTGCAATGACGCGTATTCTCGTTACCGGCGCGGCAGGGTTCATCGGCTATCATCTGGCGCGGCGGTTGAGCGAACAACCCGATGCCCGGTTGGTATTGGTCGACAACTTCATTCGCGGCGAGCAGGATGAGCTTTACGGCCAGTTGTGCGACAAGCCCAACGTCGAAGCCTACGATATCGACCTGGCCGATCCGGCGGCCGTGGCTGCGCTGCCCGACGACGTGGACGTGATCTATCATGAGGCGGCGCTCAACGGGACGCAAAACTTCTACGAGCGACCCTACGAGGTGCTCCGCTGCGGCACGCTGCCGACCTTCTATCTGATCGACAAGTACGTTCGCTCCGGCCGGCTTCAGCGGTTCGTTTTCGCCGGCACGCCGGAATCGTACGCGTCGACCGTAAGCCGCTTCGACTGGGAAGTGCCCACCGACGAGTCGGTTCCGCTGTGCGTGGACGACGTGTTCAACGAGCGCTGGTCGTACGCCGCGGCCAAAATCCACGGCGAAATCCTGACGGTCAACGCTTGCCGCCAATTCGATACGGCGTTTTCGATCGTCCGCTACCACAACGTGTACGGCCCCCGCATGGGCGACAAACACGTCGTCCCCGATTTTCTCAATCGCATGAAGCACGGGGTTGCTGAACTGTACGGCCACGCCGACACCCGGGCGTTTCTCTACGTCGACGATGCCGTCGAGGCCACGCTGCGCGTCGGCCAGAGTCCGGCCACCGTGGGCGAGGTCGTCAACGTCGGGGGGCAGGACGAGTGGACCATCCTCGAGTTGGCTCGCCGCTTGATGACGCTGTTAGGCAGGGACCCCGAGGATATTGTCAAGCATCCTTCGCCGGCCGGCAGCGTCCGCCGCCGCGCGCCGTCGATCGAGAAGCTGCAGAAGCTGACCGGCTTTCAAGCCCGCTGGTCGCTCGACGACGGTTTGATGGAGACCATCCGCTTCTACGTCCCCGAACTGCTACCGGCGGCCGTCTAGCACGCTGTTGGAGTGGCGTCTGTGACCGAAGCTCAAGCCACGCGCCGAGGGCCGAACGTGCCGGGAATGGTTTCGCCGGTCGGATCGGTCCGACGCTGACGGGCGCCAGTGAACGATTGCCACTCGAGCATCGCGTGTTCATGGAATTCGCGGCGGAATCGCTCGGCGCTAAAACGCTCCGCGGCGGCGCGGCAAGTCGCGGCATCCGTGACCAGGCTCTGTCGCTCGAAGTTTTCAATCGCGGCAACCACCGCCTCGGGCGTCTGCTGGTCGAACAGGACTCCGGTAGGTTGCGGATACTGCGTGCCGCGTACGATCTCGGCTGCTCCACCATGCCCGTAGGCAATCACCGGGCATCCGGCGGCCTGCGCCTCGGCCAGCACGATGCCAAAGTCCTCCTGGGCGGCGTAGACGAAACCGCGTGCTCGTTGCAAGTAGGATCGCAAGGCGTCGAACTCCTGGTGGCCCACCAGCGTCACGTTTGCCGGCGCTTTGGCGGCCAGTGCCTTGCGCTCGCTGCCGTCGCCAACAACGATGAGCCTGCGATCCGGCATCGATGCGAACGCCTCGACGAGCAAATCCACGCGCTTGTAGGGTACGAGCCGCGATGCCGTGACGTAGAAGTTCTCGCGAGGTTCCTCCGCGGTGAAAGCCTCGGTATCGACCGGCGGATGGATCACCCGGGCCTCGCGGCGGTAGGTCTTTTCGATCCGCCGGGCGATAAACCCCGAGTTGGCCACGAACGAATCGACCCCGTGCGAGCTGCGCACGTCCCACAGCCGCAGCTTGTGCAGCATCCAGCGGGCGTAGCAACTCCTGAGCCCTCGCGTCAGTCCCGAGTGGGCCAGGTACTCGTGTTGCTGGTCCCAGGCATAGCGCATCGGGGTGTGGACATAGCTGATATGCAGTTGATCGGGCCCGGTGAGCACGCCCTTGGCCACGCAGTGACTGCTGGAGATCACCATCTCGTAGCCCGACAGGTCGAGCTGTTCGATGGCCAGGGGCATCAGCGGCAGATAGGCCGCGTAGTGCCGCCGTGCGAACGGGCAGCGTTGCAGAAAGCTCGTGGTCACGGACTTGCCCGCCAGAAACTGGCGCTGGTGGCGGGGAAGAAAGTCGATCAGGCTGAAGACATCGGCCTGCGGGAAGACGGCGAGCATTTGCTCGACCACGCGCTCCGATCCGGCGTAGGTGACGAACCAATCGTGGACGATCGCGACTCGCAGCACGGTGCGGTTCCATCCGAGTCAGGACGCATGCATTCCCAAGGCAGCGGATCCTTGCCGCCGATAGCACCTTAGCAGATGCACGGTGCGGCGAGAACGGCGGTTTGTCGCGACCCGCCGCGGCGATGCCTGCACGGAATGCACGCTGCCAGCATGCTGTTGGCAGAGCGTCCAACGAGCGCCGCGGACGCCCCCATGCGGGACTAGAGCTTTTCGGCGATACGCAGCAGTTGGTTGTACTTGGCCAGCCGCTCGCCGCGGACGATCGAGCCGATCTTGATGCGCTCGGCCGCGCTAGCCACGGCCAGGTCGGCGATCGTCGAATCCTCGGTCTCGCCGCTGCGGGCCGAAACGACGTAGCCGTAGCCGGCCGCGCGGGCGACTCGGATGGTTTCGAACGTTTCGCTCAGGGTGCCGATCTGATTGAACTTGATCAGGATGCTGTTGGCCGCTCCCTGCTCGATGCCTTGCCGCAGCCGCTCGACGTTGGTCGTGAAGAGGTCGTCGCCCACCAGCCGGACGCGGTCTCCGAGTCGCTGGCTGAGCCGCTGCCATCCCGGCCAATCGTCTTCTGCCAGTCCATCCTCCACGCTTTCGATGGGGAACCGATCGATCAGCCCTTCGACGGCGTCGATCATCTCCTCGCGGGTGAGCCGACGCCTGCCTTCGGCACTCAGCCGATAGCTTTGCCCGTCGAAGAAGTGCGTGGCGGCAACGTCGAGCGCGATGGTCACGTCGTCGCCCGGCCGTAGGCCCGCCGCTTCGATCGCGCGGGTGACAAACTCGGCGGCCTCGAAGTTGCTTGGCAGCCGCGGACCGTAGCCTCCTTCGTCACCGACCAGACGCCCCTCGTAGCCCGCTTCGGCGAGCAGCATTCCCAGCCGACGATAGACGCGCACGATCCATTCCAGTGCGTCGGCAATGCGCTCGGCGCCGACCGGCGTGATCAGAAAATCCTGGAAATCGAGGTTCCCGCCCGCGTGCAGGCCACCGGAGATCATGTTGACCATCGGCAGCGGCATCCGTGGCGGCGGGGCCGAGGGATCGACCTGCCTGAGCAGCTCGGCCAAGTGCTGGTACAGGGCGACGCCGCGGGCATCGGCCGCCGCGTGGGCACAGGCCAACGATACGGCCAACAGAGCGTTGCCACCGAGTTGGTGCTTGTTCGGCGTCGGGTCCAATTCCAGCAGGCGAGCATCGATGGCTCGTTGGTCGGCCGGATCGCAGCCTGCAAGCGCAGGAGCGATCGTCTCGCGAACGTTGGTCACCGCCTGCTGCACGCCGCGGCCATCGTAGCGGGTTGCGTTCGCGTCCCGCAGCTCGCAGGCCTCCCAGCGGCCAGTGCTCGCCCCGGACGGCACGATCGCTCGCCCAAGAGCCCCGCCCGCAGTACGCACTTCGGCCTCGACCGTTGGATTGCCGCGGCTGTCGAGGACTTCGCGAGCTTTGATGTCAGAGATGACGTACTTGTACAAGATGCCGACTCGCGCGGAAAAAACTGGGAGAATGTCGTAGGCGAAAGCGGTCATCCATTAAGAGCGCTAAAACGTCGCTCGGCAAGCCCGACCACTTCGTCCCACGTGGTTGGCCGGTCGTGAAAGATCTCGGCACACAGCGTGCTCACGGTCGCGCGGCGGCCCTCATCCGTCAAGTATTCCACTGGGCTCTTGCCATCCAGGCGAGCCCACGCGCAACCGGCGAAATGCTGAACGCCGCGCTTCCAAAGCGCTGCAAGCTCGTCCGGCTTGACGTACGGCGCCAGCACTTCGTTGTACTGTCGCCGAAACGCGTCGGTCAGTGCTAGGTACGGCCGATAGTGCGGAGCTTTCAAGCATGCCTTGAGCATCAAGTGGCTGAGAAAGAACCCCAGGTCGAATGCCGGGTCGCCGAAGTGGCCGGTCTCGAAGTCGACCATTAGCAACCCGGCGGGGGAGATCAACAGGTTCTTCGGGCTGAAGTCGGCGTGCACCATTGCGTGCGGTTCGAGCGAGGCGATCAACCGCTCGACACTCGCGGCTGCCTCGGGGCGCGTCGCAGCCAGCGTGCGATAGTAAGGGTCGACGCGCAACTCCTCGAACAGCGTGCGATCTCCCAGCCGGCGGGCGAGCGACGCGTCGTCCCAGCTCTCGGCGTGTAGCGTGCCCAGCAGGTGCCCGCAGGCGGCTGCAATCTGCGGATCGGCTTCGCCAGCCAGCAGAGTATGCTTCCACACCGCGTTGGGCTGCGGGGCGGCCGTCATGGCGAAGAGATAGTTGTCGCGGTCCTGGAACACGATCTCGGGCGTGCGCGCCGTTGGCCGCGAGCGACAATCCGACGATGATCTTGCCAGCAGCCGAGCGCACGTCTTCAGCACATCGCACTCGCGCCAATTGCGCTCCACCGACGAATACCAAGCCTGTTGCGTGCGCAGTTGGGCGCGGGCCTGCTTCAGCACGAAGCTGGGTTCACGGCTCCCGGGCCGCTCGACCAGCAGCACCATGTTCGACACGCCGCCGGTGAGCTCGCGAACCAACAGCGTCTCATCTTGCCGCACGCGCGAAGTCTCGCGTAAATAGGCTGCGGCGTTGCCCGGGTCGATCAGACGCATGGGTGAGAACTAGTCGGCCCTCAGACTGTCGGCCGCCTCGGCCTCGCTGCGGTCTACCAACCCGTCGCCGTCAGCGTCAATTCGGTCGAACGTGCTCCGCGGGCCGACGAACTCAAAGGGGCTGAGGTCGCCGTCGTTGTTGCGGTCCATCTTGCGGTACCACAGCGGGCCGCTCGACTGGGCTTGGCTGTTGTCGACCGAAAACCGATAGCTCATGGCCGGGCCCGCGCTTTCTTCGACGCCGCGGACGAGCTCGACTTCGAGCAGTTGCGGCACTTCGCGCAGCGTCAGCACGCCGTCGGCGTCGAGGTCGTGCGTGTCGAGCAGCGTGCGGGCCACGGTCAGCTCGCGCTGCGAAAGCAGGCCATCGGTTTCGATCTCCAGCAGGTCGAACATGTCCTGGCCTTTGTCCTTAACGATCAGGCACAGCCGCGTGGCCGCGGCTTCGTTTTGCCGCGTCATGTAGGTCGTCAGCTCGCCGCGAAAAACCTTGTCGTCGCCGTCGACGTCCACCGCCTTGAAGGCGGCGGCGCCGATACCTTGGCCGGACGCCTCCTGCTTGTCGAGATACTCGTTGTTGTCGCGATCGTAGTTGCGAAACTCCACCAGATCGGACTGCGGATCCCGGTTGTTGCGATCGAAGTCGATGTTCGCCTCGCCCAAATCCAGTTCGTAGCCCCCCAAGAGTTTCTTCCGGGCGCGGAAACCGTCGGGATTCCGCGGCGTGCGGCGCGTGCGGCTGCGACGCACCTCGGCAGTTCCCAGTGCAAAATGCAGCTCCAGGTCGGGGCGCCAGTCACCCAGCTGTTCGAGCTCGGCGCCGGTGAAGTCGCCATCGCCATCGGCGTCGCATGCGCCGGCGACCGCCGCGGGCAGCGTGATCTCCAGCGGATCCGCAGTAGAGAGTTTTCCGTCGCCGTTGCGGTCGTATTGGGCCAGCAACCGCCGAGCACAACGCGCGGCGTCCCCCGGTCCGCTCCAAAGCAACACGGGACTCTGATCGTCCGCCAGGTCCTTCTCCTGCACGTTCGGATCAGAAGCGTCGGCAATCGCCTGAGGATCGATAATCAACTCGCCCGGCGTGAGCACGCGGTTGTCGTCGAAGTCGCGTGCCAGCAGACGATCCTTGGCGGCAGCCAATTCGCCGGCATCGAGCCGGTTGTCGCGATCGACGTCCAGCAGTGGAAAGACGGCCAGCGCCGCACCCTGGCCCACGACGGCGCGGGGATGGAGCACCAGCGGGGGATAGTTTCGCTCGACGTAGTCCAAGAGCGCCGCGCGGTCGATGCTCCCCTCGGGCATCAACTCGGAGAGGTTGCCCGGGCCGTCGTCCGAGAGCGTGCCTTTCATCTCGTGCACGACCGACTGAGCCTCTGCGAGCGAAAGCGTTCCGTCGGCATCTCGGTCTTCGAGCGAGCAGGTTTCGTCGAAGCGACGTTGCCAGAGCTCGCGAAATGGCTCGCCGTCGATCGTGACGTGCAGGCGAAGCAACACCGGACGCGTGGGGCCCAAAAACAGGATGTCCTGCACGTCCGGAGGCCCCGCCGGCGCTCTGTTGTCGTCGGCCGTCGCGTGAGGCAGGAACAATCCGCACAAGAGCCATAGCGTAGCCGCCACCGGACCGCGAGCACTCATAAGAGCACCTCGTCGATCGGCACGGCGTCGGTATCCACGATGCGGATCGGCCGACCCACGTTGGAGACGTTCTGCTTCATGGGATCAATGCCCAGGGCCGTGCACACCGTGGCCAGCAAGTCGGGTACGCTGATCTTGCGATCTTCGACCGTCGTTCCGTCGGCACTGGTGCGCCCCACGACCTGTCCGCCGCGAATCCCGCCCCCGCCCAGCACCGTGGTCCAGGCGGCCGGGTAGTGATCGCGGCCCGTGTTTTGGTTGATCTTGGGCGTACGGCCGAACTCGCCCATCCACACAATCGTGGTCGACTCGAGCAGGCCGCGGGCATCGAGCTCCGACATCAGCGTGGCCCACGCCGGGTCGAGCGTGCCGCTGAGGTCCTTGACCGTTTCAAAGTTGCCCGTATGCGTGTCCCACCCGATCGAATTGACCCCGCCGAGCGTTACTTCTACAAACGGAACGCCGCGTTCCACCAGCCGGCGCGCAAGCAGACAGCCCTGGCCGAAGCGGTTGCGTCCGTAGGCTTCCCGCACTTCGGCCGGCTCCTCGTCCAGGTCGAATACTTTGGCGGCCTTGCTCCGCATCAGCTTGATCGCGCGCTCGTAGGCGGTCTGGTAGCCGACGGCCGGCGGCGCGGCGTGATCGGAAACGAAGCGGTTGTTGAGCCACGCCAGCATGTCGATACGCTCGCCTACCGTATCGCTGCCGACGCCTTCGGGCGGTGCCAGGTCGGCCACGGTCAGATCGTCTTCGGGCGCGCCTTCCTCGGCGCCGGCATTGTTGTCCTGTCCGACAATCAACGGGGCGTACTGCGAGCCAAGGAAACCGGGGCCGTAGGCCGCCGGATTGAAATTGCGAAACGGCGCGATGCTGACGAAGTTGGGCAGCTCGGCCAGTGGATCGCCCAACTCGTGAGCTACGAGCGATCCGAGCGTCGGATAGCGAACCGGCGGTTGCGGCAGATAGCCGTTTCGCAACAGGTGCGTTGCCCGGCCGTGATCGCCTTCCTTGGTGCTCATCGAGCGGATAATGGCCAAATGTTCGGCCATCGCGGCCACCTTGGGCAGATGCTCCGAGATCTTGATGCCCGGCACGCTGGTGGCGATCTCCTGGAAGCTGCCGCCATTCTCGTGACCCGGTTTGAGGTCGAAGGTATCCATCTGGCTGGGGCCGCCGTTCATCCACAGCAGAATGCACGAGCGGCGCGCCGCCGGCTGCTGGGCCGCGTCGGCCGCGGATTCGAGCCACGGCAGGGTGGCGCTAGTGACCAGCCCCGCGGTCGACAGACGCAGCAGGTCGCGCCGAGAAAGCTCCAAGCTCGACGATCGGTTTTTGCGATGACGCATGGCGACTTGCCTCTGGGGGATGGAATGGAGTTGACCTCGACTACCGCTAGTGATTCAGCGCGAACTCGGCGCTGTTGAGCAACGCCCAAAACACGTCGGCCAGGGCCTGCTTGTGTTCGCCTGGCGAATCGTCGCGCCCTACGTACTCGACGAATCTTGCCCGTTCCTCGGCATCCGGACGGCGGGACAACGTGGCCATGAACAACGAATCGATCCGTTCCTCGTCGGAAAGAAACGGCGCATCGGCCACGGCCGCCAGGGTCTCGCTCTCCTCGAGATCCGTGGCCGTGCTGACCAGTTCGCCGTTCATCAACGTGAGCGCTTGCAGGATCGACGTTTCGGCTTCTGTCCGAGGTACGGTCGAGTCGGAGAAGCGGGCCCGGAACGCTGCCGCGGCGTCGGCCAAATCGGGCAGCACACCCGGTTGTGCGCGGCGACGCTGCTGGCGATAGCCCGTGGCCTGCACGATGCTGGCAAACAGTTGATCGGCGGTCATTCGCCGCACGGGCATCCGCGCAAACGTCGACAGATCGCTATCCTCCACGCTCGAGGCACGGCTCGTGAGTTGATAGGCGCGCGTCGCGGTGATGGCGCGAATCAGGTAGTTCAAGTCGAAGCCGTGTCCGGCGAACTGCCGGGCCAACTCATCGAGCAACTCCGGATGCGATGGAGGGTTGGCCTTGTCGAGGTCATCGACCGGATGCACGAAGCCGCGCCCCAGGAAGTGATCCCACAGGCGATTCACCGCGGCACGGGCGAAAAAGGGGTTCGTGCGGCTGGTCATCCACTGCGACAACAGCTCGCGTTTGGCCGATTCGGTCTGCCAATCCGGCTGCGTGCCGTCCAAGAACACGGGCTCGACGACGATATCACTATCGGGAATCGATACCGCGTTGGCGCTCGAGCCCCCGGGTGGGATGCCGTTGGACGGATCGTCAAAGAACGCCGCCAGCGACCAGAAGTCGCGCTGCGTCCAATCGGAAAAGGGATGGTCGTGACATTGAGCACATCCGACCTGCACGCCCAGAAAAATTCGCGCCGTACTGGCGGCGATCATCTCGCGCTTCTGCTCGTTGGCCTGAAAGAACGCCGCCGGGCTGGGAATGAAGCTGCGCATGTTCGGCGTTGCGGGCTGCTGCGGCGCTTCGATCGGCGCGTTGACAATATCGCTTACGAGGCGATCGTAGGGCATGTTGACGGCGAACCGCAGCCGCAGCCACATATCCAACTGCGGCGTGTTGATCTGCGACTGAACGTTTTCGGCCGCGCCGGCCAGCAGCAGGTTACGCCACGTATTGGCGAAGTGCTGGGCGTACGCTCCGCGATTCAGCAAGGTCTCGACGAGTTGCCGGCGCTTGTCGGGCGCCGCGTCGTCGAGAAACTGCTCGACCTCGCTCACCGAGGGGATCTTGCCGATGATGTCGAGTGAGGCACGGCGCAGAAACTCCGCGTCGTCCGCGGGCGGCGCAACGGTCGTTCCGTCGCGTTGCCAGGCATCGGCCAGCGCATGGTCGATGTGGGCGGTCAATTCTTCGACCGAAAGCAGTGGCGCGGCGGCCGGCGCCGCGGGCGTGCAGGTAACGTCGAGGCTATTGTCGGCTGCATGCGTGTCGGCCGCGAACCAGCATGTGCCCGCCAGTAGCAATGCCACGGCGGCGGCCGGCGGCCCGAGAACGCGTGCGGCGGGGGCTCCGCCCCGCCTGGAAGCTTTGCACCCCATAGCCCTGCCCCTGTTCGATGTGCGATGGAATCACAGGAACGACTCCCTGGATTCTACCACCTCTTGTTAGGCGTTCAAACAATTCCCATCGGGGTGATTTTTGTTTTTGCAATTTGGTAGCGCAAGGGTTCTAATCGACTAAATGATTAGGCCGAACCGGGGACAGGACTAAATAGGACCACGAAAAAGGGATAGTGGCTCAGGCCGCGAGGGTTTGCGGGTAGATCGATGTTTCGATGTCGAACTTGTCTTTGTATCCGAACCATTCGTAGGCCAGGTCAACGAGTTCTTCGAT
>QQVE01000002.1 GCA_003389325.1 Planctomycetota bacterium
ATCGAAGAACTCGTTGACCTGGCCTACGAATGGTTCGGATACAAAGACAAGTTCGACATCGAAACATCGATCTACCCGCAAACCCTCGCGGCCTGAGCCACTATCCCTTTTTCGTGGTCCTATTTAGTAGCTGGGTCCGGATTCTACGAGTACAGCGGTACGCATCAGGAATCGGTTGGCGGAGAGGAAGTGGAGTACTACTTCCCAATCGACAGCGATGGTTGGGTGGCACTGGGACAGGAATCCCTAAAGGAAGACTCCGCAGGCATAGAGCATAACTTCTATTTTACGACTGAGATTCACGCCACATTTACGTACCACGCAGGCGAGAACCATTTCTTCAATCTCGTGCAGTCGGACGACGATCTTTGGGTGTTCATCAATGACAAATTGGCAATCGACATCGGAGGGGTCCATGAACCCCAGGACGGCGGCGTCAATCTGGACAATGTGGCTTCATACCTCGGGATCGTAGACGGAGGGACGTATCCACTCGACGTGTTCTTCGCCGAGCGTCGCACAAAAGACTCACATATCAAAATCGGCACTACGATACCGGATCTGCGAACGGTTTCAGCAGACGTCCGCCTCGTCGAGAATACGAACTTTCTGACCAATGACGAATCGGCCACAGGCATGCCGATGTCGTTCACCATTCCCGAGAACACGGAGGCCATCAGTTTTCAATTCAGCCAGCTGGCGTTCGACCTCGCTGACCCTGACTCGATCAATGATGCCTTCGAATTGGCTCTGGTCGACGTCAACGGTCTGCCGCTCGTTCCTACCATCGGGCTTGGCCGCGATTCCTTCTTCAATTTCACGGAGGAAGAGGCTCCTATCACGGCACGTGGGGCGACATTCGTTCCGGAAAGCCAGACTGTCGTGGTCGACGTGCGGCACGTTCCCGCGGGTGCCGTCGCGAAGCTTGTGGCGCGCCTGGTCAACAACGACGGCGACACGACGACGGAGGTCTACATCGACGAGGAGGTGCGTTTCCTCGAGCGGTTGGACACCGGCGACACCCCCTACCGGGAAATCGGCGGCTCCGTTGTTGTGGAGGCCGAGTATTTCACCGGCAATGCGGTTGGCGTTTCGAGCGCCGCGGACGCGTACTGGCAGAGAGAATCCATCGAGGGCGCCGGCGGAGGTTACGCCGTTGTCGCCAGCCCGAATACAGGGGTCAATACGGCGGAGACCACCAATGGACCACGCCTGGACTATCGCATCGATTTCACGACTCCCGGAGTCTACTACGCGTGGGTGCGGATGAAAGGCGCGTCGGGCGATGCCTCGGTGCACGTCGGCCTGGACGGCGTGCTGGCTTCGGGCAGCGGAGGGCTCAGCGACCAAAGCGGCAACTGGCATTGGGAAGAAGAGCAGGCGACTTCGGGTACGCGAGTCACGCTCGAGGTGGCGACACGGGGGATCCATACACTCAACCTGTGGATGCGTGAGGACGGAGTGGCGGTCGACCAGATTGCGCTGACTCGAAACAGCGCGTTTATTCCGTCCCTCCAAGCGGCCTCCACGAGTGCTCATAGCGAGTTGCTGCCGCTGGTGGAGAGCGACGGGCTGATCGCCGTTGAAGCGCAGAACTACTCCCGCAGCGTAATGGGGGGCGGCGCCGCTCCCGACCATCGCTGGACGCAGATCCCCGATTCTGCGGCGAGTAGCGGTACTGCAATGCGCGCCGCCCCCGATAGCAACGTCGATGCCTACGATGCAGGTGAGGGCATCTCCGGTGGACCGCGATTGGACTACGAGATCGACTTTACGAATGCCGGCACGTACTACGTGTGGGTGCGCATGAAGGGGACGAATTCCAGTGGCACGGTACACGTCGGCCTGGACGGCACCTTGACGTCGGAAGACGGCGGACTCGTGGACATGAGCGGCCAATGGCATTGGGAAGAAGAGCAGGCGACTACGAGTGCGCGGGTCACTGTTAGCGTGCCGACACCAGGCCTTCATACGCTCAACCTGTGGATGGGTGAGGACGGTGCGGCTGTCGACAAGTTCGTGCTGACGACAGATTCGCAATATATTCCGGTCGAAGTGGGCCCTGACGAGACCGTCCGCCAGGCATTCGCGTCCCCGCCGCTATCCTCCCCGCCACGGTCTACTTGGGGTTCGATCGATTATACGCGGCTGACTGACGTATCGACCGGCTTCGACGTGGCCTACCACCGCACATCCTTCAATGAGGAGACGGACGTTCTTTATGTCGAAGCGAACCTTACGAACAACAGCCGATTCCGATTGCGAACGGATCAAGATCCTATTCTCGTCGGTGTGACAAACATCTCGAAGCCGTTCGTTTCGTTGCACGAGCCAGATGGATACACGACAGAGGGCGTGCCGTTCTACGACGTGACCCAGTTGGCTTCCGGAGTCGGCGTTGACCAGCGGCACGACGGTGGCGACACGATTGACGGCGTCGTACTGCGATTTTCAAATCCGAACAACGTCCAATTCGGTTACGAACTAGTTGTACTCGGCGCGGTCAACCAGGCGCCGGCTTTCGAGACCGAACCCGTCACCGAAGTGCTCATCGATAACCCGAGCGGTTATGTCTACGATTCCGAGGCGATTGATCCCGACAACGACCATGTTCAATATTCCGTGGTGGAGGGACCACCTGGGATGGACGTCGATCCGCTTGGAATTGTCACTTGGAGTCCTCTGCCTACTGGCGATATTGGACTACCGCATCCGGTCACGATTCGTGCGAGCGACGGCGAATTGTGGGTAGACCAATCATACAACGTAACGATCGTCGACATGCCCAATCGGCCCCCGCTGTTCACGACGACGCCCATCGTCGATGCATTCGCGGGAATTCCGTACATCTATCCCGCCGACGCGTTCGATGCCGATGGTGACGAGCTGACGTTCGCTGCACCGACACGGCCGTCAGAGCCAATAGACACCGAGACGATGTTCAAGATCGATGGCTCGACGGGCCAAGCGACCTGGACACCGACGGTCGAGCAAATTGGCGACTCGTTCCCCGTCACGCTCACGGTCACCGACGGCATCGCCACTGACACCCAGACCTACCAGATCACGGTGCATCCCGACCCCGCCAATCGTCCACCGGTGATTACCAGCCAGCCCCGCGAGTTGTTCGAATTCACTGACGAGTTCAATCCAGCCGCGGGCGACGTTCAGCCGGATGGGTTCTTTATCGATCTGGAACAAGACGCCGAGCACATGGACACTGTCTCGATCACGCTGCCCGAGTTTTACGCCCCCAAGGTGGACGTATTCCTTCTGTTGGACGATACGGGCAGCTTTCGCGGTATCGGACCGGGACTTGTTGAGAAGTTTCCGGAGATTGTAAGCGAGCTTGAAACGACATTCGGCGACGACGTCGACTTTGGGTTCGGTGTTGGCCGATTCGAAGACTACAGCACCTTCTCTGGCGACCCGCACATACCGTTCGCGATGCAGATGCCCATCACTCCAATCGACGCACAATCCTTTGCTCAAGACCTAAACTCAGCTCTAAACACAGGAACGCCAGGTGGCGGCAAGGGAACGGCAACCTACCTTGAGGCTCTCTATCAAATTGCGACCGGCGCGGGATTTGACGGCAACGGCAACGCGGATTTCAGCGACTACGGCGACGTTCTACCTCAATCAAGCGGTCTCGGCGGCGTCGCATTTCGACAAGGCGCCGTAAAGATCGTACTGGTCGCAACGGACACCGGCACGGCCTACTTGCCGGATGGAAACGAAACGATCACTGGGGCGGTTAATCCGCTGACTGGCGAGCAAACTGCGGTTCCTGTCGAAGAACTACAGGGCCTTCTCTTCCGGGAGGATACTGACTTCGGTGGTCGAAATGCCTCGTTCCAACAAACTGTTGATGCACTCAATGGCTTGGACGCTGGGTTGGGCGTCATGGTGATCGGCCTTGGTGCCATTCCGATTAAGTCCGCCGACTTGATCGACGACATAGCGTATTCTTCCAGGTCTACACTCGAGGCATTGGCCACACTAACGGGCGCGATCAACACGTCGACCGCATCGATACCGAACGGTATCGATGGGGGGGATGGGTATCCGGCCGACCCCATCGATCAGGGCGATCCGTACTTCTTTCAGATCGATCTTGACGACACCCAAACGATTGCCGACGGCACTGTCCACGCTATCACCAACGCGATACTCAACCCTGATGTGAATATTCGGCTGCAGGCCGCAGACTCAGTCGTTGACATTTTTCCAACCGTCAGGCCAAACGTTTTCGGCGGCGTGCAAACAGAGTTCGACGTGACGTTTACGGGGGACGGGCGGGCACACAGCTTCGACCTGCAGTTCGTCAATGACGACACAAATCTATTGCTGGGATCGATTCCCGTCACGATCAACTACAACTACCGATACGACGTTGAAGCCAAGGATCCGGACAATGACTCTGTCACTTTCGAGCTCGTTGAAAAACCTGCTTGGGCATCGATGCCCGACCAAAATACCGGGATAATCGCAGGAAAACCTGATGCTGCAGGTACTTATCACTTCAAGATTAGGGCAACCGACGGCAAGGGCGGCGAGGACATTCAGGAATTCGATCTCACCGTCACGATGGGTGACCCGAATGAAGATCCCGTTGTCCAGTCAATTGCGCCCACGGAAGCAACGGCCGGCATTACCTATCACTATGCGTTTGACGCCACGGATGCCGATCAAGATGATCTCACGTTCTTGCTATTGGGTGACCCGCCGGGTGACGCGCCTGATGAGCTGCGTATCGACGCGGATACTGGCGTCATCACGTGGACTCCCAAGCGTGCCGATGTCGGCAGTCAGCCTGTCGCGGTCCGCGTTGAGGACGGGCGAGGCGGCAGCGCCGAACATAGCTTCACTATCCAGGTTGCGGACTCCGAGCTTCCAACGGTCGATCCTGAATTCATCTCCGATCCAATCGAGGTCGCGGTTGCGGGCGAAAACTACATATACCGAGCCCGAGCCACAGACCAAGATGCCGACGACCTGACGTACCACGTCGCATCGGGCCCGCCGGGTCTGAGCATTGTGCAACAGACCGGAGACGTCGTTTGGACGCCTCGTGAGTCACAGATTGGCCAGTACGTCGTAGTGCTCCGCGTCGATGACGGTCGCAGAGGCGTCGACTTTCAGGTATTCGACATCGAGGTCGTCGCGACAAATCGAGCGCCCCGTATCATATCACAGCCAGCAACAATCGCGGCACCAGCAGACGGATTCAGCTACCAGCTTGTTGCTGATGACCCGGACGGCGATGTATTGACTTACTACATCGATCCAGTTTCCGACGCGTTGAACATGGCGATCTCGTCCACGGGGTTGCTGACGTGGGATTCCGCCGACATTCAATTGGGAGACTTCCGCATAACGGCAACGGTGGCCGATGGACGTGGCGGCGTAGACGACCAATCGTTTGTTCTGACGGTCGGATCAGACGCCCCGCCGACGATCACTGGCCCTGCGACGCTTTCGGCTACGCTGAATACGACCTATAGCCAGCCCGTGGCTTCAACTGCCTCCACGCTCACTCTCGATGCTCTCTCGGAATCCCGTGGGATGTCAATCGTCGGTGGCAACCTGGAATGGACACCGCATCGTGTGGGTCAATTCCCGGTCATCCTTACGGCGACAGAGAATGGCATCGATACTGTTGAGAGTTTCACCATTCGTGTACTCGACACGACGGTTGACCAGCCGCCAATCGTCACCTCGACGCCAAAGCGGCCGGCCGTAGCGGATCGCACCTATCTGTATACGTTTTCAGCCTATGATCCCAATGGCGATGCGGTTTCGTTGGAGTTTGTGGACGATTCCGAGCTGTCGCCGGCACCAAGTTTCGAACCATCGACAGGATTGTTCAGTTGGACGCCAGCTGCAGGCGGTAACTACCAACTAGTGTTTCGGGCCACCGCAGGTGGGCGGTCCACGACACAGACCTTCTCGCTGCCGGTACTCGACAACGCGCCGCCCCAAATTACCAGCGAAACGACGTGGCCGAAGGCTTATCAATTCACTGCCGGTATGCCGGCTTCCCTTGATGCCTTCAGCGCGTTCGACCCCAATGGCGATGAATTCCAGTTTCGCTTAGAAGGTGCTCCTGACGGGCTAAGCATTTTGACCAATGGGGGGTTCGACAGCTGGACTCCCGACACCGTCGGCACGTACCAATTCAACGTTGTGGCCGAGGAAACGGCCGCCGATGCTTTGTCGTCCGTCCACCCAGTCATCGTCCGCATTGTCGAAGACCCGGGTCAGCCTAACGAGTCGCCGCAGGGCGAAGACGTGCACAAATCCATCCAGGCTGGACGAACCTTCATTCAGCAGGTTCACGCAACGGACGGGGACGATGATCCGCTTACCTACACGCTTGCAGCGAACCCGGCCCCGCCAGCCGGTCTGACGCTCGACAACTATGGGCGCCTTCGTTGGGCGACAACGACTGACGATATCACAAGCTATGGCGCCCCGCATGTCTTCAAGGTGCTGGTCAGCGATGGTCGTACCTCTCCGACGGAAGTCAACTTCACGTTGCACGTCACGCGGGATCCCGTGCCTAATTTCCCGGCGCAGATCGAAGGCCAGCCACCCTACGGCGCCGTCATCAACCAGCTCTACGAGCACGACTTCGAGGGATTTGACCCCGACGGCGATTCGATCTTTTGGTATCTCGACGCAGCGCCCGACGGCGCCGACATCGACGTCGACAGTGGACTGTTGCGCTGGACGCCGACCAGCGAACAGCTCGGGCTCCAGGGATTCAAAGTCCGCGTCGTCGACACCAATGGTCAGGGAGAAGTGCTCGCCTATTCGGTGGACGTCCGTTCGAGCAACCTGCCGCCCCGTCTGGAAGCCGCTCCCGCCACGCAACTGCAAGAAGGCGTGCCCTTCGAGTTCGAGATCGTTGCCAGCGACCCAGAAGGCGATCCTCTTAAATTCATTTTCGGCGCGGGCTTGCCAGGCGCCGTCGGCAATCAGATGCAATTCGTCGACGGAAAACTCGTCTGGACACCGAATGCCGATGACTTAGCCACGGGCACACATCCGCTCGAAATCAGAGTCGAAACTCCCGACGAGCAGTTCGACACGATCACGACGACGCTCTACGTCGTTGCTGCCAGCGGCAATGATCTGCCGGTATTTATGACGACGCCGATCTTCTACGGGGTCGCGGGCGAGGCCTACCAGTACCCAGCTCATGCCGACGACAACGATCCGATCACGTACGACTTCTCGGTCACTCCGACAGCACTTGGCATGACGATCAACACGTCGGACGGCACCCTTGACTGGCCCAACCCGGTACTCGGGCCCTACTGGGTCACGGTTTCGGCCGAAGACGTCAACAACGCCATCACCACGCAGCGTTACCTGCTGCAGATCGTCGATGCCAACAACACTCCGACAATCGAGTTGCCCGATACGATCAATCACCCCCTTGGAACCGACTTCAACCTCGATCTTCGGCTCTATGTCAACGATGCTGATTTCGATCCGCTGGACTACGACGTGACAATAGGCGGAGCCTTGCCAGATGGCATGGTCGTCAATGAGTTGGGGAGGATCTCCTGGGCTGCCGAGTCCCTCACTGAGGCGAGTCACACCATCGACGTCACCGTGACCGATCCGTTCGGCAAGACGGACACAGATTCCATGACCTTGGTCGCCGCTTCCGACAACACAGACCCGGTTGTGGGAGTCACTGCGAGCACCGACCTGGTTTACGAAGGCTTTCCCGTTACGTTCTTCGTCGAGGCGACCGATGATGTGGCCGTTTCCTCTCTCACGCTCCACCTCCTGCCGCCAGGCACCGCCCCCGAAGACGCGCTCGTCTTTCCGGTCGGCCGAGAGGGCGTCGTGCCGATCACGCTCAGCGACCTCGGCGACGGCACGTTCGGCGACTACGATGTCTGGGCGGTGGCAATCGACACCGCGGACAACCCCGGCAGTTCCGACACGATCTCGGTCAGGCTCGCTGACATGCAGAATGAGCCGCCCGCGGTGCGTATCTTCTCGCCTACCCTCGATCAGGTCATCAGCGAGCCGGTCGACGTGATCGGCACCATCTTCGACCCAAGCGATCCTCCAGATGCGATCACCTATACGATCAGTCTGATCCCCGTCGACTCCTCGTTCCCCTCCGAAGTCATCGATCTAGGCACCTTTTCCGGTGAGCGCACCGACGAACCGTTGGGGGCGGTCATCGATCCGACCCTCCTTCCCAACGGCAGCTACTTGCTGCGCGTCGAGGCGCACGACAATCTGTCGCCGACGTTTGGTATGGATCAGCGGCCGATCACCATCGACAGCCAACTCAAGCTGGGCAACTTTGCACTGTCGTTCACCGACATGGAAATCGACTTCACCGGTTTCCCGCTTTCGGTCACGCGCCAGTACGACACCCTTCGCGCGGCACAGTCGGGCGAGTTTGGCTATGGATGGCAGTTGAGTCTGCCAGACACGCGGATCCAGATCGAGAACGCCAACCCTAACGACCCCTTCGTCGATAACACGCTGCTGACGATCACCCTGCCCGATGGCTCAACCGAGTCCTTCCGCTTCCTGCCCGAGCAACCGAGCGGTTGGGGGGCGATCGCAAATGGCTCGCTTCGCATGGCGACGGCCCGCTTCCTGCCCGCCGATCTCGCAACGACCAGCACGCTGACGTTGGTAACCCGCGACGGATTGCCGCGCGAGTTGACCCAGAGCAACGGCACCTCCGACCCCTACTACTACCGGCTCGACTCGCTCAGCGCAAGCGCCCGGTACAACCCCGCCGCGTTCGGCGACGACTACCTGCTGACTACCCGCACCGGCGTGCGCCTGCTGATCGACTCCCAGACCGGCGACCTACTACGCATCATCGACAACAATGGCAACTCCGTCGCGTTCAACGGCAACCAGATCATCAACGACTCCGGCGACAGTAACGTTGCCATCACGCTGCACTACGAGTCCGGCCAGGCCGGCAGCCGCCGGGTCCGCGCCGTCGAGGGGCCCGACGGCAGCATGGTCCTCTATGGCTACAACCCCCAGGGAGAACTCGTCTCGGTCACCAACCGCGCGGGCGGAATCACCCAGTTCAACTACGAAGATCCCACGCGGCCGCATTACCTGACCGAAATCATCGACCCCCGCGGCGTTTCAGTCCTCAAGCTCGAGTTCGACCCTGCTACCGGTCGCGTGGAAAACATCATCGACGCGTCTGGCCAGGGGGCCGAACTCGGCTACAACCTCGACCTGGGCGATGGGCTCTTCCTGGAAAGCATCAGCGACGCGGAAGGCAATCCCACCGAACTGGTCCGCGATAGCCAGGGCAACACGCTGCGGCAGATCGAGCATCTGTTGGTCAACAAGGTCGACGAGCGATTCACCTACCTGATCACCCTCTACGAGTACGATGCCCAGGGCAACCGCACGCGCGAAAGCGTGCCGTTCACCTACGACGACCCCAACACGCGCATCGACTACGTGCCCGCCGAAATCACCTGGGCCCAACAGTCCGACTACAACGAGACCACGGGCGACCTGGAGCGCATCGTCGACGCCTTAGGGAACGAGACGCTCTTCAAGGACTACGACGAGTTCGGCAACCCGCGCGAAATCGTCGATCCCCTCGGCAACTCGACCTTCAACTTCTACGACGGCAAGGGAAACCTGATCGAAACCAGGGATGCCGAAGGCAATATCACCCGCTTCGAGTACGACCGCGGGCTGCCCACCGTCGTCAAGCAAGTCGTCGACGGTACCGAGGTCGAAATCTCTACGAGTCACTACAACTCCCTCGGGCTGCTGGAATGGGTCCAGGACGCCGACGGCTTCCGGCAGAACTTCTCCTACAACGACTTCAACGAGGTCACCAGTTCGTCGTACCTATGGGTCGATCCCGACGATGCAGGCAACACGAAGACGGTCCAAACCTACACCGACCGCGACGACGAGGGGCGCGTCGTCGGCACGCGGCAACTCGTCGACGGCGTCGAGCTGTGGAGCACCACCACGGTCTATGCGGCCGGGCTGGTCGCTGAAACGATCGACCGCTACGGCATCAAGACGGAGAACATCTACGATGCCCGCGGCAACCTCATCGAAACCCGCACCCAGAGCACAGACGCGGCCGGCCAGCCAACGTGGATCGTCAGCCGCACCGTGTACGACGACAACGGCCGCGCGGTGTTCACGATCGACCCGCACGAAGATGCCAGTCCGGAGGATACCTTCCTCGCCGCCCCCGGCACGCACACGATCTACGACTCGCTGGGCCGCGTCGTCGAAACCCAGCGGCTCGACTCTATCGAGATTCACGTCGGTGACGATGGCATCGGCCTCCCCGGTTCCGCTGCGATGAACGTCGGCTCGGTACTCTCCAGCAGCGAAACTTTCTACGACGCCGTGGGCCGCGTCGACTACACTCGCCAGTACGACGGCACCGACTATCTCCTTTCCAAGAACGTGTATGACGCCGTCGGCCGGCTCGAGCAATCGATCCAAGATCTCGACGACGATCTGGACACGCTCGCCGACCAGCTCGTCACCCACTACTTCCACGACGCCGCCGGCCGCCAGATTCGCGTCCAAGATGCCCTGGGCAACGAAACCCGCTACGTCTACGACAACGTGGGCCGCCAGGTGGCCGTGATCAGCCCGCTGGTGGTCGATCCCGACACAGGCGACTTCGTCTACGTCCGCGGCGAGACGGTCTACGACGAGCAGGGCCGCCGCGTGCAAGAGACCGAAAACCTCAAGCAAGCCACCCTCGACGAGAACGCGGCCGTGGACGACACGATGGCCCGCACGACCGATTATGAATACGAGGATGGGCGGCTGGCCGCGGTGGTGCTGCCGGGCGTCTTGGACGCCGATCCCGCCTCGGCCACCTACCAACAAGTTGTTCGCCCGCGGTACGCGTACACCTACGACATTTACGGCAATCAGAAGTCGATCACCGACCCCAAGGGCCGCGTGACCAAATTCACCTACGACGAGTTGCATCGCCAGACGTCTCGCCAGTTGCCCGAAGGCGTGATTGCCGGCGACGGCTCCTTCACCGAGACCATGCAGTACGACGCTTTGGGGCAGCTTGAACTGTCGATCGACTTCGAGGGGCGCCACACGGCGTATGGGTATGATGGGCTGGGCCGGCTGGCGAGCAAGGCGTATTTCGTCGACGCGGCCGCATACGACAATGGCAACGGCACGCCGGCCGAAACGGTCGACTACACCAACGACGCCCTGGGCCGGGTGATCGAGATCGACGATTCGAACTTCGCATCCGCGACCACGCAGGATTACGACGCCTTCGGCCGAGTCGAGCAGATCGCCAGCCCGCAGGGAATCATCAACTACGGCTACGACAACGTCGGCCGCCAGACACGGACGTGGACCAGCACCGACGCCGCGGGGCTGAGCGTCGTCAGCCACATGCGCTACGCGTACGATGAACTCGGCCGATTGGAGACGGTGACCGTCGTCGAGCGTAACGATTCGCCGGTTTCCGAGCAAACGACCTACCGCTACGACGACGTCGGCAATCTCAATCAGGTCGAGCATCCCGGCGGGGTCATCGCCGATTATGACTACGACGCGCTCCATCGCCTGGTGCTGTTGCGCCACTTCGCCGACGACGGCGACGACCTCTACGAGGCCGGCATCGACACCCTACTGGCCGAATTCGACTACACCGTCGCCACCGACGGCAAGCGCTCCCGCGTGGTGGAGACGAACGATCTCGGCGATGTCACGACCATCGATTGGCTGTACGACGCCCTGGGCCGCCTGACCGAGGAGCGCTACGACGCCGAGGGTACCGCGAGTGATTTCATCGCCCGCTACGCGTTCGACCTGGCCAGCAACCGCGTGCTGCTGGAAAAAGACCACGGCAACGCCGACCCCAACCCGCTCAGCTTCACGGCCGACGAGACGGTCGAGTATCGCTACGACAGCAACGACCGGCTGCTCGACGAAGTGCTCGACAAGGACGGCACCGCCGACGACCGCAACACGGTCTACACGTACGACGGTACGCAGCAGGCAACGAAGACCGAGCGCGAGGGCGTGGTGCCCGAGAGCGGCGATGTGGTCAAGGCGACCACGTACCAATACAATGTGCGAGGCCGCCTGGCTCAAGTGACGATCGACGACGGTACCTCAATCACCGTGACGCAGTACCAGTACAACGACGACGGCGCGCGGGTCGAGCAGACGGTGACCGTCGACGGCGGTACTTCGGTCGTGACCGCATACCACATCGATCCGCAGAACGCCACCGGCCACGCCAAGGCGATCGAGGAATTCGTCGACGGCGCGCTCGAACGGACGTACACGTTCGGCCATGCCGTTCTCAGCCAGGCCGCCGCGGCCGGCGTCGTCCATCTGCTTTCCGACGGCGGCGGCAGCACCCGCGTCTTAGTGGACGGCGGCACGGGTCAGGTCGCGGAGCGTTACGCCTACGACGCCTACGGTCAGGCGCTGCTGGGCGTGGGCCTCACGGCGGCCGATGCGGCGCAAACCACGTGGCTCTTCGGCGGCGACGGCCAATACGACCCCTCCAGCGGCCTGACCAACCACCTCGCCCGCTGGCGCCAGGGGGCGTTTTTCCTCACGCTCGATGTGTATGCCGGCAACGGGCAAGACCCGCTGAGCCTGCACAAGTATCTGTACGCGCATGCCAATCCGGTCCAGTTCATCGATCCGAGTGGATTGTTTTCGATCGTTGGTTCCATCTCCGTAGGCTCGATCGGTTCCATCATCAGCGAAATTAACGTCTCGGCGGGACAGTCGGTCATCGATTCTCTCGGCATCGAAGGCAGCATTGACTTCTTTGGTCAAGCGACCCAATGGGTATGGGACCACCTTCCCGAGACGGTTAAGGATGTGATCAGCGGCGCCGTCTCATTTGTATGGGACCACGTTCGGGAAACTGCGATCGGGGCTACGTTTGCTACCGTTGCAATGACCTATTTCAGGGCAACCAAGTCAACGCTGGCTGGCAAGATCGCAAAGTATACAAGCAACGTGGCTTCTACCCTTGCTCCGACTAAGATACTGAGGGCTGCGGGCCGCAGCAAATTCGCGACGCAGGGTCTAGTTAAGGCTGAGATGGCAACGATTGACCTAAACGGCGCGTGGCGGCAGGCGGGTCGACGCGCGGGACTCAGGCGGTCTGATTCAACCGTCTACATCGTTCGAGACACGGGGTCCGGCGAGTTGCTAAAGGTTGGGGAAACTGGTTCGTGGGAGAGTCGCTTCAGCGAGTATGTCAGGCGTGCGCGATCGGAAGGCCGGACTTTGGACGTCAGTGTGTTCAGAATCGAAACGAACGTCAAGTTGGATCGCGTGGCGATAGAACGACAGATGCGATTGAATCTTAAGGACGAGGGACATCTGCTGCCGTGGGACGCCACGATAATTGGAAAGCAGTACAGTGAATGAGCAGACCATGCGGTCAAATCCCATCAGAGGCGCCGGTCGCCTTTCGCATCTCATGCGCGTAGTTGATCTAGTTTCATCCGTAGATTAACGGCAGGAATAGTGCGGAAACGATGTTCAACGTACAAAGCCATCCGATGTACGACTACGTTGCGGGGAAGAATGATTCTGGCCAGCCGACAATGATCGGACTTCGCTATCCATACGTGTGCTGCCTACTATTCGACGTTTCCGGCACGTTCGTTGAGGCTAGGCTCAGGCGAGTCCTGTGGCCAGCGAGGGCCGTGCGTGAAGGTGGGCCGTTCGTGATTGAGGATCCTGACTTCCAAGATCGGTTGGGCAGCCAGATTACTGCATGGAGCGACGAACTCGCGTTTAGGGAGCAACCGATTTCGATCGATCGTTTTTCGTTGCCTGAGCTCTCTTTAGGAATCGAGCACATGCCGCGGCATTTTGAGCATTTCAGAAGAAATCCAGACGATTACACTGAGGAAGATCAACGGGAATATCCTGCGATGATCGACGAATGGCTTGCAGAAGGCAATGCCGTCCTTTGGTGGGGAACCGACTATTATCTAGACAAGCACGGCGAAATCATCTGACTTTTTGGCATCCGAGAGCCCCAGTCAACCCCCGGCGGCACGAAGACGAGCGAAACGACCTACGGCTACAACGTCCGCGGACGGCTGGAATCTCTGGCGATTGACAGCGACGGCGTCGGCGCGGTCGAGCAGGCGCTTGCGTACAGCTACAACGACAGCGGCATTCGCGTCGCGTTGCACGATTCCACGAACGGCGAGACGACGGTCTACCACGTCGATCCCCGCAACCTCACAGGCTACGCCCAGGTCTTGGAAGAGGGGGTCGATGCCGGCGCCGACGGGCGTCTCGACGCGGCCGAAATCGCCAAGACCTACACCCTGGGCCACGATGTTGTCGCCCAGCAAGGGCCGGACATCGCCGGCGGCGAGCCGTTGTTCTTCGTCTACGACGGCCACGGCAGCACGCGGGCTTTGGCCGACGCGGATGCCGCGGTGCTACAGCGTTTTGCCTACGACGCCTACGGCAACATGCAAACCGGCCCCGGCGTGACGCAGGAAATCGCCAACGCCTTCACCTCGTTCCTGTATTCCGGCGAAAAGACCGACCCGACCGGCCTGCACTACCTGCGGAATCGCTACCTCGACCCCCTCACCGGCCGCTTCCTGACCCTCGACGCCTACGCCGGCAACGTTCAAGATCCGCTGAGTTTGCACAAGTACCTGTATGCGCACGCGAACCCCGTAATGGGCATCGACCCGCTAGGCCTTTCGGTCGAGTTTGACGCCCCGAAGGGAATACTGGCGCACCAAGTGTTTACTGAATATGTGAGCGCGACGAGAGGGGTTGACGCGCGCCTTGTCGGTGCCACCTTGCGAAACGTGGTTGGCTTGACGGGCCCCGAAGGCTCCTTAAAGCCCGATTTTGTTGACACGCGTGCGATGGAGTACTTTGAACTCAAGCCGGCAAGTCACACACACAGCCAGCCCCTGCAGAGTGCGGACTACTACGGCCAGCTATTCTTCTACGACGCCGCTCTACGGCCCACCTACAGACGTGGCGATTCAGCCGGCCTCATTCCTTATAGGCATGGTGGCTATCCCTTAGGTGTCTTCACCGATGAACTCGGGGACACGTATCTAGTAAAGGGATGGCCTGAGGAGCGGGGTAGGTTGGAGGCAGGGCACCCGGGGGCAGGACTGCTATACTATAGACTGACTAAACTTGACGATACACCGATCCCACCTCTGTGGGTTACAGAAGGTTCTCGCCCCAATCAGGAGGGAGTCAAGGTCTTCCGGGATGAATACCGCCATCACGTTGAGTTGCACTTTGAGTTCCGGATTGCCGCATCGACGGCACTGAAAGGCGCGGCCTTTGTAAGCACTGCCCTCGCCACTGGTTTGGCGGCTAGGGCTCTCGTTTCCACTGCAACCGTTGGCCTGGGATTCGCTATCTAAGAGCTTCGTGTCGCATGAAAGTTATTCGAACGGCCTTGGTTGACTGGGAACCGCTGACAATTCGCGTCACAGGCGAAAACCTGCACGCGGCGAATCTTGAACGCTTTACAGGGCAGTGGCTAGTGGCTCGCGCGACGGCAGGATACTGCGGCTGTGTGGATAAGTCCTTATCTGTGCGCCCCCACGAAGACAGGCTCGTCGTCGCATGTCAGTGGATGTGCGAATCGTGTCTTGCAGACTATCTCGCGCGACTCGAATCGCAGTTCCCGCGCATTCTAGAAGTTAAGATCGGACTTGACAAAGACAAGGCTCGCGACGGCAAGGAAACTCCGTCACCATTTGTCGATGTGCCAGAAAAGACTGTTGAGCTTGAGGATGGGCAGCGAGTTCGTGTGGCGGCATTTCGGATCGCGCGGAATGCCGTATCGCTTTCTGAGTTTCGAGAGTTTGTTGAGGCAACCGGGTACGAGACAACAGCACAACAGCAGAGACTTTCGGAAACTTTCCTGAACCACCCGGCAATGTCTCCCTCTACACGCGAGCGTGCCGCATCGGCAGTGATGTGTGTGAGCTTCTACGATGCAACCGAGTATTGCGCGTGGAGGACTGGCGTCCGGCTTCCCACGGAGGTCGAATGGGTTGCTGCCTCGATCGTCGATCAGCACATATACGATGAGTGGAAGGACCGGGAACTTGTAAACGACGCTGAGGGGCGGCTTCGTCAAATGTCGTTGCCCAATGCTCTCCATTCCTTAGGATGCGAATGGACGGCGACCGAACTAAGCGACGAAATCGCGATCGTTCGACTTGGGCCCCAGTGGGTACGGTTTACAGGCTGGGAAAAGAAGAGGAATCGGCGACTCACACCCAAGGATGAATCGAGCCCCTTCGTTGGGTTTCGCGTCGCGCTAAAGTGACGCAACGTGCGCTGAAATGGTCAACGGCAACGCCGACCGCTCAGCTTCGTCGCCGACGAGATGACAGATTACGTGTAAGATGCCAACGACCGGCTGCATGCTGAAGCTCTCGACGTCGCACCAACGCCTACCAGGCAAGCGATGACAGGGTCTACTACCTGCAGAAGAATTCCAGCGGCGTCGACCAAATCGGCACGTCGCGCGATCTCGACCAGGCGTTGCCCTCCACGAGCGTGGACCTCACCACGTCGACGCTGTTCACCTTTGACGAGCTGCATCGTCAAACGTCTCGCCAATTGCCCGAGGGCGTGATCGCGGGCGACACGACGTTTACCGAGACGATGAACTATAGCGACACGCCGCTGGCCAACCTGCTTTTACTGACCACGCCGGAGATCTCGGTGGGGTTGGGGCAAATTGAATACACCGTCGATTTCGAAGGCCGGGTCACCGCCTACCGCTACGACAATTCCCCCAATGGCGGCGGGCGCCTGGTTGCTAGGTACTACTACGACGAACGCGACGACTACACCACCGACGCCGGCGATGATTCGCTCGACAACCCGGACGAGGTCGTCAGCTACACGCACGACGCCTTGGGCCGACAGACTCAGGTCGTGCAGGACTTCGACCCAAACTCGGTTGGCGAGGAGCGGATTACCGGCAATAAGTACGATGTGTTCGGCCGCCCAATCCAGATCGCGTCGCCCGAGGGCATCGTCAATTATGCCTACGACGCGGTGGGCCGGGTGAAGCGCACCTGGACCAGCGTCGGCACCACCGGCGCCGATCTCGACAACGCCATCACCGACACCACGTACGGCTACGACGAGCTTGGCCGGCTCGAGACGGTGACCGTGGTCGAGCGGAACGACGTTCCGCTCGGCGGTGCCGCCGAGGAAACGACCTACGCCTACGACGACGTGGGCAATCTCGACACGGTGACGCACTCCAATGGCGTGGTCAGCGACTACGACTTCGACGACTGGAACCGGCTGACGTCGCTCACCCATACCGCCGGCATGACGGTGCTGGCCGATTTCAGCTACGAGGTCGATACCGACGGCAAGCGCCGCAGCGAAACCGAAAGCGTCGCCGGCACGACGTTCGACTGGGTGTACGACAACCTCGGCCGCTTAATCAGTGAGACGTACGATGGGCCGAGCGATGACTACACGGCCGAGTACTTCTTCGACTTGGCCAGCAACCGGGTACGCAAAGACGTCGATACCACCGGCGACGGCGTGCCCGACGAGCGCACCGACTACACGTATGACGACAACGACCGCCTGTTGACCGAAATCTTCGACCTCGACCTGGACGGCGCCGACAAGACCACGTGCTACTCCCCGACTCGATACGCATGGCGCACCGAGACGCCGTTCTCGACGCCTTGAGCGAATTCAGTCGCTTTACAGTCTTGTAAACCGGTGACGGCTACCTAGTGAAGCACAACCATTGGGCCTGGAGTTTTCCTCCCGTCATTGAGCACTTGGCGCGAGTGATCCTTGAAGGCAGATTCGTCATGTAGGGGCGACCGTGGCCGGCGACACGGTCATCTACTGCATGGCTACCAGCCTAGGTTCACATCGCTGTTTACCCGATCACACGGAGTTCGAAAGGGTTCCGTTGTTCCGTTAGGTTTGAGCGGGACCGAAAGAGACGCGAACTCGTCAAGTCCTTAGCCGCAAACCAGTTCTCGAAATCGGTCACGCGCGTGTTGTTTCGAAGAGGGTTCCGTTTGGGGGAGCTTAACGGATCATGAAATGCCGTGATCCTTGTCTTTTTCGAACTTGCGCGATTCACGTCTTTCCCATTTCACGCTGGTTTGTTCTGCTCTGCGGCGCGCAGTGCAGCCCGCTGCTCGTTTCGGAAGGGGCCCGCGGCCCCCTAAGGCACACGCTACACGAGCGGTCGTCGAGGATCGCTCGCAGGCACGCTGGCCTGCAGCAAGGAGAAATGGTCGCTCAGCAGCGCTTCCAAGTCCGGTCCAACCGCCTACAGATCCTTGCGGAAGAAGACCTCGCCAATTCCACCTTCATTTAGCCCACTGATGATGCCGCACTCCATGAACCCGACGGCACGATGCCAAGCCTGCGCGGAAGCCTCGGCAACCTCCGAAGAGCTGAGCAGAAACTTGTGTCCGTTCGTTCGCAGTTGTGTTTCGATGAAGTCTAGCATCGACCGGGAGACCCCTTGCCCCTGGTAGTCCTCGCTGACCACGATGAGCGCGATGTAGGGGACTCGCGACCAAAGAAACTCAAGGCGAAGATATCCAATCGTCTTGCCGTTTTGCTCCGCCAGAACAACCGCTTGCTGGTCAATGGCATACTGAATCGCCGTGTTGCCGGCTGTGTGATCAAACGAAGAGCAAGTCGTCAGATCAGCATGGGTGGCAAGTCGTACATCGGCCGCGTCCTGCATGAAGAATGCCTCTCGAACCAGCGTGTTGAGTTAAACGGAATTCAAGAATTGGTCTCGCGGTGGCCAGCCACGATGCCGCTTCGATCAGCCGCCGGGGGCTAGTTGAACTGAATCGCGGCCAAGACCCTCCGAAACGGCCAGGGTGAGAATAGACTACCAGCGTACCGCCGTGCGGGCGGCCGATTCAAGTCAGCGGCGGGGAACGAAGGAGCACCGAGGGCGCCTGACCCCGAGCAGCGGCCGTCTTCAAACGCTCGTCGGGCTGGGGTTATACTGACACGGGTCTGGCGCGGGCCGGTCAACCATCTGCAAGCCTTAAGCACCACCAGAAAGTCATCTCCTATGCGCACGAACGAGCAGGTCCAAACGCGGCGCACGACCCGCCGCCGGTTTCTGAAGACGACGATGCTGGCTACCGGCGCGATGGGTGCGCCGATGTTCATTCCGCGAACCGCGCTGGCGGCGCCAGGCAAGCCGGGGGCGAATGAGCGAATCCGAGTGGGGGCGATTGGCGTGGGGGGCCGCGGGAAGCTGTTGCTCGAACAATTGCCCGACGGGGCCGAGATCGTGGCGCTGTCGGATTGCAATCTGCCGCGGGCCGAGGCGTTCAAGGCGAGCCAGCAGGCGGATTGGCCCGTCTATCAGGACTATCGAAAAGTGCTCGATCGCCAGGACGTCGACGCAGTAATCGTGGCCACGGGTGAATTTCAACGCGTCGTACCCTGCATCCACGCTTGCCAGGCCGGCAAGGATATCTATGCCGAGAAGCCACTGACCCTGTACGTACACGAAGGTCGGGCGCTGGTGCGGGCCGTGCGGCAATACGAGCGCATCTTGCAGGTGGGCACGCAGCAGCGGTCGATGGAGATGAACCGCGTGGCGTGCGAGCTGGTGCGCAGCGGCGGTCTGGGAAAGGTGCGCGAGGTCCGCGCGATGAACTACACCGGCCCGAGTGCATCGCCCATGCCGCTGCCGCCCGAGCAACCCGTGCCCGACGGGCTCGACTGGAACGTTTGGCTCAACCAGTCCGCATGGCGGCCGTTCAACACGAGTTGGATGGGGTGGATGCAGTGGCGTGACTTCTCAGGCGGCGAGATGACCAACTGGGGCGCGCACGGAGTCGACCAGATTCAGTGGGCCCTGGGGATGGACGGCACGGGCCCTGTCGAGATGCGCCCGCTGTCGGAAGGGCCCAACGGGCAGGTGACGATGCGGTATGCCAATGGCGTGCCGGTAAATTTCGTCTCGGAGCATGGACGAGGTCCGATGGGCGGCGCGGTGTTCACGTGCGAACAGGGCAAGATCGAGATCAATCGCAACAAGTTCACTTCCAACCCGCTCGATATTGCGGCGGAGCTTAACAAGAAGATCGACGTGGCCGAAGAGGAGCGCAAATGGAGCGATGACCTGGCCCTGTGGCAGGCCCGTTGGCACTTGCAGAATTGGCTCGACTGCATCCGCTCGCGCGAGCTGCCGGTCGCCGACGTGGAGATTGGCCACCGCTCCGTCACGATCTGTCATCTCGCGAACATCACGCGGGCCGTCGGACGTCCGCTCGAGTGGGATCCGGTGAAGGAGCAATTCGTGAACGACGACGAGGCGAACGGATACCTGGTTCGCCAGCGCCGTGAAGGATTCGAGCTGCCGGAAGTGTAGGGTCCCCAGTGACCGCCTGGTACAACGGAACCCAGCGTTTACAATTGGCTGTGCCGCGTTGGCGATCCACATAAGCTCCGAACTTGCGGCTGGGTTCAGATGATGCCGCGTGCTCGAAGTGCTTGGCGGCGCTCGGCGCTGAAGCCGGCTTCGGCGAGAACTTCGTCGGTGTCGACGCCGTGTGGCGGGGCGGGGCGTCGAATTCGCACGGGCGTCCGCGACATCTTGGCCGGCGGCGCTTCGGTCCTCACCTCGCGTCCCGAGGGCTGCGTGGCGGTTTGCATGGTCTCGCGGGCTTGAATGTGTGGGTCGTCGACCATTTCGGCCGGCGTGAGGACCTTTTCCACCGATAGGCCGATGTCGACCATCGCGGCGATGACATCGTCGCGGGCCCGCTCGCGGCAGTAGTCGGCGAGCATTGTGTCGAGCTCTTCGCGCCGCGCCACCCGGGCGGGAATCGTGGCATAGTCGGGATGCGTGCCCAGCTCGGGCCGACCCATCAATGCGCTGAGCTTCACCCAATGCGTGTCGAGCAGGACGCCGGCGTAGATCCAGCCATCGCAACAGCGATACACGTTGGCCGGCGCGCCGAAGGGGTAGGTGTTGCCCAGCCGAGGCGTCGGCAGGCCGGCGGCGGCCAGCGTGGGCTGACCCGTGCACGATGCGACCGTGGCATCGACGAGCGAGATGTCGATGTGCTGCCCTTCGCCGTGGGCGTCGCGATGCCTCAAGGCCGCGAGTGCCGCCAGCGCCGCGTGCAGGCCCGCCAGCTCGTCAGCAAGATAGATCGGAGTCTTCATCGGCGGGTTGTCGCCGGTAGTGTTGAGCCACATCAGCCCGGACATCGCTTGGGCCGAGGGATCGTATCCGGCGCGCCTGGCATAGGGGCCGTATTGCCCGTAGCCGCTGATCGAGACGTAGATGATGTCGGCCTTGACGGCCCGCACGTGTTCGTAGCCGCAACCGAGCTCGGCCATCCGCCCCGGCCGGTAGTTTTGCACGACGATATCGGCCGATCGCGCCAGCTCGAGAAAGACGTCGCGCCCCGCGGGTTGTTTCAAATCGAGCGTGATGTTGCGCTTGTTACGGTTTACCGCGGCGTCGAAGAACGAGACGGGAGGATCGGCGTGCGCTAGAAAAGGTGGCAGGCGATGCGCGACGTCGGGCGAGCCGTGCTGCTCGACCTTGACGACGTCGGCGCCGAAGTCGGCCAGCAGGCAGGCGCAGCGCGGTCCGGCCCAGGTCGACGCGACTTCCAGAACGCGAATTCCGTCGAGCGGGCCTGCCAGATCGTTGCGCGCCTCGCGAAAAAAATCGGCGGCGTCCACTGCTGGTTCAGCCATTGCGGTTCCTTTCGCCAAATGTCCGCGTAGGCAGGATTCCGACACGGCGAGCCGATCGTACCACCACGGGCCGCACGTCACAACATTGCGGCCGGAGTGCCGTCCTTGTTTCGTGCGAGCCACGAAAGCCCCTGGATTGGCGCCGCCTGAGCGGTAGGATGAACGCTCGGCGCAGACCGGTCGAAGCGGCCGGTTCCCGCGTCGCGCTGCCCCGATGCATCGCGAGTCGTGCACGGCGGGACGCGAGGCCGTCAAGCTAATTTGCGTCGAGGACGAGAACTTGGAAACGCCGACAACCATGACCTACGAGAAGACGGGGCGGATCGCGCGGATTACGCTGGCGCGGCCCGAGCGTGGCAACGGCATTACGTTTGCCATGCCGCGCGAGCTGGCCTCGTGTGTCGAGCGGGCGAACCTCGACCCGGAGGTGCACGTCATCGCGCTCTCGGGCCAGGGAAAAGGATTTTGCGGCGGCTACGACCTGGTGGCCTCGGCCGAGCGGCAAATGGAGGAAGTGGCGCAAACCGGCGATTGGCCGGCCGGCTCGCCCCTGGATCCGCAAGTTCAGGCGGCCAATCACGACCCCTCGGGCACCTGGGATCCGATGGTCGACTACGCGATGATGAGCCGCAACGTGCGCGGGTTCATGAGCCTGTTCTTCAGCGACAAGCCGGTGGTTTGCAAGGTGCACGGCTTTTGCGTGGCCGGGGGGACCGACATGGCACTGTGCGCCGATTTGTTGGTGATCGAGGACCAGGCCAAGATCGGCTATCCGCCGGCCCGCGTATGGGGCACGCCGACCACGGCGCTGTGGTCGCATCGCATCGGGGCGCAACGCGCGAAGCGGCTGTTGTTCACCGGCGATTGCCTCTCAGGCAGCGAGGCCGTTGAGTGGGGCCTGGCCGTCGAGGCGGCGCCACTGGCAAAACTCGACGAGCGGTTCGAGACCCTGCTAGGCCGCATCGCCACTGTGCCGGTGAATCAATTGATCATGATGAAGTTGCTGGTCAATCAGACGACCGCCGGACTTCTCCCCACGCAGACCTTGGGCACGTTGTTCGACGGCATCGCGCGGCACACGGCCGAAGGCTATGCGTTTCAGCAGCGCGCCGCCGAAGCCGGCTTCAAGCAGGCCGTGCGAGAGCGCGACGAGCCGTTTGGGGATTTCGGCCCCTCGACGTTCAAGGGCTGAGGCACCGCGGCCGTATCGACCGTTAAGCGTATGGGACTCTTTGTGCCCCGATGCGACGAGCGTCGCATCGAGCCTGGCAAAGGGGATGCAAGCTGGGCTCAGACTCGCATTCGTTTGCCTTCATCGCCGGAATTCCACTCGTTCCAAAAAAAATCTTAACGCGATCGCTCTCGCAGTTACGATGCCCGGTACGCCTGAGGTATTGCTACGCCACCTATGCATCGGAGGGCCCGCTCATGAGGCAAATCAGCACCTACGCATGCTTTGCACTATCCGCCTTGCGTCAGCGCGGCGGCCGTGTGGCGGGCCGTTCGAATTCCGGTCGCGCCGTGGCAATCTGCATGGCGACCATGGCATTGGTCGGTTTATCGGTCGACGCCCGAGCCGCGATTCTTCTCGACCAGAGTCCTGCCACCACGGGCGCTGCGATTCTTTCCGACGGCTTGGACAATCGCAGCATCTCCCAGAACTTCGCCGAGGACTTCTCGTTTGGCACTGCCGTTTCGCTCACCGGTATGGACATCTACATGGCGGAAGATGTGGCCACCGTTGGGCAATCGGTCACGATACGTCTCTACGAAGACGCTTCAGGCATTCCCGGCACCAAGCTGAGCGACTTTACGGAAACCGTTTCTACCATTGATCTCATCGGCGCCGTTGGCACCAACGAGCGCGTGCATGCGGACTTTACCATCCCGCTGCTGCTGGAAGCGGATACCACGTACTGGATCGGCATGAGCGGCACCGGGGTCACCACGTTCAGCCTGACCGGTCTGGGCGACGTGGTCGACGCTCCGTATGATGATCGTACGATGGCGCAGTTCACCGCCGAGTCGTTCAGCTTTATCTCTGGAACGGGCACAGGTGATATGGCCTTCCGGCTCGAGGGTATCATTGTGCCCGAACCTACGTCGGCCGCGCTCATGGCGCTGGGCTGCCTGGCGCTGCTTTACCTGCGGACGCGGCGCTAGGGAGTGTGCATGTCATTTCACCGCTTCCGGGCCGAGCCTGTTTTCCCAGCACTACTTGGCCCACTCCGTTCGGAGCGTCTTCGCCTCGCCGGCGGTGCTAGGCTTTGTTAGGTGTGACAGAGCCTTGCTCATCCGGGGATTCTAGCGACATGCCATCCACTACCGGCGGAAATCCTGCGCCCCGGCCCGACGGGGCGTCGCGGTTGAATCGGTTGTATCAAATCGCGTTCTATCTTAGTGCCATGTTTCTGGCGTTCGTGGCCGGGGCCGTGGCGACGGACCTGAACTGGGCGGTCGGCGACTGGGCGCGCGATGCGTTTCTGGCGGCCCGCGCCGTGACCTCGGGGCATCTGCTGACGGAAGACGAGTATCCCAAGCTGCTGTGGAACGTCGCGCGCACCGACGCGCGTGGGCTTCGTAAATACGATCCGCGGCAGTCGGCCGGCGGCTACACGCTCTATTCCGCCGCCGATAGCCCGTCGGCCATCCTGCTGGACGAACGGGGCGACGAGCTGCATCGGTGGACCATGCCCCTCAGTCGGGCCTGCCCGAATGCCCCTGTGTCGAGATGGGTCGCCGATCGCGGCATCCTCGTGCGGCGCACGCAACTGTTTCCCAATGGCGATTTGATGGCGCTGTACGACACGCCGCAGTTCACGCCGTCGGGTTGCGGGCTGGTGCGAATGGACTGCGACAGCGAAGTGATTTGGGCATTCGACGAGCCGGCCCACCACGATTTCGCCGTCGACCCCGCAGGCAATACCTGGGTGCTGACCAACGCGATTCGCCGCACGGCCCACCCGCAGTGGCAGGAGCTCGAGCTGCCGATCATCGAAGAGTTCGTCGTCAAGCTCGATCCGCAAGGGCATCCCGTCCAGCGGATGTCGCTGTTCGACCTGCTGGGCAGCTCGCGGTTTCACCGGCCGCTGGTGAGCCTGGCGAATCAACTCGGCGACGTGCTGCATAGCAACACCGTGAACCTGGCCGGCGAGAAGTTTGCCGCGCATCACCCCGACGTTTCGCACGGCGATCTGATCGTCTGCCTGAGAAATCTCAACCTCGTCGTCGCGATCAATCCCGACCGCGCAGCGATCGTATGGGCCGTCGCCGGGCCATGGCGCCGCCCCCACGATCCCGATCCGCTCGACAATGGCCACTTGCTCGTCTTCGACAACTGCTACGCCGGCGGATCGGTTGAGGGGTCGAGGGTCGTCGAAGTCGATCCGCGCGATGCTTCAATCGTGTGGGCCTTCACTGGCACGGGCGACGATCGCTTGTACAGTCAGATCCGCTCCTCGCAGCAGCGGCTGCCCGGCGGCAACGTGTTGATTACCGAATCGGACTTTGGCCGGATTCTCGAAGTGACGCGCGACGGCCAGGTCGTCTGGGAGTACGTCCACCCGGGCCGCGGAACGCGCGACGGCCAGACGCTGATTCCGGTGATTTGCGGCGCCCAGCGTTACGATCCGCAGCAGCTCGATTTTCTCGACAGGCAGCCGTCGGCGGTCGCCAAAACGCGGGCGGATCAGAAAAAAGGGATTTGACGATTTGACGATCTTTCCGGTCGACCTAGCTTTGTAGCGTGGCCTGCGCGTGCCGACGGCGCGGCCGATCGCTGGTGAACTCGCTGAAGGGACCACTGTGATGCCGGTATTTCTTGGCTACATCGGACCCGGTGCCGGACTTGGGCTGATTGGCGCGCTGGTGGGCCTTTTTCTGGCCGTCTTGAGGGCCCTGGGGTTTGTCGTTTTCTGGCCGGTGCGGCGATTGTTGCGCAAGTCGAAGATGCAGGCCGACGGCGGCGGCGAAAATCTTGCCGATTGATCCCGAGCAGGGCCGCCAGCGAACTCTCGGCCAGGAGGCAAAGCCGTGCCCATGGAGGCTGCCGTGTTTCCAGCCATTGTCGCGCAATCTGCCGCGCCGAGCGTGCTGCTGGCGATTGTCGCGTGTGCCGTGCTCTCGGGCGTCGCGTCGATGCTCGTTTACCGGCGGTTCTCGCAGCAAGAGCGCCTCCGCGAGTTGGAACGGATGACCGCAGACGTACGCCTGTCGCTGAGGAACCACGACGGTGCGTTTACCGACGCGCTGCCGCTGCTGCGGCAGAACGTGGCGCTGGCCGGGTGTCGGTTGAAGCTGGCACTGCTCCCTTCGTTGGTGGCGGGCGTCCCGATTGTGATCGCGCTGGTCGGCCTCGACGCCTGCGTGGGGCCGCAGACCGTGCTGCCGTTTGGACCTGCGTGGTCGCGGTCGTGGCCGGTGGTGTTTCTGGCGGTCAGCTTCCTGGCCGCACTGCTGACGAAGATCGCCTTACGCATTCGATAGCGTCCCGTACCTACCCTGCCATGATCTAAGGTCCCGCCCGCGTGTCCGCCACGACGCAATCCACCGATGCCTTTCGTGTACCGCTCGGCGAACACCTGCTGGAAAGCGCGGTCCACGCGTTTCCGAATCTGTGGGTTCGCCTAGGCGGCCTCGAGACGCGGGCCCTGCACGCCCGGCTGGACGGCATTGCGGTGGACCGGCCGATCTACGTTGCCGGATTGGCACGCTCGGGCAGCACGATCCTGCTCGAGGTGCTTGCCGCGCAGCAGGACGTCGCCGCGCATCGGTATAGCGACTTTCCGGGCATCTTCACTCCGTTCTGGTGGCACGAAGTCCAGCGGCGCAGCCCCAAGCCCTCGGCGCAACCTGTCGAAAGAGCGCACGCCGACGGTTTGCTGATAACGCCCGACAGCCCCGAAGCCATGGAAGAAGCCCTCTGGATGGCGTTCTTTCCGTCGGCGCACGACCCTGCCAGGTCCCAGGTGCTGGATGCGCAAGCTTCCCATCCCAGTTTCGAGCGCTTCTACCGAGACCATTTGCGGAAGCTGCTGCTGGTGCGTGGGCGGTCTCGCTACGCTTCGAAAAACAACTACAACCTGACGCGGCTGCAGTATCTGCAGCGGCTGTTTCCCGAAGCTCGCTTCGTCGTTCCGATCCGGCGGCCGCTGAATCATATCGCGTCGCTCATGAAGCAGCATCATCTGTTCCGTTGCGGCGAATCGGCGCATCGCCGGGCCCTTGTGCACATGCGGCGCGTCGGTCATTTCGAGTTCGGGCTCGACCACCGGCCGATCAACACCGGCGATCCGGAGGCGACGCGCCAAATCGTCGATTTGTGGCGGCGCGGCGAGGAAGTTCGCGGTTGGGCACGCTATTGGGCCCAACTGCATAACTGGCTGGCCGATCGAATCGCAGCGGACGCCTCGCTGGCCCGCTCGACGCTTGTGATTCGCTTCGAAGACCTCTGCCAAGACCCCTCCGCGACGTTGGCACGCCTGTTTGAGCATGCCCAGCTCGATGGCGACGACGTGGTGCACGACTTTGCGGGGCGAATTCACGCACCCGAGTACTATCGTCCGCAGTTTACCTCCGAGGAACGTGCCGTCATCGCGGAGGAAACCGATGCCGTCGCTTCGCGCTTCGGATACGACCGCGAGGACGCCGACTGTGAATGGAGTTCGTGACGAAGCACGCCGGACTCGCCGCATCCACCGTCCGGCAACTTGTATCGCACAGCGCATTCTGCGAGGATCGCGTTCGTTGTCGGCGGTGTTGGGTTCGCGTTCCGAGGTGAGCCATGGCCGAAGCAATCTGTCTGATTTTGCACCGCAAGAGTGCCAACGAGCCCAAGGTCAAGCAGGCCGTCGACTTCGTGCAGAGCAAGGACATCGATCTGCGGGTCCGCATTCCGTGGAACAAGAAGGACAAGGCGCGGGTCGTCAAGGAGGCCCTGGCCGCGGGCGCGAAGCGGATCATCGCCGGGGGCGGAGACGGCACGGTCAACGGTGTCGTCGCGGCGCTCGTGGGGAAGGGCAAAAAGTCGCCCCGCGCGGTGATGGGAATTTTGCCGCTGGGCACGGCCAACGACTTCGCCCACGGATGCGGCTTGCCGGTCGAGGACCTGGACCGCTGCCTGGAGATTGCCTGCACGGCCCCGGCCCGGCAAATCGACGTGGGTCGTCTCAACTCGCGGCCATTTCTCAATGTTGCCAGCGGCGGCTTTGGCGCCGAGATTACCGCCACGACGCCGGTCGACATGAAGAAGGCACTTGGCGGCGGGGCGTACACGATCATGGGGCTGATCAAGGCCTTTGACTTGCAGCCGTATCGCGGCCGGTTGCTCGTGCCCGGCGAAGAGCCGCGCGAGGGCGCCATGCTGGTGATGGCCGTCGGCAACAACCGGCTGGCCGGCGGCGGCTTCGAGGTCGCGCCCAAGGCCAGGCTCGACGACGGCCTGCTGGATCTGGCCATCGTGCTGGATCACCCGGCTCGAGAGTTCGGGCGGCTGGCGAGCGAGCTGCGGCACATCGACAATCCGGAGAACGAGTACGTCTTCTATCGCCAGCTCGCCGAGTTCGAACTTGAGTCGGAACAACCCGTGCACGTCAATCTCGACGGCGAGCCGATCCGGAAGCGGCACCTGCGTTTCTCGGTGTTGCCGAAGCATCTCGGCGTAGTTTTCTAGCGGCCCGGCCCCCGGATGGTCAATCTGGCTGACGCCCATCGAATCCGCGGTCGCGGTATGGGGAGATGTATACTTACTTCACCCCCACGACCGCATCGATGAGAGCCGATTGCCGGCCACGAACATATGAGCACAGCCTGGATCTTGGCCGGCGTCACGCTGGGCGCGTTTCTCCTTGCGGCCGGCGGTGCCTGGTTCGTCGCACGTCGAACGCCGCGGCGACGCCAGCGTCGTTCCATTCGAATGAAGATGTGGTTTCTAGTGGTGTGCGGCGTGGTGTTCGCGAGCTACGCCTTCTGGATCACGGGCCGATTGGAGCGGACGACGCTGCACGAGGTTGTCGTCGACGGCACGCAAGGCGAAGCGCTAGCCGAGGGCGGCGTCGTTCGGCGAATCGAGTTCTCGATTGAACACCCGGGAGTCGAGCACGACTTGCTGCTCGGCCCCATGTACCGGCCGCCGTCGCTCGCCCGTCCGGATTCCAGCGTCCGCATCGAAGTGACCGTCGCCCGCAACGGCGATGCGCCGCTGCTGGACGATGTTTACACGTTCAAGCCCATGGCTCACGAGAACAAGTGGCGTCCCGCCTACTTGTCGTTCACGCCTATCGCCACCGGACCCCATTCGCTCACGCTGCGACTGCTGTCGCCGGGGATCCCCGCGGTGCACGTGCGCATCGCCGACCCGCAAAAGACCGACGGAAAGCGAGCCGCCGGGTATTAATCGCCCACGGCGATCACAGGCCAACACCGTGCGTGAAACGGCGTCGGCTACCGTATCTGGCAGACGCGCACCATCAGCGCGTCTCCCCGAACTCGACAACCGCCCTCGGCGGCTGATAGAATCTCGTTCGGCGACCCGGCCTCGCTACCCCGCCCGCGCATTCCCTCCCAACGTCGGCGTCCGAAAGAAAGCCTATGGCTCCAGCTCAACCGTTGACTTCGCGCCGCGAATTTCTCCGGGCCGGCATGGCGGGTTTTGGCACGCTGTCCCTGCCCGGGCTCTACCGCTTGCAGGCTCAGGCGGCACCTGCCGCTAGCCGGAACCGAACGGCCGTGATCATCGTCTGGCTGCGCGGCGGCTGCAGCCACCTGGACACGTACGATCCCAAGCCCGAAGCTGGTTCCGAATACACGGGGCCATTCAAGACGATCGGCACGCGGACGCCGGGGCTGCGGTTCACCGAGCTGCTGCCGCTGCAGGCGAGCATCTCCGACAAATTCACGCTGCTGCGATCGATGGCCCACACCGGCGGTGGGCATCCCGCCGGCTCGCTCCAGTTGCTCTCCGGCGACCCCGATGCGCAGGACAAGCTCGTGCCGACGCGACCCGATTGGATGTCGGTGGCGCATTATCTCCGTTCGGGCAGTCCCCAGGCGCTTCCCAACTACATCGGCGTGAATCCCATCACGCGCTACGACAGCTTCACGATCGCGGGACCGGCGTACCTGGGACCCTCGTACGAACCGTTTGCCGTGACGGGCGATCCAAGCGCGCCCAGCTTCAAGGTCCCCAACATCGGCCTACCCGACGACGAGCAGCGCCGCCGGCTCGGCAGGCGCATCGAGTTGCGTCGGGCCGTGGACAAGTTTCGCCGCGCCGTCGACTCCTCGGGCGTGATGAACGCCATGGATCAGCACGAGACGCAGGCGTTGAACCTGCTGACGAGCCCCGAGGCGGCCCGGGCGTTCGACTTGACTCAGGAAACCGAGGCGGTGCGCGAGCGGTACGGCATGCACCAATGGGGACAGCAGTGCCTCATGGCGCGGCGGCTCGTCGAAGCCGGCGTCGAGATCGTCACCACCACGTTTGACGGACCGCTGTGCGGGCGGGTGTCCAATTGGGACGATCACGCGGTGAATCATCACGTGTTTAACGCCCTGAGATTTCGCGCCGGGCCTTTCGACCAGGCCGTGTCGGCCTTGATCGAGGACGTGTACCGGCGCGGTCTCGACAAACGCGTGCTGGTCGTGGTGACCGGCGAGTTCGGGCGCACGCCGCGCATCTCGCACGTGGCCAGCAGCGGAGCGGGCGAGGCCAGTGCCCCGGCCGGCACCGTGCAGCCGGGACGCGATCATTGGCCGCGGGCCAATTCCATGATTTGGGCCGGCGGCGGCATCCGCACCGGCCAGGTCATCGGCGCCACCGATCGCCGCGGCGAGGACGTCGTCGAACGCCGCGTCGGCCCCCAGGACTTTTTGGCCACGATCTATCGCCATCTGGGCATCGACCCGGTTCACACGACCATTCCCGACCTCTCCGGCCGCCCCACCCACATCGTCACCGGCGGCGAACCAATCAAGGAGTTGGCCGCCACGAGCTAGCGAGAGTGCGCGGCGGACAAGCGCCCCGTGTATGCACTGCTCGGCGTGCGCGTGGACTCGGAGAGTGACCATACATATCCGTCCGCGTCAGACCTGCTAGAATAGCCGGCCGATCGGCAGGGCGAATTCGATCTTTCGGAGCATGCGCATGGACCTCTCTTTCGGACCGCGGTACGAGGAGCTGCGCCAGCAGACGCGGCAATTCATCGCCGAGCACGGGCACCTGGCACCTCCGAGCTTTCTGGACATCGACCGGCCAAAGACGCGTGCATGGCAGGAGCTATTGCTTAGACACGGCTACGTGGCCCGGGCCGTGCCCAAAGAGTACGGTGGGTTCGGCGCGGCGCTCGATCCGCTCGAGGCGCATATCATCTCCGAGGAGTTCGCCCGAGCGCAGGTTCCGCCGGGGTTTGGCGGGCAGGGCATTGCCTACCTGGTGCCGGCGCTGTTGGAACTGGCCAGCGAAGAGCAGAAGCGGCGTTTCATCCCGCCCACGCTGACGACCGAAATCCTGTGGTGCGAGGGCTACTCTGAACCCAACGCCGGCAGCGACCTGGCCAGCCTGACCACCAGCGCCCGGCTCGACGGCGACGATTGGGTCGTCAACGGCCAGAAGATCTGGACCAGCACGGCCGAGATCGCCGACTGGATGTTCTGCCTCGTGCGCACCGAGCCCGACGCACCGCGGCACAAGGGCCTGAGCTTCCTGCTGTTTGAGATGAAGTCGCCCGGGGTGCGGGTGCGGCCGCTGAAGACGATGACCGGCGACGCCCACTTCAACGAGGTGTTCTTCACCGACGTTCGCGTACCGCGCGATCAGATCGTCGGCAAGCGGGGCGAAGGGTGGATCGTGGCCAACAACGTGCTGCTGCACGAGCGCGACGATCTGGGCGACCCCGATGCGACCCTGCAGCGGTTGGGGACCCTGGTGGAGTTGATGAAGCGCGAGACGGTCGGCGGCCAGCGGGTGATCGACAACGCGGCCTATCGCGATCGACTGCTGCAACTGCAAGGCCGCGTGATGGCGCTGCGCTACAACCATCTGCGGTTGCTCAGCTCCAAGCTGCACGGCAAAGCGGCTCCCCTGGCGGCCATGGTCGTCAAGCTGCAGGGCACCGAGCTGCGCCACGAGCTCGAAGGCCTGGCCGTCGACGCCCTCGGCGAGTTCGGCATCCTGTACGAACAGGGAAAACACTTGCGCGACGGCGGGTCGTGGCAGGCCATGTACATGTTCTATCTCGGTCTGATCATCGGCGGCGGCACCTCGCAGATTCAAAAGAATATCATCAGTGAGCGCGGGCTCGGCATGCCGCGCGAACCCAAAGTCGCATCTTGAGGTCACGTGGCGATGGAATTCGGACTCTCGGCGGAACAGACGATGCTGCAACAGAGCATCGGCGCGTACCTCGACCGCGCGGCGCCGCTGGAACGCGTGCGCGAGTTGTGCGAGCAGCAGGTCGAGCGGGCCGAGGACGTGTGGGCCGGGCTCTGCGACCTCGGCGTGCCCGGGCTGTTGGTCGATGAGTCGCACGGCGGCATTGGTTGCGGATTGCTCGAAGCGGCGCTGGTGGCCGAGACCCTCGGATCGCGCGCGGCCCCGGTGCCGTTTGTGGCAACCGCGGTCATGGCGCCGCTGGCGCTCGCAGCGGCCGGCTCGCGGGCCCAGCAAGAGCGCTGGCTCCCCGCGCTCGCCGAGGGCCGGATCGTGGCCGGCGCGGCACTCTCGGAGGCCGCCAGCCATCGGACCTCGCAACTGAAGGTCAACGGGACGAGGTTGAGCGGCCGAGCCTTGTTTGTGCTGGACTTTGCAGCAGACGTCTACCTGGTCGCCGACGCGGAGCGGAGGCTCTATCTCGTCGAAGCTGGTGCCGAAGGATTGCGCCACGAAACGATTACGACGATCGATCGCACCCGCGGCGTCGGCGAGTTGATCCTCGAAGACGTCACCGCCGACCTGCTGCCGGGCAGCAATGATCCTGAAGTTTGCAACCGCGTGATCGACGCGGGCCGGATCGTGCTGGCCGCCGACACGCTGGGTGCCGCGAGCACGATGTTGAACAAGGCCGTGGCCTATTCGAAAGAGCGCGTGCAGTTCGGCCGCCCGATCGGCTCGTTTCAGGCGGTCAAGCACATGTGCGCCGAGATGGCTGCCGAGTTGGAGCCCTCGCGGGCCATGATGTGGTACGCCGCCCACGCCTTCGACGCGCTCCCCGAGGACTCGCGCCTCAACGCCTGCCACGCTAAGGCCCATATTTCGGAAGTCGGTACCCACGTGGCCCGCACGTCCACTGAAGTGCACGGCGGCATCGGCTTCACCGACGAGTTGGGCCTGCACTTGTGGTTCAAACGCATCGGCGCCAACCGCCAGTTGCTCGGCGGACCGCATCAGTTGCGCGAAGAGGCCGCACGGCTGCAGCAGTGGGTCTAAGCGCAGACACTCACTGGGAATCCTCCGCACTGTTGGCAACCCGGGAGAACGTCCCGACGTCGGGCATCACCAGCGACTCCACCTTGCCGGACGTGTTCAGGTGGAACGTGATCAGCCGCGGTTCGATGCCGCGGTCGCGATAGCGCGACAGGAACGTGTCGTAGTGCCAGTGTTCCAGATCGGCGTTCAACACCGAAAACGTGTCGAGCACGAGATGGTCGATTTCGAGTTGGACGTTCACCTCGCCGTATAGATCGTTCTCATACGCGCCGGCGTATGCTTCCAGCGGCAGCGAGGGCTCGGTATTCTCGGCCCGCTCGGCCCGCCGCTTCGCCTTGGCTTCCTCGGCCTGCTTTTCCGCTTCCTGGGCCAGTGACAAGAACTCACTGCTCCAGTCGCGCGGCTCGGGCTTCAGATAAAGATCGAAGATGTAGAACATCAAGGCCGTCGGCAGCCGCGAACGTTCGGCATTGGTCAGAATGACGACACCAAGCTCCTCTTCGGGAATCATGGCCACCTTGGCCCGCATGCCGTCGATGGCCCCGCCGTGCTCAACGATCTTCCGGCCCGCGTAATCGTGCAGAAACCAGCCGAGACCGTAGCAGAGGAAATGGGCTTCCGGGTAGATGGCGCGATAGTACTCCTCGGACTGAATGATCGTCTGAGGCGCCTGCATCTCGGCCAGGGCGGCGGTGCTGATCAGCCGTCGGTCGCCGACGGCGCCTTCGCCCAACTGCAGCCGCACCCACTGGGCCATGTCGCTGACGTTGGAGATGATCGAGCCGGCCGGGCCCACGTTGTCGATATCGCGCCAGGCCACGGCTTCCACGTCGCCGTCGATCTTGGCATGCGGCGTGGCGACGTTCTCCAAAGATTCGAGCGCCTTGACGCTGGTGACAGTCGACTTCATGCCCAGCGGCAGAAACACCCGCTGCTTGACGAAATCGTCCCAGGAGAGATCGGTGGCCCGCGGCACGATCTGACCGGCGGCCAGGTACATGATGTTCTGATAGCCGAAGTGACTGCGAAAGCTCCACTCGGGCTCGAGACGCCCGACCCGGCGGAGGATTTCGTCGCGGCGGTACGGCGTGGCGTACCACAACAAGTCGCCCCGGGGCAACCCGCTGCGGTGGCACAGCAAGTCGCGCACCGTCAACTCGCGCGTCACCGCCGGATCGAAGAGTTGGAAGCCCGGCAGGTGCTTCGTGGCCGGGTCGTCCCAGCCGAGCTTGCCTTCGTCGACGAGCATCGCCAGCGCGGCCGCGGTAAACGCCTTGCTGGCCGAGCCGATGGCAAACAGCGTGTTCTCGTCGACGGCCTCGTCCTTGCCGCGCTCGCGCACGCCAAACCCTCGGGCCATCACCACTTCGTCGCCCTTGACGACGGCCAACGCCAGGCCTGGCACGTCCCATTGGGCGATCGCCTCCTCAAAGTAGGCCTCGACCGAGGCCAAAGTGTCGGCGCTGCGGGCGTGCGAAGCGACCAAGACGACTGCTACGGCAGCCATGATGACTCGACCCAACGACGCCACGGGGTACGGCAGTGAATGCATGGCAGGCTTCTCACAGGGTGCGATGGATGAGGGGAGCGGTTTCGATGGTAACGCGGGCTCCGCGGCCAGGCAAACACCCGGGACGTTGTGCCTGCTCGCACGACGGCACGGCTGCGGCATCGTGGGATCGCCGGAAGGGCGAGGCGGGGTGAACGGCAGCGCGGCTCGCGCAGCTTTGTCCTACCAAGCGGCGCGAGGGCTACGCCCAGTCGATGCTGCAGCAGGCAGCATCTCCGGTTCTACTTTCCGGCGCGGTCGGCCAAGAGTTGCGCCCGCAGCTCCGCGCGCTCCCGGTGCAGTTCGTCGACGCGCGCAATCGAGAGGCGCGGGTCTTGAATGCGACGGTTGAGCTCTTTGACGCGTTTGATGATGCCGGCGCGCTGACGTGGATCGAGAGTCGTCATCAGACCACCCCTAGGGATTTCTGCCCCGTCGAGCTGATGTCGCCACTATCTAAAAGATAGTTCAGGTTCGCCGTGCCGGCTCGGCAACTGCGCGGTCTGGCAAGGCGATGGGGGCATTGTTGGCCCCCCGGTGCCCGGTTAGTCTGGAGGCCATTCCTAGGCGGTTTCTCTTGCCGGTCTTGAAGATAGGTATACCGATGCGACGGATCTGGTTGATGCAGTGGGTAGTTATTGCGGCATGCGTCGTCTGCACACCGTCCGTGGGAGCTGCCGAGCGGCCGAACGTGCTGTTCATCGCGGTCGACGACTTGAAGCCGACGATCGGCTGCTATGGCGACGATCTGGCCGTGACGCCCAACCTCGACCGCCTGGCCGCGCGGGGCACGCTGTTCGAGCGGGCCTATTGCATGCAGGCCGTGTGCTCGCCGTCGCGCAATGGCGTGCTTACCGGACTGCGTCCACAGACGCTGGAGATCTACGACCTGGGCACGAACTTTCGCAAGAGCGTGCCGAACGTCGTCACGCTGCCCGAGCACTTCAAGAACCACGGCTATAAGACCGAGGCGCTCGGCAAGATCTTCCACGTCGGCCACGGCAATCACGAGGACCCGGCCTCGTGGAGCGTGCCGCACTGGCGGGCCAAGACGGTGCATTATGTGCTGCCGGAAAACACGGCCGAACTCACCCGCGAAGAAGCCCGCTTCGAGAACAAGCGATTGGGCAAAGTCAACAAGCTGCCCCGCGGAGCACCGGTCGAGGCGGCCGACGTTCCGGACGAAACTTACGCCGACGGCAAGATCGCCCGCGAGGCCGTCCGCCGCTTGCAGGCTGCGAAGGACAACCCGGACCAGCCGTTTTTCCTGGCAGTGGGATTCTTGAAGCCGCACCTGCCGTTTTGCGCGCCGCAGAAGTATTGGGACCTGTACGATCCTGGCGAGCTGCCGCTGCCCGAGCGTCACGCGCCGCCGGAGGGTGCGCCGCCATTCGCGCCCACGAACTGGGGCGAGCTGCGCCAGTACAAGGGCATTCCCAAGAACGGCCCGCTCGAAACGGCTACGATGCGGCGGATGATCCACGGCTACTACGCGGCCACCAGCTACATGGATGCTCAACTCGGCTTGATGCTGGATGAACTCGACCGTCTTGGTTTGGCGGATGAAACGGTCATCGTGCTGTGGGGCGACCATGGTTGGCACCTCGGCGATCACGGCATGTGGTGCAAGCACACGAACTACGAGCAGGCGACGCACGCTCCGCTGCTGTTCGTGGCTCCCGGCCAACGGCCCGCGACGCGCTCGCGCGACATCGTCGAATTCGTCGACATCTACCCCACGCTCTGCGACCTGGCCGGTCTTGAGCCGCCGGCCCACTTGCAGGGCGATAGCCTGGCCGCAGTCGTCAGGGGAGATGAATCCACCGGCGACGACATCGAGACCGACGGCTTCGCGCTGCAGGTCTATCCACGGCGCACGAAAGAAACCGGGCCGATGCTGGGGCACGCTCTGCGCAGCGATCGCTATCGCTACGTCGAATGGCAGCAGCGCGACGGCTCGATCGTCGCCCGCGAGTTGTACGACCTGAAGAACGATCCGGGCGAAACGGCGAACCTGGCTGCCCGGCCAGAGATGGCTTCGGTCGTTTCCGAGCACTCGGCGATGGTGGGCGCCCAACTGGCGAAGCCCGACCCACCGGGTCTCACCGGCAAGTGAGCCGGGGTCGCGGGCATTCTCGCGTGGTTCGGCCTGCGCCCACGGTGCTCCCAGGGTGCTATACTTTCGCGTAAGATTTCGGTCGCAGAATCCGCACAATGCGTCCGTCCGACGCACCGCACGCACTCCGAAACACGTCAGCCCGAAAGAATTATGCAATCCATCTCGGCAAAACTCGGTCGACGGGTGCGGACGGCTTGCGTGCTGTCGTTGACGGCGGCCGTTATCGCAGGCTGCCGCCCGAGCGAGATGAGCCTGGAGCCCATTCCACCTGCAGTCACCGTGGCCGAGGTCTACCAGGCCGATATTCCGCGCGAGGTGACCGCCAACGGCACGACCGAAGCCATCGCCCGGGTGACGATTCGCGCGCGGGTGCAAGGCTTTCTGAAGGAACGCTTGTTCAAGCAGGGGTCCGACGTCGAGAAAGACCAACTGCTGTTTGTCATCGACGAAGTGCCCTTCAAGCTCAAAGTCGAGGCCGCCAAGGGCGCGCTGGCCGACGCCCAGGCCCAGTTGAAGCAGGCGACCGACGACAAGAGCGTCGAGGTCGGTCAGGCCCGCGTGAAAAAGGACGAAGCCGCCGTGATGCTGGCCAGTGCCGAGGCCCGGCGCGGCAAGCAGGCCTACGACAAAGGGGCAATGACCCCCGAAGAGTACGACGAGCGCCGCAGCGCCTTCGAGCAGGCCAAAGCGAACCTCGAATCCTCGAAGGCGATCCTGGCACAGACGGAAGTATCGCACATCGCCGACATCGAGAAGGCCAAAGCCCAGGCCTACATCGCGCAGAACTCGCTCGAAGACGCCAAAGTCGAGCTCGGCTATTGCCGCATGTATGCGCCCTTCGCCGGGCGAATCGGCGAGGCGCTGGTGAAGGTGGGCAACCTGGTGGGCAACAACGAAGAGTTGGCGACCATCGAGCAGCTCGACCCGATTCAGGTCAACATGCGTCCCGCGGCGCGCTACTTGCCGCTGGTGCGCGAATTGGTGGGGAAAGGACAGTCGGTCGAACTGATCGTGCAGGGCGAGCGAGCGTATCCACACCTTGGCTCGCTCACGTTTATCGACAACACGATCGACCCCACGACGTCGACCTTTCTGATCAAGGCCACGGTACCCAATCCCGACGACGAGCTGTTGCCCGGCGACTACGTACGCGTGCACCTGAATGTAGGCAGCTACCCCGACGCGCTGGTCGTGCCCGAGCGTGCGGTGCTCGATAGCCAGGCCGGACAAAGCGTTTTCGTAGTGGGGGTAGACGACGTGGTCAAACGCGTGCCGGTCAAGTCACTCGACACGTATCGCGGATTGCGCGTGCTGGAGTCGCCTTCGCTGCAGCCCGGCGATCGCGTGATCGTCGATGGCGTGCAACTGGTGCGCTCGGGCCAGAAGGTCGCTCCCCAGCCGCTGGAGACGGAAGTTTGGCCGCCGCAGCTCGAGGAGCTCTCCGGCGAGCCGGAATCGTTGGAACCGGAAATGCCGCCTGGTCCCGCCGCCGCGCCATCGGAACCGAAGGAAGAAGGAAAGCCGAGCGACGACAAACCAGCGCCATCCGAGCAGCCCGCGAAACAACCTCCTTCGCCCGATGCACAGACGACACCGGCGGTCGGGCAGCCCCAGTAGTTCGCGTCAGATCGGGCCCGCGCCCTCCCAAGAGTCGCCATGGTTCACTTCTTTATCGACCGCCCGATCTTTGCCGCGGTGATTGCGCTTTTGATCGTGCTGGCCGGCGGTATCTGCGCGTTCTTCCTGCCGATCGCGCTCTATCCGGATATCGTGCCGCCGCAGGTCCAGGTGAAGACCACGTACACCGGCGCCGGCGCGGAAGTCGTGGCCGACACGGTCACCACGCCGATCGAGCAGAAGGTCAACGGCGTCAAGGGCATGATCTACATGTCCTCCAGCAGCACCGACTACGGCGTTTCGCAGATCAACGTGTCGTTCGACGTCGGCTATTCGCAAGACATCGCGGCGGTCGATGTGCAGAACAAGGTCGAACTGGCCAAGCCGACCTTGCCGGCCGAAGTGAAACAGTACGGCGTCGAGATCAAGAAGACGTCGACCAACATGGTCTGCGCCGTCACGCTCGTCGCGCCCGAGGGCGACTACGACGGCACGTTTCTCGACAACTATGCCGAGATCAACGTGGTCGACGTGTTGCGGCGCATCCGCGGCGTCAGCGACGTGAATCTGTTCGGTGGCAAGTACGCCATGCGCATTTGGCTCGATCCGGACCGGATGGCCGAGCAGGGCACGACGCCCGGCGACGTGATCGAGGCCATTCAAAACGAGAACGTGCAGGCCGCGGCCGGCAAGATCGGCGCGGCGCCCGTGCCCGAGGGCCAGCGGTTCGAGTATCCCGTCCAGGCCAAGGGTCGACTGTCGAGCGTCGCGGAGTTCGAGAACATCGTCGTGCTCGGCCGGCCCGATGGCACGGTCGTACGCGTGGCCGACGTCGCCCGCGTCGAGCTTGGCACCGAAACCTACGAAATGAGCTCGTACCTCGACGGCAAGCCGGCCGCCACGGTCGGCATCTACCAGCTTTCGGATGCCAACTCGCTCGACATTCTAGCGCAGGTCGAGGGCGAGATGGAACGACTCAAGCAGGCGTTCCCCGAAGGCATCGACTACAAGATCGCCTACGACACCACGGCCTACGTGTCGGAGAACATTGCCGAAGTGCAAAGTACGCTGCTCGAGGCCTCGGGACTGGCCGTGCTCGTGGTGTTCGTCTTCTTGCAGGGATGGCGTCCCACGCTGATTCCGCTGGTGACGATTCCCGTCTCGCTGATCGGCACGCTGGCCATCATGCTGGCTTTCGGCTTCTCGATCAACACGCTGACGCTGTTCGGTTTGGTGCTGGCGATCGGCACGGTCGTGGACGACGCGATCGTGGTTGTGGAGAACGTGCAAAGGCAACTTGCCGAAGGGAAGGGCGCCCGGCAGGCCGTGCGCGACGCGATGGACGAGGTGGCCGGGCCCATCGTCGCCACCAGCCTGGTGTTGGCCGCCGTGTTCGTGCCCGTGGCGTTCATCCCCGGCCTGACAGGCAGACTCTACAACCAGTTTGCCCTGGCCATCGTGTTCGCCGTGCTCATTTCCACGGTCAATGCGCTGACGCTCAGTCCGGCGCTGGCGCGGATTCTGATGGCCGGCCACCGCGAATCGAAGTTCATCCTGTTTCGCTGGTTCAATCAGGGGCTGTCGCGGGCCGAAACGGGCTACCAGCGGTTTCTCGGTGGGTCGACGCGGCGGTGGTGGATCACGGGGTTGGTCGCCGCGGCGCTGCTGGTGCCGCTGGCCTATTTGTTCGCCGCGCGGCCCAAGGGATTTATTCCCGTTGAAGACCAGGGCTACTTCTTCATCTCGCTGCAAGCACCCGACGGCACGACGCGCGAGCCGACGCAAGCCATCTCGCGGCGCATCTCGAAGATGGCCGAGGAGCTGCCCGGCGTGCGCAACGTGTTGTTGATCGACGGCTACAATATCGTCACCGCCGTCAACCAGCCGAACGTGGCCACGCTGTTTGTGATCCTCGACCACTGGAGCGAGCGCCAGGCAGCGAACCTGCGGGCCCCGGCGCTGGTGAACCAAATGCGCATGCGCTTGCGTAAGGATATCCGCGAAGCCACGGCCGTGGTGGCCCAGCCGCCGAGCATTCCGGGCTTGGGCACCACCGGCGGCTTCGAGTTCCAGCTCGAGGACCGCCAGAGCAAGGGCGTCGACACGCTGGCCATGGTGGCCCAGGAGCTCTTCCTGCCCGAAGCGCGCAAGCGTCCCGAGCTGACCGGGCTGTTCACTTCCTACTCAGCCAACGTTCCCCACCTGTTCTTCGATCTCGATCGCACCAAGGCCCGCACGCTGAACGTGCCGGTGGCCGACGTGTTCAACACGCTGCAGACCAACCTGGGCGGGTTCTACGTCAACGACTTCAATCTTTACGGCAAAGTGTTCAAGGTGATGGTGCAGGCCGAGGGCGATCGCCGCACCAAGCCGCAGGACATCCTGACGCTGCGCGTCCGCAGCCGCGACGGCAACATGGTCCCGTTATCGGCCCTGGGCGAAGTGAGCAGCATCGTCGCGCCGTCGGATGTGCCGCACTACAATCTTTACCTGTCGGCCAAGATCGTCGGCGAAGCCGCCCCCGGCTATAGCTCCGGACAGGCCGTGCAGGCGATGCAGGAGGTGGCCGCCCAGGTGCTGCCCGAGGGGTTCGGCTACGAGTGGACGGGATCGACCTATCAGCAATTGCTGACCGGCAACATGGTGATCTACATCTTCGGACTGTCGATCCTCTGCGTCTTCTTGTTCCTGTGCGCTCAATACGAGAGCTGGTCGCTGCCGCTGGTGATCCTGCTGGCCGTGCCGCTGGCCATGCTGGGCGCGATCCTGGCGCTGGCGATCTCAAACAAGTCGCTCGACGTCTTCGGGCAGATCGGCCTGGTGATGCTCGTGGGCTTACAGGCCAAGAGCGCGATCCTCGTGGTCGAGTTCGCCAAGAATCTGCGCGAACAGGGACGCTCGGCCGCCGAGGCCGCCGTCGAGGCCGCGCGGCTGCGGCTGCGGGCCATTCTGATGACGGCGCTGACCTGCGTCGTCGGCTACATCCCGCTGGTTACCGCCAGCGGCGCCGGCGCCGCCAGCCGCCAGTCGCTGGGCACGGTCGTGATCGGCGGCATGCTGCTGGGCACCGTATTGCTCCTGCTGATCGTGCCGGTGTTCTTCGTGATTGCCGACAAGCTGTTCAACCGCCAGGGGGCCAAGCCGCCCGAAGCGGCCAAGGCACCCGTCGGACCGTAGCGCTGGTTGGGTGGACGCCATCCTGAGGCGTTGGCAATCAGCGTTCCCCGCGATCGAGCGGGTGTCCCTGAGTATGGATCGCCTGAGAGCCACTCTGAACGCGGCACGCGATGTGCGGCCTGTGCTGGTGTAGCGGGGGGCTACACGCCTGGGAGTCAAGCGAGCAGGCACAACGCATTTTGCGGGAGCGGCCACCATGGACTGGCAATCTGAACTGACGCACCTGGGGATGGTTGCACTGGCCGGTGCCCTGGGTGCCATCGTCGGGCTCGAGCGCGAGGTATCCGACAAACCGGCAGGCCTGAAGACGCACATTCTCGTCGCTGCCGGCTCAGCGCTGCTTGTCGTCTTGGGACGAGGAATGCTGGAAACGTACCAGGACGACGAGGGCCTGGTGCAATCCGATCCCATCCGGATGATTCAGGCGATCGTGATCGGCATCAGCTTCCTCGGAGCCGGCACGATCATCCATCAGGCCAACAACACCGTCGAAGGGCTCACGACCGCGGCGTCGATCTTTGTCACCACGGGCGTGGGCATCGCCACGGCCACGGGACATCTCATTCTGGCCGCGGGAAGCGCGTTGTTCGCAGCCCTGGTGCTAGCCCTCGTGGCATGGGGCGAACGCCGCATGCAGCAGCGCATGGCCAAGCCACCTCAGAACGCCGCGAACACCGAGTGGGCAGCGCGGCGCCGCAGTCTACGGTAGACGGGCGGGCGAACGCCCAACTTGTGTGGGGCCGGAGCCGAAGTTGGCTGGTCTCGAGGCGGCGCGCCTGGCGGCCGCGCTGACACCGCGTCCGCCGGACGTCCAGGTGCCTTGCAAGCTCGGGCCTGCTCTCTCGCTGAGTTCCGCGGAAAACCTCCGGGTTTTGCGTTTGGTTCCCCAGCCGGCACTCCATTTGCAACCTACTTCTTTCGACCCAACGCTGCGCGTCCAGCGAAAATGCTGCATGCATCGTCGCGTGACAGCAGGCGCCACTACGAAACGAGGAAAGGAGAACATCATGATCCGTTTGGCTACAGCAGGGGGCATCGCCGCGCTGTTGGCGATGACCTTCATCGTGGGCAACGCCAAGGCCCAACAACCGAATATCCCCGGCATCATCAGCGGTGCCGTTGAAGGGAACCCGGGCGGGGCCGCCGGCGCCGCCATGGGCTACGACTATTGGGGCGATTCCGGCTACTATCCCGGAGCCCGCGGAAATCCGTTTGGCAACAACCCGAACAACAATCCCGCGTTCAACAACCCTGCGTTTAACAATCCCAACAACTGGCGCTACGACAATCCGGCCTATCGCGACTATGGATACCGCGACTTCGACAACCGCAGCCGATCGCGCACGACCTATCGGCCGGTGCAGCGCAACCCGTCGGTCGACGACGAGCCGTATCGGGCCGTGATCGTCAACCAGGACGATAATCGTGCGACGCTACGGTTCTCGGTAAACGGCCGAGACTACGCTCTGCAGCCCGGCAAACAAATGGAGTTTGCGGGGCGGACCCAGCGCGTGATTCGATTCGACCGCGGCAAGGGCGACGCCGTGGCACGCTATCAACTGGGCGACGGCCGGTACACGTTCTCGCCGAGCGAAAAGGGCTGGGAGCTGTATCGCACGGCACACGTTGAACAGGACACGCCGCAGGTCACAACCGGCAGCGATGATCCGGTGCCGTCCAACGAATCGCCCGCCGAGCAGGACATTACTCCCCGCGACGACGCGGCTCCGAGTAATCAACGGCCTGCGCAGCCGCAGCCCAGCGGTGTGGAACCCAACCCCGCGCCTACGACCCAGCAGTAGTCTTCCCCAACAAGTGAGTTGACACCCATGCTGGTTTGATCGCCGCGCGGTCGACCCCCTGAGGTCGGCCGCGCGGTTTTGCTTGCGCACCCCGCTCATCCTTCGAGCACGTGATCGCTTGCCGCCGCCGACCGCGGTGCAAACCGGCGCGTTAGACCCTGAACCACGACGTAGCCCGTGGGGACAAAGCCGACGGCGAGTAGCGTCGCGCCCGCTACGCCGCCGGCCAGCACGATGGCCAGCGACGGCCAGAAGTCGCCACCGACAAGCAGCAACAGCGGCAGAAACCCTCCGATCGTTGTCAACGTGGTGGACAGCACGTGGCGGCTGCATCCCATCACTTCTTCGGCGATGGCGCGGCGGTCACCCTCGCGTGCCTGTGGATGGGCGCGAATGGCGGCCAGTACCACAATGCTGTCATTCAGTCCCACGCCGATCAGTCCCAGCGTGCCGAGAATCGTGTTGAAGCTGACCGGAAACCCGATCGACCAGGTCGACAACAGCGCCAAGCCAACGCACATTACGGCCACCACGCCCAGCATGGCCGCCAGCGGAACACTGCGAAACGTCAGAATCAGCGTGGCGATCATCAGCGTCACCAAAATCGGAGCGTACGCGGCGAGGTTGCCCGTCGCCTCGCTGTCCTGCTCGACTGCGCCGCCCAGTTCGAGGCGGTAGCCCGAGGGAAGTTGAAAGCCCTGGTCCTCCAGTTGTTGCAGCACGGCATAGGTCACGTTGATCGGCAGGCTGTCGTTGCGAGTATAGCCTTTGACGGTATTGGCACGCTGACCGTTGAAGTGCGTGACGCCGGCCAACTCGGGTCTTAGTTCCAACCCACCGAGGGCCTCCAGCGGCACCCAGTCGCCGCCCGGCAAGACGAAGTTTGTCGAACCCACTTGCGCGAGCCGGTCGCGGCGCTCGCTGGCAAAGCGGATGCGTACGGGCATCTCCTCGAGCTGTTCGAGCACGGATCCGCCGGTGATGCCCTCGAGGTTGGCCTGCAACTGCCCGGCCAGGTCTCGCAGCGCGAAGCTTGTCAGCCGGGCCTCGTCTTCGTCGGCGGCTAGCCACAGCTTCGGCTCGCCGCGGGGCATGGTCACTTGGGTGTGCAGCACGTCGGGATGCGACTGCAGCTTGAGCCGCATCTGTTCGCCCAACGCCTGGAGCGTTTCGATATCGGGCCCCAGAATGCGGAATTGCACGTCCGACTCCACGGGCGGTCCCTGGCCGAACTCGCGAATCACGATCTGGGTTCCGAGGAAAGACGCATCCAAGTCGTCTTGCAGTTGCTCGACGAGCGCGTCGACCGCGGCGGCCGATTCGGCAGTGATGATGCCGTGGGCGTAGTCCGGCGAGTTGTCCTGGTTCATCACCAGGTTGTAATACACCGAGGGAAAACTGCCTCCGACGAGCCAATCAACGCGGTTGACTGCGTCGTAGCCGCGAATGCGGGCTTCGATCTCGGCCAGCTTGTCGCGGGTGTGGCCGAGGGATGTTTCGCGCGGCATCCAAACCTGTACGTGGAACATATTGCGATCGACCGGCGGAAAGAACTGGTCGCCCAGCAAAGGAGCGATGGCAAAGCCCAATAGCGCCGGCGAACACGCCAGCAACATCGCCAGCAGTGGACGTCGCAATCCCCAATCGAGTGCGCTGCGAAAGCCGCGATCGACGGCGGGAATGTAGATCCCGGTTTGCCACCACGAGCCACCTTCCTGCGCGGCGGAGAACTTTCCGTACAGTCCCGCCCGGGCGGCGCTACTCGTCAGCGATACGGCAAACGAAGCGACCAGGGCGAAAATCACGCTTCCGCCAATCATGCCGACGAAGTCGCCCGCGTTGCCCGGCAGCAGCGGAATGGGAGCAAAGGCCAACACCGTGGTCGCGGTCGAGGCCAACAGCGGAGCGAAGAGATGACGTACGGCCCGGTCCACTGCCGTGCGGGCCCGATGGCCCTTGAGCATCAGCTTCCGGGTCTCGTCCACGACGACGATGGCGTTGTCGATCAGCAAACCCAGCGCGATGATCATGCCGAAGATCGACATCTGATGCAGCGACGCGCCGGCCACGAGCAAGAGAAACAGCGTCAACGCCGCCACGAGTGGAAGGGCCGCTCCGACCAGCAGCGAGGCGCGCCAGCCCATCATGGCCAGCACGACTGCCATCACCACCAGCGCTCCCAGCAGCAGGTTGCCGGCCAGTTCGCCGAGTCGGGCCGACGTGTACCGGTCCTGATCGAATACCGTCTCGACGAGCACGCCCTTGCCGGTCTCGACGCGGAAGTTGTCGACCACTTGGGCGGCCGCGTCGGACCACACGTCGACGCGCTGGCCGCGGCCCATGCGGGCCGCCACGAAAATCGCGCGTTTACCATCGGCCAGCGCGATCTCGTCGGGAGGTTCACGCCACTGCCGGCGCACCTCGGCCACGTCGCCCAGCCGCACCAGCGACAGCTCGTCGCCACCACGCAGCGGTACCTCGGCCACGCGCTCGAGCGATTCCAACTCGCCGGCCACTTCCATGAAGTAGTTTGCTCGTGCGCTGCGGAGCACTCCCGCCGGAGCCTTGGCGTCGGCGAGGCGTATCTGCCGGGCAACGTCTTCGGACGACAGTCCCAGGTCGGCCAGTTCGGCGGGATCAACCGTGACGGCGATCTCTTCGGCTGGCTCACCGTACAACCGCACCACCTCGGTGCCGCTGACGTTGCGCAGTCGATCGGCCAGTTCGTTCCCCAACCGCGTAAGAATTCCCAGCTCAGGCGGCGCGTCTGCGTTCCAGGCCACTCCGATGATCAGCGTGTAGGCCACCGCTCCGCGCTGGTCGTCGAACAGCGGCGACTGAGCTTCGGGGGGGAATTCCCGCTTCGCCTGATCGAGCTTGTCGCGAATTTCCGAGAAGATCTTGTCGTTCTCGCCTTGGCCGACGGCATCGTCGAGCTCGACGGCCACCAGCGAGATGCCGGCCCGCGAGGTGGATTCGAGGTCCTTGATCTCTTCGATTTCATCCAACGCGTCCTCAATCTTCTCGGTCACCAGCGCCTCGACCCGCTCCGGCGAAGCCCCGGGCACGACGGTGACGATCAAGGGATTGCGGTTCGTAATCCGCGGATCTTCCAAACGGGGCAGCGAGACCAACGACGATGCCCCGGCCACAAGGCTCACGGCGATCGTCAAGAACAGCAAGTGCTTGTTACGCAGAAAGAGCGTGCTCATCGAGCCTCCCTGGCGATTTGCACGCGCTGCTTGGGGACGAGGCGTTGCAGTCCATGGGTCACCACGAGCGCTTCGGGATCGAGAGCGCCTTGAACGAATACGCGCTCAGTGTCGGAATGCAGCATCTCGAGCGGGCGACGGTCGAGCTCATGCGTGGCCGAAGTCGTATCGCCTTGTCCCAGCGGAACGGCAACGTAGCAGGCCCACAGGCCCCGGGCGCCCTCGGTCAAGGCGCTGGTGGGCAACCAGAAACCGGCCGTATCGACCGTTCGCTCGACCCGCAGCGTCGCCAAATCGCCCACCCGCACGTCCTTTGCGTCCGGCGGCAGTTCCAGCAAGACCGTAACGGTGCGCGTCGTGCCATCGCGATCAGGACGCTTGGCGACCACACGTGCCTGATGGGCGACGCCATCGATCGTCACGCTGGCCGAATGATTCTCCTGCAGCGCTTCGGCTGCCCGGCTCGTCAGGCCCATGCGGACGCGTAAGCGGCCGGTCTCCACAAGCTCGACGACCGGCGCACCGGCGGCGATGACCACACCTTCGTCGACGTGCCGGCGGCCGATCGTCCCGTCGAAGGGGGCATCGAGCCTCGATCTTTCCAAGTCGACGTCGATCGAACGCAGTTCGGCTTCGGTCTGGCGCACGATCGCGCGCTGCGCTGCGATCTGCTCGACGCGCGTTCCAGCCTCGAGTTCGTCGAGCCGGGCCTGCTGCGCGCGGAGCGCTGCGCGGGCGGCCGCCTCGTTGAGCACCTCGGCATCGAGCTCCTCTTGCGAAATCGCGTTGCGGGCGATCAGCCGTTTCGCGCGCGTCGCATTCCGTTGCGCAAGGGCGCTCTGCGCTTGCAGACGAGCCACCTCGGCTCGGGCCGCCTCGATCACTTCGCGGCGCGGACCCTCGCCCAACTCGTCGAGCAGCGCCGTGGCGCTGGCCAGGCGGGCTTCGACCACCTCCCGCTGGCGAACGAGCTTGGCCGTGTCGAGCTGCGCGATGACGTCGCCCTTGAGCACCTGATGTCCTTCATCGACCGCAATGGAAACGAGTTTCCCGTTCAACTCGAAGCCGAGCGCGCTTTGCCGGTCGGCTTCGACCTTGCCAACGAACTCGCGGTTGACGTCGTAGCTACTTGCGGCTTGGGCTTCCCGCACCGGCACGGACAAGACCCGCTCGGCGACAAGCGGAGACGCGGGACTGCCGGAAATCGTGATCGTGGCCCAAACAAGGAACACCAGGGCGGCAATTGCCACGGCCAGTGCCGCGGCCCAGAGGCCCGGCCGCGCTCCGGGAGTCTTCCGGTGCTTCCCGTTGGCGGCCGTTTCGGTGGTCACAGGTTCACTGACGTGCCGTAGCATCGCGGGATTCTCCAAGGCTAGTCGTGGCCATTCGCCGCTTTGGCCGTTGCAGATTCGTGGTTCTTCTCAGGCAGCGCCGCCAGGAGAAATTCGCGGCAGGCGTCCAAAGTCCGGTTGGCGATCGCCGGGTCGTTCACGGCTCGCGCGAGTGCCATTCCTCCGACGAGCGTCGCCAGAATCGCAATCGCCTGGTCCTGCCTGGCCTCCGCATCGCCGTCGCCCAAGTGCGACGCCAATACACCGGAGAGTTTCTGCGAGTACGCTTCAAACGCTTCACGCGGCTCGGCGCCGGCGCGATGAAGTTCGGAGAGCAACGCGGGCACGGGGCAGCCGGCCTCGGCATGCGCGAAGTGCTCCTGGCTGAGGTAGCGCCGGATTACCTCGGCCAGCCAGGCCGGATCGTCGTCGCTGAGTCCCTCGGTGAGTCGTTGATATCGCGACTCGAGCGCCCAGGCCAACGTGGCCGCCAGCAAATGCTCCTTGGAGTCGAAGTGGGCGTAGAAGCCCCCTTTGGTCATGCCCGCGCCCTCCATCACAGCGCTCACGCCGCCGGCGGCGTATCCCCGCTCGCGGAACACGCGGGCCGCCGATTCGATGATCCGTTCGCGCGTCTGATCCTTATGTCCTTCGGGGTATCGCATGGGGCCGCTCACCTTTCCGCCTTAAGATTACGACTGTACTGCAAATATAATATGACGGTCGTACTGCAAAGGGAAGGGCGATTCTTCAGATCTCGATCTATTCGCATAAACGTCGTCTGGATAATCAGTTAAGGGGTCGACATGAGCGGTAAGCAATGCCGATCTTGGCTCGGCGGAGACCGGTCAAACCGTCCCAGCTCCAGGGCTAGGTCGGGCCAGGCGATGACCGTCGTTCGGGTCTGCTACACTGCCCGCGACCCCTGTCCATCACATCGCAGACCCGTCGCAAATAGGAGCACCACCATGCTGTTCTGCATTCACTACGAAATCACCCCGGAGCATCGCGACAAAGCACTGGAGCGCTTTCGCAAGCTGGGCGATGGCGAGCCCTCCGGAGTGCGCGTGCTGGGCAACTGGTTTGCCGTGACGCAACTCGAGGGCTGGGTGATCGTCGATGCCGCCGACGCGATGGAACTGGCGCAGTTGTTCCACCACTGGACGGACCTCAACGTCAATCACATCACGCCCGTGCTCGACGAGGACCACATGAAAAAGCTGCTGGATGGCTGAGCGGTCCAGCGTTGTGGCCGCGAGGCCGCATCGGCAGGGCCGTGCGCTCCGTCCATCAATCGTCGTTTGGATCGGCAATCACACCGACGTACAGATCGCCGTCGGTGCGCCAGGGATCGCCGCCACCGTTGCGTCCGTGAAGTTGCGTGTGGAACCCGTCGACGGCGTACTCTTCGGCAAGCTCGCCGGTAGCAGCGAGACACTGGAAGAGGTAATCGCGCTCGGCATCGACGTCTGCCGCCGTCACGTGCGTGATTTGACCGGTCGTGCGGCTCAATCCGACATGGGCGTCGTAGACCGCCGAGCCGATCCACTTCGCGCGGCCGTCCTCGGTCTCGCCCTCGAGCTTCCAGAACCGCACGTGGTGGCGATGCCGCGGATTGTCGCCCACCGGCTGTTCGAAGGCGAGATCTTGTCTCCGACCGAACAGATAGAGACTGCTCACCGGCGCCTCGGGATCGGGCCGCGAGAAAACACTGTCTTCGGCAATCTTCAAATCGCTATGCAGCCCCAGCGCGGCGGCCTGGTACCAGCCGGCGGCCTTCATGATCGCCTTGAGCTGATCCTGGCTGCCAATCAAGGCGACGTTGAGCGGATCGCCGGGATGGTGGTCGCTTGTCTCGGTGAGGCGGGGCGTGTCGTCGAACGTAGGGCGCCGCCAGATGAACCACTTCCACCCCAGCGGTGCCAGCAGGTAGGCGACCACCAACCAAGCCAACAGCAAGGCCACGACTCCGTGCACGATCCGTCGCGGCGGGGAGACACGCGGCGTCGCCGGGCCCGTGGGATTGTCAGGTTCGTTTTCCATCGTGCGAGAGTCGTTCCTCGACACCAGGTGCTCTAGCAAGCACGGCAGCTTACCGCTCAGTGAACTCCAACGCCACGCCCTCGACGGTACGGCCCGGTTCGACGTCGACCGTCACGGCCCGCTTCCAACGGTCCGGGCGTTTCTGTTCGACGTCGGCCCGGCTGCTGATCTGCGGTGCGTCGACATCGTCGAACGCGGCGTGGCCGACCTTGATGCCGTAGCGGCCGGGCGCCAGGTCCTTGAAGGCGAACGTGCCATCGGATGCGACGCGCGTTTGGGTTCGTAGCCCCGTTTTGGTAAACGCGATCGCCCATAGCAGCCCGCGCCAAGCGTCGGGCACCCCCGATACGCGTCCGCGAACGCCGCCGCCGGCCGTGCATTCCACGTCGAGCTGCTTACGCTCGTTGGCCGCCAGGTCGAACGGTCCGAGCTGCGTTGGCGCGCGGCCGTTCTCCTCGACGACCAGGTACCAATCCTTCCGCTGAAAAGGAGCGTCAATGCTGTAGGTACCGTCTTCGAACAGCTTGCAGGCCACGACCACGGGCGACGCCTCGGCCACGCGACCGTGCAGCGCGTGCGGCAGCCCGAGCGGACGAGGAAGCTGCCACAGCGAGACCCAGCCGGCGGCGACAGGTTGACCGTCGCGCGTCACTCGGCCTGTGACACGCTGCGTCTGGATTTGCGGCCCGGTGTCAGGCGATTCCTTCCGCAATTCCACTCTCAGCCCGTCGACGGTCTGCAATCGCTCGATCGGCGGGGTAAACACTTCGGCATCGTGGTAGCCGGCCGCCGCCACCGCCAGGTGATACTCGCGCGGAACGTCATAGGGCACGCGAAAGTACCCCGGCCGCGGCTGCTCGAATTTCGAGGTCAGGCACGTGCCGACCTGGATCGTTCGGTCGTCCAAGCGGCGGAAAGTGCACACCGTGATGCGGTCGATCTTCACCGCTGCCAGCGTCTCGGCGTCGACGGCATGGCCCTCGAAGTAGGCTCTGGGCTCGAGTTGGATCTCGATTTCCGGCACCGTCTCCACGTTGCCGCTTGAGTCGCGAACGTGCAGTCCATCGTCACCCAGTTGAACGCGAACTGCCACCGGCTGGTAGCCGTCCCTGGCGAACACTAAGGGCAGGCTTTCGCCCCGGCCGCAGCCGCGCACTTCGAACTGCCCGGGGTCATCAGTGACGACGCGACGCGTGTGTGTCGACCGTATGCTCACACCGGCCAAGGGTTCTCCCTTTTCATCGACAACGGTGCCGCGAATCGGCACGTCGGGCGCCAGGCGAATGGGCTCGGCCAGCGGGTGATCGCCGGGTGGGCCGATGGCGAAATGCTGAGACGCCACCTGGTGCCCGGCCGCGTGGACACTCAGCCACACCTGTCCCATCGGCAGCGGCGGCGAGCGAAAGCGGCCGTCGGCGCCGCATCGAACGGTCTGCGGAAGAGCAGCGTCGCCGACCACCCGGTTCAGCCACACCTTGCATTCCACCTGAGCGCCGGAGCAGGGCTTCCCGTCGGCGTCGAGCACCCGGCCGGTGACGTAGCAAGGGGGATCGAGCTGCAGGCGGCCCAGATCGACTTCCACGCCGGGAAACAGCCTTAGCGCCTCGTCGATGTGGCCCAGCGGCGCGAACCCCTCAGCCTCGACGCGGACGATGTGCTTCGGCCTCGGCCGATAAACCGGATCGAGATCCGCGAGGCGGAACCGTCCCTGCGCATCGGTGGTCGTCTCGGCGAGCATCCGCTCGGATTCAACAAGCGTGGCTCCGTCGAAGTCGTGAGCCGTGAGCGCCACGTGCGCGTCGGCCACCGGGCGGCCGTCGGGATCGACGACGGTGCCGGCGAGCGAACCCCTAGTAGACGCGACGGATGCCGCGCTCGGCGTGGCCGCGACGAGCAGCATGAAGCCCAGAATCAATCGAGCGGCGCCGCATGCGTTGGCATTCATAAGCCACCCATCGGAGAGGACCCACCGCGGTGCCATCCTACCATAGCCCGACCGTCGCAGTCGACCGCGTGACGTCCCGGTCTCCTGTACCAGCGCCGCGGCTATCCAGACACGGGAGAAAACCAGGCGTGCTTCGGCCTCAGGCGCGTTGCGCGTCAGGCCGGTCCAAAAGGTATGTTGGCCGGGTAGAAGTATCGGGCGGCGAAGCTGATCAGTGACTCGAAGTTGGGCAGGCCGAGCTTCTCGCGCGAACGTTTCATGTGCGTGTGAACCGTGCTCATGCTCACGTCGAGCGATTCGGAAACCTCCCGCGTGTCCATGCCTTGGGCGACCATCCCCAGGCACTCACGTTCGCGCGCCGTGAGCGACTCGATTTCCTTCGGAATTCGCTTGGCCAACGCGCAGACGGCCGCTTCCGGAGAGTCGAGGGGCCACAGCCAGGTGCGGAAGCGATCTCCCTGCTGGTGCACCACTTCAAGCTCGGCCCTCTCGCGAAGCGCAACGACGCGTCCCAGGGCGTGACTGGCGTCTTCTTGCGAGTCGGCGGCGAACTGCGACCACACAAAAGCTCCCGGTGTTGCCGGCCCGTCCTCACGGCTGCTCCACACGCATGTCCCCCGCCAGTCACAAAGCATGACATAGATGTCCGGGACCGTCGCGTCGGACATGACTTACCCCCCCGAGGATTGTGTGATCTTGCGACGCTGCCAAAGCGCAATATAGCCGATAGTACGTTTGGCGACAGAAAACGACCAACCATGGGCAATCGAGCCGCACCGCCGCACGAGTAGCGCCAAAAAGCGTCTGACCGGATATGCTTGCGAAGCCGCCTGCGGACCCGGTCAGCGTTCGAAGCCCCGTTCAGGCTCTCAGGGGCAGTGGAGCCTGGCGGGGTTTCTTGTTCCGTGGCGGGCGGCAAGGAATAACATCGCGAATCCATGCGGCCCCTTCACTCGCGCTCGCCCCACCACCGCTCGAGCACCGAATCGCCCGTGCCGACGTAGTTGCCGCCGAAGCTGCTGCCGCGCTGATGCGGATAGAAGCTGACGTGCGACCAGCCGCGACAGAGCATCGGCAGGAACAGGGTGAATTCGCCGTCGCCTTGCTCGATGCGAACCGATTGCACGCGTAGCGTAGTGCTCCGCGCGTCCTTGGCTGGGGCCACAGTCGTGTAGGCCGATAGCGCGGCCATGCGGCGCGAGGCCAGCTTGTACCTGCCGCGAATCCAATAGAGATGGCCCGGCTCGAATGTCCCGGCCGTGCCGCGCTCGCCCGCCCAGCGCTATCTTGCACCTCCTTCTGGGTGGGATAGAATCGGCGGCATGGGCATCATGCGTGTCAAGTGTCGGGGCTGCTCGGCGAAGTTTCGCGTCGACGATGCGCACGGCGGGAAGTGGGGCGTGTGCTGCATGTGCCGCCAGCGAACAATGCTCCCCATTCCCGATCCCGAGCGGCTCATTGCGTGGGCTTGCAAGGTGCCCTGGAGCAAGCTGTCGCGATTTATCCGAGCGAACGGGGCACGCGGGCACTCGCGCGAGATAATCACCGACCTCGTCCGTGTTGTCGAGAGCCGTCGCTGGGCCGAGGAGGAGCGCGAACGTCAGCAGCGGCGGCTCTCCAAGTCCGAGCGTGGCGCACAACGCGATTCGCAACGCCGCACACTTGCCGAGCTGCGGGAACTGAGCCCCTACGAGTTCGAGCAACTCGTTGCGGAACTGTTCTGCATGCAGGGGTACAGGGCCGTGGCCGTCGGCCAGCCGGCCGACAATGGCATCGATGTCACTATCCGTACCCAGTCCGGTGAAAAATGGGCCGTCGCCCAGTGCAAGCGATATGGCAGTCGAACCAAGGTGGGTGCCATGGAAATCCGCGATTTTGGGGGCGCCTACGCGCTAAGTGGTGCACTGCATGGGTTCTTCTTTACCACGGGCACGCTCACGCGGCATGCTCGAAAAACGGCCAAAGGTTTTCCCTGGCTCACGGTGTATACGGGAGATGCTCTGGTGACCTACATCGAGGGAATCAGACGACAGTTCGAGCCGAAGAGCGAGGTTCCCGATCGCGTCGCCGGTCCGCCTGAGTGGACCTGCTGAGCGACGCAACCCTCACTTCGGATCGTAAATCTCGCAGCTCGACAGATACAGGCCGACGAAGTGGCCGCCGACGATGAGCACGCGGCCGTCGGGGAGCATGATCGAGCGGTGACCGTTGCGGGCCTGCGCCAGGTCGCCGGCGTCGCTCCAGGCGCCGGTGGCGGGATCGAACAATTCGGTCGACTTGCGGGCGCCAATCGGGGCAAAGGCTCCTCCGGCAACCAGAACGCGTCCGTCGCGCAGCACGTCCACCGTGGGTCCCCAGCGCCCTTCGCGCAGCGGCGCGGCATCGCTCCAGCGCTCGGTCTTCGGGTCGAACACTTCCACGGAGTCGAGGTGCCGATTGGGAGTGTTCTCGCCCGCCGCTCCGCCGACCACCAGCACGCGTCCATCGTCGAGCAGCGCCATGCGGTGCGATCGTCGGGCGATGCGCATGGGTGCCGTCTTCCGCCACTTGTGCGTCTTGGCGTCGTAGATCTCCGCATCGGCCACGACCTCGCCCGGATAGGCACGATTGCCGCCGGTGACCAGCACGTTCCCATCGGGCAGCTTCACCGCCGCGTGATTGAAGCGGGGCGTGTGCATCGTTTCCAAGCGGACCCAGCGGTTCTGCGCCGCATCGTAGATCTCGGACGTATCCTGGACGTGAATGGTGAGCCAGTCGATGCCGCCGGCAACCAGCACGTCGCCCGATTCGAGCGGCGTAACGGTGTGCACGCACCGCGGCAAACGCATCGAGGCGGCCCGCTTCCACTTGCCGCTTCGCTGGTCGTAGAGTTCCACCTCGTGCACAGAGCGATTGGCCGAGCCGCCGCCGGCAATCAGGACGCTGCCATCGGCAAGTACGATCAGCCCGCCGGGGCCGACGCCGTTGCGCGGCACGCTCAACGACCCGGTCGGCGTCCATCGATCGCGCGCGATGTCGTAGATCTCCGCGCTGTCGAGGCTCTTGCCGCCCAGCGGATGCCCTGTCACGGCCAGAACCCGTCCCTCGGGCAAGAGTGCCAGCCCGGGATACTCTCGGGTGACGTTGGTTGAGGCGACGGTCGTCCACTGGCCCGCCCGGGCGACGCTGGCCATCCCAACGACGCCCGCGGCGACCAGCACGGCCCTCGCCATCGGCAGTACTCGAAACCCCTGTTTCGTCACGCTGCGCCTCGCCTGAGTGTGAGCGGCTGCCAGCCAGGGTATCAATGAGGAGACGGCGTGTCACGAATTCTGCGTTCCAAGTGTCGAAATTGGAGGCTCTTATTCGACTAGCCCTCGAGACGACTGGCCGCCGCGGGGCGCGCCGAATTGGCCGAAAATCACCAAAGGAGAGACCCATGTCTCTGCAACTCATCACGCCCTTCTTATGGTTCAACGATCAGGCCGAGGAGGCCGCCGCCTTTTACTGCTCGATTTTTCCCGACTCGAAGATTCTCAAGCTCGCCCGCTACGCCGAGGCGGGGCCCGGGCCCACCGGGGCGGTGATGACCGTCGAGTTTCAACTCGATGGCCAGCACTTCGTGGCCCTCAACGGCGGACCGATCTTTTCGTTTACCGAAGCCGTCTCGTTCGTCGTCAACTGCCAGACCCAGGAGGAAGTGGACCGCTACTGGGAGCAGCTAACCGCGGGTGGCGTCGAAGTGCAGTGCGGCTGGATCAAGGACAGGTTCGGGCTGTCGTGGCAAATCGTGCCCACCGCGCTGATCGAGTTGCTCAGTCAAAGCAACGCCGAAACCGCCAACCGCGTCACTCGGGCGATGCTCCAGATGAAAAAGCTCGACATCGCGGCGCTCAGGCAAGCTGCCGAGTCGAGCTAGCGACCGTGTCGAAGGCTCGCCCGCGCCGGAGTGTCTCGCCGTTTTCGCCGCCCGATTTGCAAAACGCGGCACGACACGACAAGATCAACAGGGTACCGCTTGGGCCTTCCTGTTGAGGTATGCCGTGAGACACTGCCATTTGCATTTTACGGTGTTTGTGCTGGCGACCCTGCTTGCCTGGGCTGCCATCCCCAGCGGTACGTTATGCCAGGCCACGGAGCCGAGGCCGGGCGATGCCCGAGCGGCCCAGGTCAATCTCATCCTGCGCGGCGGCAGCGTAATGGACGGGACGGGTCAACCGGCCGTGGAGGCCGACGTGGCCGTGCATCGCGGCAGGATTCACGCCGTCGGCAATGTCGACGGCCTCACCGCGAAGCGCGAGATCGACGTCACGGGCAAGATCGTGGTGCCGGGGTTTATCGATCTCCATAGCCACGCCGACCGCGGTCTCGGCTCGCGCGACGCCAAGCTCCGCGCCGCGGGCAACCTCGTCTCGCAAGGTATTTCAACGGTGGTGGTCAACCAGGACGGCGGACAGTCCACGTCCATCTCCCACCAGAAGGCGATCTACCAGGAGCGCGGTATCGGCCCCAACGCGATTTTGATGGTGGGTCACAATACCGTGCGCCGCAAAGTCATGGGCAGCGACTATCGCCGCAACGCCACCAGCCAGCAAGTCGAGCGCATGCAGGCCATGGTTCGCGAAGGGATGCAACAGGGGGCTTACGGCCTGTCGGCTGGCCTGGAGTATACGCCCGGCATCTGGAGCACGACTGATGAAGTCGTGGCCCTGGTCGAAGAGATCGTGCCCTACGGCGGCGTGTGCATCGTGCACGAGCGGGCCAGCGGCGCCGATCCCATGTGGTACATGCCCAGCCAACATGCCGCGGCCGTGCCCAGCGGTTTCGATACGATTCGCGAGCTGGTCGAAATCGCCGACCGCACGGGCGCCACGGTCGTGGCGACTCACATCAAGGCCCGCGGCGCGGGGTTCTGGGGAGCCAGCCGGGTCATGATTCAGATGATTGAAGACGCCCGCAAGCGCGGTCTGAACGTCTATGCCGATCAGTATCCCTACAACACCAGCGGCAGCGACGGGCGGCTGGTGCTCATTCCGCTCTGGCTACGCGAGAAAGCGGCCCAAATCGGCAGCGACAGCCCGCGCAACTACGCCAGCGAGTTGAAAACGGCGCTGTCCGACAAGTCCGTCCGCTCCGACGCCGAGCGCGATATCAAACACGAGATCAATCGCCGCGGCGGCCCGGGCAATATCGTCATCATGGACCATCCCGACGAAACGCTGGTCGGTAAGACGCTGGCCGAGGCGGCCGCGCGAATCGGAGTCGAGCCCATCGATATGGCGATCCGCCTGCAAACCGAAGGCGACCCGCATCGCCCGGGCGGAGCACGGCTGCGCAGCTATTCGATGGACGAGCAGGACGTCGAGGCTTTCGCCGCACAGCCCTGGACGGCCACCTCGACCGACGCGGGCATTGCCGAATTTGGCAAAGGCGACGTGCACGCCCGGTTCTACGGCAGCTTCCCGCGCAAGATTCGCCACTACGCAATTGACCGCGGCGTGCTCACCGTCGAAGAAGCCATCCGCTCGGCCACGTCGCTGCCGGCCGAAATTCTCGGCCTGTCCGACCGCGGCGAGGTGCGCGAAGGCTATTGGGCCGACCTCGTCGTGTTCGACCTGGCGAAGGTCCGCGACAAGGCCACGTTCGAGAATCCGCACCAATACAGCGAGGGCATCGACTACGTGTTCGTGGCCGGCAAACCTTTGGTCGACGGCGGCGAGCTGACCGGAGCCTTGCCCGGCCGGGTGCTTTGCGCGCCGAAACGCCCTGCGGCCGACGTGGCTGACGACTGACGCCGAACGCGGCCCACAGCAGTTGACGAGGCGTTATGCCCCAGCCCCCGCGTCCCACGATCGACGACGTGCGAGCCGCCGCCGAGCGCATCGCCCCCTACGTGCATCGCACGCCGGTGCACACCTGCCGCTCGATCGACGCCATGACCCGCGCGTCGCTGGCCTTCAAGTGCGACAACTTTCAGAAGTGCGGCGCGTTCAAGATTCGCGGGGCCACGAACGCCGTCTTTTCGCTCACCGACGAAGAAGCCGCCCGCGGCGTGGTCACGCATTCCTCGGGCAACCACGCCGCTGCGCTGTCGCTGGCAGGTAGCTGGCGCGGTATCCAGGTGTATGTGGTCATGCCCAGCGACGCCCCGGCGATCAAGCAGGCAGCCGTCCGCTCCTACGGCGGGCAGATCACCTTCTGTGAGCCCACGCTCGCCGCCCGGCAAAGCACGGCCGATCAGATCATCGAGCGCACCGGTGCCACGCTCATCCATCCCTACGACGACCATCGCATTATCGCGGGGCAGGGAACCGCGGCCCTGGAGTTGCTCGAGGACCGGCCGAACCTGGACGTGATCGTAACGCCCGTCGGCGGCGGCGGGCTGCTCTCCGGCACGCTGATCGCCGCCAAGGCCTTGAAGCCGGGCATCCGCGTCATCGCCGTCGAGCCGGCTCGCGTGGATGACGCTTACCGCAGCATGCAATCGGGGCGCATCGAGCCCAACGAGCGAATCGACACCATCGCCGACGGGCTGCGTACCACGCTGGGCGAGAAGACCCTACCCATCATCCGCGAGCTGGTCGACGACATCGTGTTGGTCGACGAGCACGAAATCGCGGCCGCGCTGCGCGTCGTGCTGGAACGAATGAAGATCGTGATCGAACCGTCTTCGGCCGTGCCGCTGGCGGCGCTGCTCTCCGGCAAGCTCGACCTCTCCGGCCAGCGCGTCGGCATCCACTTCGGCGGCGGCAACGTCGACCTCGACAAGCTACCGGCAATTCTGGCTACGTAGCGTTGTTGCGCTACTCAATCATCGCGAGGAACCAGGCGGCTGCTCGTCTGCGAAGACTCGCAGGATTCCCAAAGCGATAGCCGGCAGCGCCAATGGAACGACCAGCGAGCAGATCAGGCCCAACATGCCCGCAACGCCGACCGCCCGGATCAGACCTGAGAACACCGCCGCGACAGTGACGACTGCACACAATGTCCAAAGCGAAAACCGGAGCCTCGTCGGTGCTTCTTCCATGTCCGCCATTTTAACCGCCGGTTTCCTTTGGTGTGACAGCGCCTGCGACTGTGCTACGATAGGGGCCTGTGGCATCGGCGGGGCACCAGCATCTGCGTGGGCGCGGCCGCCGGCAGACTTCGCTTGCATCCTCTTCGATTTTCTCAGGCGGATCATGCGCGTGAACTTCGTCCGAATCGCGGTCTTGTGTGCGGCGGTTGTTTCGTCCGCTCCTGCCTTCGCCGACGAGAAGCTTCCGCAGGCCATCGTCGTCACCTTGGGCGACTCGATCACTAAGGGCGTCCGTCCTGGCGTCGCGGCCGATGAGACGTTCGCCCACCTCGTCGGCGAGCAGCTCCGCGCCGAGCACCCTCAGGCTTCCGTCACCAACGTCGGCATCGGCGGCGAGCGCACCGACCAGGCCCTCGAGCGGCTCGACGACGTTATCGCTCTGCGGCCGCGGGTCGTGACGGTGATGTACGGCACGAACGACAGCTACGTCGACCAGGGCAAGACCGAAAGCCGCCTGACGCTCGAGCAGTTTCGCGCGAATCTCCGCACGATCGTCGAGCGGTTGCTGCGGGCCGGCATCGAGCCCGTGCTGATGACCGAGCCCCGCTGGGCCAAGGCCGGCAAGAACGGCCTGGGCGAAAACCCCAACGGCCGTCTCGAATCGTTCGTCGAGGCCACGCGCCAGATCGCCGACGAGTGCGACGTGCCGCTGGTCGATCACTACGCCCACTGGACCCGGGCGGAAACGAATGGCCAGGATCTCGACGACTGGACGACCGACCATTTGCATCCCAACCCACGCGGCCACGAAGTCATGGCCGCAACGATGCTGCCGGCCCTGCTGGCGGCCTTGGCAAGCGACGTGAACTTGGTCGACTTCAAGATCCAACTCGACACCGTGCTCGAGCACGACGACCAGGACTTCCTCTGGTTCCATCCCCGCGCGGCAGCCGTACCCTCGGCTGATCCCGATCAACCACCGGTCGTGTGGATGACGTTGCAAAAGCACTTGCGCGAAAGCGATTACTACTCCGGCGCCAGCGTCATGCGCACCGACGACCTCGGCCGCACCTGGTCGACGCCCGAGGCCCGGCCCGAGTTGGACTGGGTGCGCGACGGTGACGTGGACGTCTCGGTGGCCGACATCACGCCTTTCTGGCATCCGGCCACGAAGAAACTGATCGCCGTCGGGGCCCAGGTGCGCTATAGCCCCCAGGGCCAGCAGCTCGACGACGAGACCCGGGCCCATCAAACCGCCTACGCCGTGTTCGATCCGGCCGCGAACTCGTGGACCCGCTGGCGGCGGCTCGAGATGCCCGAGGACGAAACGTTCCACTTCGCTCGCAGCGCCTGTGCCCAGGGCGTCGTCGAGGCCGACGGCACGCTGCTGTTGCCGTTCTACATCGGGCGCAACTCAAAAGAGCCGTTCTCGTCGTGCGTCGTCCGCTGCACGTTCGACGGCGACAAGCTCAGCTACCAGGAACACGGCGACGTGCTGGCGCTCGACGTGGCCCGCGGCCTGTATGAGCCGTCGCTGGTGAAGTGCGGCAAACGCTACTACCTGACGCTCCGCAACGACCACAAGGCCTACGTCACCGCCGGCGACGACGGCCTGCACTATCGTCCCGCGAAAGCCTGGACGTTCGACGACGGACAGGAGCTGGGCAGCTACAACACCCAGCAGCACTGGCTGGCCCCCGGCGATGCGTTGTTCCTGGTCTACACCCGCCGCGGCGCGAACAACGACCACGTCATGCGGCACCGCGCCCCGTTGTTCATCGCCCAGGTCCACCCGCAAAAGCTGCACGTGCTGCGCGCCAGCGAGCGCGTGCTGGTGCCCGAGCGCGGGGCCACGCTGGGAAACTTTGGCGCCAGTGCGATCACCACCGGCGAGTCCTGGGTCACCGTTGCCGAAGGCGTCTGGAATGACGAAGCCCGCCGCCGCGGTGCCACCGGGGCCCTGTTCGTTGCCCGCATACTTTGGCAGTCCACCAATCCCTAACCATCAACCAGCGTCCACTCATCATGTCCATCAATACATCCGTCAAAAACCTGGCGCATCTGGCCGAGGCCTCCGCCGAGCGTCTCGGCGAGCGCGGCAACTACGAAATCGGCGGCGAGGTTTCCACCAACTTTCAACTGCTCGACCGCGGTCGACGCATCCACGCGGCGCTGGCCGAACTGGGCTTCGGCCCCGGCGATCGGGCCGTGGTGTTGATGATGAACCACGCCCTGGTGTTTCCCCTACTGCAGGGCATCTTCCGCACCGGCGGCACGGCCGTGCCCGTGATGCCGCAGGCTGCTGCCCCCGAGCTGCGCTACGTGCTGGCCGATACCGAGGCCAAGATCGTCGTGGCCGACGCCGACCGGCTGCCCGTCATGCGCGAGGCGGTCAGGGGGCTCAAGCACGTCAAGCACATTCTCGTGCAAGGCGAGGGCGCCGATCCGAAAGCCTCGCCGCCCGAGCGGCCGCTCGATTCGCTGCTCGAGCACGACCCCACTGCCAGCCTGCCCGATATCGACGGCTCGGAGATCGCGATAACGCTCTATTCCTCGGGCACGACCGGCCATCCCAAGGGTGTGCTGCTGTCGCACGCCAACCTGCTGGCCAGTGCCGAGGCCGTGCGCGAGGCCGCCATGCTCGACTCGTGGGAAGGCCCGCGCACGACGCTCAGCGCCATGCCGATCGCCCACATCTTCGGCGTGGCCATCATGAACGACCTGCTGATGACGCCCGACCACCTGGCCGACGTGACGAAGCTGGTGCAACTGCGCTGGTTCGACACCGAGCCGTTCATGGCCGCCGTGCACCAGCATCGGGCCAACTCCACCGCCGCGGTGCCCACGATGCTGGCCCTGATCCTGCATCACCCGAGCGCGCCCAAGTACGACCTGACGAGCCTGGTCGAGATCATCACCGGCGGGGCCCCCTTGCCGGTCGAGCTGGCCCAGGCGTTCACGCGCCGCTACCCGGTCCGCATCCGCGAAGTGTACGGGCTGACCGAAGCCTCGGGCATGGGATCGGCCAATCGCCGCACCGAGCCCTATCGTCCCGGCTCGGCCGGCCGGGCGTATTGCAATGCCGAACTGGTGATCTTCGACGAGAACGACCAGCCGGTGCCGACCGGCGAGCGGGGCGAGATCTGCCTGCGCGGCCCTACGATCATGGCCGGCTACCACAACAAGCCCGAGGAGACCGCCGAAACGGTTCGCGACGGCTGGCTGCACACCGGCGACATCGGCTACCTCGACGCCGACGGCCACGTGTACGTGGTCGACCGCAAGAAGGACATGATCATCCGCGGCGGCGAGAACATCTACCCGGCCGAGCTCGAAAGCGTGCTGCTCGAGCACCCCGCCGTGGCCGAAGCCGCCGTGGTGGGCGTGCCCGACGAGGTGTACGGCGAAAACGTCGTCGCCTTCGTCGTCAAGAAGCCCGGCGCCGACGTGAGCGAGTCGGAATTGATCGAGCACGTCTGCCAGCAAATGGCCCGCTTCAAAGCCCCCTCGCGGGTCGAGTTTCTCGAGGCGCTGCCCAAGAGCGGGATTGGAAAGATCCTCCGGCGCGTGCTCCGCGACAAAGCTGCGGGGAAGGGGTAGGGGAGCTGGAGGCTTCCGACGTGCAGGCCGGTAGCCCAGGTCACTTGGTCTCTCTTGCTAAGGCCTCTTCAACCTCGTGCAAGAAGTACGCGCCGAAGTCCTCTGCCACTATGACACCGTTCCCCGACGCTTCCGGAAGACTGGGCCACCATTCAAGGACCGGGCATTCATCTGCGTCGTTCCTACGCGATGTGTCGATAACGTACTCGGCTCCATCGCCCGTTTCACCCACAACAAGGTACTGTGGTGGACGGCCCGAATCCTCACGCCCGGTGAGGGTCGCCCAGACTCCATCAGGTATCGACGAGTTCACGGGATCATCGGAAACAACTCCGTAGAACTCCGCGCTGCCAAGGTTGCCACATCCCAGCCGAGTGACAAATTCCAGATAGCTCGGCGGAAACTTCAGTTGCAAGAGACTTTGAACTTGTGCAACACGAGTCTCGGGTTGCGGCCCCGCGAAGTCTGCTTGATCGGGGTTGGCAGCAATAAGTTCCAACGCTCGGTATAGATCGGCGAGGCTTATAAATCACTGCGAAGCAAGCTCGCATCAGCACTGCGAAATCAACTCGACAGCTTCCATCGGCTGGTCTCGTCAAGCGATCACTGGTATCGGCGTTCCTCTTCCTCTTCGTCGAGGCAGAACTCAAAGAAGTCGGCGTAGCTCGGCCACGTTTCTGTCTTGCCGAGCATTTCGCTGCTGCCATCAAGGCGAGATACGTCGCAGTTGTCGCACCAGGTCACGACTTCTGACTCGACATCGAGAACAATCACACTTTCATCGAGCTCTGCCAATACGATGAAACGATATGGCAGATTGATTGCCGAGCGAAAACTCAGCGTTGTCTTCGCGATGCTCGCGGCGGCGGGCTCCGGGTCGAAGGAATTGTGGCTGATACCGCCGACAATTCCGCCGCTATAGAACTCGGCGATCGCTTGCATTTCATCCGGAAGCGATACGTCGAGCAACGCCTGGAGTTCGGCAATTCCCCCGCCCCGCGTCGGCTCCTCACTGTAGAGGGCAACGTATCGCTGGTGCAGCTGCGCGAGCCGTTCCTGGTTCATGGTCCGATGCTACCCACTATTGTTCCGCAGGGGCAACTTCTAAATCAGCATGTCGGTCGCTTCTAGTTGTCGTTGGCCCTCATTTCGGGCAAGCGCGCTTCCGCGACTCCTACCCCTGCCAGTTCGGCTTGCGCTTGTTCATGAAGGCGTCGATGCCTTCGCGGATCTCGGCGGTTTCCCAGGCGTCGGCCAGGGCGGTGGCGGTGTAGTCGAGGTTCGCCTCGGGGTCGTGGGCGCTGACGTAGCGAATCAGCTTTTTGGCGTCGGCCACGGCGCCGGGGGCGCACTGCAGCACGGCTCGCAATTCGCGCTCGATGGCTTCGTCGAGCGATTCGATCGAATCGACGCATTCGTCCAACAGGCCCAGCCGCACGGCCGCCTGCCCGTCCATCTTGTAGGCGTTGAGCATGATCCGCCGGGAGTGGGGCACGCCGATCTTGGCCACCACGTAGGGCGAGATCGTGGCCGGAATCAGGCCGAGGGTCACTTCGCTCAAGCGAAACGTCGCGCTCGATAGCCCAATGGCCAGGTCACACACCGAGATCAGCCCCAGCCCGCCGCCGAACGCCGAGCCGTTGATCCGCCCGAAGAGCGGCTTGGGCAGGTTGTCCAACTCGCCCAGGATCTGCGCGAACTCGGTGGCGTCGGCCAGCCGGCCCTCGCGCGAGTTGGTGGCCTGACGCTGCATGCCCTTCAAGTCGCCGCCCGCGCTAAACACGTCGCCGGCGCCGGTGAGCACGATCGCCCGCACCTTGTCGTCGGCCACCAGCTCCCGGGCCGCCGTGCGCAGTTCGCGCATCAGGTCCTGCGACATCGCGTTCTTGGCGTCCGGCCGATTCAGCACCAGCCGCGCCACCCCGCGCGGGTCGACCTCCACGTCGATCATCTCGAATTTGCTCACCGTCGCATTCTCCTGGCAAGGGCTGCTCTCGTCACCTAGCCCGAATCGTAAAGCACGCACCCGGGCCTGAGAAGAGTTGGCCGGGCGATTGGTTGCTCGAGAGTCTATCTCGTGGCTAGGATGGCACCACAGCCACCGACGTTCGCCATCCGCCTCGCACGCTTGCCATGAACCGCCTCCGTCTTGCCATCGCCTGCACGCTGCTCTTGCTCAGCGCGGCCGTTGCCCGGGCCGCTGACCGTCCCAACATCGTGATGGTGTTCATCGACGACATGGGCTGGGGCGACTTGTCGTGCTTCGGCAATACCGAGGCAGCCACGCCGCACATCGACCGGCTGGCCGCCGAGGGACTGCGGTTCACGCAGTTCTACGTGAACTCACCGATCTGCTCGCCCTCGCGATGTGCCCTGACGACCGGGCAGTACCCGCAGCGGTGGCGGATCGGCTCCTACCTGGCTGCCCGGGCGGAGAACGAGCGGCGGGGCATCGCCCAGTGGCTCGATCCGGCCGCGCCGTCGCTGGCGCGGCGGCTGCACGACGCCGGCTACGCCACCGGGCATTTTGGCAAGTGGCATCTTGGCGGGCAGCGCGACGTCGGCGAAGCGCCGCTGATCACTGCATACGGTTTCGACGAATCGCTCACCAATTTTGAAGGGCTCGGGCCGCGATTGCTCGGGCTGTGCGACGCCCACAACGGCAAGCCGCCCCATCGCCATGGGCTAGGCTCCGAGAAGCTCGGCCGCGGCCCGGTGATTTGGCACGACCGCGCCAAGCTCACCGAGGGCTACGTGGGCGCCGCGATCGCGTTTCTCGACGCCGCCGCCGGGGCCGGTCGGCCGTGCTACGTCAACGTCTGGCCCGACGACGTCCACTCGCCGTTCTTTCCGCCGGAGGCCAAACGTGGCGACGGCTCCAAGCGGCAGCTCTATCACGGCGTGCTGGAGACAATGGATTCCCAGCTCGGTGAGCTGTTCGATCACATCCGCCGGTCGCCCAAGCTGCGCGACAATACGCTAGTCCTGGTCTGCTCCGACAACGGCCACGAACCCGGTGCCGGCTCGGCCGGACCGCTGCGCGGCGCAAAGACCACGCTGTACGAAGGCGGCGTTCGCTCGCCGTTGGTCGTCTGGGGCCCGGGACTCATCGACGCATCGAAGGCCGGTTGCCGCAACGACGCCTCGATCTTCGCCGCGTTCGACCTGGTGCCCTCGCTGCTGACGATCACCGACACGGCCTCGCCCGACGAAGTCGCCTTCGACGGCGAAGACGTCTCCGACGCCTTGCTCGGCCGCAGCGTAGCCTCGCGCACCGCGCCGATCTTCTGGCGGCGTCCGCCCGATCGCAAACGCTGGAAGTTACTCCCGGGCACCTATCCCGACCTCGCGGTGCGCGACGGCCCGTGGAAGCTGCTGTGCGACTACGACGGCGGCGATCCGGAGCTCTATCGCATCGCCGAAGATCCCGGCGAGAAGAACGAAGTGTCAGGGGAGCATCCGCAGGTCGTCCATCGCTTGACCCGAGCGCTGGTCGAGTGGCACGAGTCGCTACCCCAAGATCGCGGCGAGGCGTTGGGACGCGATTTGTAGCAATCGGCGGCCTCTTAGGCCGCACGGGAAATCCCCGATCGGCCGCGCAGCTTCCCCCGCCGGCGGAACCCGAATGCGCCAATCACCGCTTCCCTGGTATCCCCCCCGCGAGTCAGATAGAATTCACTGCGGCTTACCATGTCTGCCAGTACCAGGAGTTCGCGTTATGGCCACAGAAGTGCTGAAGTCGGGGGACGAGGCGGCCATCCCCGGCACCGGATTCACCAAGGCCCATCAACTGTTCCGCCAGACCGTGCGGCAGTTTATCGAGCAGGAAATCAACCCCTACGTCGACGAGTGGGAAGAGGCCAAACTCTTCCCGGCCCACGACCTGTTCAAGAAGGCCGGCGACCTGGGGCTGCTCGGCTTGTCGTACCCCGAAGAGTACGGCGGCATGGGGGGTGACTACTGGTACAACATCGCCCTGGCCGAAGAGTTGGCCCACGTGGCCTGCGGCGCGATTCCCATGGCCCTGGGCGTGCAGACCGACATGGCCACGCCGGCCCTGGCGGCCCACGGCTCGCACGAGCTGAAGAAGAAATACCTCGAGCCGGCCATTCGCGGCGACGCTGTCTGCTCGGTGGCCGTGACCGAGCCGGAAGCCGGGTCCGACGTGGCCAGCATTCGCACCAAAGCCGAACGCCAGGGTGACGAGTACGTCATCAACGGCTCGAAGATGTACATCACCAACGGCGCCCAGGCCGACTGGATTTGCCTGCTGGCCCGCACCACCCCCGGCACGACCTACAAGGGCATGTCGCTGATCGTCGTGCCGACCGACGCGCCGGGCTTCTCGGTGTCGAAGACGCTCAAGAAGATGGGCAACTGGGCCAGCGACACCGCCGAGTTGGTGTTCGACAACTGCCGCGTGCCGGTGGCCAACTGCATCGGCGAAGAGGGCATGGGCTTCATCTACCAGATGGAGCAGTTCCAGAACGAGCGGCTCGTCAGCGCCAGCGGCGCGGCCGAAGGGATGGACAAGATCCTCAAGATGACCATCGAATACTGCCGTGGCCGCAAGACCTTCGGCAAGCCGCTGATCGAAAACCAGTGGATCTACTTCAAGCTCACCGAGCTGATCACCGAGGTCGAGTTTCTGCGGCAGATGTGCTACCACTGCGGCCGCTTGATGGACCGCGGCGAGGACTACACCCGCGAGGCCTCGATGTGCAAGCTCAAGGCCGGCCGGCTCACCCGCCAGGTGGCCGACACCTGCGTGCAATTCCACGGCGGCATGGGCTACATGGAAGAGTATCCGATGGCCCGGTACTTCCGCGATTCGCGGCTGTGGTCGATCGGCGCCGGTGCCGACGAAGTGATGCTGGGAATCATCGCCAAGTTCGAGGGCATCGCCCCGCCGCGCACGTAAGCCGCACGCGCGATAAGCCAACCAGGAGCCAGTGCGGTGCCGCGACCGATCCTCCCTTCCCGGTTCGATCCCCGCTCGGACCAGCATCAGAAAAACCGCGATTCCGTGCTTGCCCAGCTCGAAGAGCTGGAGAAGCTGCTGGCCGCGGCCCGCGCCGGCGGCGGCGAAAAGTCGGTGGCCCGGCACCACAAGCGCGGCAAGCTGCTGGTGCGCGAGCGGATCGAGCTACTGGTCGATCGCGATGCGCCGTTTCTCGAGCTCTCGCCCGTGGCCGCCGCGGGCACTGAGTACGAAGTCGGCGCGTCGACCACTAGCGGCATCGGCGTGGTGAGCGGCGTGGAGTGCTACATCAACGGCAACGATCCCACGGTGCGTGGCGGCTCGGTCAATCCGTACACCATGCGCAAGTCGATGCGCGGTTTCGATATCTGCAAGCAGAACCGCCTGCCGTACATCACGCTCACTGAATCCGGCGGCGCCGACCTGCCGCGGCAGTCGGAAATCTTTCTGCCCGGCGGGGCGTCGTTTCGCAACCTGACGAACCTTTCGGCCGAGGGCATTCCCACCATCTCGCTGGTGTTCGGCAACTCGACCGCCGGCGGCGCGTACACGCCTGCCATGTGCGACTACACCGTGTTCGTCAAGGATCGGGCCAAGGTGTTTCTGGGCGGGCCGCCGCTGGTGAAGATGGCCACCGGCGAGGAGTCGAGCGACGAGGAACTGGGCGGCGCCGAAATGCACTCGCGCACCTCGGGCCTCTCCGATTACCTGGCCGCCGACGAGGCCGACGCCATCCGCATCGGCCGCGAGATCGTGGCCAACCTCAACTGGAAGAAGTTCGGTCCCCGCCCGGCCGCCGAAGTGGAAGAGCCGCGCTACGACCCGGAAGACTTGCTTGCGCTCGCGCCGGCCGACCTGAAGGTGCCGGTCGACATGCGTGAAATCATTGCCCGGATCGTCGACGGCTCGCGATTCCACGAGTTCAAGCCGGCCTACGGCACGAACCTGATCACCGGCTGGGCGTCGTTGTACGGTTACGAGATCGGCATCTTGGCCAACCAGCAGGGCGTGCTCTTCTCGGCCGAAGCGCAGAAGGCCGCGCAGTTCATCCAACTGGCCAACCGCCACGGCGTGCCATTGTTGTTCGTGCAGAACGTCACCGGCTACATGGTCGGCAAGCAGTACGAGCAGGGCGGCATCATCAAGCACGGTGCCCACATGATCAACGCCGTGTCGAACAGCACGGTGCCGCACCTCACGCTGCAAATCGGCGGCTCGTACGGCGCGGGCAACTACGGCATGTGCGGCTATGCCTACCGGCCGCGGTTCGTGTTCATCTGGCCCAACAGTAAGACGGCCGTGATGGGGCCCGCGCAACTGGCCGGCGTGTTGTCGATCGTCCGCCGCGCCGCCGCCGCGGCTACGGGCAAACCCTTCGACGAAGCCCAGGACGCCATGCTGCGCCAGGCCGTGGAGGAACAGATCGAGAAAGAATCACTGGCCACCTTCACCAGCGGCCAGGTGTTCGACGACGGCATCATCGACCCCCGCGATTCGCGCACCGTGCTGGGTATTGCGCTTTCCGCGGCGCTGTCGGCCGAGGTGAAGGGTGCCGACAAGTTCGGCGTATTCCGCATGTAACCATCATGATTACCGCAAGTCCAACCTTCCCTGCCACGACCGAGAGCACCGGCTATTGGGCCAGCTTTCGTCGCATGCCGTACGTGCTGCAAGCGTACGCCGCATTCGTATCGTTCGTGTTGCTGGCTTGGATCGCGTGCTTGGTCTCGCTTGGGTTTCCTGCGATCGGCAACCGCCTGGCACCGTATGGCGTCGTCACCTCGCTCAACTTGTACTTGTTCACTGTCTACTCTGTCTTCGCATTGCCTGGCCGCACACAATCACGTCGGATGGCGTTGTCCCTTGCTCCGCTGGTGTCGGCCACGATGTTTTCCGGACTGTTCGATTTGTACCGAATGCTGGCTGGGGGCCATGCCGTTTACACGGCACACACGACGAACCCCTACCTACAGTATGCGCCGATGCGGGCGGTCATCTGCATCGCGGTGCCGCTGTTCTGGGTGCTGATGTTGCTCTCACCTTCTGTCTGGCGGTGGGTGAGGCAGAAAGACCTCAAGCGGCGCGTGCACCTCTCGCTGCTCGACTTGTTTTACCTGATGCTCGTCGTGGCGGTGTGCACGGCTCTTTCGCTGCAACTGGTGAGCTATGCTCGTGGCCGCCTGGCTGTGCCCAACATAAGGCAATACAGCACCGTATCCTTTGGAAATCCTCAACCCTTGCTGCCAACGGCCAAGCAACCCTGATGGCGCAGCTTGCGATCCATAAGATTCTGATTGCCAACCGCGGGGAGATCGCCCGGCGGATCATGCGCACGTGTCGCGCGATGGGCATCAGCACGGTGGCTGTGTGTTCCGACGCCGATCGCGATCAGCCGTTCGTGGCCGAGGCCGACGAGGTCGTGCTTCTGGGCGGAACGCGCCCCAGCGAGTCGTATCTGCGCGGCGAGGCGATCATCGAGGCTGCCAAGCTCACCGGTGCCGATGCGGTGCACCCCGGCTACGGGTTTCTTTCCGAGAACGCCGAGTTCGCCCGGGCGTGCCGAGAGGCGGGCATTGTTTTCATCGGCCCACCGAACGATGCCATCGCGGCCATGGGATCGAAGATCGAAGCCAAACGCCGTATGCAAAAGGCCGAAGTGCCGTTGCTGCCCACCGTGGAAGTTGCCGAGCAAAGTGCCGACGAAGTGCTTCGCCAGGTCGAGAAGCTTGGCTGGCCGGTGCTCGTCAAGGCTTCGGCCGGCGGCGGCGGGCGCGGCATGCGCATCGTGCGCGAACCGGGGCAATTCGCCGCCCAACTGGAAACGGCTCGCCAGGAGTCGCAGGCCGCCTTCGGCGACGGTACGCTGTTCGTCGAGCCCTACGTCGAGTCGGGGCGCCACGTCGAAGTGCAAGTGTTCGGCGACACGCACGGCAACGTCGTCCACCTGTTCGAGCGCGAATGCTCGATCCAACGGCGCCACCAGAAAGTCATCGAAGAGTCCCCCTCGCCGGCGCTGAACGAACCGCTCCGCACCGCCATGACCGCGGCGGCGGTGCGGGCCGCCCGCGAAATCGGCTACGTCAATGCCGGCACGGTCGAGTTCCTGCTCACCCCCGAGGGCAAGTTTTACTTCCTCGAGGTGAACACGCGGCTGCAAGTCGAGCATCCCGTCACCGAATGCGTCACCGGTTTCGACCTCGTAAGGCTGCAGATCCAGGTCGCGATGGGCCTTCCGCTGCCCGAGGAGATTCATCACGCCAAGCTGCACGGACACGCGATCGAGGCCCGGCTGTACGCCGAAGACCCGGCCCAGGACTATCGCCCGGCCGCGGGCCCGTTGCACCGCTTTCGCATTCCCGCGAGCGAGGGAGTGCGCGTCGATTCGGCCCTCGACGAGACGGCGGTCGTCTCGCCGTACTACGATGCGATGCTGGCCAAGGTGATCGTGCACGCTCCCAGCCGCCAAGAGGCCGCCCGGCGCCTCGGTCGCGTCCTGCGGCAGGCACAGATTCACGGCCTGCGCACGAACCGCGAGCTGTTGGTCCGCACGCTCGAGCATCCCGAATTCCTCGCCGGGCAAACCGATACGCATTTTCTCGAGCGTTTCGATCCCCGCGTGCTCTCGGCGCCGCTGGGCGATTCGGCCGTGGAACGCGTTCACGCTGCGGCCGCCACTTTGGCTGCGCAGGCGTGCCGTCGTCGCGAGGCGCCTGTGCTCGGATTGGCTCCCTCCGGCTGGCGCAACAATCCCTCGCAGTTCCACCAGGCCCGCTACCGCGGCACGGAGTCGGAGATACTTGTCGAATACCGGTTCCAGCGCAGCGGACTGGCTCTGCGCATCGACGGCGAGGATCAAGGCCAGGTGGGCTTCGGTGTGCTGTCGCCCGAGCAGATTCGTCTCGAAATCGGCGGCGTCGCCCGCACCTACAACGTGCACCAGGTCGGCGACGCGTTCTACGTCGACAGTCCGCTGGGCTCGTCGGAGCTCGCCGAGATCCCGCGATTTACCGTGCCCGAGGACGAGGCGGCCGCCGGCTCGCTCGTGGCTCCGTTGCCCGGCGTGGTGCACGAGCTGCGCGTGGAGCAGGGGACCGCGGTGGCCGCGGGCGACGTGCTGCTGGTGCTCGATTCGATGAAGATGCTGCACGAAATCGCCGCCCCGGCCGCCGGACGCGTGACGGAGCTGCGCGTCGAGTCGGGTTCGCACGTCGACGCCGGCACCGTGCTGGCCGTGATCGAAGAAACCTCCTGATATCGGAAAGAGTGCTGCGATGTCCGAGCCGCTCCGCATTGCGAATTGCTCCGGCTTCTACGGCGATCGCCTGGCCGCCGCGCGCGAAATGGTCTGCGGCGGGCCGATCGACTTCCTCACCGGCGATTACCTTGCCGAGCTGACGATGATGATCCTCTGGAAGTCGCAGCAAAAGAACGAGTCGCTGGGCTACGCCGTCACCTTTCTCAAGCAGATGGAAGACATCCTGGGCGAGGCGCTCGAGCGCGGCGTGAAGATCGTCACCAACGCCGGCGGACTGAACCCCGCCGGGCTGACCGAGCAACTGCGGGCATTATGCGACCGGCTGGGTCTCGAGGCGAAGATCCTGCACATCGAGGGCGACGACCTGATGCCGCAGTTGCCCGCCCTGGCCGAAGCCGGGCACAAGCTCGAGAACCTCGACACGGGTCAGCCGCTGGCCGAATTGGGCGCCAAACCGCTCACGGCCAACGCCTATCTCGGCGCGTGGGGCATCGTCGAGGCGCTCAATCAGGGGGCCAACATCGTCGTCTGTCCCCGCGTCACCGACGCTTCGGTCGTGGTCGGTCCCGCAGCCTGGCACTTCGGCTGGCAACGCGACGATTGGGATAAGTTGGCAGGCGCCGTCGCGGCAGCGCACGTGATCGAGTGCGGCACGCAGTGCACCGGCGGCAACTATGCGTTTTTCCAGGAAGTGCCGGGACTGGAGCACCCGGGCTTTCCCATTGCCGAAATGGACGCCGACGGATCGAGCGTCATCACGAAGCACGAGGGCACCGGCGGCCTGGTCTCGGTGGGCACGGTCACCGCGCAATTGCTCTACGAAATCGACAAACCTCGCTACGCCAATCCCGACGTCGTGGCCCGCTTTGATACCGTCCGCCTCGCGCAAGAAGGGCCCGATCGCGTGCGCATCTCGGACGTGCGTGGCGAGCCGGCCCCGCCGACGACAAAGGTGTGCCTCAACTATCTCGGCGGCTACCGCAACCAGATGACGTTCGTGCTCACCGGGCTCGACATCGAGGAAAAGGCCGCCTTGGTCGAGCGCACGCTCCGCCACGAGATCGACGTGAGCAAGTACGATTTCTTCGACGTCGACCTGGCCCGCACCGACAAGCCGAACGCCGCGACCAACCAGGAGGCCTCCGCGCTGTTGAAGGTCACAGTCAAGAGTGGCGACGCCAAGCTCGCCGGCCGGGCGTTCTCGAGCAAGGTGGTCGAAATGGTCCTGGCCAATTACCCGGGATTTTTCTGCACGACCGTGCCGACCGACGCCAGCCCGTTCGGCGTGTACTGGCCGACGCTCGTTCCCTCGGAGATCCCGCCGCACGCGGTGGTGCTCGAAGACGGCACGCGCATCGCCGTTCCGCCCACGGCGGCGGCAGGGCAGGGCAAGCCGATCGAAGCGCCCTCGATCGAACTTCCGCCGGCGCCCTCGGGTTCGACGCGCGCCGTGCCGTTGGGCGCTGTGTTTGGCGCCCGCAGCGGCGACAAGGGGGGCAACGCCAACGTGGGCCTGTGGGCCCGCGACGTGCAGGCCTATGCCTGGCTGAAGGAGAACCTCACGCCCGACCGGTTTCGCCAACTCGTCCCCGAGGCCGCAAAGCTCGAAGTCCGCCGTTTCGAGTTCCCCAACCTGCTGGCGCTCAACTTCGTCGTGGTCGGACTGTTGGGCGAAGGCGTGGCCTCGAGCGTCCGGTTCGACCCGCAGGCCAAGAGCCTGGGCGAGTACGTCCGCTCGCGCGTCGTCGAGATGCCCGAGGTATTGTTGGCGGCGGATTAGCCACGTGCAACTTTGCTGCTTCCAACTTCGCCGACGGGGCTGCGATTGTGCCGCAGAAGGTGAGCCTCGATGCCGCTCGGGTGGGCTTTGCGACGGGCCCTGACCAGCCTCCGCTGGTTGAACCAATAGCCCAAAATACCTCCGCCCAAAGCAGGGATCGCGCCAAGAATGAGTACGACAGGAAACAACATGACCCACCACACGAGAAAACCCAGCAGCGGGTTCGAGGACACTGCCTCTCCGTAGATCGCGGCCATCAGGGCCCAGGGCAGCGGTGCGAGCGCTGCCGCCACGGGTGGCGCTTGCAGCAGCTCCTTGGAGGACCGGACATGACTTCCAACGACAACACCGACAAAGAACGGCGTTGCTACAAAGAGCACCCACGACCACAACAGCATCGGCTCGGCCCACGGTAGGGCGAGTGCCGAGGCGACCACGGCGGTCGAGACAAGCAGGCCCGCCAGGCTAAACTGGACGCGTTTTCGTCGTGTGGCTGTGAGACCGCTCATACATCCAGTTTATCCGAAGTTGAAAAAGACAGCCTCGTATCGACGCGAACCTCTTCGGGCTTTTGGCGTCGCACTCTCGTCTGGGCGACCCGGGTGCCGTATCCTAGTGAACGCGGTCCGCATGCTGCGGCGCTGTCTCTATCCCAACCCCGAACTTCACCTGCTCGTATGTCCCTCCCGCTTAGCAACATTCGCGTTCTCGACTTTGGCCGCTATATCGCCGGTCCCTATGCCGCCATGATGCTGGCCGATTTCGGGGCCGACGTGATTCGCATCGAGCGCCGCGACGGCGGCGAAGACCGCACGCTGGGCCCGGTGACCGATAGCGGCGAGGGCGGGCTGTTTCTCAATCTCAATCGCAACAAGCGCGGCATGACGCTCGATCCCGGCCATGCCCGCGCCGGCGAGGTGCTCGCTCCGCTGGTGAAGTCGGCCGACATCGTCGTGGCCAACTTGCCGGTGGGCGTGCTCCTGAAGATCGGGCTCGACTACGATTCGCTCCGGGCCATCAAGCCGGACATCATTCTGGTGATGCCCTCGGCCTTTGGGCCCGACGGGCCGTATCGCGATCGCATCGGCTTCGACGGCGTGGCCCAGGCCATGAGCGGCGCCATGACGCTGACCGGCCTGCCCGAGATGCCGATGCGCAGCGTCGTCTCTTGGGTCGACTACGGCACGGCGCTGCACGCGGCCTTCGGCGCCATGGCGGCCCTGCTGCATCGCCAGCAAACCGGCGAAGGTCAGGCCGTGGACGTGTCGCTGCTGACCACTAGCGCCACGTTCATGACGCCCTTTCTGATGGAACGCCAGCTCACCGGCACTCAGCGACAAGGGCAGGGCAACGCCGCCTTCTACACGGCTCCCAGCGATGCCTATCAGACCCGCGACGGCTGGATCCTGGTGCCCACGATCGGCAATCCGATGTTTCGCCGCTGGGCTCGGCTGGTCGGCCGAGAGGACCTGATCGACGATCCCCGCTGCCGCGACGACATCGCCCGCGGCGACAACTACCACCTGATCGGCGAAGCCATGAATGCCTGGTGCTCGACGCGCACCAGCGCCGAAGCCCTGGCCGAGCTCGAAGCGGCCCGCGTGCCCTGCGGCCCGGTGAACGACCTGGACGAGTTGCTCGCCGACCCGCAAGTGCAAGCCCGCGGCATCTTCGAGGACGTCGCGTTCGCCGGCCACTCCACTCCGCTGCCGCTGGCCGGCCCGCCGGTGCGGCTCAGCGCGAGTCCGGGCAGCGTCCGCCGCCCCCCGCCCCGGTTGAGCGAGCACACAGATGAAGTACTTGGCGAGCTCGGCTTCGATGCCGACGCAGTTGCGATGCTGCGGACGGAGGGAGTGGTTTGAGCGGTTGCTGTAAAGGCCGTGGGTTCTTCCTTTTCGATTCATGACCTCCAGGTGCAATCCGCTATTCTGTCAGCCAACGGGAGATCCGAAGGGCGTCTCGCCAGGAACGACTCCCTGATCGAATGCCGCAGCGAAAACGGAGCACGCATGGCGAAAAGAACGCGACCCCAGATCGATAAGGCCCCCCTGCCGGTTATCGGTTGGAGGGAATGGATTGCCCTGCCCGAACTCGGCATCGAGCAGATCAAGGCCAAGGTCGACACGGGTGCCCGGTCTTCGGCGTTGCACGCGTTCGACGTGGAGACGTTCCAGCGGCACGGGAAGGAAATGGTGCGCTTTAAGGTGCACCCGCAACAGCGAAGCAGCAAGCAGACCATCGTGGCCGAGGCGGAAGTACTCGAGTATCGAAGTGTCAGGAGCTCGGGCGGCCATCAGAGCAGGCGACCGGTGATCGTGACGACAGTGCAACTGCTCGGCCGCACGTGGCAGATCGAACTGACTTTGGCCCCGCGCGACGAGATGGGGTTTCGCATGCTCCTGGGCCGCGAGGCGACCAGGCGACAAGTGCTTGTCGATCCTGGCCGCTCGTATCGAAACGGCCGGCCCGCCCGGCCCAAACGCAAAAAAAAGAGACAGTGACGGTCGGCCGCCGACGCGCCATCCGCGATCAGCTTTCCGGCGGCTCGGGGATCGTAATGTTCGTCGCCAGATCATCGACGACCTTGTCGTGCAATCGATCCGCCGATAGCCGTTTGCGAAGTCTCTCGATATCTTCCGCGCTCTCGGGAAGTTGGCCCAGGTGGCAGACCGGTTCGCCCGGGCTGACGGTCGGTGAGGTCGATAGGCCAATCACGAGCGCATCGAAAGGGGACCGTTGCACGTTCTGCTCGCATCCCAGCAGACTCGCGTTCGTGGCGATGGGCATCCCCTTTGCCACGATATCTCCCGGTGCCACATGGAACTCGAGAAACCCGCCGCGATCCGCGCGAACCCACTTTGTCTTCTTGACGACAAGGGGCTGTGCCGAACGGTTGGGCGGCTCGTCCAGCATGCCAAGTTCGACGAGCACGTTGCGGATTCCGCGGATGGCCGATTCGATGATGCCAGGCTCGACTTTCGAGACTTCGCCTCCCTCGTACACGATGGTGGGGCAGCCGGCCGCGCACGCCTCACGACGAAGCGAACCTTGAGGCCCTTTGCCGATGATCGTGACCTGCGCGCCGAACGCTTGGGCCAGCCGCTCCACTCCTGGATCGGCGAGGTCCGCGCGGATGTTCGGGAAGTTGGTACGACGGATGGCCGCCGTATGCAGATCGATTCCGAAGTCGCTTCGCGCCACGATCTCGCCGAAGATCAGCTTGGCCATCCGGCTGGTCTGGCTGCCGGTTGCCGACCCGGGGAAGGAGCGGTTCAGATCGCGACGGTCGGGCAGATAGCGCGAGTGACGGTCAAAACCCAAAACGTTGAGCACCGGTACGAGAATCAAGCTCCCGGCGCAGAGCTGCAGATGCTCGTCCGTCACGAGCGTTCGAATCGCACCGGTCCCGTTGATTTCGTCGCCGTGGATGGCAGCAGTGACGAAAACCGTCGGACCGTCGGACTTCCCCCGGCGTACTTGCAACGGAATCTTCACCGTCGCCCCGCTGTAGCTTTCGCTGACGTCGAGGAAAACGTTGCGGCATTCACCGGGAGGGACCTCGGTGCCGCTCCAATTGCTGATCGTGCGAATGTCGCTCATCGGTACGGTCGACTCTGGTTCCGCTGTGCTAGACGAACTGCGCTAGATTCAGGACTGTGAATCGGGCTTCAACTCCTTAACCTTGGGCCGGCGAGCACGTTTCGCGCGAGCTGGTACGAGATCGCGCATCGAGTCCAGCCGCCCAAAGCACAGCAATCGATCGCCGGCCCGCAGCTCTCGGTCGGCCCGCGGGTTCGGAATCACCGTCGCGTCGTGGTGAAGCGTCAGCACGTTGATGTCCTTTTGTCGCAGCCCGGAGTCGGCGATCGTCTTGCCGATATACTGCGAGCCCTCGGGGACGTGCAACTCGGCTACGCCGTATCCGGTGCTGACGGTCAATCGTTGACGAATGTCGAGTTCCGGGAAGTCGACCTGGGCGGCAATATAGTCGACGATGGCTCCCGCCACATCCAGCTTCGTGGCCGCTTCGATGCCCTCCAGCCCCGGCGACGAGTTGACTTCGATGATTTGAGGTCCGTGTTTCCCTTCCAGCATGTCCACGCCAGCTACGCGCAGGCCCATGATCTGGGCCGCTTGAACGGCGACCTTGCGATAATGATCGTCGAGTTCAATCGGCTCGACCCGGCCACCACGGTGAACGTTGCTGCGAAATTCCTGATCCTGCGCCCTGCGTCGCATCGCGGCGACGACTTGATCTCCGACTACCAGCGCGCGGACATCACGACCCTTGCTCTCGGCGACAAACTTTTGCACCAGCACGTTCTGCTTGGTGAACTGCAGGGTCTCGATAATCGCCTCAGCAATCTTGACGCTATCGGCCAGGATCACGCCCACTCCCTGGGTTCCTTCCAACAGCTTGATGATCACTGGGGCGCCACCCACGCGTTCGATCGCCGGCAACACATCGGACCGGTCGCGCACGAACGTCGTGCGCGGCATGCCAATATGATGACGACTAAGGATCTGGAGCGATCGCAACTTGTCCCGCGAGTTCATGATCCCATTGGACGAATTCGCGCAGTAGACGCCCATCTGTTCGAACTGGCGAACCACGGCTGTGCCAAAGTAAGTGATCGACGCACCGATTCTCGGCAAGACGGCGTCGTAGCTGCTCAGTTGTTTGGTGCGAAAAAACAGCTCCGGGATGCCGGCCTGCAAGTCGATCGCGAACTTGACGGTGTTCAGAACCTTGACCTTGTGTTCACGCTGCAGTGCCGCCTCGCGCAGGCGTTTCGTGCTGTAACATCCCGGGCTCCGCGAGAGAATCGCCAGTTTCATTGTTGTTCCCTTGTCCCATTGCTTAGGTGCGCCACTGGGTCCTGCCCCGCCAGTGTGTCGTCGGCATTCTATCGCTCAGGAATCAAACCGTCCGAGGCGAGTTGTGTACGTTGGGGGTGGCCGGCTGAGTTCCCCCCGCCGATTCGTTCATCGGGTCGACTCAACCCGTCAAAACTGAGCGTGCCAATGAATGGCAGTAAACTTGCATGGCTTACGGGTTTCGGCTTGACGGGTAAATCCGCGAGGGCGTGGTGGCATACGCAATTGTCTGCAGCGCGCTCGCCTGGCCTGTGCACGCTGCTCTCGAAACCGCCCCACGACACGCTACCGCGGGAAGGGGCCGTCGCGCCAGTTCCAGAGGGGCCAACGTGTGTTGGCCGATTGCATGGTCTTCTCGCCGTTGACGAATCCGGCAGCGAAGATGATCAGTGCGAGGGCGACCAGGGTGCCGGCCACCCATCGGGCGTAGGGAAAAGAGGGCTCGGGATCGTCTTCGGTCGGCTCGGGGGCCGGCTGCGGTTTGAACAGCGGCGAGACGATCACGTAGGCGAGCATCGTGCCCCACATGCCCCAGAACAGGCCGTGCATGTTGAACCGCTGCCAGTCGGTGGGATACCAGAAGTAGAGCGCATTGATGTTCTGAAACAGCACCATCGTCAGCGACAGCCAGATCACTGGAAACCAGGCCAGAGGCTGCCAGCGCTTGAAGTGGATCAGCATCCAGATCGCCGCACCGATGAACCCCAACACGCACACGCCGTTGAGCATCGATAGCACCGATTCCGACATCGCCTCGGGGTCGGGGTAGTCGTACGAGGCGAGGCGCTGGGACCACTCTTCCAGCTTTTCGTCGGGCCGGATGCGCGAAATGCGATGCCACAGGGGGATGATGCCCAGCACGAACACGATGCCGAAGAACGAGACCAACGGAACGTTTTCTTTTTCCGGCGGCTCGGGATACGCGCGGTTGACCATGCCGAAGGTATAGATGAACCCGCCGACCAGTCCGCAGGTGACCTCCATCACGTTCCAGTGGTTGACGCTGAATCCGTACCACTCGGCCGGCAGATAGGTGAAGTTGCCCAGCAGCCGTCCGCCGGCCATGCCCAGGCCGAACCCGATGTAGCCCAGCACCGCCCCGCGCAACCCGCTCGATCGACCGTTGGCCGCCAGCCAGATGATCTGGCCGATCGCCGCGCCCATGAAGGTGATCGACGTGTTGTTGCGGGGCGGATTGATGTCGAACCCGGCCAGCCGCACGATCAGCATCGAGGCCAGCCATCCACCGGCCAGCAGGCTGCCCAACCAGCCGAGCCATTCGACGGTGCGCAGTTGCTTGCGCTCAAGCACCAGCCCGATGATCGCGCCGCCGAACGTGCCCCAGGCCGAGCCCTGCAGAAACAGCGTGAGGTACCCATAGGAATAGTTGATGAACGTGTCGGCCTTGGCATAGCCGTGCAGGATGCCATAGCTCATCGACCCGCCCGAGCCGATCCCCAGCGCCGAGACCAGTCCCAAGATCGGCATCCACAGAAACAGCGACCGCTGCCGGCTGACGTACGCCAATCCCAGCGCCAGGCAAGCGCCGGGATACATCGCCCCCAGCAGGTGCCCAAAGTCTCCCCGAATGCCCCAGCCCAGACCCACGGCAAGCGCGACAAACAAACTGCGAGCGATGCGATCCATGGGGCCAGGGGTTGGGGGTTAGGGACTAGGGGTTGGAGGGCATTCGCTTTCACGCCCGCCTCGAAGATTCTAACCGCTAACCCCCAATCCCTAACCCCTATTCTTCAACAATTGCCACCGCGCGGCACCAGGCGGCGCTGGCTCGTTCGATCTTCACGGGCAGGCACGATACGGTAAACCCGTGGGGCGTGGGAATCTGGTCGAGGTTGGCCAGCTTTTCGATCTGGCAGTACTCGCGCGTGATGCCGGCGAAGTGGGCGGGCCAGATGTAGCGGCCGTCGCCGGTGCGTCGGAAATCGGCCACCATGTTGGCAAACGGACGGTCGAGCGTGTAGGCGTCGATGCCGATCACCTTCACGCCTTGCTCCACGAGCCACAAGGTGCCTTCGCGCCCCAGTCCCGGTTGCGCGAAGTAGTCGGCCGAGTCGATCCGCTTGTCGGCGCCGGTCTGCAACAGCACGATATCCCGCGGCTTGAGCTGGTAGGCGATTTTCGCAAGCGCCGTCTGCAGATCGTCGACCGTGATGAACTCGCCCGGGGCGATGTGCCGCACGTCGAGCACGACACCGGGGGCAAAGCACCACTCGAGCGGCACGTCGTCGATCGTCCGTGCCGGCCGGCCTTCGGACGTGGGAGCGTAGTGATACGGCGCGTCGACGTGCGTGCCGGTGTGCGTGATGGCCCGAATCTCCTCCACCGCCCAGCCCAGCCCCTGCGAGTAGACCAGGTCCTCGGGCTTCACGCCGAAAAACTGCTGCATCTGGTCTCGGCCCTCGGCCTCGTGGGTCACGTAGTGAATGTCGGCCGGCATCGGCTCGCTGGGCGCCTGGTGCGAAAGCGGCACGCTGAGGTCGATCAGCATAGGAGTTGTGGATTGGGGGGTAGCGATTAGAGACGCGGCGGTTGGCACGACGTCGAGTGAAGCAGTAATCTAACGAGTAGCTTGCCGTAGTCGCCAATTCTAACCCCTAGTCCCCAATCCCGAACCCCTTCCCATGTCTCACTCCGTCGATTCGAACGTCGTCCTTCTCGCCCGGCACGAGGTCGAGGGGGGGGCGATCCTGCAGATCACGATCAATCGCCCCGACGTGCACAATGCCGTCAACAACATCGCCGCACGGATGCTGTTGGAGGCCTGGCGCGCGTTTCGCGACGACGACTCGCTCAGCGTGGCCGTGCTGCACGGCGCCGGCGAGCAGGCGTTCTGCTCCGGTGCCGACCTGAGAGGGCTCGAAGGCCTGGCCCACTTGGGCGCCACGCGCGACGAGATCGCCGCCTTCGTCCAACACGGCACCGGACCGATGGGCGGCACGCGCATCGTCCAGCCTAAGCCGGTGATTACGGTCTCGCAGGGCTACACCTACGCCGGCGGGCTCGAGCTGTTCTGCCACGGGCACATTCGCCTGGCCGAGCCGCAGGCCACGTTCTCGGTCGCTTGCCGCCGCTGGGGCGTGCCGCTGGTCGACGGCGGCACCGTCTATCTGCCGCGCATGATCGGCTGGGGTGCCGCGCTGCCGCTGATCATTACCGGCCAGCGCATCGACGCGCAGCGGGCCTACGAAGTCGGCCTCGTTTGGGAACTCGTGCCCCAAGGGGGCGGGCTTGACCGGGCGATGGACATGGCCCGACAGATTTGCCAGCAGCCGCGCGACGCGATGCTGGCCGACCTGCACTCGGCCTTACACGGCTGGCATTTGCCGCTGGACGCCGCCTTCGAGCTCGAAGCCGCGAACATGCACCCCGTGATGCAAAGCGAGAGCACCCGGCATGGCGTGGCCGCGTTTCAGCAGGGCAAGCGGTTCTGGTTCAAGTAGCGGGTAGGGGACGAAGGCGTGGGTCCTAGGACCAGTGGGTGACATGCAAGAACCTGTCGACGAATTGCGCGAGCCGGACCTGGCTGATTCGCCGCTAGCGCGCGATCGTCCCCGCTACGTGCCGTGGCTGCTGGCCAATAGCCTCACGGTCGGACGCTTTCTGGCGGGGCTGGCGTTTCCGTTCTTTCCGGTGTCGTGGCGCCCGGCCGTGGCGCTGGCGGCGGGCTTTACCGACCTGGTCGACGGCGAGCTCACCCGCCGGCTGCACGCGGAGAGCGACTTCGGCCGCTACCTGGACCCGGTGGCCGACAAGACGTTCGTGCTGATGGTGGTCTTCACCCTGTGGTCCGACGGCACGCTGCCGCTGTGGCAGATTGCGCTGGTGGGCTTGCGCGAATGGACCGTGCTGGCGATCACGCTGCTGATGTTGCTGCCCCACTACCGGCACGGCGTGGCCAAGCTCGCTCCGCGCTGGCCCGGCAAGGTGGCCACGTTCGGCCAATTCGCCTTCATTTGCAGCGTGCTCATTCTCGAGCGCTCGTCGCCGGGCATGTTGATCTTCGCCACGGCCTTAAGCGGCTTTGCCGCGTACGACTATCTCACGCAAGCCTGGCAGCGCCGGCATGCCGAGACGTAATCCCTCGCCTTCGCCGCGTGATCTACTTTAGCCCCTTTGCTTCTCCTTCGGCTCGAGCACCAGCTTGTGCACCGCCTTGCCGGGGAGAAACGGCGTCGGCTTGCCGTCGGCCCAGGCGGCGTGCGCGTCGCGGTAGTGGGGCGAGAGCGGGTGGCCCGACTGGCCGCAGGGCATGTGCATGTAGCCCTCGTCCTCGTGCCCCGGCGAAACGGCCATCCGCTGCGAAGCGCCGCGGTGCGGAGCTTGAATGCGGGGCATGTTGTCCCAGTCGCCGGGCAACGGCTCGCTGGGCATGTCGAGCCAGGAAGACAGCGCCGGCACGGCCTTGCTCAAGGGGTGCTGGATCCGGGTCGTATTGCGGTTGCCCCAGGTGAAGTCCGCCAGCTTGGCTCCGTTGCTCGTGGCTTCGTCCAGCACGCTGTCGGCCACGCCCAACAGCAGCGCGTTCCAATCGTCGTAGCGCGGATCGATCAAGTGCTCGGGCTTTTCGGTGCACAGCTTCCACAGCGCTCCTTCGACGCGCTCGTAGCGTCCCAGCGAAAAATCGTCGTCGTGCGCCTTGCAGGGGCTGCCCAACACGTCGCACAATTGCGAATGCAGCTTGTCGTGAAACGCTCGCACCACCCGAAACCCGACCGAATCGACAGCCGCCCTCTCCCCCCAGTTCTCGACCGCCTTGCGCAGTTCGCCGCGGCGCGGGTCTGCTTCGATCGCTTCTTCGCTGAGCGTTTCCAGCAGTAGCCCCTGCCAGCGATTAAGAAACACGGCCTTGTCGTCGAGTTGAATCCGCAGCATGTCCTCCTCGGTCGCCTCTTCGGTCGCCAGCAGGTCGTCGCGAATCTGCTGCTGCCGGGCGCCGAGATCGTAGCCGCCATCGCCGACAATCTCGAGAAACTCGCCGCTGACCACGCGTGCGTTCGCCGTCCAGATTTTGCCGTTTTCGGGCTCGACGACGCGCGGGTATTCCTCGGGGTCCAGATAGCCGTCCCAGCGATGCGAGCCGTCGGCCCAGGAGGTGGGCAGCCGGCCGTCGTAGCCCACGCGGCAAGGAATGCGGCCCAGGATCGTCCAGGCGATGCGTCCCTCGTCGTCGGCCACGACGAAGTTTTGCGCGGGCGATCCGCTCAGGTTCGCCAGCCGCAGCGCATCTTCCAGCGTGCGGGCACTTTCGACGCGCAACAGCCCCATGTTCACTCCGGCCGTGTCGTGCGCCACCCAGCGGATGGCCAGCGGCCGCCCCCGGTGATCGCGGTCGACGATCGGGCCCCAGACCGTGGACTTGATAGTCAGCTTTTCGTCGCGCCCGCCTTTGACCTTAATGATCTCGTCGCGGCGCGAAAACAGCCGCGGGCCGTCGGGCGTTTCGTAGGCGTCCTCGCTGTGTGGATCGACTTCGACGATGATCGCGTCGCACCAGTCCCCCTCGGCATTGGTGAAACCCCAGGCCACGTGGCCGTTGCTGCCCACGACGATTGCTGGAGTGCCGGGCAACGAGACGCCCGTCACGCGCTGCTCTTGCTCGCCGTCTTCGTCGTCGGGCCACACCAGCGACGCCCGATACCAGATGTGCGGCACCGAGATGCCCAGGTGCATGTCGTCGGCCACCATCGCCCGGCCGTCCTTGGTCGCTTTGCCCGAGACGGCCCAATTGTTGCTGCCGGGCTGAAAGCGATCGATCGGCTCCAGATCGCCGGGCGGCGTCAGCCAGGCCACGTCGACTTCCTCCGGGTCGCGCGTGTCGAACACCTCGGGGCCCGGAATGGCCGGCGTCTCGAACGCCTCGCCCTGGATCGGTGCGTCCCACTCCGTGCCCGGCGGCGCCAGAAAGGCGAACATCTCCGGCGGCAGCGTGTCGTGCATCAGCCCCAGGGCCACCTCGTCGCGAAAATCGTTGCCCTGCAAATCGAGGTACATCGAAAACATCACCAGCGCCGAGTCCTCGGGCTGCCACGGCACGGGATCGACCCCAAGCAGGTAGTACTCGAACGGTTTCGCGTCCAGCGAAGCCAGCCCCGCGTTCACGCCCGCGGCATAGGCGTCCAGCAAGGCGCGGTCCTGTTCATCGGCGCTGGCCAACACTTGCTTGGCGGCATCGCGAAAGCGATGGACGCGCACCTTGCGATCGGCTGCGACGGTGGCCGGCCCCACGATCTCGGACAATTCGCCGGCCGAATTGCGACGCAACAGGTCCATTTGAAAAAAACGATCCTGGGCGTGCACGAACCCCGTGGCAAAGGCCAGGTCGACGCGGTTCTCGGCGCGAATGGTGGGGATGCCCAACGCATCGCGCTCGACGACGACCGGCGCCGTGAGCCCGTCGGCCGCGATCCGACCGTCGATCTGAGGCAAACTGCCCCGCAGCAGCGAGACCGCCCACAAGCAAGCCCCGCCGATCAGCAGGACCACGAGCACGGCCATGCCCGCCACGATTTTCCAGATGTGTTTGCGCATGCAAGGTTTCCGCCTGACGAGCACTCGAGGAGGTGCGAACGCAGTAGAGAGGCTGGGCGCTTCCATTTTCGATGCCCGCACCGCCGGCCGCAAGCCTGTGCCCCCGGTACGGCACCGCCAGCACCGCGGCGCCTCGGGGGCGGCGCCGTGCATTCATTTGGTAGAATCGCAGCGTGACGCCCCAATCCCGCTACGATGCGACGATGACCCCACCCGCCATTCGGATCCGACGCCTGACCCAAGCGGATGAGCCGCTGCTGTGGGAGGCGGTGTACCATGCCATCTACGTTCCACAGGGGCAGTCGCCCCCGCCGAAGACGATCATCGACGACCCCAACGTCGCCCGCTACGTGAACGACTGGGGCCGGTCCGGCGACATGGGCTTTGCGGCCGAGACGACCGTCGGGCGGCCGCTGGGCGCGTGCTGGCTGCGCTGCTGGAACGCGCGAGACCGCGGCTACGGCTACGTCGACGACCAAACCGCCGAGCTATCGCTGGCCGTCTGGCCCGGGCATCGGGCCCAAGGCATCGGCACCCGGCTCATCCGTGCCGCGCTCGAAGAAGCCGAGCAGCAGTACCCGGCCGTTTCGCTGAGCGTCACCTCCATCAACCCCGCCGTGCGGCTCTACGATCGCATGGGCTTCGAGCGCCTCGGCGAGCAAGGCGGCACGCTGCTGATGTTGCGAAAGAACTAGCACGCGCTCGCGTGAGCATGCCGAATCAAGCTTCCGCGCCAGCATGCTCGCACAAGTGCGAGCATGGCACCCACGGACCGCTACTCGACCACGAGCTCGCCGTTCATCACCATCCAGTGCCCGGGGAAGGTACACAGAAAGGGATAGCGGCCCGGCTTCTTGGGCGCGTGGAAATAGATCGTGAAGCGCCCGCCCGGCGGAACGACGTCGGTATGGGCCAGCACGTCGTCGCTTTCGGGAATGTACTGCCGGGCGACGGCCGCGGGATCGGCGACCAACAGGTTGGCCATCTGCCCGACCTCGGCCAGCGAGCCGGGGACGGCCAGCGCCCAGTTGTGGGGAACGACGTCGGGATTCACCAGCGTGAATTCGAGCGGCTCGCCCGCTTGGACGCGGATTTCTTTCTCGGCATAGGTCAGGTTCTTGCCCGTCGCCAGCTCGATTTGCCGAGAGTTCTTCAGCGGCCGTTGATAAGGATTGGGCACGCGCTCGGCCGACATCGCCATGTCGGCCAGAATCGGATGCGGCGCGATCGTCTTGGGCCGCGGGCGATAGCCGGGAAAGTCGGCAAACGGGCGATCGAGCGCGTGCACCGTGGCCAGCAGATCGTGCCCGCGCCCGCCGTCGATGTGCAGCCGCAGGTGCAACTGGTTCACCGGCTGCAGTTCCGGCAGCTCCAGAAACAGCGACCGGCCGTCCTCCAGCACGTGGGCCGAGGCGATCGCCAGCGGATCGTGACCCCGCACGCCGGGGTGCGTCGTCGAAAACTCGGGCGACCCGTAGGCCGACGAGTAGCGGTAATTCCAGCATTGAGCGAAGTGGCTTTCAGATCGGGCCGCGATCTCCGGATCGAGCGGCTGGCTGAAGCGCACGACCACGCCGTTTTCGTGGACGTGGAAATCGACCGGCAACTGAGCCGCATCGCCCGTGTAGCGCACGCGCTGAAAGCAGCCGTCGTCGGGCGTATACGAGCCCCAGCCGGCCATGCCCGAGACGTAGAGTTGCCCGTCGTGCGGATGGAACCGCCCGCGGTGCACGCCCGAGCGAAAGTCACCCGGCAGCGGCACGGCGGCGCCCTGCATCTGCCCGTGCACTTCGTCGCGTAGCACCAGGAAATAGGTACCGGCCCCGAACGAGAGATGCACAAGCTGCCCATCAAGCGGCCCCCAGCGGTCGCCCGTCACCTGGACCTGGCCGCCGGACGAGTTGTCGAGCAAGCGCGGCAGATAGACCAGCGGCAGCTCCGGCGGGCGCCCGTTGCGCGGTCCCCGGTAGCCGAAGTGCGGCACCTCGCCCCCGGTCGACTCGCTCGGACGAAACGCGCCGATCATCGACGCACACGTCCAGTCGCCCTCGGAGCAGGGCACCGTAAGCGTACCGTCATCCAGTAAGCACAGGCCGTCGGGATTGCGAAAGCCGGTCGCCAGCACATCGGCGTCGTTTCCGTCGGCCGAGATACGCAGGATGCCTTGATTGCCCGAGGCGGTGTAGAACCGGCCCTGCTCGTCGCGCTGGAGCCCGCAGATAAAGTCGTGCCCCGCGGTCGACGTGTCGTAGGCGCGCGAAAAGCATTCGTAGAAGTCGATTTCGCCGTCGTCGTTGCGGTCGTGCAGCCGGGTGATCTGGTCGCGTCCGAGCACGTGGATCACGTCGTCGACCACCACCACGCCCAGCAGGTGATGCAGCCCTGCGGCGATGCGCCGCCAGCGGGCCTGGCCCGGCTGGTCCATCGGCCCGTCGAGGCCTTCGACGCGCCACACGTCCCCCTGCATCGTGCCGATCACCGCGCTGCCGTCGCTCAGAAAGTCGTGTCCCCCGCAAAACAGCAGCGCCTTCCAAGGATTGTCGAACGGTAGCTCGATCGTATCGATCGCGTAGGGTCGTCCGCTGCCGGGCCGGATCTCGGTCGCGAACTCCTGCGGCCACTGCGGTGATCCGCCGGAGGTGAGCTCGCGGAGTGGATGCTCGTCGGCCGGCGTCACCACGCGCACGAACTCGCCATCTTCGACCCAGGGAGCATCGAGATACTCGACGTCGCCGATGCGATAGGCGAACACCACCCGCTTGCCGTGCCGGTAGAAGCCGTGATAGACCCGCGGTCCCTCGGGCACAGTTTGCTCGGGCAAGGGCAGGGGAGTGCCGTCGCGTTGCAGACCGCCCAGAAACCCGTGACGCACCGACGAGAAGTTCACAAAGCCGCCCGACCAGAGGGCCTCGTAATGCAGCGTTTCGGGATTGAAACAAACCGCCAGTTCTCCGTCCTCGCCCAGTTGCAGGCACACGGCGCGGGCCACCACCAGCTTGCCGTCGCGAAAAATGCCGCACTGCACCGAACCCAACTGCGTATCGTTCCAGCGATCGTCGGCCCAGAACTCCTCATCCTGGTTGCCCCAGTGGCCGAAAGTGCCGCCATCCAGCGCGGGGGCCTCGCTCAACAGCATCGGCAGCACCGGCTGGCTGCGGAAATACTCCGCTTGCTTGGTGTAGAAATCGTACACGCGGTCGCGATTCACGGGCGCCTGCCAGTGGGCGTAGTCTTCCGGCACCAGCGGGTCGCGCTGGTAGGGGAAGGCCACGGGGCTGTGCACCTGCGGTGTCGCCAGCACCTCGGCGGCGAACGCGTCGAACTCGGCGTCCGAGGTGCCGAGCTTCGCGAGAAAACCTACCAGGTCGGCCCGCTGTTGGTAGGAGAGCCGCGCCAGCAGCCCCTCGGGCATCAGCGATCCGGCTTGCACTTCGTCTTCGATCGTTGGTCGCGGAATCGCGACCTCGGTGCCGAGCGCCGGATCGCGCAACCGCACGGAGTCATCGTCCGACTCCACGCGGTAGCCGGTGTGCACCTTGCCTTCGTCGGTGGCAACTTTCCAGACCAGGAACTCGGGTTTCACCTCGCGCTGCGGCGCCAGCAGCGACCAGGCCAGCTCTTCGGTGGTGCGCTGCTTGCCGATTTGCGACAAGTCGGGCCCCACGGCCCCGCCGTGCCCCAGCACCTTGTGGCACGACAAGCACGCCGAACGGGCATCGGCAAACAGGCGAGCCCCCCGCCGCGGATCGCCGTCTTCCCGTGCGTCGCCTGCCAGTTCCTCGACTTCGGCCGGCGATACGGGAGCAGCGCCGGATTGCGATGCAGCGGGAGCCGCCGCCTTGCGGCATGACTCCGCAAGCTCCGCACGCACGCGGGCCAGGCCCTCGAGGTTCTCGGCCAGCGCCTCCCGCGTGTCGCGCTCGGGTTGGTGATCGAGAATGCCGATCGGGCCCTCATAGCCGGCATCGAGAATCGCGCGAATCATCGCCCGCTCGTGCTGCCCTTTGCCGATGCCCAGGATCTTCGGCTGGGCGTCGTCGTTCATGCCGTTGAGATTCAGGCAGAGCAGATAAGGCTGCATCGCGTCCAGCGCCTCGGCGAAGTTCGCGATGTGCCCGTGGCCGTGATGGAAGTTGTAGACGATACCGACGTGGTCGTAGCCCAGCTCGCGCAGCCGCCGGCACACGGCGACCAGATTCTCCGGCTCGCCGCCCCACCCGCCGTGGTTGTACAGTCCCAGCTTGCAGCCGATATCGCGCGTCGTCTCGCACAGCGGGCGCAGCGACTCAACAGCAGCGGCAACCTTGTCGTCGTCGGTCTTCCCGTCGGGACTGGGCGCCGTGCGCCACACCTGCGGGTGCAGGTCGTGCTTCTGGAACAGCTCGAACGCCGCCGGATGGGCATCCCAGAACGCGAAGAACTCGATGCCGTGTCGTTTGTATTCGAGGATCTCCTCCTCGAACGTGGGCACGTGCTCGGCGCGCCAGTCGTACGCGCAACGCTTCAGCCCCAGGTCGGCCAGCATCTCGGCCCGCTCGGCCGGCGAGCGCTGGCTGGCATCGAACGGCACGATGCACCAGGCCACCAGGTTCGACGGCGCCAGAACGTCCGCGGACTTTCCCGTGCCGGCCTCGGTTTGATCCTCCGGCCCGGCATGCGCCATCCGGCCCACTCCGCAAGCCACCAGCACGATCAACGATAGCAGAGCGGTCGCGCGGCGCACCGCGTGGCGAAGAATCGATACGGTCAACTCGTTACTCCCGGTTCCGGTTTCGATTGGACTCCACTCTGCGCCAGCCTTCCGGCTTTCAGCACGCCGCCCTGCAGCACGGCCAGCAGGTTCGCGCGGTCTTCCAGCAGGGCGATGTTCGACACCACGTCGCCGTCGACCACCAGCACGTCGGCCAGCTTGCCGGGCGCGAGTGTGCCGATCTCGTGTTCGCGGCCCAGGATCTCGGCCCCCGTCTTGGTCGCGCACTTGATGGTATCGAGCGAAGAAAAGCCGACGTAGTTGACGAAGAACGACAGCTCCTTGGCGTAGTCGCCGTGCGGGTTCCAGGCGAAGCCGTAGTCGCCGCCCATGCCCAGCCGCCCGCCTTCTTCCAGAATCCACCGCGCGCTCTTGGCGCCGCCCTCGAGCGTCTCCTGGTGGCCGTCGATCACCGACTGCGGCATGTCGAACTCGGGCCCGTGCTTGATCGAAGCCAGCTCGAAGAACAACGCGGGCACGACCGGCACGTTGCGCTCCAGCAGCAGGTCCATCGTCTCGCGGTCCATGAACGTGCCGTGCTCGAGCGTGTCGTAGCCGGCCAATAGCGCATTCTTGATTCCCTCGGTTGCCCGGCAGTGGCCCGTGACTTTCAGCCCGTGGTTGTGCGCCGTTTGCACCACGGCGTTCATTTCTTCGGCCGTCATGCAGAGCGTGTGATGATCGTTCGCATCCGGCGCCGCGGCATCGCCGGTGGGATAGGTCTTCACCCATTCGATGCCGTCCTTGACGAGCTTGCGTACGGCTGCTCGCGCTTCGTCGGCACCGTTGACCAGCAGCACCAGGCCTTCCATACCGATGCGGCGAAAATCGGGGTTCCAGTCCATCAAGCCGCCCACGCCGCAGATCTCGCGTCCGCTGGCCGCCAGTCGCGGCCCCGGCACGAGGTCTTCCTCGATGGCCTTCTTCAGCCAGACGTCGATGTTGAACAAGCTGCCGCCGCTGCGGGCCGCGGTGTATCCGCACTCCAGCGCCAGCTTGGCGTTGGCCGCCGCCAGCAGCGTGACGTACTCCACCGGATACTTGATGTCGAGATCCTCGAGCGCCGCCACGTTGAAGTAAGTCGGATGAAAGTGCGCCTCGACCAGCCCCGGCAGGATCGTGCCGCCACGCGCATCGATCCGCTGTGTCTGGGGCGAAACCGGCGGCAACTGTGCCCGCGGGCCGACGTAGGCGATACGTCCGTCCTCGATCAACACGGCGCCGTCGGCCAGTGGCGGCGAGCCCGTGCCGTCGACGACCTGTCCTCCTTCGACGAGGCAAAATCCCTGGGAGGTTTTCATCGTGTCACCCCTGGTAGTGGCGGCGAGTCGGCGCGGCGCGAGGTACGCTCGCTGTGCCTTCTATCTTGCCACGCAAGCTGGCGAGGCACCACGCCTGCGGCGGCAGAAACGCACGCTCTGCCGCCCGCGGCGGCTTGTTTTCCGAATTTCAGGCGATAAGGTAGGATTGCGTGGCTATCTGCGGGGCGGCCTGGCGGCCGTGCCCCTGCGGCGACGCCCATTCTAATCGCGACCCCCTGCAAAACGAGACGATGAGCACGACCCTACAACGGTTGTTGGCCAGCGGAGTCCTTATGTGTGCCTTTGGTGCTTTTTCGGGCCGAGCGGCCGCGGCCGATGCTGCCGCACCGGCCGATCCCGACGCCGCAGCCGCCAAGTTCGTCGAGCGCTACAATGCCGAAGTACGCCCCCTGGAGATCGAGCTCAACCTCGCCTGGTGGAAGGCCAACACCACGGGTAAGGACGAAGACTTTGCCGCCAAGGTCGAGGCGCAGAACCGCTACGACGCCGCTCTCTCCAATGCCGAGCAATTCGCCGAGCTGAAGGCGCTCGAGCAAGCCGAAATCAAGGACCCGATCCTCGACCGCCAGATCAACGTGCTCTATCGCATCTATCTGGAGAAGCAGGTCGACCCCGAGCTGCTCAAGCGCATCAACTCGAAGGCCAACGAGATCGAGCAGGCCTTCAATGTGTATCGCGCCAAGCTCAACGGCAAGGAAATCACCGATAGCGAGATGCGGCGGATTCTTAAGGAGTCGAAAGACTCGAACGAGCGCCGCGCCGTGTGGGAATCGAGCAAGGGCGTGGGCTTGGCCGTTGAAGAGGACCTGCGCCAGCTCGTGGCGTATCGCAACGAAGCAGCCCAGAAGCTCGGCTTCAAGGACTTCCATCAGATGCGGCTCTACCTGGCCGAGCAGGACCAGGCCGAGGTGCTCAAGCTGTTCGACGAGCTCGACGAGCTGACGCGCGAGCCGTTCGCCCAGGCCAAGGCCGAAATCGACGTCGCGCTGGCCGAGTACTGCGGCATCGGCATCGACGAGCTGCAGCCCTGGCACTACCAGGACCCGTTCTTCCAGGAAGCGCCCGTGGTGTCGAACGTCAGTCTCGACAAGGCCTTCGCCGACGCCGACATTCTGGCCATTTGCCGCAAGTTCTACGGCGGCATCGGGCTGCCGATCGAAGACGTCATCGACCGCAGCGATCTCTACGAGAAGCCGGGCAAGAGCCCGCACGCCTTCTGCACCGACATCAACCGCGAGGGCGATGTGCGTGTGCTCGCGAACATCGTGCCCAACGAGTACTGGATGGGTACCATGCTGCACGAGCTGGGCCATTCGGTCTACAGCAGCAAGTACATTCCGGCCAGCCTGCCCTACACCCTGCGGACCGATGCCCACATCCTCTGCACCGAGGGCGTGGCCATGATGTTCGAGCGGTTCAGCAAGAGCGGCGAGTGGCTGCAGGCCATGGGCGTCAACGTCGAAGACCCGGCGGCCTACAGCAAGGCCGCGGCCCAGATGCGCCGTAACCAGTTGTTGATTTTCTCCCGCTGGTGCCAGGTGATGCTCCGCTTCGAGCAGCAGATGTACGCTGACCCCAGCCAGGATCTGAACGCGCTGTGGTGGAACCTGGTCGAGAAGTATCAGCTCATCAAGCGACCCACGGGCCGCGACGCCCCGGACTACGCGGCCAAGATCCACGTCGTCTCGGCGCCGTGCTACTACCACAACTACATGATGGGCCAGTTGTTCGCCTGTCAGGTCCATGCCACGATCGCCCGCGACGTGCTGCACGCCACCGACGTGCCCAACGCGTTCTACACCGACGACAAGAACGTGGGCGAGTACATGAAGAGCCGCGTGTTCGCCCCCGGCGCGACGCTGAGCTGGAACGAGCTGACCAAGCACGCCACCGGCGAGCCCTTGAACGCCAAGGCTTTCGCCGCGGAGTTCTCGGGCGAGTAGGGTGCAAACCCATCTCCTGCTCTCAACTTTCCGGGCGAGACTGGACGGCGCTGTCGGCAGCGTACCCGGCGAATCCTCTTCTGCGCCACGCCGCCCATCCGTTTGACTCTTATGCTGCCATGCAGTTGATACGCCGCCCTCAGTCGAGCAGAATAGGTATTCGATCACGCCTGGCGAATTCCATTCCCACCGCAGCGCGAACCCTCCATGCGACTGGCCTACCTGCTTTCCACGATCATCGTGCTGATTGGCGGCGGTTTGCACGCCGATGACAGCGCTGCTCCCTACGGCATCGAGAAACGCACGCCCTGGACCACCTCGCGCCTGGTCGGTTCGCCCGAGCCGCCACTGCCGTACACGGTCGAAGAGACGTTCACCAAGCTCGACCTCAAGACTCCGATTTACATCCTCGAGGAGCCGGGCACCGGGCACTTGCTGGTTATCCTGCATCCCGAAGGCGACAACCCCTCGCGGATCGTGCGCTTCGCGAACGACCCCGAGTGCGAGCAGTTCGACGTCTTCTACGCGAGCGACGACCGGCTGATCTACTCGCTGTGTTTCGATCCTGATTACGAAAAGAATCGCCAGGTTTACATCTTCTCCAACGGGCCCAAGCCGGAGTCGGAGCGCCGCAACCGCCTGGCCCGCTTTCGGGTCACCGCGGACGATCCCCCGCGCATCGACCCGGAGAGCGAAGAGATTCTGCTCGACTTCCGCTCCGGCGGGCACGACGGCGGCGACATGGCCTTCGGCAACGACGGCATGCTGTACGTCACGACCGGCGACGGCACCAGCGACTCCGACGGCTGGAACTCCGGCCAGACGCTCGACGACCTGCTGGGAGCCGTGCTGCGGATCGACGTGCACACTCCCAGCGACGACAAACCGTACTCGGTGCCCCCCGACAACCCATTTGTCGATGTAAAAGGTGCCTGCGGCGAAGTCTGGGCCTACGGGCTGCGCAATCCCTGGCGGATGGGCATCGACCCGGTGAGCGGCCAGGTGTGGGTCGGCAACAACGGGCAAGACTTGTGGGAGACCGCTCACCTGGTGCGGCGCGGCGAGAACTACGGCTGGAGCGTTTACGAGGGCAACCATCCTTTCTACCTGCAACGCCAACTCGGTCCGACGCCGCTGGTACCGCCCACCATCGAGCACTCGCACGCCGAGTTTCGCTCGCTTACCGGCGGCGTGGTCTACCGCGGCGACAAGCTGGCCGATCTCGACGGGGCCTACGTCTACGGCGACTACTCGAGCGGCCGCATCTGGGGCATGAAGCACGACGGCCAGCGCGTTCTGTGGCACAAGGAACTGGCCGACACGTCGCTGATGATCGCCGCCTTTCGCTCCGATCACCGTGGCGAAATGCTCGTGGCCGACCACGGCAGCGGCATTTACCGCCTGGTGCCGTCGCCGCCGAGCGACGATGCCCCGCCGTTTCCGCGCAAGCTGAGCGAGACGGGCCTGTTTCGCTCGGTCGCCGCCCATGAGGTCGACCCCGGCTTGGTTCCCTATGCGGTGAACGCCCCCGCCTGGAACGACGGTGCCACTGCCGAGCGATTCATCGCGCTGCCTGGCGACGCGCAGGCCACCCATCACGCCGGCCGCAGTTGGGACTTTCCCGACGGCATGGCGCTAGTGCAAACGCTCTCGCTGGAGCGCACCTCGGGCGACCCCGCCACGCGGTTTTGCGTCGAAACCCGCGTGCTACTGCGGCAACAGGGCGAATGGGCCGGCTACTCCTACCGCTGGAACGACGAGCAGTCCGACGCCGCGCTGGTCGACAAGCTGGGGGCCGAGGCGGCATTTGCGATCCACGAAGCAGGCGGCCAGCGCGAACAAACCTGGCGATTTCCGGCCCGAGTGGAGTGCATGACCTGCCACAGCCGCGCGGCCAACTTCGTGCTGGGGCTCTGCAACGCGCAGCTCAATCGCGACTACGACTACGGCGCGGTCGCCGACAACCAGCTTCGCACGCTGTCACACGTCGGCCTGTTTGCCAAGCCGCCCGACAAACCGCCCGGCGAGTTGGAAAAGCTGTGCAACCCGTACGACAAGTCGCAGCAAGACGAAGCCCGCGCGCGAAGCTACCTGCACGTGAATTGCTCGGTCTGCCACGTCGCTGCCGGCGGGGGCAACGCCCGCATGGTGCTCACGCACTCGACCAACCGCGGCGAGATGGAACTGATCGAGGCCCGGCCGCAGCACAACACCTTCGGCATTCCCAACGCCATGCTCGTCGCGCCCGGCGATCCGGACCGCTCGGTGTTGCTGACCCGACTGTCGCAGCGCGGCCGCGGGCAGATGCCGCCCTTGGTGACGACGCGGGTCGACCAGCAGGCGGTCGAACTGTTTCGCGCGTGGATCTCGGGCCTCGAGCCGTCGCGCCCGATCGTGCGCAACTGGCAGACCGGCGATTTGCTGGCGGATCTCGACGGACTCGACGCGGGACGCTCGGTCGAAGCCGGGCAGACGGCCTTCCGCGAGATCGGCTGCAGCCAGTGCCATCGCGTGGCCGACGACGGCGGCACGGTCGGCCCCGACCTGACCGACGCGGCCAAGCGGCTCTCGCCCAAGGAACTGCTCGAGTCGATCATCGAGCCCTCCAAGCAAGTGGCCGACCAGTACGCCACCTGGATCGTGCAAACCGAAGACGGCAAGGTGCGCTCCGGCCGCATCGAGCGCGAGGACGACCGCGTGCTCATCCTGCGCGGGAGCGACGCCCTGGAGCCGCCCACCGAGATCGAGCAAGCCAGCGTCACCGGCCGCCGCAAATCGCCGGTCTCGAATATGCCCGAGGGCACGGTGAACGTGCTGCACAAGGAGGAGCTGCTCGATTTGCTGGCGTATCTCCTCAACGGCACGAAGCAACCGGATGCCGAGTAGCCACGCGTTCCGCACGCCGCTACCAGCCCGAAGCGCGAGCGAGGGTTCTTCGTCTGCTCAAGCGCCGCGACCCTCGCTCGCGCTTCGGGCTGGTAACACACTCCAGAGTCAGTCTCGTTGACCAGCCTGCATGGCTGAGCGATAATCGCACGCGTTGGCGGCAACTAAATTTAGGCGCACTTCTTACGCGGGGCTCTTGCCCCGAAATCTCGTTTCGCGGAGGAACCGTCATGGCGCGCTCGGCTCGCTATCGCTCGTTCGTAGGACGCATCTCACTGGCACTGGTGGTCCTCGTCTGCACGGCCACCGCGGCCCTGGCCGAATTCAAGGTCGAGATGGTGCCCATGCGCGACGGCGTGAAGCTGGCCACGAACCTCTTCTTTCCCGAGGGCGAGGGCCCCTGGCCGGTCGTGCTCTCGCGCACCCCTTACGGCAAGGGCCGCGCCGCCAGCCGCGAAGAGAAGGAGAAACCGTACACCGAGCGGGGCTACGTACGCGTCGTGCAGGATTGCCGCGGACGCCACGATAGCGAAGGCGAATACCGCGCGTTCATCGACGACATGGACGACGGCTACGACACCGTCGAATGGATCGCCGCCCAGCCCTGGTCGACGGGCAAGGTGGGCATGATCGGCGGCTCGGCCCTGGGCATCACGGCCAACCATGCGGCCATGAGCGGCGCCCCGCACCTGGTGTGCAACGTCGTTTTCGTGTCCCACGGCAGCTCGTATCACAACTCGGGCTACCCCGGCGGCGTGTTCCTCAAGAACCTCAACGAGGAATGGCTTCGCAAACAGGGCGTGCCGCCGGCCGACGTGCCGCGGCCGATCCATCGTGTCTACGACGATTCGTTTCGCCAGCGCGACATCGAGCATTACTTCGACAAGATGCAAGTGCCCACCATCAACATCGGCGGCTGGTACGACATTTTCAGCCAGGGCAACATCGACTGCTTTACCGGCTTGCAGTACCGCGGCGGCGAGCGGGCCCGCGGCAACCAGAAGCTGATCATGGGCGCCATTGGCCACGGTCAACTGCGCGGCGACTTGAAGTATCCCAATCCGATGTACGACTTCGAAGAGTTGTCGCTGCGGTGGTTCGATCACTGGCTCAAAGGCGAGGACAACGGCGTCGAAGACGAACCCGCCGTGCGCTATTATCTGATGGGCGATACGATGGACGACGACGCCCCCGGCAACGCGTGGCGCACCAGCGACGTCTGGCCGCCCAAGGCCACCGAAACGGCCTACTACCTGCATTCCGGCGGCAGGCTCTCGACCCAGGAGCCGCCCAAGGCGACAAACGTCGCCGATATCGCGCCGGAGTCGTCCGACACGTTTGTCTACGACCCCCGCAACCCGGTGCCCACCGTGGGCGGCAACAACCTGATGATGCCGCTGGGCCCGATGGACCAGCGCGAGGTGAGCTCCCGCCCCGACGTGCTCAAGTACGAGACGGAGCCGCTGTCCGAGGCGGTCGAGATCGTCGGTCCCGTGGTGGCGAAACTCGCGGTCAGCACCGACGTCGAAGACACCGACTTCATGGTCAAGCTCATCGACGTGTACCCCAACGGGTACGAGGCCTTGATGCTCGACCAGGCCTTCCGGCTACGATTCCGCGAGGGATTCAACCGCATGGTCAAGGCGGAGCCCGGCCAGGTCTACGAGATCGACGTCGACCTTTGGTCCACGGCTCTGGTGTTTAACCAGGGGCACAAGATCGCCGTGCACATTTCCAGCAGTAACAGCCCGCGGTTCGAGGCCCACTCGAACACCTGGAAACCCGTCAGCTCGATGGACGACGCCGTCGAGGCTCGCAACACCGTGCATCATTCGGCGGCGTTCCCCTCGCGCATCGTGTTGCCGGTGACCAAGGTGTATGACGCACCGGCCGAGGCGGGCGACTGACGTCATGTGTACGCTCACGCTCATGCGCTGCGAGAATGCGACCGGGCCGGCGCTGCGCGTCGAGTGCAATCGCGACGAATCGCGGCTGCGCCCGCCGGCGCGGTCTCCCGAAGTGCGCACCGCGGGCCATCGCCGGATCGTCATGCCGGTCGATCCCGTTTCGGACGGCACGTGGATCGGCGCCAACGATGCTCCGCTGGTGGCGGTATTGATCAACGTCTACGCCCGCTCGTTGACGCGTGACGAGTTGATCGCTCTCGCCCAGCGCGACCCGCCGCCTCCCAGCCGGGGCCGTATCGTGCCGCACGTGCTGGCCGGGGGCACCGTCGACGAGGCGCTCGCGCGCGCGCAGCAGCTCGACTTGAAGCGCTACGACCCGTTTCGACTGGTCGTGGCAGACGCGGGCCGCTACGTGCACCTGCTTTGGAGCGGCGACAATCTGACCGTCGATCCAATCGCCGACTTCGCCCAGCCGTTGTTCTTCACGTCGTCGGCGCTGGGAGACGAGGTCGTGGCCGATCCGCGCCGTGAACTCTTCGACCACTCGTTTTTTGGCAGCGCATGCGACCCCGCCGCCCAGGACGGCTTTCATCGCCACGTCTGGCCCGGCCGCGAGTTCGCCAGCGTGTGGATGACCCGCCCCGAGGCCCGCACCGTCAGCATCACCACCGTCGAGCTCGACGCGCACGGCGCGCGGATGACCTACGAAGCCCGCGCCGCCGAGAACCCGGAAACGGCGGAACTCACCCCGGCCGAGAGCGTCTCGCTCGACGCCTCCTCCCGACACTAGCCCGAAGCGCGAGCGAGGGTCGTTCGGGCAGAAACAACGTTACGGCCAATCACCCTCGCTCGCGCTTCGGGCTGGTAAACGGACATCCCGCTCCACCGATCTGCACTTGCCATCGTGACCGCGCGCGGCGATAAGAATCCTCATGGCTGCCGACGCAGATTACGTTTTGGCAATCGACTTGGGATCCAGCGGGCCGAAGGTGTCGCTCGTCTCGGAATCGGGCGAGATTGCCGCCTCCACGTCGGGCCACACGGCCACGCACACCACGCCCGACGGCGGCAGTGAGCAGGACCCTGGCCAGTGGTGGAACGTCATCACCGAGTGCGTGCACCGGCTGATGTCCGACCGGCCGGTGCCCGTGGAGCGGATCGTGGCCGTTAGTTGCGCGAGCCAGTGGTCGGTCACCGTGCCGGTCGATCGCGAAGGGCGGCACTTGATGAACGCGGTGCACTGGAGCGACAGGCGCGGTGCCGTGCACACGCGGCGCGTGACCGACGGCGTGATCAAGCTTAGCGGCTACGGCGTCAAACGGTTGATCCACTGGGTCCGTATGACCGGCGGCGTGCCCACGCAATCGGGCGCCGATGCCCTGGCACACATCCTGTTCATCCGCCATGAGCGGCCCGAGATCTATCGGCAAACCTACAAGTTTCTCGAGCCGATGGACTACCTCAACTTCCGCCTCACCGGCCGGGCGGTGGCGTCCTATGCGTCGGTGTTTCCGTACCTGCTGACCGACAACCGCTACAACGAGGGAGTCCGCTACGACGAGAAACTCATGGACTGGTGCGGGCTCGATCGTTCCAAGCTGCCCGACCTGGTGCCGGTCTGCCGAGTGCTGGGAAGGATACGTCCCGACATGGCCGAGGCCTGGGGCCTCTCACCGTCGACCTACGTGATCGGCGGCACGCCCGACCGCCATGCCGCGGCCGTGGGCTCGGGCGCGCTACGCGACTTCGCCGGCCACGTCTGCCTGGGCACCACCGCCTGGCTGAGCTGCCACGTTCCCTTCAAGAAGACCAACGTAATCTCCAACGTGGCCACCATGCCCTCGGCCCTGCCCGGGCGCAACATGGTCGTGGCCGAGCAGGGCGCCGCGGGCAAGTGCCTGCAAGTGTTCGTCGAGAATTGGCTCTGCCGCCGCGACGAGCTCGACGGCGCCGGCCCACCGGCCGACGTGTACGACCGGGTCGAACGCATCGCGGCTTCGGCCCCGCCGGGCTGCGAGCGGCTGCTGTTCTTGCCCTGGCTCAACGGTGCCGGCCCGCCCACGGGCGAAGCGATCATGCGCGGCGGCTTCTTGAACCAGTCACTGGTGACCACGCGGGCCCACGCGCTGCGAGCCATCATGGAGGGCGTGGCCTTCAATCTCCGCTGGCTTCGCCAAAGTGTCGAGACGTTCGTGGGCCGGCCCTTCAACGGGCTGAACTTCATCGGCGGCGCCGCCCGCAGCGAGCTGTGGTGCCAGATCCTGGCCGACGTGCTCGACTGCGAAATCCGCCGCATGGAGCGTCCGGAAATGGCCATTTCGCGCGGGGCCGCCATGGTGGCCTGGGTCGCGCTGGGCCGGGCCACGGTCGACAACCTGCCAGCACTGGCCCGCGTCGAGCGCACGTTCTTGCCGGTGCCGGAGCGCCGCGCGCTGTACAAAGAACTGTTCGCCGAGTTCCTGAGCAGCTATAAAGCCAACAGGCGGATCTTTCGCCGCCTCAACGCTCGCTAAACGAGGAGTACCATCGCCGTGTCTTCCGATATCGAATCCGAATTGGGAATTCTCGCGCCGCTCGACCAGATGATGCATCCCTACCGGGAGCAGTTCGAGACGTTCGACAAATTGCCCGATCAGGGGCGCAGCCGCGACGAGGTGCTGCGCGAGATCGAGCAGTTCGAGAAGATCGAACACGACCGCTGGAAAGAGGGTTTCGCTTCCGGCTCGGTCTATCACGGCGACGACGAGCACATCGGCTTCGTGAATAAGGTCTACGCCTCGCAGTCGCAGGCCAACCAGTTGCACACCGACCTGTGGCCCAGCGCCGCCAAGTTCGAGGCCGAGATCGTGGCCATGACGGCCCACATGCTGGGCGCCGGCCAGTGCGACGCCCCGTTCGGCAGCGAAGAGGGCATCTGCGGCTCGGTCACCTCGGGTGGTTCGGAAAGCATTCTGCTGGCGATGAAGACTTATCGCGATCGGGCTCGCGCCGAGCGCAACATCACCGAGCCGGAGATCGTGCTGCCGCGTTCGGCCCACGCCGCGTTTCACAAGGCGGCCCAATACTTCAACCTGCAAGCCACGGTCACCCCGCTCGACGACGACTTCCGCGCCGACGTCGACGCCATGGCCGCGGCCATCACGCCCAACACGGTCGCTTTGGTCGCCTCGGCCGTGAACTTCCCTTACGGCACGATCGATCCCATCGACCGCATCGGCGAATTGGCCCAGCAGCACAACCTCGGCCTGCACGTCGACGGCTGCCTGGGCGGTTTCTTCCTCCCGTTCGCCGAGAAGCTGGGCCGCGACGTGCCACCGTTCGACTTTCGTGTGCCCGGAGTGTCCAGCATGTCGTGCGACACGCACAAGTACGGCTACGCTCCCAAGGGCACGTCGGTCGTCCTCTACCGCGGGCAGGAGCTGCGCCGGCATCAGTACTTCACGATCGCCGACTGGCCGGGCGGGCTGTACTATTCACCCACGTTCTCTGGCAGCCGCCCCGGCGGGCTCAGTGCCGCCTGCTGGGCAGCACTCGTGTCCTTCGGCGAAGCCGGTTATAAGGCCACCACCCAGAAGATCCTCGACGCGGTGGCCACGATGCACGAGGGCATTGCCACGATTCCCGAGCTGCGGATCCTGGGCCAGCCGCTGGGACCGTTCGCCTTTGCGTCCGACTCGCTCGACGTGTACCAGGTGATGGACCAGATGAGCGCCCGGGGCTGGTCACTGACCGGCCTGCTGAATCCGGCGGCGATTCACGTCAGCCCTACGCTGCGCTGGTCGCAGCCGGGCGTGGCCGGGCGGTTCGTCGAGCACCTGCGCGAAAGCGTGGCCTACGTCCGCGAGACGCCGAACATCGAAGGCGGCATGGCCCCCATCTACGGTCTGGCCGCCGCCATTCCCGACCGCTCCATCGTCCACGGCATGCTCAAGCAAGTGATGGACGTGTACTATCGGCTGTAGACTCGACTCATCGATATGGTGCCGCCGCCGAATTACCGGCCCGAAGCGCGAGCGAGGGTCGTTTGGTCTGGCTACCCGTTGAGAGACCCTCGCTCGCGCTTCGGGCCGGTGTAGTGCGATACAACGGTGGCTTAACTAGTCGGCGTAATTGCCCTCGCTGACGAGTTGCTTTATTTCCTCGGCGGGAACGCCAGGCTCGGTCTCGATAAACAGATTGTGCGAGAGCATCGATTGCGACTCGCCGCTGCTGGCACCTGCGATGGCCGGGGCGTCGATGCCGGAGAAGAGATTGCCGTCGACCAGCACGCCGTGGGCCTTCTCGATCACCAGGCCGGCGGCCGTGCGATCGTCGGCGACGCGCTTGTCGGTCCCCTCGCCGATGTAGCTGCTGGAGAAGCAATTGCCGCCCACGGTGATCCGCCCGCTCTTGGGGCCGATCCGCAACGCCGCGGTCTTCATGATCGTGAACGTGTTGGCCGAGACCGAGCAGCCGTGGGCGTCGCGCAGGTCGATGCCCGCGCCGTCGTGGGCGATGACGTTCGCGCAGAACGCGATGCCGTAGCAATCGCGATCGACGACGATGGCCGTGCCGGCGCACTCTTCGATCATGTTGCCCGAGACCACGCTGCCGTACGTGTTTTCGATCACCACGCCGTGGCCCAGGTGATCGTCGAGGCAGTTGCCGGTCATGCACAGGTTGAAGCCGTCGGTGCAGTGCAGGGCGTCCTGGTTTTCCTCGAACTGGTTGGCCGAAACGACAATGTCGTGACAGCCGCGCAGGTTGAGCCCGGTGCCCTTGTTATAAGTGAACAGCGACTGGCAGACGCGCGGGTCCTCGTAGCAGTAGCTCAACAGCACCCCGTCGCCGCCGTGCTCGCTGACCGTAATGCCGTCGAGATGAATCTCGTTGACGTTTCGGGCCACGATGCCCGCGCCGCTGTTCTCGTTGCCGGTGAGGCGAAAATGGGCCAGCCGCACGCGCCACAGCTCGTGCTCCCGGTCGTTGGCGTCGCCTTTGTGCTCATAGTGTGCCAACAGGATCGCCGGTTGCCGTGCGGTGTTCGTGTTCTTGATGTGCGTGGCCGTGCCGGCACCCTCCAGGCAAACGTCGTCGCCGCGGATCACCAGAGGCTCGTCGATCTCGAACGTGCCCGCGGGCAACCGCACGATGCCGCCTTCGTCCGGCAGGGCGTCGATCGCCGCCTGCAGCGTGGGAAACTCGACCGCTTCGACCGCGGCCGCCGCGCCGTCGAGACGACTGGCATGCGGACGGCCCACTCCGAAGCCCGAATCCGCGGCAAGCACTGCCAGAGCCACGGTGGCTGCAATGGCAACCGCAAACAGAAAGCGATTCATAAGAAAACTCCTGGTACGCACCACAGTGAGCGGGTTGCCCAAGAGTGTAACAGCGTTCGGTGGGTTCCGTCGATTGGGCGCACTCGCCGGCCGCGGGGCATGTGGTAGAATCGCGGCTCAACGGGGCCGGTGCGCAATGGCCCCCGGAAAGTGCGTTTTCTGCGGAGATTCGCGAGACAGAAATGACGACCACCCAAACCGCCGATCCTCGCATCGGCCGCCCGCTGGCCGAAATCGACACGCCGGCCTTGTTGCTCGATCTGCCGGCGTGCGAGCGGAACCTGGCGAAGATGGCCGAGTTCTTTCGCGAGCGCCCGGCCCAGTTGCGCCCGCACTTCAAGAACCACAAGTGCGCCACCCTCGCGCGGCGGCAAGTCGCGGCCGGCGCGATCGGCATGACGTGCGCCAAGCTCAGCGAGGCGGCGATCCTGGTCGACGAGGGCTTCGACAACTTGCTGGTGGCCAACCAGGTCGTGGGTCCGGCCAAGACCGCGCGGTTGGCCCACCTGGCCACGCGGGCCCGCATGACCGTGGCCGTGGACCACATCGACCAGATCGAGGCGATTTCCCAAGCTGCCAGCGCGGCCGGCAGCGTCGTGCACCTGTTGATCGAGGTCGACATCGGCATGGGCCGTTGCGGCGTATTGCCCGGCGAGCCGGCACTCGAGTTGGCACGCCGTATCGCGCCGCTCCCGGGCGTGGCGTTCGCCGGGTTGCAGGCCTACGAAGGGCACCTGGTCAATGTGCTCGATCGCGACGAGCGGCGCGAGCGGGCTCGGGCCGCCATGCAGCAGGCCGTCGACACGCGGCGGCTGATCGAAGCGGCGGGCATCCCCGTGGAATGTATCAGCGGATGCTCGAGTGCCACCTATGACGCCACCGGCACGATGGAGGGCGTCGACGAAGTACAGGCCGGCACGTATGCCACGATGGATTGCCAATATGTCAAGCTAGCGGCCGAGTTCGAGAACGCGCTGGCGCTGCAAGTGCGCGTGATCAGTCGTCCGACTCCCGAGAAGGCCGTGCTCGACATCGGCGTGAAAGGAGCCGGCGGCGAGTTCGGCCCGCCCAAGGTGCGCGATTACCCCGAGGCGGAGATCAAGTCGCTGCTCTCCGAAGAACACGCCGTCGTGCTCAAGGGCACCCCCGACTGGAAGATCGGCCAACTCGTGCATCTCATCCCTAGCCACGCCTGCACCACCTGCAACCTGCATCGCGAGTTCGTCGTGCACCAGGACGGCCGCGTGGTCGACGTCTGGCCCATCGAGGCCTCGGGCTGTTTGACGTAGTGCACGACGCGCCCTAACGCGGTATGCTGACGACTCGGGCGGAGTCGCAGGGCACGGCACATCCTATCTGTTAGCGCGTCGCACGCGGGTCACGACGGCGATTGTGGCCCCGAATGTCCGCGACCGAGGCGGCGTCTCATGATTTCCGCAGTCGTCGAAAGTCTCAAGTCCTCGTGGAAGGGCCTCGTCCTGTGCGACGTGCTCTTCAAGCTGATTGCCTTCGTGGTGCTCACGCCGCTGGTGAGCCTGGTGTTTCGGCTGTTGCTGGCCATTTCCGGCCGCACGGTGCTGGCCGATGCCGACATCGCCCGATTTCTGCTGCACCCCATCGGTTGGATCACGATCATCGTCGTGGGCGCCGCCACGATCGGCATTCTGGCGCTCGAGCAATCTTCGCTGATGAGCATCAGCCTGGCCGCCGCGTACGGCCGGAGTCTAAGAGTGCTGGCGAGCCTACGATTCGTGGCCGCGAAAACGCCCGGCATCCTGCAGATCGTCGGCCGCATGGTCGCGCGCGTGCTGCTGTTGGCGGCTCCCTTCCTGGCGATCGGCGGAGGAACCTATTGGGCGCTGCTGACCGATCACGACATCAACTTCTATCTGACCGAGAAACCGCCGCGGTTCTTCGTCGCCGCGGGCATCATTGCCGCGGTGCTGGCCGTGCTGGTGCTTCTCGTCGTGCAGTGCGTGGTGAGTTGGGCCGTGGCGATCCAGCTTTACCTGTTCGAGAACGTACCGCCCGCGGTTTGCCTGGGCGAAAGCCGCCGCCGGCTGGTGGGCAAGCGCGCGACGATCGCCCGCTGGGTGGTCACGTGGTTCGTCGTCAACGCGCTACTTGCGCTGGCGGCCACGGCGGTGATCGTGGCCGTGGGCCAAACCGTGGTGCCCGCCGCCACGGGCTCGGTGTGGACGCTGGCGGTCGTGCTGGGACTGGTGCTGGCGGCCTGGGCCGCGGTCAATCTTGCCACAAACCTGCTGGCGGCCATCTCGTTTGCCGTCATGCAGGGCCATGTCTACGACCGCTTCGGCCGCGGGCCCTCGTTTGCTCTGCCCGACGACACGACCTGGGGAGTGCGCGGCGTGGCGGCGACGCGCGGACGCCTGGTGGCCGCGTTGGCCGTGGGCGTCGTCGCCTCTGCGCTGGTCGGGGCGACGGCCATGCACACGGTCCAGCTCGAAGACGACGTGCTCATCACGGCCCACCGCGGGGCCTCGGGCCGGGCCCCGGAAAACACGCTGGCCTCGGTCCGCGCGGCCATTGAAGACGAGTCCGACTACGTCGAGATCGACGTGCAGGAATCGAAAGACGGCCAGGTGCTTGTGGCCCACGACAGCGACCTGATGAAGGTGGCCGGCCAGCCGCTGCGCATCTGGGAGGCCACGGCCGACGAGCTGCGTGCCGTCGACATCGGCAGCTACTTTGGCGACGAGTTCGGCGAGGAGCGCATGCCCACCTTGGCCGAAGTCCTGCAAGCGGCCAAGGGCAAGATCAAGGTCAACATCGAGCTGAAATACTACGGCCACGATCAGGACCTGGAGCGCAAGGTTGTCGAACTGGTCGAGGAACACGGCATGGCCGACGACGTGGTGATCATGTCGCTCGAAGCTCCCGGCATCGCGAAGATCAAGGAGCTGCGCCCCGACTGGACCGTCGGCCTGCTCACCGCCGTGGCCGTGGGCGACACCTCGCGGGCCGAGGCCGATTTCCTGGCCGTCAGCACCCGCATCGCCACCCGAGCGTTTATCCGCTCGTCGCACCGGCAGGACAAGGACGTCTTCGTATGGACCGTCAACGACCCGCTCACGATGTCACAGATGATCAGCCGCGGCGCCGACAACCTGATCACCGACGAGCCGGCCCTCGCCCGCCGCGTGCTAGCCGAGCGTGCCGAGATGAGCCCCGTGGAGCGGTTGCTGCTGGAGCTGGCGATCGTGTTCGGGGCTGAGCCGCCGAACAACGTGGAACAGTAACGCTGAGGCGACGCGATGATCCCGCTGTCATTTCGCCTCGCCAAGCGCGGCGATATTCCCCAGTTGGCCGGGCTCAACGCCCAACTCATTCTGGACGAAGGTCATCGCAATCCGATGGATCTGGCCGCACTAACCGAGCGCATGGCTCGGTGGCTTGATGGTGACTACGAGGGCGTGTTGATCGAAGACGGGTCAAACGTCGTCGGCTACGCCTTGTATCGCAGCGAGCCCGAGTTTGTCTACTTGCGGCAGCTCTTCGTCGTGCCCGAGCGTCGGCGGCAGGGGATTGCCCGTCAGACGCTTCGTTGGTTGTGGGACCATGCATGGCAGGACGCGGCGCGCCTGCGGATTGAAGTACTCGTAGACAACGCGGCCGGCCGCTTGTTCTGGATGGCAATGGGATTCAACGAGTATTGCATCACCATGGAAGCCGCCCGACCGACGGATGGCGAGACAGACTTGGGATGACCGCCTCACGTCAGCCACCGCATGAATAGCATGGCGAAGCCGAGAAACGACGCAAACCCGACGATGTCGGTCACGGTAGTGAGAAAGATCGCGGCGCTTTGGGCCGGATCGCGCCCCATGGCCCGCAGCACCAGCGGGATGACTGTGCCGGAGACGGCCGCCGCGGTCATGTTCACGACCATCGCCAGCCCGATCACCAGCGCCAGCGGGATGCTGCGGCTCCAGACGTAAACCGCCACGGCGGTCACCACGGCTACGGCAAGCCCGTTGACCAGCGCCGCGAGCAGCTCCTTGCGGATCACGCGGCCCGCGGCGCCGGGAATCACCTCGCGCATGGCCAGCCCGCGCATGACGACGGCCAGCGATTGCGATCCGCTGTTGCCCCCCTGTCCGGAAACCACGGGCAACAGCACTGCCAGCGCCGTGACCTGGGCAATGATGTTCTCGAACAACCCCACCACGGCCGCGGCCAGAAACGCCGTGGCCAGGTTCACCAGCAGCCACGGCAGTCGCCGCACGACCACGGTCGACACCGGCGACAGCGCCCGTTCGTCGCCGCCGGCACCCACGATCCGCTGCAAGTCCTCAAAGCCTTCCAGAATGCCGGCCTGCAACGCCTCGTCGTACTTGATCACGCCCAGCAGCTTGCGATCGATATCCACCACCGGCATCGCCAGAAACTTGCGCTCCGACATCAGGTCCACGACTTCCTCGGCGGGCATCGTGGCCGGCACGCTGAGCACGTCGCGCCGCACCAGCGGCTCGATCGGGTCGCGCGGCAAAGCCAGCAGCAGGTCGCGCATGCTCAGCACGCCGGCCAGCTCGCCGTTGCGCTTGGTGACGTACAAGTAGTACAACGCCTCGCGCGGCGCCTTGCGAATGGCGGCGATCGCCTGCTGCACGGTCAGATCGAGCGGCAGCGCCGCGACCTTGGTCTCCATCATGCCGCCGGCCGTTTCAGCCGGATACTCGGCCAGCACGCGCAGCGCCCGGGCCTTGGTTTCGGGCAGGGCGACGAGCACGGCTTCGCGTTGTTCGGTCTCGAGATGCTCGACGATGGCCGAGGCGGTTTGCGGCTCGATGGCGTCCAACAGCCGCGCGGCCTGCTCGGCCCTGGCGTGTCGCAACAGGTCGGCCGCCACGTGCGGTTGCAGCCGATCCAAGAGCGAAATGGCCACCCGATCCGGTAGGCTGGCGAAAAACCGTGCCGCCTCGTCGGCGTCGCTGGCTTCGATCGCCCGGGCGGCATCTTCGGGGTGCAATTCAATGAACGCCCGCAACAGTGCATCGGCCGGTTTCATACGAGGGGAACTCCTTCCCACCATGGGAACAGCAAGGACCAAAGCGCGCACCCGTATCGGCGCCAGCTACGCGCACAAGTCGGGATTCTAGCAAACTACCGTGTTTTGGCACGGTGTCTTCATTGCGAGGCGCTTCAAGACGTGCAACCGACGGGCGGCTCGGTGCACCCGATGCGGGCAGAAACGCGGTGGTGACTCTGTTAGACTGAAACTTGCCGCTCTCCCGGGCCGCATTCGCCCGTCAACCTCCACCCAACCGAGTTCGCCATGGCCCACGACGATTACGACGACAGAATACGCATTCCCTATCGTTCCGACGTTCCCTGGGACGACGTGCGCCGCTGGACGTGGTTGATCGTCGTCGGCCTGATCGTGCTGGCGGTGCTGCTGGCCGGCTGGACGATGTTCTATCGCATCGAAGCCAGCGACGAGGGCATGGTGTTGCGGTTCGGCCGGCCCGTGGCCACGGTGCCGCCGGGGTTGCACGTGAAGATGCCCTGGCCGATCGACCACGTGTACGAAGTGCCGGTGCAGCGGATCCAGACGCTGGAGTTCGGCTTCGAGACCGAGGAGCCCGGCCGCCGCACGCAGTTCGCCCCGCGCAGCACCGAGGATCTGGCCGTGGCCGAGATGCTCACCGGCGATTTGAACCTGGGACTGGTCGAGTGGATCGTGCAGTACCGGGTAAAGGATCCCATGCAGTATCTGTTCAAGATCGGCGGCGCCGAAGAGGTGAGCCGCAGCACGCTGTTCGGCGGCACGCGGGAGGACGTCAACCCGGCCGTGCCGGACACGATCAGCGACGTTTCTGAATCCGTGATGCGGAAGCTCGTCGGCGATTCGAGCATCGACTACGTGCTCACCATCGGCCGCGAACAGCTCGCCAAGCAGGCCGAAGAGCTGATTCAAGAAGAGCTCGACGGCTTCGAGGCCGGTGTGGATATCGTCACCGTCAAGCTGCAAACCACCTCGCCCCCGACCGAGGCGGTGCAGGACGCCTTTCAGGAGGTCAATCGCGCCCGGCAGAAGAAAGAGCGCGTCGTGAACGAAGCGCTCGGCGAGCGCAACAGCCTGATTCCGGCTGCCCGGGGGGCGAAAGACCAGGCCATCGCCGAGGCCGAAGGCTACCGCGAGCGCGTCGTGCTCGAGACGACCGGCCAGGTTAACGCGTTTCTGGCTCAGTTGGCCGAGTACCAGAAGGCACCCGAGGTAACCCGCCAGCGGCTCTATCTGGAGGCCATGGAAGAGATTCTCAGCCAGGTGGGCGGCAAGACCATCATCGACGAGTCGGTGCGCGGGCTGCTGCCAACGCTGAATCTCGACGGTGGCCCTGCGGAAGCCTCGGCGAAAGGAGGCGGACAATGAAAACGGCGATCCCCCTGATCGTGCTGCTGCTTGTCGTGATGGCCGCGCTCGTGTTCTACTCCTGCGCCTACCAGGTCGAGGAGGGCAAGCAAGTCATCGTCACGCAGTTTGGCAAGCCCGTGGCCGAAGTCGAATCGGCCGGGCTGCACTTCAAGCAGCCCTTCGTGCAGGAAGTGTCGTATCTCGAAAAGCGGTTGCTGCCCTGGGACGGAGCGCCCGAAAGCCTGCAAACCAAGGACAAGAAGCGGATCGGCGTCGACGTGTGGGCTCGCTGGCGGATCGTCGAGCCGATGATGTTCTTCGTCAAGGTGCGCACCGAGCAGCGGGGCCAGAAGATTCTCGACGATCTGGTCGACTCGACGGTGCGCGACGTCGTGGCGCGGCACAACCTCATCGACGTGGTGCGGAAGTCGAACGACGAGTTGATCTACGAGACCCGCGAGCTCGACCGTGCCCCGGCCGACAAGGTGGTGGGCAACGGCCGCGACGACGTCGAGGAGGAGATTCTCCGCGGCGTGGATTTGAAGGAATACGGCATGGAGCTGGTCAAGGTGCGCATCAAGCGCGTCAACTACGTGGCCTCGGTGCGCGAGGCGGTTTACGAGCGGATGATCTCCGAGCGCTTGCGGATCGCCAAGTTGTTCGATTCCGAGGCCCAGGAAGAAAAGAACCGCATTCTCGGCCAGACGCGCAAGGAGCTTGATCGCATCGAGGGCGAGATGGAGCAGAAGTCGGCCGAGGTGCGCGGCGAAGCCGATGCCAAGGTGATCCAGCTCACTGCCGACGCCTATAGCCGCTCGCCCGAGTTCTACGAGTTCCTGCGGCGGCTGGAGGTTTTCAAGAAGACCCTGTCCGGCGACACGCGGTTGATCCTGTCGACCGAGGGCGACCTGTTCCGCATGCTCAAGGAGCCCGGCGAACCGGCCTCGGCGCCGGCGGCGCTGTCGGGCACGAGCCCTTAGGCGAATCAGCTCACGCATTGTCAGAGCCATGCAATTGGAATCGCAAGCCGCGACTACGGACTCGAATCCCTATCGGTCGCCCGGCGCGGACGGAAATAGCCTGCCCGCTGCGTCACGCCCAGCCGGTCGCATTACCAGGGCCGTGGTGATCGCGGCGTTGGTCTATATGGCCCTCTACATTCCCTATTTCATCGTGCTGATGGTCCGAGGTGCGCGCGGCGTCGCGCCGCCGGTGCTGGCGATCGCGGTACCGCATTTCATCGGGATGGCGCTCAATCTGGCGGCGCTGGTCGTCACGATCGCCGATGTCTGCCGGCGCCCGTTTCCCGGTCCGTATGCCAGGTACACCAGGGTCACCTGGATCCTGCTGATCCTGTTTACGGGCGGCATCGGCTGGCTGATCTACGCGATTCGGTTCATCGTCTGGCGCCCAGCAGCCCCTGCCGCGAGCACCGACGAAACGCTGGTCAGCGAAGACACCGGGTGACGGGCCGGGTGCGTTTTTCGGTCTTCAAGGAGTCGTCTGCTCCCCAATCGAACCGTAGCGGCGCGCCATGGAAACCACCATCCTGCTCGCGAAAGTCGTCGGCCCGCTGCTGATCCTGCGGGGTGTGTCGATCCTGATCGATCGTCGGCACTTCCTGGAGATGCTCGACAACGTGGAAGCCGAAACCAAAACGGTTTCCTTTTCGCTGGTGCCGGTGGCCCTGTTCATGACCGGCATGGCGGTGGGCCTGACCTATCGCGACACGTCGAGCCTGGCAGCGATCCTGTTTCAACTCATCGCCTGGGGCATGGTCGCCAAGTCGACCCTGCTGATTCTGTTTCCCCGGCTCGTTGCGAAAAAGGCCAGGCTGCTCGGCCAGGCCGGCTTCTTGAACGTGGTGTGCCTCGTCACGATCACCGTCGGCGCGTGCCTCACGTGGTTCGGCTATTCCGCCTGGTGGGCGACCGCGAGCTCATGATGGGCTGATGCGTCGAAGCATCCGCCGCCACTCGAGAACCTAGACCAACTCGCGAATCGGCCCGTGCTCGACCAGGTACTGCGGGCGTCCGGTGGCGTCGCGAATCGTGGTGCTCGAGGTGTCGATGCCGAGGTTATGGTAGAGCGTGGCCACGACTTCCTGCATGTGGACCGGCCGGCTGTGGGCCTCGCCGCCCAAGCGGTCGGTCGAGCCGATGGCCTGCCCGGTGCGCATGCCGCCGCCGGCCAACAGCGCGCAGCTCACGCGAGGCCAGTGATCGCGGCCCGCGTCCTTGTTGATGCGCGGGGTGCGGCCGAACTCGCCCCACGCGATCACGGTCACATCGTCGAGCATTCCCCGCTGCTCCAGATCTTCGACCAGCGCGCTGAATCCCTGATCGAGCTTCGAGCCGTGGTCGCGCACCAGGTCGAAGTTTGCCCCGTGGCTGTCCCAGCGGCCATAGGTCGTGGTCACGCAGCGTACCCCGGCCTCGACCAGGCGGCGGGCCATCAGCAGGTGCTCGTTGTCGGTCGGGGCGCCGTCGTATTGATACTGGAAGGGTTTGCCCGTGCCGTAGCGCTCGCGGACCCGGGGGTCTTCGTTGTTCAGGTCGAGCGCTTCGAGCAACCGGCTCGAAGTGAGCACGTCGAAGGCCCGCTCGGTAAAGGCGTCGTGCGCCGTGGCGTGCCCCTGGGTGTCGACGATGCGGCGGAAAGCGTCGAAGCTGGCGCGGAGCTGTTTGCGATCTTCGAGCCGCTCGAGCGAAATGTCGTTGAGTTTCATGTTGGCCATGCCGGGCCCGTCGGGCATGAACGGACCATAGGCGGGTCCCAGATATCCCGGTTGCCCCGGATCTTTCCACACACCCGCGTTCGCCAGCCCCACGAACGGCGGCACGCTGCGATCGACCGGGCCGCGCAGCTTCGAAATCGCCGAGCCGATCGCCGGACGCCCGCCCAGGGTCATCAGGCTCTCGCGGGTCCAGCCCGTGTGGCATTGATACGGCTCGTGCCGGTCGACGGCGCCGACCACCGAGCGGATCACGGCGCACTTGTCCATCATCCCGGCGATTTTGGGAAACGTCTCGCCGATCTGAATGCCGGGCACCTTGGTGGGAATCGGACGAAACTCGCCGCGAATCTCCTGCGGTGCTTCGGTCTTGATCTCCCACATGTCCTGGTGCGGCGGTCCACCCCCGAGAAACACGTGGATCACGGCCTTGTGCGAGGAGCGGCCACGCGCGCCCGCGCCGGATCCGGCCGCTTCGGCCCGCAGCACGTCGGCCAGCGAAAGCGCGCCGGCCCCGAGCCCGAGAGCCCCGATCTGCAGGAAGCTGCGTCGCGAGAGCCGATCGCAAAACTGTTGACGCCGGCCATAAATCGTGAGCATGACCAACCCCCAAGTCCTTGGGACACGCGCCATAAAGGAAGGATCAACGCTCGTAGATATTATCCCAGGCGCGGCGTTTCGGCAATCGCACCGCGCGCAGGATCGTGCCCTAAGTCTTTTTGCCACAAAGCGCAGTGGCTCCGCACCATGGGCGCCGAGAATGCCGGCTGCCGCGGTGCCAGCCCGCAAATCAGACCTTCACGCCCTTGGGCACCATCGGCATCGAGGTCAGCCGCACGCCGCAGGCGGCGAAGATCGCATTGCCGATCGCCGGCGCGATGGTGACGATCGGAGTCTCGCCGGCGCCTGCCGAGGGCAGGTCGGGGCGGTTCACCAGCACCGTCTCCAGCTTCGGCATGTCGCCGAACCGCGGCACGCGATAGCGCGAGAACCGCGGGTTGGCCACGGCGTCGCCCTCCAGCTCGATCGCCTCGAACAGCGCACCGCCCAACCCCATCACCACGGCTCCCTCGACCTGGTTCTCCAAGTGCAAAGGATTGAGAATCGTGCCGCACTCGAACGCCGTCACGGCGCGCACCACGCGCACTTCGCCCGTCGTGCGATCGACCGCCACCTCGGCACAGTTGGCCACGTAGCTCCCCTTTTCCGAACCCACGGCGATGCCAAAGCCGTGTCCCTCGGCCGCCACCGACCCCCAACCGAATCGCTTGGCCGCCGCTTCGAGCACCGCCCGCAACCGCTCGTCCTTCAAGTTGCTCAATCGAAACGCGTGCGGATCCTGCCCCACGGCATGGGCCAACTGGTCGATGTGGCTCTCGCGGGCAAAATGGTTGGCCGTCGCCGCCAGGGCCCGATACGATCCTTGCCGCAGCGGCGCGTCCGAGCGGTGCGATTGCACCTTCTGGTTGGCGACTTCATACAGAGGCGCGATGGCCGAGCCGCCCGAGTTGTAGTTGTGAAATTCCCAGGCGACGAGTTTGCCGTCCGCGTCGACTCCGGCGTCAACTTCGATCACGCCGGCCGGCCGGAAATACGCCCAGGTGAACTCCTCTTCGCGCGTCCACACCAGCTTCACGGGCTTGCCGGCCTCCTTGGCCAGCCGCGCCGCCTCGAGTGCCGCTTCGCCCGTGTGCTTGCCGCCGTAGCCCGAGCCGGTGTCGGGCACGATCACGCGCACGCGCTCGCCGGACATTCCAAACGCTTCGGCCAGGTCGCCCTGGACACCGAAGGGGCGTTGCGTGCCGGTCCACACGGTCAGCTTGCCGTCGTTCCATTCGGCCACCGCCGCACGCGGCTCGAGCGGCGCGTGCGCGACGTACGCAATCGCGTACGTCGATTGCAGCCGATGTTTGGCCTCGGCCATTCCCCGCTCGATCGACCCCCGGGTCCCGCCGGATCGGCGACGAAAGCCGCCGCCACCACCGTCTTCCTGGGGACGCTTGAGCCTGGCGTACAACTCCTCGCCGCTCGACTCGGGATTCTTCCACTCCGCTTCGATCGCCGCGAGGGCCTGCCGGGCCACTGGTTCGCTGGGGGCCGCCACGCCCACGAAGTCGCCGTCGCGCACGACGGTCACGCCCGGCATCGCCTCGGCTTTGCTGGCGTCAATTGATTCGAGTGTGGCCCCCACGAGTTTGGGACGCAGCACTTTGCCAAACAACATGCCCGGCCGCACGACGTCGGAGGCATACTGGTGCGATCCGGTGACGAACGAGCGCGCGTCCACTTTGGCCACGGGCGTGCCGGCCACCTTCCAGTCCTCAGGCGCCGCCGTCTCGGCATCCGAGGTCACGCGCTGCGTCAGTTTGCGGTCCTTGGCCAACGCGCCGAATGCCACTGAGCGGTTCGATGCTTCATGTCGCACAGCACCCTCGGCGGCCACAAGCGATTCTCGGTCGACGCCCAATCGCTCGGCCGCCAGGTCCACGAGCAGCTCGCGCGCCGTGGCGGCGGCTTTGCGCAACTGCGGTGCCATACTCGGAGACGTGCGGCTGCCGAAGGTGCCGCGGTCGTAGGGCGTCAGGTTGGTGTCGGCCATCACCATCGCGATCGACTCGACCGGCACGTGCAGCTCTTCGGCCACGACCTGGCTGAGCGACGTGCGAATGTTCTGCCCCACCTCGGTCTTGCCGGTGTAGATGGTTACCCGGCCGTCGTCGGCGATGTGCAGCCATGCCTCGAGGTCCTGCGGGGCCGACAAGACGCTGCGACGCACGCGGCGGCCGCTTTCTCCGTCCTGAGCTTCGGCTGCGCGCCAGACGAGCGTGATCAGAATGCCCCCGCCCAGCACCTTGAGAAAGTCGCGCCGGTCAGGCTCGAACTGGTAGCGCGGTCCCTCAAACAGCTCGTACCGCTCGGGCTCGATGTCGAACCGGTCGGTTTCGTCGTAGGAGCGCGGATTCCTGGCTCGCGAGGTGTCGTACTTCATGATGCCGCCTCCTGCCGGTCGCCCGCCCCGGTTGGAGCAGCCGCTGCCTGGCGGAGCGCGGCCACGATGCGCTGGTAGGTGCCGCAACGGCAGATGTTGCCTTGCATCGCCTCGACGATCTGCTCGTCGCTCGGCTCGCGGTTGTTTTCCACAAGTGCCGCGCCGGCCATGACCATGCCCGGCGTGCAGTAGCCGCACTGCATCGCGTCGTGATCGATGAAGGCCTGTTGGACCGGATGGAGCTTGTCGCCGGTGGCCAGTCCTTCGATGGTCGTGATCTCGCGCCCGGCCAGGGCGCTGGCGACCGCCACGCAGCTCTTGGCGGCGACTCCATCGACCAGCACGGTGCAGGCCCCACACTGTCCTTCGCCGCAGCCGTACTTGCTGCCCGTGAGACCCAAGTCGTCGCGTAAGATGCCGAGCAGTTTCCGCCGCCCGGCCACGTCGACCTGGTGCGCCGCCCCGTTGACGCGCAGTTCCAGCATCTCGGCCATGGATGTGCCCTCCGCAGAATGCCGCGCTAGCTCCCCTCAAAGGCGATCTTAGCAAGGCCGGCGCGGAGTGGCAAAAACAGCCTCCCCCATCCGAGTCAGAAGAGATCTGCCAGCAGCGCGTCGATCAATCGGTCGTCAAGAAGGTCATCCGCGGCCGGCGAAGATGCTGCCGGGCGAGTGGCCATTTCACGGTCCGTCAGCGCCGGCCAAGGTGCCGTCGATGCCGCACCACGCCTGGATTTGGCGACCCGTGCAATCGCGTACTCGTCAACCGGCTCAGACAAACTTCCGATTGCATCGCTGGCCCCACCGGCAAGCGTGACCGCTAGTGCCAGTTCGGCATCCGGCGCGCCCGGTGGATCGGTAATGTTGATCTTCGTCAGGGTCCCCGCATTGTTGCGCGCGATGATGTTGTCGACCGCGCTGACCAGGCCGCTGCGGTCGAAATCGAACAGGTTCGTGATCGCCGCCCCGAAGCCGGGATTGTTTCGGGCCGCGATTTCATCGACGGCATTGGTGACGGCCAGCGTCGACGTGCCACTCGCCGCGTCGCCGATGCGGTTGCCGAAAAAGAAAACGTCGCTCGCGGCCAGCCCCGTGTTGGTATTAAAGCCGCCGGCCACATCGTTGCCTTCAACGATCACCTCCAGCCAGCGATTGGTGATGGCGCCGGCCTCCCACGTGATCGTCACGCGGTCCGAGCCGTCGACGCCCGCTCCGGGCCGCACGGCAAAGTCGCTCGGTGCAGGCGCCGCTTGCCATGTGCTGGGCGTGTTGTTGGCGACCGTCTGTTCGCTCATCTTGAAGGTGAAATCGGCCGTGGTCAGCGTGCCGGCAGGCGATTGCACGTCGACCATGATGCCGTTGATGCCGCGCGAATAGCTGGAAATACTATCGAACGTGGCGATGCCGCCGGCGGGCAGGTAGGCGCTCTTGTCCGTGGCAATGGCGCCGTCGTCGCTGGCGCTAGCGGCCGGATCTCCGCCGTCGAACTTCGACTGGTTGTAGAACAGGTGCCGGCCGGCGACTTCCGTGCCGGTTCCCGCCGTAAACGTGAACTTGCCGCCAGGGACGATTGCCGAAGTGCCGTACGGCGTGACGACGCTCACGTCGACCGTGCCGGGCGCGTGCCCTGGCGTGGTGGCCACGAGCATCGTGTCGGATACCACCGTGACGTCGGCCGCCTCGGTAGTGCCGAAGAACACTTCGAGCATGCCGGCGGCGCCGGAGAAGTTCTGCCCGACGATGGTCACCGACGTCCCCCCGCCGGTCGAACCCGTGTCGGGCGAAACGTCCGTTACGATCGGCGACAGATCGACCGCCTCGAAGTTGCTGCCGAGGATGTCGGTCAGATCGTGCAGGTCGTCGTCGTCCCATTGCGGCGACGGCGAACCGCTGATGAACCAGGGACTGCCGTTGTCGGCCACGATCATGCCGTACTCCTTGAGCGCGGTCAGGATGACCTGGTTGGCCGGCGAGAAGCCGGAGATATCGAAATCGGCCTTCAGCCGGAAGCGCTCGCCCATCCGCGGGTAGTTGGCATTGTTCACGCCTGCATGGTGCGAAGCGGGATACACGTACTGGTTGCGCGAGTTGGGCACCGTGAAACGCAGGGCATGGTTGATCGCGCCCTGTTCAAGTACCTCGTCGGGCCGCACCAGCCCGGGGAGGATCGGCAGCCCCGCGGCATCGCCCGAAGTGTAACCGTCGGGCCGGAACCAATTCTGGTTGAAATCCCAGAAGGCCTGGTTGTAGGCGTGCCATTTGTTGTCGGGGTTCTCGCTGGGACGCGAGGCCTTGAACAACTCGTAGGCCACGTTGTTGTCCTCGTCATAAACGATCAGGTGCCGGTCGCCAGTGTTTTGCGACGGCGGCAGCGGATCGCCCTCGATGACGGCTCCCGGCGGGATCGGCACGTCGCCCAAGTCGCTTTCGCCGGGCCAGACGTCGATCACCACTTCGACCGGGGCCTGCGACGCTGAGACGACGTTGAACGGAATGCCGATGTACGCCCCCATGTAGGTCGTGCCGAAGTCGGGATGCACGTTCGCATTCAGGCCGATGCTGGCCACGAGCGTATCCGAGTTGGCCGCCACCGGCGCGCTGTCGACGCGCTGGTTCCATGGATTGTCCGCCGGAAACAGCATGTTGCCCGACAGGCTCAGCAGGTTGCGGTCCTCGAGCGATTCGACGAGGAGCCGGCGGGAGTGAAGAGTTGCAGAGACTTGGTTACGAATTCGCTTCCGAGAGAGCTCAAGCATGCGCCGTCCGGTGGATCCATCCCCGCCGCGTCGCCCCCAAAGCGGAAGGTTCAGCCGCTATTATAGCGAATGCTTGTGCGTTGCGGGACGGCGTTGGGGGATTTGCGCCGCGACACATGAATGTGTCGGCTAAGATGTGCCGCACGTTCCCGTTCTTGCATTAGCCGACACATTCATGTGTCGCGGCGATGCTCCAGCGGCTGGACGAACGACCAACGCTGGCGCTTGAGCCCGGCGGCGATGGGATTTCGTTCTACGTAGCGAACGGCTCGCCGAATTTCTTCTTCGGTATTCAAGTGCACTACCCACTTGCCCCGGGCCCAGATTCGGCGGTCCGGTGGCCACAGCCCGGACTCGTGGAGCCTGCGCGATGCCCGCGACTTGCAGCTTGCGACGATCCTCACTGGCGAAAGCGGCCCACTTCGCACCACCAGATGCACATGATCCGGCATCACCGCACAGGCGAGCACGACCAACGACTCAGCAACTGCCAGGTCACCGACGGCCCGGGCGATTTCGAGTGCTTGCCGGCCGGTGAAGACCGCGGGTGAGGATTTTAGCTCGCGCTTGGCCGCCAGTCGCGAACCGTGATCGTGCTGGCGCTTGGCCAGGCTTTCGCGCGTGGCGACCTTCGTCGCCGCGCCGAACGATCGATAGAGATCATCGCTTCCGACGTATGTCGACCACGACCCGCGGGGGTCGTTCGGCAACCAAAACCCGTAGGCCGCGAAGATGATATGATGCGCAACCGGCGGCATGGGGGTTCCCTCGACACATAAATGTGTCGGCTAAGGATTCATGCACGTTCGTGTTCTTGCGTTAGCCGACACATTCATGTGTCGCGAAAACCCCGCTAGTGCGTCGACCGCAGCAACCTCCCGAAGCGCTCGCGGCCGAACTCGGGGACGAACGCATCTCCCTCGTACGCCAACCGCCCGCCGACGAGGACTTGTCGCACGACGCCGTCGGAGCGCTTAACCATGCGCATCGCCCCGTGCAGCCGCTCGTCGTAGTGCTCGATCGGCTCGCCGAGGCCGGTCTTGAGCTTCTCGGAGTCGACCACGATCACATCGGCCGTGGCTCCCGGACGCACGAAGCCGGTGTCGAGGCCCAGCCACTCGGCCGACATGCCGGTCAGCTTGTGAATCGCCTTCTCAATCGGCATCACTTCGGGATTGAGCAACACCTGCTGCAGCATCTGCAGGCCGCCGTCCTGGAACGCCATGTTGCGAGCATGAGCGCCCGAGTCGTTGAAGCCGGGCAACGCGGTGTCGTGCGCGAACAAACTGTGCCGCTGAGCCGGGCGGTCGTTCGTGACCACGGTCTTCCAGCGGATCGCCGAGTCGTGCTCGGCCAGCAGGTCCATGAACAGATCGAGCGGATCGCGGCCCGCGGCCGCCGCCAGCTCGGCGAACGACTTGCCGGCCTGGCCCTCGACCGGCGAGGACACGACCCACATGTCGTCCAGGTTGCGATGAAACACCCGTTGGCCCTTCGTCTCCCAATCGGCGCGAAAGGCCCGCCGAAAGGCCGGATCGGCGAACATTTGCCGCCGCTGCTCGCAGGTGGCGCTGATGGCTTCCACGCCCGTGGCAAACTCCTCGAACAGCGGCGTGTTCACCCCGTCGCAGTAGTTGAGGAACGGCTCGGCCAGGGTCTGCCAGCGGATGTTGGCGTTGAACAGCGTGTTGAGCACCTTGCCGCCGAGCGTGGCGATGCGCCATATCTTGCGGTCGGTCTTGACGTCCATGGCGGCCACGATCGTGGTGCGCAGCGACTTGCGGCCCACCCCCGTGCTGAGCCTGCCAAGGATGGCCACGGTGCGCTTGTTCAGCGCGTTGGGCGTGGCCTGCAGCACGCGATCGTTCTGCCGCACCACGTCGGCCAGCCTGCGGTACTCGCTCGGGTCGGCATGCTGCGAGGGGACCGAAATGCCGCGGAACGGCTCGCCGTCGAGGCGATGCCAGGGGAGCATGTCGATCGACAGCCCCACGTAGCCTTCGTCGAGGGCCTCTGCGACGATACCCTGCATCTGGCGCACTTCCTCGGGCTCGGCCTTCGACTCCTTCAGGCTGCGCTCCATGCCCATCACGTGAGCGCGCACGTTCGAGTGTCCCAGCAGCGTCGACACGTTGGGACCGATCGGCAGCGACTCGAGGTGCTGGTAGTACTCGCGCACTCCGTTCCAGGGCAGCTCGTCGCCGATCCAGCGCGAGAGCACGTCGCGCGGCAGGCTCTCCACGCGGCAGAACAGATCGAGCAGGTCCTTCTTCGACCCCAGCGCCGTCGACAGCGAGCAGTTGCCCATCACGACCGTCGTGACGCCGTGACGCACCGATTCTTCCAGGCCGGGCATGGCCTCGATTTCGGCGTCGTAGTGCGTGTGGATGTCGAGCATGCCGGGCATCACCCAGCAGCCGCCGGCGTCGATCTCGCGGCGGCCCGTCTGCTGCAATTTGGGGGCGACGGCCCGGACCTTGCCGCCGTCGATCGCCACGTCAGCCAGCGCGGCCGGCGAGCCCGCGCCGTCGTAAACGTTGCCGTTGCGGATGACGAGGTCGCAGTTGGCTGCGGTGGAAGAATCCGTGGTTGTCGACATGAAACGCTCTCGCAGAAAACGCACGTACGGATGAGGTGATCCCTTTATTTTGCCCCCTCGGGGGGCGTTCGGCCAGAGGGTAATGGCAGCACGCGGCCACGGCGATATTGGTGGGGACGTGCGGGGCAATGTATGATGAAGGCGCTTCGAGTACCGTTTGGGCGGGAGAATCCACCATGTCAGACCAGCGCATTCAAACCTTCGCCGAATTCTGGCCCTTCTACGTCCGCGAGCACTCGGTGCCGGCCTGCCGGGCGCTGCACTTCATCGGCAGCACGCTGTCGCTGGTGGTGATCGCCGCGGCCATCTTCTATAGCCCCTGGCTGCTCATCGCCGCCCCGTTCGTGGGCTACGGCTTCGCCTGGTTCGGCCACTTCTTCATCGAGAAGAACAAGCCGGCCAGCTTCAAGTACCCGCTGTGGTCGTTCATCGCCGACTGGAAGATGTGGGCCATGATGCTCGTCGGCAAGATGGGCAGCGAGGTCGAACGGTCGCACGCCCTGGCCAAGTAGTTCGCGCCACGCTGCCGCCATCGCGATGACCAGGCGTGCCTACTGGTAAATCGGGTCCAGCGTTTCCTCGATATACCCCATCGCCACGCGCCAGCTCTCGGGCACCGAGACGCGGATCGTGTCCAAATCGTGGTTGATCCAGCCGCGGTAGTGGTGGTCGGCCAGCAACTGCATCAAGGGCACGAAGTCGATCTGTCCCAGTCCCAGCTCGAAGATCGCGTTGTAGAACTTGCCCGAGTCCGAGTCGCCGGCGTAGCGGCGGCCGTTGGGAGCCACGTAGTCGTCGCTGGTCGGATTGAGCGTGGCGTCCTTGAAGTCGGTGTACACCAGCCGGTCGATCGATTTCTTGTACGTGGCCAACACGTTGCAACCGCCCAGCAGCAGGTGGGCCGAATCCCAGGCGCAGAACACATACCGCGGGTCCGTGCCCTCGAGAAAGTGATCGACCTGCTCCTGGTTCTCGATCAGCGTGTTGGTGTGATTGTGCAGGCCCATGCGAATGCCGTATTCTTCGACGGCCATCTTTCCCATTTCGCCCAGGAACTTGTACGAATCGTTCAGTGCCTGCTTCTCTTCGGCGCCGGCCGCCAATCCGGGCGGAAAGAAGACCATCGCCGTGGCGCCGTACTGCTTGTGCGCGGCCAGCGCCTGCCGGGCCCGGGCGAGAATGTCGGCGTGCTGGCTCTTGTCGTAATACTGCCCGCCAAACGACACGGTCGAAAATCGCAGCCCGCGCGCGGCCAGCTCCTCGCCGTACTGCTCGATGGAAAGTTTGTTCCGTTCCAGGATGCCGGGAAAGCCGGTCAGTCGCACGCCGTTGAATCCGCCCGCCGCGGTTTCGTCCAGAATCTTCGTCAGCGGTAGCGGCTCGCCCGGCGGAGTGACCGGCCCCCAGCAGCCGGTCGACACGGCATACAGGATGTTGGGCCGCTCGCGGGGATGCTTCGTTTCGCCCTCGGCGGCCAGCATCCGCGGCGCTCGCCCGACAGCACTCGCTCCGACGGCCAGCGCCGCACTCTTGAGAAACGTTCTGCGGCTCGGTCGGCTCATGGCGGTGGCCTCCCTATCGAGGGTCGCTAGGTCGCTTGAAACGGCCACAACTTCAGCGCCGTCTCGCCCAGGATCCAACGGCGGTCGTCGTCGTTGAAGAACTTGATCTCGTCGCGATACAGGGCCAGCGCCTTGCGGTAGCGGCAGTAGTCCTCGACCGCCGGCCAGTCCGTGCCCCACATCAGCCGCTCGGGCCCAAACGCGTCGTACAGCTTGCGCACCTGGTCGTGGGTATCGCGGTAGGGATACTCCTGCTTCGATAGCAGCCACAAGTGGCTCAGCTTCACGTATACCCGAGGATACCGGGCCAGTGCCAGCAGCTTCTTGAGCTCGTCCGGCTGATCGATCGGGCAATCGGCCATGTGGTCGATACACACGTCGAGCCGGCCGTCGTGCCGCCGGATCACCTGCTCGACGTCGGGAATCCGCGTGATCGGGCAGAGGATGCACATCGGCACTTCGAGCTCGGCCGCGCGGTTCCAGATGGCGTCCATCCGCGGCCGATCGTTGATCCAATCGCCGCCGGGCCCCGTGCCGGGACTCAGCCGCACGCCGCGCAACCCGGCCGCCACCCAGCGCTCGAGCTCGGAAGTGGCCTCTGGGCTCTCGGGATCGACGCGGCACACACCTTCGAAGTGCTTGGGATCGGCCTGCACGCAGTCGGCCGCGTAGCGGCAATCCCAGCGGTAATAGATGACGTGGACGATCACCGTCTTTTCCACGCCGTGCTGCTGCATTTGCGCCAGCAGCATCTCGGGCGTGGCGTCTTCTTTCGGCGGCGACTTCAGATCCTCGGGCCAGGGATATCGCGGATCGTCCTTCCAAACGTGCACGTGCGGGTCGATGATGCGAAAGGGTTTGCTGCTGTCGGCCATCGCCGGATTCTCCCACCCACGCAATCCGGCGCCGACCAACCCCGCGGCCGAGGCCCGTCGCAACCAATCGCGTCGCGAAAGCTGAGGATGCATCGTCACCGGTCGTTCTCCCCTACGAGCACATCCGCCTGAGCCGCAATATAGGCACTGGTTGTGGCCGAGGCAAACACGCGCGCGATGGCGCTTGTGCGTCTCAGCGTTTGTGGTCCAATCACACGCGGTGTTTGCGGGACCGGCAATGTTCAAGAAGCAGAACGAAGCATGAAGAAAGCGATCGTCGTCGGCGCATCCTCCGGAATCGGACGTGCGCTAAGCTGCAAGTTGGCCGCCGAGGGATACGCCCTGGGACTGATGGCGCGGCGCAAGCCGCTGCTGGACGAGCTGCAAGCGGAACTCGGCCCCGAAGCGCGCGTTCGACCGACGGACGTCGCCGCCACCGATGCCGCGATGACGGACCTGCGCGCGTTGATCCAGGAGATGGACGGCGTGGAGCTGATCGTGATTTGCGCGGGCGTCGGCCACCTGAATCCCGAGCTCGACTGGGGGCAGGAGCGCGAGACGATCGATGTGAACGTGACGGGGTTTTGCGCTTTGGCAAACGTGGCCATGCATCACTTCGGCCAGCGCGGCTCGGGGCACCTAGTGAACATCTCGTCGATCTCGGCGCTGCGGGGCGGGCGGCATGCTCCAGCCTACAACGCGTCCAAGGCCTTCGAGTCGAGCTACATGGAAGCCCTGCGGGGTCGCAATGCCCACCAGCAGGCCGACGTCTGCGTCACCGACATCCAGCCCGGGTTTGTCGACACGCCGATGGCCAAGAGCCCCGACAAGTTCTGGGTGGCCACGCCCGAGGAGGCCGCGCGGCAGATCTACCGGGCCATCCGGGCCCGCCGCAGCCACGCCTACGTGACCCGCCGCTGGCGGCTGATCGCCTGGCTGCTGAAGTGCCTGCCCAACGCGCTGTACGACCGCATGTAGCCGCTTCACGGGTCGGCAGCGAAGCCGGCCAGCGCTTTGCGGTTGAGCTCGATGCCCAGGCCCGGCGCCTCGGGCAGCTTAAGCACGCCGTCGACGATCTCGAACTCCTGCTCGACCAGCTCGCGCCGCAGGGCCGATTCGGAGAGCGCTGCCGGCAGAAACTCGATGTACGGGCAGACCGTGGTGGACGCTGCCACATGGGCGCTGGCTGCGATGCCGATAGCGCTCTTCCAACAATGCGGCACGACGAGCCGATTACGCTCTTCAGCGATGCGGCACACGCGGCGGGCCTCGGTAAATCCGCCCACGCGACCGACGTCGGGTTGCAGCACGTCGACTTTGCCGCGATCGGCCAGGTCGAGAAACTCCCAGTGCGTGTTCTGCCACTCGCCCGCGGCAATCGGAATCGGCGAATGTTCGTGCAGGTAGGCATGCCCGGCGAGATCGTCGATGTCGATCGGCGTCTCGACGAAGAAGAGATTGTAGGGCGCCAGTTGCTCGAGCACCTGCAACGCGTGCTCGGCGCTGGGCCAGGCGTAGGCCACGTCGACCATCAGCGTAAAGTCGTCTCCGACCGCCCGGCGGCAGGCGGCGACCATCTCCACGCCCTCGGCGTCATCGGCCTGCAGGCCGTTGTGGCTGTAAGGGCCGTTGATGCACACTTCGAGCTTCGCTGCGCGAAATCCCATCGCCTGCACGCGCTGGCACTTTTCGACGAGCGACGCGCGCTGCTCGGCCACCGTATCGCCCGCGGGCAACAACGAGGCATAGGGCACGACGGGCCGGCCGCTGGCTCCCAGCAACTGATAGATAGGCTTGCCGGTCGCTTTGCCCCACAGGTCCCACAGCGCCATGTCCAGCGCGCCCAACGCGCAGATCACTGCTCCGCGGCGTCCGGTCATCTTCGAGCCACTGTAGAGCCGCTGCCACGCGGCTTCCGGATCGAGCGGGTCGCAGCCGATGAGCATCTCTTCGAGCCCGAGCCCCATGCAATGCGTGCCCCGGGCGCGAATGCACTCGCGGGCCACCCAGGGGTTGGTGTCGGTTTCGCCGATCCCCGTCAGGCCCTCGTCGGTGTGCACTTCGACGACCAGATCGTCTTGAGCCGAGGAGCAAGCCCGCGCGTCGTAGTTGGGAATGAGGAGGACGTGGCAGTCGATCCGGATAATCTTCATCGAGCCGTGAGCCAGGTGGAATCGCTGTGCAAGGTTGTCTCACATGATGCCCCGCACGCGACCCGGCGTCTACGGCTACGGCGGAATTGCCCGCCCTTACAGGTAGCGCTTCGAATTACTCGACACCGTTTCGCCAGCCGATTACTCTGAAGCTCGCAATGGAGCGTATTGGCTTCGATTCGTGCCCCGCCCGAAGGAGTGTTCCGTGTTGAAGACCTGCTGTCGATATGGTTTCGTCCTGCTCTCCGCGTGTGCCTCGATTTCTGCGGCGACAGCGGCCGAACCCGGCGAGGACATCCAGAAGCTGCTGCTGCGCGATTGGCAGCCGCGTTCGATGATGGTCACCGACGTCACCGAGATCGAGCGGCCGATGTTCCCCGTCATCGACGTGCACAACCACCTGGGCGGCGGAAAGCCCACGCTGACGCCCGATCGTGTTGCCGGGTATTTGAAGGAGATGAACGCGGCGGGCGTACAGACGGTGGTGAACCTCGATGGCGGTTGGGGCGATCGGCTCCGCGAGACGCTTGCCGCGCTCGACGAGGCCCATCCCGGCCGCTTCCTGACCTTTGCCCTGATCAACTTCGAAGGCATCGACGAATCGGACTGGACCGAGCGCGAGGTCAAACGGCTCAAGGAGAGCTTTGCAGCGGGAGCCAAGGGACTCAAGTTTCACAAGAGCCTGGGGCTAACCGTGCGCTACAAGGACGGCCGTTTGATGCCGGTCGACGACCCGAAGCTCGATCCCGTTTGGGCAACCTGCGCCGAGTACGACCGGCCCGTGATGATCCACACTTCCGACCCGGCGGCCTTCTTCACGCCGCTCGACCGCCACAACGAACGCTGGCACGAGTTGAACGAGCACCCGAACTGGCTGTTCTACGGCGACCGCTTCCCTTCGCGCGAGGAACTGCTGGCGCAGCGCGAGCGGGCCGTTGCCCGGCATCCCGACACGACGTTCATCGGGGCCCACTGCGGGAACAACCCGGAGAACCTCCAGGAGGTGGCCCGCATGCTCGACAGCTATCCGAACTTCCACGTGGATATCGACGCGCGGATCTCGGAACTGGGGCGGCAGCCGTACACGGCGCGGAAGTTCTTCATCAAGTATCAGGACCGCATTCTGTTTGGCACCGACACGCCGCCGCGGCGCGAGGCCTTTCGCATCTACTACCGCTTTTTGGAGACCGACGACGAGTACTTCGACTGCTCGGCCAGCCACCACCTGCAGGGCTTCTGGATGATCTACGGGGTGTTCCTGCCGCGTGAGGTGCTCGAAAAGGTCTACTACAAGAACGCCGAGCGGCTGCTGTTGGCCGCCGCCGACCCCCAGGAGGCTCCCGTGGCTGCCGCGACCACCGACGACGAGAAGCTGCTGCACGTCCCGCGGACCGACGATTTCAAGATCACCGGCGACGGCAGCGCGGCCGCCTGGCAAGACGTCCCCTGGACCGCGCTCAACAAACGTGAGTCGAAAGGGCACGACTACGATGCCCGCATCAAGATGCTCTATTCCGACTCGGGCGTGTATGTGCTGTTCACTGGCACCGACGCCAAGGTCACCGCCACGATGACCGAAGACTTTGCCGATTTGTGGAACGAGGACGTGTTCGAGTTCTTCTTCTGGACCGACGAGCGGCAGCCGCTTTACTTCGAGTACGAGATCTCGCCCCTGGGGTACGAGCTGCCGATTCTGGTGCCCAACCGCGACGGCGAGTTTCTCGGCTGGCGGCCCTGGCACTACGAAGGCGATCGCAAGATTCAGAAGGCCACCACGGTCACTGGCGGCAAGAAGGCCTCGGGCGAATCAATCGAGAGCTGGACCGCCGAGATGTACGTGCCCTACAAGCTGCTGACCCCGCTGGGCAACGTGCCGCCCAAGCCCGGCACCCGCTGGCGGGCAAACTTCTACCGCGTCGACTACGACGACGGCACGAGCACCAGTTGGGACTGGGCCCGCGTCGGCCCCAGCTTCCACGAGTACCAGAAGTTCGGCACCCTCGTATTCGACTAGCCACTCGCCCACACCAGCCCGAAGCGCAAGCGAGGTTCCTAGACGTTCCTCAAGCATACGCCTGACGCCAGCCGAACGCCCTCAGCAACCGTTCGCCCCATGCGGGCCGGTGCCCCGGTTCCCACACCGCCGGCAGCTTGATCCGCCCGCGCACCAGTCGGCGATGCAACCGGCGATTGAAGCCGCCGTGCTTGGCGATGATGCGCGCGAGCTCTTCGCCCGGGCTGACGCCCAGCTTGTCGAGGTTGCGGTAGTTCTCCCCGCGAAACAGCCGCCCGGTGTGCTCCACACCCGCGGCATCGAGCACGGCCATGCGGCGAGGCTCGACGTAGCGCGGCCACAAGAGATCGAGACCCCAGCCCGAGCGGCTTTCGGCGAAGGTGGGCTGCACGTCCAGCAGCGTCTGCCGTGTAAAGACTGGGCACATCACCTCGACGAACGGCGTGTACCGCAGCACCACGCCCGGCTTGGCACGCAGCACCTGGTAGGAGATCTCGCCGGCGGCAATGGCCGGTTGGGCCAACTGCAGGTCGTACTGCCGCATCAACGCAAACAGGCGATTGACCGTGGCCGTGTCGGCGCAAATGTCGCCGTCGGGGCACCAGATGTAGTCGTATTGGTCCAGCACCGCACGGTGCTCGGCGACGACGTGGTCGATCAGCTCCCACTTGAAGCCCTTGCGGCTGAGATAGTGATCGGCTTCGGCGCGTCCGTAGTCGGGCTGGTCACCGTAGTGGAGCAGGAACAGGTCGAACGAGCGCTCCTCGGGCTGGCTAAGCCACGAGGCGTGCACCGAGCCGGGGCCGATCGGGCTGATGACCAGGTTGCGGCGTTGGCTGGGCAAAGCCATCGTCCTTCCCTCAGGCGGCGAGACGGGGCGGGTGCACCGGCAGGTCTTCTCGCTGGAACTCCTTGTCGGCCAGCGTCAGAGCCTGGGCCACGACCTGGTGCATGTCGTAGTACTGGTACGTTGCCAAACGTCCGCCCAGCAGCAAGCCGCTGCGCCCGGCCTCGGCCCGGTAGCGCTCGTAGAGGGCCGCGTTGGCCGCGTCGCGGATCGGATAGTAGGGCACCTGGCCGCGGTCGCATGCAGCCGGATACTCGCGGGTGATCACCGTTTGCCGCGAGGTCTGGAACTCGAAGTGCTTGTGCTCGGTGATTCGCGTGAACGGCACGGCCGCCTCGGTGTAGTTGACGATGGCCGTGCCCTGGAAGTCGCCCTCGAGCACCTCGTTCTCGAACCGCAGCGAGCGATACTCGAGCTCGCCGAAGCGGTAACCGAAGTACTCGTCGATCTTGCCGGTATAGACCACGCGCTCGGCATCGCCTTCCAGCTCTCCGGCGTGCTCGAAGTAGTCGACGCCCAGCTCGACGTCAATCGCGTCGTGGTCGAGCATGTTGGCAAACATGTGCGTGTAGCCGCCGATGGGCACGCCTTGGAAGCGGTCGGCGAAGTAACGGTCGTCGTAGGTCTGGCGGATCGGAATGCGGCGGATGATCGAAGGCGGCAGCTCGGCCGGATCGCGGCCCCATTGCTTGGTCGTGTAGCCGCGCACGAAGATCTCATACAGCTCTTCGCCCACTTGCGACAGGATCCACTCTTGCAGGTTCTGGGGCTTTTCGCAGGGCACGCGCACCTCGTGCAGCTTGCGCTCGGCCTCGGCCGGCGTGCGAATGCCCCAAAGCTGCGCGAGCGTCATCAGGTTGATCGGGAACGACCACACGCGGTTGCCGTGCCGCACGCGGCCGTGGTGCGTGTAGTTGTTGAACTCCGTGAAGCGGTTGAGGAATTGCCACACCCGCGGGTTGTCCGTATGGAAGATGTGGGGCCCGTAGCGATGCACTTCGACGCCGGCGATCTGCTCGCTGTAGCAGTTGCCGGCGATGTGGGGCCGCTTGTCGATGACCCGCACGCGGCGGCCCGCTTCGGCGGCACGTCGGGCGAACACGGCCCCGAACATGCCGCAGCCCACTACCAGGTAGTCGTAACGTCGCATGGATCTCTCGGCTGCTTGTCGTCCGTGACCAGCCCGAAGGCAACGGTTTGACCCATCGCCAGCAGCGGATTCTAATAGGCGACAGTCGCTGGACATACAGCACTTCGGCCAACTCTCGCTCCATACCCCGCTAGCACCACACTCGAAGCCATGAACAAGGTCCTGATCATCGTCGGCGACGCCACCGAGACCGTCGACACGCTGTATCCCTACTACCGCTTGCAGGAAGACGGCTTCCAGCCCGTGGTGGCGGCGCCCGAGAAGCGGCTCTACCAGATGGTGCTGCACGAGGTGAAACCCGGCTGGACGATCACCAAGGAGTGGGAAGGCTACACCATCCAGGCCGACGTGGCCTTCGCCGAGATCGACCCCGCCGACTACGTGGGCATCTTCTTCAGCGGCGGCCGGGCGCCAGAGTACATTCGCGAGGATGAGGACCTGCTGCGCGTCACGCGGTACTTCTTCGAGCACAACCTGCCCATCGGCTGCGTCTGCCACGGGGTGGAGATCCCCGCCCGGGCCGGCTGCGTGAAGGGGCGGCGGATGGCCACGGTGCCCAAGTGCCAGTTCGACCTCGAGGTCTGCGGCGGCACGTTCGTCAACGAGCCCTGCGTGGTCGACGGCAATCTCGTCAGCGGCCGCACCTTCCACGACCACGGCCATTACGTCGGCCCCTGGATCAAGCTGCTCAACGAAGAGCGCGCCAAGCGCCAGGCCGCCACCCAGGGCCAGCCCGCCGGTTCGACGAGCTGAATCCTGGGTGGCTTTTCTCGCCGCCGCGAATCCGGCCGATTTGGGTTCGGCAGGGCGGAAGGTTCTTCGGACCTGAGGCAATTGGCCGAGAAGAGCCCGCTTCGGCGTTTGAAGAACATGCGGTGGGGCGACTTGCGGCGAGGAATCGCGCGGCCTGCCGCCGAGGCGGAAATGGAACAACTTCGCCGCGCGCGTGCAAAGCCTGCCGCCTAGCATGTTCGCGAGAAGAAACATCCGTGCAAGGGCGGTTTTCGGCCGGGGTTCGGGGGGCAATTCAGCATGCCGAGAAAAGGCCGCGGTTCGCGCGTCCTCCGGCGGTGCCTCGTGTTACCATACGGTTGCCTCTGCCACCAACCCGCGAACGTGAACCTCGATCGAATGCGCAACAACCGCGTCCATCTCGCCGTGCTTGTCGCCTGCTTGAGCCTGGGCTGCCAGGACGTCAAGCGTGCCTTGCCCGGGGCGACGTGGCATGAGAGGGTCGGCTGGAAGGCGGAGGACTACTTTGGCGACCCGGCCGTTATCGAGTTGTGCCGGGCGATCGACCACAAGATTTACAGATCGACGACCAACCAACGATTAGTCCCTTTCGTCCTCGCAGACGAACAGAACCGTGGACATAGTTGGTCGCCAAAGCATCGCGCGGATTTCGAGAGACTTCTCCGCTGGCTTGAGAACCACGGGGAATCGATCGAGGAGGCCCGACAGGACCGCGAACGCTGGCAGTCATGGTCCATGCACGACGGCGAGTTTGCCCGCAACATGGCCGTCGAGGTCGCGGGGCGGAAGGAGCGCGAGGCCCGCGAGCAGCCGGAGGAAGATGCTGTCCGGCCCTGAATGACGCTGGATTCCGGCCCGGGATCACTCGAAGCGTGCACTCGGACGCTGCCGGCCTTGTTGCCCACTTGCCCGCGCGATGGGTTGCGCACGCACCCCTGGCGTGCCCGACGACTCAAAGCGGCCTTTCCCCGGGCACGTTTTCAACGATCCGCAGTTTCGGCGGGGATTTTTCAACTCTTGCCGGTGGCAATTCGGTAGACTAACCCGCCTCGATCGCGCCAAGCAGAGACCGGTCGCGCACACGCTGCGTCGCGACCGATCTGGGCATCTTTGCTTTGTGCCTTTGATTTCATCGCCGGACACCTTTCGAACCAACACTCCATCGGCAGAAGAGCGCAAGCCATGACCCACTCCCAGTGGTATCGCAGTCTGGAACCCGAGAAGAAGCAGGCTATTCGGGAGCTGCATGCGATCAACCCGTATTGGAACCTGGTGGGGGTGTTGTTCATTGGCCTGTGGGCGGCGACGGCCGTCGCCATCGCGTATGCACCCGCGTGGTACTGGTGCATTCCCGGCTACATTCTGATCGGCCTGCTGATTCACGGCATGAGTAACCTGATGCACGAAGGCATCCACGGCACGTTGTTCAAGCATCGCCGCTGGGATCGCTGGTACGGCGTGGTGATGGGCGCGCCCTCGATGTTTTCGGCCACGGCCTACGGCGTGAACCACCTGCGGCACCACAAGCACACCCGCAGCCCGCAGGACCCCGACGAGTTCAACAACCTCACCGACAATCCGAAGCTGCTGTCGGTTCTGTACTATGCCTGGCTGGCCTTCGGCATGGTGTTCTATTCGTTTCGGGTGCCGTGGATGGCGCTCAAGTACGGAACGGCCAGCGACCATCGCAAGATGATCGTCGAGCGCACGTTGATGACCGCCGCCGCCGGCCTCCTGCTGTGGTGGGCATTCTCGCAAGGATTCTTCGGCATGGTGGTGCACGTGTGGTTCATCCCGCTGTGCATCGCGTCGCTGCTGGGCAACGTGCGCGGCTGGGCCGAGCACACGCTAACCACGCCCAGCCACCCGCTGCGTGAAACGCGGACGATCACCAGCAACCGGCTGTTCTCGTTTCTGAACATTAATCTGAACTATCACCTCGAGCACCATCTCTTCCCCGGCGTGCCGTGGTACAATCTGCCCAAGGTGCACCGCCTGCTGCTCGACGATTATCGAGCCGCCGGTTCGTCGATCTACGGCTCGTACACGCACTTTCTGTTTGATGCATTCCGTGTGGGCGTGCACGGGCAGGCTCCGAGGGAGAGCGGGAGTGTGCCTGAGGAAGTAGGTAGCGCCGATTTGCTGGTGAAAAGCTGAGGCATTGCTTTAGCAGGTCCCCCTTCCCCGGCCCTCCCCACGTCGTGGGAGGGAGAAAACGAGGAGGAAGAGGCGTCTGATCGGTGGTCGGGTACCCGTTCAGGCGCGATGCTCTGCCATAGGCCAGCGATCCGTACCAAGTGCCGCGCAACCGATTCACCGCTACTCATTTCTGCTCCCTCCCACGACGTGGGGAGGGCCGGGGAGGGGGGAGCGCGCGAGACTCACGTCGACAATGACCAACGGCGCTGCGGCAGCGCCTGCCGCTCGCCTTGCCGCCGCGGGCCGTCGAGGCCATAATCGCGAGCGGATTCCCTTCTTCGCGAGCACGCTACTGCAATCATCGCCGAGCCGTCGCCCCGCCGCTGGTGTCAGGGCTGTAAACGGTCGGTTTCTTGCGCCGTCCCCTTCCGACGGCACCGTTCTCAGGTCGTTAGCAACTCCTCCGACGGCGCAGGATGCACGCCGGGGCCAGCGACCCGCCCTTATGTCTAGCCGCTTTCCAAGCCGCAATCGAACCAACATCCCTACCTTCTGGAGCGACATCATGTTTTGCGTGCGTTCATGGCTGGCCGTGGCTCTCGTGCTTGCGTTCTTTGCCGGCAGCGTGCAGGCGGCGTCCATCGTCGGCGACACCGTCGAGATCTGGGGCGTGGCGCAGTCCAACGGCGGGGAAACTCTCCGCGACACGGTCGTGGTCGTCGACCCGGGCATCGAGTACACGGCGACGATCGTCCAAACCGACATCTACAATCTCGACATCGGCCCCTCGTCGATCGTGCTGGACACGCTCAGCGGCTGGTTCAGCCCCTGGTTCAACTCCGGCTTTCCGGAAACGACGCTCGAAGTGCGCGACATCGACGTGCCGGGCATGCCGGGCCTGGTGATCGGCGGCGTGAGCATGATCTTCTCCGACACGATCGTGCCCGAAGCTGGCGCCCCGCTGAACTACCCCGCGTTCAGTTCCTCCAACGTTTCATTCACCGACCACTCCGTGATCCTGCAGACCGGCCCGTACTCGTTCCCCACCGGCTCGCGGGTGCAGATCGATATCACGTTCGTGCCCGAGCCGGGCACGGCGACGCTGCTGGTGTTTGGTGGCTTCGGGGCGGCGTTGATCGTTCGCAGGCGCGCACCGAGCCAGTCCCAGAGATCACGATTCTAAGCAAGACAAGCAAATGCAGCCGGGCGGCGGGGCCGTATGGAACGGCCTGCGACCCGCCGCTCTGGAGAACAGCGTCGACTCGAGCCTTCCCTTCAGCCTCTAGGAGATCCACCTTGAGAAATGTGTTGCCGAAGCCAATGTTGGCCGCTCTGTTCGCCGCCGCACTGTCAGCGCCGTGCGGAGCGGACGTTTTGGACGACTTCAACGCCGCGACGCTGATCGCCGACTTCCAATTCGACGATGCGTTGGGGACCGATATTCAGGACACGCTCAACTCGGCCAACCCCGCGGCGCCGTTCGACAGCGATGTGGACTTTGCCGGCGCCGCCACCAACGGCACAGGCCAGTTCGATGCGTCGGGCAAGGACAATACCCAGTTTGCCACGGCCTACAGCGACTCGGCGGGCATCGCTGGCGACACGGTGTACGGACTGTTCGAAGTCTCGTGGGCGTTCGACGAGTCGATCTACGACCCGGCCCAGGACGAGGAATTCCGGCTGAGTTTGATCACTTTTGACCCGCGGTCGACGTTTGTCACGGCGGAGACGTTTTTCACGCGGACCTCGGCGACCGAGGTCGAGATGTTCGGCAACGCCGTGGGAACCGGACCGATCGACACCCCGGCGGTACTGTTCGGCAGCAGCGGTTCGCTGTTGACGATCCTGGTGGCAGACCTCGACGCCGATACGATCGAGTTGTTTTACTCGGCCGATGGCGGCGCGTCCTTCCTGTCGACCGGCGCCGGCGTGCTCGACCCCGATCGGGGCGTCGAGTCGTTGCGACTGGTCTTGAACGAGGACTTCTCCGACGACAGGCTGCTGATCGAAAGGTTCGCCGTCGCCCACCTCGTTCCCGAACCCTCCACCGCGTGGCTGGCGGCGATCGCAGCGTTCGCGCTGGCACTGGGTCGGTGGTGGCGCCGGTAGCCCGAGCGGAGCACATTTGCCCATTCCCCAGCCGTCCACGCGAGCCGGGCACAATCTTTCTCCCACCGCGCCACGGCGCCACCACGCATTCTGCTCCCTCCCACCTCGTGGGGAGGGCCGGGGAGGGGGGCGCAATCGTTGTGACGCAATGACGCTGGGTGTCATCCAATCAGACGTGAGAAACGGGCTCCCAAGTAGCACACCCGACTTAGCCACCGAAGGGGAGGATTCTGGCCATGTACAGCGGCGTTCTTGTTCTGTTGCTGTTGTCCGGGTGTCCTGAGTCAGCGGCCCAGCAGAAAGAGGCTGAGGCGACGGTGTATGCTTCTCCGAACGCAGTGTTCGACGCCTATCGACACGCCTACAACAATCAGGATTGGCGGTCATTGTACTTCCTGTGCACTCGGGAGTTGCAGCAGGAATTGGTGTTCGAGGCTGCATTCAAGTGCTATGAGGTGGGCGACGCGGACTCTGCGACGCGGCGCATCGAAGAGAAGTTTGGCGCGAGCGAGGCAGACTTGACGAAGAAGTATTACGAGAGTTACAAACGAAAGCACGGTCACGGCGACGTAATCGACAAGTACCTCGCGAAGGCAATCCCGCATCTAGAAGCAAAAGCTGGCAGTGGCGTTGAGACGGACGAATCGCAGTTTTCCGAGGAAGCGGCTGCCGTGAAGGCCTTGCCGGCGGACAAGGAATTGCAGATCCAGGCCGTCTACGATGCCACCAAAGATAAGGTTGGCTACTTCGCGGCGGTGCAAGAGATGGTCCAGTCAGGTCGAAAGCCGAACGTTATCGGGGACCTAAAGGAATTGGTCGTTGACGGCGATACGGCCACGGGTCACGCCACGATCCTGAAACGACCAGGACCAAGAGAATCAAAACAAACAGACTCTACCTACGACAAGCGCTTCAAGTTTCGACAGCTCAACGGCGGCTGGCTCGTTGATTTGCCGTATAGCTCGCGCGATCGCGGCGGTGCCCCTTAACGCTGTCGCGTCGTTGATCTCGGTACGCGATGACGCCCCCTCCCCGGCCCTCCCCACGGCGTGGGAGGGAGAAAACGATGGGGAATGAATCAGCGCGTGTGATTCGCCATTGGCCTCGTGAGTCATTGCACGAGAGGGGAGTCGCGCCCGCCACGCTACGCTGCACCATCGCCGCCCATTTCTGCTCCCTCCCACGCGTGCGGAAGGCCGGAGGGGGCATTCCGACGCATAGCAAACCTCGGCGATCGCCGCCCCAGCTCGCCTGCTACTTCGGCTTAATCTCGCCGGTGAGAAAGTAGTTGTAGTGGCTCCCTTTGGGGCCTTCGCCGCCGAGGACGTAGAGGGTGTGGTCGAGGATGGCGACGGCGGGGTCGTTGAACACGGCGCCGGGCGGGAGCGTGCCGGTGACTTGCAGCCAGCGATCGTCGCGCACGTCGTACGCCCAGGCCAGGTCGGACCAGTAGCTGGTGCGGCCGGGCTTGTCTTTCTCGCGCATGATGCCGCCGACGATCACGGCGTAGCGATTGAGGAACAACGCTCCGGCCCAGCCGGAGATGGCGACCGGCGGCGGAGTGCGTTTCTCCCAGCGGTCCTGCGCGGGGCTGTAGCGCCAGGTTTCGCGCACGCCGACGGAGTTCTGGGTTTCGTCCCAAGTGACGCCGCCGAACACGTAGAGATACTCGTCGGTGGCCACGGCGGCCGACCAGCCGCGCCCCACCGCGGGGATCGGTGCGCGGACCTGCCAGCCGAGCTCGGGTTGGTGCAGGTCGAACACCTCGGTGGTGTTGCGGATGGTGTTTGCGCTGTAGCCTTTCTCGGCGTAGTCGTATTCGTTGCCGCCGGCCACGACCAGGTAGTTGCCCACCCGGCCCACGGCCATGTGCGTGCGGGGGACGTTGAGCGGGCTGTGCTCGCGCCAGGCCGGGGGCTGCCGGGTGAGATCCAGGGCGAAGCATTCGGCGTGCGGAAGGTAGGGCGGGTCTTGCTTCTGATACTGCTTGCCGCCGCCGAAGACGTAGAACGTGTCATCGGCCACCAGGCCCCGGGCGTACTCTCGGCGGTCGGGAGCGTGAGCGAGTTGGGTCCACGTGTTGCCGGCCGCGTCGTAGAGCCACGACCAGCGCGAGGTCTTGCGGCTGGCGCGGTCGGCCGTTTCGTCTCCGCCGGGGATAAAGCCGCCGGCCAGCACAATCTTGTCGTCCCAGACGTCCATGGCCACGCCGCTGATGCCGGCGTAGGGCCCCTCGTCGACCCAGGGAAGTTTTTCGGTTTCCCACGCGATCGCGCCGAACGTGGGCAATTCGGCATAGGCCGCCGGCCGATCGGCCGACAGCGGCAGGGCCGGGGTGACGCCTTGCTTCGGCGGGGCGGGTTCGACCTCGGCCTCGGCCGCAAGGACCGCAGTGGAAAAATACGTCGCCACGGGAACCATCAACAGCTTTGCAAGATGCTTTTTCACAGCGCGTTCTCCGCAGATCGACTCAGCCGGCGGCCAGGCAGTGTGACAACATGATTGCCGTCTTGCCCCGGTATTTCCAGTACCCGTCATGGCCCACACGGCCCGCGTGGTTGCGGGGCGGCGAAATAGCATAGGGTTGTGTGGAGGAGGGCCGAGAGTCATGGTCGCGGCAGTCCTTGCCCTTGTCGTGGCAGCAACGACGATCCTTGCAGTTCGCAGCGGCAAGCCGCCCACGTCCGGCGAGTGGCTGGCCGTCTGGGCGAGCCTCGGCGCATCGGCGCTATGGCTCGTCGTGAGTGCTCTGCGCGGGGGATCGCGGCGGGAATGAGATGCGACACGACGACCCCACAGTGACACCCACGCCCCAGGCAGACGCCCACGGCACCGACGGAGTCCGGCCCTATCTGCCCCGCCGACCCCGGGTAGGTCAGCGGCCGGGGCAGGTGTATACTTGGGGTAGACATACCCAGGCCGGATGCATGGCGGGCATCCCTGCAAAGGCAGGCCATGCGCGAGCAACTCGTATTTTTTGTCAACGGTCGGCGGCACACGGTGGTGGGCGGCGACTGTTTTCTGTCGCTCTCGGAATTCTTGCGCGAGCGCCTGCGGCTGACCGGCACCAAGGTCGTCTGTGCCGAGGGGGACTGCGGGTCGTGCAGCGTGCTGGTCGGGCGGCCCGACGGCGACAAGTTGGCCTATCGCACGTTCGATTCCTGCATTCAACTGCTGTTTCAACTCGACGGGGCCCACGTGGTCACGGTCGAGGGGCTGCGACACGGCGACGAGCTGTCGCGCGTGCAGGCGGCCATGGTCGAGCAGCACGGCTCGCAGTGCGGGTACTGCACGCCCGGCTTTGTCGTGGCCATGACCGGGCTGCTGGAAAACTGTGCCCGACCGGATGAGAACGACTGGCGTTGCGGCCTGACGGGCAACCTCTGCCGCTGCACCGGCTACGTGCCGATTCTGGCGGCCGGACGCCAGGCGGCCGGGCAACCGGGCACGTCGCTCGAGGCGTTGTATCCATCGGGGCCGATGCTCGATGAGATGCGCCGGCTGCGCGGAGAATCGCTGGCGATGAGCGATGGCCGGCGGCAATTTGCCAGCCCGATCACGCTGGCCGAGGCAATCGACTTTCTGGCCGAGCATCCCCAGGCCAAGCTCGTGGCCGGGGCGACCGACGTCGGCGTGCAGATCAACAAGCGAATGATCGCGCCCGAGGTGTTTCTCGACCTCAACCGCGTGGCTGAGCTGGAGGGCATCGACGACGACGGCCAGACAATCACTTGCGGCGCTCGGGCGAGCTGGGCCGCTTTGCACGCGGCGTGCGCCGACCGGGTGCCGGAGTTCGCGGCAATCGTGTCGATCTTCGGCTCGCCGCAGATTCGGCATGCCGGCACGATCGGCGGCAACATCGTCAACGCCTCGCCGATCGCCGATTCGCTGCCGTTTCTGTTCGTCACCGAGTCCGAGCTCGAGCTCGCCGGGCCGCAGGGCACGCGCACCGTGAACGTCACCGATTTCTATCACGGCTACCGCCAGACCGATTTGCGGCCGGGCGAGCTGCTCACCCGGGTGCGCATCCCGGTGCCGGATCGCGGGCAGCATCTGGCGCTTTACAAGGTGTCGCGACGGCGCGATCTCGACATCGCCACGTTCACCGCCGGCGTGCTGCTGCACGTGGCCGCTGGCAAGATCGTCGAGGCCCGCGTGGCCCTGGGCGCGGTAGCGCCGACGGTGGTTCGCGCGCGGCGGACCGAGGCGTTTCTGCGCGGCAAGCCCTTCGATGAGGCGACGATGCAGGCCGCCGGAGAGCAGGCCGCGGCCGAAATCTCGCCGATCAGCGACGTGCGCGGCGGGGCCGACTTTCGGCTGCAACTGACGCGCAACGTATTCCTCAGATTCTTCCACGAGCGGATGCAGGCCGCCGCCTAGACAAAAGCACCATGGGAAACGTCGGAAAGCCCGTCCATCACGATTCGGCAGTTGGCCACGTTACCGGCACGGCGCCGTACATCGAGGACCTCGTGCTGCCGAGCGACGCGCTGGTCGCCGGGTTCGTGGGCAGCCCGCAGGCCTGCGGCCGCATCAAGCGCATCGACACGAAGGACGCCCGCGCGGTCGACGGTGTGGTGGCGATCTTCACCGCCGAAGATTTCCCGGGCAACAATTACTTCGGCCCGCACTTCAAGGACGAGCCGGCCCTGGCCGACGGCGAAGTGCTGTACGTGGGCCAGCCGGTGGTGGTGATCGCCGCCGAGTCACCCGCGGCCCTGGAGGAAGCCCGGCTGAAGGTCACCATCGAGATCGACGCTGGAGACGTCGAGCCGATCCTGAGCATTGAGCAAGCGATCGAGCACGATCGCTATCTGGGCGTGCCGCTCCAAATCGCGCGAGGCGATGCGGCCGAGGCGATCGCGGCGGCACCGCGCCGCTTGCAGGGCGTCTTCCATTGCCGCGGGCAGGAACAATTCTATCTCGAGTCGCAGGCGGCCATCGCCTATCCCGGCGAAGGCGGGCAGATGGTCGTCCACTCGTCGACGCAGAACTCGACCGAAATCCAAAGCGTCGTGGCCGAGTCGTTGGGCCGCTCGATGCAGGACGTGGTGTGCGTCTGCAAGCGGATGGGCGGAGCGTTCGGCGGCAAGGAGACGCAGGCGGCCATTCCGGCCATGCTGGCGGCGCTCGTGGCTCACAAGACGGGCCGCGCGGCGCGCATCGTCTACGGCAAGGACGACGACATGGCCTCGACGGGCAAGCGGCACGCCTACCGGGTCGAGTGGGAGGTGGGCTTCGACGACGCCGGGCAGATCGCGGGCCTGAAGGCGAACCTCTATTCCGACGGCGGCGCCGCGGCCGATCTGTCGATGGCGGTGCTCGAGCGTTCGATGCTGCACGTGGACAACGCCTACTACCTGCCCACCGCCGAGATCAACGGGCAGGTGTGCTTTACGAACTACCCGCCCAACACGGCGTTTCGCGGTTTTGGCGGGCCGCAGGCGATCGCGGCGACCGAGTCGATCCTGCACGCCATTGCCCGCGATCTTGACGTCGATCCGTACCAGGTGCAGGTCCGCAACGTATACGGCGTGGGCGAGCGCAACGTGACGCCCTACGGCCAGATCGTGCGGAAGAATCACCTGCCGGAAATCCTTTCCACGCTGGCGGCCCGGTCGCAATATCGCCAGCGGCGCGAGGCGATCGCGGCGGCCAATCGCTCCGACCGGCTCAAGCTGCGCGGCATCGCCCTGTCGCCGGTAAAGTTCGGCATTTCGTTCACCACCAAGTTTCTCAACCAGGGCAATGCGCTGGTCAACGTCTACGAGGACGGCACGATCCAGGTTTCGACCGGCGCCACGGAGATGGGGCAGGGCGTCAACACCAAGATCCGCCAGCTCGTGGCCGACGAGTTCGGTCTGCCCTGCGAGCGGGTGACGCTGATGGTCACTTCGACCGAGAAGAACCCCAACACCTCGGCCACGGCCGCCTCGGCCTCGACCGATTTGAACGGCGCGGCCGCGGTGATTGCCGCGCGAAAGATCAAGGCCCGGCTCGTCGACTATGCTGCCCGGCGGCTGGCTTCGGTCAAGTTGGGGCTGACTCTCTCGCCGGAAAGCGTCGTGCTCGAAGACGGGTTCGTGTTCGACGAGCGGAATCCGAGCCAGCAGATTGAGTTCGGGCAGTTCTGCCACGACGCGCGTCGCGATCGCATCGACCTGGGCGCCCGCGGCTTCTACGCCACGCCGGGGGTCGACTTCAACCGCCAGACCGGCCGCGGCAACCCGTTCTTTTACTACACGCAGGGGGCCGCCGTGGCCGAGGTGGAAATCGATCGCTTCACCGGCGACTTGCGCGTGCCGCGGGTCGACCTGCTGATCGACATCGGCCGCTCGATCAATCCCGGCGTCGACCTGGGGCAAATCACCGGCGGCTTCATCCAGGGCATGGGCTGGGTCACGGCCGAGTGCCTCGAATACGACGAAGCGGGCGTGCTGCTGTCGCACTCGCCGACCACGTACAAGATTCCGGCCGTGACCGACGTGCCGCCGATCTTCAACTGCGAGTTGTTCGACAACGACGACAACGAAGAGAACGTGGCCCGCAGCAAGGCCGTGGGCGAGCCGCCGCTGATGCTGGGCATTTCGGTCTGGTCGGCCGTGAAGCAGGCACTTGCGCAGGTGAACGCCGGCGACGATCTGCGGCTGCCGGCCACCGGCGAGGAGATCCTGCGGCAGATGTACCCGGCCGCGGCCGTGAAGCACGCGACGCCCGCCGCGCCGGTCAGTTCTTCCGACAAAGGGCCTGCTGCCGACCCCGACGCCAGCCTGCACGAGTCGTAGACGCGGCGCCGATCTTGGCCTTACACTTGTGGTGCTGGGTCATTCCCAGAACATCTCGGCTACTCTTGTGAGTCCGAGTGAAAACACGAAGACCATCAAAAGGGCGACGACCCCGCACCCAGCCAGCGCAATACTGTCGCGCAACCTCGAAATCGGTGCGCGTCGCTCCCGTGGAGAGCGATCGGACACTTGCAGGTCCACTACGTCGCTTACCGGTTCGGTGTACCCAATGGAATCGCACACCGACTGTATGATTTTGGCGAATGGCTCCTTGTCGCAGAAAACCATCAGAACCTTGCCGTCGTTCATCAATTGCACTTTGGTTTCGATAGGCATCACGACCCCATTGCTGTCTCGAATCAATCTTCGAAACTCCAAACCCAGCCGGTCAGTCCGGCCATCATAGCAATCGTACCTCGCTTCCGCCCGCTGTCGCCCGGCTTCCCGGATTATTACTTTCACACCTGGTGACCCTGCCATGGCAAGCCTGTCGAGCAAGCTCCGTTATCTGCTGCTGCAAGTCCGGCGGGCGGATGACCCGATGCGCGCGCAGGAGGTGCGCTGCTTCAGTCGGGCGCTCGGGTGTGACGCGGACCGGATCGAAGTGCTCGACCTGATTCACGAGGTGCCCACGCCGCGGAGGCTGCGGGCCGTCGACGGCGTGTTGATGGGGGGCAGCGGCGACTATTCGGTGGCCGCCGGGGGCGACTGGCTCGGCGGGGCGCTCGTGGCGATGCGTGAGCTGGTGGAATGGAACATCCCGACCTACGCCTCGTGCTGGGGCTTTCAGGCACTGGCCCGGGCGCTGGGGGGCGAGGTGGTGACCGACATCGACAGCGCGGAAGTCGGCACGTTCGAGATGCAGTTGACCGAGGCGGGGCTGAGCGACCCGGTCTTTGCGGCGCTGGGCCCGCGGTTTCTGGCACAGCAGGGCCACCAGGACATCGTCACGCAACTGCCGCCGGGTGCCGTGTTGTTGGCCACGTCGGCCCGCAATCGGAACCAGGCTTTCACGTTGCCGGGCAAGCCGATCTATTGCAGCCAGTTCCACCCCGAGCTCGACCGCCAGTCGCTGCTGGAGCGGGCCGCTCACTATCCGGAATACGTCGAGCGCGTGGTCGGCGTGTCGCTGGAAGAGTTCGCGGCATCGCTGCAAGACACGCCGCAAACGGATCAACTGCTCGAACGATTCACGTCGCACGTGTTCGGCGAGCGCGCGGAACGGCGCGCGTGACCCGTGACGGATCGCGGCGATGCGTCGCCTGGCGCGGTACACTGGGCAATACTCACCCCGCATTCTCTTTCGAGCCACGCACGGAGAGACCCGCCATGTTTCGAATTGCATTGTTTGCCGCGCTGGCTGTGCTAACTGCATGTGCCTCTCCGGCAGTGGCCGAAGATGCGAAAGCCGTGTTTCAAGCCGGGGCGGCGGCGAGCAACATCACGCCGCCGCTGGGCGAGTTGATCGTGGGCAACTGGCAGCCGGTGCCGGCCACGCACGTGCACGATGAGCTACACGCCCGCTGCCTGGTGCTCGACGATGGCAAGCAGCGGCTGGCGATCGTGCTGTGCGACAACGTCGGCATCACGCAGGCGGTGTTCGATTCCGCCAAGCAGCAGGTGGAGGAAGCGACCGGCATTGCCAAAAGCCACCAGTTGATGGCCTCGACGCATACCCATTCGGCCACGACGGCGCGGGGGCCGTGCAAGGTCATTCGCGAGACGAAGCTGACCGAGTACCAGCAGTTCGTCGCCGGACGGATCGCCGACGGGGTGCGGCGGGCGGTGAACCAGTTGGAGCCGGCGCGGATCGGCTGGAGCGCGGTCGACGAGCCGTCGGAGGTATTCAACCGTCGCTGGTTCGTGAGCGATTCCGATTTGCTGAGCAATCCCTTTGGAGACCTCGATCGGGTGCGGATGAACCCGCCGCGGGGCAGCGCGGCGCTGGATCGCCCGGCCGGTCCGACCGATCCGCAGATCAGCTTCGTGTCGATCAAGAGCGTGGACGATCGCCCAATTGCGCTATTGGCCAACTATTCGCTGCACTACGTGGGCGGCGTGCCGCGGGGGCATGTGTCGGCCGACTACTTTGGGTACTTCGCCCGGGCGATCGAAAGCGAGTTGGGCGCAGCCGACCAAACACCGCCGTTCGTGGGCATCCTGTCCAACGGCACCAGCGGCGACGTGAACAACATCGACTTCACGCAGAAGAGCCCGCGGCGGTACGAGCCGTATGAAAAGATGCAGGAAGTGGCCGCGAAGGTCGCCCGGCGGGTGAGCGAGGCCCACCCTCAGGTGACGTTCCACGATTACGTGACGTTGGGCGCGGCCGAAACGCATCTGCCGCTGGCCGTGCGGAAGCCCAGTGCCGAGGTGCTCGACCATTTCGCCCAGGACGACGGCTCCGGCGCTGCGCACAGGCGGAAGGAAATCTACGCCGAGCGAATCGCGCAGCTCGCAGACGCCCCCAACGAGGTCCGCGTCCCGCTGCAAGCGCTGCGGATCGGCGAGTTGGGGATCGCCGCCATCCCGTTTGAAACTTTCGCCGAGACCGGCCTCGAGCTGAAAGACAAGAGCCCGTTTCCGCAGACGTTCACCATCGAGTTGGCCGGCGGATCGTTCGGCTACCTGCCCACGCCCGAGCAGCATCGCCTGGGCGGTTACGAAACCTGGCTGGGCACGAACTTCGTGGAGACCGAAGCGTCGACGAAGATCGTGGCGGCGCTGCTGGAGTTGCTCAAGAGGCTTCACGACGACGACGCGACTGGGAACTAAGTCGCAAGCGCGCATCGCGCCGAGTAAGCGCGATTGCTACTGACCGTCCAGTAGAACGCTAGCGTGTTGCGCACGTCAGCAAAATTCTTGCCCTAACTCGCGACCTGTGCACAATCGATCGTAGCACTTCTCGTTGAGTTTCGTTCACGTCGATTTCGCGGTTCTGCGTCGTGGGGGCAAACGATGCATTCGCGCTTCGGACTGACCTTGATGGTCAACCATGCGTGCAACTTGCGTTGCACGTACTGCTACACGGGCGACAAGCTGCGCCGCCCGATGCCGCTGGAGATCGGCCGGCAGGCCATCGATCGGGCGCTGGCATCGCTCACTGCCGGGGGAACGCTCGAGCTGGGGTTCTTCGGCGGCGAGCCGCTGATCGAGGCCGAATCGATCGCCCGGCTGGTCATGTATGCGGCGGAACAAGCGGACGCCGCCGACGTGACGTTGCTCTGCGGGCTGACCACCAACGGCACGATTGACACGGATGCTGCGTGGTCGGTGATGACGCTTCCCGATTTGCGGCTGGCGATCAGCCACGATGGCTTGCCCGAGGTGCACGACCGACATCGCATCACGGCCGAGGGCGCGGCCACTTCGTCGCGAGTGCTGCGGACGATCGAGCGGCTGCAAGCGGCCGGCAAGAAGTTTCGCGTGGTGTCGGTGGTGCGGCCCGACACCGTGGACGAACTGCCGCGGAGCCTCGTGTTTCTGTATGACCTCGGCGTTTCCTACTTCGATCTTTCGCTCGACCTGTGGGCGCGATGGACGGTCGGCGACGGCGACCGCCTGCTAGGCGCCGTGCGAGCCTGCGCCGATTTCTGGGGCGAGCGGTTGCCCGACTGCGCGGTGAGCTGGTTCGACGACAAGGCGGGGCGGTTTGCCGGCGTGCCGATCGACGAGACGGCCCGCTGCGGCTTTGGATATTCGGAAATCGCGGTCGCCCCCTCGGGCAACCTGTATCCCTGCGAGCGATTGATCGGGGCCGACGAGCCCGCCAACCGCATGCGGCTCGCCGGGCACGTCACCGAGGGCGAGGACTTTCTCGATCGGCGGCGCGAGCCGGGACGCTCGGACGACGGCTGCCAGCGCTGCGCGGTGAGCGAGCTGTGCAGCACCACGTGCCGCTGCAGCAATTACATTCGCACGGGCGACATTTCCCGCCCGGACGGTCTGTTGTGCCTGTGGGATCAGGCGTGTCTTCGTGAAACGGTTCGGGTGCTGAAGGCCCGAACTTCGCTCCAACAGCGCGAGGTGAGCCATGACAAACGCGGAACACTTACCCGATGGGCGTGACGAATCGTTGGCCGACGTGCCTCCGGCGCCGGTGCCCGCGGCCAGCGCGGAGCGTCCGGTGGGGAAGGGGCTATTGATCCTGCTGACGAGCGTGGCCGGCGTGGGAGCGATGGTGCTGTTCGGGATGTCGTCGCGGACGACGCACGGGGCCACGCGCTCCTCGAAGCTGGAGTGGGAGCAACGGCAACTCGAGATCGAAGAGGCGGTGCGTGATGCTCAGGCGGAGGAAGGCGAACGCTGACTCGCCCTGCCCGCCGCGTATACCAAGGGCGCGGCGGGCACTCCGCCTGCTGGAGCGGGGCTTTGCGGTCGTGGGCGTAATGACCGTGGTGTACGTGCTGACGCTCGATCTGTCGGTCGTGGCCTCGCCGTCGATGTCGCCCACGCTCGAGGGCACCAGTGTCGACAACGGCGACCGCGTATTGACCGAGAAGGTGAGCTACTGGTTCCGCCGGCCGCGGCGTTGGGAGGTGATCACCTTCACGCGCCACGACGGCCTGCAAATCATGAAGCGCGTGGCGGGGCTGCCCGGCGAGCACATGCGACTCAGCAAAGCGCGCGAGCTGTTTGTCGACGACCGGCAGGTGCACCCGCCGGAGGCGCTCAACCAGAAGTACCTGCGGTTTGGCAACCTGTTCGCGGGCGAGCCGGTGCCGTGCGGCGACGGCTACTACGTGCTGGGCGACGAAACGCGCGACTCGGACGACAGCCGCTTCAACGGCCCCGTGCCGCCCGAGCAAGTCGTGGGGCGCTCGTGGCTGATCGTCTGGCCGCTGTCGCGGTTCGGGTTTGTCAGGTGAGCGGTCGGTTGCGGCGGCCGCCCTGAAGCACTAGCGCGGCGAGCCCGATCGCGGCCAGCACCACGGCCGAGGGCTCGGGGATCGGCCTGAACTGGATGCTGACGTTGTCGACGCCCTGATTCAGGAAAAACGCCGTGTCAACCTCGGCGAACCGCAGCTTGAACGGCCCGCCGGCGCCTACCAGCGCCGTGATGTCGAACGAGTACGGCGTGTAAGGATTGGGATTCAGCGGCTGGGGATCGACGCCGAGATAGTAGTTGGCCAGCACGCCCGCGCCGGTGTCGAACGGCGATGCTGCGGGCATGAGGATGTCGACACGCGCGTGCTGGTTCGGCGAGGCCGTATAGTCCAGGCCGGCGGGATTGACGATTGGCCCGTTGTCGAAGTCGTTCACAAACATGTCGAACGACAGAATGACCGATTGTGCAGGTCCCGGGACAAAGAACAGCTGCTCGAGCACGTGCGCTCCGGGCCCCGACTGATCCGAGATTGCAAAGTACTGGCCCGAGGCGGGTCCCACGGACGTCATGCCACTGAGCGGAGTTACTCCATCGTCGTCGACAAACCACGAGCCCGACCCGCCCAATTGATCGGTGACGGTCCAGCCGGCGAAGTTGCCGGTCTCGAACCCGCCGTTGAGAATCAGCTCGATCGCCTCGACGCGGCCGGCGGCGACGCACAAGAACAGGATGCCCAGGACATATCGGAAGCACTTCATAGATGTCTCTCCAAAGGATTGCGGGAGCTCGATGACTCGTACGACCGCGCACGTCGAAGCGGCGTGGCGCGATCACGAGACACGGGGAGCCGAGCGAGACGGGCCGGATTCGGCCGGGCTGCGGCTAAGAAGGTCCAGTAGCGGCACTCTTAGGGGTGGTGTGCAATTGGAGGCAGTATACCCCACCCACAAGCATGGTCAATGCTACTTGGCTGCTTCCTTTTTGTCCCATTTCTGGGCCGGGTTGCGCTGGTAGGCCGGAGAGGCGTCTTTCTCGGGGAATTCGGCTGCGATCCGTGTCAATCGCTTCTTGGCCGCGACGGCTTCCGGATCGGTCGAGTCGATCAAGTTGATCTCTTCCCAGGGGTCGCTCTGCAGGTCGTAAAGCTTGATGGGTCGCCGGTCGGAGCCGATCCAGAGCTTGAAGCGTTTGCCGCGGATCACGCGGTCGTCGTAGGCCAACCTGGGATGCACGCGGCCGTCGCGCAGCACGGCCGGTCCGCCGCCCATCGAAAGGATCCAGCGGCGCGGAGAGTCGTCGGCCTGGCCCAGAAGGAGCGGCGCGAAGCTCTGGCCGTCGACAATGCGGCCCTCGGGCAGCGCGGCGCCGCCGAGTTCGGCGAACGTCGGCAGGATGTCGGTAAAGTCGACCAGCGCCTCGGTCGTCACGCCCTGGGGCACCAGGCCGGGACAGTTCACGATGAACGGTTGCGCGGTACCGTTCTGCTCGCTCATCTTGGCTTTGCCGCCGGAGACGGTGCGGCCCAAGCGCACGTTGCGGGTAACGCGTCCCAGGCCCGTGCCGTTGTCGGTGGTGAAGAACACGATGGTGTGGTCGCGAATGCCGGCCTCTTCGAGCGCCGCCAGCAGGCGTCCGACGAGTTTGTCGGTGTAGCGCACCATCGCGGCGAATTGCTCACGCTGGCCCTCGGTGCCGGCGGAGTCGGGCGTGGTGGTGAGCGGACCGTGGGTGAGTGCCATGGCGTAGTAGAGCAGCATCGGCTTGCTCTTGTTCGCTTGGATGAACTCGATCAGGTGGTCGCAGTACACGTCGGGACCGAACTTGCCGCGGTAGGTGCGCGAGCCTGACTCCGGCGTGTGGATGTAAGGGTCCCAGTACCGGTTGGCGCTGGCCCGATTGCCGGTCTCGAAGCCGGTCCACATGCACCAATCGTCGAAGCCCGCTTCGTCCATGGCTCTCGGTTCGACGCGGAAGTCGTCGATCTGCCACTTGCCCGCGGCGCAGGTGGTGTAGCCGGCGTCGCGGAGCACGTTCGCATAGGTCGCGTGAAGGCTGGGGTCGAAGTGGGCGCCCGCCCCCCAGCGCGGCACGTCCCAGTGATTGGTCCAGCCGTGGCGGAAAGGGTACTGGCCCGTCAACAGGGTGACGCGGGTGGGCGTACACTGCGGCATGCACCAGGCGTTGTTGAACTTCATGCCGCTGGCGGCCAACGCGTCGATGTGCGGCGTCTCGATGTTCTGCGCCCCGTAGCAGCCTATCCACTCCTTGCCCAGGTCGTCGACGAGGATGAACAGGATGTTCGGCTTGGTGGGCGGTTCGCCGGCGATCACGGGGGTACCAAGGGCCGCGACGGCAAGCAAGCAGAAGATGCGGGGGAGCATGCAGGTTTCCCTGATGGCTTAACGCGGCAGCGCGCGTCGTTTGTTTCCGGCCACGATCCTTGCACCAATTCTAATCGGGCGCCGGAGCGGCACAAAGAAGCAGGGCATCGCCGACGTGAAATCAGCGATGCCCTGTGGTGGATCGTCTCTAACGTCGTTGGCCAGGGGCGCGACTACCAGCGCTCGTTTCGATAGCGGTGGAACGGGCTATGGTGCGGCGCATTGGAGGGTTGCCGGGCCCGCGTGCTCGGCGCCCGCACCGCGGGGGCGCGGGATTGCGTTTGGGTTGTGGGAACGGCCGAGGTGGCGGCCAACAACTGCATGCGGCTCACTTCGTCGCGGTTGCCCATCGTGACCGGCAGCTCCTTCGTCCAGCCGTCGCGACTGGCGCGAAGCTCGATCTGCTGGCCAACCCTCGCGTCGGCCAGTTCGGCGACAAGTTGCTGGGTCGTGTTCACCGCCTGGTCGTCCACCGACAGGATGCGATCGCCGGGCCGCAGACCGGCAACGTAGGCCGGACCGCCCACGTACACGTCTTTGATCAACAGCCGTCCGGCGTTTTCTTCGAGCGTCACCCCGAGCATCGCCCGCGCGGGCTGCTTGACCTCGGCGTTCTTGGTGCTCTCGGTGTCCTCGCCGTAGCCGGCCTCGACGGCCAGCAACAATCCGCAGGCCGCCGTCAACACGCGTGCGGCGGCAAGTCGTTTGTTCGGGCGAAACATGACGGTGTCCTCCCTAGGGGACGATGTGGTTGGAGTCGGCTGCTGCTTGAGCGTACTAAAAACCTAGATTGCTCAACAGGTTGCGTCAATGTTTGCGTGTGCCCTATGCCTCTGGGTTCCGGCCCCGACATGGGTCACCCTCCTAGACGTTACGGGCGGCAGGTTTGTTCGAATCCGAGGCCGAGAAAGCCTTTTTCCGCCGCACTCTTTATGGTTCCACCGCTGGAGGGGAGAATCGGGGACATTCCAGGATTCGTAGCTCGCCAACGATGGGGCACTCATGAAGCCAGCCGCACCCGTGTATCTCTCCTTTATCGCCGTGTTTCTTGTCGTCGTGAGCGGCATTGCCCCGGCAGCGCGCGCCGCCGACGCGGACCGGCCGCCGAACATCGTCTTCGTGCTGTTCGACGACATGGGCTGGGCACAGCCGCCGTGCTACGACGCCCAGTCGGCGCTGCGCACGCCGAACCTCGACAAGCTGGCCACGCAGGGGATGCGGTTTCTCGACGCGCACTCCGCCGCGGCCGTGTGCACGCCGACCCGCTACGGCCTGCTCACCGGGCGCTATCCGTCGCGGATCGGCCAGTTCGGCGTGCTGACGACGTACTCCAAGCCGATCATTCCGACCAGCCGAATGACGGTGGCCTCGTTGCTCAAGCAGCACGGCTATCGCACGGCGTGCGTCGGCAAGTGGCACCTGGGCCTCGACTGGGTCGACGGCAAGCCCGGCACCGAAAAGCACCTGCCCCCAGGCGCCCGCAATACCGGCGGGCCGAATGATCTGGGGTTCGACTACTTCTGCGGGTTCACCCACGCGCGGAACATTGGCTCGATTCTGGAACAGGACCGCGCGGTCGATCACGTCGAGCCGGTCGAGAATCAGCCGCTGATGATCGCCAAGGCGCTCGAGTGGCTCGCAAAGCAAACCGCCGACCAACCGTTCTTCCTGTACTTCCCGATGTGCCCGCCGCACACGCCGGTCGTGCCGGCGCCGGAGTACGTGGGCCAAAGCGGCGCACGCGACGTGGTGGGCAACGATCCCGAGTACGGCGATTGGGTGTATCAGGGCGATGCCATGCTGGGCCAGATCATGGACGCGCTAGCGCAGCAGGGCCTGGCCGACAATACGCTGTTGATCGCCACCGCCGACAACGGCGCCGCGCATCGGGCCTATGCTCCCTTGCGCGATCACAAGGGAAGCATCTACGAGGGCGGGCACCGCGTGCCGATGGTCGCCCGCTGGCCGGGCAAGGTGCAGCCTGGCTCGACGTGGCGGCACACCGTGTGCTTGAACGATCTGTTGGCCACCGCGGCTGAGATCGTTGGGGCCGAGCTGCCCGTGGCGGCCGGGGAAGACAGCGTGTCGATGCTGCCGGCGCTGCTAGGCACCAGCGACGCGCCGACGCGCGATGCCACCGTGCACCAATCGCCCGGGCGCGACCTGGCCATTCGCCAGGGCCCCTGGAAGCTGATCGTGCATCGCGGCGGCAAGCGCGAGTTGTTCAATCTCGACGACGACCTGGGCGAAACCACCGACGTCGCGTCGGCGAACCCGGCAGTCGCCGAGCGGCTGATCACGGTGTTGCAGCGCACCATCGACCGCGGCCGCAGCACGCCGGGCGCGAAGCAGGCGAATGACTATTCGCTGACCGTGCCGGTGAAGGCACGGGCGAAGAAGAAGAGCAAGTAGTAGATCAACTACGCTTAGCTGTCGGGTACAAGAACCGTGCGATCGTGAGTGCCATGCCCACACTCGCGTGAGCATGCTTGCGGAGCGCAAGCATTTCCAACCTGACCAATTGACGTAGTTGGTCTACTACATTTCTGCGACGGCTCACGGAGTGAGCCTGCTACTTTGGGGCAGCCACATTACGGGGTGGCTTCGGCGACTTTCTTTTCGGGGCGGCGTTGCATGGTGAATTCCTGCTTGCCGGCCGGCTTGCCTGCGTCCCAGCTTTCGACGACGGCCTTGAACTTGCCGTCTGCGAGGATCTCGATCTCGGTGTTGTGCGAGTGCATGTCCTCATCGACGTCCATGTTTGTGCCGCTGACGAACTCGAACCGCATTACGCCGGGTCGATCGGTCTTGACCAGCTCCATGGTGGGCTGGTTCTGCAGGGCGCAGTAGTGCGTGTGCACCAGGCGCTCGGGGCCGTCGAGATGAAACAGGCTCAGCATCTCCATCGGCGTGTCGGGGAAGAACGTCACCTGCACGGCACTGCCGGCGCCGGTGGTGCGAATGACCATGCCCGGCTTCGCGTCGGGGGTCTTTTCGTTGGTCCACTCTCCGGCCAGAGACTCCAGCGCCGCAAACGCCGCCTCGGGCGTGCTGACGTCGGGCACGTCGGCCGCTTGAGCCACGTGCGTGGCGAAACACAGGGCCAATCCCATCGCAGCGAAGATCGTTAGTCGACGGCTCATGATTCGTCCTCCTCAAAAAGAGTTGCCCGGGCGATCCGCTGATTCTAACGCCGCGACGATCCTCCGGGCAAAAACTTTTCCACACGGGCGTCCGATTCCCGAAAGTAAATGTTCGGCCAGGAACACCCAAATTGGCTAGACAGCGACGGGGCAGAAAGTAGTTTCAGGAGCTGCTGCCTTCCCTCTCCTACCAGCGGGCGAATGGCAGCCATTCATGGGCGTTCCTGGTATCCCCCGCTCCGCCTTCTCTGCCCGGGCGGAGCGGGGCAGGACGCTCTGACGGCGCGCAGCTCTCGACGGATTGCTTGCTCCGCCGCGGCCGCTCGGCTAGCGTAACCAGAGGACGCCGGTGGCCTGAGGGGTACGGGCGTCGGTCCTTGACCTTCCTTCATGCGACCCGGCAGAAATGGCTGGCCCTTCCTTTCTCGCGCGCTTCATCAACGCTTGCTTGTGGACCACGTTCGTTGGTCACCTCGTGGCGACCGGAGTGCGGGCGGCCGACGAACACCCAGCGGCCGATCTGATCGTCACCGGCGCGCAAGTGTGGACCGGCGACGAGGCACAGCCGGCAGCCGAAGCGGTGGCCGTGTGGGGCGAGCGCGTCGTTGCCGTGGGATCGAACAAGGATGTCCGCGCATTGCGGGGCCCGAAAACGAAAATCATCGACGCCGGCGGGCGGCGCCTCGTGCCGGGATTCAACGATTCGCACGTGCATTTCTTCAACGGTGGCCGACAGCTCGAAAGCGTCGACCTGCGCGACGCGGCGTCGGCCGAGGAGATGGCTCGGCGGATCGGAGATTTCGCCAGGAAACTGCCAGCGGGCGAGTGGGTCGTCGGCGGCAATTGGGACGATCAGAACTTCGACGATCCGACCCTCCCCACGCGGCAGCACATCGACCGGCAGGCACGCGACACGCCGGTGTTCGTCGCGCGCTACGACGGGCACATGGGCGTGGCCAATTCGCTGGCACTCAAGCTGGCGGGCGTCACGGCCGAGACACCTGATCCCGAAGGAGGACGTATCGGCCGCGACGCCGACGGCCAGCCCACGGGAATCTTGCGCGAGAGTGCCAAGCACCTGGTGGAACGCGTCATTCCCTCGACCACCAAGGCCCAGCGCGAGCGCTACTTGCGGGCGGCACTGGCACACGCGGCCCGCTGTGGCGTGACCAGTGTGCAGACGATGAGTTGCTCGTACGAGAACCTGGCAACGCTGGTTGAAGTGGCCCAGGCCGGCGCGTTGACCACGCGAGTGTACGCCGCGCCGTTGGAAACGACCTGGCGCGACCAGGCCAAGCTGGGCATTCGCCGCGCCTTTGGGTCGCACGACTTGCGGATCGGGGCCCTGAAGGGCTTCGCCGACGGTTCGCTGGGGTCGCGGACGGCATACTTCTTCCAGCCGTATACGGACGAGCCCGGCAACCGCGGCCTGCTGACCGACGAGATGCTGCCGAAGGCCGACATGCTCCGCCGCATGACGGGCGCCGACGCGGCCGGGTTGCAGCTTTGCATTCATGCCATCGGCGATCGCGGCATCTCCGAAGTGCTCGACCTGTTCGCCCGGGTCGAGGCGGCCAACGGCCCGCGCGATCGACGATTCCGCATCGAGCACAGCCAGCACGTGGCCCCCAAGGATTTTTCGCGCTATCGCGCGTTGGGCGTGATCGCCTCGGTGCAGCCGTATCACGCGATCGACGACGGCCGCTGGGCCGAACAGCGCATCGGCCCCGAACGTGCCAAGACGACCTACGCTTTCCGCACGTTTCTCGACGCCGACGTGCGGCTGGCCCTGGGCACCGACTGGCCGGTGGCGCCGCTTGCACCCATGCTCACCATTTACGCTGCCGCGACCCGGGCCACGCTCGACGGCCGCCGCAACGAAGGCTGGGTGCCCGAGCAGAAAATCACGGTCGAAGAGGCCGTACGGGCTTACACGCTCGGCTCGGCATATGCCGAGTTTCAGGAAGCCGAGAAGGGCACGATCGAGGTCGGCAAGCTGGCCGACATGGTGTTGCTCAGCGAGGATATCTTCGCCATCGACCCCCGCGACATCCGCGACGTGCACGTCGAGATGACGATCGTGGGGGGAAAGGTTGTCTGGGAGCTGCCGAAGAAAGACCGCAAGCAAGCTCCTTAGCCGACACATTCATGTGTCGGGGACGAAGCGCAACTTGCCGCTACTTGCGACGCGCCAACCGTCGGTCGAATGGAACTCCCGACACATGAATGTGTCGGCTAACGAGCCGTGCCGGCTTTCTTATCGCGCCCCGGGCCCCAGACGGCGCGGCCGGGTTTGGCGCCGGTGTGCTCGCCGTCGCGAAGCACCGGCACGCCGTTGACCAGCACGTGGTCGACGCCCGTGGCGTATTGGTGCGGGCTTTCGTAGGTGGCGTGGTCCTGGATCGCGGCCGGGTCGAACACGACAACGTCGGCCAGGTAGCCGGGTTTGAGCAGGCCGCGATCTTTTAGGCCCAGGTTCGCAGCCGGCAGACCGCTGAGCTTGCGCACAGCTTCTTCCAGGGAAATCACCTGCTCGTCGCGGACGTATTTGCCCAGCACGCGAGCGAAGTTGCCGTAGGTGCGGGGGTGCGGCTGCGAGAGCAAGAACGCGCCCTCGGCCGTCGGTGATCCGGCGTCGGAACAGAAGCTGACCCAGGGCAGGGCGATGTTCTTCTTCACGTCCTCTTCGTCCATCATGAAGTACACCGTGTCCACCCGGCTGCCGTCTTCGATCACCAGGTCCATGGCCGTCTCTTCCGGCGGCGTACCGCGCCGCTCGGACACTTCGGCCAGCGTCTGGCCGGTGAGGTGCTTGAGCTGCGGGTTGTCGAAGCCGACCAGCAACACGTTCTTCGGCGTGCCGGCTGCCAGCAGCAGGTTCTCCCACTCGTCGGTTTCGGTGCGCATCTCCTCGGCCACCTGCTTGCGGATCTCGGGATCGCGCAGGCGCTCGATCCAGCGCTGCAAGCCGCCTTCCTGTACCCACGGGGGCATCGCGCCGTTGAGGCCCGTGGAGCCGGCCGTGTAGACGTACATGTCGGCCGTGATTCGCTGGCCGTTGGCGCGGGCCGTTTCGACCAGCTCGACGACGTCGTCGCGTTTGTGCCAGTTGTCTTCGCCGGCGGCCTTGAGGTGATAGATTTCGGCCGGCAGCCCCGCCTCTTTGGAGATGCGGATCAATTCCTCGACGGCCTCGAGCAGTTGATTGCCTTCGCTGCGCATGTGCGAGATGTACATGCCGTCGTACTGGGCGGCCACTTCACACAGCGCGATCAGCTCGTCGGTGTCGGCGTAAAAGGCCGGGGCATAGATCAGCGACGAGCCGATGCCCAGCGCCCCTTCCTGCATGGCCTGGTGCACCAGCTCGCGCATTTCGTCGAGTTCCTTGGCGGTCGGCTTGCGGTCCTCGTAGCCCAGCACGTGGATCCGCACGCTGGTGGCGCCCAGAAACGAGGCCACGTTGCAGGAGACGCCACGCCGTTCGAGATGCTCGAGGTATTCGCCCAGCGTGGTCCAGGGCACGTCGTAAGTGAAGTCCCCCTGCCGCTGGAGCAGGTCCTTCTTCATGCGCGGATTGAGCGGGCCCATCGAGAAGCCTTCGCCCATCACTTCGAGCGTGACGCCCTGGCGAATGTCGGCCTGCGAGCGGCCGTCGACCAACAGCGACACCGTGGCCCAACTCAGCATGTTGATGAAGCCGGGCGAGACGGCCTTGCCGCTGGCGTCGATTTCCTGCTTGGCTTGGGCACCGGCAAGATCGCCGATCTTGGCAATGCGATCGCCCGCGATGGCCACGTCGGCCTTAACGCCCGGGGCGCCTGTGCCGTCGTAGACCGTGCCGCCGCGTACGATGATGTCGTAGCGATCCGCGGCAGCGTTGTTCGAGTTGGGCTTTTCGGCCGCCGCGAGCGTGGAGCAGCAAACGAGACAGGCCAGCGCGAGGCAGGTGCGACAGATCATCCGGTGGTCTCCAGCCAAGGGGTTCCGCCTCGCACGGACGAGGCCGAAAGGGCGCCGCGTGCCACTATAACACGGCCCGCCAGCGGCGGCGAACCGGGCGCAATGTCCGCTGCTCGCATTGCGCAACCGCCCGCTGGACGGTGTTCTGCGGGCAGGTTAAGGTTGCCTCTAGCGTCTCGTTGCCGCGGCCAAGTTCCCACCTAATTAGAGTCCGGAGGCGTCTCTTTCGTGGCTGCAAGCGACCTCAGTTCGTTCCGCGCACGTTGGCTAGTTCTGGCATGCCTGGCGCTGAGTTGCGGTGCGCAATGCGCAGGCGCGGTGGAGCCTTGGGCTGACGAACGTTTGCCGGTGTCCGAGGGACTGGTTGCCTGGTATGACGCGACGAACGAGAACGCCGCCCGGGCCGCGGCCGCACAGCCGGCGCTGGGAGAGGACGATTCGCTCGACGTGTGGCACGATGCCTCGGGTGCCGGACGGCATCTCACCCAGTCGAAAGTCGACGACCGGCCCACGGTTCGCGCCGACGGGGAGCTGCGGTTTGTGCGCTTCGACGGCCAGACGCAGTTTCTGGCCGCAGACAAGCTCGATGAGAACATGGATGACGTCACCGTGTTCGTCGTCGGAGCGCCGTTTTCGAACGATGGCGGATATCGGGCCCTGCTGGCGTTTGGAGCCACGGGCAAGAACGACTATCAGTCGGGGTTGAACATCGACCAGGGCCGGCGGTCCACGCGGCGGTTCGAAACGATCAACGTCGAGGGCCTGGGCTTCGGCGGCGAACGCGATCTGATGCCCGGAACCGAGCCGTTTGGCCAACTCGCCCGGGTGTGCGTTACTTCGACCGTCGGACCCGGCGGCACGGCGGTGTATGTCGATGGCCAACCGGTGGGCAAGCGCGATCGCGAGCCTTCGACGCTTCGCATGGATCGACTGACCGTCGGCGCGAGGCATTATACCAACGGCGGTCCGCCCGAGACGCGCGGGCCGTTGTGTGGCGAGATCGCCGAAGTATTGATCTATGAGCGCGTGCTCAGTGATGCGGAGCGCACAGCGGTGGACGACTACCTGCGGGCCAAGTTCGGCGACAAGCGCACCTTGCCCCTGCCGCCCGAGCTGGTCGAAGCCCGCCCGATTCCCAAAGACGCCGATCCGCCCGCGGTGCAGATGCTGGCGCCTGGGTTCGCGGTCCGGCAGTTGCCGCTCGATTTGCCGAACATCAACAACGTGCGCTATCGCCCCGACGGCAAGCTCGTGGCGGTGGGGTACGACGGGCACATTCACTTGCTGTCCGACACCGACGGCGACGGGCTGGAAGACCACGCCGAGCCGTTTTGGCAACAGCCAGGGGTAGTCAGCCCGATCGGCGCCGCCCTCACGCCGCCGGGCGATGAGCGCGGACAAGGCGTGTTCCTGGCGTCGAAGGGTAAGCTGGCCCTGGTGGTCGATACCGACGGCGACGACCGAGCCGACAAGCTGATCACGGCGGCCGACGGCTGGCCGCCGATCAAGCCCAGCGTCGATGCCCTGGGCGTGGCCGTTGCGCCCGACGGCAGCATCTACTTCGGCCTGGGAACGCAGGACTACACGAACGGGCACCTGGTCGACGAGCAGGGGGTGGCCCAGTACCAGACGGATAGCATGCGGGGCGCGGTGATGCGGTTGAGCCCCGATTTCAAGCAGCTCGATCGGGTCTGTTCCGGCGTGCGGTTCACCGTGTCGATGCAGTTCAACCGCCACGGCGATCTGTTTTGCACCGATCAGGAGGGCGCCACCTGGCTGCCCAACGGCAATCCGTTCGACGAGCTGTTGCACATTCGCCCCGGGCGGCACTACGGTTTTCCTCCGCGGCATCCGCGGCACCTGCCCGACGTGATCGACGAGCCCAGCGTGTACGACTTTCGGCCGCAGCATCAAAGCACCTGCGGGCTGTGCTTCAACATCGCAGGCGAAGGAGGCCAGACGTTTGGCCCGGCGTGGTGGCGCGACGATGCCTTGGTGTGCGGTTACTCGCGCGGCAAGCTCTATCGCACGACGCTGGTGAAGACGCCGCCGGGCTACGTGGCCGAGACGGCGCTGTTGGGCTGCCTGAACATGCTGACGGTCGACTCGTGCCTTTCGCCCGACGGGGCGCTGGTCGTGTCGACGCACAGCGGCGGACCCGATTGGGGCACGGGACCCAGCGGCCAGGGCAAGCTCTACAAGATTGCGTACGCCGACCGCGACGTGCCGCAGCCAGTGCGGGCCTGGGCCGCCGGGACGCACGAAGTGCGCGTGGCCTTTGACCGGCCGCTCGATCTCGACCGCTTCAAAGACTTGAGCAAACGCGTCCTCATCGAGTACGGACCGTACGTGCAGGCGGGCGACCGCTTCGAGTCGCTGTGGCCGGGCTACGCCGTGGTGGAGATGCAGTCGCGCGGCAAGCGGCGTCTGCTGCCGGTGCTGGCCGCGGCGCTCACATCGGATCGCCGGGCGCTGGTGCTGACGACCGGGCCACACAAGGAAAGCACGAACTATGCCGTGCTGTTGCCGGATACCCATCCCCAAGCGCGAACCGCGCGCGACGGGGCCCTGCGGCAGCGACCGATCGTTGAGCTGTCGTACGATACCGGCGGCGTCGACGCCCACTGGCAGGGCGACGACGGGGAGGGGGAGTGGACGTCCTGGCTGCCGCATCTCGATATCCAGGCTTCGACCGGGCTGCTGGCTGGTAGTGTCGAAGCGGAACGCCTGGCCCAGACGTCGCAACGGCCGGGCACGCTCACCCTCAAGACGCAACTTGACCTGTGGCAGATGCTTCGCCCGGCCGTGCAACCGGGCTCGCGACTCGACGAAGTGCTGCCCGAGGAGCATGTGACCGTCGTGCTCGAGTCGGCCGCGTCCTTCACGGTGCATACGCCCGCGGGCGTACGTCGCTCGCAGGCCGACACGGCCGGCCAGCATCAAGTGGCATGGACCGTGATGCCCGAGGCCGATCGGTGGCTGCCGATCGAGGTGGTCGCCCGCACCGGAAGCGGAAATGTGCTCGCCGCGAGTTGGCACACCGCCGAGGACGATCGCCCGCGAGCGTTTCTGGCGCGGCGGTTCTACGTGCCCTGGGCCCGACCGACGGCCGAGAACGCTCCGGAGTCCCGGGCGATGCCAGCCGAGTTGGCAGGCGGCGACTGGCATCGTGGGCGGGACGTGTTCTTCAGCGACAAGGCCCAATGCGGCAAGTGCCACACGATTCACGGCCGCGGTGGCTGGATCGGTCCCGACCTGTCGAACCTGGTGCATCGCGACTACACGTCCGTGCTGCGCGACATCACCTCGCCGAGCTTCGCCATCAATCCCGATCACGTGGCGTACCACGTGGTGCTCGACGATGGCCGCGTGCTGACCGGCCGCGTGCAGACGCGTGGCGAGTCGCTGGTGGTCGGCGACGTCAAAGGCACCGAAACCGAAGTGCCGCGCGAGAGCGTCGAGGAAATGAAAGCCGCCTTGATTTCGATCATGCCCGGGGATCTGCCCAAGGCGGTGGGTGCCGCGGGCATGCGCGATCTGCTGACGTTTCTGCTGTTGGTCGAGCCGGGCGTGCTCGAGCCGGCCCCGATCGAACGGCCCGGAGCCCCCGAGCCGCGGACGCGGGCGGAAGTGGGAGCGCTCATGGCCAAGGCGACGCCTCCGGCCGCCGCGGACCTGAAGCCGCTCAAGATCGTCCTGGTGGCGGGACCGAAGGATCACGGGCCCGGCGAACACGACTACCCGGCCTGGCAGCGGCGGTGGACGCAGTTGCTCTCGAAGGCCGCGAAGGTGACGGTCGAAACGGCCGACAAGTGGCCTTCGAGCGAGCAGTGGCAATCGGCCGACGTGGTGGTGATGTTTTCGGCCAACCCGGCCTGGCAGCCGGCCAAGGCAAAGGAACTCGACACTTACTTTGCTCGCGGCGGCGGACTGGTGTTGTTGCACTACGCCGTGAACGGCCGCCGCGGGCCCGATCAATGGGCCGAGCGTGTCGGGCTGGCTTGGAATCCCGAGGGTTCACGCTTCCGGCACGGCGAACTCGACTTGAACTTCCAAATGCCCGAGGACCATCCGATCACCGCGGGCTTCACCCGGCTGCACTTCGTCGACGAAAGCTACTGGAACCTGCTGGGCGATCACGACATGGTGCAGGTGCTAGCCACGCAGGTGGAAGAGGGCCAGCCGCGGCCGATGCTGTGGACGTATGAACCCGGCGACGGCCGCGTGTTCAGCTCGATCCTGGGCCACTACAACTGGACGTTCGACGACCCGCTGTTCCGCCTGTTGCTGTTGCGCGGCATGGCCTGGACGGCCCGCGAGCCGGTCGACCGCTTGGCCGCGTTGGCACTACCCGGGGCGCGCCTCAGCGGTTCGCGCGGCGACGTTTCTTCTTCGGCTTCGCCTTGACGGCGTTCTCCGAGAGATCGTCGGCCTCGGTGGCGGGCAGCGAGCGCGAGAGCTCGGCTTTGACTTTCGCCAGTTCGGGCTTGTCGGCCAGGTTGACAAACTCGTAGGGGTCGGCCGTTTCGTCGTACAGCTCTTCGCTGCCGTCGGCGTAGCGAATGTAGCGCCAGCGCTCGCTGCGAATGCCGTGATTGCCTCGGCCGTGGGTACACAGGGCCGGCTGGTTCCACTCGGCCCGCGGATCGGCCAACAGCTTGCGGATGCTCGGGCCTTCGACGTGCTTGGGCGTTTCGATGCCGCACAGGTCGGTGAGCGTGGGGTAGATCGACATGAAGTCGACGGTGCGCTCGCACACACCGGGGCTGGTCAGGCCGGGCACGACCCAAATGAGCGGCGCTCGCGTGGCCTCCTCCCAGAGAGCAAACTTGCGCCAGTGTTCCTTTTCGCCGAGGTGCCAGCCGTGGTCGCCCCACAGGACGATGATCGTGTTGTCGCGGTACGCGCTTTGGTCGAGCGCGTCGAGCAGGCGGCCGATCATGGCATCGGCATAAGTGACCGCGGCCAGGTAGGCTTGCACCGCCTCCTTCCAGCGGCCCGACTCGAGCATGCGGCGATGATCGCCCCCGGGCTTGGCCATCGCCACGCCGGCCGGCGGGATGTCGTCCAGATCGGCGTCGATGGTCTTGGGCAGCTCGATCTCGTCGAGCGGATGCATGTCGAAGTACTTCTGCGGCACGTTCCAGGGCATGTGGGGCTTGTGCAGCCCGATGGTGAGCAGGAACGGCTTGTCGTGCTTCTTCTGCAGTTGCTCGATGCCGTAGTCGACGATCTTCCACTCGCGCAGATCGTCGTCGTCGCAGTCGAGCGGCGCGAATCGGATGCCGCCGACGCCCGTGTCGCCGGTGGGCTCGGGATCGGTGCCGTAGTTGGAGAGGTAGTCGTCCCACTCGTCGTTGCGCTCGTAGCGGCCGTGGTAGATCTTGCCGGCTCCGGCCAAGTAGTAGCCCGCGCGGCGAAACGTGGTGGTCAGCGGCAGGTCGCGCGAGATGGCCGGGCGTGGATCGTCGTCGTTGTGGTAGGCGCCGGTGGTCGAGGGGCGCAGGCCCGACATCAGCGCCGCGCGCGAAGGATTGCAGGCCGGGGCGGCGCAGTAGCTGCGCGTGAAGTACACGCCTCGCCCAGCCAGCCGGTCGATGTTCGGCGTGATCGTCTGCGGGTTGCGCGGCAGATAGCCGACCCAGTGGTTCAAGTCGTCGACGGCGATGAACAAGACGTTGGGCTTTTCCGCCGCCCGCGCCGTCGAGCCCAACACCAGCAGTAGACCGACCGACCAGATGAGCGCAAGCGAGCGGACCACGGCGGCAACCCTCCGAGAGATGAATGCGAGCCCAAGTGCCGGCCATTCTAGTCGACGGCCGAAGACAAATACACCAGCCCGAAGCGCGAGCGAGGATCGTTGGTGCCGCAAAGATGTGTGACTTGCAGAACCCGCGTTTGGCGTGGACGTGCGACCCTCGCTTGCCAGCTTTTTGCGCCATGTGTCAGAAGGGGTTGCGCTATAAGGAGTTGGCCTTCAACATAGTCGTGTTCCCAAGCATCACCAAAGGAGACGACATATGGAAGGCCAACTCTGGAAGGCGATTGTGA
>QQVE01000059.1 GCA_003389325.1 Planctomycetota bacterium
CGGCGAAATGGGGCGCCTGCCGAACGCCCAGCTTCCGCCGGGCACCAGCGCCGCCGATGCCGGACGCGATCACAACAAGCGAGCCATGTGCGGGTGGATGGCCGGCGGCGGCGTCAAAGCCGGCTTTACCTACGGCAGTACCGACGAGCTGGGCTTTGCTGCGGCCGAGAACCCCGTGAGCGTCGCCGACTGGCACGCCACGGTGCTGCATCTGTTAGGCATGGACTACGATCGCCTCACCTATCGCCGCAACGGCTTCGACGAAAAGCTCACCGGCGTCGACGAAACGAAAAGCTCACCGGCGTCGACGAAGCCCACGTGGTAACCGACATCCTGGCGTAGCAGGCGCGCATGGTCCGGGCTACACCAGCCCGAAGCGCAAGCGCGGGTGTTCGCATAGATATCTAACCGCAAGAAACCCTCGCTCGCGCTTCGCCCTAGTTTGCAGCAGAGGCACCTAGCCTGCCTCAGCCGTAGGGCACAACCAGCACGGGCTGGCGCGAGAAGCGGACGCAGTGGTGCACGTAGCCCTCGGTTAGCTGGTCGGGGCGGTCCAGGGCGCCGACGACCAGAGACAGACTCTCCAGCGGCTGATCCAAGAACTCGGTGGCCTCGGGCTCCTTCTCCACGCGGAGGCTGTAGTCGAAGTGGCCGGCCGTGGCGGCCTTTTGCAGGGCGCGGTGCAGCCGTACGTGGGCCTTCCGCAATGCGGCCGAGAGGGCCTCGGGCGTTGCTTTGGCGTCCGGGTCGATCGACTCGAGCAGGTTGAGGACGTGTTCGTGGAACTCGTCTTCGAGCACGAGCAACAAGTCGATCCGGCCGCCCGGCGCGACCAGGCCGGCGGCCCAGGCGGCGGCATCGTGTGCTGCGCGGTTCTCGCCCACCAGCGGCAAGGCGATGTGTTGAAACGGTGTGCCGGCGATCTCGTGCGGCTTTCGGACAACCAACAGCGGCACTGGCGAGCGGGCCATCAGGACGTCGATCACCGTGCCGGCGCTGTCGGGGCCGATCTTCTCGAAGTCGCGGCCGAAGGGGCACGGCAGCAGGATCATCTCGGCCTGCGAGCTTTCGGCCGCGGCCAGAATCTGGTCGAAAGCGTCGTCGTCCCCCGGGGAGGGAAGCACGTTGCCCGAGCCGATGCGGCCGATCGCGCGGTCGGCCGCCTGCTGGCTGTCGGGACAGGCGGCCAGCACCGAGACTTGCAGGTTCGATCGTTTGGCGAGCGCCGCGGCGACGCCCGTCGAGGTGTCGTCCTGCGAGGAACCATCGAGCGCCAACAGGATGCGCGTGGGGCGGCGCGGCTCGATCGCGCTCACCTCGCCGAGCTGCACGCGCTCGAACATCTGCATCGACGTGTTCAGAGCCCGATCGACGTCGCGTTGGCTGGGTTCGACCATGGTGCAAGTCCTTTACAATTTCGGCAGCAGGTCGAAGGCGTACATCAGTTCCAGGTAAGCGATGGCAAAGACGATTTGCAGCGCCAGGATGGTGCCGCCGAGCCGAATGAACTCGACCCACCCAACGTCGATGCCGGCCTCCTTCTTCAGTGTATACAACGCGATCACGCAGGAAATCGATCCGATCGGCGTCCCGTTGCCGCCGAGGTTGCAGGCCAGTACCAGGGTCCACCACAAGGGCTCGGCCGGGAGCCCGCTGTCGCTGATGTTGCGCACGATGGGAATCATCGTTGCGGCCACGGGAATGTTGTCGACGATCGAACTGGCCACGGCCGAGAAGACGCTCAATAGTGCCACCAGCGCCGTGATACTGCCTTGCGAAAGTTCGACGACCTGCCGGGCCAGCCACTCGAGCGAGCCAGTCGACTCGACACAGCCGATGATCAGAAACAGGCCCATGAAGAAGAGGATGACGGTCCAGTTCACCTTGTTGATCGTGTCCTCGACCGACTTGCCGGCAAACAGTAGAGCGGCGGTGCCGCCGGCCATGGCGATGAAGTCCATGCCCAGCCCCAGCAATTGGGCGAAGGCGAAACCCAGCACCGTGGCCACGAGGATCACGGCGCTGCGCACCAGCACCCAGCGATTTTCGACCAGTGCCCAGGGGTCGAACTCGGCCATCCGCTCGGCCAGCGCACGGCGCTCGTCTTCGCTTTGCCGCCAGGGTAGATCGCCGCGAAACCGGAACCGCAGTACCACGAGCGCTACGATGAGGCTCCATACGGCAAACGGGGCCGATACCATCAAGAACTGTACGTAAGGAATTTCGGCGGCGGTGCCGATCATGATGTTCGGCAGTCCGCTGGCAAAGGTGACGATCGCCCCGCTGTTGGCGCAGATGGCCACGGCCAGCAGAAACGGCTTGGGGCTGTAGTTCAGCGAACGGCAGATGACCATCACCAGCGAGCAAAGAATCAGGGTGGCCGGCACGATGGTCAGCACCGCCACGAAAGCAAACGACAACGCGCACACCGAAAAGAACAACAGTGCCGCCCTGCCCCGCGTGGCCCGCACGATGAGCATGCTCAGAAAGTGGAATAGCCCCGACTGCCCCGTGACGTCGACCAGGATGCCGGTGCCGATGATCACGCCAAAGACGTTGAGGTCGCGCTTGAGAAACTCGTAGATGTCGGGGTAGTCGAAGACGTGCAGCGACACGCCCATAATTGTCAGCACACCCGCCCCCAACAGGGCCGCCACGGTCTTGTGAAACCGCTCGTGAGCCACGCCCACGTAGGTGAGCAGCATCACCAGCGCGAACAGCCCCATGATCCAGCCGGGCTGTTCCTCGTGCGTGATTTCGGCAAGCAGACTCATAGTGCTCCGGGGGCCGGCGTTTCGGCGCGCCGTCGGTTAGCGCGGCGCGAGCAGTATAGCACACTCCGCGCGACCTTCGCAGTCGCGTAGGGGGCACAATCGCGCGCTTCGGCCCCGCAGGCGATGGTCGCGGTGCTGCGTGGCCGTCCGAGGTGAGATACAATTGCAGCAACGGGAGGAACCCATGCCAGAGCGTTCGCACGCGCAACAGCCCATCGCGATTTCGACCGATGCGCCGATTTGGGACCGTTTTTTTACGGTTTCGCCGCTGGTGCTCGTAGCCAGCAAGGAACCCGACGGACGGTTCGACGTTGCGCCCAAGCACATGGCCATGCCGCTGGGTTGGCAGAACTACTTTTGCTTTGTCTGCACCCCGCGGCACGCCACGTATCACAACGTCCGACGGAACGAAGCGTTCACCGTCAGCTATCCGCGGCCCGACAGCGTGCTACTGGGCAGCCTCTCGGCTTCGCCGCGTTGCGACGATGGCGACAAGCCCGCCCTCGAGGCCGTCACGACGTTTCGTGCTTCGAAGGTCGACGGCGTGCTGGTCGAGGGCTGCTACTTGTTTCTCGAATGCGAGTTGGAACGGATCGTCGACGGATTCGGCTCCAATAGCCTGATCATCGGCCGGATCACGGCCGCCGCGGCGCTGGAATCGGCCTTGCGCCGCGACGAGCGCGACGAAAACGAGCAGCTCTACGCGGACCCGCTGCTGGCCTATCTCAGCCCGGGGCGTTTCGCCGAGATTCGCCAGACGCACGCCTTTCCGTTTCCGCAGGGGTTCTCCAAGTGACCGGTGGTCGTTCGATGGACGCAAGCGCCGCACCGCGATTGTTCGAGTGGCTTGACGGCCGCCGCGAGGCGATGGTGGCGCTGGTGGAGCGGCTGGCGCGGATCGAATCGCCCAGCGGCGATCAGGCGGCGCTCGACGACGTGCGAGCGGCCCTCAGCGACGAACTGGCGAAACTCGACTACGACACGCGTCTCTTGGCCCGCGCCAAGGGAGCCGCGACGCTCTACGCCCGTCCGAGCCATCGGCACCGCGGGTCCGCGTTTCAGTTGTTGCTGGGACATTGCGACACGGTTTGGCCGCGTGGCACGCTCGCCCGGATGCCCGTGAAAGCCGACGATGCTATCGTGCGCGGTCCCGGCGTGTTCGACATGAAAGCGGGGTTGGTGCAAATGATTTTCGCATTGGCAGCGCTGCGGGCGCTCGAGCTCGTGCCACCCGCCACGCCGGTCGTGCTGATCAACGCCGATGAAGAGGTGGGCAGCCCGGCCTCGACGCCGCTGATACGGCGGTTTGCCGAGCACGCCGCGCGGGCGTTCGTGCTCGAACCGGCTTTCGACACCGACGGCAAGCTGAAGACGGCCCGCAAGGCGGTGGGGCGTTTCACGGTTGTCGTGCGCGGCAAGGCGGCCCACGCGGGCATCAGCCCCGAGCAAGGCGCCAGCGCCATCCTCGAGCTATCGCACCAGGTGCAACAGTTGTTTGCCCTCAACGACGCGGCCCGGGGCATCACGGTTAACGTCGGCACCATCGACGGCGGTCTGGGAGCCAACGTCGTCGCGCCCGAGGCCCGGGCCGTGGCCGACGTGCGGGTCCGGAATCAAAGCGACGCCGAAGAAATTGAACAAGCGTTGCGCGCGCTGCGGCCCACGATGGAAGGCACCGAGGTCGAAGTCGAAGGGCGCTTTGGACGTCCGGCCATGGAAGCCAACGCGCAGAATCAGGCGCTGTGGCGCCTGGCGCACGGGTTGGGCCGGCAGCTCGGGCTCGAGTTGGAACAAGCGGCCGTTGGCGGAGCCTCGGACGGCAACACGACGAGCCAATACACGGCGACGCTCGACGGCCTGGGCGGCGTCGGCGACGGCGCGCATGCGCCGCACGAACATACCAAGGTTTCCGCGATGGTGAGCCGCTCGGCCCTGTTGGCGATGCTGCTGCTGGCACCGCTGGCCGACGATGCGCGGAAATCTCGTCAGGAGTAGCCCGGTATGCAGCCCAACTATTTCTTCTCTTCCCTGGCGCGAATCTCGGACCTCAACGAGAAACCCTTCGCACTCGAAGCTTTGCCACGCGACAAATGGTCGAGCGGAGACTACGTGGCGGCTGAGGTCGAGCAGATCGGTGGCGAGGGATTGGTGGAGCTCACCTGCGGCCGTATGGCCAGGATCGCGCCCAACGACTGGATCGTCGGCGCGCTGGGCAAGCGTTCGGCAACCCTCGAGGCCGTGGGCGATTGGCGGGCCGTCGGCTCCGATCTTCGCTTCGACCTGCTCACGTCCGCCGCCGTGCTGGGACGGTGCACCGGCAAGAGTGCCCTGGTTCCGCCGCTGACGAGCCTCATCTACCGCGGGCACGTCGTCCGCGACGGACGACCCTGCCGCATGGCCGATTTCGTGCCTGCAAAGCCCGAACAAATGCCCCGCGTGCCGATCGTGCTGATCGTGGGCACCTCGATGAGTTCGGGCAAGACCATGACCGCCCGGGTCGTCGTGCGGCTATTGCGAACGCGCGGGCTCAAGGTCGGCGGCATCAAGTTCACCGGCATCGGGCGGTATCGCGATATCCTCACCATGCGGGACGCGGGCGCCCAGTTCGTGTGCGATTTCGTCGACGCGGGACTGCCCTCGACGTCGTGTCCCCGCGAGGACTTCGAGCCTTCGATCGACTATCTGCTCGCCCGCACGGCTGCCGCCGGGGTCGACGTCATCGTGGCCGAAGCGGGCGCCTCGCCACTGGAACCGTACAACGGCGACCTCGCCGTGGAGCACGTGCGCGGTCAGACCGCGTGTACGATTCTCTGTGCCTCGGATCCCTATGCGGTAGTGGGCGTGATGAAGTCGTTCGACCTGAAGCCCGACCTGGTGGCCGGCCGCGCCACCAGCACCACCGCTGCGGTCGACCTCGTCGAGCAGTTGTGCAACATCAAGGCCCTCAACGTGCTCGACCGCACCGCCTGGCCCGAGTTGGAACGCATCCTGGCCGAGGGTTTGGACCGCTAGCTCCGTCGATCCCTGACTTTCTTGTCTCCACGGTGACCTAGACTTGCACAGGGCCCTGTGAGCGCCTGCGCGCAGCCTGGCCTCAACCGCATTCCCCGTTCAACGCGGAGACGAGCTATGTCGACCTCCACTACCCAGGACTCACGCGAGAGCCTGCTTTCGACGCTTTTGTCGGACGACACGTTTCACCCGGCCGAGCCGCGCTCGCTAGAGGATGCGGGATTGCCGTCGTCGCTCATCGAGGCGCTGATCTGCAAGTACTTGACGATTGCGGGCACGAGCAGCGGTCGGGCCATGGCCGACTTTTTGTGCCTGCCGCTGGGGACGCTGGAGGACATCTACAAGGATCTGCGCACCCGGCAGTTGATCGTGCATACCGGCTCGGCGGCCTTGGGCGACTACAGCTACACGCTGACCGAGCAGGGCCGGGCCCGCGCGCAGACGTATCTCGAGGCCTGCGCCTACGTGGGTCCGGCACCGGTTCCGGTGGACGACTACGTGCTGTCGGTCGAGGCCCAAACCATTCGCGCCGAGGCCCCCAAGCGGGATCAGCTCAGCAAGGCCTTTTCCGACATTTGCGTCGATCACGACCTGTTCGAGACGCTTGGCCCAGCAATCAACTCGGGAGCCGGACTGTTTCTGTACGGCAATCCCGGCAACGGCAAGTCGACGCTGGCCAAGCGAATCACAATGTGCTTCGGCCAGGAAATCTGGCTGCCGCACGCCCTGATCGAAGACGGCCAGATCATCAAGCTGTTCGACTCGGCCTACCACGAGGCGATCGAATCCAACGAGGGCAGCATCCTGCGGGCGGCCAACTACGACCGCCGCTGGGTGAAAATCCGTCGTCCCACGGTCGTGGTCGGAGGAGAACTGACCATGGACAGCCTGGAAATCCGGCACGACCCCCGGGCCAACGTGAGCGAAGCCCCGCTGCAGATGAAGAGCAACTGCGGCTGCCTGTTGGTCGACGACTTCGGCCGCCAGCGGATCGAGCCGGCCGAATTGCTCAATCGCTGGATCGTGCCGCTGGAAAACAGGCTCGACTACCTCACACTTTCCACGGGCAAGAAGTTCCAGGTGCCGTTCGAACAACTGATTATTTTCTCGACGAACCTTGAGCCGAGCGACCTGGTGGACGAGGCGTTTTTGCGACGGATTCCGTACAAGATCGAGATCGGCAACCCGGGGGAGGCAGAGTTCCAGAAACTGTTCGAGTTGTACTGCAACACTTACGGCTGCGAATACCGCTCTGACGTGGTCGATGAGTTGGTCGAAAAGCACTATCGCAACAAACGGCCCATGCGGCGCTGCCACCCCCGCGACCTGCTGGGACAGGTGCGAAACCTGTGTGCCTACAACGACATGCCGCTGGAAATGAAGCCGGAATACTTCGACCGCGTCGTGGATAGCTACTTCACGGTGGTGATCAACAAAGAATAGCGGCCGAGCGCGATCCGCCAAGCCGAAGACCCTCGCTCGCGCTTCGGGCTAATACGTTCCCGCGATCAAACTGCTAGACAGCCGGCTCGCACTCGAGCGGACGAACGTCCGGCACCAGCAAGAACTCGCTGGTGTCGCTGTACCGGGCGTCGGCGGCCAGGCTTTCTTGCTTCACGGGACGCGACAGCGCCACCAGGCTGTTGCAGGTGACGTAGCCCACGGGCCGGCCGTCGGCGACGATCGCCACCAGGGGGCCGTCTTCACCGGTGAAGTACTCCATCAGCACAGCCAGGCTTTCGTCCTCGCCGAAGCTCTTGATGTCGGTGGTCATCGCCTCGCGCACCGTGCGGGCGTCGTCTGTCTCGGCGATTTCCGCGAGGCTCGTTCGTTCGCAGATCCCCAACAATTTGCCTTTGGCGTCGACCACCGGCACGCCGTCGAGCCGGGTGCGGTCGAGCAGATCGATCGCCTCGGCGACCGGCTCGTGCGGGCGCAGGAAGACGGTGCAGGGCGTCATCACGTCGCGCACCACCGTGCGTTCAAAGAGCTTGTCGGGAGCGTGGAACTGCTCGGCGTTCGACTCGCGCTGCGACCACTGCACAACGCAGTTGCGGCCCAGGGTCTTGGCCGACTGTAGGGCTTCGCCGGCGCGCTGGATGATTTGCTCGGCGGTTTCCACGCCCTCGCACCCCGCCACGCCGCAACTGACAGTGATCGGAAACGGAATGCCGCCCAGGCGGAACTCCGCGGCCGACATCCCCTTGCGGGCCGTCTCGGCCCATTCGGCGGCCGTCGTCTCGTTGGCGCCCGGCAGGATGGCGCAGAAGCGATCGGATCCCAGACACCCCAGCACCTCGGATCCCACCCGCAACTGATTCAACTCTTGAGCCACGGCTTGCAGCAAGGCATCGGCGGCGGCCGCGCCGTGCATCCTGCCCACGCGGCCGAAGAAATCGACATCCAGCAGGACACAAGCCACGCGGGGAGCCGAGCCCTGGTGTTCGGTCAATTGTCGCCGCAGGTGGCCGGCCAGCGCCGCGCGGCTGAGCAGGCCGGTCAGCGGATCGACCCGGCTCTGCTGGCCGACGCGCCGCTCGTATTCGAGCACGCGAGCGGCGGCCCGGAGCCGCGACAGCAGCTCGCCGTAGGCGATCGGCTTGATCAGGAAATCGTCGATGCCGCCTTCGAGCGCGTCGTGCAGTTGGCTCTCGTCGGGCTCTTCGACCATCAGAAACTTGAACGGGCCGCCCTGGGGACGCTGCGATGCCGAACCGCACAGTTCCCAATCGCCGCTGACGGCCAGATCGGCGTCGATCAGCATGATTTGCGGGCACTCGGCGGCCACGGCGGCCAGGGCGCTGTGCTTTTCGGCGGCCTGCAGTACATGGTAGCCGACCAGGTCGAAGAATTGTGACAACTGGCGCTGCAGCTCCCGATCTTCCGTTACGACCAGAATCTTCAGCGTATGCGTTTCGGGCTTGCTGTGCATCGCTTGTAAGTCCCGCATGGCAGAGATGGGTTTTGGGGCAGGGACAACCATCGACAATCTAGCTTACGGCCACAGAACGTGCCGGATTGAGCTATGGTTTAAGTGCGATTCCAAGGCGAATCCGTATCGGCGGCACATGCGGGGCCCGAATTCACATCGGCGGGCTCGCGGTCATCCGAGGAAACCGAAATATGCGCACGCAAGTCATGCCCGACAGCGAGGTCGCGACGGCCCGCTTGGAACGTGAACTCCCCGAAGGCGAAAACGAAGTCACGTTTCTGGCGTCGCTGCCCTTCACGATCGGGCGCAACGATTCATCGGATCTGCAGATCGACTCGACGCAAGTCTCGCGCGAACACGCGGTGATCTCGCGGCACGGCCGCAAGTATCGCGTGCGCGACCTGGAGAGCACCAACGGCACGTTTCTCAACGGCCAGCGCATCGAGGAAGCCACACTGGCCGATGGCGACCTGCTGGCAATCGCCGACGTCGAGTACACGTTTTTCTGCGCCGGCAGCGGCACGCGCCGACAGACCGTGACCCACATCATGAACGACTCGGAAGAGGACGCCGATCGCAATGCCGTGTGGGACACGATTCTCTCGGTGCGCCGCACACACGAGGTCGTCACCCACCGCTGCCTGCGAACGCTCTACCAGCCGGTCGTGCAGTTGGCCGGGGGCGAGGTCTTCGGCTACGAGGCCTACGCGGCCAGCGGCGCCAACGACGAGGCGCATCCGCGTTGCGAACAACTGGTACCCCCGGTCGAATGCCGCGCCAGTCAGCGGCTGCGGCAATTGTTCCGCCGTTTGGCAGTCGAAGAGTCGGTGAGCCTGCCCCATGGCGGGCGGCTGCTGCTGGCCATTACCGCCGCCGAAAGCGCCGAGCCCAGTTTGATCAGCCATCTCTGCCAACTTCGCAACTTCGTCGGCAGCTCCCGGCAGTTGGTCGTCGAGATTCCCGACAACGCCGTGCGGAACACGCCCGACTTCAAGGCCCTGTTGGCCTGCCTGCGCGACGTGCAAATCCAAGTGGCCTACGACGGCTACGCCTCCGGCCGGGCCCGGATCAGCGAGCACAAGGACGTGGCCCCCGACTACCTGAAGTTGGCCCCCTCGATGTTCAAGAGCGTTCACAAGGGAACCGATCGCCAGCGTCAGGTGCAACTGATCGTCCGCGCCAGCCAGGACATCGACTGCGTTGTGATCGCCACCGGCATCGACACCGAGGCCGAACTGGAGGTTTGCCAGAAGCTGGGGTGCACGCTAGCCCAAGGCAAATTGATTGGCACGCCGCAGACGGTCGCTTCGCTGATTCATGCGTCGCGACAGCCGGCACGCGTGCACGAAGCCATCCACTAAACTCGTCATGCTTCATCCCACCAAGACCAACGAGCCGATACCCGGGTACGCGGTCAAGACGCGCATCGGCGTAGGCGGCTACGGAGAGGTGTGGAGCGCCGACGCCCCCGGCGGCCTGACCAAGGCCATCAAGTTCGTCTACGGCTACTTCGACGACACCCGCGCCGCACGCGAGTTGAAGGCATTGGACCGCATCAAGGAAGTGCGGCACCCGTTCCTGCTCTCGCTTGAACGGTTCGAGGTGGTCGACGGTCAGTTGATCATCGTCACCGAACTGGCCGACATGAGCCTAAAGGACCGCTTCGAGCAGGTGCGCGCCGAAGGAGCCGACGGCATCGGTCGCGGCGAGTTGCTGGACTACATGCGCGACGCGGCCGACGCGCTGGACTACATGAGCCAGCGGTTCTCGCTGCAGCACCTCGACGTCAAGCCCGAAAACCTGCTGCTGGTCGGCGGGCGCGTGAAAGTGGCCGACTTCGGGCTGGTGAAGGACCTGCACGACGTGACGGCCTCGATGATGGGCGGGCTGACGCCGATCTACGCGGCGCCCGAGGTGTTCGACGATCGCCCCAGCCAGCGCAGCGACCAGTACAGCTTGGCCATCGTGTACCAGGAGATGCTGGTCGGCAGCCTGCCTTTCCCGGGCCGGACGCCGGCGCAACTGGCCACGCAGCACCTGCACGCCAGCCCGCGGCTTTCGGCACTGCCGAAGTGCGACCAGGGCGTGATCGCCCGCGCGCTGTCGAAGGACCCGAACCAACGATTCCCAGATTGCCGGTCGCTCGTCGACGCGCTGCTGGCGGCCAATCGCGGGGTGGAGCAGATTCCCGATCGACCCGGCGATCCGTCGCTCAGCGACACCACTTCGGTCCGCTCGCACCTGGCCAAGACCGACGCGCGCGGCGTGGAACGCACGACGCATATCCTGGGGAGCGACGGCGAGGGCCTTTCCGATTCGCAGTGCATCGCCGCGCCGGCGGTCGAGGCCGTGGCCCAGCTCGATCCACTCGAACTGACCGAAACCGACACCCGGCTGCGTCCCACGCTGTTCGTGGGCATTGGCGGCACGGCCACCCGGGCGCTCAAGCAACTGCAGCGGCGGCTCTCCGATCGCTTCGCTCCCGCCGGCAACCCGCCGGCGATCGAGATGCTGTTGTTGGATACCGACGTCAAGAATCTCTACGCGGCCACACAAGGGCCGCCGCAAGACCGCCTGAGCGACGATGCCACGCTGTCGGTCTCGCTGCGCAACGCGCACGACTACACGAGCGACGCGCGTGATTTGCTGCGGTGGCTGAGCCGGCGCTGGCTGTACAATATTCCGCGCTCGCTGCAAACCGAAGGCCGTCGGCCGCTGGGGCGCTTGGCCTTCGTCGATCATGCCCCCCAGGTGCTCGACCGGCTGCGGCAAGCGCTGACCAGAATCACCGGCGACGAGAGCATCTCCCAATCAGTCGAGTCGACCGGACTACCGTTCGACGGCGAGACGCCGCGGGTGTTCGTCGTGGCCTCGGTGTCGGGCGGAACCGGCGGCGGCATGGTGCTCGACGTGGCCTATGCCGTTCGCAAGGTGCTGGCCGACTTGAACCTTCCCGACGATGGATTGTGCGGCGTGTTGGCTCACTCGACCGACCGCAACCCGGCTGGCGCCGAGTTGGCCACAGCCAACGCCTACGCCTGTCTCGGCGAATTGCAGCACTACACTACGACGAGCTATCCCGGCGACGCGGCCAGCGGCCTGCCGCCCCGCGCCGCGGGCGGCCCCTTTCCAAACGTGTACTTTGTCGATCTGGGACGCGACTTCAACGAACAGGAGTTCGACGAGGCCACGGACACCCTGGCGGCGTACCTGTACCTGGCAAGCGTGACACCCGCCAGCGTCGCGCTGGACCGCTGCCGGGCCGAAACCGAACAAGAGGAACACGTCACGCTGCGAAGCTTCTCGACCGCCACGGTTGGCAGCATGCAAAGTGCGCTGCCGGACCTGGCCACGCATCAACTGTGCCGCGAGGTCGTGGAACGTTGGCGCACTACCGGCGCGGACGACGCGCCGCTTTGTGCAACACTCGTGCACGGCACCGCCGACTCCGACGCGCCGTTCCGCTCAACGCTCGTGCACGGCACGGCCGGCGACGACGCTTCGCCTGCCGACTACGCGAGCCGCGCCGAGCAGCATGCCGAAACGATCGGCCTGGACCTTGCGTCGCTGCGCGAGGAGGTGGCCAAGCTGGTCGATGCCGAGTTGGGCGGCGATGCCGAGGCGGTCTTTGCCCGGCTGCGCGCCAGCGTCGACGGCCAGCGCCAGCCGCATGCCTCGGTCCGCACGAGGACCATGGTGGATGCCGTTCGCCGCCTGTTCGAGTTGCCCCCTTTGAACGACGAAGAGTTGCAGCCGCGGCAGGCCTTCCTGTTGCGCAATGCGGTCGAGCAAGAACTCAAGCCACTTGGCGGCACGCGCGGCGATGCGATACGCGAATGGATTCTGGAACTGGTCAACGATCCACAGACGCGTGTCGGCGGCGCCGCCGAAGCCAAGGAGTGGTACGCGAAGCGGCTGCGCGAGATGGAAGAGAAATGCGTCGAGCAATTGCATACCACGCAACACAATGCGGCTTCGCTCGAACAAACGCTATTCGAGGCCGGCAAGTCGGCCCAATCGCGGGGCGGCCTGTTCGCACGCCGTGCCGAGCGGAAGCAGGCGTCCGACATCGACGACATGCTATTGCTGATTGTACGAATGCGCACGCAGGAGTTCACGCTGCAATCGCTGAGCAAACTGTTGCGGATAATCGCAGCAGGCGTGAGCGCCGCAGGCGACGGCATCAAAGACATGCTCCGCGAACTGGGCGGATGGTCGTCGCAGTTCGATGCAGCGTCGTCCTGGGACGAAGAGCTGCCGCAAGATGCCTCGCTCGCAGAGCAGGTCACTTCGGCGGTGGCCCAGGCGCTGTGCCAGCAGATGCCGCAACTGGTCGACATGCTCGATCGAAAGTTCCAGGACGAGTACTTTTCCACGGCCGGAGGCTTGCGCGGCGTATGCCAACAGGCCGATGCTCGCCGCGACGAAGCTCTCGAGCGACTACGCAGCGACGCCCGCGCCGAAGTGCTTCGAGCCCTGCGCTCCATCGCCATCGCCGACGCGATCCTCAGCGGCGGCACGGACGCTGAGCCCCAGAACGACCGTCTGCTTCAGGCGGTTGACGCCGCCAGGCCCAAGTTCGGCAACTGCGGCGGCGCCCAACGCATGTTGGCAATCCTGCCGTCAAGTTCCGCCGAGTCGGAGTTGGCCAGGGCGTTGAACGCGCGCCTCGATCCACCGCCGACGGTTCTCACCGACAGCGATGCCGACTTGACGCTGTGCTACGAGCAGCAGGACCTGGCGCTTCCCCACGTCGCCGCGCGGCTGATCGAAGGCCGCGACGACTTCGCGAAAATCGCCGCCCGGCTCCATACGCGGATCGACGTCACCTGGGCGGAACTGCCTACCGTGACCCGGCACGCCCGGGCCGAAACCGCGGCCCTCTAAACCGGGCTTGCCTATCTGGTGGATTCCTCTCACTCGGCATAGCCTTCTTCGCCTGGTGGTTTCGCGCGCTTGCTGCGCGTATGCTAGAGCGATGTCGATTTCGGCTTGAGGAATCATTCTTCGGGAGTAGGGTCCATGCGAACCGTAACTGCCGCGCTGTTGCTGTTGTCGCTGAATTCGTGGGCCGTGGCTCAGGAGACGCCAAAGCGGCAGAACCGAAGGGCCGCCCTGCCCGGCCTGAGCGACGCGCGCGCTGAGGTCTACAAGACCGTCGGCGATACCAAGCTGAAGATCTACATCTTCGAGCCTGAGAACCTGGATAAGCAGGACCCCCGTCCGGCGATCGTGTTCTTTTTTGGTGGCGGTTGGCGCAGCGGTTCGCCGCGGCAATTCGGCCCGCACTGCAAGTATCTCGCCTCGCGCGGCATGGTGGCGATGGCCGCTGACTATCGCGTGTCGAGTCGCCACGGCGTGAAAGCCGTCGACTGCGTGCGCGATGCCAAGAGCGCCGTCCGCTGGATCCGGGCGAACGCCGAACGTTTGGGGGTCGATCCTAACCGCATCGCCGCCGCCGGCGGCTCGGCCGGCGGTCACCTGGCCGCCTCGACCGGCACGCTGCCCGATTTCGACGAGCCCAACGAAGACGCGTCGATCAGCTCGCGCCCCAATGCAATGCTGCTGTTCAATCCGGCGGTGATTCTGGCACCGACCGATGCGGTTGAGCTCGACCCCGAGCGGCTGGTCAGCCGCATCGAGCGGATGGGGGCCGAGCCGCAGGCGATGTCGCCCTATCATCACATCGCAGCAGACACGCCCCCCACGGCCATCTTCCACGGCACCGAAGACAGGACCGTAGCCCACGATACGGTCGAAGCGTTTGCCGAGGCCATGCAACAGGCCGGCAATCGCTGCGAGTTGCACTCGTACGAGGAGGAAGGGCACGGCTTTTTCAATTTCGGCCGCCGCGGCAACAAGATGTTCGTCGCCACGCTCACCGACGCCGATCGCTTCCTAAAATCGCTGGGCTACGTTGAAGGCGAGCCCACGGTGGAAGAAAGCGTCGAAAAGCTGGGACGCAAATAGGGACGATTGGTCAGGATCGATGGGGTCCTCCAGGTGGACTCGCGGGCCGAATTCGGCGAAACTGGAGGGTGGTTGGTCCCTGCCCACGGTGATCGAGCGGGCCGGCAATGGCCCGTACCCTCCCCATGACTCACCGGTCGACAATGCGAATGGCAACCGCCGGCACGCTGGTTGTCGCAGCCCTGTTTGTGCGTCCGTCGATTGCGTCCGGCGTCGACTACGAGCACGACATTCGCCCGCTGCTGAAGGCCAAGTGCTGGGCCTGCCACGGGGCGCTCAAGCAAGAGGCCGGTCTGCGGCTCGACAACGGGGCGCTGGTGCGCCGCGGTGGCGACAGCGGCGAGGTCGTCACGCCCGGCGATCCGGACACCAGCTACCTGATCGAGCGCGTCGGGGCCGAGGACGACTCGTATCGCATGCCGCCCGAGGGCGAACCGCTCACCAAAGCCCAGGTCGACCGCCTGCGCAACTGGATCGCAGCCGGAGCGCCATCGCCCGACGATGAACCGGTGCCCCAGGATCCCCGCGAGCACTGGGCGTATCAGCCGCTGGACGAAGTATCACTACCGGGAGCACCGGCTGCGGCCGGGGCCACGGCCATCGATCGCTTCGTCCGCAACCACCTGCACCAGGCCAAGCTCCAACACGCTCCGCCGGCCGACCGCGTCACGCTCGCGCGGCGGCTCTATCTCGACATGCTCGGGCTACCGCCGACACCCGAAGAGGTGGAAGCTTTCGTCAACGACGAGCGTCCCGACGCCTGGTCGCGTCTGGTCGAGCACGTGCTGGCCAGCCCGCGCTACGGCGAGCGCTGGGCGCAGCACTGGCTCGACGTGGTGCGGTATGCCGACACGCACGGCTACGAGGTGAACACGCCTCGCGAAAACGCTTGGCCCTATCGCGACTACGTCATTCGGGCGTTCAACGAAGACAAGCCCTACGACCGGTTCGTCTTCGAGCAATTGGCCGGCGATACGGTCGGACACGACGCAGCCACTGGGTTCCTGGTGGCGGCCGCTGCCCTGTTGCCGGGGCAAATTGGCGCCGACGAAGAATCGAAGCGGCAGGCCCGGCAGGACGCGCTCGACGAAGTGATCGTCGGCACTGGCGCGAGCTTTCTGGGCATCACGATCGGCTGCGCCCGCTGCCACGATCACAAGTTCGATCCGATCACGCAGGAAGACTACTACAGCTTGCAAGCGTTCTTCGCGGGGGTCGAGTACGGCGATCGTGAGATGGACGACCCCGCGCGGCAAGAGCGACTCGCGCAAGCCGCGGCGTTGACGCCGAAAATCAAATCGCTGCAAGGCCGCTTGCGAGAGTTTGAGCCACCGGCGTTCGCGGGCCGCACCCTGATCATCGACGACGAAGACCCGACGCGCGTTACGTCGCTCGTCGAGAAAAACGGCCACGGAAAGAACCCCCAGGGCCGCGCGCGCGGCTATCGCGACGACGAAGGCTCGCGAGAACGGCTGGGCAACCTGAGCGGAGGCCGCTACACGTGGTGGACCAACACTCCGGGCACCGACACGTTCACCTGGAACCCCGGCGTGGCCGGGCGATTCCATCTATGGATCTCGTGGGGCATGCATGGGAGCGGCGCCCACACGCGCGATGCCCGCTACGTGCTCGATGCCGACGGCGACTTGCAGACGAAGGACGATCAGCGCGAGATCGCCCGAGCCGATCAGTACTACTTCGCCGGTCAGACCGAAGGTGCCTCGGAAAAGAAGCCGCTTTGGAGCGGCCTGCACGATGCCGGCGTGTGCGATTGGCAGCCGTCGACGCGAGTTGTGCTGCGGGGCGGCGAGACGGGCACGGCGATCACGGCCGATGCCATCGTCTTGCAGGAGGCCGCGAACACCGAACTGGCCGCCGGCAACACGTCGCTGCCGCGTCTACGCGCCCCCGCCGATCCGGAACGAAACGTCGAGCGCATCGCGCCCACCACCGCCCGATTCGTGCGCTTCACGACGCTGGAAACGATCGACGACAACCGGCACGAGCCGTGCATCGACGAGCTCGAGGTCTACACGGTCGACCCCGAACCAAGAAACGTCGCGCTGGCCGAACTGGGCACGCAGGCGTCGTCCTCGGGCGACTACTCGACGACCGGCCGGCATCAGTTGAAGCACATCAACGACGGACAGTACGGCAACGAGCGTAGCTGGATCTCGAATGAAAAAGGGGGCGGCTGGGTCCAGCTCGCGTTCGCCGAGCCGGCGACGATCGATCGCATCGTCTGGGGCCGCGACCGCGAAGGCGATTACGAAGATCGCTTGCCGGTGCGCTACACGATCGAAACCTCGATGGACGGCAGCGGGTGGACGCGCGTAGCCAATTCGGACGATCGTCTTCCGTTGAATACGCCGCACGACGACGTCCTGGCACTCGCACGCGCGCAGCCGCCCGGGTCGTCGGACGATGTAGCGGCCCTAGTCGAGCGATTGACCCGGCTCGAAGACAAGAAAGAAAAGTTGGAAGAGCCGGCGCTGGTCTACGCCGGCAAGTTTCGCCCGCCGGACAAGACCTTTGTGCTCAACCGCGGCAATCCGGAGCAGAAGGAAGATCGCGTCGGCCCGCGCGTCCCGGCCGTGCTGGGAACCGACGCGTTGCCCAACGACGCGTCGGAGCAGGAGCGCCGCGTGGCACTGGCCCGCTGGATCGCCAGCCCGGAGAACCCGCTCACGGCGCGGGTGATGGTCAATCGCCTGTGGCAATATCACTTCGGCCGGGGGTTGGTCGAGACCTCGAGCGACTTTGGCATCAACGGCGCGCGGCCGTCGCACCCCGAGCTGTTGGACTACCTGGCCGCCGAGTTCATCCGGGGCGGCTGGTCGGTAAAGCGCATGCAGCGAATGATCCTGCTGTCAGAAACCTATCGTCAATCCAACCGCATCGATCCGGCCGCCGCGAAGGCCGACGCAGACTGTCGCCTGCTGTGGCGGTTTCCCTCGCGCCGGCTCGAGGGCGAGGCCATTCGCGACAGCATGTTGGCCATCAGCGGAACGCTCCACCTGCAAATGGGTGGGCCGGGGTTCAACTTCTTCAAGACCCGCGGCGGCCTGAGCGGCTTTCCGCCGGTCGAAGAGTTCACCGCGGCCGAGCTGCGGCGCATGATCTACGCCCACAAGATCCGCATGGAGCCCGTGCCCGTGTTCGGTGCGTTCGATTGTCCCGATGCGGGCCAGGCGATGCCCCAACGCGGCATTTCCACCACGGCCATCCAGGCGCTCAACCTGTTCAATAGCCCCTTCGTGGCCGAACAGGCGGCAGCCTTTGCACGCCGGGCTCAAAGCGAGGCCGGCGACCGGCCGGTCGACCAGATCGATGCGGTGTATCGGCTGGCGCTCTCGCGCAAGCCGAGCGAGTCGGAAGCGGCAGCGTCGCTGGCCGTGGTCCGCGAGCACGGGCTGCCCACGCTGTGCCGGGTCATCTTCAACAGCAACGAATTCCTGTTCCTGCCCTGAGCCCTCCATGCCTCGACTCCCGCACAATCCGCTCTCGCACGCCGGCCGCGGCCTGCTCAACCGCCGCGACTTCCTGGGCCAGACGAGCACGGGCTTGAGTGCCGTGGCCCTGGCCAGCCTGCTGGCCGATGATCGGCTGTTGGCTGCAGGTGCACCGCAGATCGACCCGGCGCACCCGCACGCCCCGCGCCTGCCGCACTACGCGGCCAAGGCCAAGAACGTGTTGGTGATCTTCTGTGCCGGGGCGTGCAGCCAGTTGGAAACCTGGGACTACAAGCCGGGACTTATCAAGCAGGACGGCAAGCCTCTGGCCGGCGGGCCGCCGGTGACGTTTCAAGGGCCCAGCGGCAACCTGGCTCGCCCGCAGTACGAGTTTCGGCCTTACGGCGAGTGCGGCAAGATGGTCTCCGACCTGGTCAAGCACCAGGCCGAGTTGGTCGACGACATTGCCTTCGTTCACACGCTCACCAGCAAGTCGAACACGCACGGCCCGGCCGAAAACTTCCTTTCCACCGGCTTCGTGCTCGACGGCTTTCCCAGCATCGGTGCCTGGGTCACCTACGCACTGGGTACCGAAAACCAGGACCTGCCGGCCTTCGTGGCCATTCCCGACCCGCGCGGCGTGCCGCAGGCGAGCGTGAATAATTGGGGACCTGGTTTCCTGCCGGCCGTGTTTCAGGGCACGCCGTTCAACACCAGCCAGCCGATTCGCAACCTGGTGCGGCCTGAGGGAGTGACTGCCGAAGGCGACGACGCGGCCCGGTCGTTGCTGAAGATGATCAACGACGAGCATCTCGGGCGGCACCCCGGCGACAGCAACCTGGCGGCGCGGATTGCCAGCTACGAGTTGGCCGCCCGCATGCAGCTTTCGGTGCCCGAGATCAACGACTTGTCGACCGAGCCGGCCCACATCGTGTCGATGTACGGCGCCGATTCGAAGAACGAAACGAAGGCGTCGTTCGCGCGCAACTGCATCCTGGCCCGGCGGCTGATCGAAAGCGGAGTGCGGTTCGTGCAGTTGTTCAACGGCGCTTACGCCAGCGGCGGCGAGCTCAACTGGGACGGTCACTCGAAGCTGCGCAAGCAATACGACGTGCACGGCGAGATTCTCGACCAGCCGGCTGCGGCGCTGTTCAAGGACCTCAAGCAGCGCGGCCTGCTCGAAGATACGCTCGTAGTGTGGTGTACCGAGTTCGGCCGCATGCCCATGTTCCAAAAAGGTGCCCAGGGGCGCGACCACAACCCGCAAGGCTTCACTGCCTGGCTGGGCGGAGCCGGCATCAAGCCGGGCGTGAGCCACGGCGTGACCGACGAGCTGGGTTTCAAGGCGGTGGAAAACGTGCTTTCGGTGCACGATCTCAACGCTACGATCCTGCACCTGCTGGGGCTCGATCACGAGCAGCTTACCTTCCGCCACAACGGGCTCGATCGCCGGCTGACCGACGTTCACGGCCACGTGATCCACGAGATTCTGGCGTAGCGGCCCGTGGCGTCACTTCTGCATCGACTGTCGGCACCGAACGGCCCTGGGATTGCCCGCACTGCCGCGACCCGGACGATCCCAAGTGCGCAATCTACGGCCACATCGGACACTCAAGCGATGGACCGTTCATGAGCAACTTTCTGGAGTTGTCGCGACGCTGGGGCGACTATCATCCCTCGGCAAAGCCAGTGGCAGCACCGCAGGCATTGCCTGCCGAGTGAGCCGTAACTCCTGGCGGGAACGCGATCTTAGTACGCTGACGCGCATGCGCCATCGGGGAATTTGTCTCCGCACCGGCTTCATCTTCGCTTCAGGTATGCCCGGCTATGGTACAGGCAGACTCGCGAGCCCCAGGCTTGTCTAGGGCGAGCGGGCCATTGCACTCGGCAAGACGGAGCGTTACTCAACAAAGGAAAGGGCTTATCAAATGAAGACGAAGTTGGCAGGATTGACGTTGTTGGGCGCGGCCCTCGTCGCCGCACCGGTTCTCGCGCAGCCGCCGGGACCACCGGACGGCCCCCCACGGCGCGGCGGTCCGCAGGGTCGGCCGATGGGCCCGCCGCCGCATCCGGTGATGCACGCGCTGGATGCAGATCGCGACGGATCGCTTTCGAAAGAAGAGATCGAGAAGGCGGCCGAAGCACTCCTAGCGCTCGACGAAAACGACGACGGCACGCTCAGCCAAGACGAACTGCGTCCGCCCCGCCCGCCGCGCGGCGATTTCGGCCCTCCGGGCGATGACGCGTTCGGCCCGCGGGAGGATGGCCCGCGCGGTCGCCGCGGCGATCGCGCGTTTGGTCCGCCCGAGGGGCGCGGCCGCGGAGATGCACGTGGCCCCAGGCGTGGTCCACCGGAAGGCGAAGCCCGCGGCCCGAGAGTTTTGCCTCCGGGAGCGGAGCGCCGCCTCGACTTGAGCGAGGAGCAGATGGACAAGCTCGCGGCCCTGGAAGCCGAAGTGAAGACCAGAGTGAAAGAGATTCTCACCGAGGAGCAATTCGCTCAGCTCGGCGAGATGCTACGTCGCGGACCGGGCAGACCCGAGGGGCCCGCTGGTCGGCGCGGGGATCGCTTCGGTGGTCCGGGGGGGCCTCCCGACGCATCCTTTGGTCCGCCAGACGGACCGCGCGGGCCGCGCCCTCCGCGTGGCGACGACTAGGGGCGACTTGGTCGCCCGTTGTCTCTGGGCCAGCCGGTCGGTGCGAATGATGTGTTTAGCGGCGCGTCCGAGAGAATTCGCCCGGCCGGCAGCCCGGGTCATCTGCGTCTTGTGCCGGCGCAAGTGTCGCTTACTACAATAGGAGCCGGGCGGCACGACGCCTCGAAACGCTCCTCTCCTTCGTGGCTGATTCATGCGCGTGCTCGTGATTGAAGACGAAACGGAACTCCTCGGCGTGCTGGTGCAGGCTCTACGCGAAGAGGGCTACGCCGTCGATGCCGCGGCCGACGGCGAGGAGGGGCTGTTTCGCGCGCAGAGTTGGAACTACGACGCGCTGGTGCTCGATCTGATGCTTCCCAAGATCGACGGCTGGCAACTGCTCGAAACGCTGCGCCGCGACAAGAAAACGCCCGTGCTAGTTCTCACCGCGCGCGACGCGCTGGACGACCGCGTGCGCGGACTCGACGGCGGCGCGGACGACTATCTGGTAAAACCCTTTCAATTGGCCGAGCTGTTCGCCCGGCTGCGGGCCTTGATCCGCCGGTCCAACGGCCAGGCGAACTCGGCGATCGAAATCGGCGATGTGGTGATCGACGTCCGCAGTCGCTCGGTATCGCAGAATGGAAAGGCGGTGGCACTGACGGCCCGCGAGTATGGGCTGGTCGAGCTGTTGGCGCTGCATCGCGGCGAAGTCGTTACGCGCACCCAGATGTACGATCACCTGTTCGACGAGAACGAGGACTCGCTGTCGAATCTGCTGGACGTGCACGTCTCGAATATCCGCCGCAAGCTGGGCAAGGATTTTATCGAGACCCGACGCGGCCTGGGGTACATCATCGATGCATCGTAACGCCGTGCTACTAGGGCGAGGTCTGCACCGATGAAGTTCGCCGGTCCCGGCAAGTCGATTCGCGTCCGCCTGCTGTTGTGGTATGCACTGGTGCTGGTCGTGGCCGTCGGGGGCTTTGCCGGAGCATTGTATTTCCAGGTCCGCCAGGATCGGTTGCGGGCGATTGATGCTCGCCTCGAAGCGGGAGCCACGTACCTGGCAGCCACGGTCCGCGGACTACCTCCTCACGAGCTCGAGAGGCGGCCGTCCCGCGAGCGCGGGTTCGACGCCCCCAGGCGCCCCGAAGACGATCGTTTCGGACGACCGCCGCCGGGAGATGCGCCCGATGGTCGGCGGGCGCGCCGCGAATTCGGCCCTCCGCGCCGCCCGCCGGGTCCGCCCGGCGGACCGACTGACCGTCCCTTCAGCGGCCCGCCGGCCGAGCGTTTACAAGCGCTGACCGAGCTGCCCGGTTCACTCTTGGACGATCCTCGCGAGCCGGCCCACGACGCCCCGTACTTTGTCGTCTGGCGGGCCGACGGGAGCGTGCTGGCCGAATCAGCGCGGCCCGAGCCAGTCGAACGGCCCATACGTTTTCTTCAGGGTGCGGGTGATCCGCCGGGATTCCGCTGGCGAGCCGACTTGCGCGAGTCGCTCTTGCTGGGACCGCGCGGCACGCTGATCCTGGTCGGCAAACCAGCCGGGCGCGAGCTGGGAGAATTGCGCACCTTTGCCTGGCAGATTGCCGGTAGCGGGCTGATTGTGTTGGCCGTGGGTCTGGCCGGCGCATGGTTTATTTCGCGCAGCATTGCGCAGCCGATCGCGGCCATCTCAAACACCGCCTCGGAAATCTCGGCCACGAACCTGACGCGGCGCATCGAAACCACCGGCATCGATCAGGAGCTCTATGGACTGGCCACAGTGCTCAACAATACGTTCGCGCGGCTGGAGGCTGCCTTCGAACGACAGTCGCGTTTCACTTCCGACGCGTCGCACGAGCTGCGCACGCCGCTGGCGGTCATTCGCGCCCATGCCGAGTTGGCTCTTTCGAAGCCGCGTTCGGCCGAAGAGTATCGCGAGACGCTCTCCGCCTGCCTGAAAGCCACGTCGCGGATGGCAACGCTTGTCGATGGGTTGCTGGTGTTGGCGCGCTCCGACGCCGGGCGGCTCGATGCTCAGTTTTCCCACGTCGACTGGACCGGCGTGATCGAAGACGTGGTGGACCAATATCGCCCGCAAGCTGAGGCCGCCGGTATCGCGCTATCGGCCCAGCTTGACCAGCCGGCCGCCGTGAGCGGAGACGCGACGCTGCTGGCGCGCGTGTCGAGCAACCTGCTGTCGAACGCGCTGCGTTATACGCCCGCGGGCGGCCACGTGCGTGTGGCGCTGGCCCGCGAGAACGGCAGTGCCGTGCTTTCGGTCGAGGACACCGGCTGCGGCATTCCACGCGAGGATCAGGGCAAGGTGTTCGAACGCTTCTTTCGCGCGGACAAAGCGCGCAGCCGGGCGCTGGGCGGCTACGGCTTGGGGCTGGCCATCTGCAAGAGCCTGGTCGAGGCCCATCGCGGCACGATCGGCTTCACGTCCACGCCCAACCGCGGCACGCGGTTCGAGGTGCGTTTGCCGCTCGTTTCAGAGACCCGCGCCGCGCAGTCGCCGGCCGCTGGGTACCTTCCGCCGCCGTCGGCGGGATCGGACGCAAGCGGAAGCGGGCCGACGGAAGCGTGAGCGACGTACCCGGGGGCCGCCGCTCCGCTTCAATGCGCAGCGGGTCTTACGGTTGCGAGGCCTCGGCAGCGGGACCCTGGTGTGCGACTTGCCGCCGGCCCGAACTCTGTTGCAGTGCGGCCTGGCGTTGCTCGGCGGCCTGGCGCAAGGCGGCCCCGGAGTACACCTTGACCGTCTTGCCGTTGGGCTTCTCGATCTTCATCGGCTCCGGCAGATGGAATGCCGGCTCAGAGGGAGTTTCGTCACGCACAACCGCGCCGTCGCCCTCGGGCTCGGCCAACAGCGTGGCCGCCGTCGGTTGCGTGGCACGGGCCGGTTGCGGTTGTTCTGCGTGTGAGGGAGCGGAGATGTCGACCCCGAGCTGCGGCTCTTGCCAGTCCTCGGCGCGGGCCGGAGCAGGATTCGGAGCGGTATTCCCTAGCACCGGCGGTGGCGGCGAGCCGCTGGGCGTCGAAAAAGAAGGTTGCGAATCCGCTTGCTGCACCTGTGCCCGAGTGGGAACGGCAGTCTGCGTGATACGCGTGCCACTGTGCCGCTGGTGCGTGCGGGCCGGCGTAGATGGCGCGGGGGCGTCCTGCTGGCGGCGTCGGCTCGAGGGCCCATCGGTCGGACCAGCCGCCACGTCGGCGTAGTATGCGTCGGGCTCGCTGACCTGCGGTGGCTGGTAGCTCGGCGGCGAACTGGCTGCCACAGCAGCTTGAGCGCTTCGCCGACGAGCAACTTGTGCCGCCTGCGGATCGTCGTACGTGGGCGTGGTCAGCGGTGTCTTATCGCGCTGGATGGCATCCGTCATAAAGGACGGCAGCTTGGTCAGCTCGCCCAGCGCCGACAGCGGCTTGGCCAGCGGAGCAAGGATGCGACGGGCTGGGCGGACCGGCTCCTGTTCAGGTGCCGGCGGAGGCGCAGAATGCTGCGTTTGTTCACGCATCTGCGGAACAGTGTACGGCCGGAAACCCACGCCGCGCGTCCCCCGCATCGCATCGGGATGGGCCAGGCTCTGTTGACGAGGGTCGGCGTATTGCGGTCGTGCGGGCGCCGAGGCGCGATTGCCCGATGTCGACGCGGCCGGCTGAGGCTGGGCCGACGGAGCGTAGTAAGACTGGGTCGAGCGAGAAGACACATCATCCACGGGAGTCGGTGCCGGTTCCGCATTGGCAGTGTGGCGAGCCGTGCGGGTCTCGGCGGCATCGCTGCGCCCGGCGAATAACTCGGCAGCCATTTTCCCGGGCTTGAGACTCGGCAGCAGCGCCTTCTGGCGCCCGGTCGACTGTGGAACCGGCTCAACGGCGGCAACGAGTTGCACGTCTTCTTGCTCCTCCTCGTCGAGCGGCCGGCCTTTGGCCGGGGTTGGCGTTTCCTGTTGAGCGGTCTCGTCGGCGGTCGTGGTTCTTTGCGTTTTGCCCGACAGCAGTTCTCTGGATAAGAGTGCCTTGGTGCCGGTGGGCTCTTCGCTGGAGCTGGACGAGGCACCGTTCGGGCTGGATGGCGCAGGCTGCCGGGCGGGCGTCGGTTGCCGCGAGGCCGGAGTCGGGCGATCGGCAGTGGTCGCACGCGAGGCGGCACTGGACGCGGGCACGGGCTCCGCGGTCTGCCTCGTTTCCGCAGGCTCGGTATGCGCGACGACCTGCGTCTCGGCGGGCGTCGCTTCGGATTCTTCGGCCAGCGACATTTCGCGCGGAGCGCCTTTGGCCCGCCACTTGGTGTGACGTGCCTCGCTGCGGGGTGCCGGCTTCGATTCGGACGCCGTGCGGTTCTTCAGGCGGCTGGTCGTGGGACGTGTCGAAGTGGCCGCTTCCCGCGACGTGGTTTCCTGGACCGTCGGAGGCTGGGGAGGACGCGGCGCTTCGACCAACTGCGGGGCGGCCGCGGTCGGCTCTTCGTCCCGTGTCTCGCCCGTCGTGGCCTGGCCCCCATTTGCTTGCATCTGGGCCAACTCGTCGGCGGGGCGAATCGTGAACAGCGCCTTCGACTTTTGCTTTCCTGACGTGTTCGAGTTCGACGCGGTCAGCACCGAAAGCAAGGCCCGCGAACCGCTTTTGACTTGCGACGCACTGGGCGCTTCCTTTTGGGTGCTGCTCGAGCTGGCAAAAAGAGCCCGCGACGACGAGTTGCCCGCGCCTGGCTGCGATGACGTCTTGCTCTCGGGCTTGGAAACGGCGAACAGGGCGCGCGACGATCCCTTCGGCCGCGAAGCATCGTTCTCGTCATCCCAGTTGAGAATCTCCGACCAACTGAACACGCCGCGATCGGCGTTGCCGAACGGGTTGCGCTTCGGAGCGGGCCAGAAGTCCGACGGCACCTCGCGACTGACCTCGCGGGGCGCGAATTGCGGCGCGACACCCTGCGGCTGCCATCCCTGCGGCATGAATACGACGACAGCTCCCTGTGGAAGACCCCCGGGAATCTGAGCGATCTGCGTTCCCTGCGGTGCCGCCGGCAATGGACTCGGCGGTGTCTGGGCGCTGGGCATCACAGCCGGCGCAGCCGCACGACGCGACGAAGGTCCGCCCGCGGCCAGCGTCGGCGGAGGCGGCGCTTGCGGCAACCCAGCCTGCTCGTCCGCCGCAGGTGCGGCCTGCAGTGGTATCGGCTGCACCTGCTGCAAGACGATCGTCGTGGGCGGCACGCGTTGCGGCAGCAGTTGCTGCAGCGGCTTGTTGAACAACATCGAGTTGCCGAATCGCTGCTTGAGCTTCAACGGATCGTGTCCGGGGACCGGTTGCGTCGCCGGCGGGTTGGCCCGTCGTTGCTGCGCGAGTTGTTGCTGCGGCACTGCCGGCGTCTGTGCGAATCGGGCCGGTTGCGGCTGCGGGGATTGCGCCGGCGTTGACTGCGGCGGTGTTGACTGCGGCTGAACCGGTCGCGGCTGCATCTGAGGCCGCGCGGCTGGCTGAAGTGCTGGCTGAGTTCCTGCTGGTCGCGATCGCGTCTGCTGCGGCGCGGCAGAGACCCGTCGCTGCTGCCGTGGCGCAGCGTAGAACGACGAAGCAGGCGCATGGGGATCGGCCAGGCTTGACGGTTCACTGAACGACGTACGCACCTCCTCGAAGCGCTGCGCTGGCGGATAGGCCGGCGGGGTGTACGTAGCGGGCATCGCGGAGGTCGCCTGCTGCACGATGACCGGCGCAGGCGCCCCGGCTGTCGGCGGGCTTCCCTGCGCATGTACGCCGGCACAGGTTCCCAACAACAACAGCACGGCTCCCAAGCCGACGGCGGGCTTCGACAAGAAATGGCGCATGGACCGTCTCACGCTGTAAGTTTGGCAAGTTTGCGGTGAACCAGGCGACTTCAACGCTCGTGACGGAGTTGCCGAGTTCGTAACCTCTCCCTGGCAAGTATTCGGGTAATAACGGCTGCAACGCGCGTTTAATCGATAGACGCAGCAGAGTCTGCCAAACCGGAAAACTCTGCCACGACGACAAGGCCTTCCAGGCTTTACTGGACTACCGGCGGGGCAGCTACCGGGAAGGCTGACAGCATGGCATGCTGTCTGGTGGCAACCGTTTGCGTTTAGCGCTCAATGTCGAACGCGCGCAACGCGGTCAGGGCACATTGCTGCGTGTGCTTTAGAGCGCCTTCGCTAGGAATGATGCGCGTGGCAGCCTTCGTGTTGGAACTCAGCGGCTCCCATGCACGGGCCGCTGCCTGGTGGATCGACCAGTCGGCGTCAGAAACGTCGCCGGAGCGCGCAGCGAGCCGCGAGCGAATCGTTTCCGGCTCGGCATGGCAGACCAAGAGCACCGCCGGCACGTTCCACCTCCGCGCCGCCTCAAGGAACGCGGCGCGGTGCGACTCTTCCCGGAAGCTGGCATCGAGGATGACGCGCTGCCCCTCGAATAGACGTGCTTCGGCCCGGCGCAGGCACTCGCCGTAGGTGCGCTCACTCCACTCGGGTGAGTAGATGCCGGTGCCGAACGCCCCGGCGGCCGTGGCCTCGGCGGGCAGGCCAGCAAGCTCTTTGCGCACCACATCGGACCGAACCACGTGGTAGTCACCGTGACGATTGAGTGCCGCTGCCAGCGTCGACTTGCCACTGCCGGGCAGGCCCGCCACGAGTACCAAACAAGGCCTGCGCTCCGGCGGCTCCAATTCCCCCAACGCCAGCAACCAGTAACCGCGCGCCCGCACCCGGGCCAAAGCGCGGTCCTCCTCGGGTACTTCGGGCTCGGCCTGCTTCAAGCCTTCGACCTTGCCGCGCACGGCGGCGCGGTAGGCGGTATAGAAGGATAGTAGCGCCCGACCTTCGCCGTCGCCCGAGGCATCGAAGTAAGCGTCGGAGAATGCCCGGGCCAGATCGCGTCGCCCGGCGTACTTCAGGTCCATCGCCAGAAACGCCACGTCGGAAACCGGGTCGGCATAGCGAAAGCCCTCGTTGAACTCAACGCAGTCGATGATCAACAGCCTTCTCGACGCCGCATTCTCTTCCACGACGTACACGTGGTCGAGCCGCAAATCGCCATGCGTATCGCGCGGCACGCCGCGCCGCGCACGGTTCTCGATCAGCGCGCGCTGGTCCGACAGCACTTCGTCGGTCCGCGCCCGCAGGCGATCGAAAACCGCTGCGCTGATCGTCTGACCGATGTGATCGCGCGATTGCTCGAAGTTGTCGCGAGCGTTGCCGGCCACGACGTCGAACCGGCCGAACGCGGCAATCCGCTCGCCGGCCTCGGCTTGGGCGTGAAACTCGGCGATGCGGCGGGCCACGTCGGCCATCAGTGCATCGTCGACTTCGCCCCGCGCCAACCGACTTTCGAGCGTCGCCTCCTCGGGCAGTCGGCGCATCTTGACGGCCCATTCGACAGCCTGGCTGTCGGCCTCGACCTGCACTTTCCCGCCCTGGTTTCCAACCGGCACTACGCCCAAGTAAACTTCCGGTGCAAGGCGCGCGTTGAGCCGCACTTCCTCTTCGCAGAAGTAGCGCCGCTTCTCGATCGTGCTGAAATCGACAAATCCCAACTGGACCGGCTTCTTGATCTTGTAGACCCATTCGCCGGCGAGAAACACGACCGAAATGTGCGTCTGCACGACCTCGACCTCGGCCGGATTGGCGGGGTAGGCGGCCGGGTCGGACAGCGCGTCGATCAATTGGCTCAGATCCATGCAAGCTCCCAGGAGAGCTTTCATCTGAGCAGATCGCACCGCTTTGATGAAGGGCCGCTGGCCCGGCGCGATCAACGATTCTCTCGCAGCTTGGCCCGCTATTGCAGCGGCGGCGGAGCAGGAAGCGACAATTGCGGGTCGGCCCGAGGGGTGAGCTGCTCGACGTAGTCGCGCAGCATGGCATACGTCTTCTGGAATTCGGGCCGCGAGGAAAGGGCCTCGTACTTGGGCGATTGCACGACGCGGTCATATTGCGCCAGCGCCGCCTGCAAGTCCGCGAGCCGGGGCGGTTGGTTGCCTTCGAACACGGCTCGGGGCAGCGCCAGGAACTGGCGCCATTGTGGATCCAGGATTCCGTACATTTGACGTGCACTGGAGGCCAACTGATCGCGGATGGTGCCCACGGTGGGTTGCGGCACCGCCGGCTGCGCAACGGTCGGCGTCGGCTCGAGCGGTGGTGGCTCCACGGGCGCAAGCGGTTCGGCATTCGGTTGTTCGGTCCGTGGCGGGGCGACGGTCGTGTCGGTCACCTGTACGAGGTCTTGGAGCAGCTTCATGGCCGACGGAGGCACTTGCTGCGGCGGCTGGCCAACGGGCGTGTTGTAATAGAGGCTTTGCGATGCCGCGTCCATCTCGAGTACCGACCCGTCGAGCGACACGCCCAGGAACAACCCGCGGCTGCGCGAGTAGGACAGAATCTCGGCCTTCAGCCGGGCATCGGTCGCCGCGGCGGCATTGCGCCCCACGGGGCCCGCGGCCACGGAAGCATCGGCGCCGATGGTGAAGCGGCCGTTGAAGATGCCTTCCACGCTTTTCTTGGTCATAAACACCAGGATGACGTCGGTGTCTTGAATGCCCGCCTGCCAACCGACGCTGCCGCCGGTAAGCGTGATGAACTGGGGAACGGTCCACGACCGGTTGGCATCGCGGACCATTAACACACCGTGCCCGCGTCGCACGGCGGCGACAAAGCCGATCTTCACCACGTCGGGAATGATCGCCACGCCCTCGGCCCGAGCCAACAGCGACGCGGGGATTCGCTTGGCGGGGATGGCCATCGTGTCGCGCAATATCTGGTCCGCCGCGACGACCGTGGCTTCCGGATTGAGCCAGGCCTGCGCCGTGGCACACATCATCAGGCAGGTGGAACTCGCGATGCAAAATACGATTAGCCAGCGCATGGTACGGCTCCCGTGGGGGATGTCGGCCGCGGCTTCCGTGCTCGCGGTGCCGTGTTCTAGCGGCATCCGGCGGGTCAGGCAATTTCACTTGGCCCGATTCGGCGAAAAACGCCGGGCGACTCTCAATGCTAGCTAGCCGCGCACGCGGCCAAGGCGATACACTGCTACGTGGTTCGCCGTGTGTGAAGAGCAATCATCTGGTCATGAGCGGGGGGGGTTTGACCATGAACGACGTTCCATCCGATCCGGCACCCGAAGCAACGCGGGACGCCAAATCTGCCAAACGCCGCATCTGGTTCCCGATCGCGGCCCTGTTCTTGTCGCTGCTGGCGATCATCGCGGTGCAGTACTACGACACCGACACCGGCGGGCGACGCCTGCTGAGCTTCATCGCGTCGATGGTGGGGCTGTTGGCCGTGGTCGTCTGGTTCTTTTTCATGGCCGGCATTCCCGGACGCGTGCGTCTCGCCGTCGCCGGGCTTGTGGCTGTCGGCATCGTGGCCTTCGTCGCGTCCGTTCGCCGCGTCGAGTTCTCCGGCGACATGGAACCCACGTTCGACTTTCGCTGGACGGCCGATCGCACCGCCCTGCTTGAGGAACATCGAGCCCGCCAGGACAAGCAGGCCGAAACGGTGAAGACGGCCAACCTCACGAGCCTGGAAATCGGCCCCTACGATGTGCTGCAGTATCGCGGACCCGAGCGCGACGGCGTGTCCCAGGGCCCGAAGCTGGCGCGCGATTGGTCGAAGAACGCGCCCCAGGTCCTTTGGCGGCAGCCGGTCGGCGGAGGCTACGCGTCGTTTGTCGTCGTGGGACCGGCGCTAGTGACGATCGAGCAACGTCGCGACGAGGAAGCGATCGTGGCCTACGACGCCGAAACCGGCCGCGAGCTGTGGGTGTACAAGTATCCGGCCCGGTTCAGCGAGCCGTTGGGGGGCGTGGGTCCACGCGCAACGCCCGAGTTCCACGCCGACCGGATCTACGCCTTGGGTGCCACCGGCGTGCTGAGTTGCCTGGACATGGCCGATGGCAAGAGACAGTGGTCGTTCAACATCCTTAACGAAAACGAGTGCGAGAATCTCGACTGGGGCATGAGCGGTTCGCCGCTGGTGTACGACGACGTCGTGCTGGTCAATCCCGGCAATCAGAAAGGCGACAAGGCCAGCCGCTCGATCGTGGCTTACGATCTGGCCGACGGAAAGCGGCGTTTCGCCGGCGGCGAATCGAAGGCCGGCTATGCGTCGCCAATGCTGGTCACGCTCGACGGCCAGCAGCAACTGTTGATCTTCGACGGCGTCGGCCTGGCAGGCTTCGATCCCGAAGACGCAAGCCAGTTGTGGCGTTTTCCCTGGAAGAGCGAGTTCGACATCAACGCCGCCCAGCCGTTCGTGGTCGACGAGAACCGCGTGGTGATCACATCGGCCACCGGCACGGCACTACTGAACATCGAGCAGGTCGACGGCGAGTGGAAGGTCGAGCCCGTGTGGACCAGCCGGCGGCTCAAGGGCGGCTACTGCAGCCCGATCGTGCATGATGGCTACGTGTACGGCATCGACGAAAGCATTCTCGTATGTCTCGATCTGGAAGACGGCAAGCTTCAGTGGAAGGACCGCGACGGGCAGTTCGGCCACGGCCAGATACTCGCCCGCGACGACTTGATCCTGGTGTTGGGCGAAGCGGGCGAGCTGGCGCTGGTGGAGGCCACGCCCGAAAAGTATCACGAATTGGGCCGCATTCAGGCCATTGAAGGCAAAACGTGGAATGTGCCCGTGCTGGTGGGCGATCGTATTTACGTGCGCAATCATCTCGAGATGGCCGCCTACGTCCTGCCTACCGTCGATGCGCCGGAAACAGACACCGACACCCAGCCGGCGGACGCCGATGCCGAAACCTCAACCCCGGATTCCGAATGAGCATCTTCAAGCGACTGGATCATATCTCGATCGGCGTGGCCGACTTCGAAGCGGCGCGGCGGCTGTTTGTCGACGTCTTTGGCGGCGAGCCGATGCGCGACGTAGGCTCGAACGAGGCGGAGAACTTCCAGTGGACGACTTTCAAGCTTGGCGGCAAGAAAGTCGAGCTGGTCGCGGCCATCACCCCCGGGGAAGGCGGCGTGGGCCGCTACATCGCCAAGAACGGCGAAGGCTATCACCACCTCTCGATCAGCGTCCAGAACCTCGACGAGGCCATCCAGTACTTCGAGTCCAAGGGCCTTCGCGTGCTCTCGCCCAATAAAGAGAACCCGCAATGGAAGCACTTCTACCTGCACCCGCGCGACACCCACGGCGCCCTGATCCAGGTGTTCGAAGAAAACGACTACACCCTCTCCCACGGCGAATAGCGAGCGGGCGGACGCCGCTTCACCCGTTTAGCCCGCAGCCACCGGCGACGGCGCGTCTTGCACTAACGAGAAAAAGCATTGAACTCGCCCCGCCGCCCTACTCTTTCGCCGCCACACTCGTCGGGCTGATGCAATACAGCCGCTTCGCCGTGCGGATCAGCCGCTTGTCCCCCACCACGACCGGCGTCGCCATGCCCATGTCGTCTTCGGCCAGTTCATTCTTGTGCAGCACCTCGAAATCGGAGCCGGCCTTGATGACAAACGTCACGCCGTCTTCGTTCAGGCAAAACAGCTTCCCGCCGTACGCCCACGGCGAGCTGGTAAACGCCCGGCCGTTGGGAATCCGCTTGCGGCTGTAGACTTCTTCGCCCGTCTTCGGGTCGAAGGCCACCATGAAGCCCCGGTCGTACAGCACGTACAGGAGGCCGTCGTAGATGATCGGCGTGGGATGGTAGGGTCCGCTCTTTTCGTGGGACCAAACGACGAAGTCGTTGGCGCTTTCGCCTTTGGCCGGCGAAATGTCGCCGCTGGCACCGGGACGAATGGCGTACATCGGGTTTTCGCCCCACAGCACATGCCCGGCGATCAGGTACAGCAGTCCGTCGTACTCGAACGGCGTTGGGATGGCGAGGATCGACTTACCTTTGATCTTCCACAACAAGTTGCCGTCGAGATCGTATGATCGGGCCCAGCCGATACCGGAAGTGACCAACTCCGTGCGCTGATCGTTCTCCCAGATGAACGGCGTGGCGTAGTTGGTCTTTTCGCCCTCGCGGTCGATCCGCATTTTCTCCTCGCCGGTCACTTTGTCGAGCACCAGCACGTACGATTCTTCCTCGTTGTCGTTGACGATGTACAGGCGGTCCTCATGCAGAATCGGCGAGATAGACGTCCCCCAGCCGTACTGCGTGCTCCTCGGCTCGAACTCCCGCGCCCAGAGCGGCTTGCCGTCCATGTCATAGACAAACAGCCCCACGTTGCCGAAGTAGGCATAGATCCGCTCGCCGTCGGTGGCCGGCGTTTCCGAGGCCAGCGTGTTCTTGATGTGATGCGGCTTGGCCGGAATCGCCGCATGGGCCAGTTGGTCCCACAGCTTTTCGCCCGAGTTCAAGTCGTAACACATCACGCGCCATTCGTGCTCGTCCTTGGGCTTGGGATACTTGTTGGCGTCGACGTCTTCCAGGTACAGCCCCTTGCGCGGCGGCCGCTCCTTGCCCTTGTTGATGCAGGTGGTGAGATAGACGCGATCGTCCCACACGATGGGCGACGACCACGCTAGGCCCGGCACGTCGACCTTCCAGGCCACGTTCTCCGACGCGCTCCAGCGATCCGGCGGCAGCGGACCCGACTCGTCGGGCAGTCGGCCGGCCAGGAATTGCGGGACGTTGGTCGAGGGGCTCGCGGCGTCGGGCGTGGCTGCCGAAGCGGGAGCCAGCGCTAGTGCGGCTACCAAGGCCATGCAGGAACAAAGAACGAAGCGCGTCATCGGCCTGACTCCTCGCGAAGGATAAGTAGAGAGAACGGAGGCCGCCTCAGCCTGTGCCGTGTCGTGCCCGCTCGATCCTAGCCGCCGCACGGTGCGCGAGTCAAGTTTTGCGCTCGCGCCCGCCTAACGCGGCGGCAACTCGACCGTGACGGCCATCACCACGGGGGCCGTCGCGTCGGGGCCTTTGACCAGCTCAATCCGCTCGATCGTCTCCGACCGCTTGGGCTGAATTGCCAGGTAGCGAAGCTGGCGGCCATCGAGATCGAAGGCAAATTCCGAGCCCGGCACGTCCACGCGGCGAATGTAGTCAGCCAGGTGTTCGCCGTTTTTCAGCTCGTGATCTTCCGTCTGGCGGTCGGCGTAATGCAGGCGAACGATCAAGCTCGTGGATCCCGCTTCGCCCAGTGGGTGCCCCCAGCCGCTGACGCCGCCCAACAGATGAATCGCGGCCGCCGGCGCATTGCACGGCAGGCTCACTGACCGCGGCATCGAGGAAGTCAGCCCCCGAGTACCGCGCAGCAACACGACGTTGGCCGTGCCGTCGGTGCCGGGGTCGACCAGTTGAAACGGCACACCGGCAAACTCCTTGGGCTGCCAGTCGTCGAACACCAGCCGCTCGCGCGAAGACGCCGGATCGTAGAACATTCCGCGCGTGCTCGTAGCCGTGGCCACCTTGTCCAGCGGTAGCGGCAAGTACTTGCCCCGCGCCGCCAGAAACTCGAGCAAGTCGACCAGCTCCTCCGGCGGAATCTGCTTTTCAAACCCTTCGGGCATCAGCGACTTGGGCGAAGCGACCAGCTCCTCGATATCCTCGCGGACGACAGTGTGCCGTTTGCCCTCGGAGTCGAACAGCTCGACGGCCGTCTTTGATTCGGCGGCCAGCAGGCCGGTGAGCACCCGGCCGTCGGCGGTGGCCAACGTGAAAACGCGATAGTTGCCCTCCACACTGCGACTGGGATCCAGAATGTTCTCCAGCAACTCCTGTTTGGGATGCACGGCGATGCCGGTCAGATCGGGGCCGATGCGCGTGCCCTCGCTGCCGTGAACGTGGCACTTGGCACACTGCTTCTTGAACACCTGCCTGCCCCGCTCGGCGTCGCCCGAGCGATCGGCCAGCGGCAGCATCTCCTCAAGAACCTTACGGCGATCGGCATTGGGTAGCACGCCGCCGCGGGCAAGCAGCTCTTGCGCCCTCGTGCGTAGCCGCCGGTCGGGATGCTCGGACAGAGCACGCTGTTGATCCAGGGAGAGATCGGTCCACGCCAGCTTGGCTTCCTCGATGGCGTCGATCAGCGCCGCAGCCCAGGTCCGCCGTGCCAGCAACGTCCGCACGCCGGCGGCTCGCGTGGCGGGGGTCAGCGCCGACAGTTTGCCGGCGATCATTTCGCCGGTCGAGTCGAGCTGGCTGGCAGTCAGCGCCTCGAGCAGGCCGGCCGCCACCGCTGGCTCCAGCCGCGGCGTGATCCGATCGAGCAGCTTCTCGGCGGTCTCCGCATCCGTGGGCCGAAACGCCACCAGCCGTCTGGCCGCGGCAATCCGCTCGTCGGCGCTCAACGACGCATCGTCCACGCGCTCAAGCAGCGAAGCGATCAGCTCCTCGGCGTAGCGTTTGAATCGCGGGCTCTTCCAACCGGTAGCCAACTGCACCAGCGTCGCCCGGCCGGCCAGAGAAAGCCTCGGCAGCAGGGCCTCGAGTTGTTGCTCGTCGTTGTTGATGAGCGTGGGGTGCACGTCGTCGGGCCATCCGCGCGCCAGGCCGGCAAACACGGCCTCGGCCAGCGAGGCGTCCATCGCAACCAGCGGCTCAACCAGCCAGTGGATCGAACGATGCGGCCCCGTGCGAGCCCGATGTTCGGCGACGATCGAGGCCGCCTCGACAAGCTCCTCGCGCGGCTTCTCATCCGGTAGCGCTCGCAGGAAGCCCTCGCTGTCGCCGGCCGCCGCACAAATCATGGCCTCGCGAATCCAGCGGTCCTCGATGTTGCTGTCATCGCGGTAGAGCGTGGCGACGTAGCGGCCCGCACCCGAGGACGCCGGATTGTCGGCCAACGCCAGCAGCGCGGCCAGACGAACTCGAGGACTGGGATCAGCAAGCAAACGTGCTGTCAGGATCGTCTCGACCGAATCGGCGCCGGGCGGCAAGACCTGTACCGCGTTTTGCCGGACACCGTCGGAGGGATGAGCAAGGGCCGCGCGCACCGCGGCGAGGGCCTCCTGGTTCTCGCCGTCGAGCGCTCCCAGTCCGTGCATGGTCCACAGGGCGTGAATCGCGCCGACGTTCAGGCCGATCGCGTCGCGGCTGCGATCTTCCACCAGCGCGATCAACTGTGGCAGCACGTCGATCTGTCCGCGTTCGACCAGCAATCGCTGCGCGTGCCGGCGCCAGAATTGGTTCGTGTGCGCAAGCGTCTGCACCAGCTTCCCGGGCGTGGCACCGGCCAGCGAGCCGGGGGAATCCGACGCCGCAGGGTTGGGTTCGTCGCATACCACGCGGACGATGCGGCCGCGCAGTTTGTCGCGCAAATCGGTTTCGTAGGCCCGGCCCTTGCCCGTCTCGAAGCCGCGGGGCGTCGGGTTGTGCTGCACGATGTAGTTGTACCAGTCGACGACCCACACGTTGCCGTCGGGTCCTACGTCGGCCGCGATCGGTGCGGTCCATTCGTCGTCGCTGGCCAGCAGGTTGAATGGGAGTGTCGAACGAAAGCCGCTGCCCTCGGGCTCCAGTACGAAGGTACCCACCAGGTGCCCGGTGGGTCCGCACACGAAGGCCGTGCGGTTCCAATACTCCTGTGGATAGCGGCGGGCCGTGTAGAGCGCGTGTCCGGCGCCGGCCGTGTAGCCGCCAAAGTGATCGACTTGGCGGACGTTGTCCGTGATGGGCTGAAACAAGTGCGTGTCGGCGATGGACTCGAGCACAAGCCGGGGCGTCCAGCCGCGCACGCGCTCGTAGTGCCGGTTGGCGATCGGCATATGAACGCTTGGGTTACGATTCGCCGTCGAGCCGAAGACCAGGCCTTCTTCGCTGATCCCCAAACCCCAGGTGTTGTTGTCGGTCGACCGTAGAAACTCGAGCCGGCTGCCGTCGGGTCGAAAGCGAAAGAAGCCCTGGCGAAAGCGATGCGACTGGCCTCCCACTTCGAGCTTCGAGTCGTTGTAGCCCTGCATGGCCCAGATCCAGTTGTCGAGCCCGTAGCGCATGTTGCTCGGGCCGCCGTGCGTGTCTCCCTGCTCCCACGTGCCGAATAACACCGTGCGCTCGTCGGCCACGTCGTCGCCGTCGGTGTCTTTGAGAAACACCGTTTGCCGGCCGTCGAACACGACGACGCCGCCGGAGGCAAAGGTGAGACTGGTTGGAATGCTTAGCTGCTCGGCAAAGACGGTGATCTTGTCGGCGCGGCCGTCGCCGTCGGTGTCTTCACAGATGCGGATGCGATCGCGGCCCTCGCCCTGGGGTTGCAGCTCGTTGGGATAGTCGTAGGTTTCGGCCACCCACAGGCGCCCACGCTCGTCCCAGGCGATGGCGATGGGCTTTCCACCCAGGTCGGGTTCGGCGGCGAACAGCTCGACGTGAAATCCGCGCGGCACGACCATGTGCTTGAGCGACTCTTCCGGCGAAAGCGGCTCCTGCATCTGGCTGTGCGGTTCGCCCTGCTCGCCCCACTTTTCGCCGGGCGTATAGTTGGGGATCTTTTTGCCCACGTCGCGATAGCGAAACGGCTCGACGTCGGTGCGGGGAGGATTCATTTCCGGCGGTGGAAATGGTGCCGCGGCGACCGTTGCTGGCGCGGCGTCGGTCGGTTTCGGTTCGCCTTCGCCCCCAAACAGCAGGGCAAGCGCGGCGGATAGGGCCAAGCGGAGCATGAGATTTCGCCTGTGGATGCGAATCGCGGTGGGGATGGGTTCTATCTTAATTGTGTGTTGCGGCGGGGGACAACTGCTGGAAAGGTGTACGGGCGGGCGAGGGATCACGCGCGCCGTGGCCGTTGGCTCCGGGACGATGAATCCGGGCAAACCCAGTGTCATCGTTTCACCGTGCCGTTTTGCCCGGAGCCAACGGCCACGGCGCGCCCCGACCCGTGACGTTTTTGCGCCCGACGTGCCGCTGACTTGCCCGGGGCATGTCCCGTTGCTACTTTCGAGGCAAGGAGAGCCCTATGATCCAACCCTCGCACAAGCGCTGCCGGCGGATGCTGGCGGTCGCCGCGGCGTTTCTCGCCGCAACCAGCCTTTCGCCTGCCGACGACGATCTGCGTCCCCTCGAGTACAACCATCCCGGCCTGATCGTCGATCTCGGCGTCGGGCTGTGGGCCTGGCCCGTACCGTGCGACGCCGACGACGATGGCGACTACGACCTGATCGTTTCGTGTCCGGACAAACCGTTCAACGGCGTGTGGCTGTTCGAAAACACCACCGGCGACACGGCCGAGAACCCGCTCCCTGCCTTCGAACCGCCGCGCCGCTTGAGCCGCACGGTGCACTACGTGCTCCCCAGCTACGTCGACGGTAAGTTGCGCGTGCTTTCGCCCGGCTACGAGTATCCGGACTTTACCACCGCCGGTCTGGAGAACCGCGTGGAGCTGCCGGCGCCCAAGACGATTCACAACCCCGAGGGCGATGCGCCGGGCACCCGGCGAAAGATCCGTCATCGCGAGTGGCGCTATGCCGACTACGACGGCGACGGGCGCACCGACCTGGTGGCCGGCATCGAAGACTGGAGCGACTACGGCTGGGACGACGCCTGGAACGAGAAGGGCGAGTGGACCAATGGCCCGCTGCACGGTGTGGTCTACTGGCTGCGAAACACCGGCACCAACTCCAAGCCGAAGTACGCCGAACCCAAGCTCGTTCACGCGGCCGGCGAGCCGGTCGACACGTTCGGTTGCCCAACGCCCAACTTCGCCGACTTCGACGGCGACGGCGACCTCGACCTGCTGTGCGGCGAGTTCGTCGACAGCTTCACCTACTTTGAGAACACCGGCACGCGCGAGCAGCCTGAATATGCCGCGGGCCGCAAAGTGCAAACAACCGAAGGCAGCCCGCTGGTGATGGACCTGGAGATGATCGTGCCGATCGCCTTTGACTGGAATCGCGACGGCAAGCTCGACCTGGTGGTGGGCGACGAGGACGGCCGGGTGGCGCTAGTGGAAAACGCCGGACTGGAGGACGACGGCACACCGCGTTTTCATCCGCCGCGCTACTTTCAGCAGAAGGCCGACCTGCTCAAGTGCGGCGCACTGGCCACGCCCGTGGGATGCGACTGGGACGGCGACGGCGACACGGACATCGTCTCGGGCAACACGGCCGGCTACATCGAATTCTTCGAGAACTTGAGCGGGCCAGGCGTCGCGTCTCCCAAGTGGGCCGCTCCGCGGCGGTCGAAGGCGGGCGGCAAAACGTTTCGCGTGATGGCCGGTCCCAACGGCAGCATCCAGGGCCCCTGCGAGGCCAAGTGGGGGTACACGACGCTGTCGGTGGCCGACTGGAACACCGACGGACTGCCCGATGTCGTCTTCAACTCGATCTGGGGCCGCGTCGGGTGGCTCGAAAACGTCGGCACGCGGAGCGATCCGAAACTGGCTGCGGCCAAACCGTTGCACGTCCAGTGGCCAGGCACCCCGCCCAAGCCGGAGTGGACCTGGTGGGAACCCGAGCCCGGCGAATTGGTCACGCAATGGCGCACCACGCCGGCCGTCTACGACTTCACCGGCGACGGGCTGCCCGACCTAGCGATGCTCGACGTCGAGGGCTATCTGGCGTTATTCGAGCGGGCGAAGCGAGACGGCGAACTGGTTCTCCTGCCGCCAAAGCGCGTATTCGTCGACGAGAAAGGGCAGCCGCTAAGGCTCAACGCCGGCAAGGCCGGACGCAGTGGGCGGCGTAAGTTGTGCGTCGTCGACTGGACGGGCGACAACAAGTTCGATTTCCTGCTCAACTCGGCCAACGCCGATCTGCTCGAACAAGTTGGCGAGCGCGACGGCAAGTGGGTCTTCCGCGACGCCGGCTCGATCGCCAAGCGCAACATCGAAGGCCACGACGTGAGCCCGGCGGTCGTCGATTTCGACGGCAACGGCGTGCCCGACTTTGTCGGCGGAGCCGAAGACGGACATTTCTACTTCCTGGCGAACCCCCGGTCGGCCTCTGCGGCGGCTAAGGATTAAGCAAGAACGAGAGCTCTTATGCGTGCGATCCTGGCACTACTGATCGTCTCTGTTGGCGCAACGACAGCCGCCGCGGCCGAAAAGCCGAACGTCATTCTGATCCTGGCCGACGACATGGGTTGGACTGATTTGGGTTGCACCGGCTCGTCCTTCTACGAGACGCCCCGGCTGGACAAGTTGGCCAGCGAGGGCATGCTGTTCACGAATGCCTATGCCGCTTGCCCCGTGTGCTCGCCGACCCGCGCGGCACTGATGACCGGACGCTGGCCGGCCCGAGTGGACATTACCGACTACATCCCCGGCAACCGGCACGGCAAGCTCAAGCCTGCTCCGTTCAAGCACGAGCTGCCGCATGAAGAAGTGACCATCGCCGAGGCGATGAAGCAGGCCGGCTACGCAACCGGCATGTTCGGCAAGTGGCACCTGGGCGGCGCCGGCTACCTGCCCGATTCGCAAGGCTTCGACGAGATGGGATGCGGGCCAAACGGGCGCGGCTTTCGCAGCGTCGATCGGGCCGATCGGCTGACCGACCCCGCGCTCGACTTCATCGAGCGGCACCGGGACGAACCGTTCTTCCTCTACCTGCCGCACAACCTGGTGCATACGCCGCTGTTGGCTAAGCAGGAACTCAAGTCCAAGTACGAGGAGAAAGCCGAGCAACTGCCGCCGCCCAAGGGCCCGCGCTTTCGCCCCGAGCATTCGAACGAAGATCGCCGCGTGCAGGACCACCCCGTGTATGCGGCGATGATGGAGGATATCGACGCCAACATCGGCCGCGTGCTCGACAAGCTCGACGCGTTGAACCTGCGCGAGCGCACGATCGTGATCTTCACCAGCGACAACGGTGGGCTGTCGACTTCCGAAGGCTCGCCCACCGCGAATACTCCCCTGCGGGCCGGCAAGGGTTGGCTCTACGAAGGCGGGCTGCGGGTGCCGCTTATCGTGCGGTGGCCAGGCGTCGTCGAGCCGGGCTCGACCTGCGACGAGGCGGTCACCTCGACCGACTACTTTCCCACCGTGCTGGCCATGTGCGGGCTGGAACAGCAGCCCGAATGGCACCGCGACGGCGTGAACATTGTGCCGCTACTCAAGCAGGCCGGCCCACTGGAGCCCCGGCCGCTGTACTGGCACTACCCGCACTACGGCAACCAGGGGGGTCGTCCCGGCAGCGCCGTGCGACAGGGCGACTGGAAGCTGATCGAATTTTTCGAGGACAATCAGGTCGAGCTGTACAACCTGGCCGACGACCTGGAAGAGCAGCACGATCTAGCCTCGGCCCAGCCCGAGAAGGCTCGGCAACTCCGCGAGCAGTTGCATGCCTGGCGAGACAGCGTGAACGCGAAAATGCCCTCGCCGAACCCCGATTTCACGGGTGAAACGTACATTCCAGGCAAGAAGCCGCGAAAACGGGCGAACAAGGGCCAGAAGAAGTGACTCTCGCGCCGCGGAATGCGAGAATGGAGCCCGCGGCGTAGCCGTGTGCCACACACGCACACGAATCGCGAACCTTCAGGCGGTTTCATGAAGTCGGCTCGGCCAACGCGCGATCGGCACTCCTGCGGCAAGCGCCCGGCGTTTACGCTCGTCGAACTCTTGGTCGTGATCGCGATCGTGGGCGTGCTGATGTCGCTGTTGTTGCCGGCCATCCAATCGGCCCGCGAGGCGAGCCGCCGCACGTCGTGCGTGAACAACCTGCGGCAATTGGGCATCGCCCTGCAACACTTCCACGAGTCGCACGGACATTTCCCTGCAGGGCGCGGGGGACCGGTGCCGAAGGCCTTCAGCGCACAGGCCTACTTGCTGCCCTACGTTGAAGAGGGTTCGATCGAAGAGCAGATCTACTTCGATAAATCGCCGACACCGCTGTTCATCGCGGGCGTGTTCTACACCGGCATGGAGAACCGGCCGGCCGCCTCGAACCCCGTGCCGGTGCTGCAATGCCCCAGCGATGCCATCGCCGGCGGGCGCGTGCCGGGCTCGGACTACGGCGCCACGAACTACGTCGCCTGCTCGGGCAGCGCCGTCGAAAATGCCGGCACAGTCAGCCCCGGCGACGGCGTATTCTACAAGGAGTCGGCGATCGGCATGAGGCATATCCTCGACGGCTCGTCGCACACGATTGCCTTCAGCGAACGAATGCTGGGGCCCGGGCTCGAGATCACGACGCTAGCGCCCGGCCAAGGCGGGACCTACATCCTGGAACTGACCAGCGCGCATCCGGTGAGCGAAACCAACTGCCAGCAGCCGAGCAACGGCACGTGGTACGAGGCCCGCGGCGCCAAATGGATCCTTGGCAACTACGGCAATACGCTCTACAACCACAAGTACCCGCCCAATCCGCCACAGTGGGACTGCATGAACCTCGCCCAGCAGCAAGGGTTTCTCTCGGCACGCAGCTCCCATCAGGGTGGCGTGAACGTGATGTTCTGCGACGGCAGCGTGCGGTTTATCACCGACGACATCGAGTTGCGCGTTTGGCGGGCACTAGCCACTCGCAAGGGCGGCGAAACCACCGACGCGCTGTAGCCCGTCGCGGCACCCGACGACGCTACTTCTTTGCGTCCGTTCCCACCACGTCCTCGAAGGCTGCCGCAAGATCGAGCGAATCGCCCAGTTCCTGCTGCTGCGCTTGCAACCGGGCAAACAGGTCGGCAACGCGGTCGGTCTGCGCCGGATCATCGGCCAGGTCTTCTCTCTCGCCGGGGTCCTCGGCCACGTGATACAAGCGCAGGCGGCCGGCCTGCGGATAGGCGATCAGCTTCCAGCCGTCGTGGATCACGGCCCGCTGCAACTGCAGGTAGGCTCCATAGATCGTATCGCGATCCGCCGGCGACGATTCGCCCGACAGCAGCGGCAACAGGCTGTGAAAATCGACGTGCTCGGGCACTTCAGCCCCGGCTAGCGTGAGCACCGTGGGCATCACGTCCTGCAAATAGATCGACGCATCGATCCGCTTGTCCTCGGGCACGCCGGGCCCGCTGACAATGAACGGCACGCGCAGGCTGTGCTCGTACATGTTCTGCTTGCCGAACAGCCCGTGGTGGCCAACGGCCAGCCCGTGATCGGCGGTGAAGAAGATCCAGGTATGTTCCGCTTGCCCGGTGGCATCCAGCTCATCGAGGATGCGGCCGATCTGGGCGTCCATGTGCGTGATCAGGGCGTAGTATTCCTGACGATGCACCTGCACCGCGTGCGGCGTGCGCGGGAACGGGCCCAGCTTTTCGTCGCGCAGCTTCGGCCCACAGCCGATTGCGTCCTTGTAGGGGTACTCCTCGAGAAAGTTCTCAGGAACTTCGATCCGCGAAAGCGGATAGCGCTCAACGAACTCCCGCGGCGACTGGCGCGGGTCGTGCGCGGCGTTGAAGGCGATGTACATGAAGAACGGCCGCTCGTCCTGGCGTGCATCGTCCAGAAAATCGACCGCGTCGTCGGCCACGACTTCGCTCCAATGCTTTCCACCCTGCCAGAAGCCGCCGAAGCGGCGATCGTACGGGCTCCAGGGGTCGGGCTGGCCGGCCAGCGGGCGGTTGTAGCCCTCGGGCGTGTCGCGCGGCATGCCGCCGCGGACGTGGCGAGCGTGCTCGAACACCTTCGCCGCATCGGCGCGGATGTGCCACTTGCCGGTGAAGTACGTGGCATAGCCCTGCTGCGACACCAGTTGCGGCCACAGCCGGCCAGCCTCGCGCTCCCGGCCGGTCGTCTCGTAGACCGCATGTGCGTTCCACAGGCTGCGGCCGGTGATCAGCATCGTACGGCTGGCCACGCACACTGCGCCGCTCCACGAGCCCATGTTGTAGGCGTGCGTGAACGTCGTGCCGCGGCGTGCCAGGCGATCGAGGTTCGGCGTGTCGATGTCCGTGTGGCCGAACGCGCGCACGGCCTCGAAGCACAGATCGTCAGCGAACAGGAACAGGACGTTCGGCCGCTGTGGCGCAGGGTCGGCGGCAGCGCATGGCGCCACCAGGGCGCAGATGCCCAGCAGGATGATTGCAAGATGTGGCAGGCCAAGGCGGATCACGGCTCGGGCTCTTTGATGGCGCCTTCCACCGGACTTTTGGCGCCCTCAGTGTACTTGGCACCCACGAGCTCGTAGGTCTTGGCTGCGCGTTTTTTCAACTTCTCGAGCGCCAGCTTGAAGTCGTCTTCCTGGTAGCTCTCGTCGCAGAAGGTGCAGCAGCTTTCCCAGGTGTAGCCCAAGCGCTTCCACTGGGTCATGCCGCCGGGGGTTACTTCATCGGTCACCGGGCACCAGATCGTGCTCATGGCCTGCATGAAGTTGTTCATGAACCGCTGCTTCTCGGCAGCCTTGGCGTACTTGTCCGGATCCTTCATGAACTTGTCCTTGGCGTCCGGCTTGCTGCCGCGATACTTGACGCCCTCGTACTCCCAGGTCGGCAGTTCGGGGTCCGACGGCTCGAGATACACCGGGCAGAGGTCGACCGACTTCTGCTTTTCGGGAATCTTTACCTTCTCCAGAATCACGGCGTCGGGCGGAAGCTGCGCTTGCGCCCGGGCAGCCACTAGCAGCAGCAGCAGCCCGCCGAGAATCGCGAATCGAAAACGAAGCATTGCGTTCTCCTTACGTGGTTATTTGTCAGGCAAGGCCAGGGCGACCAGCTTGCGGTCCATCGTGGCCAGCACGATGTATTGCTTGCCGCCGGCCATGTAGGTCATGGGCGTGCCGCTGGGGGCGGCGGGCAGCTCGGCCTCGGCGATCACTTTGCCGTTGGTCTTGTCGAATGCCCGCAGCACGCTCGAACCACCGCCGCTGCGACCGCCGCGGCCGCCGGCACCCTGCCCGATGAACAAGAGCGTCTTGGTCAACACGGGTCCGCCGCCGCCGCTACCCAGCGGTCCGACGTCGCGGCCCACCAGCTTGCTGACTTGTTCGCGCGGCCCGTCGCCGTGGGGAATCATCCAGGCGTGGTCGCCCGTGTCAAGGTCGATGGCCGTCACGCGTCCCCAGGGCGGCTTGAACAGCGGCAGCCCCTGCGGCCCGCGCACCGGCTGGCCGAAGGCCCCGCCGCCGCGGACATAATTCAAATTCGATCGGGCCGGATCCGGCTTGGTCAGTTGGACGGAAATGGGGGCCGAGATCGAGGGAATGTAGAACATCGACGTTTCCGGGTCGAACGCCGCGCCCCACCAGTTGGCACCGCCGGCCCAGCCCGGCAGATTCACGGTGCCCTGCTCGGAAGGTGGCGTGAACAGCGGGCCGTGCTTGTACTTATTGAGGATCTCCTTGGCCTCGGAAAGCAGCTCGGGCGTGAAGTCGATCAGGTTCTCTTCGGTGGCGCCCTGCAGCTCGTAGGGAGCGGGCTTGGTTGGGAACGGCTGCGTCGGCGAAGTCACTTCGCCGGGTACGTCGGTCTGCGGAACTTCGCGCTCTTCGATCGGCCATACGGGCTTGCCATTGGCGCGGTCGAAGACGAACGTGAAGCCGGTCTTCGTGATTTGAGCTACGGCTTTGACCGGGTTCCCGTCGACGGTAATGTCGCACAACACCGGCGCCGCGGGCAGATCGTAGTCCCACAGGCCGTGGTGCACGGTCTGAAAGTGCCACACGCGCTTGCCGGTCTTGGCCTCGACGCACACCAGCGACTCGGCGAACAGGTTGTCGCCCAGGCGATGTCCGCCGTACCAGTCGTTGGTGGGCGTGCTAAGTGGCAGGTAAACGTATCCCAGATCCTCGTCGGCGCTCATCAGCGTCCAGACGTTGGTGTTACCCGTGTACTTCCAGGAGCCGTCTTTCCACGTGTCGTTGCCAAACTCGCCTTCCTGTGGGACGGTGTGGAAGGTCCACAGCAGCTTGCCGGTGCGGGCGTCGTAAGCCTTAATGTCGCCTCGCGGGGCTTCCTTGCGTTGCGGGCCGTCGGAGATACCCGAGCCACATACCACGACGCCTTGGCAAACGACCGGCGGCGAAGTGATCGTGAAGTTGCGCGGCGCGTCGGCATAGGGAATGCCCTCGGCCACGTTGACGCGGCCGCCTTCGCCAAACTCGCTGATGCCCTTGCCGGTCTTGGCGTCGCCGGCGTAGAGGAATCCATCGTGGGCTCCCAGGAAGATCCGCTCGTCGTCTCCGTCGCCCCAGTAGGCGATGCCGCGATGCACGAAGCCGAGGTTCGTGGGGCGGCCGGCCTCGTACGACTTGGGATTGAAGACCCAAAGGGTTTCACCCGTCGCACCGTCGATGGCCGCCACCTGAGCCAGTGAAGTGCTCGTGTACAGTGTGCCGTTAATCGCCAGCGGCGTGTACTCGTGGGCAAACGAAAACAGCCGGCGATTGTTTTCCTGGATTGGAATATCGGGCGAGTCCCAGGTCCAGGCGATCTCCAACTCGCCGACGTTGTCGGCGTTGATCTCGTCGAGCGGCGAGTACTTCGTGCTCCCCTGGTCCCCACCGTAATGGCGCCACTCGCCTGGCTTTTCGCTCTCTTCGCCATTGGCCGACGGAGGTGCCGCGTGGATCGCGAGGCCGCACACAAGTGCGGCGCACAAAAGGAACATCGGGTGTCTTGCTGTCATTTTCACGCCTTGGGTTGGTGGCCACTCGAGCGGCAAATCAAACGATTCCCGCGGGAAAATTATGACCTACCGGCACGCGGGCTTCAACGCGCGCAGCGGCCAATTGGCCAGACCGCCCCAGAGCGAGCGGAAGCAGTCCGCCTAGGTCACTACGACCACCGGATTTGGGGTCCGCTGTGCACAGTCTCCGGCTGCGCCCCGTCTGTCTGCGGGCAGCAGCCACCGACCTTGCAGGAAGCGCCGCAGTGCCGGGCCACGACATCAAGCAGCGCCGTGCGGCGAATAGGCTTGGTGGCATAGTCGTCGCAGCCGGCTGCCAGACAGCGCTCGCGGTCGCCGCTTCCGGCGTGCGCAGTCAGCGCAACGATCGGCAGCGTGTAGCCGGCGGCCCGTAGTCGCGCCGTTGCCTCGTACCCGTCGACCTGTGGCATCTGGATATCGACCAGGATCACGGCGAACGGACGGCCGGCAGCCTGGGCTTCCAGCGCCCGCTCGATCGTGCTCTGTCCGTTATCGACCACGGTCACTTCGGCTCCGGCTTTTTCGAGCAGGTAGGAAATCAACCGCTGGTTGTCGGGCCCGTCTTCGGCCAGCAGTACGCGGCAGGAAAGCTGTAAGGCATCGCGCGAGGTCGCGGAACCGGGCACTGACTTTGCGTCGGCGGGATCGTCGACGCATGCGCGCGGTACGCCTTCGAGGGATCCCGCGTCGACGGTCGCCCGGAAGACGCTGCCGCCTGCGGCGCGCTTGGCAACAGTGACGTCACCGCCGAGCATCTCGGCCAGGCCGCGACAGATGGCCAGACCGAGCCCCGTGCCGCCGTAGCTGCGCGCGGTCGAGGAATCCGCCTGTGCAAACGGCTCGAAAACGCTTTCCATTTGACCGTCCGTCATGCCGATCCCCGTGTCGCTTACTGCCACTTCAAGCTTCGCCCGCGAAGATGGATCTCCCTGTCGCGGCTCCTGCAGCGATACGACCACGGCCACGCCTCCCGACTCGGTAAACTTGAGAGCATTACCAACGAGGTTGATCAAGATTTGCTTCAATCGAGTTGGATCGGTGTGGATCGTGCGCGGCATCGGCCCGCAGAACTCGAGCGACAGCGTGAGCCCCTTCTCGGCGGCGCGGATGCGCATCAATTGCACGATCTCGCGCACCAGTTCCACGGGCGAACAGTCGACCTTCTCGACCGAAAAGCGTCCGGCTTCGATCTTGGAGAAATCCAGAATGTCGCCAATGATCTGCAGCAGGTGTTCGCCGTTGCGGCGGATCGTTTCCAAAGCTTCGCTGCGCGAGATGGCCGCGGGACACTGCTCGGCGGCCAGCACTTCGGAGTAGCCCAGAATCGCCGTCATCGGCGTGCGGATCTCGTGGCTGACGTTGGCCAGGAATTCGCTCTTGGCTCGGTCGGCGGCTTCGGCGCGCGTCAGTGCCATCTGCAAAGCCTCGCGGGCGCGATTCTCAGCATCACGCAACACGAATACGAGTAAGAATACGCAGCAGACGATGCCCAACAGGCCGCTGAACTGCAGGAATCGCAAGCCCGCCGGCGAAAGCTCGTTCGGAAGAACGATGCCGATTTCCCGAGCCCAGGCAAAGGCGGTAATCGCAGCCAGACTCGCCAGCGTCCAGACCATGCCGGATCGTGTGCCGGACAACCACAGCGACAATAGTGGAATCGACGCGTACCACATCGTTGCCGGGGAGATGGCCCCTCCGGTTACGGTGGCAATGCCCGTGTAGGTGACCCAGCAGACGGCCGTGACGAAGTTCGCGCAGCGCACCGCCGGGGTACCGGCTCGCATTAGCAGCAGGATGCCAAGAAAGGACGCCCCCGCCCAGAGCACGATCAGGCGAGACATCGGCGCATCCACCGCCGTAAAGATGACGGCATAGACCGGCACCCAGATAATCATGGCCAGGTCGAAGGCCACGACGCGCTTGGCTTGCCGCAGTTGGACTTCGTCGTCTGCCAGGGCCGGCGGCAGAACTCCATCAAGAAATGCCCGGCCCACGGGCGCGAGTATTCGTCGCAACACGTTTTCGCGCCTCTCCCGCCGAGTGAGAATCACCGTTTCAGCCCGTACAAGCCTAGCACACGGCGGTCGAGAGTCTCGGGGCCGCGAGCTACATCGCAACACCCGGTCGCCCGGGCGGATGCCGATTAGCAAGGGTGTTTGACCCGTCTTGCGCAGGCGACCATACTCAACCCGACATGACCGACCGCAGGGATTCGTGCGGGGTCAGCGATTCCAAGACACTGCAACCTGAGAGGATAGGCGGATGCGACGCACGCGGATTTGCTGGTGTCTGGCTCTCTGCGCTGCGTGGGCGTGCTCCACGGCGTTTGCGACCGAAGAGCGGCCCAACGTCGTGTTGATCATGGCCGACGACATGGGCTACGGCGACCCCGGCTGCTATCAATCGGCCTCGAAGATTCCGACGCCCAATATCGACCGGCTAGCTCGTGAGGGCATGCGATTTACCGATGCTCACACGCCCAGCGCCGTCTGCACGCCCACCCGCTACGGGCTGCTCACCGGATGCTACTCGTGGCGCACGCGTCTCAAGCGCGGCGTGCTCAACGGCTACTCGCGAGCGCTGATCGAGCCGGGACGCCTCACGCTGGCCTCACTGTTGGCCGAGCAGGGCTACCGCACCGGCTGCGTGGGTAAGTGGCACCTGGGCATGGGCAACGCCGAGCCGGCCGACTACAGCAAGCCTCTCAAGCCGGGCCCCAACGCCGTGGGCTTCGACGAGTCGTTCGTCATCCCCGCGTCGCTCGACATGCCCCCCTACGTGTTCGTCAAGAACGAACGGGCCACCGTGTTCCCCAGCGAGCAAGTGGCCGATAGCAAGATGCGCCGCCACGGCGGAGGCGGTTACTGGCGGGGCGGAGCGATCGCCCCGGGATTTGAGTTCGTCGACACGCTACCGACGCTGACCGACGAAGCCGTCAAGTTTGTGAATGCGCAGGACAACAAGGCGCCGTTCTTTCTCTACTTTCCGCTGCCGGCGCCGCACACGCCTTGGATGCCGACCGAAGAGTTTCGCGGCCGCACAAAGGTTGGCTACTACGGCGACTTCGTCACGCAGGTCGATGCCACCATCGGACAAGTGCTCGACGCGCTGGACGAAAAGAAACTGGCCGACAACACGCTGGTCATCTTCACCAGCGACAACGGCGCCCACTGGCTGCCCAGCGACATCGAAGAGTTCGGCCACCGGGCCAACGCCGACTGGCGGGGCCAAAAAGCCGATATCTGGGAGGGCGGACACCGGGTGCCATTCATCGTCCGCTGGCCGGGCATCGTCCAGCCGGGAAGCAAGAGCGACCAGCTCGTCTGCTTGACCGATTGCATGGCCACGCTGGCCGAGTTGGCCGGCCACAAATTGGCCGACGACGAAGGCGAGGACAGCTACAGCTTTCTGAGCGTCCTGCGTTCAAGCCCGCCGGACGGCACACTACGCCAGGCGATCGTACACCAGTCGGGCGATGGCACGCTGGCCATCCGGCAAGGCCCCTGGAAGCTGGCCACGAAGCTCGGATCGCACGGGTTCAGCCAACCGAAGAACGTCGAGCCGCGCGAGGGTGGCCCGCGGGGGCAACTCTATCACCTGGGCAAGGATCCGGCTGAAACGACCAACCGCTGGCTGGAAGAGCCACAGGTGGTCGAAAGACTCGAGTCGCTGTTGACTCGCTACCAGCAGCAGGGCCATAGCCGCCCGCAGCCGTGAGTTTTCTTGCAGTTTTTTCGGCTCCGCGCCGAAAAATGTGACGCGCTGACGGCAACATTGTACATATTGATGTACTGCCCTACCCCGGGGGCCCGCCAGGCCACAGGCGAGACGGCTGCGCATGGAGTACATCCTCGGCGGGATATGTCTGCTCGTGGCCGTCACCTTCGTGGGTCACGGCCTGTGGATGTTGGTCACTTCAATCTTTGGCGGCAAGCCTGCGCGCCCGCAGGACGCCGACAGCGCGTGTCCGCGCTGCGGCAGTCCGTTGGTGGGCCAGGCGTGCATTGTCTGCCGGTGGCCGGCCGAGGTCGCTCCCTCTCCGGGCGTCGCCGAAAACGCGCTGATGGCACTGCGGGCTCAGGTCCGCAAGTTCTACGGATTGGGCATCTTCAACTCGACACAGCTTCAGCGGCTTGAGAAGCCCCTGCACGAGGAGCGCGACCGGCTCTATCATGCCGCGCGTAAGCCGCAAGGAGCGGTCTCCGATGCCGAGGTGGCTGAAGAGCCGATCGTGGCCGAGGCAGTTGACGCATCGTCAGCACAATCCCCGCGTAAGCCGCCCGAGGTGGCCGTGCGTGAGTGGGTCGAAACGCACGTGTCGCGCAGACCGCGGGCTGATGACGTGTTGCAAGACGTCGCGTCTGAAACCACAGCCGTGCATGCCGCGGCGGCTGCCCCCGAGGTGCAACAACCCGTCGCCCCGGCCCGCAGTTGGACGGATTGGCTGGCGGCGTTCATGGAACAGCGCAACATTCGCTGGGGAGAACTCGTCGGCGGGATGTTGATTGTGGGCTGCTCGATCGCGCTGGTGACTAGCTTCTGGTCCGAGATCGCAGCGCGCCCCTGGCTCAAGTTTGGATTGTTCAACGGCGTAACGGCCGCCATCTTCGGCATCGGGTTCTACAGCGAGCATCGTTGGCGGCTCCACACGACGAGCCAGGGGCTCCTGATCATCGGCAGCTTGCTCGTACCGCTCAACTTTTTGGCAATTGCCGCGCTGTCGAGTGCCCCCGGCAGCGACGGCTGGCTGACCATCGTCGGCGAAGCTGTTTCGGCTGTGCTCTTCGCAGCGCTTGTTTTCTTCGCTGGCAAGGTCGTCTTGGCCCGCGACGAAGCGCTGCTGATGGTTGGCATGCTTGTGCCTTCGCTGGCCCAGTTGCTTGTGCGGCGATTCGTCGATCCGACGGTCGAAATGAGCATGCTGGCGGTGATCACCGCCGTGCCGGTTGCATGTTACCTCGCCGTCAACTTCTGGCACATGCGCCACGCGGCACGCGAACTCGTGCCGTCGGAAGCCCGGGTGAGCGAGTTCTTCAACTTTCTGGGGATGACTTCATTTGCCGTGGTGCTGCCGCTGGGACTAATGCTCTACAAGTCCGGTCACCCGATCGAGACGCTGCGACAACTGCCGATGCTGGGAGGCTTGCTCGGCTTCGTGCCGCTGTCGGCCGGACTGCTGGTCTGGAAAAAGCTGGCCGGCAGACAACTGGCGGGGCTGCGCACGGGTGCCATGAGCGTCGCCGTCTTCGGAGCCGTTATCACCGTGGGCGGACTCGTGGCCGGTTGGCCGCAGCCTGGCGCGCTGGTGCCTTCGGCCGTCGTGGCGTTCACCGTGTTCAGTTTCGTGGCCTGGCGGTTCCAACTGCCCGCGGCCCACCTGGTAGCCGCTCCCTGCCTGGCGTTGGCGTACCTGCTCGGGGCACATCTTCTCCTGGGCACTGAAGGACTCGCCTGGTCGAACGCTTCGTCGCAGGTTGTGTTCGAGACGCTCGTCTCCGGCGAGAGCGGCGTGTTACTGGTACCGCTCGTGCTGGCCTATGGCGGTGCCGCATTCCTGGCCCTCCGCCGCGGCGGCGACGCATCTCTTTCGTTCGCGGCCGCCGCGGGAACGTTGCTGGCCGCCAGCGTGGCGCTGGTGACCTGGTTCGGCTTCGGGTACGAAGGCGATCCGCTCGGCGCCGGCTGGGTCTATCTCACGTACGCCGCCGGCCTGACCGTCGTCGCCGCGCGCCAACGCCATGCGACTCCGGCTTGGATCGGCGCGGCGCTGCTGCTGGCAGGCGTCGTACAGGAAGTGGCGTTCCACTATGGCGCGGTGCTGGGGCTCAGTGCGCCGCTGGTAACCTCGTTCCTCGTCTTCTCGACGGCCTGTGCCGCGATCGGGCAGATCGCACGACAGACCCGCTTGGCCATCGCGGGTAGCCCGCTGGTCGACGTTGCCTGGCGAGCGGCCTTGGGCGCATCCGTGCTCGCGGCTTCGGGACTGCTGTGGCTCCTTCCCGCGCAACTCGCGCTGCTCGAAGCCACCAGTTGGCTGTGGCTGGCTGCCATCTGGCTGGCAGCCGCGCTAGTGCTGGAACGGATGCCTCTGTGGACGATGTTCCAGGCGGCGCTTGTGTTGGCGGTAGTGTTCGCCGTGGGAGCGCTTCTGGCCCTGGAACGATGGTTCCTCGAGTCGCCCCTGCGGTGGCTCGATCCCTGGACGCTCGAAGCCATGGCTGTGGGGCTCGTGGGGCTGAATCTCTGCTGGGCAGCCGTACGATTGACCTACCAGCGCTTTGCGGGCAACGAACGCTCGACATCCCACTTCGCGCGCGGCCATCGACTGCTCGCCTCGCCGTGGCTCTCGGTCGATCGAGTGACCACCGGCGTGCTGGTGGTTTTGCTCGTCTCGCTGGGCACGTATGCCGTCTTGCCGGGCGCGCTAGTGGAACTCGCACCCGCCGGCGGTGAAGTGGTCACGGTTGCCGACTTCGAACTGCCCGACATCCCGCACGCGCACGCCGGCGGATGGGGCGCCTGGGTGTTGCTGATCGGGCTGGTTGGGCTCTTGGCCGCTGCGCTGCGCGAACGGATCTCGACCACCTGGCTGGCCTGCCTGCTGGTCACGACGGCGGTGGCGTGTCCGCTATTTGCCAGCACGTTCACGGCGCAAAACGCCGCGGCGAGCGCCTTGCGCTGGCTGTCGGCCGGGTTCCTGGTTCTCGCTTCAGCGGCCGTGTGGGGAGGCAACGGGATTGCATCGCTTGCTCGACGGCTCGGCTGGCCCACGCGCACCGGCGACGCCACGCTGCTGCACGACATCGCGGCGCTTGTGCTGCTACTGGGAACGCTCGCTCCAACGCTCATCTTCCTGACCATCGGCCTACCGGCAGTTCTCCAATCGCCACAGATCTCGGCGCTGGCTGGTGATTTCGTCGTGCCCGGTGTCTTCGGGGCGGTCTCGCTCTTGCTGGCCGCAGTCGTGTGGACGCGCTCCGACGACGGCACTGCCAACGGCCTGGCAAGTGCACGTGCCGACCTTCCGCGACGCTTCGCTCCGCTGCTCGTCGTGCTGGGGGCTCTGCCGCTGGTGGCCGTCGGGGTGTACTACGTTGCGACGGGTATTGCCGCTCATCCGATCGTCGGCCCCGCGGCGCAATCGTTGTTCGCGCGCCTCGGTGCGAGTATCTCGTATGCCGTACCGCTCGGCATCACGGCCGCCGTGCTCGTGGGCTACGCGCTGCGGCAGAAAGCAGGCGCGTTCGCCCTGGCCGGCGGGGTCACGACATGCCTCGCCGCGACGACTGCCTTCCTCTTGCGAGGTTCGGCGACGACCACGTTCGATGCTGCGACGTGGGTGCGGTTGGCACAGCTCAACGCCGTCGTGGCCGCCGGCTGCGCCATCGTCTGGCTGCTGCTGGTCATCTGGAGGCATCATCGCGAGGGAAGCTATGACGCACCATCTCTTGGCACGCCATTCTCGTTCCAGGCGTCGATCGCACCGGCGCTGGTGATTTTGCTGTTGGGCATCGTATGGATGCACTTGGTGCGGTTTCCGCAAGGGCGATTGGGCGGCCCCATCGTCCTCTCGCAAGTGACCGACCCGTGGGGCTGGCTCAGTCTTGCCGCCGTCGTTGCAGCCGTGGCTGGCGTGGCCGCAGTCTCCAAGCAGCGGCTGAGCATGCTCACGATCAACGGTCTGCTCGTCGGCAGCATTGTGATGATCTCGGGCGTCGCCGCGCGCTGGGACACGGGCAACTGGCTCGCCTACCACACGCTCTTCGTCGGCCATGCGGTCATCGCCGGGCTACTGGTGGCCGCCGCCTGGCAGTTCGGCCGGCCCAGGCGTCTTTCGCAAGAGAGCCCGTGCGAAGCGGCCGATGCTCCCCGTGGCGCCATCTGGACCGTGATTCAAGCGGCTGTCCTCGTGTTGCTGGCGCTACGCGAAATCCCGCACAGCGGCTGGTGGTCCAGCGCGGGACTCGCCTATGTCGGACTGGCCGTGGCTCCAGCGCTGGCGTGGATCTACCAACGGCGCCGCTACCTGTACGCCGCAGTGCCGCTGGTGAACCTGGCAGGTCTACTGGTGCTAGCCGAGTTGAACTGGGTCCAGGGTGATCGCGAGTTTGTCTATTGGAATGTGGTACTTGCGGCAGTGATGGTACCCGCCTGGATGGTAATCGAACGGCTCGCCATCGCGCGGCGACATTTCGCCGTCCGTTTCGGAGTGCCGCCGGTGCATCGGGTGGTCACCCGAGCGGCCATCGCGGTACTCGTGCTGATCGTCGGACTGGCGCTCGTTGGCGATGCCCTCGGGCACTACGACGCACCGCCCGATTTCCATCTCGACTGGATCGCGCTCGCGGCCACGTTGATGGCCGTCAGCGCGTGTTTGTGGGATGCCGACTCGCGAGATGCGGTCGCGCTGCTCTACGTACTCGGTCTCGTGGCCTGCGGCATGTTGCTCGACGGGTTCAACCTCGCGCGGCCGCGGCTGCTGTGGACCGGCACCATGGTTCTGGCCTCCTACGCCGTGTTGACCAGTTACTTCTGGAGCCGCCGCCGCGGATTGGCACAGATCGCCGCGAGACTGCGGATCCCGGACCGCGCCGGCTCCGATCTGGCAGCGCTCACGTGGCTCGTACCGGCCAACGTGCTGTTGATCACTTCGGTCGTTGTCACGGCATTCGTCGTCGAGATGACCGAAGAACAAGCGCATCTGCGCGTACTGGCGTCGCAAGCCACGCTCGCGCAGGTGTTAAGCCTGGCATTGCTGGCCCGGGGCGACCACCGCGGCAGGCTGCAATTGGCGGCCCTCGGCGTGGGCGCCGTGGGAGCGGTCTTCTTCGGTTGGGTATGGCTCGAGGTGGGCACCACGCTGACGCCGCTGCATGCGCTGGTCGTCGTGGCCGCGGCCACCGCCGGCGTGGCGGCCCTGTATGGCCTCGCACTCGGCAAGCTGTTGCCCGACTCCAGCGACTGGCTCGCGCCCGCGCGGCGTCTGACGCCGTGGTTGGCCGCCGTAAGTGGCGCGGCGGTCGCAGCCACGCTGAGCATCGAGATCGTGCAATACGCGCGCGACGGCGAGGTGCTGATGGCGTGGCCCGCGATCGTGGCGATCGCACTGACGCTCGCCGGGCTATCGGCCGCGGCACTGGCGGCAGCCGTGTTGCCGGGCCGCGATCCACTGGGGCTCTCGGAGCGCGGCCGGACGACGTACGTCTACGGCGCCGAGGTGATCCTGGCGCTGCTCTTCGTGCACATTCGCGTCACGATGCCCTGGCTGTTCACGGGATTCTTCCAGCAGTTTTGGCCGCTGATCGTGATGGCGCTGGCCTACTTGGGAGTCGCCCTGGCCGAAGTGTTTCGCCGTCGCCAGGTGCTGGTGTTGTCCAGTCCGCTCGAAAACACGGGTGCTCTGTTGCCGGTGCTGCCCGTGCTGGGATTCTGGATCGGCGATACGGGGGTCGACTATTCGCTGCTGCTGCTATTCGTGGGCCTGCTCTACGGCGGGCTGTCCATCGCGCGGCGGTCGTTTGGCTTCGGCGTGTTGGCGGCGCTGGCGGCCAACGGCGGCCTGTGGTTCTTCCTGCACCGGCAAGACGGTTGGGGTTTTCTGGCGCATCCGCAGGTGTGGCTGATTCCGCCGGCCGTATGCGTGCTGGCGGCAGCGTATCTCAACCGCAAGCAACTTGCCGATCGTCAGATGACGGCCGTGCGCTACACTTGTTCGATGATGATCTATCTTTCGTCCACAGCCGACATTTTTCTTAACGGAGTTGCCGAAGCCCCCTGGTTGCCGCTGGTGCTCGGCGCGCTTTCCGTAGCCGGCATTCTGGCGGGCATCGCCCTGCGCGTGCGAGCCTTCCTCTTTCTCGGCACCGGGTTTCTCGCGCTCTCGGTGTTCACGATCATCTGGTATGCCGCCGTCGATCAACACCAGACGTGGATCTGGTGGGCTTCGGGCATCGCCCTGGGGATCGCGATCGTCACGCTCTTCGCATTCTTCGAAAAGAAGCGACAAGACTTGCTCGACGTCTTTGAGCGCCTCAAGCAGTGGGAAGCCTGATGATACCAGCCCGAAGCGCGAGCGAGAGTCCGTGAGCCAACGAGTGCGCAACCCTAGCTTAATGAGTCGGAAGTCAACTCAAAGCGGCTTGCCCAGTAGCTCGCGCTTCTGGCGAATGAACTTCAAATGATGGTTCAGGTGCTCGACATAGCTGGCCAGGAACTCGGCCAACGTCAGCTCGCCGTGCTCGTTGTGATGCCCCTTGCGATCGAAGACCGAGGGCGGCAGGCGGCGAAGGCTTTCGGCGGTGAGCAGGCGGTTCTTCTCGAACACGTCGCACGCCATTTGCGGGTCGAGATCGTGATACGAAAGGCCCTGGGCGAATGCCGTTTCGTCGTAGCCGAGCAAGGTGGGCATGGTTGGCTCGACAGCTACGCGTTTCATGCGGTCGGCGCCGATCAGGTCGCTGTCCATCACGTGCAGCACGATCTGCTGGATGCTCCACGTGCCGGGAACCGGAAAGGCCTGCAACTCCTCGGGTGTGAGGCCCTCGATCGATTGGCGAAGCTTTACGGCGTCGGCGGCGTATGTTTCGATCAACTGCTGGTCCACAGAAGCCCTCCTGATACAAGAACGGTGCGACGCGTCCAAAGGCACCGACGAGAGACGCAACACGGCCGAAAGGTTCGCGCGATTCGAAGCACGACGCCCTAGAACGACGAGCGGCATTCCTCCTGGCCGGCCGGATCGATCTGAATCGTAATGTGGTCGATGCTGAACTCGTCGTGCAGCATTTGGCGCACGCTTTCCAGCGACGGCTGGTGCTCGTGCCCTGGCCCCAGCACAACGTGGGCCGATAGCGACTCCATGCCGCTGGTGATCGTCCAGATATGCAGATCGTGCACCTCGTCCACTGCCGGCACCGAGAGCATGGCGTCGCGCACGGCATCCAGGTTCAAGTGGCTCGGCGTGCTCTCCATCAGGATCGCGATGGCCTGCTTGACCAGGTTCCACGACGAGTAGATGACCAACAGTCCGATGGCAATCGATGCCACTGGATCGGCCCACTCCCAGCCAAACACCCAGATGAGCACGCCGGCCACGAGCGCCGCGATGCTGCCCAGGGCATCGGTCATGATATGAAGCCAGGCGCCGTGCATGTTCAGGTTCGAATTGCGGCCCGAATTGAGAATCAACAGCCCCACGATGTTGATCACCAGCCCGCCGATGGCGATCGAAAACATCAGCACGCCCTGGACCGGCTCGGGCTGCTGAAACCGCTTCACGGCTTCGATGAAGATCACGATCGAGATGGCGATCAACGTGGCGCCATTGGCCAGGGCCGCCAGGATCTCCGCCCGGTAGTAGCCGTAGGTGTGCTGCGGCGTTGGCGGCCGCTGGGAGATCCATTGGGCAAAGAGACTCAATCCGAGCGCCGCGACGTCGGAAAACATGTGGCCCGCGTCGGCCAATAGTGCCAGCGAACCGGAAACGTAGCCGCCGATAATCTCGGCGAACATGTAGACGAGCGTCAGCCCGAGGGTCCAAGCGAGCCGCGCGCGGCTCTCGGCCCGGCCCTCGTGAAACCCCTCTCGGCCCAAATCGTGATGGTGATGATGGCTCATGACTGCGTTGCCAAGGCTCCGGCTACTCGTCGCCGTCAACATACTTGGTCGTGAACGTTCCCGAAACGTCGATCCGTTCGGGCTTGAGTTGACCCGACTCGACGAGTTGATCGGCCAACTGCTGCCAGCGGCCGGGCGACATCGTGCCGATCCCTTCGCGCTTGGCCGTCTCATCGAGCACCAGCGGCACGAGCGTTTCCGCGCCGTAGGCCAGGATGTCGAGATCCATCTGCGGATTCACGCGATGGATGTACGCGTTGGCTTGCTCGGGTGACTCCAGATACTGCTTCCAGCCCTGAGCGCTGGCGGCCACCATCTTTTCCACAAGTTCGGATCGATCGGCCAGCAGGGCGTCGCTGGTGAACAGCACGCTGGTATAGGGATTGTATCCCAGCTTGGAAACCATCAGCACGCGAGGATCGCCCCCTTTCTTGCGGGCCACGAACGGCTCGCTGAACACGTATCCCTGCTGGGCGAGGTCGGGATCGATCAGGAATTGCGCAACGTTGCCCGAGTACGGTACGACCTTCACTCCTTTCAGCGGCAGCTTGTACCGCAAGTACTGGGCAAACGCGTTGCTGGCCGATACGGCCAAGGTAACATCGCGCAGATCATCAAAGCTTTGAATCTTGGAGCTCTCGTGCACCAGGATGCAGCGAGGGCTCTCCTGCAATGGAGCAAACAGTGCAACGACCGGGGCCTGCTGCGCACGGCCGAACAACAGGTTGTCGGCATTCGCGATCCCGAAGTCGACCGCGCCGCGGGCCACGCGCTGCACGACTGGTGAATCGGGACCGCCGGGCACGATCTCGACGTCCAGGCCTTGCTCGCGGTAGTAGCCGTGCACCAGCGCCGCATAGTAGCCGCCGTGCTCGGCCTCAGGAAACCAATTGAGCTGCAAAGTGACAGCCGTCAACTCGGCGCTTGCATGCTCGCCGGCATCGTCCGTGGCATGGGGAAGCATCTCGGCCGAAGGTCTGGCACAGCCGGAGAGCGCGAAGGCACAGATCGCACTCGCCGCCACGAGCCCGAAGCGCAAGCGAGGGATCTTAGTCGATCGCTGCACCCTTCCACATTCGTGCACGTTGGGCGTCGACAGCCCCGACGCACGCATGCTCACGCGAGCGAGAGCATGGCACCCAACACTGGTCTTATGGCAAGGCGTGCGCATCGTTTCCTGTTCTACGGCTCGGCCGTCAAGTCGTTGGGGGCGGTCGCGTGCCACCGCGCGAGGATCGTCGCTCCCAGCAGGCTGACCGTAGCAAAAATCGCGATCGAAAGCAGCGTCGAACAGATGACGCCTGCAAAAACATACGCCGTGTCGAGATTGCCGCCGGCACGCGTGATGAGCGTGCCCAGGCCGTAGGCATCGCCCTGAAATCCCGCATAGATCTCGCCCACGATCGCGCCGATGACCGACAGCCCGCAGGAGATCTTGGCACCGGTGACCAAGTAGGGCACGGCGCTCGGCAGCCGCAGCTTGAACAGCACCTGCAGGGGCGTGGCGTTGTGGACCGCAAACAATTCGAGGTGCGTTCGATCGACGGAGGTCAGCCCGGCGGTGGCGCTGGTGATGATCGGAAACAGGCTGAGGATGAACGACACGGCCACCACGCCGCGAAAGCCGTAGCCAAACCACAGAATCAACAAGGGCGCGATGGCCACGATGGGCACGGTTTGCAAGAAGATGGCGTAAGGATAGACGCTGCGCTGCAACAGCCGCGATTGCGAAAACAGCAACCCCAGGACCGAGCCCGACATCAGGCTCAACAGAAACCCGCTCATGGCCGCCGCGCCTGTGAGCGGCACCGCCCGAGAAAGCTCCGCCGCGTGCTCCCGCGCGGACTCCATCACGCGTGCCGGGCCTGGCACCAAGTACACGGGTAGCTCCCCGACGACCGTGGCGAATTGCCACAGGGCCACGACGATCGCGAGGAAACCCAGCGGCGGCAACGCCGCATGCAGCAGCCAGCGACCCAGCCTCCTCATCGACTTCCCTCCCGCAGACGCTCCATCACCTCGCCGCACAACCGGGCGAAGCCGGGATCGGCGCGCAACTGCGCACCGCGCGGCAGCGGAAACGGCACGGCCACGTCGGCCACGATGCTGCCGGGCCGGCGGCTCATCACCAGCACGCGCTCGCTCAAGAACACGGCCTCGGCGATGTTGTGCGTCACGAACACGCCCGTCCAACCCCGCTGCCGCCAGAGCGATAGCAACTCGTCGTTGAGCGTTTGTCGCGTAATGTCGTCCAGCGCCGCAAACGGCTCGTCGAGCAGCAACAACTCGGGCTCGACGACCAAGGCCCTGGCCAGCGACACGCGCATTCGCATGCCGCCAGACAATTCAGCCGGATAGCGTCGGGCAAAGTCCTGCAGTCCGACGGTGGCCAGCACCGGCGCAACCGCCGCATCGCGCTCGCGACGCGAGCGACCGGCAAGCTCGAGCGGCAAGGCTACGTTGTCGCTCACCGTGCGCCAGGGAAGCAGCGTGGGGTCTTGAAAGACCATCGCCAGCCGCGCGGCCTGCCGCCGCGCCTCGAGCGGGCTGCGACCGGCGACCGTCAGCCTGCCGGTCGTGGGTTCCAGCAGTCCGGCGATCAGCCGCAGCAAGGTGGACTTGCCGCAGCCGGAGGGGCCAACGATCGCCATAAATTGCCCAGAGGGAATCTCGAGGTCGAGATCGGCCAGGGCGCGCGTGCCGGCCTGGAAAGTCAGAGCCAGTTGCGTGGCACGCACTAACAATTGTTCTGGTTTCAAGTTACGCGTTCCTGCGCGAGAGTCCTCCGCCTGGCTGCCAAGTGCCGAAGTATAGGCGCGCTGGCGGGAAAATGCGACGCGGAGACGCCCCGTGCGGCGCTGGATTTCAGGCGTCGTGCTGCCTGAACCACAGCGGTCGATCGTTGCTTGGCGCGCCTGGCGAGGTATCATTCAAGCAGGGAAACCCCGGCTCGATTCTCCAGCTCTTGGCAGGAAAACGCGTATGTCGCGCCCCGCGCTGCTCTTGGTCGCCCTCTCGCTCTTGATCGCCGGATGCGGCGGGACGGCCCCCCAAAGCCTCACCGAGCGCGCACTGCAGGAATGGCGCAGCGGCCAATACGATAAGGCCATCGCCACTTCGACCGAGGCGATTCGCGAGGATCCCGAAAGCGTCAAGGGGTACCTCTACCGCGGCCGGGCCTATCAGCTTCGCAACGCCATGGGCGACTCGCAGCGGGCGATCGCCGATTTTTCCGAAGCGATTCGCCTCGCGCCGGATTCCCCGGATGCGTACTACTACCGCGCGATCGTCTATCGCGAACTGGGACAGGATGAGCTGGCAACCGCCGACGACCAGAAAGCCCGCTTGTTGGACGAGGAAGTCAAGAAGGTCTTTCGCCGCATGCCCGATATCACGCAGCCACCGACGACGCCCGAATCCGCCGTGGCCGGCGCGGAAGAGGCCGATGGCGAGGACGTGAAACCACCGAAGTCGCTGGGCGACGAGTTGGCCGATCGACTCCGCGAGAGTGCCGGAGGCGGCGACGATGGCGAGGCCGCGTTCCGAGAAACGTTCAGCGAACGCTACGATCGAGCCGCGAAGGAGCGCGCCGAGCGAGAGGCACGCGCCGCAGCCGAGGAGCAAGACGCCGCCGGACTCGGCGGTGAAGAGGATGCGTTGCTCCCCCAGCCGCAATTAGGAGTCGCGCCAGGAGCCGTACAGGGCGACGACTTATTCTGGAGTCCCACTCCGCCGACCATGTCTTCGGGTGCACTCGGGTCGCGGGCCGCGCAGCAGCAGCAGCCGGTCGATCGCGCCCCGATCCCGTCGCTGCAATCGCCCTTCGGACAGCGGCCGCCGGCGCCGACCGGCTATGTCGATCCGTCGCTATCCAATCCGTTTGCCGCGCCACAACCCGGCCAACAGGGATTGGGCCAATCGCAAACTCAGGTGCAGTCGCCGTTTCGGCAGACGCCGCGTCCCTCGGTGCCGACGACCAGGCCGCCCTCGACCCGGTATACGAACCCTTCGGTTCGCCCGCCGAATCCGCGCGACTACATACCTTGATGGTGCCGGGCCATCCAGCACGTTGCCTCGCGGCCGTCGCCACCTGCTCTACGCCTCGAAGGCCATCTCGGCCAGCCGCGTACGCTGGAACGTTGCGTCGCCGCAGAGGATCTCCGAAGCCTTGGAACGCTTGTAGTACAGTTGCAGGTCGTGCTCCCAAGTGAAGCCGATGCCGCCGTGCACCTGGACGCCCCGGTTGGCCACTTCGCGTGAAGCATCCGAAGCATAGGCCTTGGCGATGGCCACCGCGCGGCGTGCGTTTTCCGGCTCGGCTTGCAGAGCCCAGGCAGCAAAGTAGACCGCCGAGCGCGAGCTCTCGGTCCACAGCAGCATATCGGCGCACATGTGACTCACGGCCTGAAACGAACCGATCACCTTGCCGAACTGTTGCCGCGTCTTGGCGTACTCGACCGAGTCGTCGAGAATCCACTGCATGCCGCCCAGCATGTCGGCACTGGCACATAGGGAGGCCACGTCGCCGGCCCGCTCGAGCGCCGCTGCAGCCGCTTTGCCCACCGCCAGCACGTCGTCGGCCGCGACGCTCGTGTCCAGCGTCACATCGGCCAGCTTCCGCGTGGCGTCGAGCGACGGTACCGGCGTGATCTGCACGCCGTCTGCCTTGGCGGGGACCGCGGCCAGCACCAGGCCCTCGGCACTGCGTGCCGCACACACGATCACGTCGGCGGTTGCCGCGTCTAGCACGAAGGCTTTGGTGCCCGAGAGCTTGTAGCCGCCAGAAGCCGCTTCAGCCTGGAGTTGCACGTCGGACGGGTCCCAACCGCCATCGGGTTCGACCAGCGCCACGGCCCCCTTGGTTTCGCCGGTCGCCAGCGGCTCGAGATGGCTGCTCTCGGAGTTGGCCTCGGCAATCAGGGTGGCGGCCCAGACGGTTCCCAGAAAGGGCCCGGGAAAGCAGGCCCGGCCCATCTCCTCGGCCACGACGGCCAACTCGACGGTGCCCAGCCCGAGCCCGCCGGCGGCCTCGTCGAGGTGAAGGCCCAGCCAGCCCTGATCGGCCACGGCCGCCCACAGCTCGGGATTGAAGGCCGTGTCGGTGGCCATCAACTCGCGCACCCGCTTGGGCGGGCACTCGCGCGTGAACAAATCGCGGGCGCTCTTCTGCAACAAGCGCTGCGGTTTGGAAAGATCGAATTCCATGGAAAGGTTCCTCTGCGAGGCTTGGTTTGGTTCAGTACGTTCGCGGCAGGCCGAGCACGCGCTGGGCGATGATGTTGCGCTGAATCTCGCTCGTGCCGGCTTCGATCGTGTTGCCGCGCGAACGCAGGTACATGTAGGCCCAGCGGCCGTTGTCGTAGTCCGACAATTGGCCATACGGCCCGAGCACTTCCATGGCAATCTGCGCCATCCGCTGATTCAACTCGCTCCAGTACAGCTTCTGAATCGAGCCTTCGGGACCGGGCGCGCCGGTCTTGCTGAGCATGCTCAACGAGCGGGTCGTGTTGAGCCGTAGTACTTCCAGATCGACGTAGGCCTGGGCGAGCCGCTGACGGACGACAGGATCCTCGATCACCGGCCGGCCGCCGCGCTTAAGCTTGCGGGCCTGGGCGATCATGGCGTCGAGATTCCGCTTGAACGTCACGTACAGGCCGGTCCCCAGATTGGCCCGTTCGTTGGCCAGCGCCGTGATGGCCACGCCCCAGCCTTCGTTCACCTTGCCGATGACGTACTTCGACGGCACGCGGACGTTGGTGAAAAACATCTCGTTGAAGCCCGAGTCGCCGGACATCATCTTCAAGGGGCGAACCGAGATGCCGTCGGTCTTCATGTCCACCAAAAACGACGTGATGCCTTTGTGCTTCGGGGCCGAGGGATCGGTGCGGACGATCAATAGGCACTGCTCGGCGATGTGCGCGTAGCTGGTCCAGATCTTCTGTCCGTTGATGATGAAGTCGTCGCCGTCGCGCGTGGCCTTGGTCTCCAGGCCGGCCACGTCGCTGCCCGCGTTGGGCTCGGAGAAGCCCTGGCACCAGACTTCCTCGCCGGAAAGGATCTTGGGCAGATAGCGCTTTTTCTGCTCCTCGGTGCCGACGGCAATGATCGTGGGCCCGACCAGTCCCTGGCCGATCGTGCCCATGCGTTCCGGCGCGTCGGCGATGGCCATCTCTTCCTGGAAGATGGCCTGCTCGATAAACGACGCACCGCGGCCGCCGTATTCTTTGGGCCAAGAAATGCCGGCCCAACCGCCCTCGTACAGCTTGCGCTGCCAGTCCTTGAGGTAGTCGTAGTAGGCCGTCGTGTTGTCGGCCGTCTTGACCATCTTGGGCGGCAGATTGTCCTTCAGCCAGGCCCGGAGCTGATCGCGAAACTCGAGCTCGCTGGGAGTGAGACCTAGATCCATAGCGTGCCTTTCTGCGTGGAAAACCGGATTCGGTGTCTTGTCATGGGGTCGATGGCTTCGGGGACGTGGCGTGCGACGATTCCTCGACGGCCTGCCACAGCAGTTCGGCCACGTCCATCACCTCGACCTCGCGCTCGCCCTTGGTGGCGTTGATGCCGTCTTCGAGCATGGTCGTGCAAAACGGGCAGCCCACGGCCACGACATCGGCGCCGGTGGCCAAGGCCTGCCGAGCCCGCTCCTGGTTGACGCGCTGGTTGGGGGGCTCGTCCACGAAGCTCATGCCCCCGCCGCCGCCGCAACAGAACCCGTTCGAACGATTCTGTTGCATCTCGGTGGGAGCTTTGCCGGTGGCGATCTGCACGAGTTGCCGCGGCGCGTCGTACACGCCGTTGTGCCGGCCCAGGTAGCAGGGATCGTGGAACGTCACCTGGCGATCGGTCGGCAGTCGCCCGCTGAGCTTGCCCTCGGCGACGAGCTTTTCCAGGAACTCGCTGTGATGATAGACCTCGTAGCGGCCGCCCCACTCGGGATACTCGTTGGCCAGCGTATTGAAACAGTGCGGACAACTGGTCACGATCTTCTTCACGCCGTAGCGATCAAGCGTGGCCACGTTCTCCTGCACCAGCGTCTCGAAAAGAAACTCGTTGCCGATCCGCCGGGCCGGGTCGCCGGTGCACTTTTCCTCGCGACCGAGAATGGCAAACTTCACGCCGGCCTTTTCGAGCAACTGTGCCAGGGCGCGGACGATCTTCTGATTGCGCTCGACCAGCGCCCCGCCGCAGCCGACCCATAGCAGCACTTCGCTTTCCTTGACGTCGGCCATCGTGGCCACGTCGAGCCCCTCGGCCCAGTCAACGCGTGTAAACGAAGTGCCGCGCATCGGGTGGCCGCGCGTCTCCAGCGAGGCCAGCGCCTGCTGCATCGTGTCGGGGAACTCGGCATCCTCCATCACCAGGTAGCGCCGGGTGTCGATGATCTTGGGAAACTGCTCGATCGCAACCGGGCAGGCTTCGACGCAGGCGGCACACGTCGTGCACTGCCACATGGCCTCGCTGCTCAACGCAGGCGTGGCCCCGACAAACGACTCGGTATCGTCGCCGCCGGCGTGCATGCGGTGCTGCAGGTCGAGAATGATGTCGCGCGGCGAAAGAATCTTGCCCACCCGATTGGCCGGGCACACGGCCGTGCAGCGTCCGCACTCGGTGCAGGCGTCGAAGTCCAGCCGGTCCTTCCAGGTGAAGCCGGCCAGGGCGTCAATGCCCAGCTTCTCGTCGTGCTCAAAATCGAGCCGCCGCAGATTTGCCCCGACCGGAGCCAGCCGGGCGGTGTAGATGTTCAAGGTCGAATTGACCACGTGCGCCATCTTTGTGAACGGGGCCCAGGCGATCAGCCCGAACACCAACACCAGGTGGGTCCACCAGGTGAAGCGGTGTGCGGCGAGCATCGCCTCGGCGCTCATCACGCGGCTGGAGCCAAGCGCCACGAGGTTGCCGAACGGGCTCCAGGCTGCCCAAGGATCGTCGGTAGCGGCGATTCGCCAGCCTTCGACCAGAAAGCCGCTGACGAGAATTGTGAAGATCACCAGCAGGATGGCCGTGGATTCCGCGTTGTAGATCAGGTGCGGTGGGCGTACGACCCAGCGCCGCCAGCCGGCCATCAGAATTCCGATGATGGCCAGCATGCCGCAGATGTCCACAAACAGCGATTGAAAGTACAGGTAGAACCGACCGCGCATGATCGGGATGCCAAAGTCGTAGTCGAGCATCACCACCACGGTGGCGATAAACAACACGACGAAGCCCCAGAAGATCATGGCGTGGAACGTGCCAGGGTAGGCCCGGCGCCAGGTGCGCAGTTGCAGCACGGCGTGGCGCAGTACCAGCCCCACGCGTTTCAGCGGCTGATCGAGACGGTTCTCGCTCGATCCCTTCCGCCACAATCGGATCCGGCGGTAAAAGCCGTACACGGCCACGACCGTGGTGGGCACCAGCAGCGCATACATGATCCACGGGTAGTGGATGTTCCACAGAACTTCGCGCGTCGCGTTGGCCGGATCGTTCATTTCAAAGCGCTGAGCCGCTCGCGCAGCGGGCCGACGACCTTTTGATAGTCTTCCACGATCCCGAAGCGACAGTGCTTGAAGATAGGGGCGTCTGCGTCGCGATTGATCGCGCAGATTACTTTCGCGTCGGCGATGCCCATGATGTGCTGGCTCGCGCCGGAAATGGCCACGGCCAGGTAGAGTTCCGGGGCGACCTTCTTACCGGTCTGGCCCACTTGCCACGAGGGCGGTACCCAACCGGCATCGCACGCGGCCCGCGAAGCGGCCATTTGGGCACCCATCGTGTCGGCCAGCGTTTTGAGTTCCTCAAACGGCTCGGGCCCGCCCAATCCCCGCCCGCCGGAAACGATAATCTGCGCGTCTTCCAGGCGCACGCCTTCTTTGGCCTCGACGTGGCGCTCGACGACTTTCACGCGTGGATCGGCCGTCACTTCGAGCGAAGCGTTCTCGACGGTTCCGGGGGATCGGCCCTCTGCGCTGGCCGGTTCAATGGCCCGGGCCCGCACCCACACCACGCCTGGCGACCGCGCCAGCGCGATCACGGCCGTCGCCTTGCCACCGTATACGCCGCGCGTCACGCGCAATTGCTCGCCTTCGGCGGCGACTTCGACCGCATCGCCAGCGGCGCTGCCGCCCAAGCGATGAGCCAGCCGGGCGGCCAGCTCCTGGCTATAGGTGTCGTTGCCCAAGAGCACCGCCTTCGGCTCGGCCTGTTTAACCAGCTCGGCCAACGCCGTGAGGCACGTTTCAGGGTTGTACTCGGCCAGGGCCGGATCGGCGGCGACGACGACCACGTCGGCCACGGCGGCGGCTCCGCTAGTGAGCGCGTCTTCGGCCGGACCCATCACGATGGCCCGCAGCTTTCCACCCAGGCTATCGGCCAGCCGGCGTCCGGCCCCCAAAACGCCCTGTGCAGCGCGATCGAACCCGGCACTGCCCAACAAACAACAAACGACGTCGTTCACGAAACAAACCTCTCTGAATCTTGCGAGCCTACATCGATTGGATGACTTCGGCGATGCGCCCCGCGAACGCCTCGATCTTGGCTTCCAGCGTGTCCCCCTCGACCAGTTCGCACTGCACTTCCTTTTGCGGAATGAAGAGCTCGGCAACCTGGTAATAGTCGTGTGCCGTCGCCGGGTCGATGTCCAGATCCGATAGCGGCCACTTCTCGAGCGGCTTGCGATACGATTGCATCACGTCGCGCGTCTTGGGAATCCGCGGCACGTTCTGATCGTGGTTCGTGATCGTGAGCACCACGGGTGTGGTGACTTCCATCACTTCGTAGCCGGCGTCGGTCTGGCGCTTCACCTTCACGGTGCCTGCGGTGCTTCCGGGCTCGTACGACTCGGCAAACGAGATGCACGGCAGACCCAACTCCTCGGCCAGCAGTCCACCTGTCTGACCCGCGCCCCAGTCGCCTGCCTCGCGGCCGACCAACACCACGTCGACGTCGCCATGCTTGCGAATGGCAGCGGCCAGCGTGCGGGCCACGAACAGCGGATCGGGATTCGAGTCGGCTTCATTGACGACCAGAATGGCCTCGTCAACACGCAGAGCCAGCGCCTTGCGCAGCACGTCTTCCGCACCGTCAGGACCGCAGGAAAGTGCTGTGATCTTGCCGCTATGCGCGTCGCGGGCCTGCAGCGCGGTTTCCAGCGCGTTCTCGCAGAAGATGTTCGTGACGAGGTTTGCCCCACCCTGCTCCGCCTCGCGCTTCTCGCTATGGACCTTGAAGTCGCGGGCCGGGATCTCGGGATCGAGAATCTGCTTCAGACAAACAACGATGTTCATTCCGCCCTCAGTCTTGCCGCTGTCAGTTTCCGTCGACGTCGTTGATCAGTCCGCCGGTGGCGATCTTGGTGATTTCTTCGATGACCTGGTCGCCCGTCAGCTTGCCGTCGGCGTGATACCACCGCGGCAACCACAGCAGCGTGCCGAACAGGCTGAACGTGGCCACCGTCGAATCGACGTCGCGCAAGCGCCCCGCGGCTCGCAGAGCCTCGAGCGTGTCGCGCACGAACTCCATGTAGACTCGCTTGCGATCGAGAATCTGCTGACGATGTTTGGGCTTGAGACCTTCGATTTCGTCGGTGAGGATGGCCACGGCCGTGTTGCCTTCGGTGAGCAGCCGGCCGTGACAGGCGATGATGCTTTCCAGACGCTTCCGCGGATCGTCGAACTGCCGCGAGGGCTCGATGACCATCGTCTCGAGCCGCTCCATGGCGTAGTTCATGATCGCAAACAGCAGGTCCTCCTTGCTCTCGATGTAGTAATAGAGCCCCGCCTTGGTCAGGTCGACCGCCGCGGCGATGTTGCTCATCGACGTGGCATCGAACCCCTGCTCGTGGAAGATCTCCGCGGCCTTGGTGTAGATGTCGATCGTGCGATCGCTCTCGGCCGCAATCGAGGGCTTCTTGGGCGATTTCAAGGCATGCCTCTTCAAGCGCGGGGATAGCGCGGCGGGACCGCGGAAACGAGGACGGGGACAATTCTACCGACCGTCCGGTTAGTTAATCCTAGCTGAGAGCCGCAGTCAAGTACTGGGCAGGCCAGGCCGCGGGTTTCCCGCTTTTTTCGAGGCTCAGGCCAACGAGAGGGGCGAGGCAGGCTCACACGCTTGCTGAGTCAGGGAACTATCGGGCCTCGCCTGCGCATGCGAAGGCCCGACTGCAGCGGAAACAAGCTCTGGCGACATATAGAGCCCGCTGCAAGTCGGGCCTTAACGCGCTGCTCGTGTGGGGTAGCGCGTTCGCGTCACATAAGCAAGGCAAGACGCGTGCCCGCCGTGGGCCGCCGAACGTGCGATGCAAGCGTAAGTCGTGCCAGCAAGGTTGCTTCAGAATTCGCAACCCCCTCCAAGCACCGCCGGGAAACGGCAGGCGGTGCCCCAAGAAGTGTCGTCAGTCTGACGACAGCGCGTTGTCGATTCGCGTGCGCGCGGATCATCATCGCCGGCATGGCGGTGCGATCAACGAAGAACCTCCGCCCGGGCGAACCGGCGTGATGGAATGAACGCCGTCTCGCTCTCAGTCGTTCTTCGTCGACTTCGAGTCCGACGAAGCGCGTAGTTGGTCGAGCGAACGGCCGAGACGCTTGCGCTGCGACTTACTCGACGAAGACGAGGAGGAGTGCTCCAGCGCCCTGGGCGTCGCCTCGCGCAAAACGGCGGCCAACTGCGGGCTGAGTTGCTCGTCGGCGCCGGTGTCGGTGCCGAGTTGCTCAACTGCGTCGGAGAATCCCAACAACACACTGCGCCGCACGCTGTCCCGAATCCAGCCAAATACACCTACGTTGCTCATGCTGTCACCCGCGGGTTGTGCATTCCACTTGCCACGCCATTCGAGGCCGAACGCTCTGCGGTTCGGCAAAAGCGGGCAGATGGTACATCGACCAGCGGGAGTGCAAAAGGCCAGTTGGAGTTGCCTAGAGACACGGCAAGCCGCCGGCAGGCGCCGGGGAATGCGTGAAAGCATTCCCCGGCACACAGGCCTAAGGCCAGCAGCGTACTAGCACGCCGAACGCTGGCGGCGCCACCAGCAGCCGGCACCCAACAGCGCCAAACCGGTGAGCATCAGGCTCGCCGACGCCGGTTCGGGCACGAGGCCCAGGTGCTGCTCCAAGTAGAGCGACGCATGGTGCAGCTTCTCCATCGGATTGGCACCATCGGGCGACAGAATCGTGTAGATGCTGGCACTGGGAGCGACGCCCGGGGCGTTGGTCGACAGTTGCCACTCCAGCACGTGCAGCACGCCGGCCGGGTTGTCATCGATCGCATACAGCAAGTCGATGTCGGTCAGGCCTCCACCGGGAATGCCGCTGGCGATCGCGAGCGATCCGAGACCGTCGGTGTCGATCGACACACTGTTGTGCTCGATCGTGATCACCTCGCCCGGATCGAGCGGCACGAGGTTGGGAATTGTGCCGCCGGGCGGCATCATCGGCGGACCGACCCACTTGCTCGCCCCCAAGAGCTCCAACGAGAGATCGAATCCCGTCAGAGGTCCGGGCGTGTACACGTCGTAGCCCGGCAAGTCGGCGATGGCCACCGAACTAGTGATGTTTTGCCAGTGATCGTGCAGTGCGTTGTAGTACGGGCGCGGGCTGCCGCCTCCGTCGTCGGGCACGCCCGTGCTGAGATAGCCCTGCGCAAAGAGCTGGTTGTCGATCACCTGGATCTCGAGCCGGCGGCCGGAGTGACCGAAGGCTGCGGTCCCCCAGAACAGCGAGGCGCTGGCCGTGCCGACCAGACAGAGTGTCATTGCGAAACGCTTACGGAAACTCATGTATCCCAAGTCCTTGTCGAAAAGGTTCGTTTGTTGGCGAAAGAAACAAGCGCGGTTCTACTTCACGGGCTGCGCGAAGTTCGTGCCGCTGAGAATGTCGTTGTCCACCCACTTGTGGACGGTTTGCTCGGCAATCGTCTCCACGTGAGCGTCCGCGTACAGGTAGTTGGACGTTTCCTGGTGACGTGTCGGATGGATCTCCTTGAGCATCAACTCCCACACGATGCCCAACGAGACTTTCGTGGGCGTGTACCACTGCGACGGATGGCAATGATCATCGTTGACTTCGCGGCCGTCGGCCCCCTCGAAGACGATGATCGTCCGCGAGGTTTCCTGCATCTTGTGCAGGTTGAGCATCGACTCGGGGAGCGGTACGGCGATGAACTCGTTGATCACGTAGCTCGTGCCTTTCTGCCCTCCCTCGAGCCAGTCGAGACCCTTGGGATCGTCGGGACAAATCCGCAGGATCTCCGCGTCTTCGACGTAGGGACCGAGCGTGTAGACCCACGACTTTTCCGGATCCGAGGCGTGCACCGTTTGCGGGAACTCGCCCTGGTTGTTGTCCGCGAACATGTGCGTGGCCAACCCGATCTGGCGAAGCCGATTCCAGCACTTCGCCCTGCGGGCCGCCGCGCGCGATGCCTGTACCGCGGGCAACAGCAATCCGACCAAGAGTCCGATGATCGCAATCACGACCAACAACTCAACCAACGTGAAGCCACGACGGCGCACGATGAAACTCCCAACTTCTCCGGTGGGGTCGGATCGTGAGATGCCTGCATCGGCAACCAGCTATAGAGCTAGCGCCAGGCGCGCAGCACGACGTCCGACCGTAAGTGAGTACCGCCCAGAAAGCGCTTGCGCGCGCGGCGGTCGGGTCGGGGGCTCATAGCAGAGCGGAGAGAGGCGATCGGCCGTCACCACGGCGCGGCCGATTTCAAGCCAATCGAATTCCCAAAGCGTGGGAATCTCCAGCGGCATCGAAGCGCCGGTGACGACCCACAGCATGGAAAGTCCTTGGCACTTGCGGGCCTGAATGCTGTCGACCCAAACGACGCCGCGGCCTTCGTGGTCCTGGGGAGTGGCGCTGGCGCAGTGACCGCACTTGTGTTGCGGGTCGACTGTATCGCAGTGTGAGTTGTGTTCGTCGCAGCAAGTCTTAGGCTGCCTGTCGTCGTCGACCGAGGCGACCAACGCCGCCCGTGCATCCTCGGGGATGGCCACGCCGTGTTCGTCGGCCCAGGCCAGCCGCTCTTCGGCCGTAAAGCAGCAACAACTCTGCCAGCATTGGGAGGCCGACGCACATCCGCAACGGTGGCTCTGGCACGGGAACGGCGTCGAATCGTCCCGTTTCACCGCCGCCGGCAGCGGAAAGCCGACCACGCTGAACAGGTAGGCCACGATCGCAAAGGCGGTAACCAGTGCCCGTGCACGGCGGGAAGAGCGATGAAATAAGCGGCGAGAGAACATCAAGGGTATCGGTGTAAGGGAGAAACTGCAGCCCGCGCGGGCGGCGTTTCTCTGATGGGAAGAAGATTCCTTCGAAGGCCTCGAGCGTCCTTGCGGAGCGAAGCTCATCTACGCTGGAATCACTGGCTGCCCCAAAAAGAAACCGTGTTGGACGAGTGCTCACCGATCGCGCCGCTCGTCCAGGTCACCAGCAAGGCTAAGTAGGCCCAGAGGGCTTGTCAAGCTTTTGCAGGCACCTGTTCACAAGAAGCTACCCGCCTGCGGCGTCCCAGGTTTCGGACACTGCTTGCCGGCTGGCGCAAGAAAGCGCGCCCTTTTGAACCGCCCATCGCGGTTGCTGTGCCGTGCTGCCTCGCTTTTCGTGACTCGAACCCGGCACCGGCGGTCCGTGTCTCACGCTGGCGAATACCCGACCGCGACAAAGGACGGAGAACGGGGGCATGATATACTTCATCGCTACCGGACTCGGTTGGCCCCGCGACCGCACCCACGATCCTTGGCCCGACTTGCCCATGATCCTGCTGATCGATAATTACGACTCGTTTACTTACAATCTCGTGCAGCGATTGGGGGAAATCGATCCGTCGGTCGAGTTGGAAGTGCATCGCAACGACCAGATCACGCTGGACGAAATCGCTGCCAAGGCCCCCTCGCACCTGATCATTTCCCCCGGGCCCTGTACGCCGAACGAAGCCGGTATCTCCTGCGAGGCCGTCACGCGCTTTGCCGGGCAGATGCCGATTTTGGGCGTGTGCCTGGGGCATCAGTCGATCGGCCAGGCCACGGGCGGCAAGATCGTTCGCGCTCCTCGGCTGATGCACGGCAAGACCGACTGGATCTACCACGACGATCAGGGACTATTCGCCGGGCTCGACAATCCGCTCGAGGCCACGCGCTATCACAGCCTGATCATCGACCCCAACACGCTGCATCCCGACTTCGTCGTCTGCGCCTGGAGCGAGATGCCCGACGGCACGCGCGAGATCATGGGCATTCGACACCGGACGCAGCCGCTGTTCGGCCTGCAGTTTCACCCGGAAAGCTTTCTGACCGCGTGCGGCACGACGCTACTGGAGCGATTCCTGCGAATGGAATCGCCGGCGGCAACCCGCACACCGTAGAGCAGCCAGCATGCTGAGCGTCGAGGAAGCCCTGCAACAGGTTCAGGCCCGCGCAAACACGCGACCGCCGGCCGCCCGACCGGTGCGCGAGTCGCTGGGGTTGTTGCTGGCCGAAGACGTGACCAGCGACGTCGACTCGCCGCCCCACGACAAGTCGATGGTCGACGGCTTTGCCGTGCACTCGTCCGATCTCACTGGCGGCACGGCCGAACTCGAGGTACTCGAGGAAGTGATGGCCGGCGACGTGCCGCATCGCGCCGTCACTCAGGGTACGGCGGTGCGCGTGATGACCGGCGCGCCCATTCCCGAAGGGGCCGATGCGGTCGTGATGGTCGAGCAGTCGGAGTGGATCCCCGGCCAAGGCTCCCTGGGCCGTGTGCGCTTGAACCTCGAGCGCCTTCGACCCGGCCAGCACATCATGCCCCGGGCCACGTCGATGTCGAAGGGGCAACGCGTCTTGTCGAGCGGGCATCTGCTCCGCTCCATCGAGCTGGGCGTGCTGGCCGAGGTGGGTCGAGCCGAAGTAAGCGTCGTACCCCGCCCCACGCTGGCCGTGCTGGCCACGGGCAACGAGTTGGTTCCGCCCCTGGTGATTCCCTCTGCGGGGCACATTCGCAACAGCAACGGCCAGATGCTCGTGGCTGCCGCCCGCTCGGCCGGAGCCGCGGCGGTCGATTTGGGCATCGCCCGCGACGACGTCGAAGAGCTTCGCAAGTTGATCGCTTTCGGACTGGAGTCGGATATTCTCGTCGTGTCCGGCGGCGTGTCGGCCGGCGTGCTCGACCTGGTGCCCGGCGTGCTCCAGTCGTTGGGCGTAGAGCAAGTGTTTCACAAGATCCGACTCAAGCCGGGCAAGCCGCTGTGGTTCGGCGTGCGAAGCGATCCGGCAGGCGACAAGTTGGTGTTCGGCGCGCCGGGGAATCCGGTCAGCAGCCTCGTCTGTTTCGAGTTGTTCGTGCGGCCGGCAATTGCCAGTTTGGCCGGTCGCGGCTGGCCGGAGATGCCCGAGGTGCCGGCCGCACTCCAAAACGACCATCTCCAACGCGGCGATCGGCCCAGCTACCTGCCCGCCCGGGTCCAAAACGTCGACGGGCAAATGACCGTCGAACTCGTGCGCTGGCACGGCTCCGGCGATCTGCTGGGACTTGTCGAAGCCAACGCCCTGGCTCATTTTCCGCCTGGCGAACGCACGTTCGCCGCAGGCGAGACGGTCGGCGTGCTGCCGCTCGCCCAACAGGTTCCCTGGACTTGGTGAGGCCCGCGCGGGTGGGGCTTTGCGCCGCCCAACCGCTCTGGGCAAGGCATTGCAATCCACCTACGCTAATAGGTATGGGAACCGCCCAAGTATCGGCCCGTCGGGCCCCGCGCAAGTCACCGGCACAGCCACCGCCGCCGACCGCGGCGCCGTGGTGGCGTTCGACGCTGGGGGCAGCGTTCGCCGGACTGTTGCTGTTCTGGGCCGCGCTGCCTCCGCTGGAGTGGGCACCGCTAGCCTGGGTCGCTCCGGTGCCGTGGATCTGGCTTGTGCGGCGCGAGTCGCTCTCCGGCCGCCGACCCTACCTCGCGCTGTGGTCCGCTAGCGTCGTCTTCTACCTCGCAACGTTGTACTGGGTCACCCTGCCGCACTGGGCCACGAGCATCGGCTGGGTCGTGCTCTCGCTTTACTTGGCCGTCTATCTACCGGCGTTCGTGGCGCTTGCTCGCGTCGCCGTGCATCGTCTGGGGGTCTCGTCGATCATCGCGGCACCGGTGATCTGGACCGGGTTGGAGTTTGCCCGGGCAAACCTGTTCACGGGTTTCGGCATCGTGACTTTCGCACACACGCAATACCGCGTTCCCACCACGTTGCAGATCTGCGACTTGGCCGGACCCTATGGCCTGACCTTTGCCATCGTGCTGGCGGCAGCCTGCATCGCCCGCATGCTGCCCTGCGGTCATCCTCGCTTCGTGTGGTGGCCGGCCGTTCCGCTGGTCGGCCTGCTGGCCGCGGTCGTGGCCTACGGGCAGTCGCGGCTCGACCAGGAAACGACCGAATTGGGCCCCAAAGTGGCGCTGGTCCAGGGCTCGATCGACATCGATATGAAATACGACGAGGCCGAGGGCGAAGCGATTCTGGCGCAATACTACGGACTGACGAAACGCGCGGTGCGCGAGTATCCGGACCTCGACCTGATCGTGTGGCCCGAGACGATGTTTCGCGACGCTTGGCTCACGTTTGCCCCCGACTATGTGCCGAGCGACGACGTGGAGTGGACGGTCGACGAAGCCGAAGCCTTTAGCCGCCGACGCATCAAGCGCCTGATAGGGCCGCTCGACACACCGTTCTTGATCGGCATCGATACGTGGTACTACCGCCCCGGCGAAATCGACCACTTCAACACGGCCCTGTTCACCGATCGCACGGGCAAGGTCATCGGCCGCTACGACAAGTGCCACCTGGTGCCATTTGGCGAGTACGTGTGGTTTGCCGACACGTTCCCCTGGCTGTACAAGCTGACACCATTGCCGCGCGGATCGGACCCGGGCACGTCGCCTGAATCGATTGCCAGCCGGGGCGTGAACTACGCGCCGAACATTTGCTACGAGAACACGCTGCCGCACTTGATCCGTCGGCAAGTCGTGGCCCTGCGTGCCGGGGGACGCGAGCCCGACGTGCTGGTCAACCTGACTAACGACGGCTGGTTCTGGGGATCGCACGAGCTGGACATGCACCTGAGTTGTGCCGTGCTACGGGCCGTGGAGTGCCGCAAGCCGTTTCTCGTGGCGGCCAACACGGGCTTCTCGGCCGTGATCGACTCCTCCGGCCGGATCCGACAACAGGGACGCCGCAGGGCTACCGATCTGCTCGTCTCGCGAGTAGATATCGACTCTCGCACGAGCCCCTACCTGCTGGTAGGCGATTTGCCGGCCGGCTTGTGCCTGCTGGCGACGACGGGCGTGGGACTTTTTGCCCTGGTCGGAGCCATCCGCCGCCGGAAGGTCGCTCGCACCGCCAAGCTGTCCGATCCCAACGGGGCATAGGCCGACCGAGCCAGTCGGGGGGCGCCAATCGCACGCAAAATCCACCCATCATCCGCATATTACCAAATGTGAAACTTCGTCGTTGACTTCACGAAACCGGGCGAATTATACTAAATGACTGTGCGGCCAAGCTGATTTATCTCCTGTCCACGCAAAAACTTGGCGACGCAACGGGCTCCCCTACGGGCCCCATTTTCTGGCTCACTTTTCGGAACAACACCCAAGGGCGCGCGAGGCAAGGCATCCCGTTCGGCTAATTCGCTTCTGGGAAACGCGTTATGAACACCGTCGGCAAAATCTTGGTGCTGCTAATCTTCGCGGCCAGCGTGACGTTCATGGGATGGGCCGTCGCCGTGTATGGCACCCATCAAGACTGGAAGAAGAAGTACGAGGACGAATCAGCCAAGGTGCAGATCGCCCAGACGGAAGTCGGCCGGCTCGAGGAAGAGCAAAAACAGATTCAGGAAGAGTTGCAGGCCGAGATCACCGCCCGCGAGCAGGCATTGGCCAAATTGGAAACCGAGGCCAAGGCCCTGGCCGAAGAACGCGCGGAGTTGGTCAAGCAGCGCGATGCCCTGCAAGCCAAAGACAAGCAAGCCGTCGCGGCGCTCGACGCGGCGCAGAAGAACCTGGAGCGTTTGACCGGCGAGGTCGAAGACCTGCGAAACGACATCCGCGAAGCCCAGGGCGATCGCGACACGCACTTCGATCGCGTCGTGGAACTGACCGACCAGATTCATCAGATTCAAGGCGAGGTGCGCCGGCTCGACGAGCGCGGCATGCAGTTGGCCTCGCAATTGGCTTCGGCCAAGCTCGTGCTCGACCGTCACGGCCTGCACAAGGATATGCCGGTCGACGGCATCCCTCCGCGTTTGCGCGGCAAGGTGCTGGCGGTGAACCGCGACAACATGATTGAGGTGTCGCTCGGCACCGACGACGGCTTGCGTGCGGGTCACACCCTGGAGATTTTCCGCGGCACCAAGTACCTGGGCCGTCTGGAAGTGCTGCAGGCCACGACCGATCGCGCGGTCGGCAAGGTCATTCCAGGCTTCAAGAAGGGCGTTATTCGGAAAGACGACGATGTCGCTACTCGGTTCAGCTAAAAAGAAGAAGAAAAAGAAGGGCGCCGAGGCGGCCGAAGGGTTCGACGCCGCCGAAACCGCTGCGCCGGCAGAGAAGCCCAAGAAGAAAGCCAAGGCCCCCGCCACGCGTGGCATCGCCGTGGAGAAGCCCAAGGCCAACATCTACACGGCGATGTTGGCCCTGTCGCTGGTGGCGATGATCATCGGTTGCGTGGTCTTGTACGTCGAGTGGAATGCTTACCAATAGTGATGCGTTGACGTAGGGATCGCTTACCAACACGGCCGGAAGCACACTGCCCCTTCGGCCTCAAACCTGCGCTCTGGGCACGGATGCTCCACCGCCTTCTCGGACTGCTGGGCTACGACCTGGCCATTGACTTGGGTACGGCCAACACGCTGGTCAGCGTGGTGGGCGAAGGCCTTGTCGTCAACGAACCTTCGATCGTGGCCGTCGCCGAAGGCACCTCGCGCATCCTCTCCGGCGGCTGTGCTATCGGCCATCTGGCCAAGCAAATGCAAGGTCGCACGCCCCAGTCGATCGAAGTCGTACGGCCCCTGGGCGACGGCGTGATCCGCGACTTCGAGCTCTGCGAGGCGATGCTCCGCTACTTCATGCGCAAGGCCCATCGCCCCGGATTGGCTCGCCCCCGCGTGCTGGTGGCCGTACCAGGCGGCATTACACCGGTGGAACGGCGTGCCGTGTTCAACAGCACCCAACGTGCCGGAGCACGCGAAGTGCTGGTCGTGCCCGAAGCGAAGGCCGCCGCGATCGGCTCGGGGCTGCCGATCGCCGAGCCGGTGGCCAGCATGATCTGCGACATCGGCGGCGGCACGACCGAGGTGGCCGTGCTCAGCCTCGGCGAAATCGTCGCCAGCCAGTCGGTGCGCACCGCGGGCGATGCCATGGATCGGGCGTTGGTCGACTACCTGCGCCGGCACTACAACCTGCGCGTGGGCACCAGCGAAGCCGAGCGGCTGCGGATTGAAATCGGCAGCGCCTACCCACTCGAGCAGGAGCTCGTTGGCGAGGTGCGCGGCGTCGACGCCATCGGCCGCCTGCCGCGTAAGGCCACGATCACCAGCGAAGAGGTGCGCGAGAGCCTTGCCGAGCCGCTGGGGCGGATCGTGGAGGCCATCAAACATACGCTCGATCGGTGCAGCACCGACCTTGTTTCCGATCTGGCCGACAACGGCCTGGTGCTGGCCGGCGGCGGAGCGCTGTTGCCGGGACTCGATCGGTGGCTCAGCGAGCAGACCGGCTTGCCCACGCGGCTGTGCGGCGATCCGCTTACGGCCGTGGCTCGCGGCACCCACGTTTGCCTCGAACATTTCGACCGTTGGCGCGGCGCCCTGCGCAGCGGCGACGAGGACCTCTAAGCCCTGCGTCATCCGACACGAGCACGCGCCGATGCCCTCCCCTCCCCCGAACGTCGACTGGCAGGCCCTGGCCGACAGCGGGCGCGAAACCATTGCGGTCTCGACGACACGCCGTCGCGTCCGTTGGTTGCTGGGATTCTATGCCTTGGGGCTGGCCATCGTTTGGGGCCGCGCCGTGCAGTTGGAGTTGTCCGGCGGAGAGGATTTTCGCCAGCATGCCGCGCGGCCGAACGAAACGACCGTGGCCGTGGCGGCACCGCGCGGCCGCATCCTGGCTCGCGAGGGCACGGTGCTGGCCGTCGACCGTCCGGCGCACGCGTTGGAAGTTCACTTCCGCTACCTGGAGTGGCCTCCCGACCAGCGCTGGCTGCGACGTCAGGCCAGCGCGCGATTGACGCGTGCCGAGCGCCGCAACGAAACGAGCCGGGCCGCGGCCGAAGCCCGCGTCCGCGCCGAATTGGCCGACTTGCATCGCCGGCTCGCCCGCGTGTGCAACCTGAGCCCGGCGGCATGGCGAGGCCGGACGGATCGCATTCAGGACCGCGTGCACGATCTGGCCGCCAAGGTCAACAAGCGTCATCGCCGGCGGCATCGCCAACAAACTTCGGAGCCCGATAACGACGACCCGCTGGGTTTGTGGTCCGTTCTGGCCGGGCTGTTCGCCCCGCCGGCCGAACTTCCGCCGGGCGAACTGTTCATCGTCGAGCAAGACGCCTACCACCGCGTCTTCGAAGATTTGCCGAGCGAGGCCTTGGCCGTCATCGAGGATCACCCTGATGCCTTTCCTGGCGTGCGGATCGTCGAGCACTCGCGCCGTGCCTACCCGCAAGGCACGCTGGCAGCCAACTTGATCGGCTACGTTGGCATGGTCTCGCCATCCGGTGAGAACGCTGAGCAGCCGCGGCCGGAAAACGCCGTGACCGGGCTGCTGGGGGCCGAACGCCTGGAAGACGCCTCGCTGCGCGGGCAGGACGGCCTCGAACGGCAGACACGCAACCGCCGCGGCCACTTGTTGGCGGTTGACGTCGTGCGCGAACAGGTGGGCGGCGGCGACGTGGTGCTGACGATCGAGCCCGACTTGCAGCGCTTTGCCGAAGAATTGCTCGATCGTTTCGCCCATCGCCCGGCCGCGGCCGGCGGGCCGACTGCCTACGCCGGTGGAGCGATCGTTCTGGTCGACGTCCACTCCGGCGAAGTGCTCGTGGCCGCGTGCGAACCTCGTTTCGACCCCGCGGCATTTGCCGCCGGCGACGCGCGCATCGAAATGGTGCTGGCCGATCCCAGGCGGCCGCTGTTCGATCGCGTGACCCGCATGGCGATTCCCCCCGGCTCGGTCTTCAAGACACTCGTGGCCCTGGCGCTGGTGTCCGAGCAGGTGGTCGCCCCGGAGGACCCGTTTCAGTGCCGTGGATACCTCGACGATCCGGGACGGATGCGATGCCAGACGTTTCGCCAACATGGCATCGGCCACGGCGACATCTCGCTGTACGACGCGTTGGCTCAGAGCTGCAACGTGTACTTCTTTCATCACGCCACGACGCTGGGAGCCGATGAATTGATCGACTGGGCCGGGCGATGCGGTTTCGGGCGCCCGGCCGCGGCGGACTGGCACGAGCAGGCTGCGGGGCACGTTCCCACCCCAGAGGACCTGCAGATCGCCACGCGCTTGCAGGCAATGGTCATTGGCCAGGGAACGCTCGAAGCCACGCCTTTGCAGGTGGCACGGTTATACGCGGCCGTTGCCAACGGCGGGTACCTCGTCGAAGCGCGCTTGACGAGGAAAAGTCCTGACACAGCTCCCGCCGGGCCGCAACAACTTCCCGTCCGACCAAGCCCGGCGTCGCGGATTCCGGGCCTTGACGAAGCGGCCTTGGCTGCGGTGCGTGAAGGGTTGCGCCGCACCGTAAACGACCCCTCGGGCACGGGCTTTCGCGCCGCCAGGCTCGAAAGCGTGGCGCTTGCCGGCAAGACGGGCACCGCCGAAACAGGGGACGCCACCGACCATGCCTGGTTCGCCGGATACGTACCGGCCGGGGCCCCGCGGTTCGCGTTCGTCGTGGCCCTGGAACATGGCGGCAACGGCGGGGAACATGCCGCGATGATGGCCCGTCAACTGGTCGAGCGGATGCGTCAAATGGGTCGTTTCGCGGAACCCCGTACGGCCAAAGTTCCGCTGCCGCCGGGCAAAGGCTAGACGCCGGCGAAGGCCTTCCAGGCGACGTTCGCAAGGCGTTACTTCAAACCAACTTAGAGAGACGCCGCGGCGGCCAGCGGGCGTTGCTACCGGGGGCCTCAAGCGGTATATTACCGGTTTGGTCCGAGGCCGGAATTGCAGACAGTACCGGCCCCGCTCTCGCTTGCCTCCGCCGATGCGGCGAGGCCGCGATTCTCGGTCTGCCGAAAGGACTGATCTTTGGCCAGCGACGGAAACGATTCGGGAGGTCCTCCGGGACCGGAAGCCAACGGCGGCGACCTGGGCCGTCTCATCGAGTTGCCCATCGAAGAGGAGCTGAAGGACAGCTACCTCATCTATTCGATGAGCGTTATTGTCAGCCGCGCGCTGCCCGATGTGCGCGACGGTCTGAAGCCGTCGCAGCGGCGGATCCTGGTCGCCATGAACGACCTGAATCTTTCGCCCGGGGCCAGCCGTGTCAAATGCGCCAAGATCTGCGGCGACACCAGCGGCAACTACCACCCGCACGGCGAGGCGATTATCTATCCGACGCTCGTGCGCATGGCCCAGGACTGGAACATGCGCCACGTGCTGGTGGACAAACAGGGCAACTTCGGCTCGATCGCCGGATTGCCGGCGGCGGCCATGCGGTATACCGAGGCGCGGATGTCGTCGATCGCCGCCTTGATGCTCGACGACCTGAAGCTCGACACCGTCGACTTCGTGCCCACCTACGACGAGCGGCACACCGAGCCGACGGTGCTGCCCTCGAAATTTCCCAACCTGCTGGTCAACGGCGCCAACGGCATCGCCGTGGGCATGGCCACGAGTATTCCCCCGCACAACCTGGGCGAGGTTTGCGATGCGTTGATCCGCGTCATCGACAATCCCGATGTCGCCATCGACGAACTGCTTGAAGTGTGCCCCGGTCCCGACTTTCCCACCGGCGGCATTATCTGCGGCCGGGCGGGAATTCGCCGCGGATACCACACCGGCCGCAGCACGATTGTCGTCCGCGCCCGCGCCCGAATCGAAGAGTTCGGCAAGAACCGGCACCGCATCGTCGTCACCGAGATCCCGTTTCAGCAGGCTCGCGATCGAGTCGAGGAGCGTATTGCGGCGCTGGTGAACGACGACAAGATTAAGGGCATCTCGGCGATCCGCAACGAGAGCGATCTGAAAGAGCCCGTGCGGCTGATCCTGGAATTGAAGCGGGACGCCGACCCCGACGTCGTGCTCAACCAGCTCTACCAGTTCTCGCCGCTGCAGGAATCGTTTTCGCTGATCTTCCTGGCCCTGGTCGACGGCAAGCCGCGCACGCTGACCTTCAAGGGGCTGCTCGAAGAGTTCATCCGGCATCGGCTGACGGTCATTCGCCGCCGCACGCAGTTCCTGCTGGCTCGGGCCCGGGCCCGCAAGCACACGGTCGAGGGGCTGCTGCTGGCGCATGCCAATATTGACGAAATCATTCGCGTGATCCGTTCCAGCGCCAACCAGGCCGAGGCCAAAGCCCGTTTGATGGGCATCGAGGCGCCGGCCTCGATGATGCAGCGAGCGCTGGGCGAAGAAGGCTTCGCCATGTTCCAGTCGGAGCGCGGCGTCAGCGACACCTACACGCTCACACCCGTGCAGGCCGAGGCCATTCTGCGGATGACGCTCGGCCAGTTGGTCAATCTCGAGCAGGAGAAGCTGGGCGGCGAGTACCGTAAATTGCTGGAAGACATTGCCGAATACCTGCGGATCCTCTCGGACGACGCCATCATCCTGGGGATGATCCGCGACGACTGCCTGGAGTTGAAGCGCAAGCACGACGACGAGCGTCGCACCGAGATCAGCGGCGAGGAGATCGGCTCGATCGACCTGGAAGACCTCATCACCGAAGAGGCGATGGTGGTGACGATCAGCCACAACGGCTACATCAAGCGCACCCCGGCTGCCACGTACCGGGCCCAGCGTCGCGGCGGCAAGGGGATGAAAGGTGCCAAGACCGAGCTCGAAGATCCCATCGAGCTGTTGTTTGTGGCCAGCACGCACGACTACCTGATGTTCTTCACCAACCGTGGCAAGGTCTACTGGCAAAAGGTCTATGACCTGCCGCAACTCAGCCGCGAAAGCCGCGGCCGGGCCGTGGTGAACCTGCTCAATTTCGCCGAAGGCGAGCGCGTGGCCGACTGCCGCGCCGTGCGCGATTTCAACCTGCCGGACCACTACCTCATGATGGCCACGCGCAGCGGGCTGGTGAAAAAAACATCGCTCGACAAGTTCAGCCGCCCGATGCGGGGCGGCATCATCGCCATCAAGCTCCGCGAAGATGACGAGGTCGTCGACATCGTGGTTACCAAGCCCGGCGACGAGATCGTGCTGGCCACGGCCAACGGCATGGCGATCCGCTTCGACCAGGCCGATGCCCGGCCGATGGGCCGCAACACCAGCGGCGTAAAAGGCATCAATCTGGCCAAGGACGATCAGCTCGTGGGCATGGTCGTCGCCGAACCCGACGCTACGATGCTCACTGCCTGCCAGCACGGCTATGGCAAACGCACGTTCTTCGGACCCAACCTGGCCGGCGAGCAGGCTGCCGAGGATGAGACGGCGGCCGAAAACGAAACGACTGCCTCAGAAGGTGAATCGGACGAAGTGGGTTCCGGCAGCCGCTATCGCACCCAGCGCCGCGGCGGTAAGGGACTGCGCGATATCAAAACCACCGATCGCAACGGCCCGGTCGTTGGCGTGGCCTGCGTTCGCGACGACGACGAGGTACTGATGATTTCCGCCCAGGGCAAGATCCAGCGTATCGCCGCGGGCGACATCAGCGTGATCGGCCGCAACACTCAGGGCGTGCGGATCATGAGCCTCGACGAGGCCGACACGCTGGCAGCGCTGGTCTGCGTGCCGCGCGAAGACAACGAAACAGCCGTGCTGGCCGCCGAGCCTTCGGCCGGCGATTTGACCGGCCACGAAGCCCCGCCGGAATCGCCTCCCGAGGCCGACGAGACCGGCACAACCGACGATACCTAGTCGCGCGGCGAGGCCGTCGACACGTCGCCATCCGCATATCCGGACCGGCCCTCGATGCACGCATCGGGTGATTCGCCAGGCCACTTTCGTCATGCTAGGCTTACTCGGTATTAAATTCCCCGACGTTTATCGCGCACCCCCTTGAGGGCCGCCCACTGCCATGAGAATCACCGTGATCGGAACCGGATACGTGGGGCTCGTCACCGGCACGTGCTTCGCCGAGAGCGGCAATCACGTGACGTGCGTCGATATCGACGAAAAGAAGATCGCCCGGCTCAACGCCGGCGAGATCCCCATCTACGAGCCCGGGCTGGCCGAGATGGTCAAGCAGAACACCGAGGCCTCGCGGTTGTTCTTCACGACCGATCTGGCCGATGCGGTACGCCCGGCGAAGCTCGTCTTCCTGGCCGTGGGCACGCCCAGTGCCGAGGACGGCTCGGCCGACCTGACGGCATTGTTCAAGGCCGTCGATGCGGTCGCAGAGCACCTCGCCCCCGAAGCCATTGTCGTCACCAAGAGCACGGTGCCGGTCGGCACGAATTGTGAAATCGGGAAACGTCTCGAACAACGGACCGGCCGCGTGTGCGACGTGGCCAGCAATCCCGAATTCCTCAAAGAGGGCGCCGCGATCGAGGACTTCATCAAGCCCGACCGCGTCGTGGTGGGCGTGCGACGCCCCGAAGTGGCCGAAGTGCTGCGCGAGCTGTACTCGCCGTTCCTGCGGACCGAGAAGCCGTTTCTGGCGATGTCGCCGGAGAGCGCCGAAATGACCAAGTACGTGGCCAATTCGCTGCTGGCCACAAAGATCAGCTTCATCAACGAAATGGCCAATCTCTGCGAGCGCACGAAGGCCGACGTCAACGACGTGCGCCGGGGCATCGGTCACGACAGCCGCATCGGCTTCGCGTTCCTGTTTCCCGGCGTCGGCTATGGCGGAAGTTGCTTTCCCAAGGACGTTCGCGCGCTGGCCTCGACCGCACGCAGCGTGGGGTCCGAACCGCGACTGCTCGACGTGGTCGATCGGGTCAATACGGCCCAGAAGTCGATCATCCCCGAGAAGATCAAGCGGCATTTCGGCGGTCAACTGGCCGGCAAGACCATCGCCGTTTGGGGATTGGCCTTCAAACCCCGCACCGACGACATTCGCGAGGCGCCGGCCCTGGTCCTCATCAACGAGATGCTGGAAGCAGGTGCCAAGGTGCAGGTCCACGATCCCGAGGCCATGGAAAACGTGCGCCAGATGTACGGCGACAAGCTGCTATACGCCGAGAAGCGCTACGGCGCGCTGGAAGGCGCCGACGCGTTGGCAATCATGACCGAGTGGAAAGAGTTCCTGCAGCCCGACTTCGACTTCATGAAATCGCTGATGAAATCGCCCGTCATCTTCGACGGCCGCAATCTCTACAGCCTGAAGCAAATGGAGTCCGCCGAGTTCACCTACTACTCGATCGGCCGGGCCGCGGTCGTGCGTCAGCCCGCCTGAGTGCCCAGCGCTTCGGCCAGCCGGCGGAAAGCATCCTCATCGAGGAATACCGCCTCGCGTTTCAATTGAAACATCAGGGGCGCCTGGGGCCACCCCAGCGGCTCGAGCAGCCGATCGAACGCCTCCTGCGGGCAACTACCTTGCAGGTCGACGAGCAGCAGCCTCCCGGCTCGATCGTACAGATTGCCATCGAGCTGCCAGTGCGTACCAGGCTGCGGCGAGGTCCACACGAACGAACCATCGGGCTCGCAGAACAAACGTTCTATCTGCCGCAGGGCATCGTACGCCTCCTCGAAACTGACCGGCATGGCAGTCGTAGCCAGTGCCTCGCGCGGGAAGACCAAGGGACAGATGCTCTGCCCCGCTAGAGCCAAGGGGTCGCCCATGCTTACCACTTCCGGCCGTGCGTGGATCGAAGCCTGGAACGCGTACATCGAAACCTACCAGGAACAATGCCCCTCGACATCGCTGCAGAAACCCAGGGTGCTGCGAGCGCGGCGCTTGGTTGACAACGGCCGCTACTATATCATTTCGGGACGGCACCGCGGTTGATTCGAGTTCACTCTGGCGAGTTTGGCATGACCGGCGTTCTCCAAGTCGTCACCACCGTCGACAGCAAGCAACAGGCAGACAAGCTAGCCGAGGCTCTCGTGGCCCGCCGGTTGGCCGCCTGCGTGCAAGTGTCCGGGCCGATCACAAGCACCTACCACTGGCAGGGAAAAGTCGAAAGCGGCGAAGAATGGATCTGCGCAATCAAGTCGCTGTCCGCGAAGTACAAGTCGCTCGAACAGGCGATTGTCGAACTGCATCCCTACGACGTGCCCGAGATCCTGGCGTTTGACGTCGTGGCGGGCCATCGCGGCTACCTCGACTGGCTGGCCGCCGAGCTGGGCGGGGGGCCCGAGCAGCGTCCCGCCTGAAGCCATGCGCCTTCTACTTGTCCCAGCCGCGTTCCACGCCGGCGCGGCGGGCCGTGTCGTACATCGACTGGCTCGGCGAGACGTAGGTTTTTCGATCTCGGTCGACGGCCGCGTCCAGGGCTGCCGATAGCTCGTCGGCCATCTTCGCCACGTCCTGCGGACCGTCCATCGCCGCCAGCGTGCGCGGCCCGAAAAAGCCGTCATCGCGCAGTTGCCGGATCATGGCTTCGGCCGTCGCTTGCTTCTGAGCGGGGTCGGCGTCGCGCCAGAGGCTCATGGCGTCGTGGGGCAGCAGCGGCTGGGCCGTGCTGGGGCGCTCGCGGCACGACGCCAAGGCCGCCAAGAGGGCGACCGCCATGGCATACTGCGAGAAAGGCAAGCGACGACGATTCCCAGTGTTCGCGACAGGTCGATGGGGCATTCTCAAGTCGCCGGATCTTCACCTTCGCCTGGCGGCTTGGCCGCTTCGGCCGGCTGAATCTTGGCCAGGTCCTTCTTGTACGCCTCAAGCGAACTAGCCAAATCCTTGTTCTCGGGATCGGCCTCCACCAGCTTGGCTTGCACCTCGATGGCCTGCTCATACTTGGGAATGGCCTCGGCGTCCTTGCCCTTGCGCGTCAGCAGCTTCGCACTTCCCACCAGCGCCTCGACTAGGCGTTGCTGGTATTCAACGTTTCCGGGTTGATCCTGGAGAAGCGACTGCATGAGCTTCGCGACCTTGTCCCAGGCAGTCAGCGCGAAATCCTGCCGACCCGGTGCTTGGGCCTGCAAGATGGCCGAATAGCGAAGCATCGCCGCATGGTCATCTCGAAAGGAGGGCTCCGCAGGAAACTTCTGAGCCAAGGCAGTGTACTCGCTATCGACAACCTCGATCGTGAACAGCAAACCGCGTGCATGGTCCCCGATCGAGACATTCTTGACAGTCACCCATTCCATCGGACCGGCCATGGCCAGCGCCGTGGCTTTCAAGCTGGGATAACTCTCCGGCCCCAAGTCGGCCTCGCGCATCTGGCGGATCGTGTCCACACCTTGTGCAAGCGTATCGTCGCAGTTGGCCGATCCGACGCTCGCTTCGACGCCGGCAAGCAGGTATTGGGCCGAGGCCACCTGTGGCCGCTTGGTTTCGTCGCCGCGATGCTTCTGAATGATTTTCTGATAGTAGGCAGCGGCGGGTTGCAGGAGTTTTTCCCGCGCGCTGCGACTATCGAGGTTGGGCTTCTCCTCACCTGTCGCGGCGAGCACGATCCGGTCGATGGCCTCCGCCGCCGCGGCCACGTCATCTTGCAGTTCGTCGCGTTCGTGCATCGCGTTCAGGGCCACCATGGTCGAACCTGCGGCAAACGTGGCCATGGCCACTAGCAGGAAAGACACGAGAATCGTAACCCAGTGGCCCCGGCGCTTACTGGAGGCAACGGGAGCTCCGCAACTGGGGCAGGTCGGCGGATCGCCGAACATGACAGGCTCGAATTCTTTCTGGCACGTGGCACATTGCATGGCGGCTGACTCTACGAATCGGGGGCACAGAACAAGCCCCCATTCTCGCCACGGCCGTTGTGGCAGTCAATTCGTGGCCCCGCTCGGACGGGGCGTTCCTGCGCATCAAATCCGGTGAATTTCAAACACCGAGATCGTCAGTTCCGCCTGGCCATCGATAATCGCGGCCTGATGAGCGCAACGACAGGCCAGCGCGTGACGGCGGCATTGCTCGGCGAACGGCGCGGCGGTTCGCCGCCCCGGATCGGCGATCAGCCCCATCCCGCCGGGGGCAAGCGTGCGCGCCAACGTGGCCGCGACCAATTCGGCCTGGGGGCGCTCGTACAACACGTCTGACGCGATCACCACGTCGAAGCATCCCAGATCGTCGGGCAACCGCCGCCAATCGACGCGCCGCGTATCGATGCTCGAAAAATGATGGCGGCTGGCGTTGGCTGCCGTGAACTCCAAGGCGCTTGCGTCGTAGTCGGTGGCCAACACGCTGAACCTGCAGGCTGCCGCGACCAGGCTTACCAGGCCGACACCGCACCCCAATTCCAATAGGCTTCGTCCGTTGCCCGTAAACGCCGCCAAGTGTTGAGCCAGCACCAGCGAACTTGGCCAGCAGTCGGCCCAATAGGGAAGCCGTTCATCGATCGCGAAATCCTCTTCGCTGATCAGGTCGTCGACACTGCGAGGGCGCAGCAATTCGTAGTGGCGACCGCCGATGTCGAGCGGTGTGTGCGCCACCTCGAAGCGACGCGTGATCGAGTCGGGAGGCGGCGCAAAGGTCGCCGGCCGGCAACGAGCCATTGCAATCCCCGCCCTATTGCTTGAGCTTGACGGGAAGCTCGTCGATCTTGGCTGCCAGAATGAAGTCGTTTTCCGACAGACCGCCGATCGCGTGCGTGTAGAGCTCGATCCACACGTTGCGGTAGCCCTCCAGGTGCAGATCGGGATGATGCCCGTCGGCCTCGGCAACTTCCGCCACGCTTCCGAAGAAGTCCATGCCGGCCAGGAAGTTCTTGACGACCCAGTCCTTGCGAATTCGCTCGCCGTCGTGCGTCAGTCGCCACCCGGAGAGATTCTTAAGCTGTGCCTCGGCTTCGGCAAGCGAGTACTTGGGCACGCCTCCTTCGCACGGGACACACTTCTTTTGGGTCAACTGCTCGGCAGTTTGGGTCTCCATGGGGCCTCCCGCGCGTGAAATGGGTCTCGAAGAACGCGATGTTTGCTGCGTTCCGTATTATCGCGCGGGAATGGAGCGAGTCAAATGGACCGCGCCGCACGGAGCCGTTTCACGCCAGAGGGCAACTGCGAACCGCCGATGCGTGGCTCAGACCACCGCCATATGCGGCCGAGGCGTACGGCGGGTTTTCTCCACCAACTCGACGAACACCGGCGCGTCGAACGGCTTGCGCAGGTAGTACGTGCCGCCGTGCAGGTCGGCTCGTCGAATGATGTCGGGACTCTGCAACGAGGAGAGATACATCACGGGCACCTCTTCCAGGTCGTAGCGCTGTTTGAGCTCTTCGCAGAACGACTGCCCGCTCTGACCGCCCAACGTCACGTCGGCAACGATCAGGTCGGGAACCCGCTCGGCGATGGCCGCGGCGGCCGAGTCCATGTCGGTGGCCCGCTGGCAGTCGTAGCCCACCCGATGCAAGATGCGGGCAATTTCCGTGAGCGTTTCCGGGTGGTCGTCGATCGCCAGGACGTTAATTTGTGAATCGCGGCTTAGCATAGCCTTGTCTCCGCCTAGTCCAGAGGTCGCTTGCCCCAGCCACGCCCGACCCGCTAGCAATCTGCATCGGCTTCGCGGCACAGACTGGGCTTCCCACATTCTTATTCGACGCTAGCCACCCGATTTCTTCACCTACGCATCCAGCTTTCGCATCCCGGCTGCCTTGCCCGCGGGGAATAATCCACAAAGGCGCCATACGCGCCCGCGGGCGGCGGACTCCGATTGCGGCCAGCACTTACATTCCCAACAATAGGTACTACGCACACAGACCTGCCACGGTGCGAGCCGAGTCCTGCCCTGTGGTCGTTTTTTTGCCGAGGCACGCCCAAAATCGGCCCCGCGCACGAATGGGGACGTTCACATGCCCAGCGACCGCCTCCTGCCCGCCGCAATAATCCTGGCGATCGCAACGTATCAACACGCGATAGGTTTTGAAATCACGGGAACCATCGTCGATGAATGGGGACGCCCCCTGCCCGGCGCTTTGGTAATCATTCGCGACGCCACGGTACGCAGCGCCGCGGGACCATGGTGCAATCCCGATTGCGGCAAGCACACGCTCAGCGGCGAAGACGGCGGGTTCGCCTTGGAGACGGTGCACTCGCTGTGGCTGTTCAATCTGCACGTCGAGGCCGACGGCTTCTTGCCGCGGTTGGCCCAGGCCGATGCCCGGCAGCGCAAGCCGGTGGAAATCACGATGCTCAGGGTGGACCACCCGAATCGCCGCACGGTGGGGCGCGTGCTGTTGCCCAGCGGACAGCCGGCCGGCGGAGCGTTTGTCAACGTCGTGACGAGTCAAGCCATCGCTCGCACCAATGGTTCGTACGCGATCGACCGCCGCGTGCAAGCGGATGCCGCCGGGCAGTTCGCCATTCACAGCCAGCAGCCGCTCACGCAACTCGACGTGCGCGTCGATCATCCGGGGGTGCAGAATCGCGAGCTGTTCACGCTTCGCCCCGGCGGACACGTCAACGTCGTTCAGCTTCACACCGGCGCCACGATCCAAGGACGCGTGCTGCACCAGGCTCGGCCCGTGCCGGGTGTCGATGTGGCCATGCTCCCTCTTGGGCAAGACAGCACGTGGGTCAATCAGGCCCAAGCCTTCGAAACAACCAGCGACGAACACGGGCACTTTGCCTTCGCGCACGTACCCGCGGAACAGGCGTATCGCCTGTTTACGCGAATGGACTCGCTGACCTCGCGCAACCTGGCCTCGATCAACCGAGAAATCCATTCGCCGGCTGAGGGCCGCTCGAAACGAATCGGGGAAGTGAACTTGCACGCGGCGCACTCGATTCACGGGCGCATCGTGCTTCCCGACGGCAAGGGCCTGGTGCCTGCCGTGCGCGTCACGCTCGAGCGCATTCGCGCGCTTGATGCGCAAGAGGTCGTCGTCGACGACCAAGGGCATTTCGAGTTTCGGGGGGTGCCGCGCGGCCCCGTAGCGCTCTCCATCGCCACGAGTGGCCATCGCCTTGCGCGAATCAATGGAAGCCTCGATCCTCAGTTTCGCTCGGCGCTCATCGGCCGGGTCGACGAAGACCTGTCACTTGCGGTGGCGTTGGAACACGGGCCCCCGATTGAGCACCGCCAGGGACTGTACTTCTACCTGGGATGGGAGCGTCGCCGCGACTTAGGCGATCAGCTGCGACTGGTCGCGTCCCCGCTCGAAGGTTTTGCGCCCGACCGCGCATGGCGGGCGGACCGGGCGCGCGAATAAGACCGTGAGAGCGTAACCTCGCCGGCTACTAGGACACGATCACTTCCAGGCAAAGTCGCCGGCGTTGACGCTGGGCAGGTGCGAAACGCCCATCAGGTACTTGTCGACCGAGCGGGCGGCCTCGCGGCCTTCGTGGATGGCCCACACCACCAGCGATTGTCCGCGCCGCATGTCGCCGGCGGCGAACACGCCGGGTACGCTCGACATGTACTCTTCGTTGCACTTCACGTTGCCGCGCGGATCAAGTTCGAGTCCGAGTTGCTCGATCGCGCCCTGCTTCTCCGGCCCGACGAAACCCATCGCCAACAGCACGAGCTGCGCCGGCCAGATCTTTTCGGTATCCGGAATCTCCTTTGGCACGGGGCGGCCGTTGTCTCCCTTGGTCCACTCGATGTTCACCGTGCGCAATCCGCGCACGTGACCGCCATCGTCGGCCAGAAACTCCTTGGTCTCGATGCTGAACTCGCGCTGGCAGCCTTCCTCGTGCGAGGTGCTGGTGCGGAAGATGATCGGCCAATAGGGCCAGGGCGTACCCGCCGGCCGTTGCGAGGCGCGGGGAAACTGCCCCACGTCGGGCGGTGCAGGAAACAACTCGAATTGTGTCAGGCTGCGGCACCGCTGGCGGTTCGACGTGCCCGTGCAATCGCTACCGGTATCGCCGCCTCCGATCACGATCACGTCCTTGTCGGTGGCCAGGATCTGGTCCTCGACGCTGTCACCCTGGTTGATCTTGTTCTGCTGCGGCAGGAACTCCATGGCGAAATGAATGCCGCCCAGTTCGCGACCGGGAATCTTCAAGTCGCGGCCCTGCGTCGACCCGCCGGTAAGCAGCAGCGCGTCGTACTTCTCGCGCAGCTCGTCGACCGACACGTCGACACCGACGTTGGCCGAAGTGCGGAACTCGATGCCCTCGGCCCGCATCTGATCGATCCGACGCCAGACGCGCGATTTTTCGAGCTTGAAGTCGGGAATGCCGTACATCAGCAGCCCGCCGGGGCGATCGGCCGAGTCGACCACCGTGACCTGGTGCCCGGCACGATTCAACTGCTGGGCCGCGGCCAACCCGGCCGGCCCGCTGCCGACGACGGCCACGCTCTTGCCGGTCCGCACGTTCGGCGGCTCGGGCACGATCCAGCCTTCGTCGAACGCCCGATCGGCGATCGCCATCTCGATCTGCTTGATCGACACCGGGTCTTCGTTGATACCCAGCACGCAAGCCGTTTCGCACGGCGCGGGGCAAACGCGCCCGGTGAACTCCGGAAAGTTGTTCGTGGCGTGCAGACGGTCGATGGCCTCGCGCCACTGGTCGCGATAGACCAGGTCGTTCCAGTCGGGGATGATGTTGCCCAGCGGGCAGCCGGTATGACAGAACGGGATACCGCAGTCCATACACCGTGCGCCCTGCGTGCGCAGCTCTTCGAGCGGTACGATCTGAAGAAACTCGTTGTAGTGCTTCAGCCGCTGGGCTACGTCTTCTTTCTTGACGTAGTTGCGCGGATATTTCATGAACCCGCGGATATCACCCATGGGCCGCCTCCATCGTGTCTGAATCGACGGCAGTCTGCGCCTGCCGGGCTTCTTCCGCGAGCTTCTCGAGAGCCCGCTTGTAATCGGTGGGCATCACCTTGACGAATTTGCTTGATACGCTTTTCCAGTTGTCGAGCACCCATTTGCCTCGCTCGCTGCCGGTATATTCCACGTGCTTCCGCACGAGCGTCCGCACCGTGTCCTGATCACCCGGATCGCTCAAGCCTTCCAACTCGACCATTTCCATGTTCACAAGCGCGGGGAACGTGCCGTCGACATCGAGCACGTAGGCGATGCCGCCGCTCATGCCGGCGGCGAAGTTGCGCCCCGTCTTGCCGAGGATCACCGCGCGGCCGCCGGTCATGTACTCGCAGCCGTGGTCGCCGATCCCCTCGACGACGGCCATCGCACCGCTGTTGCGAACACAGAACCGCTCGCCGGCGATGCCCCGCAGGTAGAGCTCGCCGCTAGTGGCTCCATACAGCACGACGTTGCCGGCAATGATGTTTTCCTCCGGCACGAAGGTGCTCTCCCGCGGCGGGTAGACGATGATCTTGCCGCCCGAGAGACCCTTGCCGCAGTAGTCGTTGGCGGCTCCCTCCACGGGGGCGGTGACGCCGTGCACGCCGAAGGCCATCAGGCTCTGGCCGGCGCTGCCGTGGAAGTTGAGCCGAATCGTGTCCTCCTCCTGGAAACCGCCGCGTCCGTACCGCTTGGTTACCTCGCTGCACAGGATCGTGCCCACGGTGCGGTTGACGTTGCGAATCTCCAGGTCGAGCGCGACCGGCTCGGCCCGTTCGAGCGCCGGCTTGCAGCCGTCCAGCAGCACCGTCATGTCGAGCGAGGCTTCCAAGCCGTGGTCCTGCGGCTCGGCACAGTAAGTCTTGAAGTGCTCGGGCACCTCCGGCTTGTGGAGGATGGCCGAGAAATCGAGCCCCTTGGCCTTCCAATGGTCGATGGCCGCGCGGGTGTCGAGCCGGTCGACGCGGCCGACCATCTCGTTGATCGTGCGGAAACCGAGCTGGGCCATGATTTCGCGCAACTCTTCGGCCAGCAGAAAGAAGTAGTTCACGACGTGCTCCGGCTTACCGTCGAACTTCTTGCGCAACTCGGGGTCCTGCGTGGCGATGCCGACCGGGCAGGTGTTCAAGTGGCACTTGCGCATCATGATGCAACCGATCGTCACCAGCGCTGCCGTGGCGACGCCCCATTCTTCGGCACCCAGCATCGTGGCAATGGCCACGTCGCGAGCCGTGCGAATCTGGCCGTCGGTCTGCACGACGATGCGACCTCGCAGATCGTTGAGCACCAGCACCTGGTGCGTTTCGGCCAGGCCAAGCTCCCACGGGGCTCCGGCGTGCTTGATCGAGGTCTGCGGGCTTGCACCGGTGCCGCCATCGTGACCGCTGATCAGCACGACGTCCGATTTTCCCTTCGACACGCCGGCGGCCACCGTGCCCACGCCGATCTCCGCCACCAGCTTCACGGAAATGCGGGCGTCGCGGTTGGCGTTCTTTAGATCGTGGATCAACTGGGAGAGATCTTCGATGGAATAAATGTCGTGGTGCGGCGGCGGCGAGATCAGGCCCACGCCGGGGGTGCTGTAGCGGATGCGGGCAATCTCTTTGTCGACCTTGTGGCCGGGGAGTTGCCCACCTTCGCCCGGCTTGGCGCCCTGGGCCATCTTGATTTGCAGTTCCTTGGCGTTAACCAGGTACTCGCTGGTGACGCCGAAGCGGCCGCTGGCCACTTGCTTGATGGCACTCGAGCGGCGGTCGCCGTTGGCGTCGGGCGTGAAACGGACCGGGTCTTCGCCGCCTTCACCGGTATTGCTCTTCGCCCCCATCCGATTCATGGCGATAGCCAGCGACTCGTGCGCCTCGCGCGAGATCGACCCATACGACATGGCCCCGGTGGCAAAACGCTTGACGATCTCGGCGGCAGGCTCGACTTCCTCGAGCGGGATGGGTTTTTCGGCCCACTTGAACTCGAGCAGCCCGCGGAGCGTGAGCAACTTTTTCTGCTGGTCGTCGATCAACCGGCAAAACTTCTGGAACTCCTCACGGCTGTTGAGACGCGACGACAGCTGCAGCTTCGAGATCACTTCGGGGCTGAACAGGTGCGCCTCGCCCTTGCGGCGCCACTGGTACTGTCCGCCCACGTCGAGATCGAGGTTGCTGGTCACCTCCGCCGTCGGGTAGGCGTGTTCGTGGCGCCTAAGCACTTCTTCGGCCACCGCTTCGATACCGGCACCTTGGATGCGGCTGGGCGTGCGAGTGAAAAACTCCTCGACAAACTCGCTGTTTAGGCCGATCGCCTCGAAGATCTGAGCCCCGCGATAGCTGTGCTGTGTCGAGATGCCCATCTTCGACATCACTTTGAGCAGCCCCTTGCCGATGGCCTTGATGTAGTTCTTTTCGAGTTCATCATGCGTGAACTCGTCGGAGACCATCCGCTCGGCCTGCATCTGGTGCAGCGTCGAAAACGCCAGGTACGGGTTCACCGCTCCGGCACCAAAGCCGGTCAAAAGCGCGAAGTGATGCACCTCGCGAGCCTCGCCCGTTTCGACGACCAGCCCGCAACGAGTGCGGGTTCCCTCGCGCACCAGATGGTGGTGCACGCCGCTGGTGGCGAGCAAGGCCGGCACCGCGGCCATCTCGGCGTTGACGCCCCGGTCGGAGAGAATCAGGATGGTCACGCCGTCGGCCATGGCCTGCGAGGCTTCGGCCCGCAGTTGATCCATCCGCTTGCGCAGGCCGGCGGCCCCTTCGACACGGCGGAATAGCATCGACAGCGTGCGGCTCTTGAGCCGATCCATCTCCAACTGGCTGACTTGTTCCAGTTGGGTGTTGGTCAGAATCGGTTGCTCCAACCGCAGCAGGCGACACTGCTCCGCCGTTTCGTCGAGAAGGTTCCCTTCGGAACCGATCGTCGTCACCAGCGAAGTAATAATCTCCTCGCGAATCGCATCGAGCGGCGGGTTGGTCACCTGCGCGAACAGTTGCTTGAAGTAGTTGTAGAGCAATTGCGGGCGATCGGAGAGCACGGCCAGCGGCGTGTCGTTGCCCATCGAGCCGATCGCCTCCTTGCCGTCCGTGGCCATGGGTGCCATCACGATCCGCAGGTCCTCGAGGGTGTAGCCGAAGGCGCGCTGCAGCGAGAGCAGCGGCTCGTCGGTCTGCCCGTTGATCGGCGAAATGGCCGGCAGGTCGGCCAGCTTGAGCAGGTTTTGGTTGAGCCACTTGCGATACGGTCGCCTCGCCGCCAGGCTCGTCTTGATCTCGTCGTCGGCGATGATGCGGCCCTGCGACGTATCGACCAGGAACATGCGTCCCGGGCGCAGGCGGCCCTTGTATTCCACGTCTTCCGGAGCAATGGCCAGCACACCGGCTTCGGAAGCCATCACGACATTGCCGCGCTTGGTCACCCAATAGCGGCTGGGACGCAGCCCGTTGCGGTCGAGCACGGCGCCGATCATGGTGCCGTCGGTAAAGGCCATCGACGCGGGGCCGTCCCAGGGCTCGAGCAGGCACGACTGGTATTCGTAGTACGCCTTGATCTCGTCACGCATGCTCTCGTGGTTCTGCCAAGGCTCGGGAATGAGCATCGACATCGCCTCGGGCAGCGAGCGGCCGGTCAGCACCAGCAGCTCGAGTGCGTTGTCGAACACGGCCGAGTCGCTCGCGCCGGCGCGGCACACCGGCACGATCTTGTTCAGATCGTCGCCATACTTGTCGCTGGCAAACATGCTTTCGCGGGCCATCATCCAGTTGATATTGCCGCGCAGCGTGTTGATCTCACCGTTGTGCGCCAAAAAGCGGAACGGGTGAGCCAGGTCCCAGGTCGGAAAGGTGTTCGTGCTATAGCGCTGGTGCACCAGCGCCAGGCAGGAGACGAAAGCCTCGTCTTCCAGATCGGCGTAGTACCGCTCGACCTGGTCGGCCAACAAAAGTCCTTTGTAGACGACCGTCCGCCCCGACAGGCTGGGGACGTACGCATATTGCTTCTGGGTCAGATCGCTTTCGACGATCTCCTTCTGGAATCGCTTGCGAATGACGTACAGCTTCCATTCCAGCATGTCGGCCGGAGTCTTCTCGCCTCGGGCGATGAACACCTGGCGGATCACGGGCTCGACGTCGCGGGCCGTACGGCCGATGACGCTATTGTCGACCGGCACGTCGCGCCACCCGAGAAACTGCTGCCCCTCTTCGGCGACGATGCGCTCGAACGTTTGTTCGCAGCAGGCGCGCTCGGCGTCCTCGCGCGGCAGGAACAGCACTCCCAGGCCGTAGTTACCTCTGTCCGGCAGATCGACGCCGACTTCGGCGGCCTTGGCGGCGAAGAAGTCATGGGGAATCTGCGTCAAAATGCCGGCACCGTCGCCGGTGAGCGGATCGCAGCCGCAGGCACCGCGGTGCGTGAGATTGACCAGGATTTCGAGGCCGGAGCGCACGATCTCGTGGCTGGCTTTGCCATGCATGTTGACCACGAATCCCACGCCGCAGGCGTCGTGTTCGGTCTCCGGGTCGTAGAGTCCTTGGCCGGGAGGCGGCCCGATGGGACGGCGGATTGGCTCCATGGAGAGTTCCCTTGCTCTTGCGCTTGCTCTTATTTCGCTTTCACGCCCACCGCGCGCTGGGAGCGGGCGTGGTCCTTGTGCCGCGGCGTCGGATCCTCGCCGGCGGCCGCGACCGGCGTCGAGTGGCCGTTGGTATCGCGCTGGGCGGATGCCTCGCCGTCGCGATCCGATGCGTCGCGAGAGGAACACTCCTCGCTGCGCGACTCGACGTGCTGTCCCTCGTGCTGCAGCAGTTCGATGAACCGCCGCGTGGTACTGCCCAGCTCCTTGCCCCGACGATGGATAATGCCCAGTGGACGCACCAATTCGTCGGTCGATAGCGGCACCATCACGAGCGAGCCGGTCTCCACTTCGCGCACGACCGTCGGCTCGGGCAGGAGGGCCACGCCGGCGTCGATCTCGATGGCTCGCTTGATCGTCTCGATGTTGTCGAACTCCATCGTCACGCGCGCTTCGGCGTCGTGCAGCGACAGAACGCGATCGATCTCCCGGCGAATCGTCAGATCGCTATCGAAGCCGATCATCGTTTCGCCCGCCAGATCCGACAGCGCCACGGTCTGATACGCGGCCAGCCGATGCCCGGGGGCACAGACCAGCGCCATCGGTTCCTCGCGCCAGCCGATGGCCTCGATGGTGCGCGAAGCGCGAGGATAGCTGACCAGCCCCAAATCGGCATGATCCTTCTCCACGGCTTCATAGACGCGGTGCGGATGCTGGTACTCGAGCCGCACGTTGGCCTTGGGGTATTGCGCCAGAAACTGCTGCAGGTAGCGGCTCATGTGATGCAGGCCGACCGAATAGATCGACACCACGCGCACCCGGCCGGAAACCTCTTCATGCAGCGTGCGCACCTGGTCCTCCAGCGCGTCGTAGCGCTGGACCAGTTTGCGACAGCCCTCGTAGTAGGTCTCGCCCTCGGGCGTCAGCACAAAGGGGCGCTTCGAGCGGTCGATCAACTTGACGCCCAAGCGACGCTCCAACTGATTCACGACTTGGCTGGCGCCGGATTGCGAAATGCCGTTCTCGCCGGCAGCGCGCGAGAAGCTCCGCCAGCCGACGACATCGCAAAAAACCTTAAGGGCCTTCAACTGCATGGCCGGCGCCATCCGATCAGAATTTTAAATAGAGCTTCGACTCAGGATTTGAGGGGAACATATTAAGCTAGACGTCGTTGGGCCGGGCGTCAAGCAGTTTTTCCACTGACAAGCACGGCGATTACGGCTTCCCCCTGAAGCGGCCGAGATTCGAGCTAAACCGCCTTCCGGTGGCCGCTTACTACCCACCGCTGTCCCGCCGGGCGGTATCAGGATTCCTGCTGCAAGCATCGCGCGTAGCGCGTGCAACTACACACCCCTCCTCAGGGCAGGTGCACCGCAACAAAGAGAACGACGCGCGTCCCTCGGGGACGCGCGTCGTTGCGAGAGAAATATCGAAAAACGGGCCGGGATCGACCCGAGAGACTCGGGCTATTCAGCCGTCCGAATCGGGTTGGCGTACGGATTCCGGCCGTCTAAGGGGACACGCTTCCGCACGACAGTGGCCCGCGTAATCTTGTCGATCTCCTCGGGCGGCTGGGGTTCGGTACGTTCCAGTTCGGCCAACACGTCCATGCCTTCGGTCACGTGGCCGAACACCGTGTGCTTGCCGTCCAAATGCGGGGTCGGCACAAACGTGAGGAAGAACTGCGAACCACCCGAATCGGGTGCCGCGGTCTTGGCCATGCTGAGACTGCCGCGGAAGTGCTTGCGGTGGTTCTCCTGGCGGCACTCATCGGGGATGGTGAAGCCGGGGCCTCCGGAGCCGTCGCCGCTGGGGTCGCCGCCCTGGGCCATGAAGCCGGGGATCACGCGGTGGAAGTTCAGCCCGTCGTAGAAGCCACGTTCGACCAGGTTGATGAAGTTGGCGACGGTGTTGGGTGCCTGGTTCTCGAACAGCGTCAGGACGATATCGCCCTTGGTCGTCTCGAGCTTGACCTGAGGCAATTGCTTGTTGGGGGGCAATCCCGGACCCTCCTCGGCTTCGCGGAGGGTCTTCTCCCGCGACCACATCTCTTTGTACTTGTCGACCATGCCCAGATAGCGGGCGCCGCTGTCGTTGATCACGCCTTTCTCGCTGGCGGCCTTGAGATGCTTTTCGGCCGCCTCGTAATCATTCGTGTTGAAGAATGCCAGGCCGGCCAAGAGGTCGAGAGCCTGATGGTCGCAGTTGTTGTCCACGAGAAGCTGGGCCACCTCGGCGGCGTTCTCGTAGTCGTCTTTCGTCACCGAGTCAGAAAGCGAGGCGATGAGAAAATCGCTGACCTGCTGATCCTGATTCGGCGCCGCCGCATATGCTTTTTTGGCCGCTTCCTTCAACGGCTCGATCAGCGCCATGGCCTGCTCGCGCAACTGTTCCGCTTCGGCCATCAGCGCCTGCTTGTCGGCCGATTTGTCGTTCTGGTATTGCTGCCTCACGGCAGAGAAACGAGCCAGGTTCTGCTTCCACCTGGCCATCAGCGTCGTAAAGTCGTCGGCCGGGGCCGGACCCTTCTGCTGAGCGGCGCCGATCGAGGGCACCAGGACCAAACACAATACGAAGGCATACAGCGAACGGCGATTCATGACGGATCCTAGCCTGGGGTCATTCGTGGGCGTGGAGTATCGATGCGGGTCGAGCATCAACCGGCGATCAAGTATATTCAAGCATAGCAGAATTCGGGTTCGCGGCAGGGGGCGGGCACCGCCAAAAGCCGGCCGATTTGTTGCCAGCACCGGTCCTTATCCCACGGTTTGGGGTGTGGCGCGTCATCGAAAAAACGCCGCTGATCAGCACGACCGATCCTCGGCATCCGCACCCGCCTTCCTACGCATCGTGGGTGGCGACCTAAGAGGGCGAAAGCTCCTCTATACTGGTGATATACGCACCCGGCCCATGAAGGATCGCGTGCGGGAGGCGATTTTCAACCTGTTGGGCCCGGATATTCGCGACCACCACGCGATCGATCTGTTCGCCGGAACCGGGGCCCTGGGGTTCGAGGCCCTCAGCCGCGGTGCCCGGCAGGCCACCTTTGTCGAACAGCACTTCCCCACGGCCCGGGTCGTACGCCAGAATGCCGCCTTGCTGGGCGTGACCGACCGCTGCCGCGTGGAATCGGGCAACGTTTTCCTGTGGGCTCGAACGGCCCTGGCCGACGCGCGCGACCCGTGGATCGTGTTCTGCTCGCCGCCCTATGCCTTTTACATCGAGCGGCGGGAGGAAATGATCGATCTGCTTGCCGGCCTCATCGAGCGCGCCCCCGGCGGCAGCGTGTTCGTGGTCGAATCCGATCGCCGGTTCGACACGAGCATGCTTCCCGGGCAGCTCAACTGGGACATGCGAAGCTACCCGCCGGCCGTGGTAGCCCTGGGGCGGATGTCCACCGAAGACGAACCGTAGCGCCCAGCCGACGCCCGACACCCAAGGAACCGAAGACGATGGATATCCAAAACCTCGATCGCGTGGAAGCGTTCACGACCAAAGACGGCTCTGAGATTCGCGAGCTGCTGGCACACCGCAATTCGTGCATCGTGAACCAGAGCCTGGCGGAAGCCCGGCTGCCGCCTGGCGCCAGCACCACGCCCCACTACCATCCCCGCACTGAAGAAATCTACTACATCCTGACGGGCGAAGGCCGGATGCGGATCGCCGAGGAGACCCAAGCGGTGGGTCCCGGCGACGCCATCGCCATTCCTCCGGGCAAGGAACATGAGATCACGAACGTCGGTTCCGAAACGCTCGTCTTTCTATGCTGCTGCGCGCCGGCGTACGAGCACACCGACACGGTGCTCGTCGAGTCGTAGCCGAGACACCGGGTGACTCAAGCATCCTCTTCGCCGGCGCCGGCCAGCTTCTTGCGCAGCGTGGCGCGATGGATGCCCAGCGTGTCGGCCGCCGCCGCGCGATTTCCCGAAGTGCGGGAGAGCACGGTCTCGAACAACGAAGGTTCGACCTGGGACAACAACGCCTGATAGAGCCGGCCGTGGGAAGAGCCTTGGGCCAGGCGCTGCTGCGTCCAGGCCCGTACGGCGACCGCCAATCGGTCGCCGGCCCCGCCGGTGGGCTCCAACTCGCTGGCCGGCGGCAGGTGCTCCACGCCGATCTCGCCTCCGCGGGCCAACAACATGCCGTGCTCGACCGCGTGCCGAAGTTGACGCACGTTGCCGGGCCAAGGGCGTCGGCAGAGTTCTGCCAGCGCGGCTTCGGACAGCCTCGGTGCGGAAGCGGACCCGCGGTGTGCCAGCCTTAGAAAATGCTCCGCCAGAAGCGGGATGTCTTCGACGCGTTCGCGCAGCGGCGGCAGCGCGATCTCGAAGGCCGCCAGGCGGTAGTACAGATCGCGGCGCAAGGCCGGTTTCTCGCCGGAGTCGTTTAAGGGGCGGTTCGTCGCGGCGATCACGCGAAACGACGTCGCCCGCGGTTCGGCGCTACCCACAGGCACCAGTTCGTGTTGCTCGAGCACGCGCAGCAGCTTCACCTGGACGCTGGGAGGAATGTCGCCGGCCTCGTCGAAGAACACCGTGGCGCCGTCGGCCAACTCGAGCATGCCCTGCCGTTCTCCTTCGGCGCCGGTGTAGGCACCCCGCACGTGGCCGAACAGTTCGCTCTCGACGAGCGACGGACTGAGTGAGGCCAAGTGAATCGGCACGAACGGCCGGTCGGCTCGCGACGAGTGGCGGTGCACGGCGCGGGCCACGAGCTCCTTGCCGGTGCCGCTTTCGCCGGTAATCAGCACCGAAGCGTCGGTCGGCGATACCAATGCGATGCGCTTGAACACTTCCTGCATCGCGGGGCTCGTGCCGAGCAGCTCGGCGTGCGTCGCCCCGGGCTCGCTCTGCTCGGACGAACGGGCGGGAGCGCGGTGGGCCAGAGCCCGATCGATCACGATGGCGGCCTGTTCCAAGTCGAACGGCTTTGCCAGGTAGTCGAATGCCCCGTTGCGCATCGCCGTGACGGCGACATCGAGGTTGCCGAAGGCCGTGATCACGACGATCGGAATCGGTCCGGCCAGGTCGCGCAGGCGCTGCATGGCGGTCAGGCCATCCATGCCTGGCAGGCGTACGTCGAGCACGACCAGATCGGGCGTCCGCCGCGCGACGGTCTCGAGCGCCTCTTCGGCGCTGGCCGCCACGCTCACGTCGTGGCCCGATTCCGACAGCAGCCGCTTGAGGCCCCAGCAGATGCTTTCTTCGTCGTCGACAACTAGCACGTGACTCATCGCGTACCCTTTCAGGTTCTCAGTTGTTCAGCGCGTGCGTCGGGCAGGTGGGCGTCGGCGGCGCTCTCGCGGATCGCGGCGGTCACGATCGGCAACCTTGCCTCGAAACAGGTCGCCTCGCCCGGCACGTAGCGCAGCGTGCCGCCATGGGCCTCGGCAATCTGACGCGCGACGGTTAGCCCCAGGCCGATGCCTTCCGGCTTGCTGGTGGCGAACGGCTCGAACAGCCGCGCGGCGAGCTGCTCGTCGGGCCCGGGCCCCGAGTCGAGCACGCGCAGGACCAGCTCATCTCCGGCGTGGTGCGCTTCGACGCGAACCCAACCGCCGCCGCCGGCCGCCTCGACGGCATTGAGCACGAGGTTCATCAGCAGTTGCCGTAGTTGCTCGGCATCGGCGAGCAGCGCGGCGCTGTTCTCTTCCGCCTTCGGCAGTCGAAGCGTCACGTTGCGGTGGGCACACGGCGGACCCACCAGTGCCGCGATATCCTCCAACGCGTCATCCAATCGGCACGTCTCGCGGTGCGGCTCCGAGGGCTGACCGGCGGTGAGGAACCGTTGCAGGTGTGTCTCAGTCATCGCGAGCTGGCGCAAGGCCACATCCAGGCTGTCTTGATCTACTTCCCGACAATGGCGGCGGTGCAACTGGACGGCGATGCGTGCTCCGGTGACGGCATTCCGCAGCTCGTGAGCCAGTCCACCACTGAGCTGCCCCAGCAGCGACAGCCGCTCGGATCGCTTGATCACCCGGCGCAGTTCGTCGAGCTGGCCGCCGAGCGAGTTGACCGACCGCACCAGGTCGCCCAACTCGTCGTTGCGGGCGGGAACCTCGAGAGGAATGAAATCGCCCTGCACGAGCCGGCCCAATTGGCGGCGCAGCTCGAGAATCGGACGCGTCATGCGTCGGGCGATGGCGATCGCCAATGCGGCCACGACCACCAGCAGCAGCCCTCCCACGACGAGCGGTGGATAGGCGGCTTCCCACCGCGCAGTACGCAGATGGCTCTGCGGATAAAGAATGTGCAATCGCATCGTGCGCCTGGACGTGCCGCGCGGGGCGATGGGCACGGCGGCGTGCGCGTATTGCATGTCGGCGAGGCGAACCGTGCCCCCCAGGCGAAACGACTCCTCGGCGTTTTCACCGGGTGGAGACCTGTCCTCAACCGATGGCAATGCTGCCGGATCGACTCCTTGCAGGCTGGCAGCCCGCACGCGCCCCCGCTCGTCGAGCAGCAGAAACTCGGCGCCGGAGAGGCCGCGCGTTTGGCGAAGCACCGAATCGGTGAGCGGAAAGTGCGCCTCCTGCAGCGTCCGGGCCACCTCCGACAACTGATGCTCGATGCGCAACTGCGTGCGGCGAGCCGACAGCACGGCATCGAGGATGCTCACGCCCACCACGACCGCCAGCATCACGCCGGCAAAGGGAAACAGAATTTGATAGCGCAGCGGCCAGCGCATGGCGATCTCCTGTGCGGGACGCAAACTCGACCCGCAACGCCCATTTTATGACGGCTGCTGGTGCCCATCAATGAAGCGCCGCCAGCGCGTAAGCGCATGCACCCTGCCGGGCATTTGGATTGCCGTCGGGCGCCAGCGTCAAAGTCGGGGCAGTTTGCCTGAGTGGAATGCCCGCTGGGGGCAAGAAGCCGCGTAGCGAGCGATCCATCTGTCAATCCAGAAACAGTGTCCACTCGCCCGGCACGACTACCGATTCTAAGGAAGTGCAGGATCGTGCGGTCCCGTTGCGCGGGGTCCGATTCGGCACGGAAGCTTTGCACCCCCGGCGCCCCACGCGATCCGCCTTCAGCTCCCACGAAGGCAGCGGCAACCCCACGGCGCCTCCGACGCACGCACGAGGAATCTGGCGGATGAACAAGGCTAAAAACCACAGCCCGATCTGGCCTTACCTGGCCATCTTGTCCTGTCTGTTCGTGTTGAGCCTCACCGCTCCGCGGGCATGGCAGCGCAAGGCACGTCAACCTCAAGCTGGGACCCAGCCGACGGCCGGCACGCGGCAACGGGGCGCCGATGAACTCCATGCTCAGGCCCTTGTCGAGGATGAAGCGTCGCTCGAGAGCACCGACGCGGTTGAACTGGCCCCGTACGCCGCCGACCTGCGCGCCACGCAGTCCCCGCGGCACGTGCGGGAAGTCGCCATCGAACCGCCGGCCGGCGAGTTTGCTTCCGAAGTGAGAGACGAACCGGGCATGCCACCGGCTCCGGCACCCGAACTTCGCACCACCCGGCCTCCCAAAGCGTGGCCGCTGGAGGACGTGTGCCTGGCTCCCGATTCGACCCTGCCGGGCCTGGCCGCGCCGGGAACTCTGGTCGTCGAGCCGGCGCCCCGAACTCCCGCTTTGTTGGCCGCGCAGCCCGCACGTTCCGACGTGCCCAAGCCGGAAAAAGGGCCTACCGCGGCGTCCGAAGCTGACGCCGCGCCGGACGATCTGCTGACCGAGCCCGACTATCCGGCCGCCGTGGCCTCTTCGAGTTGGCCGCTGCCGCGACGACTGCTCGAGCAGCTCAGCAATCTCGCACACGAGGATCCGTACCTGGTCTGGCCCCAACGGGCGATCGAGCTCGTGCATCGGTTGAGCCGTGAGAGCGACCAGCCCGAGTCCACGCGGCAGATTCTGGAAGCGCTTGACCGCATTGAAAACGGCGACTCGCTGATGCCCGCCGCCGATCCGGCGCTCGAAGGATCGATCGTGCGAGCGCGGTATGCCCTGCGGCGCTGGCTCGATCTTTGGGAATCGGCCGCGGAATTGCACGACGTACCGCTCGAAGACCGCATCGACGAAACGGAAGCGAAACGCATCACGGCCTTGCTGGCCGAGTTCGATGCCCTGGCCGCCGAGAATCCCGCAGAGGGATCCGCCTGGCGCGAGTATCTGGAGCTGGACGCGCTGGCCGAGGCGGCCGAAAGTCCCAGCGGCCAGGCGCGACGCGATGCCGCGCGAAACGTGCTCGACCGGATGACGTCGCGGCGGCTCTCGCGATCCCAGCGGGCGTTTCTCGACAAAGCGCCGCTGGCGACGCTGCGCGAGCAATTGCACGGTTGGGCGGCCGAACCAATCACGTCGGAACGCGTGCTGCGGCATATCGAGCAATACGAGCACTCCGGAATGCCGAGCGATGCCAAGCTCGTGGTCGAAGACCTTCGCAGCTTGAGCTGGTCGGCACCCGAGCAGGCTCGGCAACTGGCCAAGTATCTCGATGCCCACTACCGCAATGCCAACATGCGGGTCGCGGCAGCCGGCGAACTGCTCAACTTGTTCGTCCCGCAGCCTGGCCGCATCGAAGCCCAGGTGCGCGACACGGTCGTGAACGTTCCGGTACGCGGCCACGCCAGCACGTTCACGCGGCTGTCGATCCGGCTCGTGCCCGACGAGCGTCGAATTCGCCTCGGCCTTGAGGCCGCCGGCACGGTCGACTCGAACACCGTCTCGACTGCCGGGCCAGCGACGTTTCGCAACACGGGCCAGTCGACCTTCCTGGTCCGCAAGCTGTTTGTATTGGGACCGCAGGGGCTGAACGTCTGGCCGGCCATTGCCGAGGCCGAGAACAACTACAGCTACCTGGTCTCGCTCGAAACCGATTTCGATCGCGTGCCGCTGGTCGGCTCGCTCATCCGTGGCATCGCTCGCAGCCAGCACGACGAGATGCGTATGGTGGCGCGGCGGCACACCGAGCGCAAGGTGGCCGAGCGGGCCCTGCACGAGTTGGACAATGAAGTGCAGCAGCGGCTGCTCGAAGCGGGCAAGAAGGTCGAGGAACACCAGGTGGCCACGCTGCACCGTCTGGGGCTGGAGCTGGTGCCAATCTCGCTGCAAACAACCGAAGACCGCGTCGTAGCTCGAGCCCGGCTTTCCAGCGGCGTGCAACTCGGGGCCCACACGCCGCGTCCTCGGGCCCCGTCGGATAGCTGGCTCAGCCTTCAAACGCACCAGACGGTGCTCAACAACGGGCTGCAGCAATTGAACCTCGACGGCCAGGTGTTCGAGTTGGACAGTTTGTTTCAGCGAATCGCCGACAAGCTGGCGCGTCCCGAGATCGCCGAGCAGGAGGACCTGCCCGAAGACGTACGTGTGGAGTTTGCCGACAAAGACGCCATCACCGTGCAATGCCGCGACGGGCTGATCGAAGTCACCCTGGCCTTTGCCGAGTTGCGGCACGCCGGAAGCCTGTGGCGCAATTTCCGCGTACGTACTTCCTACGTGCCCAAGATCGAAGGACTTTCTCCGCGGCTGGTGCGCAACCCGGACGATACGATTCACCTCGAAGGGCGCAGCCTGCGCGGCAAGATCGCGTTCAAGCTGCGGGCCATCTTCAGCAAGGTGCTGTCTCCCAACCGGCAATTGCGGCTGCTGGATGATTCGATCACCGACGACGAACGGCTGCGCGGCTTGCAGATCACGCAGTTCAAAGTTGAGGACGGTTGGATCGGCCTGGCCTACAGCCCGCGCCGCGTGTCGAGCAAGGTGGCCCGCAAGCCCGAGTGACGCGGCCCGGTCGTTGGCCTCGCATCTCTTCCTGCCCGCCTGCTAGCGGCCCCAACCGGGCCGCGGAGCATCTCCGTGCAAGCCTCGAGTACGACTGCGCGCACAGAACGCGCGTAAGCAGAAGACGAGTTTTCGGCAAATTCCGCAAAAGCGGCCCGACGTAGTTTGCCGATGATGCCGGTAAGTACACAGATCACCGCGTTGGACGTTTGCGGTGAGTTCATGCTAGCAAAGGAGTGCAGCATGCTTCGCGTCACGAACTGCATTATAGCGTTGACCATTGGCCTGGCGTGGACCTGCGAGGCATCCCTGTTGCAGGCCCAGTCTCGTTTCGAGGCCTCCCCGGCGTCCGCGATGGCTCGCGGTACTAACGGATCGCGCACGGTCGACTACGTCGTCGAGATCCCGCCTGAGGAAGACGCAGCCAATTTCGCTCCTGAGCCGCCGAACCCGCAGGCGATGGCCGCGCAGTCGCTCGAGGAAGCAACGGAAGAACCCGAGGCGGCGTCGCTCGAAGAAGAAACCGAGCTGATCAAAGAGCGCTACCCAAGCGGCAACACCTACATCGAGCGTCACGTCACACAGGATGCCCGGGGCAACTACCTGAATCACGGCCCCTGGAAGACGTGGGACGAGCGCGGCAATCTAGTGGCCCAGGGACAGTACGAGTACGGCAACCGCACCGGCGTGTGGATTCGCTGGTACCGCAGCGTCTCGGACGCCAACCTTCTGTCCAAGCTGCCCTACAAGCAATTCCCCGGACCGTTCATCTCGCAGGCCGAATTCAAGAACGACCTGCTCGACGGGCTGTGGACGATCTACGACGGCAAGACCCGCAAAATCAGCCAGTGGAAGTTCTCCAAGGGCAAGCGTCATGGCCCGTCGATTTGGTGGTACGCCAACGGCAAGAAAATGCGCGAGGCGCAATTCGTCGACGGCGATATGGACGGTGACTACCTCGAATGGGCTCCGGATGGCTCGCTGGCCGTCAAGGAAACCTACGAGTCGGGCCGCCGGCTGGCCATGAAGACGAGCCACTACAAGAACGGCGCCAAAAAGTCCGAGGGCATGTACCTCTTCGCCCAGGACGTGGAACACTCGCCCGACGACTGGTGGAACTGCAAGCTTGTGACGACGGTCAAGAGCGGCAAGGACGAAAAGCATGGCAAGTGGACCAGTTGGTTCCCGACCAAGCAGAAGCAGCTCGAAGGCACTTACGAGCACGACGTGCAGGTCGGCGAATTCACCTGGTGGCACTCCAACGGCCAGAAGGCCCTTCAAGGCAGCTTCGACCACGGCAAGCAGGACGGCACCTGGACCTGGTGGCACGCCAACGGCCAAAAGTCGATCGAGGGCGAATACGTCAAGGGCAACCCCACCGGCCGCTGGCACTGGTGGAAGGAAGACGGGCACGTCGTGCAGTCGGCCGACCTGTCGAACTCCGAGGGAATCGTGATCGATACGCCCCGCGAGCTCGAGCCGCAGCAAGCACCCCGCGTGAGCAAGCCGCTCCAGCCGTCGCAACCCAAGCGGCGCTAACGGCGCGCGAAGCGAAATTCCTGGAGCCCGGCGATGCCCATCGCCGGGCTCTTTTTTTGCGCCGTCGATGGTCCGAAAAAGGTCGAGAATTGTAGCCGCTCGCGGTGCGAAACCGCCCTTGACCCCGTTTGGCGATTCTCCTATTCTCCCGCCTCACGTTGGGACGAGCGAGGCGGCGGCCACGAGCAATCGCGGCCCCGGGCAGCTCGCCCGGCGGGAAACACAACGATCCATGTGGACGGGTCCGCACCGGGAAAGAACGTGAAACAACGGCTTTTCTGCGGACCGCGAAGCGATTCTTGCCGGCATGGATGCAGGCGGTTCGCTTCGGTTACACGGTGGCCCGACAACTAGGGCAGGCGAACAACCCAGCCACGTTCGTTTGCCAGATGTGTCCAATCGCTCCCGGAAAAGGTTGCTGTCCTCTGCCCCCCTGGGACACAGCCTTTCCGGGGGCTTTTTTTGCGCTCTGGGTACCAAGCGCCCTCGGTCCGAAAGTGCGATGCGACGCTAGCTGCGCGACATCGCCTCGGGCTCGATGAAATGATCCACGCCGTCGGCCTTGGCGATCACGACCACGCCCCCCTCGCTCACCGTAAACCCGCGCGCCCGATCCTGCTCGTGGTCGTATCCCACTTCGGTACCCGGAGGAATGTGCACGTGCTTGTCGATGATGGCCCTTCGCACCCGGGCATGGCGGCCGATATCCACGCCGTCCAGCAGGATCGAATCCTCGACGTGTGCGAAACTGTTGACGCGCGTGTTGGTGCCCAGCAACGAGCGCTCGACGGAGCCGCCCGAGATGATCGTGCCCTGGCAGACAATGCTGTCCAGCGCCTGGCCGCGGCGGGCTTTGGGGCCTTCCTCGGCGAACACGAATTTCGGCGGCGGAAAGTTCGGCAGGTAGGTACGGATCGGCCAATGCTCGTCGTACATGTTGAGCTGCGGGTCGACCGACACCAGGTCCATGTTGGCCTCGAAATACGCGTCGAGCGTGCCCACGTCGCGCCAGTATTCGTTCTTCTTACGGTTCTCGTCCAAAAACGGATACGCAAACACGCGATGCGTGTCGATCACCGCCGGAATGATATTGTGGCCGAAGTCGTGCCGGCTTCCGGGCCGCGTGGCGTCGAGACACAACTGCTCGAACAGAAACCGGGCCGTGAAGACATAGATACCCATCGAGGCGTAAATGTGATCCGGATCGCCGGGAATCGTGGCCGGCTCGGCCGGCTTTTCCTGAAAGCCGACCAGTCGGTGGTCGGAGTCGATCTGGATCACGCCGAAATGACGTGAATCGCTGGCCGGCGCCTTGAGCACGCCGACGGTCAGATCGGCCCCGGCCTGCTTGTGGTACTCGACCAGGTGGCCGTAGTCCATCTTATAGATGTGATCGCCGGCCAGGATGACCACGTACTCGGGGCGTTCCTTCTCGAGCGTGTAGATGTTCTGGTAGACCGCATCGGCGGTGCCCTGGTACCAGTGCTCGTCGATGCGCTGCTGCGGAGGAATCACGTCGATCCACTCTCCCAACTCGCGGCAGAGCAGCCGCTGCCAGCCCAGCGTGATGTGCCGGTCGAGGCTCATCGCCTTGTACTGCGTGAGCACCAACACGCGCCGCAGACCGCTGTTGATGCAGTTGGAGAGCGTAAAATCGACGATGCGATACGACCCGCCGAAGGGCACCGCCGGCTTGGCCCGATCGCGCGTGAGCGGCTCCAGGCGTTCTCCCTTGCCGCCGGCCAAGACCACTGCCAGAACGTCGTTCATACGGCTGCTCCCACGCCAGTGTGTCAATCAAACGCTCCGCCTTCGCCTGCATCTTATCGGGTCGACGGCGAGCGCTAAAGGGCGCGAGGAGCTCGGATTGTGAGCGGCTTGTTCAGGGGGCCGCCGAATGCGCGGGAATCGCATCGGGCACTCCGTCGAGCCACGTGCGGTGCCAAAGCTCAAACACCAGCAACCCCCACAGCCGATAGCCGTGATCGAACGCACCGCTCTGGTGCTCGTCGAGCAGTTGCTCGACGGCGCCTGGGCGAAAGTACCCGCGCTGCCGGCTGCGGGCATCGAGCAACACCCCGCGAGCGTAGTCGCTCAACTCGTGGCGAAACCATTGGGCTAGCGGCACGCCGAACCCCATCTTGGGTCGATGGGTCACGCTCTGCGGCAGCAGTTCGCCGAACGCCTCGCGCAAAATCCGCTTGCCGCGGCCGCGGTGCAGCTTGTAGACCAGCGGCAGTCCGGCTGCCAACTCGGCCACGCGGTAGTCCAGCATCGGGCTGCGGCATTCCAGGCCGCTGGCCATCGACGCGATGTCCACCTTCGTCATCAGGTCGCACGGCAGATAGGTCACCAGATCGACCAGGCTGGCAGCCGTCACGATGTCGCGGCTCCGCACGCCGGCAAACGCCTCGGCCAAGAACTCGAACGGATCGTCGTCGGGCAAGCTCGCCAGAAACGCGTCGCTGTATAGCGCGGCTCGACGCGACTCGTTGAACATCGAGACCCATTCCAGGTAGCGTCGCTGGGGCGAAAACGATAGTGCCTCGGAGAAGCGTCCCAGCCGCCGCAGCAGCGAGCGCTGCCTGCCGCGCTGGCCCAGGTTCTGCAACCGGCGGTTGCCCATCATCTGGCGGCACCAGTGCGGCAGCCGATCAAACTGCGAAGCCAGTTGCACGGCCCGATAGCGGTCGTAGCCGACAAACAGCTCGTCACCCCCGTCGCCGGTCAGCGCCACGGTGACGTGCTCGCGCGAGAGCTTCGAGACGTAGTAGGTAGGCACGGCCGAACTGTCGGCAAACGGCTCGTCGTAGTGCCAGACCAGCTTTTCGAGCACCTCGATGGCCTGCGGCTCGACGCGAAACTCGCAATGATCGGTCCCCAGCCCATCGGCCACCTGCCGGGCGTAGCCCGACTCGTCGAAGTCGGGCACGGGAAAGCCGATCGAGAACGTCTTGACCGGCTCGGCCGAGAGCTGCTGCATGAGCCCCACGATGAGCGTCGAGTCGACGCCGCCGGACAGAAACGCCCCCAGCGGCACGTCCGATTCGAGCCGCAGCCGCACGGCGTCGGTGAGCAATGCCCGCAACTCCTCGGCACAATCGGCCAGCGGGCGATCGATCTGCCGATTGAAGTCGGGGTTCCAATAGCGCTCGACCGTCAGTTGGCCCTCGCGGTACACGGCGTAGTGCGCCGGGGGCAGTTTGGCAAATCCCTGAAAGATCGTGCGCGGATGCGGCACGTACTGCAGCGTGAAGTACTCATCGAGCGCGCGGGGATCGAGCTGCCGCGGAATCCCGGGCACCTGCAGCAGACTCTTCAACTCGCTGGCAAACAGCAGCCGGTCGCGCTCGTGGCGGTAATACAGCGGCTTTTGCCCGAGCCGGTCGCGGGCCAACACGAGCTGCCGCTGGCGGCCGTCCCAGATGGCCAGGGCGAACATGCCGTTGAGATGCTCGAGGCAGCCGAGCCCTTCGTCCTCGTACAGATGGACGATCGCCTCGGTATCGCAGTGGGTGCGAAAGCGGTGGCCGGCCGCTTCGAGCCGCCTGCGCAAATCGCGGTGGTTGTAGATCTCGCCGTTAAAGACGATCCAGATGGATTCGTCCTCGTTGGATAGCGGCTGATGCCCCCCTTCCACGTCGATGATCGACAGCCGCCGATGCCCCAGCGCCACCCCCGGCAGCAGGCCGTGGACCGATTGGAGCTTTAGCCCGCTGGTGTAGCTTCCCACATCGTCGGGCCCGCGGTGGCGCAGCACCTCGGTCATCCGCGCGAGCACTTCCGGCGCGATCGCCGCGGCCGGGTCGGTCCAGATGGCTCCGGTGATTCCGCACATGGCAAATGGAGTCGAGGGCCGCCAGAGGGGTCGCCCGCGCAAAACGTGCGGGGGCAAGTCAACTCTAGCCCAACAGTTCACGGTACAGCGCCGCGTGGGCCCCGACCATCTTCTCGACCGAGAAATCGTGCAACACCCGGTCCCGCCCCGCCTGCCCCAGGCGATCGCGCAGCTCTCGGTCTTCCAGAATCTTATGCGCGTAGCGGGCCAAAGCGGCTCGATCGCCGACCGAAACCAGGAAACCGGTCTGGCCGTGCTCCACCAGCTCGCGCGTGCCTTCGATGTCGGTGGCCACCACGGGTACGGCTGCCGACATGGCCTCCATCACCACATTCGGCAGCCCTTCGAAACTGCTGGCCAGCCACAACAGATCGAAGTGCGGCATCAGCCGCATGACGTCGTCGCGGATGCCGAGAAAGTGCACCTTGTCCGCGATCACACACTTGTCGCGAAAGTGCTCGAGGTCGTCGCGCAACGGCCCATCCCCAATGAGCAACAAGTGCGTGTCATCGCGAATCACCTTCAGCAGGTCGGCCGCCCAGATCAGGTCCTTGATCCGTTTCTGATGCCAGAGGCGTCCCACGGCCCCAATCAGGTGAACGCCAGCGGGCAAGCCCAATTCGGCACACAGGGCGTCGTGGGAAATGGTGCTCGGCGGTGCCGCAGCGATGCCGTTGTAGATCAACCGCAGCTTGTCGCCAGCAATGCCCTGCTGGCGATAGAAACGTTCGACTCCGCGGCTGTTGACGACGATCGCGTCAGTGCGGCGAGCCAGGCGGCGATCGATCGCCAACTGGTAGCCCGACTTCCACGAGTCGACGCAGCGTTCGCTGGCGACGACCTTGCCCGTGCCTGCCTGCCAGGCCGCGGCGCGCCCATAGGCGTTGCCGGCAAACAGCCAGGTCTGCACCAGGTCGGGGTTTAGCCGGCGAATGTGCGATCGCAACTGCCACCAGGCGAGCGGGTCGACCTTCCAACGCTTGCCGACCACGGTCAAGGGAACGCCGGCCTGCTTCAGTTCGTCGGCCAGCGGACCGGCGCCCGAGAGAGCGCAGACGTGCACGTCGAACTCGTCGCGCGGCAGATTCGTCGCCAGCAACACACATTGCTTCTCGGCGCCGCCACGGACGAGCGTGGGGATGATCTGCAAGATACGCCGCGTCATTCCACCTTCGCCGCCAGGTCCTCGTCTTCGAGCTGAGCCAGGTGAGGCAGATTGCGATAGGCGTCCTGATAGTCCAGCCCGTAGCCCACCACGAACGCATCGGGAATGACAAAAGCTACGTGGTCGGGACGCATCTCCACTTCCTGGCGTCCTTCTTTGAGCAGCAGCACGGCGGAGCGCACCGAGCGCGGCTCGAGCTGTTGCATCTGCTCCACCAGCGCCTGCAGCGTCCGCCCGGTATCGAAGATGTCGTCGACCAGCAGCACGTCGCGCCCCTTGATATCGGGCAGCATCGAGTCGTTGATCTCTAACTCGCCGGGACGCGTATCACCGCCCCGGTAGCTGCGCGTCTGAATGACGCCGAGTTGCAGGGGCAGATCGAGCCGGCGGATCAGATCGGCCACGAGCACCAGGCTGCCTGTCAGTACGCCGAGAATCGTCACCGTCCCGCCGCCGGAATAGTGGCCGGCGATCTCGTCGGCCATGCGGGCGACCCCGTCACGAATATCGTTTTCGCTCAGAAGAGTTTTCACCGGCTCAGTGTTCTCCGCAGCAGCGCCGCGTCCGCCAATCAGTGCCTCGGGAAACGCTCGAAAAACAAACGCGAGGCTCATTGTAAGAGTCCGCCGCCGCTTCCGATACCCAGGAACTCCCAGTCTCGCCGCAGCGGAAACGGCCACTCCCGAGCGATGGCTCGCGGATCGCAGGCGGTTTATACTCAGTAGTTGACTGCGCTTTCCAATCGATGGGCCCCTTAGCGCGGCTGCCAAGCCGTGTGGCTGGAGGAGCGCGTGCACGCGAGACTAGTCGTCGTGGGCCAGGACGAGTCCCGGCAGTTCGAGCTACAGTTGCCGGCGGTCATCGGCCGCAGCCGCAGCACCGACGTCACGCTGGGCGATGCCCAGATCAGCCGCCGACACTGCGAGGTTTTTGAGGCCGACGGGCGCCTGATGCTCCGCGATTTGGGCTCGCTCAACGGCACGTTTGTAGGCGAGCAGCGTCTGGCCGACGAGCCGATGCCCCTGGAACCGGGCGCCCGGTTCACCCTGGGGCCAGTCACGCTGCAAGCCGAATACGACCAGCCCGACCAGCGCACGGCCGAGGAGTCCACTTGGAACCCCGTGGATCGCACGCTCGACGCGCCGATTTCCGATAAGAAACCGGATGACTCCGACTCGCTGGAAACCGACGACGGCTCAGGCCTCGACGGTCTGCGTGAATGACGCACGGCAGCGCAGCAGCCAGACGGACGAAGACGATTGCCCCCGAGGCCGAATCGTCCGACAATGCCCCCTGCCCCGCACCGCTTAGACCCACCAGGAGAGTCGACGTGCGACCAGCCACGCTGTTGTGCCTGCTGCTTGTGTCCCTTGGCGCGATGTGCTTCGCGTCGCTATCTAAGGCCGAGGACAATGCAACTCAACCCGAACACACCAATCGGCTGGCGGATGAAACGAGTCCGTATCTGCTCGCCCACGCCCACAACCCGGTCGATTGGTATCCCTGGGGCCAAGAAGCGCTCGCCAAGGCCCGTCGCGAGAAGAAGCCGATCTTTCTCTCGATCGGCTACTCGAGCTGCTATTGGTGCCACGTCATGGAACGCGAGTCGTTCATGGACGAGGAAATCGCGAAGAAGCTCAACGAGAACTTCGTGTGCATCAAGGTCGACCGCGAGGAGCGGCCCGACATCGACGAGATCTACATGCAGTCGTTGCACGTCTACCTGCAACTGGTGGGCTCCAAGCAAGGCGGCGGCTGGCCGCTGTCGATGTTTCTCACCCCGGATGCCAAACCCCTGATGGGCGGAACGTACTTTCCGCCGCACGACCGGCAGGGCATGCTCGGGTTCGACACCGTTTTGGATCGCGTGCTCACCGCCTGGAACGACGATCCCGAGAAGTGGCAGAAGACCGGCGACTCGATGGCCGAGTATGTGGCCGATAGCCTCCGCCAGCAGCCGATGCTGCGAGTGGTGAAGCTCGACGAGAAGATCAGCCAGGCGCTGCTGGAGGCCCTGGCGAGCCAGTTCGACAAGGAACACGGCGGCTTTCGCTTCGATCCGGCCAATCCCCGCGTGCCGAAGTTTCCCGAGCCGCCGAACCTGATGTTCCTGCTCGACGCCGCCGGGCGCTCGATGGACGACGCCGCGGCCGAAATGCTCACGCTCACACTCGACAAGATCGCCCAGGGCGGCATTCGCGATCACGTGGGCGGCGGATTTCATCGCTACAGCACCGATCGCTTCTGGCGCGTACCGCATTTCGAGAAGATGCTCTACGACAACGCGCAACTGGTCACCGTTTATTCGCTGGCCTACGAGCTCACGCCCCGCGAAGACTATCGTCGGGTCATCGACGAGGCGATCGGCTTCGTCTTGCGCGAGATGCGCGATCCTGGCGGGGCGTTCTACGCGGCGCTCGACGCCGAGACCGACGGCAAGGAGGGACGCTTCTACGTGTGGGAGCGCGGCGAGGTGAAGCAGGCGCTCGAACCTGCGGAGTACAACGTTTGGGCCGCCGTGTACGGTGTCGCCGGCGAGCCGAACTTCGAGGAACACTACATTCCCCTGTTGGCCGCACCGCTGGCCGAGGTGGCCGGCCAGCGCGGGATGTCCGAGGCAGAACTGGCCGGCAAGCTTGAGGCAATTAACGCCAAGCTGCTCGCCGTGCGCGATAAGCGCGAACGACCCAAGACCGACACCAAGATCCTCACCGGCTGGAACGGCCTGATGATCCGCGGCCTGGCCGAAGCCGGTCGGGTGCTCCAGAACGAGCAGTACATCGAGGCCGCGGAACGTGCGGCCGACTTCGTGCTGGCCAACCTGCGCGACGACGATGGCCACCTGTTGCACACCTACGCCGCCGGCGAGGCCAAGATCCCGGCCTATCTCGACGACTACGCCTTTCTGGTCGACGGGCTGATCGCCCTGCACCGCGCAACCGGCGAGCAGCAGTGGCTCGACGACGCCGCGGCGTTGACCGACGCGCAGCTCGCGCTCTTCTGGGATGAGCGCGTGGGCGGATTCTTCTTCACCTCGACGCTGCACGAAGAACTGTTCGCCCGCAGCAAGATGCCCACCGACACGGTGACGCCCTCGGGCAATTCGGTCTCGGCGGCGAATTTGCTTTACCTGGCCGAGGCACTCGACAAGCCGGAGTACGTCGACCGCGCGAAGCAGTGCATGCAGGCCGCGGGTCCGATCCTGGCCGAACACCCCACGGCCGTCGCTCAACTGGTCGTCGCCATCAACCGCTGGATCGACGTCACTGGTGACAAAGAACCCGTCGACGAAAGCGAATAAGCGCCACCTTTTCTCAAGTCTCGAGCCTCACGCCTCCCCCTACCGTGCTGCTGTTCAAGAAGAAGTTCATGGACGCGATCCGCAGCGGCGAGAAGACGCAGACGATCCGTCTGTGGAAGGTCTGCCGCATGAAGACCGGGCAGCGTAGCTACATCCCGGGCGCGGGCTACATTCGCGTGCTGTCGGTCCAACCCGTGCAATTGGCCGAGCTGACCGACGACGACGCCCGACCGGACGGCTTTGCATCGGCCGATGCCTTGCGGCAGGAACTCGCATCGCTCTATCGCGATCAAATGGCCGAGGGCCATCAGGCCTACCGGATTCGCTTCGAGTTGTTCGGCCCCGCCGAGCAGGCAGCCACCCGCGCAGAACGGCAAGCCGCCAAGGCAGCCCGGCAAACTCGCTAGGCTATGGCCGCAGCAAACGCTCCAGGCCCTGGGCGATCGTTTGCGGGTCGTCCACGACCCAGAACGCCAGTGCCGCCAGCATCAGCATGCCGCACAAGAGCATCCAAAAGCCGTGCGGCTGCACGGTGACAGACGTTTCGGCCAGCGATTCGCGCAGCGAGGCCTCCAGCCGTTTCCAGCCGGCGACGCTTTGGTCGTCCGTCGTGGCCAACAGGGCCACGTTGCCCAGCGGCGGAAAGTTCTCCACGTGCAGGTGCACCCGCGCCAGCGGCAGACTCAGCGTGCGGCCGACCCACACTGCGTCGGCGTCGATCCGCCGGGCCGCCGCGTCCAACGCCACCTTCAGCTCGTCGGGCGAAATGTTGTACACGATCAAACGCGGCCGACTGAGCATGATGATCAGCGTCAAGCACAGCACGTAGAAACCAAACAGCAGCAGCCACACGTACTGCCCGAAACGCGCGGCCGCTTCCTGCGGCATGAACAATTGCATGGGCCCCACGATCGCCAGCCCCATCAGGGCCAGGCCCAGCGACAGCGATTCGCGCGTACCACTGATCAACAGCGGCCGATGCGAAAGGTTCACAATCCCCAACAGCGACAGATAAATCGCCAGCGGGCCAAACGCCAGACAGGCAGAAAAGGTGTCCATCGATCGCTTGCCTCTCTGCAGACCGGGGGCGTTACTTGCGCACCGCCTGTTGCAGCCATTCTTGCACGACCCATCCCACCTTGGCCAGCGTTAGCGCCGAACAGTTGGCCGGCACGTCCGCCTCGGTGTGCCAGTAGGGATAGTCGAAGTCGATGATGTCGCAGCACGGAATGCCGCCGATGTTGTGCAAGGGGATGTGATCGTCGCGAATGTCGTAGCGCCCGCGCAGCGAGAACTCGTGCACGCCCAGCCGCCGGGCGGTGCCCCAAATCTGCTGCACCAGCGGCCGCGTGTCGCTCCACGACATGCTGTGGCTGTCCGGATAAATCTGCAGGTTCTTGTCCCCCACCAGGTCCAACAGCACCCCGTAGCGATAGCGGTACGGGTGACGCGTGCCGGCATATTCGCGGGCAAAATACTCGGCACCGATGAAGTAGGGATCGCCCTCCTCGAAGACGAACTCCTCGCCGTCGAACAGCGCGAAGTCGACGCCCAGCCGGCCTGGCAATTCGGCCATGTGGTGGGCCATCTCCATCAGAATGGCCGTGCCGCTGGCCCCGTCGTTGGCTCCGATGAACGTGCCCCGCGGGTTGACCGGGTCGCGATCGGGAAAAGGACGCGTATCGTAGTGCGCGCACAGCAAGATCCGCTCGCGCCGCTCGGGATGCCAGCGAACGACCAGATTGGCCATCGACACCGGCTCGCCGGTCTGCGGGTGCCGCACACGATACTTCTGCATCTCGACCTTGCCGCCGAGCTTCTCGAAGTGGTCCTTGAGCAGCTTCTGCTGCTCTTCCATTCCGGGCGAACCGCTGGGACGCCGGCCGATGTCGCACAATTGGTTGAGATAGCCGTAGGCCCGCTGCCCGTCGAACGGAATATCGGCAAGCGATAGGCGGCTGTTGATGGCCGTCCGCGGCGCGGGCGTGCCGCCTTGCCCGAAGACGAGCAGGTAGCCGGCCACGACGAAGCTGCCGGCGATGGCCGCCGCCAATAGCAGGGTCTGACCGGATGGACGGCTCATGCGTGTGGTGGCGCGTGGAGACATGCTTTTATTCTAGGCCCGCTCGCGCGGCGAGCCTAGATCAGCCTCGGCGCAGGCGCGGTTGTCGGTCGCCGGAACCGCCGATAGAATCGCGGCAAGTGCCGCTTCTGGCGATTGTACCCCTCTCACCCCGGCGAAATCCTGCCATGGTCTCCGTCGACGAAATCACGCAACTGCACGCCGAAACCGTGGCGTTGTGGCACCACGAGGAGATCTCGAATCCGTACGAGGGGTTTCTGCAACTGGTCTGCCAACAACACACGTTCAATTACCTGCTGTGGCATGAAGAAGACGTGGCCCGCAGTCCCAATGTGGGCGACACACGGATCGCCGAAGTGAAGCGCGCAATCGACAAGTACAACCAGCAGCGCAACGACGGCATCGAGCAACTCGATGCGGCTCTGCTGCAGATGCTGGCCGCGGAAAAGATCGAGCCCGAGGAGGGAGCCCGGCTGAATACCGAGACGCCGGGCAGCGCGATCGACAGGCTGTCGATTCTCTCGCTGCGACGTTACCACATGCAGGAACAGGCCGACCGCTCCGACGCCAGCCAAGAGCATCGGGCCAAAGCCACTCAGAGGCTGAAGACGCTGGGCGAGCAGCATGCCGACCTGTCGCGGTCGCTCTCCGAACTCTTGGAAGATATCTTCGCCGGACGCAAGCGGCTGAAGGTCTACTTTCAGTTCAAGATGTACAACGATCCAACGATGAACCCTTACCTGTACAAGAAGGACAAGGGTTAGCCTCAGGGGGATCGGCGCCGATCGCTCGCCTGTTACGCGATGCGGCGCTCGCCGCGCTGGCGTCCCAGCACGGTATTGCAGGCACAGCAGACGTCTTCGATGGCGATGGCCTCCATCGATTCGGGACCGGCCGTGCGGCGCTCGCGGCTGCCGCCGCTTAAGCACATCTTCTGCACTGCCAGGTGATCCGGTCCGTAGGGTCCGTTGCGCTCGGCCGGCACAGGACCGAACAACCCGATGCTGGGCGTGCCAACTGCCACGGCCAGGTGCAAGGGGCCCGTATCGGAACCGACGAACAACGAGGCCCGACGCGTGAGCGCGGCCAGCTCGCGCAGGCTGGTTGGCGGCGCCAGAATGGCGAATCCACGCGAGGCGGCAACGATTCGCTCAGCCCAAGCCCGTTCCTCACGGCCCGCCCAGACGACCAGAGACTTCAGGGCGTGCCGTCCGCCCAAGTGGCGAGCCACTCCCGCAAAGCGCTCCGGCGGCCACAGCTTCGACGGCCATCCGGCACCGGGATTGATCACGGCAAACGGCTCGGCCACGCCGCTCTCGGCAATCATGCGCCGCACGCTCTCGATGTCGGCCTGCTCGTCGTGCAGGTCGAATCGCACGGCCGGCTGGTCGATGCCCAGGGGGCGCAGCAACTCGAGGTTGCGGTCGATCACGTGCGTGGCGGTCGGCCGGATTAGTTCGGAATTCAACTGGCGGCTGAGCTCGCGCCCGTCGGTGCCGTCGAAACCGATCCGCCGCGGAGCGCCCGAGAGCCGTGCCGCCACGGCGCTCTTGGTAAGTCCCTGCATGTCGATCGCCACGTCGAACTTCGACGCGCGCAGCCGCCCTCGCAGCGCCAGCACGGTGCGCGGCGACTTGAGCCACTTGCGCGGAATGCTGATCAACTCGTCGAGCGCCCGATGCCCGCGCAACAACTGGGCGGCTGCTCCTTCGACAACCCAGGCAATGTACGCCTCGGGCCGCGCTGCGCGCAACGCGCACAGCACGGGCAAGCCGTGCAGCACGTCGCCAATGGCGCTTAGGCGAACGATCAGAATGCGCTGGTGGGAAGCAGGCGTGGGCACGGCGGGAGCTCTCGGCACAACGAGTTCTTGGGGTCAACGGCTGCGGAATCTTAGCCGCTCACCCGGGGGCGCCCCAATAGCGATTACCGCCGCTGCCCGATGGCCCAGGCCGAGATGCGATCGGTCAGCCCAGGCGCTACCAGTTTTCCCCAACGAGCCCAGGCCGAACGCTCGCTAGTGAGCATCAGCCGCTTGCGTTTCCGTATGGCGCGCACGATCCGCCGGGCACACTTGTCGACCGGCAGCAGCTTTCCCAGCCCCGGCGGAATGGCCCCCAGTTGCTGTCCCTCGGCATCGGTCGCGCGGGCCAGGATCTCCGACTGCACGAAGTCGGGAGCCAGGATGGTGACGTCGACCCCGCTGCCCGACAATTCGATGCGGAGAGATTCGAAGAAGCCGAATAGCGCATGCTTCGTGGCAGCGTAGCCCGAGAGCATCGGCACGCCGGTCAGCCCCGAGGCGCTCGACATGACCACGATCAGCCCGCGAGAGCTTTTCAGGTGCGGCAAGGCCGCGTGCGTGCAGTAGACGCTGCCGAGGTAGTTGACCTGCATCAATTCGTCGAACACCGAGGGGTCGTCGATCTCGTCGACTGCGGCCCACATGGCACGACCGGCATTGTTGATCAGCACGTCGAGGCGGCCGAAATGCTCGACCGTTTGCTCGATGAGGGCCCGGCACTGTTCCTGAGAGGTAACGTCGGTCGGCACGACCAGCACTTCGGCCCCGAGCTGCCGGCACTCGGTGGCGGCTTCTTGAAGATGTTGTTCGGTGCGCGCCGCCAGTGCCAGGCGAGGTTTCTCGACGGCCAGTTCCGCGGCCAGCGCGCGGCCGATGCCGCTGGAGGCCCCGGTAATCACGATCACGGAATCGGCAAAGGACATCAAGTATCGACCCGGGCAAAAGGCACGGTTCCACCCTTGCGGGAGATGCGATGCAGCGTCCTACTGCAGCCTGCTGCCTCCGCCCCGACATCCTCTACACGTGCTTGGCGAGCTTTTCGGTCAAGTGCTTCAGCGACCGGCTATGGTCCGACTTGTCGAGCACGACGTGAATCAGGCTCACGCCCGAGGTATCGTCCCAGGCCTGTCGCAGGGCGGCGTCAAACTCGCCTTCGGTCTTGACCAGGTAGCCGCGGCCGCCGCCGACAACCTCCGGCAGCTTGTGATAGGCCCAGGGCTGAATGTCGTTGAACTTGAACTCGCCCGGGTGCAGGAACCGCTCGGTGCCGTATCCGCCGTTATCGAGCACGATGACGATCGCCGGGAAGTTGTGCCGTACCAGCGACGAGAGCTCCGTGCCGGTCATTTGAAATGCCCCGTCGCCGACAATGGCCACCGTGCGCAAGTCGCTACGGGCCATCTGAGTGCCCAGCGCCGCGGGAACCGAAAAGCCCATCGACGTGTAGTACGCCGGGCTCAAAAACTCGGTGCGGCCGCGGATCACCAGCTCGCTGGCCGAAAACAGCGCGTCGCCAATATCGGCGATGACGATCGTCTCGTCGTTGAGCGATTCGTTGAGCCGGGCGATCATTCGCGAAATGCGAATCGGCTGCTCCGGCTTGAGCTCGAAGCATTCGTTGGCCAGGCTCGGCACGTCGGGAATCTGCCGCAGCGGCGGTTGCGGGCGCTTGGCCGCCAACTCGCGGATAAAGTCGGCCAGCAGCACGTTGTGGAAATGGTGATGCCGAATCCGCAATTGCTCGCTCGTGGCGTAGATGCACTTGCGCGGGTCGAGGTTGGCCGTGTAGATGCCGAGGTTGATGTCGGTCATGAACGTGCCCAGCAGCAGCACGCAATCGCTTTGCTCGACGAATCGAGTGACGGCCTCGTTGCCAAGTGCGCCGCCGTAGAGGCCGACGAACAACGGATGCGTCTCCGAAATGATGCTCTTGCCCAGCATCGTGGTCGTGATCGGAATCGACGAGCCCTCGGCGAGCGCCAGCAGCTCGTCCTGCAGGGCAAACCGATGGATCTCCACACCGCCGACAATCACCGGCTTTTCGCAGCTATTGAGCCACCGCTCGGCCTCGGCCACCGCCTCGGCCAGCGCATCGGGATCGCTCACGTCTTTGGTGTCTTCGAAGTGATGCGGATCTTCGGGCACGACGCCCACCATGTCGCGCGGGATCTCGATGTAGACGGGCCGCTTGTAGCGGGCGCACGCGTGCAGCACGCGGTCGATTTCCTGAAACGCCGTGCGGGGGTCAATCAACTCCGTGCCGGCAATGCAGAGCTTTTCGAACACGTCGTACTGCGTGCGAAAATCGCGCACCAAGTGGTGCAGCAGCGGATTGTTGTGACGCTCCTTCAGACCGGGCGATCCGGTGATCACGACCACGGGCGACTTCTCGGCGAACGCCCCGGCCACGCTGTTGCAGACGCTCAAGCCGCCCACGCAGTAGGTGACGCACAGCGCGCCCATGCCGTGCACGCGGGCGTAGGCGTCGGCCGCAAATCCCGCGCAGTCCTCGCGCGTGGTGGTCACCACCTCGAGCGGGCTGCGATCGAGCATCGAATAGAACTGCAAGACGTAGTCGCCGGGAATGCCGAACACATGCCCGATGCCGTAGTCCTGCAAACGGCGAATCAGGTACTCGCCGATCGACAGGCCGACGACGTTGGTGGGCGGTGTGGTCATAGTGGGCTGAACGGCGGTGATTTCGGTTGCCATGGAACACATCCTCTGCTGCCTGGCCGAGAAGGGATCGGGAGGTTCTCCGCGTCCATGCGCGAGCGACGGACCGGCGGGGATTATCCTCCAATCAAGCATATGGAACAATTCGGATCTGAGCCTTGTTCTATACGCAACGGGAGCCCCAAAGGGTCGGCAAGAACGACCCGCCCGCGGGCACGCAAAGCATGCCGGCAACGAGAGTTGTGGGGACGCAACCCCGTAACGAGAGAAGATGCTGCGTCCGTTGGCGGGGGGCTTGAGGAGTGCGACGACACTTGGCGCGCCGGACGTCGCGACGCTTGAGCGAATCGGCCGGTCGATCGTGCCGGCTATTCCTGCTTGTCGCGATTCTGCGTTCGCAGCAACAGCAGCCAGAACCCGACGAAAAAGCCGACGCATACGAGCACAACCACGGCACCGAGCGGGTTGATCCCGTACCAGGCCACGCCGGCGGCTACATAGACGCCCCACAGAATCAAGCCGCCGATCACGAGAGCCAAAATCGTGCGGGGAGAGATAGGGGGTCGCTGTTCGGCCATGGCAACGGTTTTCTGAGTTGGAAGGCGTGAAACGCTGCTACAACGATAGCTTTTTGCAGACGCCGAACAAGGCCGACCGAGAGAGCCCCTTCCAACTCCGCCGCTGCCAGAAAACCCGCGGATCGTCTGCGCTGCCCATTTTGGTAGAATACGAGTGCCTCCTCGCTCGCACCCGTACTCCCAAGACGTCCCGGTCTACGAACGCATGGATCCATCGGCCCTCCCCATCGTGAGCGAGTCGCCCCGCGCGATAGAGCCCGAGGTACGTCCGGCAGCGACGCCGCCGCTTCCGATGACCCGCATCGAAATGGAGGCCCGCGGCTGGGACGCCGTCGACGTGGTGTTCGTCACCGGCGATGCCTACGTCGATCATCCGAGCTTTGCGATGGCGCTGTTGGGCCGGTTGCTGGAGAGCGAGGGATTTCGCGTGGCGATCCTCAGCCAGCCCGACTGGCACTCCGCCGAGCCATGGCGCACGTTCGGCCGGCCGCGGCTGTTTTACGGCATCAGCGCGGGCAACATGGACTCAATGATCAACCACTACACGGCCAATCGCCGGGTGCGCAACGATGATGCCTACAGCCCGGGAGGAGCTATCGGCCGGCGTCCGGACCGGGCCACGCTGGCCTATTGTCAGCGGGCGCGCGAAGCGTACCGCGGTGTGCCGGTGGTGGCCGGCGGCGTCGAGGCCAGCCTGCGCCGCATCGCGCACTACGACTACTGGAGCGACAAAGTGCGTCGCTCGATCCTGATGGACTGCAAGGCCGACCTGCTGGTGTTCGGCATGGGCGAGCGGGGCATCGTCGAAGTGGCTCGGGGTCTGCAAGCGGGAAAAACGCTTCAGGATCTGCGCGACATGCGCGGCGTCGCCTATCGCTTGGGCGCCAGCGAAACTCCGCCCACCGAAGACACGATCGCGCTTCCCAGCTACGAGGAAGTGGCCGCCGACAAGCTGGCATTTGCGGCGATGACCAAGATTGCCCACAACGAAACCAACCCGCACAACGCGCGGCGGCTCACGCAGATGCACCAGCGCGAGTGCGTGGTGGTCAATCCACCGGCATTGCCGCTCTCGGAAGCCGAGATGGACCGGGTGTACGGCCTCCCGTTCACGCGGAAGCCGCATCCGAGCTATGGCGGGCAGCGGATTCCGGCGTACGAAGTGGTCAAGGATTCGGTGCAGATCATGCGCGGCTGCTTCGGCGGCTGCACGTTCTGCTCGATCACGGCGCACGAGGGCCGCATCATCCAGAGCCGCAGCCAGGCCTCGGTGCTGGGCGAGATTCGACAGATGGCCGACGACAAAGAGTTTAAGGGCGTCGTCAGCGACATCGGTGGGCCCACGGCAAACATGTACCAGATGCGCTGCCAGCGTCCCGAGGTCGAAGCCAAGTGCCGCCGGCTGAGTTGCGTGCACCCCACCGTCTGCAAATTGTTGGGCACCGATCACGGGCCGCTGGTGGAACTGATGAAGGCGGCCCGGGGGCAAGAGGGCGTCAAGAAAGTGCTGGTCGCCTCGGGCATTCGCATGGACCTGGCCCGGCGCAGTCGGGAGTACATGCGCGAACTGGTCGAGCACCACGTAGGCGGGCACTTGAAGGTGGCCCCCGAGCACACCGACCCCGAAGTGCTGGACCTGATGAAGAAGCCCGGCGTCGACGACTTCGAGAAGTTTGGCCACGAGTTCGAAAAAGCCTCGCGCCGCGCGGGCAAGAAGCAGTTCCTCGTGCCCTACTTCATCGCCAGTCACCCGGGCAGCTCACTCGACTCGATGATCGAGCTGGCCCTGTTTCTGAAGCGCAACCACTATCAGCCGGATCAGGTGCAGGACTTCATTCCCAGCCCATTCGACATCGCGGCCTGCATGTATCACACGGGCATCGATCCGATGTCGGGCAAACCGGTCTATATCGCCAAGCACCTGCGCGATCGCAGGCTGCAACGGGCCCTACTGCAATTCTTCAAGCCGGAGAACTACTTCGAAGTGCGACGCGCTCTGGAAAAGGCCGGCCGGCACGACCTGATCGGCAGCGGCTGCGATTGCCTGATTCCCGAGCGGGCGCCCAAGGAGGCGCTGCACCGGCGGCGTCGCCGCGCCAAGCAGCAATGGCGCGAGCAAACCTCGGGCGATCACATCCGCTCGGGCGCCGGCTACCGCCCCAACCGCAAGACGGCCACCAAGCGCCCGCGCGGCCGCCGCTAACTCTTCGCACCTCAAGCGTCGCCCCGAGGGTCATGTCCGACTGCCGCTCGTACGAACTGCTCGACTTCGGCGCGGGCCGCAAGCTGGAACGCTTCGGTCGATACATCGTCGACCGCCCCGCCCCGGCTGCCGAAGGCGCTTCGCGAGAGAACCTCGATGTTTGGAATGAGGCCTCGGCGCGGTTCGAGCGCACGGCGAAATCCGTGGGCCATTGGGAAGCGTTGGAGCCGATCGACGAGGATTGGACGATCCAACTCGGACCGCTCACGCTTGCGTTGAAGCTGACCGATTCCGGGCAGGTAGGCGTCTTTCCAGAACAGGCCGACAATTGGCGCTGGATTGAACAACAAGTGCGCGAAGCCGGACCGATCGAGCTTTTGAACCTGTTCGGCTATACCGGAGCGAGCACGCTGGCGGCCGCCGCGGCAGGCGCTCGGGTCGTTCACGTCGACGCTGCACGCAGCGCCGTGGTTTGGGCTCGTCGCAATGCCGAGTTGTCAGGCTTAAGCGAGGCGCCCATCCGCTGGATCGTGGACGACGCGCTGCAATTCGCGCGTCGTGAACTCAAGCGAGGCCGCCACTACGACGCGATCGTGCTCGACCCGCCGGCCTACGGACAAGGGCCCGGCGGCAAGCGGTTCAAGCTGGAGCACGATCTGGGCGACTTGCTCGACGTGTGCCGGCAACTCGGCGGCGGGAGCGAGCGATTCTGGCTGCTGACCTGCCATACGGAGCCGCTCGCGGATAAGGAGGCGCTGGCCGATTGCTTTGCGGCGCACCATCCCGCGTGGCTCAAGCGTGGTATATTGCGCAGCGAGGCGATGGGGCTTTCTTCGCCTGGTGGCCTCGTGTTGCCTGGCGGTGCGGCAGTGCGCGCCAGCCGCGACGTGTGTTAGCCCCAACACGCGCTGAATGCGGCCTTCGTTCTGCGACTTCGCGATGATATGAGCTTCAAGACCATCACCAGCGTGCACAATCCGCGCGTTAAGGATGCCGTACGACTGCGCTCGGCCCGGCATCGTGCGAAGCAGGGCCGGATCTTGATCGACGGAGCTCGCGAGTTGCTGCAGGCGATGCGCGGCGGCGTACGGTTGGTCGAAGTGTTTGTCTGTTCCCAGAGGTGCCATTCCAGCGAGAGCGGCGCGGTACTGCACCGGCTCGAAACGCTTGCGGCGGACGTCTGGGATGTTCCCGGGGAAGTTTTCGCCAAGCTGGCATTTGGCGATCGGCACGACGGCGTGCTGGCGGTGGCAGAGGCGCCCGCGCTTCTGCTTTCCGAGTTGGCGCCTCGCGGGGCTGGATTGATCGCCGTCCTGGCGGGTGTCGAAAAGCCGGGCAACGTGGGGGCGGTGCTCCGCAGCGCCGACGCGGCAGGTGTGTCTGCAGTGATCGTCGCCGATCCCGGCACGGATCTGTACAACCCGAACTGCATTCGCGCGAGCCTGGGCACCGTCTTCACGCAGCCGGTCTGCACGTCCACGACGGCCGAAACGATGGCTTGGCTGCGCGACCGGAAAATACGCGTGTTCGCCACGCGGCCCGATGCCGAGCGGCAGTACACCGAAGTCGATCTGGGCAGCAGCGCGGCAGTCGTGCTGGGAAGCGAGTCTGCCGGACTGTCCGATGCATGGCTTGCCGACGACGTCCAGCCGATCCGCCTACCGATGCTGGGCAGCGCAGACAGCCTGAACGTATCGGCCGCGGCGGCCGTGCTGTTCTATCACGCTCTCTCCCAGAGAAAGCGCTGAGTCCGCACCCAACGAAGACGAATGGCCTACGCATCCACGAGCGACGCGATGCCAGCGGCCAACTCTTCCCACGTGTCATCCGCCCCGTCGAGCAAGTCAGTGGTCGCTGGACTCGAGTCGCTGGGCGTCAGCGCCGGACGCTCATCGCTCATCAACTGGACGAGCGCGCGTTCGCGCAGCGTTGGCGATGCCGCAGCGGGGAGCCGCCGAAGTGTCGGCACTGAAGCCACGCTGCGGCTCGTATCGACGCGACCGGCCGTCAAGGCGAACGCCACGTCCGACGTGGAATCGACCGCGTCGAGAGTATTCGATAGCGGCGCGGTGGGTGGGGCCGCGATGTTGATCTTCAACAGGATGCCAAGGTTGTTTCGCGCGACGATCGGATCGACGGCGTTCACGATGCCATTTCGGTCGAAGTCAAACACGTTGTTGATGTCCGAGCCGATTCCGATGTTGGCGCGCGTGTTCAGTTCGTCTATCGCACTGGTCACTGCCAAGATTGCGGTGCCCGTGCCCGTGTCGCCGATTCGGTTGCCGAAGTAGAAGACATCGCTTTCGGCCAGGCCGGTGTTGGTGTTGAATCCGCCGGTTGCATCGTTTCCTTCGACGGTCACTTCGAGCCAGGTGTTCTTGATGGCCGCGTCGGGCCAGATGATTTCAACGCGGTCGCTGCCGCCGGTGCCCGCCCCGGGGCGCACGAGTAGTTCCGTGGGCGAGGGCGCCTGTGCCCAAGTGTCCGGCGCATTGGTGGCCCCCACCCGAAACGAGAAGTCGGCGAGCGAGAGCGTGCCGGGCGGGCTGGCGATGTCGATCATCACGCCATTAATGCCATGGCGATAGCTCGTCATGTTGTCGAACGTGGCCGGTCCGCTGCCGGGAAGATAGGCCGACTTGCCGGTGGCAATGGCCGCGTCGTCCTGGGCCGTGGCGCCCGGGCTGAAGCCATCGAAGCTGGAATTGTTGTACACCACGTGCCGGCCCACGACTCCGCCGGAGATCGAAAGAATTTGATCGCGATACGCCGAAAGATCCGCCATATAGGTTTGATTGCCGTACAGGATCGTGCCGCTCGGCTGGCCGCTCATCGTGCCGCTGATGGCGATCATGATGCCCGAGAGCACCCATTGCCCGCCGGCGAAGGCGAACACCGCACCTCCCGAGTCGCCCGCGCTGGCGTGGGCCTCGTAGGTCAGTCCAGGTTGGCCGGTGTAGGGCAAGTCGTCGAACCGGGTCGTGAACGCCGAGATGAACGTTCCACCGCCGAGATTCAGATAGATGCCCGAACCGTCCACGACGTTCTCGCCCCACCGTACGACGCGCGGCGAGACGATATCGAAGCCGGCCACGTCGTTCGGTCCCGGGTCGACCGGCTCGGTGGTCTCGGTCCAGGCCCAGGGACTGGCGCCGGTGTCGATGCTCCAGTAATGCTTGTCGCCCATGCTGAGCCCGTTGCCGACCATGAACACGTGGCCGCTGGGCGCCGTCGAGGCGAGAAACGATGAGGTGATCGACGGCAGGCCGGGGTCGCCGATGATCTTGAACATCTTGACGTCGGCCAGGCTGTTGTCGGCATTGCGCAACTGCACGATCGTCGACGTGTCGATCGGATAAGCAGTGCCACCGAAGACCACCGAGCCGCTGCTGCTTCCCACGTGGTTGGCCGTCAGCACCCAGCCATTGCCGATCCAGATGGCCGACGAACTGCTGGAAGACGTGCGGCCCACGTTGGCGAACCCCGGAAGCTCCGGATCGCCCGGCCCGCCGTGGGCCAACAGGCTCGCCGCGTCGGTATTGCCGTTACCCTCGACGACGACCGCCGGCTGGAAAGTACCGGATTCGTCGGCGGACTGCGCGACATCGCCCAACTCGATCGCGCCCTCGGGCGTCAACGACAGCAGGTGTCGTTGCTCAAGGTGCTCGAAGCGCAGTCTGGCTTTGAACCCGGCGCGTCTCGAGCGCCGGCGCGCATCCCTTGCGCGCGAAGTGGCAGTGTTGGTCGGCATCGTGGAGCACGCCCTTGACGGAATCGTCGGCCCGAAGTCTTCAACATACCCGGCGCCGCGCGGGGTGTCTACTAAAGTTCTGCAAAAATACTTGACTGTACTTCCAGGGCGGAAACCCCAAGGCAGCGCCACGCGGCGCGGGAGAATACTCGGCTTGCTGAACCCGGGCTACAGCAGTCTTTTGACCGGAGGTCCGAGGAAGAGAAACGCCCTATTGCTGCTGCCGGGCGGCGGCAAGTGTATTGACCAGCAACATCGTGACCGTCATCGGCCCCACGCCGCCGGGCACGGGCGTGATGTGCCCGGCCACTTCGTTGACGGCGGAATCTACGTCACCCACCAGCCCCGACTCCGTGCGGTGAATGCCCACGTCGACCACGACCGCGCCAGGACGAACCATGTCGGGCGTGACAAACCGCGGCTGCCCGATGGCCACCACCAGGATCTCGGCCTGCCGGGTAAAGGCGGCCAGGTCCGGCGTCTTGCTGTGGCAAACCGTCACCGTGGCGTCGCCCTCGGCGCCGCGCTGCATCAGCAGCAAAGCCATCGGCTTGCCGACCGTGTCGCTACGACCCACCACGACGACGTGTCGCCCCGGGATCTCGATTCCGCTGCGCACCAGCAGTTGCTGAATCCCAAAGGGCGTGCAGGGCAGGTAGCGCGGACGGCCTTGCACCATGCGGCCCACGTTGTCGGGATGAAATCCGTCAACGTCTTTCATCGGACTCACCGCCTGCAACACACGGGCGGCGTCGATGTGTTTCGGCAGCGGCAGTTGGACGAGGATTCCGTGAATCGGCTCGTCTTTGGAACGGTTCAGCTTAGCAATCAGCGAAAGCAGATCGTCCTGGGAGGCATCGGCAGGCAGGCGAAAGCCCCGGCTCTGCATGCCGACCTGCTCGCAGCCGCGGACCTTGTTGCGGACGTAGACCTCGCTGGCCGGATCCTCCCCCACCAGCACGGTTGCTAGCGTCGGCACCTCGCCGTTGTTTTGGATGAAATCCGCGACGTCGTCGCGCAGTTCTTCCCGAATCTGACGGGCGACTAGCTTGCCGTCGAGGATCTTGGCCGTCACGTAGACATTCCCTGCCGTGCCACACTCGCGAGAGGAAGGTGGCATTCTAGCCCAGTTGCCGCCCGCCCACCAATCCGCTGTACCAGGCATTTGGCCCGAAATCAGCCGCTGCCGAGCGGCTGTGGGACGAATCGCCGTTGGCCCGTAGCCTCCAGCACCGCTATAGTCTGCTGCTTGACTTTCGCGCGGCTGCGCGGATAAATATTACAAAGATGCTCATCATGATGACGATTAAAATGCTGGGGCGCGCCGCCTCGGCGTTTGCACCGTACTACTACGCGAGTGGCTGAACATGGCGGACCAGAAGAAACTCAGTCCGGTCGAAGTCTTCAAGATCGACAGCAACTACCTCCGCGGCGACATCGCCGAGGAGTTGGTCGACGGCAACGACTCCTTCGGCAAGGGCAGTATTCAGTTGCTGAAGCACCACGGTACGTACCAGCAGGACGACCGCGATGCGCGTGCCGCGGGCCGAAAGGACGGCCGCAAGAGCGCCAAAGAATACTCGTTCATGGTGCGTACCCGGATCCCCGGCGGCAAGCTGACCGCCGCGCAACTGCTGGCCGAGATCGATTTGGGCGACGAGGTGGGCAACACCACGCTGCGCATCACGACGCGACAAGGCCTGCAACTGCACGGCGTTTTGAAGCAGAATCTCAAAGAGACGATCCGCCGGATCAACGACATTCAACTTTCGACACTGGCGGCCTGCGGCGATGTCGAGCGCAACGTGATGTGCTGCCCCGCGCCGATCCACGACCATGTGCGTGGACAATTGCAGGCGCTGGCCGATAAGGTGGCCGCCCACCTTGCGCCGCGCACCAGGGCGTACCACGAGTTGTGGCTCACCGATCCCGACACGGGCGAGAAGACGCTCGAAGGCGGCGGCAGCAACGGCCACGAGGTCGAACCGATCTATGGCCCGACTTACCTGCCGCGCAAATTCAAAACAGCCATCGGCCTGGCCGACGACAACTGCGTCGACCTATATGCCAACGATCTAGGTTTCCTGGCCGTTGTCGAGAACGGCTCGATTGCCGGCTACAACGTGCTGGTGGGCGGCGGCATGGGCGTCACGCCCAGCGCCGACAAGACGTTTCCGGCCGTGGCTAAACGAATGGCCTACATTCGGCCCGAGCAAGCAATCGACGTGGCCACGGCCATCGTCAAGGTGCAGCGGGACTTCGGCAACCGCTCCGATCGCAAAGTGGCGCGGCTCAAATACCTGATCAACAATTGGGGACTCGAGCGGTTCAAGGCCAAGGTCGAGGAGTACTACGGCCAGCCGCTACCCGAGCCGCACGGCGACGACGTGCGCGGCTTCGACGACCACATGGGCTGGCACGAGCAAGGCGACGGCAAGCTATTCTACGGCCTGAACGTTGAAAACGGTCGCATTCACGACGACGGCGATTTTCGGCTGAAGACAGCCTTGCGGGAAATCTGCCGCACGCTGGGCTTCAACGTTCGCCTGACGGCCCATCAGAGCATCCTGTTCACCGACGTGCTGCCCGAGCAGCAGGGCCAGCTCGAAGCGATCTTGCGCGAGCACGGCGTGAAGCTGCACGATGAGATCTCCAACGTCCGGCGATGGTCGATGGCCTGCGTGGCCTGGCCCACCTGCGGGCTGGCCATTACCGAAAGCGAGCGGGCCTTGCCCGGCCTGATCGATCAGCTTGAAGTGGAGTTGGCCAAGCTGGGGCTCTCGCAAGAGACTTTCACGCTTCGCATGACCGGCTGCCCCAACGGGTGCGCCCGGCCGTATAACTGCGATATCGGGCTGGTCGGCAAAGCCGCGGGCAAATACACGATCTTCGCCGGCGGGCGATTGCTCGGCGATCGATTGAACTTCAACTACCGCGACATGGTGCCGGCCGAAGAGATCGTGCCGACGCTTGTGCCCGTGCTGGCTTATTTCAAGAGCGACCGCCAGGAAGGCGAAACGCTGGGCGACTTCTGCCACCGCAAAGGCCGCGACGACCTGCTGGCCTGGACGGACCGCTACGCCGCCACGGCTTCCGCCTCCGGCTAACACCGCCTTCGGACAAGGACGTCCCACGACGAGGAAAGGAATCCTTCATGAACCCGCTCAAGCCTTGGATGACTCGCCTGCTGCGCTTTGCCGGTTGCTACAACCTGCTGGTGGGCGTAAACCTCACGGTCTTCTATCACGAGCTGTTCAAGTTCTTCGGCCTGCCCAAGCCTAACTTGATCATGTACGTGCAGTTGGTGGGCATTCTGGTGGCGCTGTTCGGCGTCGGCTACCTGATGGTCGCCAGCCGGCCGCTCGAGAACCGCAACCTGCTGCTGCTGGGTTTTCTGAGCAAGCTGCTGGGCTCGATCCTCGGCACCGGCTACGTCCTGTTGGGCAAGATGCCGCTGGTGTTCCTGGGCGTGCTGATGTTCTCCGACATCGTGTACTTGCCGTTCTTCTGGATCATCCTGCGGCGCGTGTACCGCATCGCCCACGAGCGAGCGCTGTAGGGGGCGTTCGAGATTTCGGCGTGAGGGCTTATTGCCCGGGCTCCAGCCCTAGCTCGGCAGCTTGCGCCTCCATGGCGTCGATCACGAACTGGATGTGCTCGTCGAGCTCGACGCCTAAGTCGGCGGCGCCTGCGGTGATGTCGTCGCGGTTGACCGCCGCCGCAAAGCTCTTCTGCTTCAGCTTCTTCTTCACGCTCTTGGCCTTCATGCCGGCGATGCCCTCGGGCCGCACCTTGGCACAGGCCGAGACGAAGCCCGCCAGCTCGTCGCAGGCGTACAGCGTCTTGTCCAGCGGCGAGACGCGCGGGCAATCGGGTAGATAGTCGGCGTGCGACTTGATGGCGTAGATCACGAAGTCGGGATAACCCTTCTCGGCAAGGATTTCGGCGCCCTTGAGCGGATGGTCGGGCGGATCGGGCCACCGCTCGTAGTCGAAGTCGTGTAGCAGGCCCACGATGCCCCAGACGTTTTCATCCTCGCCGAAATGTCGGGCATAGGCTCGCATCGCGGCCTCGACGGCCAGCATGTGCTTGCGGAGGCTATCGCTGGCCGTGTACTCACAGACCAGCGTCCAGGCCTGCTCCCGGTCCACGGCTCAGTTCCCCTGCGGGGCCCGGGCCGTGTCGATGCGCTCGGGCGTGGCGGCCTGGGCCGGTTGAGCCGTATCGCTCACGCCGGGCGTTTCCGGAGGCAGTTCCTCGCGCCACGGCTGTCTGGCATGATAGCTTTCGAGTTCCTGGGCTAATTGTGCCTTGGCCGGCCCCGTGCCCAGGTCGACGGCCTTTTGCGACCAGTTGATGGCCTCGTCGAAGTCGCCTATCTCGGCGTAGCCGGCGGCCAGCGTACTGATGATGTGTGCTTGCTTGTAGTCGGTCAACTCACAGGCTTTTTTCGCCAGTTCGATGGCCCGCTTGCCGTCGCGCAGGTCCTCCTTCGGCGAGGTGGCCAGCACCCAGGCCAGGTTGTTCAGGACGCCGCTGTTGTTGGGCTCGACCTTCAGGGCGGCCTCGTAGTCGGCGATGGCTTCGGCCTGCCGGCCGAGATTCAGGTAGGTATCGGCCCGGCCCCGCAGTCCGGCAGCGTGTTTCGGATCGCCGGCCAGCAGTTGGTCGAACACCTCGATCGCCTTGGCCTCTTCCTTCTTGGCCTGATAGAGCGTGCCGACTTGCAACAGCACCTCCGGATTGTTGGGCAGCACCTGCCGCAATACGTTCAGCTCCGCCAGGGCCGGCTCCAGCTTCCCCGTGGTGGCCAGCAAGCTGGCATGCAATAGCAATGCCTGCACGGAACCGGGGCGCTGCTGCATGGCTTTCTCGACGTCGGCCAGCGCAGCCGGATAGTCGCCCTTTAGGGCCCGCAACCGGGCTCGGTGCGTCAGGGCGCCGGGAGAACGAGGACGCAACTCGATCGCCTTGTTGAAGCTCTCCAGGGAGGCGTCGTGTTCCTCGGCCACGGCCTGGGCCATGCCCAGGGCTTCGTAGGTGTCGGCGTCTTCGGGATCGATTTCGACGGCCGTTTTGAAGTCGGCAATCGCCAGCTCCACGTTCTCCTCGGTCATGTGATGCATGCCGCGAAAGCGCATGACGGCCGGATCGCCGGGCGTCAGCGCCGCGGCGGCGTCGTAGTCGGCCAGCCGGGCCTCCGGGTCCTCTTGCAGGCTGGCTCGCACGACCAGGGCCTTGCTCTTGGCCACCGGGTCGTCGTCTGTCAGGCGCACGGCGACGTCGAGCGCCTGACGCGCCTTGTCGGCCTGGCCCAGATGCGTGTAAAGCCGCCCCAGCAGGTATTGAGCCTGCGGCTGCTCGGCATGCAGGGCCGTGGTTCGTTCCAGATCCGAAAGTGCCATCCGCAACAGCAGTTGGGCGCGGCTGGGCCGCACCGGATGCTCGAACAGCTCCTCGCAGACCAGCTCGGCCCGCTGCGAGAGCGTACTGGCCAGCAACTCCTCGGCGAACGGGCGGTCGGCTTCATCGAGTCCGGCGTCCAGCGCCTCCTGAGACAGCTCGATCACCTTGTTGAGATCCGCCAGGCTCTCGGCCGAGAGCTTGGTTTCGGTCGCCTTGTACAACAAAGTGGCGCCGTCCTCGGTGCCTTCGGTGGCACTCTCTTCGGCGGCAAGGGGGGCATGGCTGGCGGCGGCCAACAACATCGCGGCGACGAACATCTGGAAACTGCCAAGGCGAAGCATGGATACTCCTTTCCTGCTATGCGCGCTTTGCGGCGAGTCGGACGCGGCGGCATTATGACGGCAAGCGGCGAAAGACGCGATACGAGTTCGCGGCCGTTTTTCGCCCGGGACATCGAGCGAGAAAGTTTCGTTTCGCTCGATAGGCGCGTCGAGCGCGTCCTAGGCGTCGACTTGCGCGGCATCGCGGCCCACGGCACGTCTGCCGCACGACGCTATAGCGGGGCGGGCAAGTCGCGATGCGAGAAGATGACGCCCGCCGCGACGTAGCCCATTAGTCCCAACCCCACGAGCGTGCTGTCGTAGCCGAGGCCACCCAACTCGGTCGCGCCGGAGCTCGTCTCGACCCAAAAGGCCCAGGCTCGGGCCTGATCGCCCACCAGCAATTGCGGCTCGAAGGGCGTGAAGAACGAGCAGTAGGCCAACCATTCCCAGCCCGGCGCCATGCGCGAGACGATCTTGACGACCATCGACACGGCGTAGAAGCCGCCGACCAGGCCGATGGTGCGCGAGCGCAAACTCGTGGCCGCCGAGACCATCGTCGTCAGCCCCGCCAGAAACACCGTGATCGATAGCAGGTTGAGCGCCGCCGGCACGAACACGCCGATCGACACCGGGTCGTCCAGTGTCACGGTGGACAAGCCCACGAGCGTGCCCAACAGAGCCGCGGCGGCCAACAGCACGCCGCCGGCAAGCGTGACCGCGGCCTGCGAGAACAGCACCCCCAGCCGCGTGACCGGTTGGGCCAGCACCATCTCGAGCGTGCCGCGATTGAGCTCCCCGCTCACTGCGTCGGAGCCCCGCGAAATGGCCCACACCGTCATCAGCAACAGCACGATCGGGTCGTCGTAAGCGATGGCGATCCGCCCCGCCGGCGTGGCCATCTGCGAGTAGGTCACCGGCAGCAGGGTTTCGACCTCGCCGGGCATCAGGGCGAAAATGCCCTCGAGTGCTCCCACCGAAAAGAAGCTGGCAATCCACACCCGCAGCCAGTGCACGGCAAACATGAAGACCATGCCGCCTGCCAGAAAGACGCGGCACTCGCGGATGGTCTTGATCCAAAGAGCGGAGTTCATGGAGCAGGTCAGCGGCTACAGCGGATGGTACTGGTCGTAGAGGGTCGAGAGCCCCAACGGCTCGATGCGCACTTCGGCCAACGGCAGCGTGGAGAGCCAGCCCAATAGCCCGGACAGCTCGCCGGGGGTCTCGATCAGCAGATCGCCCTCGTCGCCGGCCACGAGCGTAACCTGGCCGCGAAAGTGTTCCGGCAGCGGCGGCAGCTCGCCGCGCAGGTGGGCTCGAATGCGATGCCGCCGCTTGAGTTCGGCGATGACCTGCGTGTGCACCAGATGGCCCTTGCGCAGAATGAGCACCCGGTCGCAGACCTGCTCCACTTCGGAGATGACGTGCGATGAGAAGACGACCGTGCGGCCGGCGCGTTTGGCCTCGGTCACCAGGGCTCCAACGTCGGAGCGTACGGTGGGGTCGAGGTTCGAAGTCGGCTCGTCGAGGATCACCAGCGGCGTGTCCACCGCCAACGTCACGGCCACGGCCAGCTTTTGCCGCATGCCGGTCGACATCGAAGCCACGGGGCGCGAAAGATCGAGCCCAAACCGCTCGGTGGCCAGCGCCACGGCCCGGCCGCGGCTGCCGTCGCGCCGCACCGAGACGAAGAAATCGACGACCTCGCGAGCCCGCATCGTGCGAAACAGCCGTGCCTCGCCCGGCAGGTAAGAAACGCGCTGGTGCACGGCGGCCGGGTTCTTGTAGCAGTCGATGCCGTCGATCGTGGCACTGCCCGACGTGGGATGCAGGTATCCCATCAACAATCGCAGCAGCGTCGTCTTGCCAGCCCCATTGGGCCCCAGCAGCCCGACGACTTCGGCCCGCTCGATGCCACAGGTGAAACCATCCAGCGCCGTGAAGTTGCCGTAGCGCTTGGTCAGGGAGTGCGTTTCGACGTACACGCTGGCTGCCAGAGGTGCTCAGAATCCCGAATGCCCAAGACCGTTTATTCTGGGAGTCGGCCCCCTGACTGGCAAGCGAGAAACGTGTGTGCACCCGCGCGGGCTATTCCGCACGGGGCCCCTGCCCTTCGGCGGCCGGATGTCGCGACCTAGGGTCCTAGTGGTTGAACAGGAACGCCGGGCTGTTGATCAGGGCCCAGGCCAGGTCCTGGGCGCCGGTGAGCCGTACGTTCTTCTGCTGGTTGGCGGCCTTCTCGGCAGCCGTGTGCAACCGGGTCCATTTCTCGTCGAGCGAGCGGTAGTGCTCTTTCAGCCGGGACTGCTGCTGGGCGTCGCGATCGTCGGGCGCGATGGCCAGGATGCGGGCCACGTCCTCGGGCAGCGTGAACGCGTCGGCCGCGCCGAGGCTTGCGGTGGCCGACAGGCGAAACTTGCCCAACGTGTGCTTGTCGTCGAACTGCTGATCGAGCGTGACGACCAGCTTCACGGGCCCTTCCAATGCTTTTTCCAGCTCGAAGATCGCAAAATGGTCCTTGCCGAACTGCGGGGCCACGGCCCAGCCGCTGCCCGGATTGCCGTCGATGGCGCTCGAGGCAGGGTAGCCGCTCTGCCCGAAGTCCGCCGCGGCCTTCTTGCACTCTAGAGGCGTCTGCTGGTCGGGCTGATCCGCGGGAGCCGTCGTGGCCGTAATCTCCGAGAGCACGAGGTTGCCGTTGGGGGCTCGCCCCGGTCCGCCGGCCGGTAGCGAGGGATCGGCCAGCAGCTCCAAGCGCAGAGCCGTGACCTTGGGCAACTCGGAGTTCACCTGAATCGTATAGGTACCCTTACCGTTGGCACCGCTGGCAACAACGGCGCCATCTTCGCTGGGCGTCAGCGTGGCGTTCATACTCGAAGCGAGTTCGCCCGGCGCGAGGGTCACCCACTCGGCCGGCTTGTGATTGGTTTCCCACTCGGGCAGGCCGGCATCGAGCTTGGCCTGGTACTCGGCCAACTCGACCTTCAGATCCAACACTTCGCCGGCACTGGCGTGCAGCGCGGCGATGCCGGTGGTGATTTCCTCCTCGGTGGCAGGCCGATTCAGGATCCGCATGAACAGCTCGTTGACGACTTTCACGTCGTCCGATTCTTTGGCCACGAGTGCCGCAATCGCGTTCTTGGGATCGGCAATGGCGTCGGCGATCGTCGGACCATTGACCAGCGTCATCACCGGGCCGAGCATCATGCCGCTGGTACGTTCGCACTCGCACGCGCTTTCGCGCGGCGGGCGACCGAAAACCTCGAAGAAGCCGCTGGGCAGCTTCAGCCCGACGTCGGGCAGTTGCGTGGCGCGATAGCCGGCCGGCACGCCGGGCAGGCGGCTGACCGAGCCCGTGGCCCGATTCAACGCGTCGTACAGCACTTCCGCCGGCAGACGGCGTGCGACGGCGTGCGAGAAGTTGATCGTGTCGTCTTCGTTCCACTTGTTGGTTTCAATCGATGCCTGGTACGTGCGCGACTTGCAGATCAGCCGCATCATGTGCTGCACGTCGAAGCCCGACTCGATGAACTCGTTGGTCAATCGCTCGAGCAGCTCGGGATTCGTGGGCGGGTTGCCGGCGCGGATGTCGTCGATCGGCTCGATGATTCCGCGGCCAAACAGGTAGCCCCACAGGCGATTGACGTAGCTCCTGGCAAAGTACTGGTTCTCTTTCGAGGTCACCCAATGGGCCAACTGCTCGCGCCGCGAAACGCTATCACCGGGCGAGTCGGGATGCTCGTAGGGAAACTCCGGGGCCGCGGGCTGGCCCGTGCCGCCGTGGGTGACTTCGCCCGAGCCGGAATCGAAGATGTCTTCTACCAGCGGCGTGCCGCCCTCGACGGCGGTGCCGCCGATCTGCTTGCCGCCGGCCACGGGATCGGCCTTGCGCCCGACTTGGGCGAAGTAGGCCGCCAGGTGGAAATACTGCCCCTGGGTCCAGCGCTCGAACGGATGGTCGTGGCACTGGTTGCAGTTGAACCGCACGCCCAGGAACAACTGCGTCGTGTTTTCCATCAACTCCTGCGGCGTGCGCAGGATCTTGTAGTACGACGCCGGTGGGTTCTCGAGCGTCGAGCCGCTGGCGGTGAGAATCGAATACACGAACTCGTCGTACGGCATGTTGCTGGCCACGGCCTGCTTGATCCAGCCCCGCAGAGCGAATGCGCCCTCTTCGCCCAGAAACTTGCGATTCACTTGCAGCAGGTCGGCCCACTTGTTGGTCCACAGCTCGACGTAGTTGCCGCTGCCGACCAGTTGATCGATCAACTCGTCGCGCTTGACCTGGGTGTCGCGCTCGTCGGCCAGGAAATTTCGCACTTCGTCGGCCGTGGGCGGCAGCCCCGTCAGGTCGAGGTACACACGGCGAATAAACTCGGCGTCGGTCGTGAGCTTGCTGGGCAGGGACTTGACCCGCTTCAGCTTGTTGTGCACCAGCTCGTCGATGAAGTTGTTCTTGGGTGCTTCCTTCCATTCGTAGCCGCTGCGGTCGCCCATCACGGTGATGGTCGTGGCCGTATAGGCTCCCTCGAAGCGGGCCAGCACGGGGGCCTCGCCACGGCGAATGACCGTGACCAGGCCCGCCTTGTCCGGCTCGGCCACTTCGGTGTTGCCGCTCTCGATGAACGCCTCGAGCGTCACGTCGCGCACCGAACCGTCGTTGTACGTTGCCAGTACTTTCGTCTGCTGCGTCATGTCCGGCATGGGAACGATCGGATTCTTGGGCAGAATCTCGATCGAGGTGACGCGCGGGCTGTCGAGGTCGAGCTTCAATCCGCCCGAGATCCAGGCCCGGATCGTTTCGTAGTAGGGCTCACCCGGCTTGGTAAGCACGCCGCCCACGTGCGGGATCACGCCGGCGGGCTTGAGCAGCATCAGGCTTTGGTCGGGCGCGGCACGGTTGATCCTCCGGCCGGCCACGTCGTCGACCAGGGCCCGGTGGTCGTACAGCGCGTCGTAGCCGCGCAGCGAAAGCTTGAAGCCGTTCTTGCCGTTAAGCGAGCCGTGGCAGGTGCCGGAGTTGCAGCCCATCTTGGAGAGCACGGGCATCACGTCGCGCACGAAGCTGGGCTGGAATGTTTCGCCCACACCGGCGACCTTGACCGGCACGGCGACGCTCTTGCCGCCCACGGAAAACGCAACTTCGCCCTCGCCGTCGGCCTGCGGACGCACGACCAGCGTAGGCGAAACCGAGGCGATGTCGTCGGTCACCGTCGACTCGACCATTCGCGTGGCGTCCAGCGTATCGCCGCCGGCAAGCTGGGCCGTGACGATCACCTGGGCATAGGCGTACTTGCCCGACAACTCGATTTTCTCGGGGTGCACCGACAACTTGGTGACCTCGGCTCCTGGGGGCAACTGCTCCATCGGTGCCGCCTGGAGCCGGTTCGCGGAGATCGCCGAGAGCCACACGAGGCAGGCCGCTGCAACCAAAGTACGAATCATATCTCGCATTTCCTTGTGTCTGCTTTTCTACTTCCTGTACCTACGGCGTGGCGGCCACCTTCGCCGATCCGAGCGGCACCGGCGAAAACTCCTTGATTAACTCGCCGCTGTCGCTACTGTTCAGCCGCACGACCCCATCGAAGCCAACCGAGCCCACGACCTTGCCGTCGGGGCTGAATGCTACGGCGTATACCGGACCCTGCTGGCCGGCGAGCTTGCTGACCAGCTTGCCGCTTTCGGTTTCGTAGACGCGCACCTCGCCGCCACTATCCAGGCTACTGCACGCCACGAAACGGCTACCGTCGGCGTTGAACTCCACGTCGTACACACGCCCCGGCATCGCGTCGTACGCCTTGATGAGGTTAAAGTCGTCGCCGATCTTGCGGTCCTTGGTCCGCAACATCTGGTACACCTTCGGCACCCCGTCGGCACCACCGCACAACAGTTCATCCTTCGCCGGGTGGCGGTCTACGGCGTTCAGTCCGCCCTTAAGCGCGCCGGGCGTGATGCTCGTGATGTTGTCGACGAAACGCTCGGTGGCTACTTCGACCAGCTTCATCGAGCGATCGCGGCTCACCGAAATCAGGTAGGTGCCCTCTTTCGAGAACACCGTATCGAGCACCCAGTCATTGTGAGCGCCCTGGTAGAGCACCTGCTCGCCGGTCGCGGCGTCGACGGCCCGCAACGTATTGTCGGCGCAGCCGAAGGAAATCTTCGTGCCGTCTTCCGACCAGCGAGCGCCGTAGATCGTGTCGTACGTCACGGCCACCGAATACTTGAGTTCTTTCGCGGCCACGTCCCACACCTGCAACTCGCCCAACCGGCCGGGCGAGCCCCCGGTGGCGGCCAGCAACTTGCCATCGGGCGAAAAGGCCAGCGACTCAATCCGCTCCGAGCGGCCGACCAGACGCGCGACCAACTCGGATCCGTCGGCCTGGTGCAACAAAATCTCGTGATAGCCGCTGGTGGCCAACAGCGACCCGTCGGGCGAAAAGTCGATCGCCGTCAGCACGGGCGGCGCCTCGTACTCGGGCGGGTTCTCGGCGCTGATCGTCTCCCGCACGCTATCGGGCGTGTCGTCTTCGGCGCCTGCGGCGATCCACTGGCGGATGCGCTGCACCTGGTCTTCGTGCAAAGGCGGCTTGTCCTGGGGCATGGCCGCTTCGCCTTCGACGGGCGTGATCTGCTCAAGGAGGTAACTCTCGTCGGGATTGCCCGGCACGATCGCGGCCAGCTCGCTCTCGCCCCCTTTGAGCAGCGACTCCATATTGGTCATCACGTAGCCGCCCTGGGCCTTAGCCGGTTGATGGCAGCCCTGGCAGTGCTCTTGAAACAGAGGACGCACGTCCTTGAAGTAGCTGACCTTGGCGCCCGGCTCGGCCGGCTGCTCGGGCTCTTCGGCGCGCAGCGTCGTGCCGGCGGCAATTGCGGTGGAAAGGGCGACGATCGCAAGCGCGAACGGTCGAATCATGGCTGGCATCCTGGTCGTGCCGCAGGCTGGAGGTTTGTAGGCGGGCAGGCCCCATCTGGGGATCAGGGCCCAACCACCGAATATACACGCCGCGAAAGGTAGGTGGCAAGGAATTTGCCCCCTCGAAAACCGGTCGACGGGCAGCCACTCCCTTACCTTTCGGCAACCGTGGAACTTATGATGGGCGGAACGTTTCGACCTCTTGCCCACGGCTCTTGAGAAACGCTTGCCATGAAAACGCCTCTGACGCTGCTCTTGTCGCTCCCCTTGCTGATCCCTGCCGGGGCTGCTTCGGCTGCCGAGCCGCCTCGGGGGTATTCGATTCCCACGATCGATCTGGCCGACGAAAAGGATCGTCAGGTGGTCGTCGATCGTGAAGAGGGACAATACCTCGGGCATCCCACCACCTGCCTGCTGGAAGACGGCAAGACCATGCTTTGCGTCTATCCCAAGGGACACGGCCGCGGGGCGATTGTGTACAAGCGCAGCAACGACGGCGGGCTGACCTGGAGCGAGCGGTTGCCGACGCCTGAGAACTGGGCTACGTCGCTTGAAGTGCCCACGCTGCATCGCGTCGTCGACGCCGACGGGAACAAGCGGATCATCATGTGGTCGGGGCTCTATCCGGCGCGGCTGGCCGTCAGCGAAGACGACGGACAGACCTGGAGCGAACTGAAGCCGGTCGGCGATTGGGGCGGCATTGTCGTGATGGGCTCGGTCGTCAAGCTTGAGCAACCCGGCCACTACCTGGCATTGTTTCACGACGACGGGCGCTTTTTCACCTCTGAGAATCGCATGCAAGACCCGGCCGTGATGACGCTGTACAAGACGCTTTCCACCGATGGCGGGCTCACCTGGGGGGAGCCGGAAGCGATCTTCGCCTCGAGCGACGTGCACCTGTGTGAACCAGGAGCGGTGCGCTCGCCCGATGGCAAGCAACTCGCCGTGCTGTTGCGCGAGAACCGCCGCAAGAAAAACTCGCACATCATCTTTTCCGACGACGAGGGAGCCACTTGGACCGAACCTCGCGAAGTGCCGGGATCGCAAACCGGCGACCGCCACACGGCCGTGTATGCTCCCGACGGACGGCTGTTCATCAGCTTTCGCGACACGACCCACGAGTCGCCCACCAAGGGCGACTGGGTGGCCTGGGTCGGGCGCTACGAAGACCTGGTCGAGGGGCGCGAGGGACAGTATCGCGTCCGCCTGAAGGACAATCACAAGGGCGCCGACTGCGCCTATCCGGGCGTCGAGATCCTGCCCGATGGCACGATTGTCACGACGACGTACGGCCACTGGGAGCCGGGCAAGAAGCCCTATATCGTCAGCGTGAGGCTGACTTTGGATGAAATTGACGCTCGCGCCGGTGGCGCCGACAAGCAGCCCTAGACCGGGTATTCCGTGTTCCAGGGAGCCGTTTCGGCTCCATGCCCCCTCTTGTGACCTGCGGCTTCGAGGCGGACCGGGCTCGTCTACGGCTCAAGGCGGGCTATATTTTATCGTTTCGGCGCCCTCGACGGTTCTGTATGCCTCCCTCGGACACCATGAAAGCGACCTCCAGCGAGCACGTCACCGAACACAAGGAAGGTGGCCTGACGCAACTCCCGGCCACGGCCATCTGCGGCAACGACATCACCTCGTCGTGCCTGTATGTGTCGGCCCTGACGATCATGACCGCCGGTCGCCTGGCTCCCTTGGTGCTGCTGGTCGTCGCGGGCGTGCTGTACTTGTTCCGCTCGATCTATGCCGAAGTGGTCGGCGCGCTACCGCTCAACGGCGGTGCCTACAACGCGCTACTGAACACCACGAGCAAGTTTCGCGCTTCGATCGCTGCCTGCCTGACCATCCTTTCGTACATGGCCACGGCGGTCATCTCGGCCAACGCCGCGATGCACTATGCCGGCGTCTTCCAACCCGGCATGCCCGTGATCGTGGCCACGATCGGCCTGCTGGCCGTGTTCATGGTGCTGACGATCATCGGCATCACCGAGTCGTCGAAGGTGGCCATCGCCATTTTCGCCTTCCACTTGACGTCGCTGTCCGTGTTGCTGGTCGTCGGCGTCGGCTACGTGCTCTTGAACGGGCCGCATACGCTGTGGGCGAACCTGGCGGTGCCCGAGCCGCACGGCATCGGCTATGCCCTGTTCTTCGGCTTTGCCGCGGCGCTGCTGGGAATCTCGGGTTTTGAAAGCTCGGCCAACTTCGTCGAGGAACAGGCCGAAGGCGTGTTCCCCAAGACCTTGCGCAACATGTGGCTGGCCGTCGGGTTCTTCAACCCCGCGATGGCTGTGCTGGCCCTCGCCCTAGTGCCGATCGAATACGTCGAACATCACAAGAATGAGTTACTGTCGCACATGGGCTCCGAGTCGGGCGGCGACTGGCTGGCGTGGCTCATTCGCGTCGATGCCGTGCTGGTGCTCAGCGGTGCCGTGCTCACGAGCTTTGTCGGCGTCAACGGTCTGGTGCGCCGCATGACGCTCGATCGCTGCCTGCCCCAGTTCCTGCTGAAGACCAATCCCCGCGGCACGACGCACCGCATCATCATCGCCTTCTTCCTGCTTTCGGTCTCCGTGCTGCTGGTCACGCGCGGCGAGGTCGAGACCCTGGCGGGCGTGTACACGATTTCGTTCCTGGCCGTGATGACCCTGTTCTGCCTGGGCAACATTCTGCTGAAGGTGAAGCGCAGCAGCCTGCCGCGGCCGAGCCGCGCGGCCTGGACCACGGTTTTCGTGGCCATGGGCGCCGTAACCGTGGGGCTGATCGGCAACGCGCTGGCGATCCCCGAGAGTCCCGAGGTGCAGAGCAACCTCGTCGTGTTTCTCGAGTACTTCGTGCCCGCGATGCTGGTCGTGACCATCATGCTCACCCGCATCGCGCTGTTGACGGCCCTGCTGTTCGTCGTGCGGGGGGCGATTTCGGCCATGCTGCAGCCGATGCACGGCGTGGCGACCTGGATTCGCAACAAGATCGACGACATCAACTCGCAGCAGGTCGTGTTTTTCACGCGAGGCGACAACATCTCGGGCCTCAACAACGCCATGCTCTACGTGCGACACAACGAGCACACGAACCGGGTCAAGGTGGTCACCGTGGTCAACGACCCCAACGAAGTCCCGCCGCGGTTGAAGACCGATCTGGAGTTCCTCGACGAGGCGTATCCTGAGATCGACATCGAGTTCGTGGTGCTCGAGGGGCGGTTCGGCCCGGAGTTGGTGCGCGAGTTGTCCGACAAGTGGAGCATTCCCACGAACCTGATGTTCATCGGTTCGCCTCGCGGGCATCTGATGTATGGCCTGGCGGAGTTGGGCGGGGTGCGGTTGATTATCTAGGACGCTTCGATCGAAGCGACTTTCGCACTCTCCAAAAAAGCGCGAAATTTTTCTCGCGCTACCCCCTTTGGGCCGGCGGACACTGGTAAGATAGCCGCACACCAGGAATGTCGTCGCGGTAGCGACGATCCCCCCAGCCCCCGAGAACGATCATGTTCGCCGACCGACTCGTTCGTCGTGCGCACCGCGCGCGACGCCGCATCCACGCGCCGCGCACGTTCGTCCACGAACTCCTCGAAGACCGCAGGCTGCTGGCGCAAACGACAGGGCTGCTGCTCAACGCCCCGGGAGCCTCGGACGGGTACACGCTGTTTTCGCCGAACACCACCGGCGACACGTACCTGATCGACAAGGACGCCAACCTCGTCAACCAGTGGACGTCCAATTACGCCCCCGGTCTGCTGGGATACCTGCTCGAAGACGGCAGCCTGCTGCGGGCCGCTTCACCGACCGGACAAGGTGGCAATGGCTTCATCGAAGCCGCCGGCGCGGGCGGGCTGCTCGAGCGCTTCGACTGGGACGGCAACCTCACTTGGCAGTTCAGCTACAGCACGCCGACCCAGCTGGCCCACCACGACTTCGAAGTGATGCCCAACGGCAATATCCTGCTGATCGCCTGGGAGCTGAAGTCGGAAGCCGAAGCCACGCAGGCCGGCCGCGATCCCAATCTGCCCGGACCCGGCTTCCTGTATCCCGATCACATCATCGAAGTCCAGCCCGACTACGTAAACGGCGGCGGCACGATCGTCTGGGAGTGGTACGTGTGGGATCACCTCGTGCAGGAATTCGACCCCACGAAGGACAACTATTACGGACCTACGGGAGTCGAGGACCATCCCGAGTTGATCGACATCAACTTCGTCTCGGTTTTCGACGACGGAGCCGGCGAACCTGAGGATTGGACCCACGCCAACGGCATCGACTACAACGCCGAACTCGATCAGATCGTCCTCTCGGTCCGCGAGTTCAGCGAGTTCTGGATCATCGACCACAGCACCACAACCGAAGAAGCGGCCGGCCACACTGGCGGCAACTCGGGAATGGGCGGCGACCTCCTCTACCGCTGGGGCAACCCGCAGGCCTACGACCGCGGCGATGCCAGCGATCGCGTGCTGTTCTATCAGCACGACGCCAAGTGGGTCGAAGACGGTGACCCCGGCGAAGGCAACATCACGGTGCTCAACAACGGCTTTGGCCGCCCGGGGACCGACTTCACGACCGTCGAGGAAATTGCCCCGCCGGTCGACGGTTTCAATTACACGCTCGACACCGGTCAGCCGTATGGACCCAACGACACTGCATGGACGTACACCGCCGCCGCGCCGGACGACTTCACGGCCATCATCTCCGGCACGCAGCGTCTGCCGAACGGCAACACGCAAATCACCTACGGGGTCAAAGGCACGTTTGTCGAAGTTACGCCCGAGGGCGAGGAAGTGTGGCGCTACGTGAGCCCCTACATCACCGGGGCGACGCTGGGCCCGGAGGACCCGATCCCCTTCCTGGGGATCAACGATCCGGTGCTAAGCACGCTGCGCGCCAACTTCACGTTTCGGGCGATCGACTATCCGGCCGACTACCTGGCCCAATTCACTCCCACGGTGCTGGGCCGGCACGTTTTCTACAACGAGTCGAAGTTCGACGGCGACACGGCCGGCGTCAGCGTGAGCGACGATTTGGCGATCGCCACCGACAAGAGCCCTTACCTGGCAGGCAGCGGCACGGCCACGTTCGAGAACATCACCAGCTATTCCCGCGGCATCAACGGCATCATGATCGATGTGGCCAACCCCGCCGGGACGATCACGGCCGACGACTTTACGTTTCGCGTGAGTTCGCCCCCGTCGCTGACCAACGATCCATCGACCTGGGCCATCCCGCCCGATCCGGCAATCGTTGCCGTGCGGCCCGGGGCCGGCATCAGTGGTAGCGATCGCGTCGAGATCATTTGGGCCGAGGGCGCCATCCAGAACCAGTGGCTGCAAGTGATCCTCGAAGGCGACGATGCCGACGGCGGCTTCAACACCAACACGGGCCTTGCCGAGAGCGATATCTTCTACTTCGGCAATCGCACCGGCGACGCCGGCAGCGGCATGCCCTGGATGGCCATTACGAACGCTATCGATCGGATCGCCGCTCGGAACAACGCGGCCGACGACGCCGGCGTGGAGAACCTGTACGATTTCAATCGCGACGGCTCGGTCGACGATGTGGACGAGGGTATCGTATTCGCACACAGCGGCTTTCTGTGGAAAATCAACATCGGCGACGAGATCATCGTTCCCTCTTCGGCTACTCCAGCCGCGGCAGCGGGCATCGCGGTTGCGCTGGCGGCCCCGGCGGGCGACACGCCAGCCGCCCCACGCCTCCCAACGGGGTTGGCCTACCACGCTGCTTCGGCACCGAGCAAGAGCATGCCCGCACCGCAAACCAACGCCGCCGCCGCCAACCGCGTCGCGCGGGTGCTCGCGGACGATAGCGGGACAGAACTCGATTCGCCGGTAGAAGACAAATTGCTCGACGACCTGCTCGGCTAAGCGTGGTCGGCGAGGCGTAGTTACAATGGCGATGAACCTCGCCACGCACAGGGCAGGCGATTCTTTCGCCGCGTAGCGGGCCCGCGAACATTCCACCTGGGAGGCACCACGATGCGAAAAATGCGATGGCCACGAGGTTCGTCTTCCCTCAAACGCCGACCGGCCGCTCGACCTCACCATTTCTTCGAAGTTCTCGAGGACCGCCGCCTGTTGGCTCAGACCACGGGCTTGTTCTTCAACGACCCGGGAGCCTCCCACGGCTACACGCTCTTCTCCCCGAATACATCGAACACGACCTATCTGATCGACAAGGACGCCCACGTCGTCAACGAGTGGACGTCCGACTACGCGCCGGGCCTGCTGGGATACCTGATGCCCGACGGCAGCCTGTTGCGTGCGTCGGCTCCGCACGGTCAAGGCGGCAATGGCTCGATCCAGGCGGCCGGCGCCGGAGGGCTGCTCGAACGCTTCGACTGGAACGGCACCAAGACCTGGGAATTCGCGTACGACTCGGCGACCCATCTGTCACATCACGATTTGGAAGTGATGCCCAACGGCAATATCCTGTTGATCGCCTGGGAGCTGAAGTCGGAAGCCGAAGCCACGCAGGCCGGCCGCGATCCCAATCTGCCCGGACCCGGCTTCCTGTATCCCGATCACATCATCGAAGTCCAGCCCGACTACGTAAACGGCGG
>QQVE01000051.1 GCA_003389325.1 Planctomycetota bacterium
CAAGCGCGGCGTCGAAGTGCGCGTGGCGATCGACGCGGTGGGGGCGCGATACTCCTTTCCCTCGATCGTGCCGCGGCTGCGCCGGGGCGGCATCACCGTGGCCCGCTTCCTGCCGACCGTGCTGCCCGGGCGGTTTGCCTATGCCAACCTGCGCAGCCACCGCAAGATTCTGGTGGTCGACGGCAAGCTCGGCTTCACCGGCGGACTGAACATTCGCGAAGGGCACGACGCCCGCTTTCATCCCAAGCACCCGATTCAGGACCATCACTTTCGCATTGAAGGCCCGGTGGTGGCCCAGTTGCAGGAAGTGTTCGCCGAAGATTGGGCATTCTGCACCGATGAGCTGTTGGAAAGCGAGATCTGGTTTCCACCGCTCGAAGCCGTCGGCAACGCGCTGGCACGCGGCATCTCGGCCGGCCCCGACAGCGACCTGGACAAGCGCCGGCTGACCCTCGAAGGCGCCCTGGCCTGCGCCGAGTCGAGCGTGTTCATCCTGACGCCCTACTTCCTCCCCGAGGCGTCGTTGATCGGAGCGCTGAACGTCGCGGCGCTGCGCGGCGTAGAAGTGGACATCATTCTGCCTGAGGCCAACAACCTGGCGATGGTGAAATGGGCCTCGACGGCACTGCTGTGGCAGGTGCTCCAGCGCGGGTGCCGCGTGTGGATGTCGCCGCCGCCGTTCGAACATACGAAGCTGATGGTCGTCGACCGCACGTGGCTGCTGTTCGGCTCGGGCAACTGGGACCCGCGCAGCCTGCGGCTGAACTTCGAGTTCGACGTCGAGTGCTACGACAAGGAGTTGGCCGCTCAGACCTACGAGCTGTGCCTCAAGAAGCGCGCCGCGGCCCGCAACGTCACGCTGGCCGAGGTCGACGGCCGCAGTATCCCGATTCGCTTGCGCGACGGCTTGGTGCGGCTGCTGACGCCGTACCTGTAAGGGCGATGCGAAGTTGCGCGCGATCGTGCACTTGGGTAAGTTCCGAGCAGCGCGACGCGCAACGTTGACCCTCCGCGGCAGCCCTACTATATTCGGGGGAACGAGCGGAATTGGTTACGTGTGAATGCTTTACGCTGGCTTTCCTTCCCGCCTCGACCCGCTCGGCTGCTCGCTGGACCTCGCGCCATGACTCCCTCCCACCGCCAATGCGCCGGCGTCTTGATGCTTGTGGTGGGATTCTGTTGCGGGGCCGTAGCGGCCAGGGCCGACGATGCCGCTGGAGCGGATGTCGAGTTCTTTGAGAAACACGTGCGGCCGCTGCTGGTAAGCCGCTGCCAGGAATGCCACTCGGGCGCCGAGCCCAAGGGCGGATTGCGAGTCGATTCTCGCAAGGCCCTGCTCACCGGCGGCGACACCGGACCGGCCGTCGTGCCGGGCGACGCGGACGAAAGTCTGCTGATCGACGCGGTGCGCTACGGCGACCTCTACCAGATGCCGCCCAAGTCGCAGCTTCCCGCGGCCGAAGTCGCCACGCTCGAGGAATGGGTTCGCCGCGGAGCCCCCTGGGGCGCGGAAACGGCCGACAGCCCGGCGGCGGCTGCAGAGGGCTTCGACCTGCAAGCCCGAGCGGCCCACTGGTGCTTTCAGCCGCTGGCGGATCCAACGCCACCGGACGTCGACGATTCCGACTGGATCAAGACACCGGTCGACCGATTCATTCTGCACCGCCTGCACGCAGCCGGGCTCGAGCCCGCGCCGCCCGCCGGCAAGCGAACGCTGCTTCGGCGGGTGACGTTCGACTTGACCGGCCTGCCGCCCACGCTCGAGGAGATCGATGCCTTCCTGGCCGACGACTCGCCCGACGCCTACGCCACGGTGGTCGATCGCCTGCTGGCCTCGCCGCACTACGGCGAGCGCTGGGCCCGCCACTGGCTCGACCTGGTTCGCTACGCCGAAACCCACGGCCACGAGTTCGACTTCGAGATTCCGCACGCGTACCGCTACCGCGACTACGTGATTCGCGCCTTGAACGACGATCTGCCGTACGACCAGTTCGTCGTCGAGCACGTGGCCGGCGACCTGCTTCCCGAGCCGCGCATCAATCGCAGCGAGGGCATCAACGAATCGATCATTGCCACCGGCTGGTACTATTTCGGCGAGGCACTGCATTCGCCGGTCGACGTGCGGGCCGACGAGGCCAACCGCATCGACAACCAGATCGACGTGTTCTCCAAGGCCCTGCTGGGCCTGACCGTGAGCTGCGCACGCTGCCACGATCACAAGTTCGACCCGATCTCGACGCGTGACTATTACGCGCTGGCCGGGTATTTTCAAAGCTCGCGCTACCAGCAGGCCATCGTCGAGGTTGACGAGACGCGGGCCAAGGCGGTCGCGGAACTCGAGCGCCTGAACGCGGAGCGGCAAGAGGCTTGCTTGGAGTTCGCCCGAGCGAAGGCGACGGAAGCTGCCAGCGAGATCTCCGAGGCGTTGCAAACGAGCCCAACCGCCGCCGAGCAGCCGAACGCGGCCCTCGACGACCCCTTATTCGTCTGGAATGCCTTGACCCGGGAGGGACGCACGCCGGAAGCGTTCGCCACGCGCCGGCAAACACTGCGCATCGAACTGCAGGATCGACGGGAGCGTGCTACAGCCGATGCCGACGGGAATTGGGCGGACTTCCGCTCGGGCGACTATGCCCCCTGGGAGGCGACCGGCCAGGCTTTCGGGTCCGGGCCGGGAATGCCGTTTGACTGGCCGTTCGCGGCGCCGCAGAGCGACTTGCCCGGCCGGTTGCTCTGCGCGGCGACGGCCCATAGCGGTCTGGTTTCGCGCAAGCTGCACGGCACGCTCCGCTCGCCGACATTCGAGATCACCGCGCCCAAGATCTGGTACCGCGTCTACGGCGAAGGCGCTCGCGTGCGGCTGATCCTCGACGGGCTGCAACTGATTCGCAATCCGATCTACGGCGGACTCGAATTTCAGCCCAAGCAGCAACAGCCGTACTGGCACGAGCAGGACGTCAGCAAGTGGATCGGCCACCGCGCGTACATCGAGCTCATCGACGACGGCGACGGCTACGTGGCGCTTGAGCAGGTGGCTTTCTCCGACGGCCCACCGCCTGAACCGACTCCGAACGCGGTGCTCGTCGAAATGCTGGCCGACGACTCCATCGTGTCGCCCGAGGCGCTGGCGGACAAGTACACTCGGACGGCCCAGCGCGTGCTGACCGACTGGCTCAAGGATCCCAATGCAACCACTCACGACGCTGGGGCCCGAGCATCGATCGTTGCCTGGCTGCTACGGCAGCCTGGCCCGTCGGCGGCAAAGGCTCACGAGCGACTCGCCCCGACGTTGGGCGATCTCGCGAGACGGCAGCGCGAAATCGAAGCGCGCCTCACGCCGCCGCGCTATTGCCTGGCCATGTGCGACGGCACGGCCGAGAACGAGCACGTGTTCATTCGCGGCAACCACAAGACGCTCGGCGAGGAAGTGCCCCGCCGCCTGCTCGAAGTGCTCAGCGGCAAGCAGCACGCGCCCCCGACGGCCGGCAGCGGGCGGCTGGCGCTGGCGCGGCAGCTCGTCTCGCCAGAGTGCCCGCTTGTGCCGCGAGTAATCGTCAATCGTCTCTGGCACCACCACTTCGGCACCGGACTGGTGCGCTCGCCCGATAACTTCGGCGTGATGGGCGAGAAGCCGACGCACCCGGCGCTGCTCGACTTTCTGGCCCAGGAGCTCGTCGACCATGATTGGTCGCTCAAGCACGTGCACCGCCTGATGGTGCTTTCGAACACCTATCGCATGTCGAGCCGCGTCGATGCGGAAGCCGACCGGGCCGATCCGCGCAACGAGCGATGGCACCGCATGACGGTCCGCCGCCTCGAGGCCGAAAGCATTCGCGACGCGATCCTGTTCACCTCGGGCAGGCTCGATCCGACGATGTACGGGCCCGGCGTGATGCCGTACCTGACCGAGTACATGACCGGCCGCGGGCGTCCGGCCGAGAGTGGCCCGCTCGACGGCGACGGCCGCCGGAGCATCTACCTGGCCGTGCGGCGCAACTTTCTCTCGCCGATGTTCCTGGCGTTCGACTATCCCACGCCGTTTACGACGATCGGCCGCCGGGGCAGCTCGAACGTTCCGGCCCAGGCGCTAGTGATGATGAACAACCCATTCGTGATCGAGCAAGCGCAGCATTGGGCACGCCGGATCGTCGAAGAAGACGCGGCGCCGGAGGAGCGGATTCGCCGCATGTACCTGGCGGCGCTGGCGCGCGAGCCCGACGCTAGCGAGCTGAACGCCGCGCTGGGTTTTGTCGAGTCGAACGACGAGCAGGCCTGGGCCGAGCTGGCGCACGTGCTGTACAACGTCAAGGAATTCATTTTCATCCGCTAGAGCGAACGCTTCGTCGACATGCATTGTGGCCGCTACCTTTCCGCTCCGCTCACACGCCGCGAGATGCTCGCGCGCGCGGCCACGGGTTTTGGAGCCACGGCATTGTCGGCCCTCGCGGGCGATCCGGCCTACGGCCTCGCGCCGGCCGGCCCCTCGCGCCGCACGAACCCGCTCGCGCCGCAATCCCCGCACTACCGGCCGCGGGCCAAGAACGTGATCTTCCTGTTCATGGACGGGGGGCCGTCGCAGGTCGACACCTTCGATCCCAAGCCCCGGCTGGCGCGCGAGCACGGCCAGCCGATCCAGATCAAGGTGCAGCCCACGCAGTTCGACAACGTGGGCAAGGTGCTCCAGTGCCCCTGGAAATTCAAGCAATATGGCGCCAGCGGCATTCCGGTCAGCGAGTTGTTTCCGCACGTCGCTGAGTGCGTCGACGACCTGGCGATCGTCCGCTCGATGGTCTCGAACTTTTCGGAGCACACCGGGGCCAACTACTTTTTCCACTCGGGCAACGGCCAGCAGGGACGGCCCAGCATGGGCGCCTGGGTCACTTACGGGCTGGGTAGCGCCAGTGAGAACCTGCCCGGCTTCGTGGTGCTCAACAGCGGCATGATCCCGCCGGGCGGCTGGGACTGCTTTGGCAGCGGATTTCTGCCGGCCACGTATCAGGGTTCGTCGTTTCAGAAGGGGCGCCAGCCGGTCGCCGACCTGAAGCGGCAGGAAAAAACCGCGGCCCTGCAGCGCAAAAAGCTCGACCTGATGCGCACGCTCGACCGCGCGTCGCTCGAGCGCACGGGCCCCGACGATCAACTTGAAAGCGCGATCGCCAACTACGAGCTGGCGTTCCGCATGCAGTCGGCCGTGCCGGAGCTGATGGATCTCTCGGGCGAAAGCAAGGCCACGCACGAGCTTTACGGTTTGGACGACCCGGCCACAGAGGTTTACGGCCGGCAGTGCCTGGTGGCCCGGCGGCTGGTGGAACGCGGCGTGCGGTTCGTGGAACTGTTGTGCGAAAACCTGGGGCACGACCGCTGGGACCAGCACAACAACCTGCTCGAGGGTCATCGCGACAATGCCCGAGCAACCGACAAACCGATCGCCGGCCTGCTCAAGGACTTGAAGAGCCGGGGCATGTTGGACGAAACGCTGGTCGTGTGGGGAGGCGAGTTCGGCCGCACGCCGATGGCCCAAGGCACGAACGGCCGCGACCACAACCCGTTTGGCTTTTCCATGTGGCTGGCCGGCGGCGGCATCCGGGGCGGAACGGTCTACGGAGCGACTGACGAGTACGGCTACTACGCGATTGAAAACAAGGTCGAGATCCACGACCTGCACGCCACGATGCTCCACCTGCTGGGCATGGACCACAAGCAGCTCACCTTCCGCTTCGGCGGGCGCGACATGCGGCTGACCGACGTCCACGGCGAAATCGTTCACGACATCCTGGCCTGACACCACGAGGACACCCAGCATGACCGGTCTCCACGCCGCCTGGTCCCGCCGCCGCTTCTTCGTTTGCGTCGCCGCTTTGGCGGCAGCCCTGCCCGCGCTCTTGGCGACGGGAAACCCAGCACTTGCCGGTGACGACCCGCCGCTCAAGGTATGCCTGGTGTCGGGTTCGCTCGAGTACAAGTCCAACGAGACGCTGGCCGCGTTCCAGAAATACATCGAGAGCCACTATAACGTCCGCTGCTCGCGCGCTTTCATCGAAGGCGAAGACGAGGAGCACCTGCCGGGGCTCGAGAATCTGGACGATTGCGACGTGATGCTGCTTTTCACGCGGCGGCTCAAGCTCACGGGCGACCAGTTGGACCGGATTCGCGACTATTGCCTGGCGGGCAAGCCGATCGTCGGCGTGCGCACGGCCAGCCACGCCATTCAAACCTGGCTCGAGTTGGACAAGCTCGTGCTGGGAGGCAACTATCGCGGGCACCACAGCAATGACCTAGCCACGGAGGTCACGCTGGTCGAAGACGAGCAAGACCACCCGATTCTGGCGGGCGTCGAGCCGTTTCGCACGCCGGGCAGCCTGTACAAGAACAAGGGCCTGGCCGAAGACTGCTGCGTGCTGATGGAAGGCACGAGCCCCGAGGCTACCGAGCCGGTCACCTGGACGCGCACCTTCAAGGGCGGCCGCGTGTTCTACACCTCGCTCGGGCATCCCCAGGACTTCGAGGAGCAGAGCTTCCGGCGCTTGCTCGTCAACGCCCTGTTCTGGGCCGCCGGCCGCGACGTGGAACCGGCGTCCCAGGCCGAATAGCCGCAATGCCCGCGCGCCGCTCTCGCTCCGCCGACTGGGAGTCGCTCAACCGGAGCATCGTGCGCTGCCAGCGCTGTCCGCGTTTGCGCGAGTACTGCCGGCAAGTGGCCGTCGAGAAACGGGCGGCCTTTCGCGATTGCACGTACTGGGGCAAGCCCGTGCCGAACTTCGGCGACCGCGATGGGCGACTGTTGATCGTCGGACTGGCTCCAGCCGCGCATGGCGCGAATCGCACCGGGCGGATGTTCACCGGTGATCGCAGCGGCGACTGGCTGTACCGCGCGCTCTACAAGGCCGGCTTCGCCAACCAGGCGGATTCGCGCGACGCCGACGATGGCCTGCGGCTGATGGATTGCGCGATCACCGCGGCCGTGCACTGTGCCCCGCCGGGCAACAAACCGCTGACCGAGGAGTCGGCCCAGTGCCACGGCTGGCTTGAGCGCACAATCGACGGGATGCCGGCCGTGGTCTTTCTGGCGCTGGGGCAAATCGCCTGGCGGGCAACCTTGGCCGAAGCGCGCCGGCGCGGCTGGTACGAGGGCCGCGTGCCAAAATTCGCGCATGCGGCGCAGGTGCCGCTGGCGGGCGGCCGCTGGCTGTTGGGCAGCTATCATCCCAGCCAGCAGAACACTTTTACGGGAGTTTTGACCGAGCCGATGTTCGACCGCGTGTTCCGCGCGGCGCGGCGGCTGATCGCGAGCGGCCAGCCGGGGGGCGACCAGGTCGGCTGCCCTTGACCGGTTTTGCCGCCTTCGACTATGGTCCCCGCCCGCTCGACCCTGTCAGCAGCCCGTCGTTCCCGCATCTCCGACGGCACATCCAGATTCTCATTGGAAAAGGAACCGGTCATGAAGCGGCTCGTTGTCCTCGTCGCCGTTCTGACACTGCTGAATGGCTGCGCTTGTTGGCGCCCTTACTATGGTCGGAACTACGCACCGCCGGCAGTAGCTCAACCGGCGTTCACGCAGCCGACGTACGCTCAACAGGCCACCGCGCCTCCGGTAGTGGCGCAGCCGCCGGTGGTGGTTGCTCAACCGCAGGTGGTCGCGCAGCCGCAGGTCGTGCAGACCTCGGCGCAGATGCAGTGCCAACCCTGCGTTCCCTGCCAGCCGTGTTGCGTGCCCTGTTATTGATCGGGCGCGACCCACCCAATAACCGCGTCGCTTAGCCGCTTGGCGCTCGGGCTGTGTCACTTGGCCTCGGGCGCGTCTTCCAGCTTTCGCCCGGCCACTTGCAGGGCCTTGCCCACTTCTTCGGCGGCGGCCCGGCCCTTGTCCTTGAGCGTGTGGCCTGCCTGCCGCAGCTTTTGGCGGTCGACGATGATCCGCAGCGTCTCGTCGTTACTCTCGACCGATACCGAGGGAACGACCGCCCAGCCCACCATCGCCACTACGGCCACCAGCACCACGAATCGCAAGAGTCGCATCGTTCCCTCCCTGTTGATCACGCCTGAAGCATCTCCGTCGCGTCGCCAAGAACAAGTCTAGACGCGCCGCGCCGGGCGGCAACTCGGGCCGCCTCGCATCTTCGCTTGACTCTGCCGGCTGGGCAAAGCTTGTGGGCCCGCCGCACGCGGTGATAGAATCGGGTCGCACCGGCCAACCCGCTGACAGACAAGCATCTCGAGAGGGCAATGCGAATCCTTGCTATCACGATCGCCGTTTTGACACTCGCCGTTGCTAGCGGTTGGACAAGCTCGCTATCGGCTGCCGACGTCAAGCCGTTGGCACAGTCGCACGCGCACAACGACTATCTCCACCCGCGGCCCCTGCTGGACGCACTTTCGCACGGCTTCACCAGCGTCGAGGCCGACATCTTCCTGGTGGACGGTAAGCTGCTGGTCGCGCACACGCGGCGCGAGTTGGATCCCGAGCGGACGCTCGAGAAGCTCTACCTCGAACCGCTGCGCGAGCGAGCGCGAGCCGGCGGCGGATCGATCTACGGCGACGGCCAGCCGTTCCATCTGCTGATCGACCTGAAGAGCTCCGGCGAAGAGACCTATGCGGCGCCATCCGACGTGCTGGCCGAGTACAGCGATACGATCACGGCAGTGCGCGACGGCGAAGTGGATCGGAAAGCGGTCGACGTGTCGATTTCCGGCAGCCGCCCGATCGCCACGATCACGGCACAGCCGCTGCGCTATGCAGGGATCGACGGCCGGCTGAGCGATCTCGACTCCGACGCCCCGGCCCATCTGATGCCGCTGATCAGCGATAGTTGGGCCGCGCATTTCCGCTGGCGCGGCCGGGGCCCGATCGACGAGGCGGAACGCGAGAAACTAAACGACGCGGTGGCCAAGGCCCACGCGGCCGGCCGCAAAATCCGTTTTTGGGCCACGCCCGATAACGAGACGGCCTGGCGCGAACTACAGGCCGCCGGCGTCGACTTGATCAATACCGACGACCTGGCGGGCCTGGAAGCCTTTCTGCGGGAACAGTCCTCGCAGCAGTAAGCAATCGTCCGCTGCCTACAATCTACCAGGAGGTTCATGATGGTCGATCGCCCAGCGTCCTCCGACTCCGGCCCACTCGAGGATCTCGAACAGTGGGACGACGACTTGCGACGCCGCTATCCCGAGGCGGCCGCCAACGAGCTGGCTCCCAACTCCGAGAAGAGCAAGCAGCAGTTTCGCGACTACCGGGCCGACGTGCGTCCCGAGGTCAGGGAGTTCTACCGCCTGAATCACAAATACCAGACGGTCGACTTCGTCCGCGCCAAGCGCGAAGAGTATCTCAAGCTCGACAAACGACGCATGGGCCTGTGGGACGGGCTGGAGTTTCTCAACACGCTAGTGGACGACAGCGACCCGGACACCAGCCTGCCGCAAATCGAGCACCTGTTGCAGACGGCCGAGGCCATCCGCCGCGACGGGCATCCCCGCTGGTTCATTCTCACCGGGTTGATTCACGACTTCGGCAAGGTGCTTTGCCTGTTCGGCGAGCCACAGTGGGCCGTGGTGGGCGATACGTTTCCGGTCGGCTGCGAATACTCCGACGCGATCGTCTTTCGCGAGTTTCTCGACGACAACCCCGATAGCCAGGTGCCCGAGTATCAGACGCCCTGCGGCATCTACGAGCCGGGTTGCGGGCTCGACAACGTGCTGATGTCGTGGGGGCACGATGAGTACATGTACCACGTCGTGAAGGACTACCTGCCGCCCGAGGCGCAGTACATCATCCGCTACCACTCGTTCTACCCGGGACACCGCGAAGGGGCGTATGCTCACCTGATGAACGACGCCGACCGGAAGTACTTTGCCGCCGTGCGGGCCTTCAACCCGTACGACCTGTACACGAAGGCGGCCGAGCGTCCGGACGTGGATGAGTTGCGCTCGTTCTACGAAGACTTGTGGAACGAGTTCTTTCCGCCGCAACTGGCGTTCTGAGAATACGGCGCGGGCGAAGGCCGTGGCTCGCTACCAGCGATACTCGACGCCCGCGGTGGCCGAATGGGCCCACCACGGGGTATCGGTCGAGGCAAAGATCGGCTGCGCCGGACCCACTAGCGGGTCGCCGCCGATTTGGGTCGGATTGACCGACGTGTCGATCGCATCGCCCGACCGCTGCACGCGGTTGATGTACAGGAACGTGTAGCCGATTGTGCCCCGCAGATTGCAGGTGATGTCCCACCGCAGGTTGACGTTGGCCTCGGGCAGAATGGCGAACACGTCGCGGCGGTACGAGCCGATGTTGGTTGGCTGCGTCAGCAGCGAGCCGTCGTAAGTCGTGGTCACCGTGCTGCCGGCGGTCGTGGTTTCGATCGTGGTGCTGCCGTCAATGTAGGTGTCCTGCCGGTTGTTGCCGAAAGCACACTTGGCGACCAGCTCGACCGACATGCGCCCGTGGCGCGACTCGGCCTTCAGGCCGATCTCGCCGCCGTGGAATTCGTTGCGCGAGCTAAACAGATCCTGACCGGTGAATTCCTGCGTGATGGCCTGGCCCGAACCGTCGAGCGTGCCGTCGAACAGCGAGTTGTCGTTAATCGTCACGCTGTCGCCCAGGCGGAAGAAGCGGTATCCCAGCAGCAGGTCGACGCGGCGCTGCATGGTGAAGTCGATCCAGACCAATCGCCGCATTAGCGCTCCGGCACTCTGAATGTTCGTGGTGGCGCGAATGTCGATCGAGCCGTCGAGCACACCGGTGGCCGAGCCCGCGGCAGTGTCGAGCACGAACCCGTCGGGAAAGGCGATGATCTCGGAGTCCTCGCGGGCCGCTCCCATGCTGGGCATCACGTTGAAGAACGGTCGGGCCAGGATCTGGGAGTTGGGATCGCTGCTGAAATTGGACGTGGCGTTGAAGGTGGTCGAACCCTGCTGGAACGTAAAGTACTGGCCTTCGATGCCGAGGAATTCTCCGTCGACGAGCCAGTAGCCGAGGTTGACCCGGCCGCCGTTGAGCGCGTTGGTGTTGACGCGGTCTCCGCCGAACAGGATCGACGTGGTCGCGCTCACCGGCAGCACGCCGGCTTGCGACTGCGGAGTTCCCAGCGGGCTGGTCGTTACCAGCGGCGGCAGCAAATTGCCTTTCTGCCACAGGGCCATGTAATCGAGTTGAGCGTAAACGCGGCGGTGGGCGTGCACGTCGTTCCACATGTCGCTGCACCACAGCGGATCGCACCAGCCGCCCAGCAGTCCGCCGCCGAGGCAGCCACACATGCCTTTGCCGCCGCACATTCGACAACCCAGTCCGCCCAGCAGACCGCATCCGCCGGGGTCGCATTCCATAGCGCACTCGCCGCCGCAGCCGATGTCGCAACTGCCGCCCGCGGCGCAGTCGGAGCACCCGCACCCGCCGGCCATGCTGTTGTCGATTTCAAACTCACCGATGCCGAGTTCGGCCGGCGGCTGCACGGGCGTCGCGTCGTCGTCGGAGACCCAAGTGCCCTCGACCGAATCGGGACCGGCGTACGAGGGCTCGCTGACGGGCTGAGCCGGGGCTGCGGCGGAATAGTTGCTGCCCGGGTAGGCGCCCGGCGGCGACTGAGCCCAGCCGTAGCCGGCCGCGCCTGACAGCATGGCGATCGCAATGGCAAGTCTTGCGACGAATCTCACGGTCGTCCCCTTTGTTCACACCGACGTTTTGCGCACGGACGGGGAATACCAGTCCGGATATGTGTATCGATTCGGCAGTTTGGGCCGACAATTCCAGTCAATCCGGAATAATTGACACTCTTGTAAAAAGCGCAAGAGTCGGTGCGGCTCCTCCAGGTTCCCCGACCGGAACCGCTGCGGCTTCCCTTGTCCGGGTTGCACCGCTGCTGGGAATAAAACTTGTTTGGACCGCTTGCGGTTTTCGGCTAAATTGAGAGATCTAGCCCGGCTTGATCAATCGAGCCGATGCTATCGACGCTCGCATGAAGTCATTGCACCACCACTACCACCACAAGGGAGCAGTCCGTTGGCCAAAGACATCGAAATCGAACAGGACAAGTCGAAGACCTCACCGGGGAGCACGCCACCGACGACGGCGGCCGCTCCGCAGCAGCAGCAGGTGTCGGTCGACATCTCCAAGGCGCACGCCGCTTACTCGAACTTCTGCCGCGTGACCGGCACGCCCGAGGAGTTGATCATCGACTTCGGTCTGAACACGCAGCCGATGGGCGTTCCGAGCGACCCGATCGAGATCAGCGAACGGATCGTGATGAACTACTTCACGGCCAAGCGCATGATGGCCGCCTTGCAGATGTCGCTGCAGCGGCACGAGGCCGCCTTCGGCGTGCTGGAGACCGACGTGCAAAAGCGCGTGATGCCCGGCGTGATGCGGCAGGGAAGTCCCCAGCAGAAGTGACGCGCGCCGCCCAGGGCCTTCCGGTGCAGGGCGAAAAACTTTTCGAATGTCACACCCCTCAAGCCGCCCCCTCCGGGTGGCTTTTTTCGTAGCGCGCCTTTCCCAATTCGTGCCGCGCGTCCGGATTTATTCCACAAACCGTCACCGGCGTCAGGTTCGCCAAAAAGAGCGCCGCGCAAATAGTTTGCGCTCGTTGAAAAGCCCCCCTGCTTCGTGTAGTCTGAAATCTCAGGAATTGGAACAGCTTGTCTCATCGGAACGCTCGCGTATCGCGGATTCACCGCTACCGGGCACGAAGGCGTCGCACACAGCAGCTTGGCAAAGGCTACCCGCCGCGAGAGGCCCCGTCGCTCTATTGGGTCATCCTCTTAACGCTACCCGCGTTTGCTCAGGCTCTCGTTCGCAGATTGATGATTGATGTCATTCATCACCGCGAGCAGGGAGGTTCATGCCAGGAAGCGCTCGCGGTCCGGACAACATTGGAGAGACTTGGGTCAGCAGAGAAGCCATGAAAAAGAATCGGTTTCGTTCTCGGCGTGTCAGCAGCGTTCGTCGTTCTCGCTCGGTGCGCGGCACCGCGATCCTGTTCAAGCGGCACGCAAGCCTTGAAGGGCTCGAACTTCGAGCCATGCTCTCCGGCGACTCGCTGCTGTCCGACAGCGCGCTGTTCTCTTCGACCGAAGACGCGCACGCCAGCCCGCTCGAGAGCCTTTGCATCTCGCACCTCATGGCTTCGAATCTCGCGGGCGGCGACGACGCGGCGCCCGAGGCCGCTCCCTTGGCCGCCGCGGCCGAAGACGGCGGCGACGAGGACCCGATCGCCGAGCCGCTGCTCGAAGCGGATGAAATCGGCATCAACACGTTCCTCGAGATCGTCGATCTCCACGACAACCCCATCACCAGCATCGACGTCGGACAGAAATTTCGTCTGAAGGTCTTCGTTGAGGATGTGCGCACATCGTCGCCGGGGGGCGAAAATGGTTTTGGCGTGTTCTCGGCTTATGTCCGCGCAGACTACATCGCCACGCTCGTTGACTACGAAGACGATTCTCTGAACATCGGTTCCTTTTTTCCGCTTCTCAATCGAGTCGACACGTCGACGACCGGCGAGCTCCGCGCCGGCGGCGTGGGCACTTCTCTTGTCGGCCCCGGTACCGATCCCCAACTGCTCTGGACAGCCGAGTTCACTGCCACGACCGCTGGAACGGCGAACTTCAATACGTTCTTCGAAGACTTCTCAGACGTGGCGTTTGACGGCGACTGGCTGCTCTACGGCGAGCCCAGCACTGCCGACATCACCGCCGACAACGTGACCTTCAACGGCGCGTCCCTCGAAATCAATGACGTCGACGTGCCGAGCATTTCGATCGGCGACGTCACGCAGCAGGAAACCGACGATTCGCAGACCTTCCTGTTCACGGTCACGCTCGACGAAGCAAGCAACCAGCAAGTGACCGTCGCCTACAGCACTCAGAGCGGCACGGCGACCTCGGGCACCGACTTCCAGCCGGCGAGCGGCACGCTCACCTTCGCTCCCTCCGAGACGCAACAGATCGTCACCGTCACGGTGAACGGCGACTTCGAGAACGAGGCCGACGAAGACTTCACCGTCGTGCTGAGCAACCCCTCGGGGGCCGTGCTGCTCGACGACACCGGCGTCGGCACGATCGAGAACGACGACGTGCACGTCGTCGATATTGCCGACGTGCAGCAGCTCGAAGGCGACGAGCAGAATACGCTGGTGTTCACCGTCACGCTCTCGAAGCAGAGCCCCACGGCGGTCGAAGTACCCTGGGCTACACAGGACGTCTCGGCCGTTGCGGGAATGGACTATGTCGCTGCCAGCGGTACCGTCACGTTCAGTGCGGGGAGCACCGACCCGCAGTTCATCACGGTGACCGTGATCGGCGACACCGACCTGGAAGACAACGAGTCCTTCAAGGTCGTGCTGCAAGAGCCCTCCAATGCCGAACTGGGAGGCGACGGCGAAGCGACGGCCACGCTCCAGAACGACGACGGTCCGCAGCTCTCGGTGTTGGACGTTTCAGTCGACGAGAATACGCAGGATGGCTTTGTCGTATTCAACGTCACGCTGCTGGAATCCACCGGCGATCCCGTGACGGTCGTCTATACGACGGCCGACGGCACGGCCACGGCGGGCAGCGACTATACGGCCACCAGCGGCACGCTCAGCTTCTCCGGCGATACGACGGCGCTGCAAGTCACCGTGGCGATCACCGACGACAACGTTTTCGAGGCCGACGAAACCTTCACGCTGGAACTCTCGAACCCCAGCGGGGCTACATTGCTGGAGGATTCGGCCACGGCGACGATCTTAGACGACGACACGGCACCCACGCTGAGCGTCTCGGATGCGTCGGTCGCCGAAAACGCCGGCGGCGGCGACACGACCGACCTGGTTTTCACGGTCGAGCTCTCGGGCGCCACCGAACTTCCGGCAACCGTGCTCTACACCACGGTAGACGGCACGGCGATCGCCGACGACGACTACCAGGGCCTCGGCACTTTGACGCTCTCGTTCGCTCCGGGCGAGACGATGCAGTTGGTCACCGTGACCATCAACAACGACGCGCTCAACGAGAACGACGAGACCTTCCAGCTTCGACTGTTCGACGGCACGAACGTTTCGAACACGGCAGACCTGCTGGCCACGGGCACGATCCTGAACGACGACCCGTTGCCGACGCTTTCGCTGTCGCCGGCCAGCATCAACGAGGGCAGCGGCGGCGGCAACACGAACTTCGTGTTCACGGCCACGCTTTCGGCCCCCAGCGGGTTGCCGGTGAGCGCCGTGTGGTCGACCGCCGACGGCACGGCGGTCGCGGGCGACGACTACCAGGCGGCCAGCGGCACGATCACGTTTGCGCCCGGCGAGACGACCGCGCTGCTCACCGTGAGCGTCGTGGCCGACGAGGATGCCGAAGCCAGCGAGACCTTCACGATCAATTTGAGCGATCCGCAGAACGTCACGGCGGATCCCAGCGCCTTCACGGCGACGATTGCCAACGACGATGACGTGCCCGTGATATCGATCGACGCCGATCCGTCGTCGCAGAACGAAGGCGACGCCGGCATTACGCCGTTTGTGTTCACGGTCACGCTGTCGAAGACCAGTCAGGAGCAGGTGACCGTCCAATACTCGACGACGGGTCTGCTAGCCGACGCCGGGGTGGACTTCGAAGCGACGTCCGGGACGCTGACGTTCGCCCCGGGCCAAACGTCGATGATGCTCACCGTGAACATTATCGGCGACCAGATTTTCGAGAGCAACGAAACGTTCCGCGTCAATATTTCGTCGCCCACGGGAGCCTCGATCGGGACGACCGCCCAGACTGCGGTCATCGCCAACGATGACGCCGCCCCCACGGCTACGATCAACGACGTGACCATGCTTGAAGGCGACGCGGGCACGAAGGCGTTCGTGTTCACCGTGACCTTGTCGCAGCCGAGCTCGCAGGCCGGGACGCTCGCCTACACGACGCAAAACGGCACCGCCACGGCCGGCAACGACTACACCGCCACCAGCGGCACGCTCGCGTTCTCCGCCGGGCAAACCGTTCAGATGATCACGGTCAACGTGCTGGGCGACAAGCTCGTCGAAGGCAACGAAACGTTCTCCGTGGTGCTGTCCGACGGCAGCTTTATCACGATCCCCACCAACGGCGACCAGATCGGTACCGGCACGATTCAGGACGAGGCTACCGACGACATCGAAGTCATTCCCTCGAGCGTCGTCGGTCGCGTGTGGGTCGACAGCAACGGCAACGGCACGCAAAACGGCATCGAACGCTCGCTGGCCGGCGTGCAGGTCCTGCTGACCGGCGCTTCGCAGGCGCAAACGACCACCGGAGCCGACGGCACCTATTCGTTCAACAACCTCGACCCGGGCACGTACACCGTCGAGTTCGTGCTGCCGGCCGAGTACCGCGACGGCACCGCCATGCTGGGTAGCCTGGGCGGCACGCTGACCGAAGACGGCTACACCTTTACGATCGACAGCCCCGGTGGCGTGGCGGCCAGCAACTACCACTTCACCACCAGCGGGTTGCAGACGGCGTTCCTCTCGCAGCGGCTGTTCCTGGCCTCGTCGCTGGGCAACCTCATCAACCCGCCCGCCGTGGCTCCCACCGTGGCGATCACGTCGGTCACGAATCCGATCAACCCGTCGTCGGCAACGAACGTCTCGATCAACGGCACGGGCTCCGCCGGCGCGACGATCTCGGTCGTGGCCAGCGACGGCACGAACTCGACCTCGGCGTTCAACACGACCATCAATAGCAACGGCAACTGGTCGATCAACGGAGTCAACGTTTCGAGCCTGGCTGACGGCACAATCACGTTCGAAGTCACCGCGACCGGCGCCGGCGGCTTGACGACGGAAGCCACGATCACGGCCACCAAGGACACCGTGGCCCCGTCGATCACGATCGGCAGCGTGACCGATCCGATCAACATCGTCAACGAAACCGAAGTGACGATCACCGGCACGGGTACCGAGGGCGACACCGTCACGGTGACCGCCACCGATGGCACGACGACCACCGCGGCGGTGAGCACGACCGTGGACGCCAACGACAACTGGACCATCTCCAACATCGACGTCAGTGGGCTGAACGACGGTACGATCACCTTTAACGTCGTGTCCACCGACAACGCCGGCAACAGCGGCACCGCCAGCGTCACAGCCGAGAAAGACACGACCGCGCCGGAAGCCGAAGTGACGATGGTCACCGACCCGGTCACCTCGCTCAACGAGACGGAAGTCGAGATCAGCGGCACCGCCTCGCCGGAGGCAGCGATTACCGTCCTCTTCAGCGACAACGATAACGAATTGGGACCGTTCTCGACGGAGGCCGACCAGGACGGCAACTGGTCGATCTCGGGGATTAACCTGAGCACGCTCGACGACGGCACGCTGACGGTTGTCGTCACGGCCACCGACGACGCGGACAATACTTTCTCCGTCACCGAGATGGTCGAGAAGGACACGATTGCCGAGGCGACGATCGACCCGATCTCGAATGCGGTCAACCAGGACACGCAAGACGCGTTCGTGATCACCGGCACGACCGAGCCGGGTTCGACCATTCTGGTGACCGTCAGCGACGATCAGGGCGGCGAGACCGAGCCGGCCGACGCCACCGTGGACGAGAACGGCAACTGGACCGTGACCATCGACGTGAGTGCTTTGGCCGACGGACCGCTGACGATCCTCGTCGACGCCGTTGACGAACTGGGCAACATCGACAGCGTGGAAACCACGGCCGAGAAGGACACCGTCGTCGTGTTCGACGTCGACGATCCGCCGCCGGCCGGCCTGAGCAACTCGGACGACTACACAGTCAGCGGCACCGTCGAAGAAGGGGCCACCGTCACGGTCGTCGTGACCGACGGCGTCGACTCCACCGAGCCGATCGAAGCAAGCGTCAACGGCACGACCTGGACGGCCACGGGCATCAACCTGATGCAACTCGCTGACGGCGAGTTGACGATTCAAATTACGATCGTCGATGCTGCCGGCAACACCGTGATGACGACCGAAACGACGACCAAGACGGCGGTGGACGTCACCTCCATTCCCGAAACGATCAACGCCGCGCAACAATCGACGGTGACGATCAGCGGCGTCGGCGAGCCGGGAGCCATGGTGACGATTGTCGCCATCGATGCCGAAGACAACGAGGTGACTTCCAACACCGTGGAAATCATGCAGGACGGCACCTGGTCGATCGAGATGGACCTGACCGGCCTGGTCGACGGGACGATCGAGTTCACCGTCACCGCCACCGCAGGCGGCAACACGGTGATGCTGATGGAAACCGCCCTGCTCGACACCGTGGCCGACGTGATGATCACCGACCCGACGGGCGCGGTCAACGAGAACAACGAGAGCGCGTTCGAAATCAGCGGCACGGTCGAGCCCGGCTCGACCGTGACGGTGACGATCGACGACGAAGACGGCGGTACCGACCCGATCGTGATCGAAGCCGCGGTCGAGGAAAACGGGGATTGGTCGATCACCGCCGATCTGAGCAGCCTGACCGACGGCATGCTGACGATCACCGCCGACGCCGTCGATTCGCTCGGCAACGACGGGCAAGACACGGCCAACGTCGTGAAGGACACCGTTGACCCGGTATTTGATTCGGGCGACCTGGATCCGGTCGGCATCGCCAATTGCGACGACTACACCGTAAGCGGCACCGCCGAGGAAGGCGCCACGATCACCGTCACGATCAGCGATGGCGTGAACGACGACGTCACGGCAATGGTCACCGTCGACGAGACGGAGGCCTGGTCGATCGCGGGCCTCGATCTGAGCGGCCTGAATGAAAGTGACCTGAGCGTCACCATCTCGGCCGAGGACGAAGCAGGCAACGTGGCCGACCCGATCGTCGAAGAGATCACCAAGACCACGCTGGCCATCGGCGAGGTCGAAGACCCGATCACTTCGGACAACGAGACGGCCGTGACGATCAGCGGCACCGTTGACCCGGCCGCCACGGTCACGGTGACCGTCGACGACGAGGACGCCGGCACCGACCCGGTCGTGATCCAAGCGGGCGTCGACGTGGACGGCAACTGGACGATCGACGTCGACGTCAGCGATCTGTCCGACGGCACGCTCACCTTCACCGTCGAGGCGACCGCGGGCGACAACACGGTCACCGACACGATCACGGCCACGAAAGATACCGTGGCGGACGTGACGGTCGATGTCCCCGCCGGGTTTGTCAACGAAAACAACCAGGACGCATTCGAGATCACCGGCACCGTTGAGCCCGGCTCGACCGTGACCGTGACGATCGACGACGACGGCGACAGCGGCACCGACCCGGTCGTCGTCGAAGCCGACGTCGATCAGGACGGCAACTGGACCGCCACGGCCGACCTGAGCGGTCTGAACGACGGCACGCTGACGATAACCGTCGACGCCGTCGATTCGCTGGGCAACGACGGGCAGGCGACGAGCAACGCCGAGAAGGATACGGTCGATCCCGCATTCGACCTGGATGCCCTCAACGCGATCGGCATCGCCAACTGCGACGACTACACCGTCAGCGGCACCGGCGAAGAGGGAGCCACCATCACCGTCACCATCAGCGACGGTGTCAACGACGACGTCACCGCGATGGTCACGATCGACGAAACCGAGATCTGGTCGATTGCCGGTCTCGATCTCAGCGGATTGAACGACGGCGAGCTGACCGTCACCGTTTCAGCCGAGGACGAAGCGGGCAACGTGGCCGACCCGATTATCGAGATGGTCACCAAGACTACGCTGGCCATCGGCGACGTCGAGGATCCGATCAGCTCCGATAACCAGGCCGCCGTCACGATCAGCGGCACGGTCGACCCGGCCGCCACGGTCACCGTGACCGTCGACGATGAAGACGCCGGCACCGATCCGGTGGTGATGCAAGCGGGCGTCGACGTGGACGGCAATTGGACGGTCGACATCGACGTCAGCAGCCTCTCCGACGGCACGCTCACATTTACCGTGGAAGCCACGGTGGGTGATGATACGGTCACCGACACCATTACCGCCGAGAAGGACACCGTGGCCGACGTCGTGATTCTCGATCCGACAGGAGCTGTCAACGAGAACAACCAAAGCGCGTTCGAGATCACCGGCACGGTCGAGCCCGGCTCGACAGTGACCGTAACGATCGACGACGAGGACGGCGGCACCGACCCGGTGGTGGTGGAGGCCGACGTCGACCAGGACGGCAATTGGACCGCCACGGCCGACCTGAGCAGCCTGACCGATGGTTTGCTGACGATCACGGCCGACGCCGTCGATTCGCTCGGCAATGACGGGCAGGACGACAGCAGCGTCGAGAAGGATACGGTCGACCCGGTCTTTGCGCTGGATACGCCCGATCCGGTCGGCATCGCCAACGCGGACGACTACAGCGTCCATGGCACTGGCGAAGAGGGCGCCACGATTACCGTCACCATCAGCGACGGCTTGAACGACGACGTCACCGGCATGGTGACCATCGACGCGACCGAGGCCTGGTCGGTTACCGGTCTCGATCTGAGCGGACTGAACGATGGCAACCTGACCGTCGCGGTCACGGCTGAGGACACCGCCGGCAATACCGACACTACGGACACCACCGTGGCCAAGAGCACGGTCGAGATCGGCCTGGTCGATCCCGACCCGATCAACGCCGACAACGCGGCGGCCGTCACGATCAGCGGCACTGCCGATCCGGCGGCCACGGTCACGGTCTCTGTCGACGACGAGGACGGCGGAACCAATCCGGTCGTGATGCAAGCGGGCATCGACGTGGACGGCAACTGGACGGTCGACATCGACGTCAGCAGCCTGACCGATGGCACGCTTACGTTCACGGTCGAAGCCACCGTCGACGACAACACGGTCACCGACACGATCACGGCCGAGAAGGATACCGTGGCCGACGTCGTGATCCTCGACCCGACGGACGCGGTCAACGAGAACAATCAGAGCGCATTCGAGATTACCGGCACGGTCGAGCCCGGCTCGACGGTGACCGTCACGATCGACGACGAGGACGGCGGCACCGACCCGGTCGTTGTGGAAGCCGTCGTCGACCAGGACGGCAACTGGACGGCCACGGCCGATCTGAGCGGTCTGAACGACGGCCCGCTGACGATCACGGCCGACGCCGTCGACGGGGTGGGCAACGCCGCGCAGGATGACAGCAGCGTCGCGAAGGACACGGTCGATCCGACCTTCGCGCTGGATGGGCTCGATCCGGTGGGGATCGCCAACGCGGACGCCTACACCGTCAGCGGCACTGGCGAAGAGGGCGCCACGATCACCGTCACCATCAGCGATGGCGAGAACGACGACGTCACGGCGATAGTTACTGTCGACGAGACCGAGACCTGGTCAATTGCCGACCTCGATCTCAGCGGACTGAACGACGGCGACCTGACCGTTACCGTCACGGCCGAAGACGCGGCCGGCAACACGGATACGACCGACACCACCGTCGCCAAGAGTACGCTGGTGATCGAATCGGTCGAGGATCCGATCGACGCCGACAACGAGACGATGGTCACGATCAGCGGCACGGTCGATTCGGCGGCCACGGTGACGGTCACCGTCGACGACGAGGACGGCGGCACCGACCCGGTCGTGATTGCAGCCAACGTCGACGTGGACGGCAACTGGACCATCGACATCGACGTGAGCGATCTGTCCGACGGCACGCTAACCTTCACGGTGGAAGCCACGGTCGGCGACGACACGGTCACCGACATGATCACCGCCGAGAAGGACACCGCGGCGGAGCCGCTGGCAATGACGTCTGACGGGGACGGCGACAACGTGCTGGAAGCGATCGCCCTGGCGATGAGCGCCGGCGAGGAGAACCCCTCGGCGGTCGACGAAGCGATGGCCGACGAGAACGACTGGACCGACGTTTAGTTCCAGCCCGGCTAGAAATTCGTCTCGATGCCGAAGTTGATGCCCTGCACCCAGATATCGGAGTTGTTGAAAGCAAACTGGGGGAAGGTACCCGAGGTGCCCGGCGGGAACTGATTCGGGTCGACCTGCAAGTCGATCTGATCGCCCGGACGCACGACGTTGGTCAGGGCCATGAACGTGTAGCCGAAATTCAACCGCCACAGTGGCGTCCACTGGTAGCGCAGATTCAACTGCAGCTCCGGCAGCACGCCGAACACGGTGCGGTCGTACTGCCCGATGTTCGAGTCGAGCGCGAGAATGCCGCCCTCGTAGGTGAGCGGATCCTCACCCGGGGCCTGCACGACCGTCGAGCCATTGATGCGGACGCGCTGCGACACACCGCCCAAGGCCACGGCGGCGAACACGTCGAAGGTCCAGCAGCCCCGCGTCATCTGCCAATTCACGCCTAGTTCACCACCGTTGAAGTTATTGCGCGTGTTGAACAGGTCTTCGACCGCAGAGTTCGTACCCACCGGTACCTCGCCGCCGGCGATTGTGGTGGTGTTGGTGCGGATGTCGAGTCCCTCCGCGATGCGGAAGTAGCGGTAGCCGGCCAGAATGTCGACGCGGCGGCAGCAATCGGCGTATAGTGCCCGGCGCAAACGCAAGTCGTTCGAGTAGACCGTGCGGCTGCTGGTGACGTTGACCGAACCGACGACAATCTCCGGATAGGCTAGCAGCAAGGCATCCTGGGCGTCCGTGTCCACGTTGAAAAGCGGTCGAGCCAGAATCGGCGAGCCGGACGACGAGGCCGCGTACGACTCGTCGCCGTTGCCGAGGAAAAAGAACGAGTTTTCGATCGCCAGCGATTCGCAGGGATCGAACCAATAGCCGAGCGTAAAGCGCCCGCCGGAACGACCCGCGGTGTTGATCCGCTCGTCGCCGAACAGGATCTCCGCGTTGGGCAGGACGCCGGCGCTACCCACGGGCGTGCCGGGGGGGCTGGTCGTCACCAGGGGCGGCGTGTTGGCGCCGCGAACCCAGAAGGCGATGTACTCCGCCCGACCGAAGAAGCCCGGCGGGAACCAGCCGCAGTCGCCACCGCCACCGCAGTAGCCACTCGCGCAGCCCATCGGTTCCTCCCACATGTCGCCCGGATAGTATTCCTGGTAACCGGGGTCCATCATCGGCACGGGCTGCACTTCCTCGACCATCGGCGCGGCCTGCTGCGGCGCAGACTGCATCGAGGCCATGCGAGCCGGCCGTCGCATCCGGGCCGGCGGCCTGCTTTGAGCCGCGGGCCGCATTTGAGCCTGGGCTTGCTGCACGGGTGCGCTGGACCGACTGCCCGAGCGGGCGCGGCTTTGCACCTGCTGGTCGTACTGCTCGAGTCTCTGCGAGAGATTCTCGAACGGATCGGCCGAGGCCCGGGTTCCGGCCAGGAATGCCAACATTGCGAAAGCAACGGCGAAGCGACGCATAAACCTGTTCCTCTAGCGCAGCAGACTGATGTTGCAGCGATTCGTTTCCCGCTAGCTGCCCACAAGACGGCCCTCACGGCGCGCGTGGCACCGACACACCAAGTTTGTCGGACTTTCCGGTCGTACTAGTTGAAAAGAAATTCCCGGCTGTACCGATTGTGCCGACCCGGCGGGCTGGGAAAACTAAAGGCCCCGCATAGAGTTTGCCCGAGGCCATGGGAGAGCGGGACGATCGACCGCGGTCGGGCGCGACGTCTCAAGAACACGCTAGCATGGCTACCAGCCCCCGCGGTGCCCCGCGGAGATTCGCACATACCCGCGGGCGCGTCACGGTCGGCTGCTATCGCGCAGGTCGGCCAAGAGCTGATCCAACAGGCCGTTGCCCAGTTCGAGGGATGCGAGAACGGCGTCGGTCGACAGCAGGGCGCGATCGACGGCCGGGCCATTCTGCTCGAGGGGCGGCGCGGCCGCTGAGGGCCGGCGGCGAGGGGCAAGCAGGACGGCGCGAGCCGAGCCGGCCGGGGGCTCGTCCTTCGCGGCCGTTGGCACAGGCATCGACAGCGCCACAGCCACGGCCGGGGTGGACTCCGCGAGACTGGCCGTCTGTGGTGCCGCCGGTGGATCGGTGAGGTTGATCTTGATCAGGGTGCCGGTGTTCGAGCGTGCGATAATGTTGTCTACGGCGCTGACCACGCCGCTCCGATCGAAATCGAACACGTTGGTGATCGCGGCGCCGAACCCCGCATTGTTGCGAGCCGCGATCTCATCCTGGGCGCTGGTCACAGCCAAGGTGGGCGACCCGCTGCCGGTTTCGCCGATGCGATTGCCGAAGTAGAACACGTCGCTGGCAGCCAACCCGGTGTTGGTATTGAACCCGCCGGCCGCATCGTTGCCTTCCACGACGACTTGCAGCCAGGTGTTGGCGATCGCACCGTTGGGCCAGATGATTTCGACGCGGTCCGAGCCGCCGAGGCCCGCCCCGGGCCGCACGCTGAACGCCGAGGGGGCCGGGGCATCGATCCAGGTGCTGGGCGCGTTGTTGGCGCCCACCTTGAAGTGAAAGTCGTTCTGCGTGATGGCGCCCTGCGCGTCTTGCAGATCGACGATGATGCCGTTGATACCGCGCGAGTAGCTCGTAATGTTGGCAAACGTCGCGGGCCCCGATCCCGGCAGGTAGGCCGTCTTGTCGGGGGCCACGGCCAGGTCGTCGCTGACGCTCACGCCGGAGGTGAAGCCGTCAAACTTCGAGCCGTTGTAGAAAACATGCCGTCCCACGACTTCGGGCGCGATTCCTTTTCCGTGCAGGAAGAGTTGCTGAATCTGCTCGGGGGTCAGGGCCGTATCGTAGACGGCCGCATTGACCAGCCCGCCATTAAATGGGGCGAACGTCGACGGCCGGGCGACGGGCTCGATCGTGAACGTGTTGGAAGTGAACGTGCGGCTGCCGATGAACAACTCGAACCCGGCGCCGCTCGGGTAGTTCCCGTTGGGGCCGGTGAGCATCGTCGGCGACGTGTACGAAGTCGGCGCGTCCTCGCCCACTGGCGTAAGGTAGAACGCTACCGGATTGCCCGGACCCGACCCTACCACGGCCACATGATACCACTGGCCTGCCTGAAACACCCCTGCGGGCGTCGAATCCTGGAAGCGCACCACCGAGCCGCTGGCGGTGACTTTCAGCGTTAGCGCGCCGTTGGTCTCTCGGTAGAGGCTGAAGCCGGGAAGCGTCGTCTTGGCGTCGGAGGTGTCGAACAGCGTCATCACGCCGCCGGTCTCGGTTTCCACGCGAGCGAAGATCGAAAGCGTGAAGACCCCGGTGTTCTGCACGAAGTAAAAGTTCTTTGGATCCGGACCGTTGATCCTGGGCACTTGCAGGGCGGAACCGACGATCGCCCCCGGCGCAGCCACGTGCTCCCAATGCGGCCCGATGACTTCGTCGGAAGAATACAGCACCTGACGCAGCGCTGAATCGCTACGCACCTCGTACGCATTGCTGGAAGCATCGCGCGCCGACCGCGTGGCCATGCCCTCGAAGGGCTCGAGCGGCAAAGGATCGACCAGCCCCGTAAAGTCGCCGAAGTAGCTGTCCGGACGGTACGGCGGCAACCACAACTGCAAGCCGGGTATCGTGGTCGGGGCATTGCTGGGGTAGGGCTCCGGCGGCGGCGGCTTGGGAACGACCTGTGCCTCGTCCAGGAATTCGGCCGGGGCAAGCGCGGCGTGAGTGAAGCGCACGGCGTCGACGACGAAAGCCAACTGCTCCGCTCCCGTGTTGTAGGCCCCCAGCACAACCGGCTCGTAGTCGTGCGTGACCTCGAACTCGTCCAGCGGCAGCGGATCGCTCATATCGGCCACGGCAGTGGCTGCTTCAACCCCGTCGACATAGAGCCGCAGCAACCCGGCGTTGACGTCGCGCACCGCAGCCACGTGATGCCAAGCTCCGTCGTTGATGGGCAGATCGCTGGTGATCGTGGGGTTGTTGACCAGATCGAAGAGCGAGAACTGCACGTGGCCGCCGACCATTTTCAGCGTCCAGTTCTGAATGGTCGGCTGCGTTCCGATAATGACGCCGGAGGTGGCCGTGGTCTTGAGCACCACTTCGGCCGTCAGCCCCACGTCGGCCCGCAGTTGCAGCGGCGTCGTCGTCCCCTGCGACAGCACGACGTTGTCGGTGGCCGTCGTGAGTTGCAGCGCCGAGTCACCGTTGCGCCCTTCGACGTATTGCGGCACGTTGCCGCGAATCCAGGCCCGCTGGTCCCACGGGCCGTAGTCCTGCACGGCAGGGCCGGTGATCGTCGCGGGCTGCCCGGGAGCCTCTTCGTTGAAGTACCATTCGAAGTGGTACGGCTCGTCGCTTTCGAGCCAGCGCAAGTTGATGCGGGCCAATCCGATTTTGGAGTAGAAGGCGCCGGAAGAGTTCGCTCCGCCGGTGAGGGCTCCGCCGACGTGCCCCCGGTTGTAAGCCAGGAGCAGCGTGTCGGGCCCCACGAGCGTCATGTCGGAGTAGCCGGCAAATCCGAAGAAGACGACCTTGCTACGCGTCCAATTGAAGGCTCCGTCGTAGCTGATCCAGATCGTCATCTCCTGCCGTTCGTTATCCAAGGGGTTGCTCGGCGAGGCAAAGACGATGACGTCCTCGTTGACGCGCAGCAGCGAGCCTTGGACCTGGGTCGACGAAATATCGCCTTCGATGCCGACGGGCAGCCAGGAAATACCGCCGTCGAAGCTGTACGATTTGCCGCGATAGTGCGCGCTGTTCTTATTGACGCGCGCGCTCATGTAGACGAAGCCGTTATCCAGCTCGACGAGCGTGTTTTCGTTGCTGTAGTCGCTCGGCGAGGGAGTTCCGTTCTCGTTGCCGTGAAACCCGCCGCCCAACTGCCAGGTCTGGCCGTGGTCGTCGGAGTAGATCACGTGCGACCAGGAAACTCCCGTGACGTCGGCCGTCTCGCGATGATCGGCCGGAATCAAGAGCCGGCCGGCGTAGTCGCCCTGCTGCAACTGAATGCCGTGGCCCGGTCCGATCGCATTCCAACCCCAGGGCGTGTCGGGATAGGCGCCGGGCGGGCCGGGATTGTTTCCCTCGGTTACCTTGACCGACTCGGTGATTTCGACCGGCGCGCTCCAAGTCTGGCCGTCGTCCGAGGAGCGGGTGACCCACACGTCTTGGATCGTACGGTTGTAAACCAGGAAGACTTCGCTCGTGACACGGTCGACCACCGGCGTGGGACTACCGGTTCGTGGCTCTGAGCCGACCTGTATTTCTTTGACAACATGCTGCACCGGCGACCAGGTCGCGCCACCGTCGAGACTCCGCCGCATGACGATCGCATAAGAACTCTGGTCGGTGATGTTCGAACGACCCTCGGCAAATGCGAGCACGACGCCGGAGTTGGTCGTCACCAGCGCCGGAGCGTAGAAGATCGGGTAGCCGCCGTCTCCCCAGTTGAACAGCTCGATCGGCTTGCGCTGTTCGACCGGCGTGGCCGCAATCTGCGGTGGAGCGATCAACCTCAGCGAGGTCTCCGATGAAGTCGCATTGGCTTCGGCCACCGCTGCATCGCCGGCATCCACGTTGCCGTCGCGATTGTAGTCGTAGGGCGAAGTGACCGGCACCGACACGCCCGGATTGCTCAGCGGGGCTTGCTCGTCCACGGCGTCGACGATCGCATCGGTCGGGCTATTGCCCGATTCGCCCACGGCATTGCCGAAGTAGAAGACGTCGTCGTGCGATAGCCCGGTGCGAACCGTCGCCTTGACCGTCACCTCGAGCCACTGCTTCTGGATCGCCCCGTCCGGCCACATGAGCGTGACCCGGGTGGATTCGTCTGGACCGGCGTCGGGACGCAGCGCGATGGTTGTCGGCTGCGGTCCGCTCGACCAGCTTGCCGGATCATTGACATTGCCAACGCGGAACGCGAAGTCGTCGGCCGTCAGCGTCGCGGTAGGCAGACCCGCGATATCGACAGCCACGGCGTTGATGCCGCGGCTGTAGCTTGTGTAGTTGGCAAACGAGGCCGTTTGGCCCGGCAGCAGGGCGACTTTGTCGGTCGCCAGCGCCGCGTCGTCCGCGGCGTTGGCTGCCGGGTCGTTCCCATCGAACGACGAGTTGTTGTAGAGAATGCTCCGCCCCACGACCTCCACGGACAGGAGGTCATGGAATACCGGCTCGACAGGGTCCGCCGACATCAGCGTCCTGTCTTCCAGCACCTCGAACAACAACCGCTCGCGACCTCGGCCGACGCCCCGGGGAGTGCGGGCCGGAACTTGATGATGCACCAATCCTGCTGGACCTCAAAGTTGTGGAATGACTCAGCGCCCGGCAGGATTTCAAAGCCCCCTGGGCCACACCCAAATCAATCAGCGTCGAGGGACGAGATCGTCAGGAAACCACCGACATGTGCTGTAGGTCCATTGTCAACAAAAACCTACGCAAAGTCTATTCTTTTCGTCAGATTCGCCTGGGCGGAATGCTGCCTTCGGCACGGGCCTGCCTGAACGGCGCCGCTGGTCGAGACGGAGAATGCCGGCCGGCGCATGCCGTCTCGGCCGGCCGGCGCTGGGTTTACGGAGCGTCTCACAGGGGGTAGACTGACGACCAAAGAGGGCGAACGCCCGCAAGCTTTGCGGCAACGTTCTCGCCAAGACGCGGCCCAAGCCGCAAGCCGGAGAGGTGGCTGAGTGGTCGAAAGCGCCGGTTTGCTAAATCGGTGACCGGGTAACCGGTCCGCAGGTTCGAATCCTGTCCTCTCCGCTTAGCATCTCAACACAGTCAGCAGCGAATCAAGCCCTGGGGTCGTCCCGAGGGCTTGCTTCATTTCGGCGGCCGTACTCGACAGTTCGCACGACGCTGCTGTGGCGTCGGGGCGGTTCTAGAACTCGACCTGGAATCGGGTGCCGAAGATGTCGAACGGGGCGAAACCCGCCCACTCCGGGGTCGTGTATTGAGGCATGCTATGGATCCAGTTGAACTGCACCCGGGTGTACTGGTTCCACCACCAATTGATGGCCACGGTGCTCTCGTTCGCATAGCCGGGGTTGGGCGAGGGCGGCGGCCCGACATCATCGGAGATCTGGTTTTCCGGCAGGATGTTGTCGGCCGCCAGATTCATGTACGACCATCGGAAAGCCAATTCCCAGGCCCCCCAGCCGCCGATCTGGCCGCGCGTCCCCGTGCCGTAGAACGGGCTGAACGGCTGGCAATTGTAGTCCAGCACGCCGGTTTCTTGGTTGTAGCCTGCGTTCTCACCGGTCAGAAAAATGCCTCCCTGAATGTAGGCACCGTAGTAGAAGATGGCCGGGCCATTGAGCTGGTTGACCCACGTGGCCATGAACTCCGTCTGAAAGTGCGCGGGCCCGCGGTTGAAGGCCAGTTCGAGATGCGGAAAATGAAAGCTTTCGGAGACGATCCGGCCGGAGTCGATCACCGGCGGGGTTCCGGCAGCCGTCAACCCGAAACCGGCCGCGTCCCCGAGGAAGAACTCCGGAAACGGCCGCGATTGGTAGGTCTTGGCGAAAGGTCCCGTCGTGCCCTCGCCACCGATTCCCCCGTAGCAGTAGCCACCGCCGACGTGCAGCAATCGCAGGTCGTTGGGTACGTAATCGTCATAGTACAGGAGGTGCGTGCCCCGGACCGCGAATGCCACACCGCCGCTGTCGCCGATTTCATTGGCGAATCTTGTGTCGCCGAGCGTCCCGTAGCCTAGCTCCGCGCCGTTGAAGAAGGTAAAGCCCGTGGCGAAGATGCTGTAGGCGAGCGTTGACATCCGGTCATCACTAACGCGATAGGCCATCATGCCGGTGCGCCGGAACGGGTCCATGGCCTGAAAGGGTAGTGAACGCTCCAGGAAGTCGAGATGCCGCACGCTGGTCAAACCGTCCATCGTCGTGGGCTGACGGAAATGGCCGAGCCGCACGGCGCCGAAAAAGGGGAGCGACCCCTGCTCGCCCCACACGTCCAGCAGGCTCGGACGGCCGGTGACGGCGAAATCGACCTCGATGCTATAGCGCGTGTGCTCGCTGACGGCACCCAGCGCTTGCAGTCGAGCGCGGCGAAAACCCACGCCGTCCTGAATGTCTCCCAGAACCGCGCGACTTGCGGGCCCCTGGCTGAACAGACCGTCCTCGAGTTGGAAAAAACCACTGACCCGGATCAGTGGCAGCTCCGGCTCCTCTTCGCCCCGGCCCAGCAGTTCGACGAGCTTGTCGGCCGTGCTCTTTGATTCCGCCTGCATCTCGGCCAACTGTCGCTCCGTGGCTTCGAGACGTTGGCGAAGCAGACTTGTTTCATCCGAGGCGGCAGGCGGCGGGGTCGGCGCTGCCTGAACGAAATCGACGGGCGTGACGTTCGAATCGAACACTGCAGTCGTGGGCGGCAGGCGCTGGGAGATCGGCGCGGACCACGCGGCCGGCGCCAACGGACCAGGCGGCGCGATGAGCTTTTCCTGGGCCATGGCCGCGCGCGACGCCAGGCAACTCAGCAAGGCGACGGCAACGCTTGCCGCGGTTCGAATCTCACGTCCAACCGACACGATGTGGTATCCCCCTGGTCCCCCAAAACCGCACGGAGCGTGTTAAAGATTATCGGTTATGCGGATCATCCGGCTTGTATCGGGTTTGCCGGAAGCGAGTTACGATTCGGAAAGTTAGAGCCAGAAGTGACAAACTGCGTTCGCAGGGAAAGTTAGGGCATTGCTTCGCAATAGACTGCGGCGGTGCGACTCAACGACTGCGCGGCGACGCAAGCGGGGGGGCTGTACCCCCGTCCTAACGATCCTCCGGCGTCATCGGGCCGTGGGACCCGCACGCCGCGCCGGTCGCCTCTCTGCCTCACGGCGGACCCTCTCCATGGTGCCATGGCGACGTGCGCTGCCGCACCCATTCGCCGGGCGGATCCCGATGCGCTCGAGTGCGTGACATGCGTCCCTCGCCTCCGCCATTGAAACGCGCAAGTGGCTGAGCACTTGAACCATGACACGTGCGTAGCGAGGCGCGACGGTGCGCTAGAGTGCTGCGTTGGTGTATTGCCGAAGCGCGAAGTGACAATCCTCTTCGCGCTGCGAGAACCTCGTGCGACATCCACTCAGACACTTGAGTTCGAGACGCTAAATGCTTTAAGATTGCCCGCGAGTGGTACGCGACCATCGGTCGGGCGGCTGCCGCAACGTGCCACGATGCGGGGCATGCATTGCCTCGAAGTACCAACGCGTGCGCCAAGCGAGGTCAGGATGTCAGACTCGGCGGCACTGGGGACAGGATGCATCTTCGCGGCCGCCCAACAGATGGGCGACGTGTCGATCTTCAGTCCCGCCTCTCCGCAGGCTGGTTCGATTGTCACGCTCTCGTGGCTGGTGTTCGCCGTAGCGGCCTTCATCTTCGTGGTCGTCGAGGGCGTGCTTTTCTACTGCGTGTTTCGCTTCCGGCACCGGGGCGAACCCACGGACACCGAGCCGCCCCAAGTCTACGGCAGCCACCCCATCGAAATCGCCTGGACCGTGGCGCCCTCGATGATCGTGTTCTTTCTGGTGCTGGTGGGCGCGCGCACGTTGTGGGAAGTGAACATCGCGCCGGCGGCGCCCACGACCGAATCGGCCGACGAATCGGGCGTGCTCGACGTGACGGTGGTCGGACGCCAGTGGTGGTGGGAGTATCAATACAAGCGCTACGATGGCCGCGAGTTGAGCATTATCACGGCCAACGAGTTGCACATTCCGGCCAGCGATGCCGAGACGCCCCGCTCGACGCGGCTGGCGCTCCGCTCGGCCGACGTCTGCCACAGCTTTTGGGTGCCGCGGCTCGGCGGCAAGATGGACGTCATCCCCGGACGGCACAACACGCTGTGGCTCGAAACCGACAAGCCGGGGCTCTATCTCGGTCAATGCGCCGAGTACTGCGGCACGCAACATGCGCACATGCTGATCCGCGTCGTCGTCGATTCGCCGGCAGACTTCGAACGGTGGCTCGAGAGCCAGGCCAAACCGGCGGTGGAGGATGCGGAGGTTTCTCAAGGGCGCGAGGCGTTTCTCTCCGAGTCGTGCGTCAATTGCCATCGCATTCGCGGCACGACCGCGCATGGCAACTACGCGCCCGACCTGACGCACCTGATGAGCCGAAAGACGATCGCCGGCGCCGCGGTCGAAAACAATGCCGAGAACCTGGAACACTGGGTGCACGATCCTCAGGATCTCAAGCCCGGCTGTTTGATGCCGGCCTTCGGATTGACGGACAAGAAGCAGCAGATGATCGTCCGCTACCTGTTAACGCTCGAGTAAGCACGGATACGAACCAAGGGGGGACGCGGCTCTCGGATCGGGACCCGACCGAACACGCGGAGTCGCCTCTCGCAGGAACCTATGGCTGTCGCCGAACATCCCGAACCAGCCCCGGCTTCGGCGTCGCGCCCCGGCCTGCCGTCGATCTTGCACGAGTGGACCACGACGGTCGACCACAAGAAGCTGGGCATCATGTACGTCGTGATGGCGATCCTGTTTCTCGTGATCGGCGGATGCGAAGCGCTGCTGATGCGCATCCAATTGTGGAGTGCGAACAACGAGATTATTCCGCCGGACATCTTCAACCAACTCTTCACGATGCACGGCACGACGATGGTCTTCTTCGTCGGAATGCCCATCTTGATCGGCATGGCCAACTACCTGGTGCCGCTGATGATCGGCGCCCGCGACATGGCCTTTCCGCGGCTCAACGCCTTGGGCTTCTGGACGACGGCGTTCGGCGGCATGCTGGTCTATTTCAGCTTCGCCACCGGCGGCGCCCCGGCCTTGGGCTGGTTCGCCTACGCTCCGCTGACCGAGAGCACCTTTGCCCGCAGCGCCGCGACCGACTTCTGGGCGCTGGGGCTGATCACCAGCGGCGTCGGCTCGATCGCGGCGGGCGTGAATTTCATCGCCACGATCCTCGGCATGCGTGCGCCCGGCATGACGTTGCGGAGGCTGCCGTTCTTCGTCTGGACCATGCTCTGGACGAGCATGCAGTTGCTGATAGCCATTCCGCCACTGACGGCCGGGCTGATTATGGTCATGTTCGACCGGCAGCTAGGGGCGCACTTTTTCGACGTGCAGAACGGCGGCTCGGCCATCTTCTGGCAACACCTGTTTTGGTTCTTCGGCCACCCGGAGGTCTACATTCTGATTCTGCCAGTGTTCGGGATGGTCTCCGAAGTGATTCCGGTGTTCTCGCGCAAGGTGCTGTTCGGCTACGAGTTCATGGCCGCCGCGACGATGGCCATCGCGTTCATCGCGTTGGGGGTGTGGGCGCATCACATGTTTTGCGTGGGGCTGAGCCGCACGCTCGATCTGTATTTCGTCGTGGCCAGCCTGCTGGTGTCGATTCCCACCGGCATCAAGTTCTTCAACTGGCTGGCCACGATGTTCGGCGGCAAGATCAGCTTCGCCTCGCCGATGCTGTTCAGCTTCGGCTTCTTGTCGATGTTTCTGATCGGCGGCCTGACGGGCATCATGCTCGCCGTAGCCCCGTTCGACTTTCAGTTGTCCGACACCTATTTCGTCGTGGGCCACTTCCACTGGGTGCTCATCGGCGGCACGCTGTTTGGCACTTTTGCGGGCATCTACTACTGGTACCCCAAGGTTACCGGCCGCATGCTCAACGAGTCGCTGGCCCAGTGGCAGTTCTGGCTGTTGTACGTGGGCTTCATCCTCACGTTCGGGCCGATGCACGTCTCGGGCATACTGGGGATGCCGCGCCGCATCTTCACCTACGAGCCGGATCGGGCCTGGGAAATCTGGAACCAGGTGGCCACGGTCGGCGCCTTCGTGCAAGCGCCGAGCTACCTGATCTTCGTCTACAACCTGATCAGCTCGCTGTGGAAGGGAAAGCCGGCCGGCGACGATCCCTGGGACGCGTGGACGCTGGAATGGACCACCACGTCGCCGCCACCGAGCTACAACTTCGAAGTCGTGCCGACCGTGCATAGCCGCCGGCCGCTGTGGGACGCCAAGCACCCCGACGACCCCGACTGGCTGTACGAATGACACCCCCGGGCCGCCGCCGCATGCCGCGGGCGGCCAAGCATAGCAGAGGAATTACGTTGGCAACCCGTAGCGGCTATTCCGGTTCGCCCGCCCCCTTCCCACCTCCGGTGCCGAAGGAGATGCGACTAAGCGAACACGAATGGGGAATGCTGAGCTTCCTGTTCTCCGAGGTGGCGTTCTTCAGCACGTTGATCGTGGCCTACATCAACTTCGAAGGCGAAGACACGATCGGCCCCACGCCCGAGATTCTGTCGCTGCCACTGGTGTTTGGCACGACCGCCTGCCTGCTCTCCAGCAGCCTGACGGTGCACCTCGCCACGCATTCGCTCGAGCGCGGCAAGCAGGCCCTGTTCCGACTGTTCTGGGCGCTGACCATCGCCCTGGGCATCGCGTTTCTGGCCGGCACGGCCTACGAGTGGTACGGCTTGATCGTGGACGAGCACCTGACGATCAGCCGCAACCTGTTCGGCACGACGTTCTACACGCTGGTCGGCTTCCATGCCTTTCACGTCACGGTAGGCGTGATCGCGATGTCGGTGCTGCTCGCTCTGGCCCTGGGGCGGCAAGTGACGCGCGAACACTCCCTGGCGGCCAAGCTTGTGTCCTGGTATTGGCATTTCGTCGACGGCGTGTGGATCGTCGTCTTCGCCGTGGTCTATCTGTAAGGACGCGTGGCGGGATCCATGGCAGATTCGCATCCGACACCTCCCGACGCGACCACCCCGAACAAGGGTGCCGTCGACATGCCTCGCCCCACGGCGGCACCGATTGTGCTGGCGGTGGGCATCGCGCTGATCTTGGCTGGCTGGGCGCTGAACATTACATTCATCATCGTGGGGGCCGTGATTTTCGTCGCCGGCCTCGGCGGCTGGATCGCCCAGCTACTGCCCGGCCGGGGACACGCCCTGGAGCCGTTCGAAACTGTGCGCGGTCGAGCTCTGGTCACGGGCGAGCCGGGACGAGTCGCCCAACTTCGGCAAGGCATGCCCGGCTATCGGTTGCGCATGCCCGAGAAAGTGCATCCCATATCGGCGGGCATCAAGGGCGGCATCCTGGGAGGCATCATCATGCCGCTGCCGGCCATGCTCTACGGCTTGATCAGCGGCAAGGGTATTTGGCTTCCCTTGAACTTGCTGGCCGGCATGGTGCTGCCGGGTGTGGATGAGATGAGCGTCGAGGCGCTCGGCCAATTCAACCTGACCCTGGCAATTGTCGGTCTCTTGATTCATGCCACGAACTCCGTGACGTTCGGCCTGCTCTACGGCGTGTTGCTGCCGACGTTGCCGCCGATCTCCAAGCCGCTGGCCTGGGGCGCGCTGTTGATGCCGTTGTTGTGGACGGTGGCCGCCTTTCTCACGACCGCCATGTTCAATTCCCAGGTACGCGAGTTGGTCGATTGGCCGTGGTTTGTCGTGTCGCAATTCATCTTCGGCGTCGTCGTGGCGCTGTTTGTCATGTGGTTCAATCCCGAGGGGGGCGTGGGCACCGGCGCCGCGGGCGGAATCCTCGGCGGCGTGCTGATGGCCGTGCCAGCCATGCTGTGGGGATACTTTACCGGCCACGGCATTTGGTACCCGGTCAATCTCCTGGCCGTGATGGTGCAGCCGCCGGACGCGGCACTCACCGTCGAGGCGCTCGAACAATACGACGGCACCTGGCTCTTGGCCGCCACGGCATTTCACGGAGCCTTGTCGCTGGCGTTTGGGATCGTCTACGGCGTGCTGCTGCCCCGCGTGCCCGCCATGCCGGGGCCGTTTGCCTGGGGGGCGCTGATGATGCCGCTGTTGTGGACCGCCACCAGCTACGGCCTGATGGGAGTGGTCAATCCCGTGCTGCAAGACACCGTCGACTGGCCGTGGTTCGTCGTCTCGCAATTCGTGTTCGGGCTAGTCGCGGCGATCGTCGTGGTGCGTAGCGAACAGGTCTATGTCACGCCGGCCGGACGCGGCCAAAAGCCGTCGGGGGAGGCCGCGACATGAGGCACGCTGCGGTCACCTATGGTGCGGCGCTGGCGGCGATGCTCGCTGCCGGCTGCGGGTATACTCCGCCCGGCAAACCCAATCCGGCCGACCGTCCGCGCACGCCGGCCCAGATCACCGATTTCGATTTTCTGTTCCAACAGAACTGCACCGGCTGCCACGGCGACGACGGCAAGTTTGGCCCCGCCCCGCCGCTGAACGATCCGATCTTCCTGGCGATCGTCCCGGACGCAGAACTGCTCGACGTGATCACCAACGGCCGCGACGGCACGCCGATGCCCGCGTTCGCGCGGCGCCTGGAAGGTCCGCTCGAAGAAGACCAGATCAAGATCATTGCCGAGGGTTTGAAGAAGCATTGGAAGAGCAGCAAGCTTTCCGAAGACAAGCTGCCCCCTTATACCGTCGCCGCGAAGGACGAAGCCACGAGCACGGCCGACACCGAGGCCGGCAAAAAGGTCTTTGCCCGGGCTTGCGCCAGTTGTCACGGCGACAACGGCCAGGGTTCGAGCGAGGGACACAAGCCGGGGCGGATCAACGATCCCGACTTGCTGAGCCTGATGAGCAACCAGACACTGCGGCGCATCATCATTACCGGCCGACCGGACCTGGGCATGCCCAGCTTCGCCGAGGACGACGGCCGGCCGGGCGACTATCAGCCTTTGACCTCCGAAGAGATCGATGCGCTCGTGGCGCTATTGGCCAGTTGGAGAAATCAACCGCGAAGCGGTGCGACCGTGACGCTCAACGTACGCAAGTAGCGGCGCGCCGCACCGGCCGGCTGCTCGAGGTTCTCGTGCCATGCAACAGAACGCCAACCCACCGGACAACACCGACACGTCTCCGGCGCCTCGATCTGGCGGCGCGCGACGAGGATTCCTGAAGGTCCTGACCGCCCTGCTGGGCACCGTGGCGACCGTGCTGGTGGGCGTGCCGTTCATGGGCTACGTGTTCGGCATTCGGAAGCGCCGCGTCTACTGGGTGAACCTCGGCCCGGTGAGCGACTACACGCCGCAGCAAACCCAATTGAAGACGTTCGACAATCCGCTCAAGCAGCCCTGGGACGGCATGACGGCCGAGAACGCCGTCTACGTTCGCTACGAAGGCAAGGACGAAGACCAGCGCGATCAGTTCCTGGTGTTCTCGGTGAACTGCGCCCACCTGGGCTGTCCGGTGTCGTGGTTCCCGCAATCCGAGTTGTTCCTGTGTCCGTGCCACGGCGGGGTGTACTACGCCGACGGCGCGCACGCGTCCGGGCCTCCGCCCCGCGGGCTGTACCACTGCGTGTGGCGGGTGCGCCGCGGTGAGCTCGAAGTGCGTGCGCCGCACTACCCCACGCTGCACGATACCCTCAAGCAGACTTCGGTCGGATGAAACAAGACTCCCCGATGATGCAGCATCTGAAGCACGCCGCGGCGTGGTGCGACCACCGTCTGGGCATCAGCGAAGTGTGGCTGCCCATGATGCGCCACCCGGTGCCCAAGTCGGTCGAAGGACCGATGGGGTGGTGGTACGTCTTCGGAAGCGCGTCGCTGACGTTTCTGATGATCCAGATCCTCACCGGGATCGGGCTGGCGATGGTCTATGTGCCTTCGGCCAGCGAAGCCTACGAGAGCCTGCTGTATCTCGACTACGAGCAGCCGCTGGGCTGGTTTCTACGCGCGCTGCACTACTACGCCGGGTCGGGGATGGTGGTCATGGTGCTGGTGCACATGACGCAGGTGTTCCTGCAGGGAGCCTACAAATATCCGCGGGAATTGACCTGGGTGGTCGGCGTGTTTCTGTTGTTGTGCGTGCTGGGCATGTTCTTCAGCGGGCAAATCCTGCGCTGGGATCCCGACGCCTATTGGGGATTGGCCGTGGCCGGGTCGATGGCCGGGCGCGTGCCCTTCCTGGGACCCGTGATCGTACACACGCTGTTGGGCGGCGACATCATCGGCGGCGAATCGCTGTCGCGGTTCTTTACGTTGCACGTGTTCGTCATCCCCGGCGCGCTGCTGGGGCTGTTGGCCGTGCATCTGTGGCTCGTACTGCGATGCGGCGTCAGCAAACCGCCCCGGCCCGGCGAGTCGGTCGATCCGCGCACGTACGACGCCGAGTACGAGCAAGAGCTGAAAAACGGCGTGCCGTTCCTGGGCGAGGCGATGGTCAAGGACATGCTGTTCTCGGCGCTGGCCACGATCGTGGTAGTTTTGATCGCCTCGATCCTCGGCCCCAAGGGCCCCACCGATCCGCCGCTGCCGACGATGGGCGGCGCGAACCCGCGGCCCGAGTGGCCGTTTTTGTGGATCTTCGCCATGCTGGCGCTCAGCCCGCGCGACGTCGAAACGTTCATCATGCTGGTATTCCCCGTCGTCGTCATCGTGATCCTGGTGCTCGTGCCGTTCGTCAGCAATCGCGGCGAACGGTCTCCCAGCCGCCGACCCGTGGCCGTGCTGGTGGTGATTGTCACGTACACGGCCCTCGGCGTGCTGACCTACCTGGGGGCCACGGCTCCCTGGTCGCCCAAGATGCACGCCTGGACGGGCGACGCGATTCCCGTCTCGATGGTCGAGCGGAGCAACGTCTCGGAACTGGTGGGATCGACCGTGTTCCAGTACAAGAACTGTCGCAACTGCCACGCCCTGGACGGCATCGGCGGGCGGCGCGGCCCCGATTTGACCGACGTCGGTACGCGGCTCACGCGCGACCAGTTGATCGACCAGGTGAGCAACGGCACGCCCGGCGGCGGACTGATGCCGGCCTTCGGCAAACAAATTACGCCGGCCGAGATGACGATCCTGGTCGACTTCCTCGTCAGCCTCCGGCCCGAGGGAACCAAGCCGGCCGGCTGGGCCACCCCTGAACCGTCGCTGGGTGAAGCGCCGCCGCAGGCCGCTGCCTCGACCGACGATCGCGACGAGACATGAACTCGCTGGATGCCTTCCTGCGTTCCTGGCCGCGCGAACCCGCGCTCGTGGTCTGCCTGCTGCTGTCGGCCGTGATTTACGCACGCGGCTGGCGCGTGCTGCACCACCGCGATCCGAAGCGCTGGAATGCCGGGCGGCCGGCCGCGTTCTGGGCGGGCCTGGCCACGATCGGCTTGGCGCTGGCCTCGCCGATCGAGACGTTCGCCGATCTGTTGCTGCAAATCCACATGCTGCAGCACATGCTGTTGCTCTTGCTCGCCCCTCCGCTCATCTGGCTGGGGGCGCCGCTGATGCCGATGGTGCGCGGGCTGCCCAAGCCGATTCGCACGGCCTGGGCCGCCCCGACGTTGCGGTCCTCGCTGGCGCGGCGCGTGTTCGGCTGGGTCACGCATCCGGCCGTGGCCTGGCCGCTGTTCGTGGCCGTGATGTGGCTATGGCACACCCCGCGCGGGTACGAGCTGGCGCTGGACGATCCGAGGTGGCACCTTGCCGAACACGCCAGCTTCACGCTCGCCGCGCTTTGCTTCTGGTATCCGGTGGTTCGCCCCTACCCGAGCCGTCCGCGGTGGTCGCGCTGGGTTTTGTTGCCATACCTGATCCTGGCCGACGTGCAGAACACGGTGCTCTCGGCCTGGCTTACTTTTGCCAGCGAGCCGATCTACGCCCACTATACCGAGGTGCCGCGTCTGGGCGGATGGTCAGCGCTCGACGATCAACAAGCGGCCGGTGTGCTGATGTGGGTGCCCGGCTCGATCGCGTTCCTGGTGCCGGTGTTTTGGATCGGGCTGAAGATGCTCTACGGCCAGCAGCAGCCCGCCCGCGAGCCGGCGCTCCCGGTTGAGCGACCAGCCACTTCGCTGCCGGTCATCTCGCTGGCCGGTTGCGGAGCGACCTGCACGGCGTCGCCGGAGCAGCGCCGGCAACATGCGTTTGGCGGCGACCTGTTGCGGGCACCCATCGTGGGACGATTCTTGCGGTGGCGCGGCGGAAGGCCTTCGCTGCAACTGTTGATGCTCGTCCTGGCGGGGCTGTTGATCCTCGACGGACTGCTAGGGCCACCTGCGGGGCCGGCCAACCTCGCCGGGGTCGCTCCCTGGATTCACTGGCGCGGATTGGTCGTACTCGGACTGCTGGTGGGTGGCAACTTCTTCTGCATGGCCTGTCCGTTCACGCTGCCGCGGAAGCTGGCTTCGCGGTGGCTGCCGCAAGGGCGCCAGTGGCCGCGCTGGCTGCGAAACAAATGGCTGGCCGTCGCGCTGTTGGCCGTCTTCCTCTGGAGCTACGAGGCGTTCTCGCTGTGGGACTGCCCCTGGCTCACCGCCTGGATCGCGCTTGGCTACTTCGCGGGGGCGTTTGTCGTCGATGGACTGTTTCGCGGGTCGGCATTCTGCAAGTACGTTTGCCCCATCGGTCAATTCAACTTCGCCGGGGCAATGATCTCGCCGCTGGAGGTGAAGGTCCGCAACGCGTCGGTCTGCAGCACCTGCCACACGCGGGAATGCATCCGGGGCTCGAAGACGGCCGCGGGATGCGGCATGGAGCTGTTTCAGCCGCAGAAGCGGGGCAACCTGGACTGCACGTTCTGCCTGGATTGCGTGCAGGCCTGCCCGCATGACAACGTCGGCGTGTTCGCCGGCCTGGGTCGCGGCGAGTTTTCGGACCTCGACGCGTTTCGATCCGGCCTGGGCCGGCTCGCGCGACGCAAGGACCTGGCGGTTCTGGTCGTATTGCTGGTGTTCGGCGCATTTGCCAATGCCGGCGGCATGATCGCGCCAGTTGTCGCCTGGCAGGATAAACTGGCCGAACGACTGGGCGAGGTGCCACTGATCGTGCCGGTGAGCATCTACTACGTGTTAGCGCTGGTCGCGGCACCTTTCGTGTTGCTAGGCACCGCCACGATCTTGAGTCGGTGGGGCGGGCAGATCGCCGGCTCGCCTGCGTCCGTTTCCGCGCGATTCGCCTTCGCGCTTGTGCCGCTGGGTTTCAGCATGTGGCTCGCTCATCACGGATTTCACCTGTTCACCAGCTACGGCACGATTGTTCCGGTGGCACAACGCATGTCGATGGACTTCGGACTGGATACGTTCGGCGACCCGCAGTGGCAACACGCGTGCTGCGCCGAAGTGGCCCCTTGGATCGTGAAGTTCGAGATCCTGTCGTTGGATTTCGGCTTGCTCGCGTCGCTGATGCTGGCCTATCGGGTTGCTGCGGCCGAGGGCGGCACAGCAGGGCGCGTCGTGCGGGCCTTTGCGCCCTGGGGCCTGCTCGTTGTCGGGCTGTTTGCCATCGGCGTCTGGATCGTGCTCGAGCCGATGGAAATGCGCGGCACGCTGCCGATGGGAGGCTGAACGTGTCACGAGCGGCACCGTACTCGCACGCAATCTCGCTGGCCGCTGCCGGAATCCTGGCCGTCGCGCTGTCTCCTGCGGGCGCGCTTGCCGACGGCGGCGTCGTGCGGGCCATGCGATCAAGCGGCGACTATCAAATCTCGGTCTTTACGTCGCCCAACCCATTGGTGGCCGGGCCGGTCGATCTCAGCGTGCTGGTGCAAGATGCCGCCACGCTTGCAACGGTGGCCGAAGTCGACGTCGAAGTGGCCGTCACCCCCCGCGAGCGTCCCTACGCCGCGGCGCGTTTGCCGGCCACGCGGGAGGCCGCCACGAACAAGCTGTTTCTCGCCGTGTGGATCGACCTCGAGCCCGGCTGGCACGACGTCGAGGTACGCTGCCACCGGAGCGAGCGAAGCGGATCGGTGCGGTTTGCCATGCAGGTCGGCGCACCGCGGTCGGACACTTCCTCCTTGTGGCCCTGGTACACGTGGCCCGTGGTGCCTGTCGCGCTGTTTGCGATGCACCGCGTCTTGGCTCGTTCGCCGCGGCGGCGGCTGTAACGGATCGGTGCCGGCTCACGTCTAAGGCTGGGGTGGGTATAATCGACGAAGTCTCGCAGAGGCCGCCCCAGGAGATCCCGGGAGAAACGACATGCGTCTCACCCCTTCCATCCATTCGTGGCTGCATCGTTTCCTTCTCGTCGTGGCTGCCGCCGTGGCTGTTGGCGCTTCGATGCCGGCGTTGTCCGCGGCCGAGCCGGAGAAGCCAGCGTCGGAAGCCGACGTCGAGATACCGGCCCCGGTCTACGTGAATCTGATGCTGGCCCGCGACCCGGCGGTGCACGCCGAGTTGGGGCTCGACGCCCGGGAAGTGGCAGCGGTCGAGCAGGCGATCGCCAAAGTCGACGCTCCGTTGTGGCGACTGCGCGACGTGCCGGTGCCCAGGTGCGCCGACCAGCTTGCCGAACACCTGGCAACCTTGCGGCAGGGTCTGGACGCTACGCTGTCGCCCGAGCAGATGCAGCGGTTCGAGCAACTCGTGATTCAGGCCCGCGGAGCCAAAGCACTGGTCGCCCCCGACGTGCGCGAGCGGCTCTCGCTCAGCGCGGATCAGCAGGCGCAGTTCAAGCAGCTCGTGGCAGAGAACGAAGGCGGCACGCTCGATGCCCAGAAAATCATGGCGGTGCTCTCGCCCCAGCAACAGGCCGAGCTGGCCTCGCTGTTCGGCAAGCGGTTCGACCTGGCCCAGGTGACGTACGTCGGCTGCGGCGAGGCGCCCGAGCTGCGAAACGTACAGTCGTGGATCAACAGCGATCCGCTCAGCTTGGAAAAACTGCGCGGCAAGGTCGTGGTCGTGCACTTCTGGGCATTCGGCTGCATCAACTGCATTCGCAACTTGCCGCACTACCAGGCCTGGCACGAAAAGTTCCCCGAGTCCGAAGTGGCGATCATCGGCCTGCACACCCCCGAGACGAGCGCGGAGCGCGACCTGAACAACCTGCGGGCCAACGTGAAGCAGCGCGAGATCGAGTATCCCGTGGCTTTCGACGCGGAGGCGGCCAACTGGCAGGCCTGGGGCAACAACTTCTGGCCGGCCGTCTACCTGATCGACCGTGAGGGGCGCGTGCGCTACTGGTGGTATGGCGAGCTCAACTGGGAGGGAGCACGCGGCGAGGAAACGATGCGCAAACGCATCGAGCAGTTGATGGCCGAGAAATAGCCGGCACCGGTTCGCGCGTTCTCTACATCCGCTCGCTCGCCGGGCGCCCCGCCGGCGAGTATTCGTCGAGGAACGTTCTGGATGCGGTCGGCAGGTTGCGCAGCAGCTCGAAGTCGCTACGATCGACGAATTGGCAACCGATCAGATAGTTGGGGCCGATGCACAGCGACCAGCGGATCTTCAATTGCACGGGCACTTCGCCGCGCAACGTGACGACGATCACATAGACGTCGCGCGTGTCGTGGGGGGGTCGGCTGGTCATCAGGCACAAACCGCCTTCGGACAGGTCGCGTACAATCCCGTGCGACCGGACTTGTGCCGGAGCCCACTGCACGCCGACGTTGATCCGCGTTTGATAGCGCACGCTCGAGCGTCGCTCGAGCAGCCCGCTCTCGAGCAGTCGGCCAAACTCCGCCTCCGTCATCCGCTGGCGAAAGGCGCACTCGACCAGCCAATCGCCGGCGGGATTCGGCTTGGCCCAATCGATCTCGGCCGGCACGGAAAGGCCTTGGCCTAGCTGCGAACTGGCCAACTGCAGATGGCACCGGCAGGGAAGCTTCGGCGGGCCCGGGACCAGCAGCTTGGCGCTGGCCGGTGAAATCTCCCGCAGCTCGGCAGCGCAGGGGTCGGCTCCTTCGTCGGCCGTCGGCACGATCGTCGCTTCAACCAGTTCCGGGTGAACTAGCGGAAATGAACGGTCGCATTTCGTGTAAGCGGTCGACATAGCTCCTCCTCGTGCACCTGCAACAAACGTCGTGCCAACTCATGAAACTGTAGGTCCGGCGTCGTGGCACGGCCGCTGCCAGTCGGTAGGAGAATGGCTCGAAGGCCGATTTCGCCAAGTGAATTCGCTATCGCCGATACAACCGTCAATGCTTCACCAGTCGTACGGTCCTTGTTTTGCGGTGGTTTTTCGCCATTCAACGTGCCTGCCGCGACTCACCAGCTCGTCGCTTGCGGTCCTACGTTCGCAGTCGGCAGGACACACGCGGGCATCTGCCGCAACGCGGCAAATTAGCCAAAAATCCGTGGACAGCTAGCACGCCATTCACTCATAATCAACGGGGCAGATCTATTGCATACCTGTCGAGTATGAAAATTTGCGCCCCGTTCCCTTCTTCCAATCCTTTCGAGTGTCGGCGTAGCGCGCTATGGCGAACGTGGTTGATCCGAATTCGTGGCGAATGATTCCACTCCCCCATTCCCAGGATCCGAGGCCCGATGCATCCTCCGTCGCCCAGCCGGCGAGCGGCCCCCGTTCACGCCGTTCCTCGGCGTCTGACGACGTCTCTCCACTGACGTGGTTGTCCGTGGCCTTGGGTCGGTTCTTCGGCCAACGCGATCATATCGTCTGGAACGTGCCGTCGGGTTCCGAGCCGGCGATGATCCGCCGCGTCGACGCCCAGCACGCCCCGGGGGGTACGCCGGTGGCGTTCTCGCCCGAGCGACAGCAGTCCACGTCGCAGACGGGTCCAGAACCCTGGCGGGTCATCGTCGAAGCCGCAGTCGATTCGGCAAGTAGCGAGCGGATCGAACGCCTCGAAGCGGCGCTGAATGGTGCCGCCCCGCTGCTGCTGGTGTTGTGCGACGACGGCACGACCGCACGTGCCGATGCGGCTCCCCCGGCGGCAGCGATCGCCGCTCGGCTGCACTGCAACTACCAGGGCGTGTCGTTCGGCGACGCCGACCAGCTCGTGAAAGCCCTATCCGAAATCAAGCAATCGGGCCGATCGACGCTGCTCTACATCGATACGCGAGCGTCAAGGGCACCGTCCCCACACTTCGAGCCCCCGCCGGATCGGTCCCTCGCCCTGATCGGCGACGATTCGATCCGCAACGTGGCTGCCGGCGCGTTGGCTGCGCTGGCTCGTAGCGACGCGCGGATTGCCGCCGTTTCGACCGACGCCGATGCGGCGCTGGAAGCCGCGTGGGACGATCTTCCGGAGCGCGTGCACTGCGTCGATTCGGGTGTCTCCTATGCCTTGACGTGGTGTGCCGGATTGGCCGCCGGCGGCAGTCGGCCCTTCATGTTTCTCTCGTGCGACGAGGCGCTCGACAATCTTGGCCAGATCCGCCGCGAGATCTGCGAATCTCGAGCCGGCGTGACGTTGATCATGGAATCTCCTTCGGCCCCGGGCGACTCGGCGCGGCGAGGATCGGCGCAATTGGCCGGCGTGAGACAACTGCCGCACACCGCCCTGCTTTCGCCGAAGGACTCCACCGAGCTTGAGCAGTTGCTGGCGTGGTGCGCGATCCAGGAAGATCCGGCCATCGTCTGGCTGCCCGAGGCGCGGGAGCCGCAAGTGAGCTGGCCGCGCGGACGCGACGTCGTGCTGGGCCGGGCCGAAGTGCTCGGCCAAGGGCGCGATGTGGCGATCGTGGCCTGGGGACCCAGTGCTGCCGCTGCCGCGATGGCCGCCGAAAGCCTCTCGGGCGACGGCGTCGGCGCAACGGTCGTCAACGCCCGATTCGCCGAGCCGCTCGACGTGCGGACGATCCTGCGCGTGGCGCAGTCGGCGTCCAGCGTCGTAGTGGTCGACGACATGGTCCAAACCGGCGGCTTCGCCGGTTGGGTGGTCGAGCAATTGCTGCGCGAAGGGATTACGCGTCCGCTGACGATCGTGACGCCGCCTCCCAGCGCCAATCGTTCGCGTCCTCACGACGCGCACCATCTGTGCGCGCTGTCCATCGTGGAACGCTGCCGCTGGCTGGCCGAGCCGGCGTGTGAACCGCCCGCGGGACCGGATCGTCCGAATGTGCCGATCGTAGTGGGGCAACGGGCCGTTTATCCGGCCTGGTTCACCGCCCCCACGGCGGCGGCCCAATGTGTGGCGGACGTGCAGCAGCAAGTCCTTGCGCAGCAAGTGAGTCCATTCATCCGACACTGGATCGAACAGTACGAAAAAGTCGGGCAACGTGACGTATATTTGTGGCGCTGGTGCCTGCACGGGCTGGAACTGACCACGCTGTCTTGCGTCGCGCCCGAATTGCGCGGACAGGTCCGCGATACGAAGCTGCTGGCCGTGATGTACGGCGTGATGTTGGACGACATCGCCGACCAGGCGGGCAGCCGCGACTTTCTCAACGAGTTGACGAAAATCATCGCCGAAGAGGGCGATGGCGATTTTTCGACGTTCGCACGCGCGCACCAAGACTACGCGCGGTTTACGGGTGAATTGTGGCACGCTTGCAAAAGCCGTCTGAAAGCACTCCCCTGCTACGACGCGTACGCAGAGCTGCTGGGCTACGATCACCGGCAGATTCTCAACACGTTCGACTACTCCTATCTGGTCAATCGTCATCCTCAGATGCTCAACGTGCAGGAACACGACATGTACCTGCCGCACAACATGCAGATGATGAGCTTCGCGACGATGGACCTGATGGCCTCGCCCGGCTTCGACCCGAACGAAACCGGCAAGCTCCGAGAGGTGATCTGGCACGCGCAGAGCATGGGCCGCATCGGCAATCTGGTCAGCACCTGGCAGCGGGAGATTCCGGACCGCGATTTCACCAGCGGAGTGTTTGCCCATGCGTTGCGGCAAGGGGACCTGACACCGGACGATTTGCGATTGGCTCCGCCGCAGGCAATCGAGGCGGCCATTCTGCGGGGCGATCACGAAAGCTACTTTCTCCACAAATGGGAAGCCCACCGCCGCTGCATCCAGGCCCTGGCTCCGTGTCTGCGCAGCGTCGACGCCGGCAAGCTGATGACGGCCCTGGAACATTTGATCCAAATGGAGCTGAGCAGCCGCGGTTTGAAATAACGTTCTGCACCGGCCGGTGGGGCTCGACCGGCGCGCGAGGGATTCAGTGCGATGCTTGAGCTGCTGCTGAAGAAACTGGGCTCGCGCTACATCCTCGTGATGATGATCGTCACGCGGATCATCGGTTCCGTCGGCGGAATCCTGACGATCTACTACATCAACCTCACCCTGCGCGTTTCGCCGGAGGTGAGCGAGCACTTCCAGATGCTGGCCGTCATCGTCGTTCTGGCGGCGGTGATCTCCACGACACTCCAGGGCATGTGGGAAACGCGCCGCCTGCAGACGGTGCTGGATGACCTGGCCCGAGGCCGCGTGATCGAGCTGGCCCGCGCGCTCGATGCCGGGCGCACGGCCGTCGAGTTCTGCGGGCGCCACCACCTTCGCGAGGCGCTGCTGGTGCCGCTGGTCACCCTGGGACCGCTCTGCCCCATCCTGTACTGGTGGGACGGCGTCAGCGCCGCGGTGCTGGTCAACATCTGCCTGGGCACCTTCCTGGGCGTGTCGACCTCGCTGATGCTGTCGTTCTTCGCGATCGAACGCTGGATGCACCCGGTCGTGCAGCACCTGCTGGACGAGGGGCTGCCGATCGCCTACGGGCAGCTTCCCGTCTCGAAGCTGCAGTTTCGCATGATCATCTGCTTCGGGCTGACGATCGCCGGTACGGCGTTGATGATCGGTGCGTTGGCCCACCAGCGGGCCTTGGACATCGTCAACAATCCGCAGGATCAGGCTGCCACGCTGATCAACCTGCAGCGGCACGTGGCCATCATTTTCGTGGCAGCCGTGCTGATCGGATTGACGCTTTCCGTCGTGCTGGCCCGCAGCGTAGCGGTGCGCGTCGACGAGTTGGTTCGCGCCATGAAGCGCGTGGAACAGGGCAAGCTCTGCGAGCGGCTGCGCCCGACGGGCAACGACGAACTGGATATACTGGCCCGCCAGTTTAACGTGATGGTCGAACAGCTCGACCAGAACGACAAGACGATTCGCGATCTGAACACGGGGCTCGAGCGCAAGGTCCGCCGCCGCACGCGGCAACTGTCTCGCAGCCGGCGCAGCCTGAAGCGTTCGCTCGACAAGTTAACCGAGTACGATCGGCTCAAGACCGAGTTCTTCTCCAACGTCAGCCACGAGCTGCGCACGCCGCTGACGATGATCCTGGCGCCGGTCGATCGGCTGTTGGAACGCAGTGCGGGAGTGCTGCCCTCGGACGCGACCTCGATGCTCGAAATGGTTCGGATCAACGGCTACAAGCTGCTCGACCTGATCAACAAGCTGTTGGACTTCTCCAAGCTCGAGGCCGGCCAGATGCGGCTGAACGTCGGCCGCATCGATCTGCACGCGCTGATCGATCGGCTGCTCAAGGCCGCGACCCCGCTCGCCCAGCAGCGGGGCATCGAGCTCACCGTGGACTGCGATCCCGAACTGGAGCCCTTCGGCGCCGACGAGGAAAAGCTCGACACGATCATCAGCAATCTGGTCTCCAACGCCATCAAGTTCACGCCCGGCGGCGGCAGCATCCACGTCGAGACGCACCGGAGCCAGGACCGCGTCTGGATTTCGATCACCGATACCGGCATCGGCATCGACGAGTCGCAGCGCGAAAAGATTTTCGAGCGTTTCGTGCAAGTCGACGGCTCGTCGTCGCGCGAGTTCAGCGGCACGGGACTGGGACTGTCGCAGGTCAAAGGGCTTGTCGAGCTGCACGGAGGCGAGATTCACCTGCGCAGCGACCTGGGTAAGGGATCGCGCTTCTGGTTCGACCTGCCCTTGCGTCCCGCGCCCGAGGCAGCGGCCGAACGATCGTCGCCACAGGACCAGCTTCCCGGCAGAGCATTCGCCGACCTGGCCACGTACGCCGAGCCGGACGGTGCCGCGACCGACGCCTCGGCCACCCCCGATCCTTTTGCCCGCACGATTCTGGTAGTGGACGACACGCCCGACATGCGTGCCCTGTTGGGCCAGGTGCTGCGGGAGGACTATCGCGTGCTCTATGCGTGCGACGGCCAGGAGGGGCTCGAGGTCGCGCAGCGCGAACATCCCGACCTGATTATTTCCGACGTGATGATGCCGCACGTCGACGGACAGGAGTTCTGCCGCCGCATCAAGGACGACGCGGAGACGCGCCACATCCCGTTTGTGATGGTCACGGCCAAGGCCGACCTGTCGATGAAGATCGGCGGACTGAATTGCGGAGCCGACGACTACTTGACCAAGCCCTTCGAGGAAAGCGAGCTGAAGGCGCGGGTGCGGTCGTTGCTCAAACTGCGCGGCATGCATCAGGATCTACACGACCGCAATCGCGAGCTGCGCACCGCGTACAACGAGTTGCAGGAACTGCAGAATCAGTTGGTGCAGGCCGAAAAGATGAGCTCGCTGGGCGGACTCGTCGCGGGGCTGGCCCACGAAATCAACAACGCGATCAACGCCGTCTACAACGGCATCCGCCCGCTGACTTCGACGCTGAACCGCGTCGAAAAGCTGGTTTCCGCTCCCCCGGGCGAGGGCGACGACGACGAGCAGCGCCGCGCCGAAATCGCCATGGCCTTCAAGAAGATCCTGGCGCTGGCGAAAGTCATCGAGGCCGGTGCCGTGCGCACGGCGCGGATCATCGGCGACCTGAAGACGTTCTCGCACCCGGGCAACGAGGGCTTCCAGGTCTTCGATCTGCACGAATCGCTCGACATGTGCGTCAACCTGCTCTCGAGCGAACTGCGCGACCGCGTCGAGGTGGTGCGCGACTACGGCTCGATCGGCCGCGTGTACGGGCCGGCCGGCCAGTTGAACCAGGTGTTCATGAACGTGCTGAACAACGCCCAGCAGGCAATCGCAGAGGGTGGGCACATCTACCTGGCGACGCGCCAGGACGGGGACCACATCGAGGTCTCGATTCGCGACGACGGCTGCGGGATCCCCGAGAACATTCGCGAAAAGATCTTTGATCCATTCTTCACGACCAAAGAACCCGGCATCGGCACGGGACTGGGCCTGTCGCTCAGCTACGGGCTGATCACGAAGCTGGGCGGCGCGATCGAGTGCCGCAGCACGCCGGGCGAAGGCACCGAGTTCGTTATCCGGTTTCCGGCCGTCGCCGAAGCACCCGCCGACGCCGAGCAGCCCGAACTCGACACGGAACTGGAAAAGGTGGCAACATGAAGCGCGATATTCTCTACGTCGACGACGAAATGGAAAACCTGGTGGTCTTCCAGGCCACGTTCGAGGACCACTTCAACGTCTTCCTGGCCGAAAGCGGCGCCAAGGCGCTCGAGATGCTCGCCGAGCGCTCGTTTCCGGTCGTTGTCGCCGACCAACGGATGCCCAAGATGAGCGGGGCCGAACTGTTCGAGATCCTGCGCCGCAAGTATCCTCACACCAAACGGATCATGCTCACCGGCTACGCCGACCCGCGAGCCATGCTCAGCGCCATCAACCAGGGACAAGTCTTCTACTTCATCAAGAAGCCGTGGGAGCAGGAAGTCGTCTTTTCGATCCTGTTCCGGGCGATCGAAGCCTACGACATGTCGCTGTCGAACCTGATGCTGCAGGACCGCCTCGTGGCAGCCGACCGTTGTGCGATGCTGGGCCGCTCGGCCGCGCGGCTGGCGCACGAGATGGGCAACCAGTTGTGCATGCTGCCGCTGCTCGAGCTGATCGAGGACGAATACAGCGACCAGGAAGACCTGATGCAGATGGCGGCCTTCGCCCGCAGCACGCACGAGCGGCTCGTGGAAATCATCAACGAAGTGAAGGCATTCGTGCGATTCGAACGCGAGGAGATGGTGACCGGCCCGCTGGCGCTTTCCGAAGTCGTGCACGAACTCGTCGAGTTTCTGCGGTACGAACAGAGTGTGCCGGCGGACCGTCTGTCGGTGCAAATCGAGTCCGATCCGCGCGTGCGGGCCAACCGCGTGAAGCTGCAGCAAGTGCTGATCAACATGCTCAAGAACGCCCAGTTCGCCATTCGCGACTGCCCGGAGGGAAGAATCACGCTCTCGGTTTCCGCCGACGAGAATCATGCCGTGATCGTTGTGGCGGACAATGGCTGTGGAATGTCGCCCGACGTGGCCGAGCGGATCTGGGAGCCGTTCTTCACGACCAAGGGCGACGAGGGCACGGGGTTGGGGCTCGACGTGGCCAAGTCGATCATCGAGGGGCACGGTGGAACGATCGCGTGCCAAACGGCGCCCGGCGCGGGGGCCACGTTCACGATTCGGCTGCCGATCCTGGAGTCGACCTCCGGCGGGGAATCCCGGCCTGCGAACCCCGGGGCGGCCGCACTGCCCGTAGAGCATGCCGCGATCGAATCGCAGATGCACGTTTGGTGAGATCACCGGCTCGTGGCGGCGGGCCGTAAAGGAGAGAAAGGAGAGGGAGACGACACGATGCGAATTCTGCTGGTCAGCCCCCGCGGGTTCTGCGCGGGCGTGAACATGGCGATCGACGCCCTCGAACGGGCCATTGCCATGTTCGGCACGCCGCTGTATGTCTATCACGAAATCGTGCACAACCGCCGCGTCGTCGAGCAGTTCCGCGAAAAGGGAGTCGTCTTCGTCGACGACGTTCACGAAGTGCCGCAAGGCAGCCACTTGATGTACAGCGCACACGGCGTTTCGCCCGGCGTGCGTTTGGCCGCCCAGCGGCGCGGGCTTCAAGTGGTCGACGCGACCTGTCCGCTGGTGCGCAAGGTGCACCTGGAGGCCGTGCGCTTTGCCGAGTTGGGATACTCGCTCGTGCTCATCGGCCATCGCGACCACGACGAGGTGGTCGGCACGATGGGCGAGGCGCCGGGGCAAATCACGCTGGTCGAGTCGGTCGCCGACGTCGACCGGCTGCAGGTGCCCGACCCGGACAAGGTGGCCTACCTGACGCAGACCACGTTGAGCGTCGACGACGCGGGCGTGATTATCGACCGGCTGAAACAGCGGTTCCCCAACTGCGTGGGTTCGCCCAAGGAAGACATCTGCTACGCCACCCAGAATCGGCAGGAAGCGTTGAAAGCCGGCGTGACCCAGGCCGACGTCGTGCTGGTCTTCGGAAGCAAGAACAGTTCGAACAGCATTCGTCTGACCGAGGTGGCCGCCGAGTTCGACACGCCGGCCCACCTGGTAGACAACGTCACCGAGATCGATCCCGCCTGGTTCGGTCCCGAGGATACCGTGCTGATCACCGCAGGCGCCAGCGCCCCGGAAGAGCTCGTCGAAGACTGTATCGCCTACCTCGAGCGAACGTTTCAGGCCACCGTTGAACAACTGGCGGTCCGGGAGGAGAACGTCGAATTTCCGCTGCCCTACGAAATTCGCCCACTCCCTCCCTCCTCACGAGCGCCCCAAGCCTGACGTGCGATACAATCCGGGTTGTACGCATTTTGGGACGAATCGTTGCAGTCTCACATCGGCGCACGACGATTAACCCCATACAACCATTCGGTTTAGGGGCCGAGCTTACCGGTTAGGTAAGCGGGAGAAGATCATCTCTGATTCGCGTTCGGCTCGACTCGTTGGGGGGAGTCCGTTTATGAAGCTGCGTTATGCTTGGGCACTGTTGTTTTTATTGGCTTGCGGTTCGTTCGTGTCGGTGGTCCGGGCCGATGGCCTGATTCGCGACGGCGTGGGTCCGATCTCGACCGGCCGCGGCGGCACGAACCAAGGCTTCGCCGACAACTCGGCGATTATTCTCGACAACCCCGCCGCGATGGTGAACGTCGCGGGCAACGGCCCCGGCGAAGCCGGTGTCGACACGGTCATCACGTCGGTCGGCTTTTCGGATCCGTTCAACGACGTAAACAGCAAGATTCGCCCCATCCCGGCTCCGGTGCTGGGCTTCATCAAGAAGAGCGACGACGAACGCTGGGCCTGGGGCTTGGGCGCGTTTGCCCCGGCAGGCTTCGGCGCCAGCTATGGTGCCCTCGACAACCCCGTGACGGGCTCCAACCTCACGCGGTCGTTGGGAGCCATGGGTAAGCTGCTGCCGGCCCTGAGCTTTCGGGCCACCGAGCGGCTATCGCTTGGGCTGTCGGTCGGCATCGGGTTCTCGTACGCCTCGTTCGACGGCCCGCTGATCCTGCAGACCGCTCCCTTTACCGGAGCGCCTGCGATTCTCGACGTCGAGGGCACGGGTGTCGCCCCCGTTGGCGGCTTCGGCTTGCAGTACGACCTTACGCCTAATACGCGGATCGGCGTGGCCTACACCGAGCAGAGCAACTTCTGGATGCACGGAGCCACGAACGCGTCGGTCATTCTCGGGCCCGGCTCGGTTCTCGAAAGCAGGTTCAATAGCAAGGTCCAGATTAAGTGGCCCCGTTCCGTGGCCGCGGGCATCAAGCACGACCTTTGCCCGCACCGCCGCATCTCCGCGGATGTCATTTGGTACGACTGGTCGCAGGCCTTCTCGCAAATCAACCTGTTGCTCTATGCTCCCTCGAATCCGGTCGTCCCGTTGCTGACCGATGTGCCCATCAAGCAAGTACTGCAGCTGAACTGGACCGATACCGTGTCGTTGCGGCTGGGGTACGAAGAACAGTTCACACCGCTCGATACCTTCCGCTGCGGCTACGTGTATCACAGCAGTCCCTCGCCCGACTCGACGCTGAATCCGTACCTCGACGGAATCCTGGAGCACGCCTTCAGCCTCGGCTACAGCCGCTGGCTCGGCCGTGCGTCGCTGAACCTGGCCTACCAGTACAGCTTCGGGCCGCAGCGCTACGTCGAAACCAGCGGGCTGATTGGCGGACAGTGGGACGACACCACGCTGGACGCCGAGGCACACTTCGCCATGGTCAGCTTCTTGTGGCCGTTCTGAAGTGCCGCGTGAGGCGCGGCGCGAGCGGCTACGACTCGCGCTGCGCGTCGTGCATCGTCTGAGCAATCCGTACGCGGGCCTCTTCCGACAAGCCCGAGTCGGCAGCCTCTTCCAAGCGCGCCGCCACGTGGCGTGTCGCCTCGCTTAGAAACGCCACTTGCTTGCGGAAGCGGCGACAGCCTCCGCACACGAGCAGATGCCCGTTGAGGGCCAGGCGATCGACCAGCGAAAGCTGCTCGTCCAGCCGGCGCGAGCTGAGCTCGGCCGCCGACTGGCAGGAGAGTGTCAGAATGTATTTCACGCGGGACAGGATCTTCATCCCCAACGCAACCCCTACCGACGCTCGATTTCAAACCAGTGCTTTTCCAGACACTTCCGCAACAATTGCCGCGCCCGAAACATGCGAACCCTCAGGTTCCCCGGGCTGAGTTCGAGTTCCTGCTGCAACGCGCTTGCCTCGATCCCCTCCAGCTCGCGCAACACGAACGCGCTGGCTAGCGTGCGCGGCAGCTTGGCCAGGCAACCCTCCAGCACGTTCCAAAACTCGCGTGCTTCCAGGATCTCCGGCGGCGTCGGCCAGTCGGCGACGGCCTGCTGCCACAAGCCGTCGGCGGTGAACCAGCCGGAAGAATCGCCCAGCGACGCGGCCTCTTCCCCGGCGCGGGCCCGCGCCGCGGAGACCTTGCGGTAGTGGTCCACGATCTTGCGGCGCAGGATCGAGACGAGCCACGTGCGCACGCTAGCAGCGCCGCGAAACGGCTCGCGCGACTTGATCGCTGCCAGGAACGTCTCTTGCACGAGATCCTCCGCCACTTCCCGCTTGCCCACGCGCATCCGCGCGTACCGGAATAGCGCATCGCCGTGTTCTGCCAGCCAATTCTCTGCCGAGGCCAAGGGTACGCCTTCCGTGCTACTGTCGCAAGCCGGCCTCTCGGTAGCGCGGGTTGTCGTCTTCGGTGAATGCATGCGAGTGCAGCGCCGCGCGCCTGTTTCTATCCCGTCAATCAAATCCTCCCCTGCTGTGCGAGACGGGTCAAGCCGCAACGGGGCTGCTTCCGCCGCGAAAAAAACCTCACCAGGCAGGCTGTAACGCCGGCCACATCACTACGACTAATACGGCGATTGTTCCCGGCCGTGCAGGCCCGTCGCGGCAGTCGCCACGCGGGCCCAACGGCAGGAATTTCGCCGCCTCCGGCGACCAAACCGTATGTCTCGATTGGTACCGCCAGTGATTGCAGCACTCGAACAGGAATCTCCGTGACACCTTGAAGGCGTTCGCGGCGAACCCTCTTTGCAGCTTTCTTCAAACGTTTCGTGCGGACACTCAACGCCGCACGTTGCCATCCATTTGCGAAGGCGCTTGCCGCTCCCGGTGCGCGCCCCTGACATGACGATCCCCTTGAAATGAACAGACCATGAGGAGCCTGACCTGATGCGCAACACTTACGCGTTCCTCGGATTCCTGTCGCTGGCGAGCTTTGCCGCGTCGCCGCTGGCCGCCGCAGACTTGGGAATCACGATTACCAACAACATGGCCGCCGGCGGAAGCGCCTTTACGCCCGTTTGGCTCGGAGTTCACGACGGCACGTTTGACACCTTCGATTCGGGCAGCGCCGCTAGCGCCGCGGTCGAGGCCGTCGCCGAGCTCGGCGACACCGCCCCCATCACGACGGCGTTTACCGGCGTCGGCCCGCAAACGACGCTCGCCGCCGGCGGTCCGTTCGTGCCCGGAGCCGTGGCATCGACAACGCTCTCGGTCCCGAATCCCACGAGCGAACGTTATCTGAGCTTCCTGTCGATGATCGTGCCGTCCAACGACCTGTTCATGGGCAACGGCAACCCGACCGCCATCGAGGTGTTCGACGCGGGCGGCAATTTCGTGGGTCCACTGACCATCACGGTTATGGGCAGCAACGTCTGGGACGCCGGCACGGAAGTGAATGACGCCACCGACGGCCCGGCCTTCGTTCTGGGCGTGGATGCGACGCTCGGCACCACGGAGAACGGCACCGTCGAGCTGTTCCTCGGACAGGCCGGCGCGGCTGACTACCTTAGTAGCTTCCTGGGACTCACGTCCGCCACGGGCTACGAGTTCACGAACCTTGTGCCTGCCGACGGCGTGATCGCCACGATCACGATCGTGCCCGAGCCGTCGACGATGGCGCTGGCGGGCATGGGTATCGTGGGACTGGCTGTCGCCGGATGGCGTCGCCGCCGCGCAGCCCGCTAAGCGCGCCTGCTGGATATCTCCTTCGTCGCGGCGAGTGCCCCTCAGGCAGCCGGCCCCTTGGTGCAGCCCTCGGGCAGCGTCAGGCGGCCGCTGTCGAAGGGGCGTTCGCTTCGTCGCCGTCGGTGCTTGCTGGGGTGTCGCCGGTCAAACGGTAAAACAGCAGCTTGGCAGCGTCCTCGACCAGGAACCAGACCAGGGCATATCCCCACACTACGGCTGCCCAGCCCCAACCGAGCGGCGTCATCAGCTCGAAGCCGTAGACCGCAATCACCGTGGCCAGGAGCTGAGTGCCCGCCACGGCAGCCAGCAGCACGTTGGCCGGCCGTATCGACCAGAACGGTCCGCGCGTGCGTGCCACGAACACGGTCAAGTGACCGGCCACGGACAGCTTCAGGTAGATCAATGTCTGAATGCGATCGCGATCCAAGTCCCAGAATCGCTCGGCGAGATAGAACAGCCCGAAAGATTCGACCACGCCGACCACACCCAGCACCGTGGCCAATCCCAGCACGCGGCGCATGTTCCACGCCTCCGGCTTGCTGGCGTAGCGGACGTTGTCGTAGGCAATCGACAGGATGGCCCCGTCGTTCATCAGGGCCAACAGCACGATCATCACGGCGGTGACCGGGTAGAAATTGAACACGATGATCGACAGTGTCATGAACAACAGCACGCGAATCGTCTCGGCGATGCGATAGATGGCGTAGCTGTTCATTCGCTGAAAGATCTTGCGGCTCTCCTTGATGGCGTCGATGATCGCCGTCAGGCCCGGAGCCAGCAGCACGATGTCGGCGGCGGCCCGGGCTGCATCGGTGGCACCCGACACGGCAATGCCGGCATCGGCTTTCTTGAGCGCCGGGGCGTCGTTCACGCCGTCGCCCGTCATGCCCACGATGTGACCGCGCTTTTGCAGGACGTCGACGATGCGGAACTTGTGCTCGGGAAACACCTGGGCAAAGCCGTCGGCGTCCTCGACGCGCTCGGCAAGCGACGCATCGGTCTGTGCCTCGTCGGCAAATAGTGCAGCGTCCAGGATGTTGGTCCCTAACCCGACCTGGCCGGCAATCTCGCGGCCGATTGCCACCTGGTCGCCGGTGACCATCTTGACGTCGACGCCCATCTGCTTGGCGGTCTCGATCGTGGTGGCCGAGTCGTCGCGCGGCGGATCGAATAGCGGCAACACGCCCAGGAATCGCCAGGGGCCATTGCCGTCGCTGCGAGCCACGCCCAGCGAGCGGAATCCCCGCTGCGCGAAGCCGCCTATGGCCTCCTCGACCTGTTGCTGCAATGCCTGGCCATCGTCGGCCAGAGCCAGAATCATTTGCGGCGCGCCCTTGGTGACGTGAAACGTCGATCCGTCGGAAGCCGTGGCCGTGGCTTCAGTGCGCTTGTGCACGGGATCGAACGGTTGAAAATGCGTGACCTGCGCCTTGGCGATTGCCGAATCCTTGTTGGCCTTCGACAGCACGGCCATGTCGATCGGGTCTTGATCCTCGCCACGCGAGGCCAGGGCCGCGCTGTCGATCAGATCCTGCGGCGACACGCCTTCCACGACGAACGGATCGCCCAATGCCAGTTGGTTTTTCGTCAGCGTGCCGGTCTTGTCCGAGCACAGCAAGTCCATGCCGGCCAATTCTTCGATGGCCACCAGGCGGCTGACGATCGCCTGACTGGCAGCCAACAATCGTGCGCCAACCGCCATCGTGACCGACAGCACGGTCGGCATGGCCACGGGAATCGCGGCCACGGTGAGCACCAACGCAAACTGGATCGTCTTAAGCGTGTGGTCGCCGCGTGCGAAGGCCACGATGAGAATCAAGGCCACCATCGCCAGCGCGATGACGATCAGGTAGTTGCCGATCCGCAGCACGGCCTGTTGAAAATGGCTCACCGTGTGGGCCGAAGCTACGAGGCTGGCCGTCTTGCCAAAGTAGGTGTGCTCGCCCGTGCCGGTGACCACGGCGTCGATCTCGCCTTGCCGCACAACCGAGCCGGAATAGACGGTTTCGCCCGTCTTGCGCGTCACGGGCAGCGACTCGCCGGTCAGCGCGGCCTGATCCACTTCGATGGGATCGCCCGCTAGCAGGGCCGCATCGGCCGGCACGATGTCGCCCAGTCGAATGCGGATCAAGTCGTCGGGTACGAGGTCTCGCGCCGCCACCGCCAGCCACTGGCCGCCGCGTTTTACCTTGGCCTGCAGGGCCAGCCGGGCTTTCAGGGCGGCAATGGCGTTGCCGGCCTGCATCTCTTCCCACGAGCCGACCACCGCGTTGGCAAATAGCAGTAGGAGAATAATGAAGAAGTCTTCCCAGTCGCCCGCGATGGCCGAGAGCAGCACGGCCGCTTCGATCATCCAGGGGATCGGCCCCCAGAAGTATCCGAGAAATTTCAGCACCGGATTGGTCGACTTCTCGGGCAGTTCGTTGTAGCCGAACTTCGCGCGGCGATGTTGAACTTCGCTTTCGCTCAGCCCATTGGGCGAAGCTCCCGGGGGAACTTCGATTTGCTGTGCGTGCATGTCTTGCTCTCCGGCTCTTGGCTCGGTGGCAGATGAAGCGCCCATTGTCGAGAACCCTCGTACGATTGCAAAGGTCGGTCTGGCGCGCGAGCCGATCGCGTTGGTCGACGCGTTTCAGCGGCGGCGGAACTCGCACTCGAGTGCGCGCAATTGTCGGAGTCGCGACAACGCGTTGTGCCCAATCAAACCTAGGACGAGCCGCCGTCCTAGGTTGCGTGATGCGGTCGGGCTCGCGCGCGTGCTCGCGCATCAGGATCCAGCCATGCGGGAACTTCAGGTTATGCGGGTCACCGCGGGCTCGCGGCTGCCGTGCGAAGCGCTAGATGCCACGTGCAGCGAGCGGCTGCGGCGCGGTTGAAGACACCCCCACGGGGAAGATATGATGACGGGGCCGCCCAAGCGGCTCCCTCCGCACACCATCACTCCCCAGGATCGTGACGCATGGGCATCCCCACACCGCCAGCCTGGACGCGCCTTTTTCTGATTCCGCTGGTTGCCTTGGCGGCCGTTTGGACCCCCAAGTCAAGCCCTTTGACAGCGGCGACTTCCAGCGATACCTCACGATATGCCAGCCTCGTCGAGAAGGACGCCCCCGTCTGCTGGTGGCGGATGAGCGCCGACGGGTCCGCGGTGATCAACCGCAGCGCGCCCGACTCGAGCGACGGTCTCTCGGCGCTACCCATCGGCAAGGTGCAGCTCGATGCCGTGGGCCCCAGCGGGGAGGCGTTTCCCGATTTCGCCTCGGGCAACGTAGCGGTTCGGCTGCCTGCGGGGCGCAACTACCTGCGCGTGGCTGATCCTGGTGAGAACAGCCCGCTGGATTTCGACAACGGCGACGCTCTCACGATCGAAGCCTGGATCGAGCCGGCCGCTCATTCCAAGACCGGCTACAGCTATATCGTGGGCAAGGGGCGCACCTTGAAGCCAGGCCACGGTAGCCGCAATCAGAACTACTCGCTCCGCCTGGCTAACAGCAGCACGACGGCCCGGCTGAGCTTCTTCTTTGTCGATGCCGAAACGCCGGACAAGAGCAGCAGCCACAATGCCGACGGCCATCGCTGGACCTCGAAAGCCAGCGTGCCGCTCGACGGGCGGTGGCATCACGTCGCGCTGACCTACACCTTCGGCAAGCCCGAGTCGATCAAGGGCTTTATCGACGGGCGCCCGACCGGCGGTAGCTGGGAGTTGGGCGGCCCGACGACCAAACGCCCGATCGTGGACGATGACGACCTGTGGATCGGCTCCTCGATGTCGGGCCGAGCTACGTTTGTCGGCGCGATCGACGAAGTGGCCATCTACCGCCGCGCGCTAACGGCCGACGACGTTAAGCGCCACGTTCGAATTCACCGCCGCGACGAGATGCAAGCATTGGTGGATGCCGCCGCCGAGTCGGCTCCCAGCGACCACGTGCAATTCGACATCTTCGAAGGCGCCGCTGTGGTCAACAGTTGGGACTTTCGGCCGCACGAGCGGCAGCCGCTCTACGAGTCCGACGTGTTTGCGCTCACCGAACTGCCGCGCAAATACGATCGCCGCGGATTGATCGTCGACCGGCCCACGCCCATTTTGGTCCATGGCTATGCCCGGCTGACGTTGCCGCCGGGGCAGCACAAGCTGGCTCTGCGCTCGCTCAACGCCGCGCGGCTGTACATCGACGGGGATCTCGTGGCCGAGAACCCGTTCTTGAAGGTCTCGGGCAACGGCCACGGCAAGGTGTACCAGCTCAAGCCGCAGTCGCCCGATCGACTGTCGCTGCCGGCGGCCCATTCCGAGAAGATCATCACGTTCGAGTCGGATGGCCTGCCGCACGTTTTCTCCGTATTCGCCGCGACGGCCATCGCCGGGCGCCCGGCCGAGATGGGCGAGTTGGTCGTGGCCCGCCAGACCGGCGATGCGCACTACCAGTTGCTGGGGGCATTCGACGAGGCGTCTCCCGGTGCGGCGGTCGCTCATCGCAAGTTCGACGATGCCGGCTGGTTCGCTTTTCTGGAGCGAGACCGAGCCCGACGCCGCTCGTGGGAAGCGGAGCAGCGACAAGCGATCTCGCGAGCAGAGGACGCCTGGTGGGAGGATCGACACGCGGCCGCACGAAAGCTGCTCGATGAATCGCCGCAGGTCGAACCGCCGACGGTCGAAGATGATGCCGAAGTGAACAACGCCGTCGACCGCTTCATCCAGCGCCGTCTCGAAGAAGCAGGTTTCGACCCGGCGCCCTTGGTAGACGACCTGGCGTTTCTGCGTCGCCTGTCGCTCGACGTGGTTGGCGTGATCCCCTCGCCCCGGCAAGTCGAGCTTTTTCTGGCCGATCCCCCGGAAACGCGTCGCAGCGCGGCGATCGATCGCCTGCTGGCCGATCCCGGTTGGGCCGACCATTGGGTGGGCTACTGGCAGCACGTGCTGGCCGAGAACCCCGGGCTGACCAAACCCACGCTCAACAACAGCGGACCGTTTCGCTGGTTCCTGCACGAGTCGTTTCTCGACAACAAGCCGCTGGACCGCCTCGTTGCCGAGTTGGTGCAGATGGACGCCGGGCCTTCCGCGGGCGGGCCTGCGGGCTTTGCCCAGGCCACGAACAACGACGTGCCGATGGCCCACAAGGCACACATCGTGGGCACGGCCTTTCTGGGCGTGGAGATGAAGTGCGCCCGCTGCCACGATGCTCCGACGCACGAATCGACGCAGCGCGATCTGTTCAGCCTGGCGGCCATGCTGGCCGGCAAGCCGCTCTCGGTGCCCAAGTCGAGCACCGTGCCCGGCACGCCCGAGCAACTGGCACACATGGCGGTCACCGTAAGCCTTAAGCCGGGCGAGCCCGTATCGCCCGAGTGGCCGTTTGCTTCGTTGATGGCCGGCGAGGAAGCTCTCGATGAGCCGCTCGCCCGTGACGTCGACGACTTGCGCTCGCGGCTGGCCTATACGCTGGTGCATCCGTCGAACGAACGGTTCGCGCAGGTATTCGTCAATCGACTATGGAAGCGTTATCTGGGTCGCGGCCTGGTCGAGCCGGTGCACGACTGGGAGGGCATGGAACCCAGCCATCCGCAGCTATTGGCCTTCCTGGCCGACGAGCTGGTTCGCAACGGCTACGACATCAAGCACGTGGCCCGGCTGATCCTCAATTCGCGGGCCTATCAGCGCGACTTCGCTTCAGGCGACTCGGCCGATGAGGCTCAGGAACTGTTTGCGGCCGCAACCCGTCGACGGCTGACTGCCGAACAACTGGCCGACTCGATTTTTCATGCTGTGGGCAAGACGTTCGACTCCGAAGAGTTGTGCGTCAATCCCGATGGACGCATGTCGGCCAAGAGCTTCTTCAATCTGGGCACGCCGCTGCGGGCTTGGGAGTTCGCCTGCCCGAGTAACGAGCGCGAGCGACCCTCGATGACGCTGCCGCGAGCCCAATCGGTCGTCGACCTGCTGATGGCCTACGGCTGGCACCAGAACCGGCAAGAGCCGATCAACGAGCGCGAACCCGAAGTGACGCCGCTTTCGCCTCTCGTGCTGGCCAACGGCGAGGCCGCCGCGCGGGCGATCGATTTCGCCGATCACGGGGAACTCGTGCGCATCTGCCTGGAAGAGCGACCGGTCGACGAGCTCGTCGACGAGCTAATGCTGCGTTTTCTGAGTCGGAAGCCGACCGAGGCCGAGCGCAAGCGGTATGGCGCCTTGCTCGCTGTGGGCTACCAAGATCGTCGCACGGGCCAATCGGCCCAGCAGCGCAAGGTCGATCGTTCTCCGCTGTCGTGGGCCAACAACCTCGACGCGGAAGCCAATCGGATCGGCATCGAGCGACTCGAGTTGGCCGGCAAAGGCGATCCGCCGACGCGTCGACTGACCGACGCCTGGCGCGAGCGTGCCGAAGACATGGTATGGGCGATCGTCAATTCGCCCGAGGTCGTATTCGTTCCGTAGAGCGTGCCGTCCTAGCGGAGATAAGCCGGATGAAGCCCACCCGACGCCAATTTCTCGAACAATCCGCCCGTCTGGGAGCGGCCGGCGCCCTGGCCGGTTGGTCAACACCGCTGTTGGCCTCCGAAGCCGGAGGCGAGCCGCCGCTGGGCGGCGCCGAGCATTGCATTTTCATCTGGCTCGGCGGCGGGGCGGCACAGATCGACACGTTCGACCCCAAGCGCCGCAGCAAGGGGCGCAAGGATCCCGGCTCGGCATACGACTCGGTCCCCACCGCCATCAATGGCGTGAAGGTCAGCGAGCATTTGGCACGCACGGCACCTCTGATGGATCGCGTGGCGCTGGTGCGCACGCTGCACCACGAAGAGATCGACGAGCACGCCGCGGCTTCCTACCGGCTGCACGTGGGCCGGCCCACCAGTGGCACGATCGTCTATCCGTCGTTGGGCTCGATGATCGCCTACCTGAAAGAACCGATCAGCGAGGCCGTGCCCAGTTACGTGTTGATGGGCCACCCCACGCCAGGGCGGAGTCCCGGATTCCTGGGGCCGAACTACGGGTTCGTCTACCTGACCGATACCGAAAGCGGCCCGCGCGGGCTGACCCGGCCGAAGCGCGTCGACGACGAGCGGCACCGGCGGCGGATGAGACTGCTCGAGACGGCCCAGCGCGAGTTCGCCAACACGAGCACGGGCAGCGACGCGGTAGCAAACTATATCGAGGCGGCCCGCAAAGGCTTTGACCTGGCCGGCCCTGAGTTTCTAAGCGCCTTTGAGTTGACCAGCGAATCGAGCGACCTGCGCAATGCGTACGGCGACGAATTCGGCCAGCGCTGTCTGCTGGCGCGACGTCTCGTCGAACGCGGCAGCCGCTTCGTCGAAGTGTCGTTCAACATGGGCTTCGTCAACGGCACCGGCTGGGACACGCACAATCAGGGCCAGCAAAAACAACACCTGCTGATCGACTCGCTCGATCAAGCATTCTCCACGCTGTTAACCGATCTGGAAGAAAAGCGGCTGCTCGACAAGACGCTGGTGGTGATCGGCACGGAGTTCGGTCGTCCGGCCCAATTCGACGCCGGCGGCGGCCGCGGACACCATGCCGAGGCGTTCACCTGCGTGCTGGCCGGCGGCGGGTTGCGCACCGGTCAGGTGATCGGCGAGACGGATGATCTGGCTATGAAGGCCCTGGGACGCCGCGTGTCGGTGCCCGATTGGTTCGCCACGCTATTTGCCGCGTTCGGGATCGACTACCGCGAGGAACTCTACGCCGGCAATCGCCCCGTGCCGCTGACCGATCGCGGCGAGCCTATTGCCGAGTTGTTCGCCTAGCCCCATTCAATCGTCGGGCGGCAACATGGCCTCTTCCTCGGATCGATCGTCGGTCGCTTCCACGTCGTTCAACGCGGCGAAGTCCTCGGAGAATCTCCGACTCTTGAAGGTGTATCGCAGTGTATCGTCGCAAATGGTTAGCTCGACGGGCAGGTGGATCCCCAACAGCACCAACATCCAGGGTGCCCACGCCAGATAGACGGCGGCCTTGAACAGCCATTTCCGCTCTCCGGAGGCGGGCCAGCCAGACATCCACCACGCCAGCGCCAAGCTCGCACCGAAGCCGACCCAGAAGATGAGGATCCGCAGCCAGACACGCTGCCGCATGCTCCAAATACAGATCGGGCAGACGGGCATGCGCATCCACTGGATGGGCCCCACGGAGCGCAACATCGGCGCCGACGAATCTCCGGCAATCGTCATCACGGCCGCATCGCCCCCGGGTGCCTCACATCCGCAGACGGCACACCTGTCGGGAAACTCCGGCCACTGGTCCTTAGGCAACTCGAAATGGTACATGACTCGCACCCCCGCAAGCACCGATACTATACAGATGTATCGGTACCCTAGCACAGCATCAAACTACCCGCAATAGGGGTGCAATGAGGGCGTGCGAGGGCAGCGCGGGCTCCGATTTCGCTGGCCGTTAGCGTCCCTGCGCTGCCACGACGGGATTGGTGAGCGTGCCGACGCCGTCGATCTCGACTTCGACCGTGTCGCCCGGCTTGATGGGGCTGGTCGTGCCCGAGGTGCCCGTGAAGATCAGGTCGCCCGGGTGCAGCGTGACGTGCTGGCTGATGTGGCTGACCATCTTGGCCACGTTGTGGATCAGCAGGCTGGTGTTTTCCTCCTGCATCACCTTGCCGTTGAGCCGCAGTTGCATCAGCAGATCGTCGTAGTTGATCCCCGAGGCGATAAACGGGCCGCACGGTCCGAACGTGTCGCTGCCTTTGGCCCGCCACCATTGCACGTCGTTCTTCTGCCAGTCGCGGGCGCTCACGTCGTTGCCGCAAGTGACGCCCAGAATGCACTTCTTGGCTTCCTGCTCGCTGACGTTCTTGGCCTCGCGGCCGATGACGATGACCAGTTCGGCCTCGTAGTGCACCTCTTTGGTGCCCGGCGGAATGACGATGTTCTCGCCGTCGGCGACCAGGCAGGAAGGCGTCTTGAAGAACACCTGAGGTTCCTGAAACTTCTCGGGCACTTCGCCCGGCTTGCGAATATCGGTTGTCGTCGTGGTGTCGGAGACGGTTTCGCCGCTCTTGGTGTCGGTCGTCACGCGCGTCGTGGTGGTGATGATCGTCACGTGGTCGCTGCCGCCCAAGTGACTCTTGTAGCTGCCGGCCAGGGCCAACACCTGGCTGGGCCGCGCCACGGGCACCAGCAGCTTGACGCTCTCGAGCGGGTACGTCTTGTCGGTTTCTTTCCACTCGCCGAACAAATCGCCGTCGATGCGCCGAACCTCGTCTCCTTCCACGATGCCGTAGGACGTGGTGCCGCCGACTTCAAAGCGGGCATAGCGCGTCCCCTTCTCGGCCGCCTGAACCAGCGTGCAGGCCAGCAGACAGCCAAGGACACTCGAGCAAACCAACGACGAAAGAAACCGTGAAACGTGCATGGTTATCTCCTGGGATCGCGCGGCGATTGCTGGATCAAACTTATCCCGCCCGTGCGGGTGCGGAGTCACATTTTAAGAGGCACCACGGCGACGTGCCACTGACGCCGTCCAAGAAGCTACGAACCCGTGGGACGTGCCGCGAGAATCAGGCCGACGAGCTTGCCAAACTCGTCGGAAGAAACGCGCCGCAGCGGATGATCGGTATTCACGCGATGCACGATCACCAGGTCGTATTCGGGTACCACGAGAATATAGTGCCCGCCCGCGCCGCGTGCCGAATAGCTGCCGTCGGGCAATTCCACGCCCGGCAGATGCCGGCCGTCGACGGCGATCCACCACAGGTAGCCGTAGCCGCCGCGATCGCCGGCGTCGGAGTACGAGGTGGTGCTCTCGCGAACCCAATCCGTGGGAATGACCTGATCGCCCTCCCACCTGCCGCCCCGCAGAAACAACAGCCCAAAGCGGGCCATGTCCCGGGCCGTCATGCGAAAGGGATACGCCGGGTAGACCGAGTCGGCCCCCGTGACGTAGGCTCCGTCTTCGACGCGGAAGTCCTGCATGCCGATCGGCTCGGCGATCCGCTCGGCGAAATCGCGAAAGATGCAGTTCTTGCACTGCCGCTCGAACACCGTGCCCAGGACATTAAAGTCCCAATTGTTGTAGTAGAAGAACGTGCCCGGGGCGTGGCTGCCGCGCTTCGGCCGACGCGCCTTCATGGCCTGGGTCTCGTACAGGGCCGGATGATAGACGCCGCTACGAGCCTTGAGCAGATCGCCCAGCCTGGCCTTTTTCTCCTCTTCGGATAGCGAGGGCTCGTTATCGTCGATGCCGAGCTGTTTCATCGTCTTGGAAAGGTCGATCTCTCCGTCAGCCACGTGAATGCCATATAGCGCAGACAACAAACTCTTACGGATCGAGTGCACGTTGAACCGGCGATCCGTGGGCCCCCATTCATCCAGCACGCGGCCGCCGACGACGACCATCACCGCCTCGGTGTCGATGCTGTCGGCATACGCCCGTGCCGCGTCGAGCTTCTCACTCGACCAGCCCAACTGCGACGGCTCGACGTGCGACCAGGAAGCTCCCGGGTAGATTGTCTCTTCGGCCTGGACCCGTACGCCCAAGACCCCTAAGGCAAGAACGAGCCATAGTCCCGCCCGCTGAATATGCCAGGGGCGGCACGTTTGTTTCTGAATACCGACGCTCACGAAATCCACCTCCGACCGAATGAGTCTCACGAACCGCGACGGCGCGGCTTTTGGTCCGCTGGTGCCTGACTGTAGTCGCCAAACGGCGCATCCCGCTGGGCCACGGCGGCCCGCACCCCCTGCTCGTCGGCGGTGCGAACGAATTGCCGCCCCTCGGGCGTGTTGCGCATGATTCCATCGAGAATCGTGCCCAGGTACTGCGTGCCTTGCAGCCCCATGTTGTCGTACGCCTGGTTCACAATCAACTTCATCGCCGCCAATTGCGTCAGCGGAATCTGAGCCAGCCGCTCGGCCCAGTATCGGGTGCGCTCGTCGAGTTCCTCGAGCGGATAGGCGAAATTGACCAGTCCGATTTCCGCGGCCTCGCACCCGCTGAGTGATTCGCCGGTCAAAGCGTAGAACTTGGCCCGGGTGAGCCCCAGCCGATAGATCCACATGCCCGTCAGATGGCAGCCCCACACGCGGGCATAGGGCGTGCCCAAACGTGCATCCTCCGAGGCGATGACCAGGTCAGCACACAAGGCCATCTCCGATCCGCCGCCGACACACCAGCCGTGAACCTTGGCAATCACCGGCTTCGAGCAACGCCACAAGCGCATGAACGCCGGAATCGGTGCCGTGTACGGATTCGTGACGCCGATCACGTCCATTCCCGGGTCGTAATCCTGCTCGGCCAGATGGTCGTAGTGTGCCAGGCCGTCCGAAAAGTCGAAGCCCGCGCAGAACGAATCGCCGGCGCCTTGGAGCACGATCACCCGGACCTGCGCGTCCGCCTGCGCGTCGGCCACGGCGGAGTCCAGCTCGCTCCACATCTGGGGGTGCAGCGCGTTTTGCTTCTCGGGACGCGCGAGCGTGATCGTCGCGACGCGATCGGCTTTCTCGAATGCGATCATCTCGTACACCATGGTGTTTCTCCCGGCCTGGGCCGTTGAGTAGCTTGTGATTTTTTTTGGGCGGTAGCGCGTTTCCACCTCCGACGCCTCGTGCCGCGAGAGACCCGCCACATGGCCCGCCACACGAACGAGCGATCTCGCCGCAGGTGTGCGAACGAGCCCGGTCAAGCGTTGACAACGACAAGTCACACAACATGTGCGAAAAGGCGCGGTGGTCGCCTGCCAATCGCACCGCGCGGATACGTTTCCGGCTGCGCCATTCGCTGGTGTTACCAAGGTAGCAAAACCGCCGACGTGGAACTCGACGAAACAGTGAGTCCATGTACAATCTGAGCAACGTGTGTGGGCTGAGTCTTGCGTACGACCGATGCCAGGTCGCACCCGAGGCTCGCAGTGGTCGAGCGCGGCGAGCATTCGCAGAGCTTACCGCGACTCGGGCAGATTGCCTGGCGAAGGAGGTATTTTGCCGGATGTGGAAGTGTCATGCTGGGGCCGGGTCGAGGGCTCTCTCGCCGGCCCATTGGGGCTTTCGGGGGTGGGTCGTTGCCGTGGCTTGCGTCGCTTTGGCCGGTTGCCAGCGCGCGGCCGAGCCGCAATTCGTTTCGTCGGACCTTGTTGAGCAGCTCGAACCGGAGCTTCAGGAGCAAGTCCGCGAGCAACTGCACAAGTACGCCGGCACGCCCAACAATCCAAAGCTGATCGGCGCCGACGAGCAAGACGAACAGATGCTCAAGCGCGGCGCCGCCGTGTACCGCGAACACTGCCAACAGTGCCACGGCGTCTCCGGCGACGGTAACGGCCTCGCCGCGCAATACCTGACGCCTCGCCCGCGCGACTATCGGATGGGCGTGTTCAAGTTCACGTCCACACCGTACGGCTATAAGCCGCGCCGCGAAGACCTGATGCGCACGATCGAGCGCGGCGTGACCGGGACCTCGATGCCGTCGTTCGCTCGTCTGCCCAAGAAGGATCTCGAGGCGGTCACCGACTACGTGCTGGCCCTGACCCACCGCGGTGAGCTCGAGCGTCTGCTGGCCGCCACGGCCGACGCCGAGGGTGAACTCGACGAAGAGATGACGCAGGATGCGATCGACACGATCGAGAGCCAATGGCAGCAAGCTCGCCAAAATGTCGTCGAGCCGGAAACCAAGATGCCGCCCATCACGCCGGAGTCGGTGGCCGCCGGCGCGGCGCTGTTTCAAAAGCGTGAGTGCTTCAAATGCCACGGTCACGACGGCCGCGGCGGGCTGGCCGGCGGCATCGAGGTGGGCAACGACGTCTGGGGCAACAAGGATCCCGCGGCGGACCTGACCTCCGGCATGCTGCACGGCGGTCAATTGCCCCTCGACGTGTATCGCCGCATTGCTTCGGGCATCAACGGCACGCCGATGCCGGCGTTTCGAGACGCATTTCCGGACGATCCCGACGCCATCTGGCAGCTAGCGCACTTTGTGCTTTCGCTGGCCGAGAAGCGCCGGCTGGGAGTCCAGTTTCCGCCGGGAGCGGCCGCCGCGGCCCCTGAAGGAGGCGAAGCCGAGGCCGAGTCGCAGCAAGAGTCCGCGGAGGCGAAGTCATGAGCGACGTGGTCGACAAACAGAAGCGGCTCGAGGAGCTGCGGGCCGAAGTGCGGCAGCTCGAAGCAGAGCTGCGCAGCCCGGCCCGAGTCGGCCAGTGGCAGGCCTCGGGCTACTACACGGCCTACTACGCCACAACCGGGTTTTTCCTGGGCGGCGTGGCCGCGATGAGCAGCCTGCTGGTCAACGTGATCGGGGCGCTGATGTTCGGCAAGCCGCCGCTCGAACTGATTCGCGTCTATCTCACCTTCCCTATGGGCCAACAAGCGCTCGACTATGACGCCGTGGACAATGGCCTGATCCTGGCCATCGGCTGCTGCCTGTATATCGGCACGGGCATGTTGTACGGCATTTTGTTCCAGATCGTGCTCACGCTGTTTACCGCCAACGCCTCATGGTTCACGCGGTTCATCGTCGTGAGCGTGTTGGCCGTTGCCGTGTGGCTGGTGAACTTCTACGGCATCCTGTCGTGGCTGCAACCGCTGCTGTTCGGCGGACGCTGGATCGTGGACCAGATTCCCTGGTGGGTAGCGGCGATCACGCATCTGGTCTTTGGCTGGACGATGCTCCTGGTTTATCCGCTGGGACGCTACACGCCCTATCGTTTGCAAACGGAGAATCCATGATCGACAAGTTGGCGAAAGCCGAGGATCCCCGCCACGAACAACTCGTTGACGAACCGATCGTCGTCGCCTACTTCCTGTTAGCGCTCGGGTACCTGGCCCTGTCGATGCTGGCCGGCTTGCTGATGGCGACACAATTGGTGCACTGGAATCCGCTCAACGGCATCGAGCTGCTCTCGCCGGGGCGCTGGCGGATGATTCACACCAACGTCGTTGCTTACGGCTTTCTTGCCAACGCCTTTCTGGGCGCCTTGCACTGGTCGGTTCCGCGGCTGGTGCTCAAGCCGGTGCTCGATCGGCGGCTGTCGTGGTTCATTCTGGTCGCCTGGCAAGTGGTGCTGCTGTGCACGTTCTTCGGCATCGTGTTCGGACCCACGTTGCAAGCGAATATCGCGGCGCTCGAGCGGCTGCCGTTTTCGCTGGGAGCCCAGGGAATCGAATGGGGCGAAACGCCCACTTGGATCGATCCCTTGGCCCTGGCCGGGCTGTTGCTCGTGGCCGTCAACTTCATGGGACCGATCGTGCGCACCAAGGGGCCGATGTACGTCTCGGCGTGGTACTTCATCGCCGCCTTCGTGTGGACCTTTCTGACCTATGCCATGGGCAACTTCCTGCCCCAATACTGGCTGGCCGGCACCAGCGCCGGGGCCGTGGGCGGATTGTTCATCCACGATCTCGTGGGGCTGTTCGTTACGCCGCTTGGCTGGGGACTCGTCTACTACTTCGTGCCCATCCTGCTGCAAAAGCCGATCTGGAGCCACGGGCTGTCGCTGGTGGGTTTTTGGGGGCTGGCGTTCTTCTACCCGCTGAACGGAATCCACCACTTCCTGTACACGCCGATTCCGATGTTCCTGCAGTATGGTGCGATCATCTCCACCATCGCGGTCGAAATGGTGGTCACCACGGTGATCGTGAACTTCTTCGCCACGATCTGGGGCTCGGGCCGGCAACTGATCACCAACCTGCCGGTACGCTGGTTCTACACCGGCATGGTCTTCTACGGGTTGACCTGCCTGCAGTGCGCCATGCAGACCACGCTCACCTTTCAGGCTTTGATCCACTTTACCGACTGGGTCGTGGGCCATGCCCACATGGTGATGTTCGGCGTGTTCAGCCTGTGGTTGCTGGGCATCATGACCTACCTGTTCCCGAGGCTGTGGCGCACCGAGTGGTACAGCAAGGAATTGCTCGAGTATCACTACTGGCTGTCGTCGGTCGGCCTGCTCGTGATGGCTGCCGACCTGATCCTGCTCGGCCCCTTCCAGGGATACTACTGGGCCTCGCTGCAGCCTTGGGAAGTATCGGTCGACGGCTCGCAACCTTTTTGGATGTTGCGGGTGTTCGCGGGCCTGGCCATGCTCGCCGGGCAGCTCTGCTTCTTTTACAACATCTACATGACGTGGCGCCGCTCGCGGGCCCAGGGTGTGCCGGTCTCGACGGGCACGCAACAAGCCCCGCCGGCGGAAGTCGCACCGCAGGCGTAAGAGTCGTTTTTCAAAGGATCCTGTGACGCATGTTTGAAAGCAAGTCAGGTGTGTTCCTGATCGCCGGCCTCGGTTTTTTCGCGTTCGCATTTCTGTCGAATGCGCTGGTGCCGGCGCTGATGTACCGCGATCTGCCCGAGAAAACGACGGCCCAACTGGTCGAGGAAAACAGCAACCTGATGTACCAGTTCGAGAACCTGGCCAACCGCTACCCCGAGCAATTCGAGAAGTACTACGGCGAAGTGACCGAGGAGAAGTGTGCCGAAGCCCTGGAGTTGGGCCGCCGCACCTACGTCAGCGAAGCCTGCTGGCACTGCCACAGCCAGTTCGTGCGGCCCGTGTCGCGCGAGGAGGATCGCTGGGGACCGGTTTCGCGCACCGAAGAATATCAAAACGTCCTGCAGCGGCCCGTAATGTTCGGCACGCGGCGGATCGGGCCCGACCTGTCGCGCGAAGGGGGCCGCCGCGGCAACGACTGGCACGCCGTGCACTTCTTCCAACCGACGATGGTGTCCACCGGATCGCCGATGCCGGCCTATCCCTGGTTCTTCGACGGCTCGCCCGATAAGCCCAACAAGCGCGGGATCGCGCTGATCACCTACGTGCAGTGGCTCGGATCGTGGCTGGAAAGCTATCCCTACTACGAGGACTTCAAACCGATTCCCTTGCCCGAGGAGATCAAGGAGAGCATCGAGAAAGAGGCCGAGGAGTCGCAGGAATCATGAGCACCCAGCGCAAGCCGTTCCACACGCGTTCGGTCGTCGTCGCCCTGATGGCTTTGGCGATTCTCGTGCCCAGCCTGTACGGCTTCGGCACGAAGTTCCTTGAGTTTATCGCGCTCTATCGGGGAGACGCCGACGGGGCCTTCGCCATCAGCCCGATCCTGAACTACCTGCTGGCCAGCCTGGGATTCTTGTTTCTCTTCGGCTGGGCCGTGATGAGCGGGATGTTCCACGATATCGAACGGCCCAAATACACCATGCTCGAAAACGAAGCACGGCTCGACCACAGCGCGCCGCCGAACTCGCGAGGTCAGTTCGGCGGATCTCTCGGCAGACGTCTCTCCGGCGAAGCCGATCTGCCCTACTCTTCTCGATTCCGGGACCCTCATGAGCATGACTGAAAGCTCCACCGACGAAACTCTGCCCGGCGCCGAACAAGCTTCCGCCGAGAAGGAACACCAGTTTCACCACTACACCGGCAACCGCATTCCGTGGTACGTGCGGCTGATGTGGCTGCTGTTCTGGATTTTCGCCATCTACTACACGTTGACCTTCCTGTTTCCGGCGCTGCGCATCGAGTTGACATCGCCCCCATGAGCCAGTCCCAGGCTTCCACGACCGGCAAGCGCGACGTCGAGCGCCGCAGCGAACAGGTCGCGTGCGACTACTGCCACCTGCCCGTTGACGTGGACGGTGTGCCCGAGGGTGAAGCCGTTTATTGCTGCTTTGGGTGCCGCCTGGCCTCCGATATCACCGGTCACAGCGGGGCCGAAGGCGAAGTGCGCTGGACCATGGTCCGCCTGGGCCTGGCGATCTTTCTGTCGCTCAACGTGATGATGTTCACGATGGCCCTATGGACACACGAGTTGTACGACGCCCGCGCCGCCGGTTCGGGACCGCTGGCAGCTTCGCTGGCCGACTTGTTCCGCTATCTGTGTTTGCTGCTCAGCCTGCCCGTGCTTTGGCTGCTCGGGCTGCCACTGGCGGAAAACGCCCTGGCCACGCGCCGCCGCGACGTGGCCGCGGCCGACCTGCTGATCGTCGTCGGCGTGACCGCGGCTTACGCCTATTCGGTCGTTTCAGTGCTGCGCGAATCGGGACACGTCTATTTCGAGGTGGGCTGCGGTGTGCTGGTGATGGTCACGATCGGACGCTGGCTGGAAGCCAAGGGCAAACTGCGCGCGACCGCGGCGCTGGCGGCCCTGGAAACGCTGCTGCCGAAGACCGTGCGCGCCGTCGACACGACGGGCAAGGACCATGAAGTGCCGACCGAGCAGATCGAGCACGGCGATCGGCTGCGCGTGCTGGCCGGCGAGCGGATCGCTACTGACGGAGTCGTCGCGGCCGGCTGTGCGGGCGTCAGCCAACAGTTGCTGACAGGCGAGAGCCGCCCGGTGACCAAGCGCACCGGCGATGAGGTGCTCGGGGGCAGCCTCAGCCTCGACGGCGAGCTGCTGATCGACGTGGCCGCTCCGGTGCATGAAGGCTCGCTGGCTCGGCTCATCGAGATGGTCCGCACGGCCCGGCTGGCCAAGGGCCGCTACGAGCGCGTGGCCGACCGCGTAGCCCGGTGGTTCTTGAGTGCCGTGCTCGTGGTGGCCGCCGGCACGCTCGCGTTTCACCTTTGGCGCGAGGGGATCGAAGCCGGGCTGATGGCGGCCTTGGCCGTGCTGCTGATCGCCTGTCCTTGTGCACTGGGCCTGGCCACTCCCATGGCCGTGTGGAGCGCCTTGAGCGGCGCTGCCCGACACGGGGTATTGTTTCGCAACGGAGAAGCGCTCGAACAGTTGGCCGAAGTGCGGGCGTTGCGCTTCGACAAGACCGGCACGCTCACCACGTCCGAACCCCGCGTGGAACATTTGCTGCTGGCCGGCGAGCATGACCGCATCGAGGTGGCCCGGCGGGCGGCACGGCTGGCCGGGGCGTCGACCCACGTTTTTTCGCAGGCCATTGTTCGCTACCTCGACGATGGCGGGAACATCGTCGACGGCGAGCCTGCGTCTGCCGCCGATCTGTCGACGGCGCCGGGGCAAGGCGTGGCGGCCCGGTTCGGGGGCGAAGGCCTCGCTACGCAACTGGGCAGCGTTCGCTGGCTCGTGGCCTCGGGCATGGCGCTGTCCGACGAACTCGAGCAAGCGGTTGCGGCGGCTCGCGTCGAGGGCCAGTCGATCTCGGGGATTGGCTGGGGCGGCCGCGTACGTGGGCTGTTCGAGTTTTCCGACACGTTGCGCGAAGAGGCGCCCGAGGCGTTGGCAGCCTGTGCGGCGCTGGGATGTGACGTGGCCGTGCTCACCGGCGACGAGCAGGCTCGGACGCGGCGATTGGCCGACAAGCTCGGTGTTCCGGTCATAGCGGGACTCTTGCCGGAGGACAAGGTCGCCCAACTCGACGCGGCGCGGCGCGCGTTCGGCCCCGTGGCCATGGTGGGCGACGGCGTGAACGACGTGCCCGCTTTGGCCGCCAGCGACCTGGGCATCGCCATGGGCTGCGGCGCGGACCTGTCGCGCGATGCGGCCGCGGTGTGCCTGGTGTCCGACAACCTGTCTCGGGTGCCTTGGGCCCTCGAGCTGTCGCGGGCCAGTGTCCGCGTGATTCGGCAAAACCTGTTTTGGGCATTCGGCTACAACACGGTCGGTATCGGCCTGGCCGCAGCCGGCTGGCTCAATCCCGCCTGGGCTGCCGCGGCGATGGTGTTCAGCAGCCTGATCGTGGTGAGCAATTCGCTGCGCTTGGCCGGTGCCCCACCGGAAGCGACCGCGGGCAACGCTAGTTCCTCAAACGCGCCTTTGGAGTCGGTATCTTCGAGAGCAACCGACGAGGACTCCGCCGATAGACTCCCCGAGGCTTGCGTGCCATGATCGAACTGCCGCTTATTTTCGTGGGAGGCCTGCTCGGCTCGGCGCATTGCGTGGGCATGTGCGGTGGTTTCGCCCTATTGATCGGCGCCCCAACCCGCAGGCTTTCGGCGAACCTCGCCAGGCAAGTCATCTACAGCTTGGGGCGAATCTTTACCTACGGTTGCTTCGGCGCGGCAGTAGGCTTTGGCGGACTACGTCTCTCAGACGACTTGGGCGGTTTCGTCAACGTGCAGGCGGTCGTGGCAATCGTGGCCGGTGTGCTGCTGATTGCCCAGGGACTGGTCTCCGCCGGCGTGGTGGGGCGCGCCTCGCGTGCCTTGCGGCTGGCGCTGGCGCCGGCCGGAGTTCCCGTGGCGGCCAGCCCTGCCGGCGGCGACGTGGGACTCGGCTGCCTGATGGGCGGCATCGTGGGCACGTTCTTGCGCGACCGTCGGCTCTCGAGCGTTTTCTTGGCAGGCGTGCTCACAGGTCTGATGCCCTGCGGGCTGGTCTACGCTTACGTGGCTCTGGCCGCCGGCACGGGCGATCCCCTGCTGGGCCTGACAACGATGGCTGCCTTTGGGTTGGGAACCGTGCCGTTGATGATGCTCACCGGCGGCGGCTTGACGTTGCTCTCGTTGGCCGGTCGGCGGCGGCTGCTCTACCTGGCCGCCTGGTGCGTCGTGCTGACCGGCCTGGTATCGACGGCCCGCGGCGTGGGTTTTCTGGAGTTGCCGGGCCAGCAGACCGCGGCAACATGTCCGATGTGCGACTGAGCTCGTCTGCTGGCCCGGCGCGATGGCTCAGAGCGCCGGGCCTTGGACCATCAGATAGGCCAGTCCCACCAGCAGCCCGACGACGTTGACCACGGCGATCAGAAGTCCGACGCCCCAGAGGGTTTGCTGCCCTTCGTCGAGCTTGGCTGCGGTGCGATCGCGTTTGAGCACCTTGGTCATCATCACGCCGCACACCCACGACCAGTGCAGCATGACGTGGAGCAGGATGGCCAGACCGAGGATCGTGACGAGTGCGAATTGCAGGTTCGACCAGGCATCGTAGCCGAAGCCCCACAATGTCCAGCCGGCCGAGGCCGAAGGCAGCGGAAACACGAACCGCAGCACGGCCGCAATGAACAGCAGCGTACAGACGATCACCAACAGCACGGTGTCGAGCGCGAAATTGATGATTGTTTTCGACCAGCCGCCGCTTGGTTTCGGATTGCCGCGCGCCGGATTCTGCGTCTCTGCGGCGCGCGTGACCGGGCGGCCACGCGCTAGCGCCGCCGTCTGATCATCCCGTTGGGTGCGTGCGCTCGAATCCTGAGTCATCTCGTCGGCCATCAAGGTTGTCTGGGAGGTGATCATCACAATCCCCGCCGCCTTCAGAGTTGGGGCAATTGTTCCTCGAAATGGTGTGAGAGCAATCCGAATGCCGGCCGCCCCCGAATCGGTGCATCTCCGCGAAACTTTGGCGCTCCCTCCCCGCCCGGCCTCCTCCGCTGCGGTTACTCCTCGCCCAACTCCCCATAAGCCACCCCGCCAAAGCGCTGTGCGATGTGCAGTAATCCGAGCGAATTCGCACACGTTGTGCCCCTTGCCAGAGCGACGAAATGACCCAACGATTGCTATCAGACCTGACAGCGATCGGCATCCGTTTGCGCAATTCCCCGGTCTTGCGATCGCACCTGCCACGCACATCGCAGTGGGTAACGACCGTCACGGATCGGCGGGGATTCGCCGCGAACTTGGCATGGAAACTGCAACTTAAGTGGGGTTGGACGGTGGGTATTTAATAGAGGCTTGGGACGCCGCAAGGCATCCCGTAGAGGTAAAGGAGTCGAGCCATGACGATGAAGAATCTCCTCGAAAAGCGCCGCGTGCCGTTCGAGACCGTCGTGCACAGCGCGACGTTCGACGCACAACATCTCGCCCAGGCGTTGCACACGCCGGGAGCCGAAGTGGCCAAGACCGTGCTGCTGCGGGCCGATCACGACTATGAGTATGTCGTGGCCGTGCTGCCCGCCTCGCACATGATCGACTTCGACGCGCTGAGCCAGTTTCTGGGCGGCACGCCGTTGGAGTTGGCCACCGAGCACGAGATTGCCGAGCGTTGCCCGGACTGCGAGTTCGGTGTGCTGCCGCCGTTCGGAACGCACTACGGCGCAAAAACGATCGTCGACAAGATCCTGACCAAGGACGAGTACATCACGTTCGACAGCGACTCGCACACCGAAGCGATTCGGATGAAGTTCGCAGACTACTTCGACGTCGAACATCCGCTCGTGGCGAGCTTCGCCCGCGCTGCCGGCGGCGAATAACCGCCGGCACTTAGCCAGTGGGATCTGCTTAACGGCTTGGCCAAGAGAGCGAGCCTAGGTCTTGTTCGTGCGGGCGGCCTGCGTGAAGGGTGACGAACCTTGCATCTCGTTAACCTTTCGCGCGCCGCGAGTTGCCGCTGTGGGGAAGGCGCGGGAAGTAGGGTAGAATAGAGACAGTCATGTGCTGCGGCAGATGGCGATGCCGACCACACGTCTCGTATAGGACTAGATCACGATGACACTGTTCAAGCGAATCCTCTGCCCCGTGGACTTTTCCGAAACGTCGACGCAGGCGCTGCTCTACGCTGAAAAGCTGGCCCGGGAGATGGGCGCGGAGTTGATCCTGGTTCACGCCTTCGACGCGCCAAAGTCGTACGACGATGCCGGGCAGCGGGAGCCGGCCGATCCCAACATCAAGGCCAAGCTGCAAGACATCAAGCCGATGTACCCCGAGTTGCCCGTGCGGCGAGCCCTGCACGCGGGCCCGCCGGGCGAAGTCGTTTGCTGGCTGGCACAGGATCAGCAGTGCGACCTGATTGTCATGGGCACGCACGGCCGGTCGGGCCTGATGCACCTGCTGATGGGAAGCGTCGCCGAGTACGTGTTGCGTCACGCCCAGTGTCCGGTGGTCGTGGTTCGTGACAAGCCCTCCGATGAACCGGCGCCCGTGGAGCCCAAGGTGCTGCCGCTGCCTCCGCCGCAGTGGATGTAGGCCGTGACGCGCGATCTCGAGCGTCTGTGCACGAATGACTCACGCGTCTCGGAGACGGCAGGCAAAGCGGAACTGATGGCCCCGGCAGATGCGCGCTCGCCGTCGAGGGAGGACGATGTCGATCGGCAGTTTCGCCGCGAGCATCCGTGGATCTGGTGGGCGACGCTCTTCGGGCCGCCGCTGCTCTCGGCCGCACTGCTGGCTGCCATCTACGTGCAGAGTCCCACCACGTTTCACCGGCTGCTGGCTGCCGCCTTAGGCACGTTCTTCCTGTTGGGGCGCTTCGTCATTCTGCTGGGCGAGAGCGGCGATGGTCCGCCGCGCGTGTTGCACGCCTGGCAATTGCTGGCAATGGTTCTCTACATGGACCTGATGGTTGCCGTCGTACTCTCCTTTCACCTGGCGTTTGCGTACCGGTTGCCTTACGTCGGCTCGCGCTTGCGCGAACTGGAAGCCGAGGGACGTTTGATGCTGGCTGCCAATCCGTGGATGCGGCGAACGACCTTCTGGGGCGTGGTGGCGTTCGTGATGATCCCTCTGGCGTCCACCGGCAGCATCGGCGGCTCGATTTTCGGCCGGTTGTTGGGGATGTCGCGGGGACGCACGCTGTCAGGCGTGGCACTGGGTAGCGTGCTGGGAGCCGGGGTGATGTACTTCGGCTCGGCAGTCCTCAATGCGTTCTTCGGCGACTATCCGATAGCCAAATACATCGGCGGAGGAGGCATCCTGCTGGCGTTCCTGTGGGTACTGAACCGCCGCTATCGCCGGCTGCGCCGCGAGGAACATGATTGACGCAGGCCGCGTCTGCACAGCCCGGTCTAGCGACTGACCTGCACGCGACGCTCGGAAAACAGCCGCACGTAGTCGAGCGTGCTGATCATGCCCACCAGTCGCCCCGCGTCCACCACCGGCATGCGATGGATATGGTGCTCGAGCAGCTTCTGGGCAGCCGTCTCCAGCGAGTCGTCGGCCAGGGCCACGATCAAGTGGCGGCTCATCAGGTCCTCGACGCGGAGATCCTCGATCCGCTGGCCCACGCGATCGGCCACCTGCCGCATCGACTGGGCCGGTTCCTCGTGAAAGCCCGCCTGATCCCAGTAAAAGTCAGAGGTCAATTCGGCCAGGCTGCGCTCAAGCGCCAGTTGCCTGACCACGTCGGAGCGCGATACGACGCCCACGAGCTGCCCCTCTTCGACCACGGGAAAACCGCTGACCTTCTTGGCGAGAAACTCCTCTTCCAGCTCGTCCAGCGGCATGGAGGGCGGCACCGTATACACGTGGGCGTGCATCAGGTCGCGCACGTTGAGATGAACGGGCGTACTCATCCGAAAATTCCCCGAAGGATTCGTGTGCGGCCGCGGAGGCAGAGCCGATGTGCCACATTGTGCTGGCGCGGCCGGTTGCGTCAACCATAATAAGGCGTGCGATAGCAAACTAAATTGCGAGGACATACAACCGCGTGGATGCTCTGGACGCCTTCAAGTCGATCGGAATGTCGCTCGGGCTGGGCCTGCTGGTGGGTCTGCAGCGCGAGCATGCCGAGTCGCAAATCGCCGGCATTCGCACTTTCGCGCTGGTCACGCTGCTCGGCACGATCATGGCCATGCTCAGCGAGCCCTACGGCGGGTGGCCTGTCGCCGCGGGCGCGGTGGGCGTGGCCGTGCTCTTGTTTGTCGCGAACTTGGCCAAGATCGGACGCGGGCTCAGCGAGCCCGGGCTCACGACCGAGGTCGCAGCTCTGGTGATGTACGGCGTCGGCGCCTACCTCGTGCTCGGCCACGCCGGAGTAGCCGTGTTGGTGGGCGGCATCGTGGCCGTGCTGCTGCAACTCAAACGGCCCATGCACGCGTTCGTGAGCGGCATGGGCGCCACGGACATCCGCGTCATCATGCAGTTTATCGTGCTGGCGCTGGTCATCCTGCCCGTGTTGCCCAACGAGAACTACGGCCCGTTCGACGCGCTGAACCCGCACGAAATCTGGCTGATGGTGGTGTTGATCGTGGGGCTGAACATCGCCGGCTACGTGATCTACAAGTTCGTCGGCACGACCTCCGGGACGGTGCTGGGTGGGCTGCTCGGCGGGCTCGTCTCCAGTACCGCGACCACGGTCAGCTTCGCCCGCCGGGCTCGGCAGGGGCCGCAGGCCGTCAGCCAGGCCACGCTGGTGATCGCGATCGCATCGGCGGTGGCCATCGGGCGCGTGCTCGTCGAGGTGGCGGTCGTGGCCGCGCCAGACTTTCAGTACGTTGGGCCCCCGCTGATGGTCATGTTCGCCGTGACGATCCTCGTGGCATTGACCGTCTACTGGATGGGCAACTACGAAAATGTCGAAGTGCAGGCTCCGAAGAATCCGGCGGAACTGAAGACGGCCCTGGCGTTCGGGGCCATGTAGGCGGTCGTCAAACTGGCGGTCGCTGTCACGCAGCACTACGCCGATGCGTCGGCGCTCTACTCGGTGGCGGCCGTCTCAGGGCTTACGGACCTCGACGCGATCACGCTCTCTACCGGCCGACTCGTGGCAGAGGATTCGCTGGCCGCCGACATCGGCTGGCGGATGATCCTCACGGCGGCACTGGTGAACCTGTTGTTTAAGGGCGGCATCGCCGCGGTGCTCGGCAACCGCAGGCTGGCATTGCGCACGGGGCTTGTATTCGGCGCATCGATCGCGGGCGGAATCCTGATTCTCTGGCTCTGGCCCGCGCAGCTCGTCAACGACTGGCTCGATGCCGTGTTGCACTAGCTTGCGGGCATCACGGTTGCGGCGCTCGCGCAACATCCAGCGCGGCGCAGATCTGCTCGACGGCCCGATCGACGGCCGCGGCAACCGCCGGCGACATCGGACTCCATGCCTGCACGCGGTGCACACCGACTCCCCAGATCCGCACGTGTGCCGGCAATCGGCCGAGTTGTTCGGCCAGTGCCAGCGTGGCAACAAGCGACAGGTCGTGACTGCCGGCAAACGGCACCCCAGCGATCTCGGCCGCCGGCCAGACCCACGACCGTACGCAACCCGGGCCGATCTCGCCCGCGACGGCGTCGCAGACCTCGAGCGACGCGATGCCTTCCAGCCAGTCGAGCAGGTCGGCCGGCTTGCGGGCCCTCCGTACTTCGGCCCGCCCGTCGACGCGCTCGAGCACGGCGTCGGCGATCTCCCAACCCACCCGATCGTCGCCGTGCGAGCTGCCGATACCGACTACCAGTGTCTGCGACGGTCTCATTGCCGTTCGACCTTCACGCGCAGGAAGTGCGTGGCGCAACTGATGCAGGGATCGTACGACCGAACCAGGCGTTCGGCGGCGTCCGCGATCTCGTCATCCGAAGCATCGATCACTGCCGGCAGGAAGTGCCGCAGGTCGTCTTCGATCTGCCCTTGGTTCTGCGACGTGGGCGGCACAATGTCGGCCGCCGCTACGCGTCCCTCGGCGTCGACGCGGTAGCGGTGGTACAGCAGCCCGCGCGGGGCTTCGGTGGCCGCGGCTCCGTCGCCCTCGCGATAGTCGTACGGCATACGCGATTGACCACAAGCAGGTGAACCGCGCAGGATCGACAACGCCTCTTCGTAGGCGTGCACGATTTCGATGCCGCGGGCAACGATGCTCTTGAAAGGGTTGGCACACGACCGTTCCAACAGGTCGTCGGCGAGTTGACGCGCTTCCGACATTAGCTGTCGGCGATTGAGTTGGACGCGGGCCAGCGGCCCGACGAGGTAGGTCGCGCCGGTTTCGATTCGCACTGCCTGCAAAGCGGTGGAGTGGGGAACCTGCTGCTCCCGAAAATGCTCCGCGAACTGTGCCGCATCGATGGCGAGTCCGTCGCTGGTGCAAATGTTCCCTTCGCACATCGCATACTCGTCGGGGTGCGAGAGCGCCACGAAGTCGTAGGGGCGCTCGAAAGTCGGGAAATCGAAATCCGAGACCCAACGCGTGACGTTGATGGCGGCCTGCAGTCCCCATTCGAAATCCGGCACGAGCGCTGCCAGTTCGCTCGCGCGCGGCACGCGATAGAATCCGCCCACGGCAACGTTGATCGGATGGACGGCTCTGCCGCCAAGCACATCAAGCAATTGGCTCCCGTGCTTCTTGAGTCGCAGACCGCGCTGCACCTCGTCGGGAAAGTCGGCCGCCATCGCGAGCCCGCTGTCGTAGCCGAGAAAATCGGGCACGTGCAGCAGATGGACGTGCAAGGCATGGCTCTCGATCCATTCACCGCAGTACAGCAGTCGGCGTAGCTGCCGTAGCTCCGGCGAGACCGTCACGCCCAGCGCTCTTTCGAGCGCATGAACCGAACTCATCTGGTAGGCCACCGGACAAATGCCACAGATGCGCGCGGTGATGTCGGGCACCTCCTCCAATGCCCGGCCGCGCAGCAAGGCCTCGAAGAGCCGCGGCGGTTCGTAGATATTCAGTTCCACCGCCTCGATCTTTCCGTCGCGCACGCGCAGATTCAACGCTCCCTCGCCTTCGACGCGAGCCAGCGCCTCAACGCGGATCGTGCGGGGAGTCTCGCTCATGACGAAGACTCCTCCGCCCCGCCGCCGGATGCCAGACGGTCGCTCGCCTGGCGAAACTCACGGGCATACCCGTTGAAGCTTCCGCGCAAACCAGCCACCAGGGCCTCGCGGGGGACGCCGGTGGCTTCGTACTGGGCGGCAAGGCTATCGACGTTCGGTTGGTGAGACGGACCATAGCACCCGTAGCAGGCCCGATCGTAGCTTGGGCAGATCGCCCCGCAGCCGGCCTGCGTGACCGGCCCCAGGCATGCGGCGCCCTGGGCCACCGCAATGCACACGGTGCCGCGCCGCTTGCACTCCAGGCACACGCTGTGCACCGGCGTCCGCGGCCGCCGCCCGGCCAGGAAGGCCACTAGAACTTCGAGCAATTGCTCCTTGTTAATCGGACAGCCACGCAGCTCGAAGTCGACCGGTACGTGCTCGGCAATCGCAGTGCTTCGGTCGAGCGTGGCGATGTAGGACGGTTCAGCGTAGACGGCCCGCATGAACTCTTCGGAGTCGGCCCAGTTTCGCAAGGCCTGGATACCGCCGGCCGTGGCGCAGGCGCCGATCGTGATCAGGAACTTGCTGTCGCGGCGGACCTGGCGAATGCGCTGCACGTCGTCGGGCGTCGTGATCGAGCCTTCGACCAGGGCGACGTCGTAGGGACCGGGCTCGACGCGGCTGCTGGCTTCCAAGAAAAACGCGATGTCCACTCTTGCCGCCAGCGCCACCAGCTCGTCCTCCAGTGAAAGCAAGGAGAGTTGGCAGCCGTCGCACGAGGCAAACTTGAAGACGGCCAGGCGTGGCTTGTGCATCTAGAGCCCCTCGACGTCGAAATAGGGTTCGATCTTGTCGTAGCGGAAAATGGGCCCGTCCTTGCAGACGAACGCCGGCCCGAGTTGGCAGTGGCCGCAAAGTCCCACGGCGCACTGCATGTTGCGCTCGAGCGATACCCAAATCTGTTCCTTGGCGAGCCCGCGGGCCAGACCGCTGAGCACCGCGTAGCGCATCATCACCTCGGGACCGCAAACCAGCAGCACGGTATTCTTGGGCACAAGCGGGCGGATGCGATCGAGCAACAGCGGAACCACCCCGACGTTGCCCGTCCAGCCGACGTCGGCACGATCGACCGTCGTCTGCACGTCGACGCCGGCGTCAGCCCATCGCGCGTGCTGTTTGGCGTACAGCAGCGTATCGGGGGTGCGCCCGCCATAGAGCAACGTGCAGCGGCCCAATCGTTTCGGCGCGGCCAACCAGGCATCCAGCACGGGCCGTAGCGGCGCCAGGCCGATGCCGCCGGCCACGACGACCAGGTCGGCGCCGGCGGTCTCTTCGACCGGCCACCACGAGCCATACGGACCGCGCAGCCCCAACGAGCCGCCCGGCCCAAGGTCGGCCAGGGCCCGGGTGACGTTGCCGGCCACGCGAATCGTGTGATCCCAGGTCCCTCCCAGCCCTCCGGCACCGCTGAGGCTGATGGCAATCTCGCCCACTCCCGGCAGATACAGCATGTTGAACTGGCCCGGCCGAAAGCGGAACTGCGCGTGACGCTTCGCGTCGCGAAACCGCATGTGGTACGTCGCTACGCCGGCCAATTCGGGCGTCACGCCGGCAATCTCGATGGGCGCGGCCAGCCACGGATTGGCCACCGCGGCGCCAGTGCTCATGGTGCGGTCTCCCGGATGGCAGCCACTTCCTCGGTCAAGTCGATGCCCACCGGACACCACGTGATGCAACGCCCGCAGCCCACGCAGCCTGAGACGTCGAACTGGTCGATCCACGAAGCCAGTTTGTGGGTGAGCCATTGGCGATAGCGCGAGCGAATCTGGTCGCGCACGACCGCGCCGTTCATGTAGCTGAAGTCCCAGTTGAAACACGTGTCCCACTCGCGGACGCGTTCGACGTGATCGCCCTGCAAGTCAGCAACATCTTTCACCGAGTTGCAGAAACAGGTCGGGCAGACCATGGTGCAGTTGGTGCACGACAAGCACCGCGTGGCGACTTCGTTCCAGCGCTCGTGTTCCAGGTTGTTCAGCAACAAGTCGCGGATGTCGGTCGTGTCGAGATGCTTGCTGATCTGTTCGACGGCCTGCTGCCGCGCTGAGTCAGCCCGCGCGAGCGTATCTTTCGCGGCCGCAGTATTTGGCAATTGGGCGGCGATTCGCGCACCTCGCTCGCTGCCGACCTCGAGCGTGAAACCGTCGGGCAGTTCCGTCATCGCCAGATCGAACCCTCCGGTGCAGCGCGGGCCCGTATCCATCGACGTACAAAAGCAGGTGCTGGCCGCCTGCGTGCAATTCACCGCGACGATGAACGCCCGCTCGCGCCGCGCGCGGTAGATCGGATCGACATAGTCGTCGCCAAGAAACGTGCGGTCCTGCACGGCCAATGCCGCCAGCTCACACGCGCGTGCGCCGAGAAAAGCAAACGCCGGCTCGTCGCGTTCGACGCCGCTCATGTGCCAACCATCGGCACGGCGATCGGCCACGGCCACGGTGGCCCGGGGCGGAAACAGGTATTGCTTCCAGGAATGCGGACCGACGACGTAGCCGAAGTAAGCCTCGTCGTCGCGGCGCTTGAGCCGATACGAGCCGCCGGATTGCTCGTCGGTCCAGCCGCGGGGCAGGTCGTCGACCGAGCGGATCTCGTCGTAGACGATCGCGGCCTGGGCTACCGTGGGGCCAATCACGCGGTATCCCTCTTGCCAGAGAACGTCCACGAGCGTCTGCAAGTCGGCCCGAGCAAGCCACAGGGTGGGGCCATCGCGTTGGGGCCGCTTGGCGGCTGCCGTCATCGAGTAACTCCCTACCGTGCTGTCAGTCGGGACCCTGCGGAATCGCCGGCGGCGTGTCGGCAAAAAGGTCGAGCAATTGCAGCCGCGTGGCCACCAGCCGATGGGCCAGTGCCATCGCTACCTGCCGCATCAGGTGATAGCCGAAGGTGGGGTCCGTTTCGCATAGCGCCTGAGCATCGGCGGCCGAAATGGCCACGACCTGCGTATCGTCCAAGGCCACGGCCGATGTGGTCATGCGCCCGCCGCCCAACAAGGCCGACCAGGCAACCATGTCGCCCGGGCCTAACGACAGGATCCGCACCTCGCCCCGCCCGGGCACGTGCATGTCGAGGGCCACGCGTCCGACGGCGACCACCATCAACACGTCGTTCTGCATTCCCTCGCGGAACAGGACCGAACCGGCGGCATAGCCTTCGAGTTTGGAAGCAGCGGCCACGCGCTGGAGCACTTCATCGGGCAGCGACTCGGAGAAGCGGAGCTTTGCCAGCACATCGGCCAAGACCTTCGAGTCCACGCGGTGCCTCCGCAGCTAGAATTCCCGCGGCGCAGTGCGACCGCCTGTCGCTCGGATCGCCGCTGCGCCCGGCCTCGTCGACGAGTATCCGCGACTGGACTCGAACCAGTAACCTTCGGCTTCGGAGGCCGACGCTCTATCCAATTGAGCTACGCGGACGAAGTGCTTTCAGTATACCGACTTGGGGGGAGGACGAAAGGGTCCGCGCCGCCGGCCAAAAGAACGGGGCCTCATCGACCCTACCGTGCGTCATCGCCGGTCGTCCGTCACACGCGCCCCCCAGTAGACCGTCACCGGCGAACCATCGGCATAGAAGGCCGAGGAGGGCGGGTTGCCCAGCGCCTCGGCGAAGCGCTCGCCGTACAACTTGGCGGGATCGCCTTCGAAGCGAGCCTGGTGCGCCGGCCAGAGCTTCCAGCGGGGATGGTCGACGCGGTACTCGATCGTCGGCCGGTCGCCGCCGCCGGAGTAACCCCAGTAGTGCTCGATGACGAACTCCTCGAGCGTTCCAGGTGCCGCGGTGGCCGCCACTCCTCCGGCCGTAAGCGCGATGCTGTAGTCGGTCCGGTCGAAACGCCAGCCGTATGCCAACGCATGCCGCGCCCGCGGATCGCCGTTGGGACTCTCGACGTGGTGCGACATGGGCACCGTGAGGTAGTTCTCGCCGTAGAGGGTGCGCGCGGCCCAATTCACTAACGGCCGAGGCGCCATTTCGCGGATGAACACGACGCCGCGCCGCCAGCCTCCAGCGGCTTTACGACGCACGTAGAACCGCAGGTTGACTTCCTCGAAGTTCCGATGAAACAGAATAGGCAAACCGCACACGCGCAGGTCTTGAAACTGAAAACCCACCAGGCTCACGAGCGTCCGCCCCTGCCACTGATCCAACTCCGTTCCTTTCGGCACATAGGAGGCAAGCGCGCTGTGTTCAATGTCGAAATTCAGCACTACCAGGTGGCGCCAGGCAGCGGTCAAAAACGGTAGCTTGCGCAGTCGCATGGTGCGGACACCTCCCTGCAGGTCGCAGTCCCATTCGCGTGAGACTACCTTTCCCAGACCCCAACCGCACTGCTTCCGGTGGCTTCACCCGGAATAGCCTTAAACATCGGCCGGCGCCGGCTCCAGTAATTCCTCTTCTGCCGGGGTAGGCGTCTGGCGCAGCATCCGCAACGAGTCGAGCGAATAGATGGCCACGGCCGTCCAGATCAGCGACAGCGAAACGACCTTCGCCGTGGACAGCGGTTCGCCGAACAAGAACACGGCCAGCAGAAACTGGATCGTGGGTGCCAGGTACTGCAGAAACCCCAGCGTCGCGAACCGCAACCGCCGGGCCGCCGCAGCGAACAACAGCAGCGGCACGCACGTCACCAGCCCGCTGGCCATCAGCTTGGCACACATCGCCGGGTCGCTGAACCGAAACGCCGAGATATCGACGGCCTGCAAATAGAGCACGAACCCGAAAGCAAAAGGCACCAGCAGCAGCGTCTCGACAAACAGCCCGAGCAATCCGTCGACGGCCACCTGCTTTCGCAGCAGGCCGTAGAAAGCGAACGACAGTGCCAGCGACACGGCGATCCAGGGCACGCCCAACACGGCCACGCCCACGCAGGCCAAAGCCACACTGGCCATCTGCCAGCGCCGCAGATGCTCTTTCAAGATCAGCACGCCCAGCACGACGTTGACCAGCGGGTTGAGGAAGTACCCCATGCTGGCCTCGACCACCTGGTTGGTCGACACGGCGTAGATGTAGACGAACCAGTTGAATGCCAGCAGCAGCGTGCTGGTGCCCAGCGCCGCCATGATCGGCCGCGACCGCAAGGCCGGACCTATTTCGCGCCATCGCCCTACGAGCGTGATGATGCCGGCCAGCAGCACAAACGACCAGACGATGCGCTGGGCCACCACCTCGCGCGGCGCCACGGCCGAAACGGTCTTGAAATATAGCGGCACCAGGCCCCACAGCCCGTACGACAGCACGCCATAGATCACGCCCTGCCGCGGATGTTGCGACTGGGCACGAGTGACGAAGCGTGAATCGGCGAGGCGGCGTAGCATCGGGAAAGCTGGATAAAGCAGTTGGCGATCTCGTTGGCGAGACAGACACACGCCAGCCAGGCGAAGTTCATCGCTGCCTCGAACCGTTGATCATAGGCCGGTAGCGCTCGGTTGAAAACCGATGCCAGCTTTGCTCGACAGACACGGCTAGTTCTCCGCTGGCACGGTTTCGCGTTCCACGGGCATCTCCTGCCAAGGCGGCTGGTCGTTCTCCCATTCGCCCTTGGCCTCGTGCTCGAGTTCGACGTACTTGTTTGCCAGATCGCGCACCGCGTCGTCGCTCTTGTCGACTTGGAGGTTGAGCCAGTCGCCGTCCACCTCCGGCTTGTCGACCACGATGCCTGCGGCCAGGCGCCCGCGATGGTCGCCGCCTTTGCGGTCGCCGGCTACGAGCGCCGCCATCAATCGATCTGCGAGCGTGCCTTCGGTCGTTTCGTAGGCGGCTGCCATGGCGGTGACGACGTCGCGCCCTACGAGCGTGTTGCCTTGGCAGGCATAGAACCGTCCGCTCATCCCGCCCCACCACAGGCTGCGCTCGGGTGCCGCGATTGGATTGAGCTGCGCCGTGCGGCCGCGGTGATCGATGATGGCCAACTGGCGCGTGTCGGCCCGCGGATCGTCGCGCGTCAGCTCGAACAGAATCTCCGACGGCGGCTTTCCCTCGGCCAGCATCTCGAGCGTACGGGGGCCGAAGTCGGGGTTGTGGTAATGCTGCGTGCAAAACGCCCCCACGCCGCCGCGCACGTACGGTACCACTTCGCCCACGGCCGGATACTTGCTGGCCACGGCCGCGCCGCAAACGCCCGACTCGGGATCGACCGCCACGATCGAGAATGTGGCGATGACGGACTGGCGGTCCCCTCGCCGATCGTGCGTCACTTCCGCGAGGTTCGGCTCGTTTGCCGTCGGAGCACATCCCACGACGATGCACGACAACAGGACGCAAAGCGCGAGCAGGGAAGGTGTGATTCGCCAAGCGAACATGGATCAGCTCTCACGTTTTCCGCGGATGGCCGAAGGGCGTCCGGAGACTCCAAAACCGCTCGGCCGTCTGCTAAGGTAGTGGTTTAGCGTACCGCCAGGTAGGGCCTCTCCTCGAACCAGGAAGAATCCCATGTCCCGCTCGGTTTCTTTGGGTTGTTTGTGCCTGCTCGCCGCCCTCTCCACGACCGGCGCGGTCGCCGCCGAGGCGACTCCGGCGGGGCAGCTCCCTCTGGGGCGCGACGGCCAGCCGCTGAACCTCGACTTTGAGAAAGGCACGCTCGAGCACTGGGTGGCCGAGGGCGACGCTTTCGCCAAACAACCGGTTCGCGGCGACACGGTCACCGCGCGCGGACGGGGCATGAAGAGCGAGCACGCCGGGCAGTTTTGGGTGGGCGGCTTTGAAGTCGCACTGAGCGATGCTCCCCAAGGCACGCTTACTTCGGCTCCCTTTCGCGTGACGCACCCCTGGGCCAGCTTCCGCGTTGCCGGCGGTTCGAACAACAATACCCGCGTCGAGTTGGTGCGCGTCGATACGAACAAGGTGATCTTCAAGAGCTCGGGCGACAACACCGAAACGCTCAAGCCCGTGGCCGTCGACCTGCGCCCGCACATCGGCCGCGACGTGTTCATTCGCCTGGTCGACGCTTCCAGCGGTGGCTGGGGCCACATCAACTTCGACGACTTTAAGGTTCACGCCAAGAAGCCCGACCTGCCGACGTCGCCCGGCGTGCCTCCGGACGACGAGTATCCCTTTGCCGGCCTTTCTCCCCAGGAAGCGGCCGAAGCCATGGAGGTGCCCCCGGGCTTCGAGGTGACACTCGGTGCGGGCGAGCCCGACGTGATGCAGCCGATCGCGATGGCCATCGACGACCGCGGCCGCTTGTGGGTGGCCGAGGCATACACGTATCCCATTCGCGCCCCCGAAGGCGAAGGCAAGGACCGCATCCTGATCTTCGAGGATGCCGACGGCGACGGGCGACTCGAGAAGCGCAAGGTGTTTCTCGAAAACCTGAACCTGGTCAGCGGTCTGGAAGTGGGTTTCGGTGGCGTGTGGATCGGCGCGGCACCGCACTTGCTGTTCGTGCCCGATCGCGACGGTGACGACGTGCCCGATGGCGAGCCGCAGGTGCTGCTCGACGGCTGGGGCTACCACGACACGCACGAAACGCTGAACGCCTTTATCTGGGGACCCGACGGCTGGCTATACGGCTGTCACGGCGTGTTCACCCATTCTCTCGTGGGCAAGCCCGGCACACCCGAGGACGACCGCACGCGGATCAACGCGGGCATCTGGCGCTACCACCCCACGCGGCACGAGTTCGAAGTGTTCGCCCACGGCACGAGCAATCCCTGGGGGGTCGACTTCAACGACTACGGCCAGGCCTTTTGCACGGCCTGCGTGATTCCGCACCTGTATCACATCATTCAAGGCGGCCGTTACCAGCGTCAGGCCGGCGTGCACTTCAACCGCCACACCTACGACGACATCAAGACCATCGCTGTGCATCGCCACTGGATCGGCAACACGCCCCACTCGGGCAACAACCGCTCCGACGCCGCCGGCGGCGGGCACGCGCATGCCGGCGCGATGGTCTATCTCGGCGGCACCTGGCCGGCGAGGTACCGGAACCAAATCTTCATGAACAACATCCATGGCCAACGCCTCAACGAGGATCTGCTGCTGCCCAAGGGCTCGGGCTACTCGGGCGACCGGGCGCCCGACTTCTGCATGGCCCGCGATCGCTGGTCGCAGATCATTAACCTGCAATACGGGCCCGACGGCCAGATGTGGATGATCGACTGGTACGACAAGAATGCCTGCCACCATCGTGACACCGATATCCACGACCGCTCCAACGGGCGGATCTTCAAGGTGTCGTACACGTCGGGGGACAAGCAGCCGTCTGCATCGCCGGACTTGAAAAAGCTCTCCGACGACGAACTGGTCGACCTGCAGCTCCACCAGAACGATTGGTACGTGCGTCATGCCCGTCGCATTCTGCAGGAGCGCGGCCCAAACCCGGCCGTGCATGCCAAGCTGGCCGAGATGGCCCAGTCCCATGCGCTAGAAACCCGCCGGCTGCGGGCCGTTTGGGCGCTGCACGTCACCGGCGGTCTCGACGAGAAGCTGGGCCTCGCGCTGCTCGAAAACGACTATCCGCACGTCCGCGCTTGGACGATTCAGTTGCTCGGCGAGGGTGGTGCGTGGTCACCTGCCGTGCTGGAGCGGCTCGTGGAGATGAGCAAGCGCGATCCCTCACCCGTCGTGCGGCTGTATCTCAGCTCGGCCGCGCAACGGTTGCCGCTGGAACAACGATGGAACCTACTGCCGGGTCTGCTCGCGCGCAGCGAGGACAACGGCGACCACAATCTGCCATTAATGCACTGGTACGCTGCCGAACCGCTCGCCGAGGTCGACGCAGCTCGGGCGTTGAAGCTCGCCGCCGACGGCAGATTTCCGCTGGTGCAAGCATACATGGCTCGCCGCGTGGCCAAGATCGGCACGCCCGAGGCACTAGAAGCGGTCGTGGCCGCGCTCCGCACTGCCAAGAAGCCCGATTTGCAGCTTCGCTACCTGAGCGCCATCGCCGAAGGGCTCAAAGGTCGCCGCCACGTGCCGATGCCCAAGAGCTGGAAAGACGTGTCCGCGTCACTGGTGGGCAGCACGAACGACGACGTCAACGCGCAGGCCACGGCCCTGGCGCTAAAGTTCGGCGACCCGGCGGCACTCGCCAAGCTACGCGACGTTCTGGTAAACCGCGACAAACCGCTGGCCGAGCGGAACGGTGCGCTTGATGCCCTGCTGGCGGCGCGCGATCCCGAACTGCCAGAAACGCTGCACGCGCTGATTGACGAGCGCGTGCTGCGGGGCTCCGTGCTGCGCGGCCTGGCGGCTTACGACCACGACCGCACGCCCGGCGTCATTCTCGAGGCCTACCCCGAGATGGACCTGAGCGACAAGCGCGACGCGCTCAACACGCTGGCCTCGCGCGTTGCCTATGCCACCGCGCTGTTGGATGCCGTGGGCGACGAGAAGGTCGCGCCTGGTGACTTGTCCGCCGACGTGATTCGCCAGTTGCGCAACCACAAGAACAAAGCGCTCGACGAGCGGATTGCCAAGTATTGGGGCACGGTACGTGAATCGACGGCGGAAAAAGCGAAATTGATCGCCGAGTACACGAAGCTTGCCGGGAAAAAGGATCCGCGCCGCGACGTCTCGCTCGGCCGGGCCGTCTTTGCCAAGACGTGCGCCCAATGCCATACGCTGTTCGGCGCCGGTGGCAAGATCGGCCCCGAGTTGACCGGCTCGAACCGCGCGAACCTCGAGTACATTCTGTCCAACATCCTCGATCCATCGGCGGTGCTGGCCAAGGAGTACCAACCCCACGTCATCGTCACCGCCGATGGCCGCGTGATCACGGGGCTGGTGAAGTCGCAGGACGACGACGCGCTGACCGTGCAAACCGCCAACGAGCTGGTGGTCTTGCCGCGCGATGAGATCGACGAGATGCAGCCCAGCAAGCTCTCGATGATGCCCGACGACCTGCTGAAGCAATTATCCCACGTCGAGGTGCGTTCGCTGATTGCCTACCTGGCCTCGCCGGCCCAGGTGCCGATGCTGGCCACGGCCGACAACGTTAAGACGCTCTTCAACGGCCAGGACCTTTCGGGCTGGAGCGGAAACGAGTCGCTATGGAGCGTCGAAGACGGCCAAATTGTCGGCCGCACCTCGGGACTGAAGCAAAACGAGTTTCTCAAGAGCGACCTGGTGCTGGGCGACTTCCGTCTCCGTTGCCAGGTGCAACTGGTCGACAACCGCGGCAACAGCGGCATCCAGTTCCGCAGCGAAGTGCTGCCCGATGGACTGGTCAAGGGCTACCAGGCCGACATCGGCGCCGGCTGGTGGGGCAAGCTGTACGAAGAACACGGCCGAGCCCTGCTATGGGACAAGAGCGGCGAGTCGCACGTGCAGCCCGGCTGGAACACCTACGAAATCCTGGCCGTGGGCGACAAGATCCAGACCTGGATCAACGGCGAGCTATGCGTCGACCTGGTCGATCCCGTGGGCGCCAAGCGGGGCATTTTGGCGCTGCAACTGCACTCGGGCGGTCCCACCGAGGTGCGATTCAAGGATTTTGACGTCAAGTTGGTGCCGGCGGCCGAGCTGACCAAGAAATAGCAGCGTCGTCGCCGACTTTGTACTCACTCCCTCGACCGCACCTTTTGGAGGACTCTCCACAATGACTCCGGGTACGCGCGCTCTAACGGCCGCCCTGCTCTCGACCTTGATGCTGTCGGCTGCCGCTGCCGAAACACCGCCGCAACTGGCTCGCTGGCTCGGTCCGCAGCAGTGGGAGAAAGACACTCCAGGGCCGATCGTTCAACTCGGCGAAGAGGGCACGTTTGACGATACGCACATTTTCGCCCCCGCCGTCGCCCTGGAAGACGGCGCGTATCAGCTTTGGTACTGCGGGTCACGCGGAACGCGCCATACGCGCGTCTTTCGCTTGGGCCTGGCCACGAGTTTTAATGGTAAGCAGTTTGAGAAGTATGCCCACAACCCGGTGCTGGCGTTTGCCGACGGCAAGCGTTCCGTGCTGACTCCCGGGCTGCTGCGAAACGCCGACGGCAGCGTGCTGCGCGAAGATGCCAAACTGCGGATGTGGTTCAGCGCCACGGCATTCGGCGAGACCGAACTGCACACGCTGCACCAGTCGACCAGCAGCGACGGCATTCATTGGGCCAAGCCTTCGCCACCGCAACTCGAACACGTGTACTGCCCCACCGTGCTCAAGAGCGACGACGGCTATCAACTCTGGTACGTCGACGTCGCAACGCGTCCCTGGAAGATTCGCTATGCCACCAGCGGTGACGGCCGCGCGTGGGACGTTCGTGCCGAGCCGGTGCTCGACTTCACGCAGGATTGGGAATCGGGCATCTTAGTGTATCCCTGCGTGCTCCAGGCCGACGGCGTGTATCTGATGTGGTACGGCAGCTACCAGGCCGACGTGAAGCAGACGACGGCCATCGGCTTTGCGGCCAGCCTCGATGGGATCACGTGGCACAAGCATGCGCAAAACCCCGTGCTGCGCCCTTCCCCCGATCGGGCCTGGGAATCGAACTATGTCACCAGCGGATGCGTGCTGCGAATGGCCGACGGCAGCTTCCGCTATTGGTACGCCAGCCGCAAAGCGCCGCCGTTTACGAACCTCTATTTCGCCATCAACACGGCCCGCTGGACTGGTCCACCGCCCGAGGATGCAACGGCGCCATAGTTGCCGCCTTCCGCGCTCGTAGGTGCACGCTGCCGCTGAGTCTTCGGCCGGGTTCAACGTGCGGCCGCCGTTCGCGGACCGTACGTTCCTTCCCGAAACCTGGTCGCCAGGCACTACGAATGCTCGGCCGGTTCAGATCTCGACCAGCATCCGCATCGGCTCCTCGACGACTTCCTTGATGCGCTTGAGAAAGGTCACGGCGCCCTGCCCGTCGACGATACGGTGGTCGTACGTCAGGGCCACGTACATCATGGGGCGAATCACGACCTGGCCTTCGCGGGCCACGGGTCGATCCTGGATGGCGTGCAGCCCGAGAATGCCGCTCTGCGGCGGGTTCACAATCGGCGTGGATAGCATCGACCCGTAGATGCCTCCGTTGGAAATCGTGAACGTGCCGCCCTGCAGTTCGGCCAACTCGAGTTGGTTGTTTCTGGCCCGCTCGGCCAGATCGGCAATCGTCAGTTCGATCTCGGCGAAGCTCATCCGGTCGGCATCGCGCAGCACGGGCACGACAAGCCCCTTGCCTCCCCCCACGGCGATGCCGATGTCGAAATAGTTGAAGTAGGCGATGTCGCTTTCGCGCACTTCGGCGTTGACCTGCGGCACGTGCTTCAAGGCGTCGATCACTGCCTTGACGAAAAACGACATGAATCCGAGCTTAATGCCGTAACGTTCCTGAAACAGTTTCTTGTGCTCGTTGCGCAGCTCGATCACAGCCGACATGTCGATCTCGTTGAACGTCGTCAGCAGCGCGGCGGTCTGCTGCGCCTCGACCAACCGCTGGGCAATCCGACGGCGGATGGGGCTCATCGGCACGATCTCTTCCTCGCGCCCCTCGCGCGGCCGCTGCCGGGGTCGTTGGCCGTTGCTCGCCACCGGGCGGGGAACGTCCGTACTGATCAGCAGGCCTTCCTCATTTCCGCTGCCATCGTCTTCTTCGAGTTCCTCGGACAAGTGCAAGCCGATCCGGTCGGCGGCGGGGCTCTTCTCGTGGTCGTCTTTTTCGCGGCGGGGTTCCGACTTGCGGCCGCGCGGCTGAATGATGCGGGGCGCGGGCGTCCGCCCGCGCCGGGGCGGCTTGGCCTGGGGCTGGCGAATCGATTCGGCGGCTTGCGCGTGGGCGGCGGCCGCGGCCTCTTCGTCCTCGGATTCTCCCGCCGGTTCCTCCTCGGGTTCTTCCTGCGGCTGGTCGTCCTCGGTTGCCGCTTGCTCTTTGGCTTGCTGCTTACGGGCCGGCGCCGCCCCGCCCTCGCCGGGCTCAATATGGCCGATCACGTCCCCCACGGCGACGGTATCGCCGCTTTGCTTGAGGATCTTCGCCACGGTGCCTGAGGCAGGTGCGGGAATTTCCAGCGTGGCCTTGTCGGATTCGACTTCGACCAGATTGTCGTCCTTCTCGACGTGGTCGCCTTCGTCGACGAGCCACTTGCCGATCTGAACCTCGGTGATCGATTCGCCGACGGCGGGAACTTTCAGTTCAACAGTCATGGTAGCCTTTCGCGGGGCAAAGCGCCGGCTGGCGCAGCCCTCTTGCCTCTCTCGTCTAAATACAACCGAAGGCCTGCATTAGTAGTTCGCGCTGCTCCATGCGATGGGCGCTGGCGGACCCCGTTGCCGGACTCGGTGAGCCACGGCGAAAGATTCCCGAGAACGGCCAGCGGTCAAACAACTCGCCGCCAAACCGGGCCAACAGGAAGCGCCACGCGCCCATGTTTTCCGGCTCTTCCTGAACCCAGTAGACGGGTGTTCCCTCCTTGTACCGCGATAGGGCCGCCTGCAGGGGCTGCATTGGCAGGGGGTAAAGCTGCTCCATGCGCAAGACGGCCACGTCGCGCCGCTCGCGTTCCTGCCGCTCCTGAGCCAGCTCGTAGTAGATCTTGCCCGAACACAGCAGCACGCCTTCGACGTCTGGCCGCTCGGGGTCATCGTCGCCGATGACCTTCTGCCATCCGCCGGCCGCGCAGTCTTCCAGGCTCGACACGGCCCAAGGGTGCCGCAACAGGCTCTTGGGAGTCATCACCACCAGCGGCTTGCGGATCGGCCGCAGCACCTGGCGTCGCAGGGCGTGGAAGAACTGCGCCGGCGTCGAAGGATTGATGATCTGAATGTTGCACTCGGCCGCCAGCTCCAGGAATCGCTCCAGCCGGGCCGACGAATGCTCGGGGCCCATGCCTTCGAAGCTGTGCGGCAGCAACAGCACCAGGCCGCTCAAGCGATTCCACTTCGTTTCGGCACTGGCGATGAACTGATCGATGATCACCTGAGCCGCGTTGACGAAGTCGCCGAACTGGGCCTCCCACGCCACGAGCCCGCTCGGGCAGTCGAGGCTATAGCCATACTCGAATCCCAACACGCCCGACTCCGACAAGGGGCTGTTGTAGATCTCCACAGGCGCTTGTCCCTCGGCCACGTGTGCCAGCGGGCAATAGCAATGGCCGTCCTCGTGATCGTGCAATACCGCGTGCCGCTGGCTGAACGTGCCCCGTGCGCTATCCTGTCCGCTCAACCGCACGCGGTGGCCTTCGACCGCCAGGCTGGCAAACGCCAGCGATTCGGCCGCGGCCCAGTCCAGCGGACGCTCGCCGCCGGCCATCTCGCGGCGGCCCTTCAGAAAGCGTTCGATCTTGGGATGGGGATGAAAGTCGTCGGGCAGCCGCGTCTGGGCCAGCAACAACTCAGTCAACTTCTCCTGGTCCATCGTCGTATCGGCTTCGGGCACGTCCTGATCCCGCCCGCCGACGTATCCCTTCCACACGCCCGGCTGCGTGTCGAGCCGCGAAACGTAGTCGTCGCTCTTGGCCACCGAAAGATGCTCGTCCAGGACGCGAGTCTCTTCCTTGGCGATGCGGTCGGCCTCGTCGCGGGTGATCTCGCCCAGTTCGAGCAGCCGCTCCAGGTAGCTGTCGCGGACCGAGGGACGCTTCTCAATGGCTCGATACAGCGCGGGGTGCGTAAACGACGGCTCGTCGCTCTCGTTGTGGCCCCGGCGGCGGTAGCAATACATGTCGATCACGACGTCGCGCTGGAACTCGTGGCGGAATTCCATCGCCAGCTTCACGACCGTGGCCACCGCCTCGGGGTCTTCGCCGTTGACGTGGAAGATCGGGATCTGCAGCATCTTGGCCACGTCGGTCGCGTAGGTGCTCGAACGGGCCTCCGACGGCGAGGTGATAAACCCGATCTGGTTGTTGACCACCACGTGGATCGTGCCCCCCACGTGATAGGCATCGAGCTGGCTGAGATTGAACATCTCCTGCACGATCCCCTCGCCGGCGAACGCAGCGTCGCCGTGAATCAAGAGCGCCATGGTGTGCTCGCGCCGTCCGTCGCCCGCCCGATCCTGCTTGGCCCGCGTGCGACCGATCGCCACGGGGTCGACAAATTCCAAGTGGCTGGGGTTAAAGCATAGCGACAAGTGGATCTTGTGCCGCGCGGCAGTGAGCCAGTCGCTTGAATGGCCCAAATGGTACTTCACGTCGCCGCGGCCCAAATGCAGCTTGGGATCCAGGTCGGCAAACTCGCGGAAGATGTCGCGGGGACTCTTGCCGATGATATTCGCCAGCACGTTGAGCCGGCCGCGGTGGGCCATGCCCATCACGATTTCGCGTATTCCCTGCTCGCCTGCTTTTTCGATCAGCAGGTCGAGCAACGGGATCAGGCTTTCGGCCCCTTCGAGCGAGAAGCTCTTCGCGCCGGTAAATCGCTTCTGAATGAACTCCTCGAAGATCACTGCATCGGTCAACCGCGTGAGGATTCGCAGTTGCTGAGCCCGCGCAAGTGTGAGCCGGTTTTCCGTTTCTTCCATCCGGTCTTGCAGCCACTGCCGCACGCTCAGCTCGTCCATGTGCATGAACTGCACGCCGATCGAGCGGCAATAGGTGTCGTGCAAACGCTCCAGAATCACCCGCAACGTGAGGACGTCGGGCCCGCGGATCGTCATCGTCGAGAACGGTCGATCCAGATCGGCTTCGGTAAAGCCGTAGTAGCCCGGATCCAGCTCGGGTACTTCGGGGCGGGGCATGCCGAGCGGATCGATGGCGGCCACCAGATGACCGCGAACGCGGTACGCGCGAACCAACTGGTCGACGCGGTCCTGCAGGCGGGCCGTCCGCGATTCCGAGCCTGTCCGGCCGTCTCGCGAGGGACCGAAAACGCTCGTCGGTTCGAACGAGGGGCCCAACCTCATGGCCCTGGCGGCCTGGCCGTCTGCAAGGCTGCGGAAATAGCGCGCCCAGTCGCCCGGCACGCTGTCCGCGTCGTGCAGGTAGCTGGCGTACATTTTCTCGACGAAATCGACGCTCAGGCTGCCGAAGTCCGGTTCGAGGTCTCGCTGGTCTTGGGGGGATTTGAGCATGGGGATCAAGCGCTAGACGGAGTGCATCGCACTGCAATTGTAGGTTCTCCCGTCCAGCGGGTCCGGGTAAGCACGGTTTGGGCGAATGCGCCCCTTGGAGGGAGGGCAACGGCAACCGAGTGGACACGCCGCAATTGAGCGCAACCAGACTCATTGTAGCGGTCGTCCCTGCCGCGGAACCCCCGCCCTCGCCGCGATTTGCCCTGCAAACGCGGCAGTCACAGCCCGAGCGGGCCAGGCAGGTCATTCTCCCGGTGCGACAATTGGCATATCATGAACTACAGATTCTCCTTTCCAACAGCAGACTTGCGCCGTCGGCGGCCACTAGGGTCGCGGCGACGGCGAACTAACCCATGAACGTCACTTATAGTTGTGCCCAGTGTGGCCGGACCGTGCGGGCCGACGTTGCGCCGGACGCCGACTCGTTGGCATGTCCGCAGTGCCAGGCCGAAGTCGCTTTGCCCGCCGATGCACTTTCCGGAGGGCAGTTGAACCGTTGCCTAATCTGCCCCAGCACCGATCTGTTCGTGCGAAAGGCATTTCCGCAGCGGTTGGGCGTCACCATCGTCGCCGTGGGCATCTTGGCGAGCTGCGTCACCTGGTACTTCGCCGAAGTGGTGGCCACGTTCGCCATTCTGTTCGCGACCGCCCTGGTCGACGTGGTGCTGTACCTGATCGTGCCCGATGCGCTGATGTGCTACCGCTGCGGTGCTTTGTACCGGCGGACTGAAGGCACCGGCGACCACGGCCCCTTCAACCTGGAGACTCACGAGCGCCACCGGCAACAGGCGGCCCGGATGGCCGGCCAAGAGTAGCAGGCATTGGCATCGCGTCTCCGGCAGTCTCAACCGGCCGCGCCGCCTCGTTGGCGGCACGATAGTTTATGGACCCAGAGCGGCAACGAATCCAGGACGATCTGCGGGGACTCGTCAAGGGCGATGTGCGCTGTGACGACGTCTTTGTGCATCTCTACGCGACCGACGCCAGCATTTACGAGATCCCGCCGCTGGCCGTCGTGCGGCCGCGCAATCTGACCGACGTTGTCGCGGTGGTCGAATACGCGGCCGAAAACGACCTGGCGATCCACCCCCGTGGGGCTGGCACCGGGCTGGCCGGCGAATCGCTCGGCCGCGGCATCATGCTCGACTTTTCGCGCTACATGCGCCGCGTTCTCGAGACCGACGACCGCACCGTGCGCGTCCAGCCGGGGATCCCTCACGCTCAACTCAACGAGCATCTTCGCGCCCGCGGACGCCAGTTCGGGCCCGACCCGGCCATGAGCGATGTGACCACCATGGGCAGCGTCGTCGCCGTCGACTCCGGCGGCAGTCGTTGGCTGAAATACGGCTCTGCCCGGCGCAACGTGATTTCCCTCGAGATCGTGTTGGCAGACGGCGACGTGTTGCACGTGGGGCGCGAGCCGCTCATGGGGCATCGCGATCCCGAGTCGCCTAAGGCGCATCTCGTCACGACGCTCGCCGACCTGCTGCGCCGCAACGCCGACATCATCGCCGAGCACCAGCCTCAGTCGGCGGTGAATCGCTCGGGTTATCACCTCGATATTCTCTCTCAGGACACGCTCGACCTGGCGGGCTTGCTGTCCGGTTCGGAAGGCACGCTGGCGGTGATCACCGAGGCCACGCTGGCGACGCACCCCTTGCCCAAGCATCGCGGCGTGGCGCTGTTGTTGTTCGATCGCCTGGAAAGCGCCGCCCGCGCCGTGATGGAGATTTTGCCCTTCGAGCCGAGCGCCTGCGATCTGATGGATCGCCGGCACTTGAGCCTGGCTCGCGAGAGTACGGTGCAATTCGATCTGCTGATTCCCTCCGAGACGGAAGCGGCCTTGCTGGTCGAACAGGAGGGAGACACGTTGGTGGAAGTCAGCGACAAGCTGGCTCAGGTCGTCGAACGGGTGCGACGCAAGAAGCGTCTGGCTTTCCATGCGATCCAGGCCCAGGACCGCGAAGAAGTGGAGCTGTATTGGGGCCTGGCGCGCAAGGTCGTGCCCACGCTGCACCGCATGAAAGGTTCGACGCGTCCCCTGCCTTTCATCGAAGACATGGCCGTGCCACCGCGCGCGCTGCCCGACTTTCTGGTGCAGATGCAGAACGTGCTCAAGCAGCACCAGGTCACGGCCTCGCTATTCGGCCACGCCGGGCACGGACAGTTGCACCTGCGTCCGCTGCTCGATTTGTCGAAGCCCGACGACGTGGCCCGAATGAGCCGGCTGGCAGCGGACCTCTACGGCGAAGTGATCGACGCGGGCGGCACCATCAGCGGCGAACACGCCGACGGCCTGAGCCGCACCGGTTTCATCCGCCGCCAATACGGTCCCCTGGCCGACGTCTTTCGTCGCGTCAAGCGCGTGTTCGATCCTCAAAACATCCTCAACCCGGGAAAGATTGTCGGCAGCTCGCCGGACCTTTTGACCAACGATCTGCGGCGTCTGACCGTGCCGCCACCTCCGCCGAAGACCGAAAGCGACGACGAGCCCCAGCAAGCCGATCCGGCCGCGCCGCAGACCTGGCAGTTGAGCTGGTCGAGCGACGAGATCGCGCTGGCGGCCCGCAACTGCAATGGCTGCGGGGCCTGCCGTTCGCAAATGGACGACGTGCGGATGTGCCCCATCTTCCGCTTCGCCCCGGCCGAGGAGAGCTCTCCTCGCGCCAAGGCCAACTTAATGCGGAGCATCCTCACCGGGGGGCTGCCGCTGACGACGCTGACGACAGACGAATACAAGGACGTTACCGACCTGTGCGTGAATTGCCACATGTGCCGCCTGGAGTGCCCGGCCACGGTGGATATTCCCAAACTGATGATGGAGGGCAAAGGCTCCTACGTGCAGATCAACGGACTCTCGTCCTCCGACTGGCTGATGTCGCGCATTGACCGACTGAGTTCGTTCGCGGGCCGCTTTCCGCGATTGGCCAACCTGGCCATCACCAACGGCGTGGCGCGTTGGCTGATGGAAAAGACTCTGGGGATCGCTCAAGGCCGCAAGTTACCCCGTCTGGCTCGGCGCAATTTCTTGAAGGTCGCCGCCAAACGCCGGCTGACGCGCCCCACGCGTCGCGACGTCTCCAAGGTGCTCTATTTCGTCGACACGTACGCCAACCATCACGATCCGCAGTTGGCCGAGGCCTTCGTCTCGGTGCTCGAACACAACGCGGTGGCCGTGTACGTGCACCCGGCGCAACAATCGTCGGGAATGCCCATGATCTCGCTCGGCGCGCTGGCAGCGGCCCGCGAACTGGCGACGCATAATGTGGCGCTGCTGGCCGAGGCCGTGCGGCAGGGCTACCACGTCGTGGCTACCGAGCCCTCGGCGGCCCTGGCGTTGACGCACGAATATCCCAAATTGCTGGACGACGACGATGCCCGGCTCGTGGCGGCCAACACAAGCGAGGCCTGCGCTTACCTGTGGCGTTTGCACCAGGCGGGCAAGCTGCAACTCGACTTGCACCCCATCAACGGCGTGCTCGGCTACCACATGCCGTGCCACGTGCGGGCAATGCAAACGGGTGCTCCCGGCGAAAACCTTCTGAGACTGATCCCTGGACTCGTGGTCGAGCGCACCGAGAATAGCTGCTCCGGGATGGCCGGCACGTTTGGGCTGAAGCGCGAAAACTACCGAGCCAGCCTTCGCGCGGGACGCGCCTTGATCGGAAGTCTGCGCAGCCCGCGCTTGCAGGCCGGCACAACCGAGTGCAGCGCGTGTAAAATCCAAATGGAGCAGGGAGCCGGCAAGCCCACGATTCACCCGGTAAAGCTGCTGGCACTGGCCTACGGCCTGATGCCGGAAGTGGCGGAATTGCTCAGCGTACAGGTCGAAGAATTGGTGGTGACATGAACGTAACGCTCCACCTGTTCGCTGTCGCCCGCGAACTGGCACAAAGCGACACCCTCGAACTCGAGCTGCCCGAGGGCGCGACGGTGGGGCAACTGCGCGAGCACCTGGCCGCCGAGCATCCGGCGCTGGCCGAGATTCTGCCGCACGTGCTGTTTGCCGTCGACTCGGAATACGTCGACAATGAACGAACCCTTTCGCCGGAATGCCAGATTGCGTGTATTCCACCGGTCAGCGGAGGGTAAAATACACGCTTCGCCATGATTGAGATCACGACCAAGCCGATCGACACCGACGCGGTGCTACGCCAAGTGGCCTCGCCCGAAGCGGGAGCTGTGGTCCTGTTCCTGGGCACAACCCGGCGGATGACCGACGGCCGCGAGACCGAGTCGCTCGACTACGAGTGCTTCGCCGACATGGCCGAGCGGAAGTTGGCTGAGTTGGAAACCGAAGCACGCCGCCGCTGGCCGCTGGTAGGCTGTGCGATCGTGCATCGCGTGGGGCATCTCGAACTCGGCGAACCCAGCGTGGCGGTTGCCGTCAGCACGCCGCACCGCCGGGCCTCGTTCGAGGCCGGCGAGTGGCTCATCGACACGCTGAAACAGGTCGTGCCCATTTGGAAGAAAGAGAATTGGGCCGATGGCACGACGCAGTGGGTGCATCCCGGCCTGGAAGTTCCGCCCGAGCTGAAAGCAAAGCCATGAGTCGTGCAACGCCATCCATACTGCTGACAGTCGCGTGCAGCCTCACCATTGCCACGCAAACGGTATGCGCGGCCGAAGCGATTCCGCTCAAGGCCTTCAGCGACGGGATCAAGCACTGGAAGAACGGGCAGGATTCGGACGGGTACGACGCGTACGAGGCGGAACAGGTCCGCGAGATCGCCGACAATCTGCTCCTTTATCAGAGGGCAAACGGCGGCTGGCCACCGAATTTCGATCCCCTGCGAATCCTCACCGCCGCGGAACGCAAGCAGATCCAGTCGCGACGCCAGCGTATCGACACCTCGTTCGACAACCGCGCCACGTATCCCGAGGTCGAGTACCTGGCGCTGGCTTACGCGCATACTGGCGATACCCGCTATCGCGACGCCGCCGTGCGCGGCATCGACTTCATGCTCGAAGCCCAACACGCCAGCGGCGGCTGGCCGCATTCGTATCCGGTCGAGGACGGCTACAAGGCGCAGATCACGATCGTCGACGACGTGATGGTGGGCGTACTGCGCACGCTGCGAAAGATCGCCGGCGGCGCTCCACCGTTTGACTTTCTCGACGACGAGCGGCGGGACCGCGTGGCCGCAGCGCTCGACCTCGGAAACCGGTGCCTGCTCGACCTGCAAGTCGAAGTCGATGGTCAACGAACCGGCTGGGCATCGCAGTACGATCGCGAGACGCTCGAGCCCACGACGGGGCGCTCTTTCGAGCTGCCGGGATTGATCAGCGCCGAAAGCGCCGGCGTGTTGCGCTATTTGATGAGCTTCAAAGACCCCAGCCCCGAGGTGCGGCAGGCCATTCGTGCCGGGGTAGGCTGGCTCGAGCGGTCAAAGATCGATGGGCTTCGCATCGAGCGCGTGCCTGCAGAGACCGTCCGCTACAAGTTCCACACCAGCAGCCACGATGTGGTCGCCGTCGAAGATGCCGAAGCACCGCCGATCTGGGCCCGATTCTACGAGGTCGACACGAATCGCCCCTTTATGGCTAACCGCGACGGTAAGAAAGTCTATCGCCTCGCCGAAGTCACCCGAGAGCGACGCACGGGCTACTCCTGGTACGGCACGTCGCCCGCGAAGCTGCTGGACCAAGAGTACCCGGCGTGGGAAGCAAAGTGGGGAGGAAACGAATGATGCCTGCTCCCCTCGTCGATGCGTTCGGCCGCGTGCATACTAACCTGCGCGTGAGCGTGACCGACCGCTGCAACATCCGTTGCTTCTACTGCATGCCGGCCGAGAACATCCGCTTTAAGCCGCGCGACGAGTTGCTCACGTTCGAAGAGATCGAGCGGTTCGTACGCGTTGTGGCGGCCATGGGCGTCGACAAGATCCGCTTGACCGGCGGTGAACCGCTGGTGCGTCACGACTTGCCCGTGCTGGTGCGAAAGCTCGCCGAGGTTCCCGGCATCCGCGAAGTGGCCCTGACGACCAACGCGTTGTTGCTGGCCGAGCATGCCGCGGCCCTGAAAGAGGCCGGCCTTTCGCGGCTCAACATCAGCCTCGACAGCCTGGAACCCGAGACGTTTCGCCGCATTGCGCGGCGCGACGGCCTCGACAAGGTACTCGCCGGCATCTTTGCCGCCCAGAAGGTGGGATTCGCCAGCATCAAGCTCAACGCGGTCGCCTTGCGCGGCATCACCGAGCCCGAGGTCGTGCCGCTTTGCCAGTTCGCCCGGCGGCACGGCCTTGAAATGCGCTTCATCGAGTTCATGCCCTTGGATGCCGACGGCAATTGGGACAACGAACAGGTCCTGACGGGCGGCCGCCTCCGTGAAATCATCGAAGCCGAAATCGGACCGCTCGTACCGCTAGTCTCGGAGGACCCCGCCCAGCCCGCTACCGACTATGCGTTTGCCGAGGGGGAGGGACGGATTGGTTTCATCAATCCCGTCACGCAGCCGTTTTGCCACCGCTGCAACCGGCTTCGCCTGACCGCCGAGGGGCAGGTGCGCAACTGCCTGTTTTCCACCGAAGAGTGGGACGCCCGGCAATTGCTGCGCGGCGGAGCGAGCGACGAGCAACTCGCTCTTCTGGTACGCGAGAGCGTGGGGGCCAAAAAGGCCGGTCACGGCATCAACAGCGACAAGTTTCTCAAGCCCGGACGGGCCATGTATCAGATTGGCGGATAACCCAAGCGCCAGGGGCGATTCATGTCCGATGTCTCCCACGAGCAGCCCCGCATCTACCTCGACAACGCGGCCACAAGCTGGCCCAAGCCCGAGGAAGTCTACGTCGCGGTCGACCACTACCTGCGAGTATTGGGCGCGCCGGCAGGACGTAGCGGATACGCCGAAGCAGCGATCGTCGAACGGGGCGTGGAAGAGGCACGTCGGCGGCTGGCGAAGCTCGTCGGGCTTACGGATCCGTCGCATCTGATCTTCACGCTCAACGGCACCGATTCGCTCAATCTGGTGCTGCACGGATTGCTTGGCGAGGGCGATCATGTCGTCACGACGGTGGTCGAACACAATTCCGTGCTGCGTCCGCTAGCAGCTTTGCAAGAGACGGTCGGAGTCAGCGTGACGCGCGTCGGCTGCGACGCCGCCGGAGTCGTCGATCCGCAGGAGGTGCACAAGGCGCTGCGTCCCAATACCCGGCTGGTGGCGATCAGCCATGCCTCGAACGTCACCGGTGCGATGCAGCCGGTGGCGGAGATCGCCTATCTCGCACGGGCGGCCGAGGCACTTGTGCTTTGCGACGCCGCCCAGACGGCGGGGCACATGCCGATCGACATGGAGCAGCTCGGCATCGATTTTCTCGCGTCCTCGGGCCATAAGGCATTGCTGGGGCCGCTGGGCACGGGCATGCTGGCGATTCGCCCCGAGGCAGCCCCGCGGCTGAAGAGCGTGCGTCAGGGCGGAACGGGCACCAGCAGCGATTCCGATCGCCAGCCCGAGACGCTGCCGGCCAAGTTTGAATCGGGCAATCTCAACGTTGCCGGCATCTTGGGCTTGAGCGCTGGAGTCGAGTTCTTGCAGAAGCGCGGCGTTGCGGCGATCGAGTGCGAGGGCCGGGCGCGCTGCCGGCAATTAATGGAAGGATTGCGCGAGATTCCCGGCCTCGCCATCCTGGGTCCGGAAGACGCCCGCGACCGCGTACCCCTGGTCAGCGTGGTGCTATCGGGCTATGATCCGCAGGAAGTGGCGCTCGGGCTGGACGCTGTGTATCGCATTCAGGTGCGGCCGGGTCTACACTGTGCCCCCCTGATGCATCAGGCGTTGGGCACGAGCGGGACCGGGGGCACCGTGCGACTCAGCATGGGAGCGTTCACCACAGAGGCGGAGATCGATGCCGCGATCACGGCCGTGGCAGAGATTGCCGTATCGGAGATGCAGATCTAGCAGCCCTGGCCGGCGCTATACCCTCGACAGATCGGCGAACCATCGCCGCGATTCACTATGCCCACGGAAGAAAAACCCTGGTTCTCTAAAGGTCTTCGATTCACCTGCACCGGGTGCGGGGACTGTTGTACGGGGGCCCCAGGCTACGTGTGGGTCAACCGCAAGGAGATCGAGGACATGGCCCGGCGTCTGAAGCTCTCGACCGCCGAGTTTGAAGAGCGCTACGTCCGCAAGGTCGGCATTCGCAAGAGCTTGGTGGAACTGGACAACGGCGACTGCATTTTCTTCGATTCCAACTCGCGCAAGTGCACCGTGTATGATGCCCGACCGCGCCAGTGCCGCACCTGGCCTTTCTGGTCGTCGAACGTCGCTAGCGAGCGGGCCTGGAAGGAAACCTGCGAGGTCTGTCCCGGCAGCGGTAAGGGCAAGCTTCACTCAGCCGAGCAGGTGCTGCATCAGATCTCGGTCGTGAAGCTCTAGCGGCCCGCCCACGCCTCGCGCGAGCATCTTTTCGGCCATTCGCATGTAATGCTGGCGCATGCCGGACTGCGCCGTCGCGACGCGATCGCCCGCGGTCGCGTCGAGCCATGTAGATGGATTTTGACGATTGCTTAAACTTTGTCGATTGTCGCGTCGATGATTACCCCACGCGGACACACAAGCCTGACCGGGCTGCGCCAAGCCACGATCGGCTGAGTAGAGAAGTCCGACATTCAAACCATTGCTAAACAAAGACTTACGACACCAATCCAGATTCGCAGCTCAAGTCGAGTGCGTAACGTCTTAACAGTTCAACACTTGTCGCGAATGACGGGAGGTCAGCGCAACGGCAAACAGGACGGCAAACAGGCTCCTCCAGACGGCTCGCTACTGCCTTTGAGCTTGACTGTAGTTCTTATGCCATTTACACTTGGAGCATGACAGCGCCGGTCGACGGAACACCCACTCGCCCCTGGCGCCCCTTCTCTTACAGGAGAACTGCGTCGTGACCAAGAAAGAGATCGTCAAGACCATTTCGGACGAGATTGGCCTGACCCAATTGAAGACCAAAGAAATCGTCCAGAAGACGTTCGACGCGATTGTGGAAACCCTGGTGGAGGAACGCCGGATCGAGCTGAGGAACTTCGGCGTGTTTGAAGTCAAGAAACGGGCAGCTCGCAAAGCCCGCAATCCCCGCACAGGGGATAAGGTATACGTGCCCGAGAAGTTCGTCGTAACGTTCAAGCCGGGCAAGGAGATGGAAGAACGAGTCCGCGAGTTGGAGCGGCAAGCTGCCGAACGGGCCGCCCAAAGCGGCATGGATTCCGGCGGCAATCCAGCTGGCGAAGATAGCAGGCCGGTGACCGAACCGCTTGGCAGTCCAGGATATAACTCACCGGGCGGCTAGCCGCTCGAGCAGAATCGCGGCCCAGCGGTTCGGCGATGCAATCAAATCTCGATCACGTCTATGCGTAGCGCCTTCGGGCGCCGGCAGGTCAAAACCGCCTGCTGAAAATTCCCGGGCGACCGGGTCACAAGTGCCGACGCGCAAACGCGCAGCGGCGACAAGGATGCGTCCCGTGCCCTCCGAGCGATCGGCGGGCGACGATGTACACGGAGGAGTCGTGATGCGCAGGCTGTTGATGGCCGCGATCTTGGGGCTTTCGCTTTGCACCAGCGGGTGCATTTGGCCGATCTATTCCGGTGATCCGACCACGCGAACCCAAGAGTTGATTTTCACGTCCGAGAACCTGCGCCTGTTCCTGGAGGACTGGCAACGTATCTGGTTCATGGACCAGCCAAGTCACCTCTCTCCGTATCGTACGCACGGTGGCATCATTTGATCGCCGGGCACCACTGCCAAGGATCTATGCCAGCGAGCCGCTCCCAGTCGGGGCGGCTCGCTGTTTTTCGTGCCCGTCGCGTCTCGCCTTCACCGTGCAACGGCATCGGTGCCGCGTTGCCGGGGACACGAGCCAGCGATACATTACCCAAAGCCGTGTGCTGAAAGCATGAACACCGCTTGCCCCCCGTTGCCAGCGTGACAAAGCCTCCGATCGATCTTGCCGTTCACTTGGGCCGCTTGAGCCTGCCCAACCCGATCCTGGTCGCCTCGGGCACCTTTGGATACGCGCGCGAGATGGACGGGCTGGTCGAACTGAGCCGACTGGGAGGCATCGTCCCCAAGACAGTGACCCCGGCGCCCCGCCGCGGCAACGCGCCCTGGCGCACCGTCGAGACCGCGGCAGGCATGCTCAATTCGATCGGACTGGACAATGACGGCATCAAGGCGTTCGCCGAGCATCACTTGCCCTACCTGGCGGGCGTGGGCGCGCCGGTGATCGTCAGCATCGCAGGCGCCACGCTGGACGACTTCGTGGCACTGGCGGACATGCTCGAGGGACAAGCGGGCGTGGCCGCCATCGAGTTGAATATCTCTTGCCCAAATGTCACCGGCGGCGTCGACTTCGGCACCGATCCGGATCTGTGCCGCCAGGTCGTCGAGCGAACGCGGGCCGCCACGGGGCTGCCGATTTTGGCCAAGCTGACTCCCAACGTGACCCACATCGCCGCGATCGCCCAAGCGGCCGCCGCCGGCGGTGCCGATGCGGTTTGTGCCATCAACACGTGTCTCGGCATGGCCGTCGACTGGCGCCGCCGCCGCACGCTGCTGGGAAACGGAATGGGCGGATTGAGCGGCCCGGCGATCAAGCCGATCGCGCTGCGATGCGTCTACCAGGTCGCGCAGGCGGTCGATATCCCCGTCGTCGGCATCGGCGGTATCGCTACGCTGGACGATTGCATGGAGTTCTTCGTGGCCGGCGCCAGCGCCGTTCAGATCGGCACGGCGAACTTCTACCATCCGACGGCAACCATGGAGATTCTCGACCGCCTCCCCGGTGCCGTCGAGGAGTTGGGGGCGACCTCCGTCGCGCAAATCGTCGGCTCGCTCGCGGCCAAGTCCGCCGGCCAGCCCAAGGGCTCTCCGTCTCCGTCCACCGCAACCTGAGATCGAATCCGAGCTGCCATGCGTGTTCTTTCCGGTATCCAACCCACCGGGCGTTTTCACTGGGGCAACTACTTTGGCGCCATCCGGCAGTACATCGAGCTGCAGGACGAAGACGAATCGTACTACTTCATTGCCAACCTCCACGCCCTGACCACCGTCCGCGATCCCAAGGTCTTGGCCGGCTACACGCTCGACGCCGCCATCGACCTGTTGGCCCTCGGCCTCGATCCGCAGCGGGCCACGCTGTTCGTGCAGTCGGACGTTCCGGAGATTTCGGAGTTGTGCTGGCTGCTGCTGACCGGGGCCCCCATGGGATTGCTCGAACGTTGCCACGCCTACAAGGACAAGGTCGCCCGAGGATTGCCGGCCGACGCAGGACTGTTTACCTACCCCGTGCTGATGGCCGCTGACATCCTGGCCTACGATTCGGATGTTGTGCCGGTGGGCGAAGACCAGGTCCAGCACATCGAGGTTTGCCGCGACCTGGCCGGCAGCTTCAACCACCACTTCGGGCAAACGTTCACGTTGCCGAAAGCCAAGCTGCTGGACCACTCCGCCAAAGTGCCGGGCACCGATGGTGAGAAGATGTCCAAGAGCTACAACAACACGCTCGAGCTATTCGAAGATGCCAAAGCGCAGCGGAAGAAGATCATGCGGATCACGACCGACTCGCGCCCGATGGATGAGCCCAAGGAGCCCGAGGGCGATCACCTGTTCCAGCTCTATTCGCTGGTGGCCGCCGAGGCCGAGCGCGAGGAGATGGCCGCCATGTACCGCCGCGGCGGATTCGGCTACGGTGAAGTCAAGAAGGCCCTGGCCGACGCGGCGGAGCGCTACTTCGCCGAGGCCCGGGCTCGCCGTCTGGAGTTGGAGTCCGATCACGATAAGGTGCGAGCCATTCTCGCCGACGGCGCCGCCCGGGCCCGCAAGAAAGCCGGCGAGGTGCTGCTGCGCTCCAAGCGAGCCTGCGGGTTGATCCCCACCTAATCGACCGCACACGCCGTGTTTGCTAGGAGCCCTGCACCGCGAGGGCGGGACCGTGCCAGCCGTGAACCAAGCCGAGCGTCGATTGCTGTGGTTCGTCTGCTCCACGCTCGCGGCGGCCGCTCTGGCTTGGGTAGCGTTTCAGGTTCAACAGGAAGGCATCGCCCCGGTCGTGCTCTTTCCCGTCTTGGTCGGCGCGCTCTTGGGGGCGGCGGTAGCGGGCGTGCGGCAGTTCACGGCGCTGCCAGGTCGCGGCACGACGATCGTTGCTGCGGTCGTGCTGGGCTTGCTGGTCGTCGCGGCGCAAGACTACATTGGCCATAGGCAGCGGTTGCGGCTCTACAGCGACGAGCTCCGCGCGGGTCACCCGTTGGCAGCGGCGGCGGCCGCCGAAGGTGATTTTCGTCCGACGTTCGTCCACCACTTGCAGGCTCGCCTGCGTGACCGGCCCGTATGGTGGACGCTCGACTTCGTGTTCACCGCTGCAGCGGCCGGCGTCGTCGCGGCGATTGCGACGCGAAAGCAGCGCGTCTGGCAATCGTACCCCGGCGGGGACTTGGAGCTTCGCCAGGAAGCATAGGCATTCAGACCGCGCGTCGCGCGTCGACGCCGCAAGTACCCAATGGCTCAAATCCTTGGCATCGGCACCGATATCGTCGAGTGTCTCCGAATCGCGCAAATGATCGAACGGCACGGCGAGCTGTTCATCACGCGGGTCTACACGCCGCACGAGATCCAGTACTGCCAGAGCCGCAAGGCGGCCACGCAGCACTTTGCCGGTCGCTGGGCCGCCAAGGAAGCGGTGCTAAAGGCTCTCGGCACCGGCTGGCGGAAAGGCATTAGCTGGCGCGACATCGAGATTCGCAACGCCCCCGGCGGACGCCCGTCGGTAGCCCTGCGCGGCGGAGCACGCGACGTCGTCGAGCAACTCGGCATCACCGAAATGCACATTAGCATTTCGCACTGCCGCAGCCACGCCACGGCCTACGCGCTTGCCGAGGGTCCGGACAAGGGCAGCGACGACGAAGAGGACGACGACGAATTGGACGAGTTGTAGGTGCGGCCCGTCCGAGCGATCGCTAGCTGCGCTTGGCCGCCGATTTTCGCTTGGACGGAGTTTTTTTCTTGGCCGCTTTCTTCGGCGTGGCGTCGCCTTGGCCGTTTTCTTGCGATGCTCCTGAGCCCTTGGTCTTTTTCTTGGCCGAAGCCTTCTTGGCCGTCTTGCGCTTGGCCTTTTTCTTCGGCGGCCCCATCGCGCGCCTGGCCGCCAGCAATTCGAGCGCCTGCTCAAACGTCAACTCGTCGGGCGAGGTGCCCTTGGGCAGCGACGCGTTCGTCTCGCCGTCGTTCAAATACGGTCCGTAGCGCCCGTCGAAGAGCTGCACCTTTTCCTTGGTGACGGGAGATTCTTCGAAGACCTTGATCGGTTCGCGCTTCGCTCCGAAGCCGCGCCGGGCCGCCTTGGGCTGTGCCAAAAGCGCCAACGCCTCGTCGAGCGTCACCTCGATCGGCGAAGTGCCCGAGGGCAGGCTGCGCGTTTCGTCGCCGCATTTGACGTACGGTCCAAAGCGGCCGTTGTAGGCCATCACCGGGTTGCCGCTCTCGGGATGCACTCCCAACTCGCGCGGCAGCGACAGCAGTTTGAGGGCCACGTCGAAGGTGACGTCCTGCGGCGTCATGCCTTTGAGCAACGAGGCGTTCTTGGGCTTTTCCTCGTCTTCCGGGTCGCCGCGCTGGACGTAGGGGCCGAACCGCCCCACTTTCAGGAACACCGGCTTGCCGGTTTCCGGACAGTGGCCAAGCGGCTCGTCGCTCTGCTCGGCATGGCTGAGCATTTCTAGCGCCGCCTCGACGGTCATCTCGTCGGGGGCCATGTCATCCCGCAGGCTCGCCCGCCGCTCGCCCTGTTCGAGGAACGGTCCGTAGCGGCCCACGCGAACGTAGATCGGCTCGCCCCCTTCGGGAGTGCCGATCAGGATGCGACCAATGTCGCGGGCGTCGATTTCCTCGACCTTGTGTGCCAGCAGCTTTTTGAGCCCCGGCTTGCCGTTGCCGTAGTAGAACTTCTGTAGGTAGTCGACGTGTCCTGACTCGCCGCGGCTGATCGCGTCCAGGTCGTCTTCCATTTGTGCCGTGAACTGGTAGTCGACCAGGTACGGCAGGTGCAACGAGAGGAGTTGCGACACGGAGAACGCCACCCAGGTCGGCACCAGGGCGTTGCCCTTCTTAAAGACGTATTCGCGCGCCAGGATCGTATCGATAATCGAGGCGTAGGTGCTGGGCCGGCCGATGCCCATTTCTTCCAGCGTCCGCGTCAGCGATGCTTCGCTGTATCGGGCCGGCGGCTGGGTCGTGTGGCTCTTGCCTTCCAGGCTGCTGCAGTCGAGTTCCTCGCCCACCGTGACGTTTGGCAGCACGGTCTCCTTCTCAGCCAGATCGGCCTGCGGATCATCGCTGCCTTCGACGTAGGCCCGCAAGTATCCGGCAAAGTCGATCGTCTTGCCGCCAACCTGGAACTCGGCTCCCCCGCCTTCCACCGTGATTGTGATGCGGCGGCCGCGGGCATCGGCCATTTGGCTGGCCACCGTTCGCTTCCAGATTAGGTCATACAGCTTGAATTCGTCGCTGTTGAGTGTTCCGCGCAACTGGTCGGGCAGCGCAAAGGGATGTCCGGCCGGCCGAATGGCTTCGTGAGCCTCTTGCGCGTTCTTGACCTTGGTCTGGTAGTTGCGAGGCTGATCCGGAAGGTAGTCATCTCCGTACTGCGACTTCACCAGGTCGCGGGCGGCCTCGACCGCAACCTTGGCCAAATTGGTCGAATCGGTACGCATGTAGGTAATGTGGCCGTTCTCATACAGGCTCTGAGCCGCCTGCATGGTCCGCCTGGCCGTGAAGCCGAGCTTGCGGTTGGCCTCCTGCTGCAGCGTGCTGGTGGTAAACGGAGCGTACGGCTTCGATGTGAACGGCTTGTCGTCGAGCGCTGCAACGCGGAACTTCGTTTGCCTCAGTCGCTCGACCAATCCCTGTGCGGCCTGCTCATCGAGCAACAGCAGAGCCGGATCCTTGAGCTTGCCGGTGGCCGGATCGAAATCGCGGCCCGAGGGGATTTTTCGTCCGTCGACCGAGACCAGGCCGGCCTCGAACGATTGCTTATCTGCCTTGGCAAAGTTGCCCAACAGATCCCAGTAGGTCGCCGACACGAATGCCATGCGCTGCTGCTCGCGCTCGACGATCAGCCGCACGGCCACGCTCTGCACCCGGCCGGCCGAAAGCTTGGGACGCACCTTGCGCCACAGCAGCGGCGACACCTCGTAGCCGTAAAGGCGGTCGATGATTCGCCGTGTCTCCTGGGCCTTCACCAGGTGGTCGTCGATGGCCCGCGGATTGGCAAGCGCTTCGTCGATGGCCTCTTTCGTAATCTCGTGAAACACGAGGCGGTGAACCGGCACCTTGGGCTTAAGCAGCTCGTTGAGGTGCCAACTGATGGCCTCGCCCTCACGGTCTTCGTCGGTCGCGAGATAGAGATCGCCCGCGTCCTTGAGCAGGTCGCGCAGCTTCTTGACCTGAGCGGTCTTGCCGGGAGGAATGATGTAAACCGGATCGAAGTCCTCGTGGACGTTCACTCCCAGGTGCGCCCAGTCCTCGCCTTTGTATTTGGCGGGTATCTGCTTCGCACCCTGCGGCAGATCACGGACGTGGCCGATGCTGGCCTCGACCGTGAAATCCTTGCCCAGGAACTTGCCGATCGTGCGAGCCTTGGCCGGTGATTCGACAATCACCAGGGCTTTTCCGCTCTTGGACGATTTCTTTGCCATGCCGCCGTGCCGGGTTCATGCTGCAAGCTGGCGTGGCGTACCCTCGCACCCCCCATCAGGGACTCTGCGAGGACGGCCAACGAGGCCAACTCTTATCTGAATCTCTTAATCCATTCTTGGCTCTTGGCAAGGCGACGCCCACCGCCAGCAGAGCGATAAGAAACGATAAAGCGCTGCTATCAAACGGCTTACAAGTCACAAAACAATGCACTCCGATCGATTCGGCATCGACTGCAAGCGGTATTTGCTTAATAGTCGACCCCGGGGGTTGTCAAGCCATCTTTGCTCGGCGAGGTGGTGACATGGCCGGTTCGGCCTGCCTCTTGCAGGCGTCAGACTCGCCGTGAGTTGCGGCCGTGCCGAGCGGTTCGCAATGCCGCGCCCTACGAGGTTGAGACGCCCGGCTGGATGGTCATCGCTCGCCGCACGCAACGCCTAACTGCGACGAGGGCCACTTGCTACTTTCGGCTGCATAGGCGCCGCAACTCATGGCGCCCTTTGGCATTGCACGGCGGCGAACCGCCCCCCTACAATTCGACAAGGCGCTCAGGCCTGCTGCCAAAGAGTCTTCCCGTAGCTCCGATGCACCCGATTCACCGCCGGCGCCCCAGGCGCCGCCGCTTGCCGTTCTCTGCAAAAAGGAATGCACCCCGTGGCCAGTCCCTTTAGCGTTTTTCGCCGCAACCAAAAAGTAATGCTGGCGTTTGTTGCCATCGCGGCGATCGGAGCCTTTGTCTTTCTTCAGCCTTTGATGCAGTACATCGGCGGCAGTTCGCGCAGCGCGAACCCCGTCGTGGTCGAAACGAAATATGGCGACCTGACCGCCTCGCAGCTCCAAGCGCTGCTTGCGCAGCGCAACGTCGTCGACCGCTTTCTGCGCGCGGCTGCCGCCCGTACGGTCGCGGCCCAGATGAACCAGCCGAATGTCGATCCTCGTTGGCTGGACAATTTTGCCCAGCAGCGCTATCTCGCCTTGCGGCAAAACCTGCTCGGGCGTTCGCAGGAAGATCCGCAAGCTGCCGCGGTCGAGACCATGGTTCTCTCCAAGCGGGCTGAGAACATGGGCGTGGTCGTCACCGACCAGGCGGTCAACAACTTGATCCGGCAAATTACCGGCAACGTCCTGTCGCGCGACGAAATCATGGGTTTGCTAGCGAGCATGCGGCCGGCAGTCAGTCTCCGTACGCTGTTCAACGCCTTGCGCACCGAGATGCTGGCCATGACGTCCACGAGGCTCTTCGTCCAAAGCGTGCAGGACGTTCCCCCGGCACAACGATTCGAGTACTACACACGGCTCAACCGGAGGGCGAAGGCGGAGGTGATGGGGCTGGCCGTCGCCGATTTCCTGGGACAGGTGACCGCGCCGCAGGAAGCCGAGCTGAAGGCCTACTACGAGAAATACAAGGACGACTATCCCGACCCCACAACGCCCGAACCAGGGTTTAAGGAACCCGTGCGGGCTACGTTCCAGTACTTCACGGCCAATCTCGACCGCACGGCTAAGAAGCTCGAGTCGGAAGTCACCGACGAAGAGATCGAGAAGTACTACGAGGAAAACAAGTCACGTTTCCTGGCCTTCGACTCGCAGGAAGCCGACATGCCGGCCGAGAAGAAGCCCGAGGAATCGGAAGAAGCCGCCTCGCCGGATGAAAAGCCAGAGGAGGCCGGCTCGGAATCGAAGGGTGACGCGCCGCAGGAAGAGAAACCCGACAAGCCGGCAGCGGAGGACAAGCCGGCAACGGGAGAGGAAGCGCCACCAATGCCCGAATCGGAGGGGCCCGGCGACGCTCCGGCCGAGGCGCAGGAGAAAGCATCGACCGATGAGAGCCCGGCCGAAGAGGCCTCCGAAGCCTCGAAGGACGATGCGGAAACCCCGCCGGCTGACGAGCCCGCCGACGATGACGCCGCCGATGCCAAGGAGCCGCAAGCCAGGGCTACCCGACCGCCAGCGGAGTTCCGTCTGGTGGCCTTTGCGCAGGACGAACAGAGCGATGCGTCCGAAGACGCGCAACCGGATCCGCCGGCAGACGAGACTCCGGAAGATGCGCCGTCGGCCACCGAGACGAAAGATGCCACGACCGACGAAGAACCCAAACCGGCTAGCGAGCCTCCGGCTGAGGATGCACCGGCCGACGAGAAGCCTGCAGAGCCGAAGAAGCCCGCGGACGACGCGGAGCCCGATGCCAAGCCGGCCGAGGATCCTGCCCCGAGCGAACCTGCGCAACCCGATCCGGCAGCCGAGCAGAAGGACTCGGAGTTGAAGTTCGAGCCGCTCGAAAAGGTGAAGGATACGATCCGCGCGGATATCGCTCAGGAGAAGGCCCGCGAATTGGTCACGACGCAACTCGAGGAGTTGTCGTCCAAGATGCGGGCCTTTACCGACGAGTGGGACTTGTACATTGCCGAGAAAGGGACCAACGAAAACGCCCAAGCTCCAACGCCGCTCGACTTCTCGAAGTTGGCCGAGGGCACGGAGTTGGAAGCACACGAGTTGACCTCAATCTCGCCGTACGAGGCCGCCAAAGAAGGCATCGGCAAGGCCGCTCGATTTGTAGTGAATCCCAACTCCGGCGGTCAGTTCACCATGCCGTTTGTGCAATTCGCGTTCTCGGAACAGTTGCCGCTGTACAAGCCCGAGACGGTGATGGACAACGACAACAACACGTATCTGTTCTGGAAGACGGCCGAAGAACCCGCCTACGTGCCGCCGTTCGATCAGGTGCGCACCGAGGTGGAGCGGGCATGGAAGATGGTCCGCGCACGGGATTTGGCCCGCAAGCGTGCCGAAGAGTACGCCAAGCAGGTGCGGTCGCTTAAGAAGCCGATGTCGGAGCTCTTTGGCGGGCAGGCCAACGTCAAGATCACCGAGGCCGGACCTTTTAGCTGGCTCACGCTGGGCAATGTGCCGTCGGGGCCCGACGCCCAGCCGCACTTAAGCGATATCGAGGGGGTCGATCAGGCCGGTCCAGACTTCATGCGCACGGTGTTCCAACTCGAACCGAGCGGCGTGGGGGTGGCCATGAACGTGCCCAAGGACATGGTGTACGTGGTTCGCGCGATCGATTTCGAACCGCCGCTCGACCAACTGCGCGAGTCGTTCGCCAGCGCGCCGCCCAACCGCTACATGTCTGCCGCGCTCGAGGACCAACGAGAGGTCTTCCGCGCCTGGCTGGACGAGGTCAACCGCGATGCCGACGTGAAGTGGGTGCAGCAGGAAGACGACTTCGCTCGTCGCGACGAAGCCGGCCTCTAGTCGAAACACGCGGCGTCGCGCCAGCCCCGGCAAGCCGGCAGCCAGACCTCGTCGCGATGCTAGCGATACGGTCCTACCTGCGCGGCTTCATGATCGAGACGGCCAGCGGCGGAAGCGTGATCGGAATCGAATAGGGACGGCCATCCCAGGGCAGTTCCTCGGCCATCCGCCCCGGGCCGTTGCCCAGGTTGCTGCCGCCGTAGTACGTCGAGTCGCTGTTGAACACCTCTTCGTACCAGCACAGTTCGGGCACGCCCAGGCGGTGCATGTTGCGCGGTACCGGCGTGAAGTTGCAGGCCACGATGAGGAAGTCCTGCGGGTCCTTGGCCCGCCGCAGGTAGGCGAGCATGCTCTGCTCGTAATTGTGGCAGCTCACCCATTCGAAGCCCTGGTTTTCGAAGTCGACCTCATGCATGGCCGGCTCGCGCTGGTAGAGGTGGTTCAGATCGGCCACCATCTTCTGCAGACCTTGGTGCGACTCCCACTGCAACAAATCCCACTGCAGGCTGGTGTCGTAGTTCCACTCAGTCCATTGGCCGAACTCGCAGCCCATGAACAGCAGCTTCTTGCCGGGATGCGAGAACATGTAGCCGTAGAGCAACCGCAGGTTGGCAAACTTCTGCCAGAGGTCGCCGGGCACCTGGTCCATGAGCGAGCCCTTGCCGTGCACGACTTCGTCGTGCGAGAAGGGCAGCACGAAATTCTCGGTGAAGGCGTAGATCAGGCTGAACGTCAACTCATCGTGGTGGTACTTGCGGTGCACCGGATCGTGCCGGAAGTAGCGGAGCGTGTCGTTCATCCAGCCCATGTTCCACTTGAGGCTGAATCCCAGACCGCCCAGGTAGGTCGGACGCGACACGCCGGTGAAGGCCGTCGACTCTTCGGCGATCGTCAGCACGCCGGGATACTGCAGGTGCGACTGCTCGTTGAACTCCTTCAAGAAGCTGATGGCCTTGAGATTCTCGCGGCCACCGTATTCGTTGGGAATCCACTGACCGGGCTGGCGGCTATAGTCGAGATAGATCATCGAGGCCACCGCGTCGACCCGCAGTCCGTCAATGTGGTAGCGGTCGAACCAGAACAGAGCGTTGGCCACGAGGAAGTTGCGCACCTCGTTGCGGCCATAGTTGAAGATCAGCGTGCCCCAGTCAGGGTGCTCGCCCTGCCGCGGGTCGGCATGCTCGTACAGGTGCGTGCCGTCGAACAGACGCAAACCATGCCCGTCGCGCGGGAAGTGGGCCGGCACCCAGTCGATGATCACGCCAATGCCGTTCTGATGGCAATGGTCGACGAAGTACATGAAGTCTTCGGGCGAGCCGTAGCGGCTGGTCACGGCATAGTAGCCGACCGTCTGATATCCCCAACTGCCCGAGAAGGGATGTTCGCTGATCGGCAGAAGCTCGAGGTGGGTGTATCCCATCTCCTTGCAGTAGTCGACCAACTGATGAGCCAATTCGCGATAGTCGAGCCAGCCGCTGGGATCGTCGCCGGGCCGCTTCCAACTTCCCAGATGCACTTCGTAGACCGAGATGGGAGCATCGAGGGCGTTCTTGCGGTGCCGGTCGGCCATCCACTGCGTGTCGCCCCATTCATAGCGGTCCAGGTCGGCCACGATCGACGCGGTGCGCGGCGGCAACTCGGCCGCAAAGCCGTAGGGGTCGGCCTTTTCGAACGCCTCGTCACGGCTGCGGACGTGGTACTTGTAGATCGCCCCGGGCTCGAGTCCCGGCACGAACAGTTCCCAAATGCCGCTGGGAATCTGCTTACGCATCGGATGGCGGCGAGAATCCCAGCCGTTGAAATCACCGATCACGCTCACGCCCGTGGCGTTGGGCGCCCAGACGGCGAAGTTGATGCCTTCAATCCCGTCGACCGTGCGCAGTTGCGCGCCCAGCTTGCGATAGCTGGTCCAATGCTGCCCCTCGGCCAGCAAGTGCATGTCGAAGTCGGTCAGCAGTGGGGGAAAGGCGTAGGGATCGTGCATGGTCGTCTCGGTGCCGCGCTGGTCGGCGACCCGCAGTTGGTACCGGTGCTTGGGAATCGTTTGGTCCATAGGACAAATTGCCTCGTACAGCCCCGCCGGGTGGATTTGCCGCATCGGTTGTGCCCGATGGCCGTGGGCCGGATCGACGACCCACGCCTGGGCTGACCCAGGCAAAAAGGCGCGTACCGCCGTGACCGACCGCCCACCGGAAACGACCTCGTGTGGGCCCAGCAGGTCAAAAGGGTTCTCATCGCGCCCGTCCAAAAGCGGGCCCAACTTTTCCAACTCCACCGTCGTGCGCGTCGTCATGGATTTAAGTACCTACCGATTCTTGAACACTCGGCCGCGGGCGTCTAGCCGAAAACTCAACCGAATTTACCCGGACTTCGTAAAACACCACCCCAGCAAACAATGGCTTGACTCATGCGTACCGTTGGCAAAAGGTGTGCCTCGACCGACCGTGTGTGGGCCCCGGCGGGCGATTCCGCAAGACACGCCACGCAGCTTGGGCGATCGACAACACACGTGACAGCCCGGCAACCAGCCGGTGAGACCGGGGGGCCTCTTTGTCCCGCGCCCCAGAGGGGTGCGATAGCTGATTCGTGTGGGGAAGATCGAAGCGCCACGTGCGACACTCCAGATCGTGGAAGCCCAGGGCACGATCCACACGCTGCCACAGGTCGCGGTTCTTTACCGGCACCATGTCGCCGTAGTGTTCCCAGCGCCAGTTATTGGACCGCCACTCCTGCAGCCCGTACGTCAACCCACGATTGACATAAGAGCTCGGAGTGACCAGCGTCACACGCGAGGGTTGCTCGAGCGCTTCGAGCCCGCGGACAACGGCCAGCAGTTCCAACCGCTCGCCATAGGCGTCGGGCTCGACGTCGGCCGCTTCCAACTGTTCGGACCCATCAATGGACTGCAATACGAATCGCCACTGTTGTCGCTGGGCGTCGGGAGACGACTCGGAAAACAACAGGTAGTGAGGGGTGGCTGCTTTCATCGGGGAGGATTTCAGGATGGACGACGCAAGTAGCCAGGTATCGCGCCAGGGGACCGTAAAACGTCAGGTGAGCGGCAGGCACTCCGCCCGAGCGTTTTCACATATCGACACTGACTGCGCAGACTCTCCACTTTCTCTAATCGGGAAAGTGGAATGCTAGCACCGGCCGTGGTGCTGTGCCGAACGTAGCGAGTGCGCGGCGGAAAGAGCCTCCGCCAGCCGAATGCCGGGAAGTCCGGCGCAGCCTGAGACCCCCCTCTGAGCAGGGAGTCGTAAGGGGCAGGCCGAGCCGGCAGCCACGCGCCATCCGTGCGCGCGGCTGCCGGACGGACTGCCGATGTAGGATGTCCCCGACCGGCGCTATGCCACGAGCTTCACGGCGGCGACTTCGCCCGTGATGCCGGTGATGAATTCTTCGAAGATGCGCAGGTCGAGCGCTGAGGCCGAGTCGCTCTCGGGATGGAACTGCGTGCCGAAGGCCAGCCAGTCGGTCGAGCTTTCAATCGCTTCTACGACGCCATCCGGGCAGCGGGCGGTGACCGAAAAGCCGGGGGCCACATCGTCGATCGCCATGTGATGCAGGCTGTTGACGCGGATTTCGCCGTCGCCGTAGACCCGTTCCATCAGCGATCCGGGCACCACTTCCAAACCGTGGCGGTGCGAAGCGTCCATCAGATCCTTGTGCGGGAGGGCCTTGGGCAGGTCCTCGGGGATATGCAGAAACAGCGTGCCGCCTTGAGCCACGTTAATCAACTGCATGCCCACGCCGATGCCGAAGACGGGCATGCGGCGTTGGGCGATTTGCATCATCAACCGGCGATCGAAATCTTCGCGGCGTTCGTCCAGCAGCCGCACGGCGGGATGGAGCATATAGCCGTCGCGGCGTGGATCCAAGTCGGCTCCGCCAACCAGGACAACACCGTCGAGCATGTCCAGCAGCCGGCTCAGATCGTCGTCGTCGGCCGTGGGGGGCAAGATAATGGGGACTCCGCCTGCCTCCATGATCGCGTCGTAATAACCGCCACAAACGTACGTGAACGCGGGAGCGTCCTTCTTCGCGGCACGATAGTCGGCGTTCAACCCAATCAATGGTTTCGATCTCATACGAGCACTCCTTTGCGCGACGGGTCCTTCGTCGCAGTTGCAGAAACGGGATCAGAAACGCTGCGAGGCCTTCGCCCAGCGCGTTGCCCGAAGAAAGTGCTTCAAACCGAGCAGATCAGCTTGACGGCGCGTCACAGATGCGCCGCAATGCCCCCCAAGCATGACGCGCGGAACGGTCGAAAACGCACCGTCCTTGATGCGCCCGCAGGCTTGAGATACTGCCGGAATCGCCGAACCCCTCCTGGGCACAACGCCGGAGCCTATTCCCTTGTGGCTGAGCCTCGTCACTCCTTTACGGCTTCGCCGTGTCTTCCCGCGTGGGGGAATGCAAGTCGCGTCGAAATTTAGGCCCCTCACCGAGGATTGCAAGAGGCGCTGCCTATTTTGGTTGCGCCAATTTACGCTAGCACAAGATATCCGCACAGCCGGCCCCGGCGGCCCCCTGTTCGACGCTTTCCGCCCCGGTTAATCTGGCTATTATGCGCTTTCAGAACGTCTGCCTCGAGGCAATCGCCTACACTTTGCCTGACGAAATCGTCACCTCGGCCGGGATCGAGGCCCGGCTAGAGCCCGTCTATTCGCGTCTACGGCTCCCCGAGGGTCGGCTGGAGCTGATGACGGGCATCCGCGAGCGTCGCTTCTGGGCCCCGGGAACGCGACCTGGCGACGTGAGCCTGGAAACGGCCTCCCGACTGCTGGACGAGTCGCAAGTCGACCGCGAACTCATTGGGGCTCTGGTGCACGGTTCGGTGTGCCGCGATCAGCTCGAGCCGGCCACGGCCTGCCGCGTGCACACCGGCCTCGGCCTGCCGGAGCAGTGCCTGGTGTACGACGTGTCGAACGCTTGCCTGGGGCTGCTCAATGGCATGCTGCAGGTCGCCACACTCATTGAGCTAGGCCACTTGCAGGCCGGACTCGTCGTCGGCACCGAGAACGCCCGCCCGCTGGTGGAGAACACGATCCGCACGCTCAACGAAAATACGTCCCTGTCGCGCCAGGAGATCAAGCTTTCGGTTGCGTCCCTCACGATCGGATCGGGCAGCGCCGCGGCACTGCTGGTCGACCGCCGCTTGAGCCGCAAGGGCAACCGACTTCACGCGGCCATGTACGGAGCCCATAGTGCGGCCCACGAACTCTGTCAGGGAGGCGAGGCCATCGCCACGGATGGGGAGCCGAACGCATCGGCCGAGCCGTCTGCCGCCGCTGGCGCTGCCGTGGCCGAGCAAGCCGTGGCGCCGCTCATGCAGACCGATAGCGAGCGTCTGCTCGCCGAGGGCGTTGCGGCGGCCAAGCCTACGTTCCAAGCCTTTCTCGCCGAAAGCGCGTGGACGCGCGATGACATTGCCCGCACGTGCTGCCACCAGGTCGGCAGCGCCCACCGCAAGCTATTGCTCGAAACTCTCGGTCTCGAGGCCGCCCGCGACTTTACCACGTACGAAACGCTCGGCAACACGGGCTCGGTGGCATTGCCCATCACGCTGGCTCAGGCCGTCGAGCAGAACTTCGTTCGTGCCGGCGACCGCACTGCCCTGCTCGGCATCGGCTCTGGCATCAACGTGCTCATGCTCGGCGTGGAATGGGCGGGCTAGCGCGAGCTCGTGCGTGCCTGGTCGGCAGTCGAGGCTCTGCTCGAGTCCTGTATTTCAAAGCGTCTTGAGATACTCAAGCACGGCTCGCTTCTCGTCTTCGTCGAGCTCTTCGGGAAAATCGTGGCCCGCGGCGCTCTTGCCGGTGATACTCGTGTCGAAATAGCTCCGCTTGGCCTCGATCTTTTTGGCGCCTGGCGGAATGGCTTCGAGTTCCGTGATTTCCAGCCCCACGCGCTGGCGATCGTAGCCGTTTTCGGTCCGCCGCCACACGGTCGGACGCTGGCCGGGATGCAGGACGTGCCATAGCGTCGGCACCGAGCCGTTGTGGAAATATGGGGCGCTGGCCCACACGCCGTCGAGCGGCGGGGCGACGTAGCCCTCGGGTTCCTCGACCACCTCGAGTTGTCCGTACTCGCCGAACCAGCTCTCGCGATAGAAGCGCCGGTGCTCGGCAGGCATGCCTGTCAGGCGCGTGCTATCGGTGCCCACCGTATCGATGGGAACGCGCTTCTCCGGATAGGTGCCGCCGGGACCATACGTGCCATGGCAATCGGCACACGCGCGGTTGAAAGCCTTCTGCCCTTGGGCCGCCAAATCCTCGTCGACGTCCCACGGATACTCGGGCGCTTCGAGCGACTCGATCCAGGCCAGGATGTCGCGAAAGCCTTCCTCGCGCTTCTTGAAGGACTCGCCATCGTTCGAGGGGACCAGGGCGAACTGCATGATGACGCGATGGGTCTTAGGAACGAAGCCGTCGATATACAGGTTCTTCTTACGCTTGACGTTCCAGAACGGCGGCGCGTCGAGGTCGTGGTTCTTGAACCGCGGGATCTTGGGGACCTCGCGGCGGTTAAGGTCTTCGTCGCGCAGAGCCGTGAGCACGATGCTGAAGACCTGGGCGTTGGTCGTGCCGTTGGACAACCCCAGCGGCACGAATGAGCCCACCGATGCCCCCGGGGCATCCTTGTCGCCAGCCACTTTGCGGATCTTGGCCACATCCTGGACCAGCGTCTGGAAGGCGAAGTGAGAATTGCCCACGCCCCAGATCACGCGTCCGGCAACTTTGCCCTGATGGCAGGCCAGGCAGTTCATGACCCAGCCGCCCTGGCCATCTTCGACAACACCGATCGGCGGACCATCGGGATCGTCGGGATCTTCGATCAGCCCATACCGAGAGAAAGCCATCGTCCGCCGCTCCTCGGGCGTCGCCTCGACGGCCTGTTTGCGGAGCGGCTCGGGCCAGACTTCCCAAAGGCGATCGAAATGCTCCTCCAGCACGTCGGCCGGAGCATAGGGTTCAGTGCGCAGCAGCCGCAGCCCGCGCTCGGCGGGCGTTTCCGGCTTCGAGGCCTCTGCCGCCCCGGCCGGTGCCACACGAGCGATGACCGTCGCGATGACGATCGCCGATACGGCCCCAACCAGCACCCGACCGCGAGTTGCACGCATCAGCTCGTCCCCCAACGTGTAGTGATGTTGCCGCCGGTGCGGCCGCACAGCGGACCGGCCCATTCTAACAAGCCGGAGAGTCGATCGTAGCGCTTGACGCTGATGTTTTGCGGCAGAGAAAATAGCCGGCGACGCGCTATGAAACCGCAGAGTCGCCGTGAAGAACGAACATGGGCGCTACCAGCTGGATGTACTTCACGCCCTACACGCCAGCGGCGGCCGACGCGCTCAATCGGCTGCGACAAGAAACCTTCGCCCAGGGCAAGTACCAGCAGCCGTCGGGTGGCTGGCGCGAGCAGTATCAGAAACTGCTCGACATGGCCCGCAACCCAACAATCGCACCTTCCCTTTCAGGCGTCTGGGGAAACGTCGGATGGATCGAGCATCAGATGAAGATCCTGGGATCGTACGAGTCGGGCGACATGGCCACCCTCACCGATGAAGAGCGGGCCGAGGTCGAGCAAGTGCGCGAGGCGGTTGAGCTCAGTCAGCGCGGTACCAGCCTGCATCGCGGGATGTTCGCTTCGTTGTTCAAGAAGCGTCGGCCGCCCAAGACAATCGCTGGACTCCTGCGTCAGGCCGGCGAAGCGGGAACCCACTCGATTCTTGACATCCGCCGCGTCGGCAAAAAGCCCGGCCACGGGATCGCCTGCCCACTCGCACAGGAGGAACTGGTGCGCGCGTTCGGCACGCACCAGCCAATTCGTCAAAATGCCGAAGAGTTCGCCTGGGAGTTTGCCGAGGCGTTGCCTCGCTGGCATGCCGTCTACTTCGTCCTCTACGGCAACGGCCTGCCAAGCGAGTATGCCTTTGTGGGCTGCTCCGGCGACTAGCCGCGCCTCCCCGCGTTTGGCGTCGAGCGGCTAGTCAGGTTGCGGCAAGAAGCGCGGCACGCCTACCACATGGTTGTGTAGCCCGCGGGCTTGGGTTTGGACGCCTTCGCGTATTTGCGACGCCGCGACCGCTGTCGCCCATCGGCTGGGCCGGTCGAGTGGGGCTTGCGCTGCGGGGGTGCCGCAGGCGTGGAGCGCGCCCGCGCCTTGGCACGCGACTTCGCGTGCCCTGCCGCCGCCGGCGCCGCAGCCGGGTATTCCGGGTGGTCTTCGCAAATGGGCGTTTTCTTGCGCAGCAGCTTCTCGATCTCGCGCAAATGCTGCCGCTCATCGTGATCGCAGAACGACACGGCGATGCCCGAGGCCCCCGCTCGCCCCGTGCGCCCGATGCGGTGGACGTACGTCTCCGGCACGTTCGGCAACTCGTAGTTCACGACGTGTGACACTTCGTCGATGTCGAGTCCGCGGGCCGCGACGTCGGTGGCCACGAGCACGGGAGGGCGGTCCGACTTGAAGTTTTTCAACGCCCGCTGCCGGGCATTCTGCGTTTTGTTGCCGTGGATGGCCTCGGCCCGAATTCCGGCCTTCGAGAGGTGCTTGGCCAGGCGGTCGGCTCCGTGCTTGGTGCGCATAAAGACCAGCGTGCGCGTCATCGCGAATTGTTCGATCACGTGCTTCAGCAGAGCCGGCTTGTTCCGCTTGGCGACAAAGTACACCGACTGCTGCACCGTGTCGGCCGCCGCGCTTTGCACCTTGACCTGCACCCGCACCGGATCGGTGAGGATGCTGCTGGCCAGACGTCGCACGTCCTCGGGCATCGTGGCCGAAAAGAGCACCGTCTGACGCTTCGTGGGCAGCAGGCCCACAATCTTGCGAATATCGCGGACGAAGCCCATGTCGAACATCCGATCGGCTTCATCGAGCACCAGCACCTCGATGCCGTCCAGCTTGACCAGGCCCTGCTCGACGAGGTCCATCAGTCGGCCCGGCGTGGCGACGAGAATATCGGCACCGTCGCGCACGGCCCTGACCTGCGGGTTCTGGCTCACTCCGCCATAGATGACGGCCTGCCGCAAGCCCGTGTGCCGGCCATACGCCGTGAAGCTCTCGGCGATCTGCGTCGTCAACTCGCGCGTCGGCGACAGCACCAGCACGCGCGCCTGGCGTCCGCGAGCCTTCTGTTTGTTCCCGCTTTGGCCGAGCCGCTGTAGGATCGGCAACGCGAAGGCGGCCGTTTTTCCGGTCCCGGTTTGCGCCACGCCCAACACATCGCGGCCGGCAAGTACGTGGCCGATGGCCTGCGCCTGGATCGGCGTCGGCGTCTGGTAGCCCTCGCGGGTGATCGCCTTGAGCAACGCGGCATTCAATCCCAATTCTTCGAACGTCATGGATTCTCCCAAATAAACTTTCTGCGCCACGGCAGTTAAGCGCGTGTGCGCGACGTGATAAATCGTGCCCTGCGGACGCTGCTCGCAAACGATGCAACCTTGTCGCGTCGTTGCCGGCTCTGCGCCGCAGGTGCAAGGTGTTTTGCTGGCCGCTGGAAGAACTCGGGCGTAACGCCCAAGCCCGAAACGGCATGGTGGAAAAGACAGTCTCGTCCAACACTAAAGTGTGACGAGACAGAATCGCAGGCGAGTGGGACGGCCGAATCAACGCCGGGGAGGCGGGTGGCCGTCGTTCGAGGCAATTAAGACGGCCGAGACTATTTCCCGAGCCGCTCTCGCTACAACTTTACAGCCCAAGTATACCATCCTGGGCTGGAAGCGACCAGAGCAGCTAGGATTCTACCGATGGCGACGACGGACGCCGTACCATACAAGCGTCAGCAGGCTGATGCTGGCCAGCGCGATGCTCGACGGCTCTGGAACGACCTGAAAAAAGCTGGTCGTTGCCACGCTATCGCCGGGACTCAACAGAAACCGATGCACGATCCCGATTGAGGCAAGCGCCGGACCGCTGGGTAGTGTCGGACCGGGCAGGCCAGGGTTCAGCGCCGGGATCGTCACGGTCTGGCCACTGAACGTAATGGGAAAGGAAGTCGGATCTGGGTAGATCGACAACACCGTCGTACCGTCGATTTGGCCCTGATAAAACGGAACGCCCGCAACACTGGTAATCGTCGATAAGCCCCCCGTGCCGCTGCCGTCTGCATCCGTGACGCTTCCCCCGGTCGAGCCGCCGTGTAACGTGGCGCCAGCCAAGGGGGGCGCGATGGGCACCAGCACCGAGACCGTGTACTCAATCGGAACGGCCGCCACATTCAGAATGCTGAAGGCCAGGTTGGCGAATGGGTCCGCATTGCCCGAGAGATTGTCGAGCGAACCTTCCCACATCGGCCGGATGGAGGGGACGTTGCTGGCGCTGAAGGAGCCGTCGGTCTGGATGGGAACCAGGATCTCGTCCTGCATCGTCTGGCCGGTGTCGGTATTGGTGCCCATGATCGTAACGGTGACGTCGCCATTGAGGGCCTCCGCTCGGGCTTCAATAGCGGAGACGAGGACGGCACAGGTGGCCAACGTCGCGACGACAGCAATACGACAGTATTTCATGAGCCGGTCTGCCTTGATACTCAGGCCTGCAGGACCTCGCAACCAATCATCTACCTTCAACGCATGGGGCGTGCAGTTACACTCCCTACGCCGCGTAGTATTCACGATGGCCACACGATTGGCAAGCGTTTCCGATAAAAAAATCCAAAATTTTCCGACGCCCCCATGCCCAGCCATCCGGGGGGGTCTCGTTCGCGGTGAAACCGTGCTTCGTGCCGCGTCAGTCGTCGCTCGTGCGGCGGATCAACTCGCGATCGAAGTAGTTCACGCTCATCCCGGCGTCGACAGCCAGGTGCTGAGCATTGATCCCGGTAGAGCGCGGGCTGAGCAGAAACGCCGCCACCGCTGCGACCTCTTCGGTGCTCAGAGCGCGCTTGCGCAGCGTTGCCTGCTCGGCGTAGAGGTAGCTGTCCACATAGCCGGGGATGCCGGCCGATGCCGAAGTCTTGAGCAGCCCCGGAGCAACGGCGTTAAAGCGCACCTCGGAGAATTGGCTGAACGATTTGGCCAGAAATACCAGGGATGAATCGAGGGCGGCCTTGATCGGTGCCATGTAGCCGTAATTCTCGGCGGCCATCCGCGTGGTGGAAATCGAGATCGCCACGACCGAGGCCTGCCGCTCCAACTGCTCGGCAAACGCGTTGGCGATCGCCACCAGCGAGAAGCAAGAGATGTCCACCGAGCGGAGAAAGGCCTCGCGTGGCGTTTGATGAAACGGCTTCGGCCCGGCGCTATAGTCCGCGAAGGCAATCGAGTGCACGAGTCCGTGTATCACCGGATGCCGGGCGGCAATCGCGTCGCGCACGCGATCGATCTGGTCCTGATGCTCGACGTCGCAGACGTGAATCTCTGCTCCGTCCGGCAACAATTTGGCAACGCTCGCGTGCCGCTGCTCATTGCGCACCACATACACGACGGTGGCGCCCGCGTCTTCGAGGACGCGAGCGATGTGCCAGGCTACGCTCTTGCGGTTGGCAACGCCGAAAACGACGATCGTCTTTTCGGCCAGTTGTAGAAAGTCCATGCGACACCGTCGACGGTTGGGCAAATGTTGCTGCACCGCATCGTGCCGAGCGCCGCGTGACCGATCGGCTTAGGCGGCGTCGGTGGGAGCCACGGCGCAGATGAATTCGAGCCGTACGGCGCACTGCCCGTCGCAGGTGACGCGGGCCGAAAGGAACCAGGCCTTGGCAATGCGATTAGTCAGCTTTACTTCCATCTCGATCGTGTCGCCCGGCTTGATCATGCGGCGAAAGCGGACGTTGTTCATTCCGGCGGCGACGGGAATGCCGCCTTCGATCGGCCCCTCGTTGCGGGCCAGCAGGATGGCGCCTGCCTGCATGGCGGCCTCGCACAACAGCACGCCCGGCGCGATGGGAAACGTCGGATAGTGGCCGGCAAAGAACCACTCGTCCTCGCGAAACGTCTTGCGACAAACGATGCGGTCGTCGCTGCGTTCGACGATTTCGTCGACCAGCAGAAAGGGCGGCCGATGCGGGATGGCGTCGTGGATCTCTTGAATGCTCATGTGGCGGTGGCAAGCGGCGTTTGCCGGTTGGATTTCATCAGCCAGGAATCGACATCGTTGGCCACGATCACCCCATAGTTCATGGCCCCCAGCCAGCCGGACATGATGATGCCCACGCTGCCGGCGTGATACAGTCCGGCGATCTGCTCGGGAAGGGCCCGGCTGACGGCCAATCCTTCGAACTTGGTGCCGAAACTCGCTCCTTGCAGGTGCCGCGTGTAGTGCCGGAAGGTCCGCGGCGTGGACGCCTCGGCGTGATCCAGCTTCTGGCGGATGTCGGGAATATACCTGCCGAGGGCCTCGAGAGTCGACTCCACTAGATCCCGCTTGCTATCCTCGTACGCCTCGTCTGACAACCCGGCCCAGTCTTCGTAGCGGGCGTTGGTGCTGGAAACGACCAAACACCGGTCGCTGCCTGGCCGCGTGCGGGGATAGTAAAACGAGTAAGTCCGGCTGGTAACATCGCGGGAGAGCAGCAGATCGGTGCGAAACAGGGGGGCTGTGGAGCTAAACAGCAGGTCGCCCAGACTCTCGTCGAGCATTTCGCCTGGCCGCAGCGCCATGTAGACCTGGCAACTCGAATTGTTCAGCCGGACCGCCTCGGCTTCGTCGAGGAACGAGCGGTCGAAGTGCTCCGGTCCGATCATTTTCAGGACCGTGCTCTTCAGGTTGGCGTTCGAGATCACCGCTCGGGCACCGATCGTGCGGCCGTTGACCTGCACGCCGGCGACGCGTCCGCGGTTGACCAGGATGCGCTGCACGTCGCACTTGATCCGCACGTCGACTCCCGAGCGCAACAGCTCCTCGTGCATGAGGTGAATCAGCCGGTCGGTTCCCCCTTCAAAGGTGAACACGCCCTTGGACATGAAGTTCGAGAACACGATTCCGTAGCTGATGGCCGGGTCCTCGAGAGTTGACCCATTGGCGTAGGTGATCGGCTCCATCAACAGCCGGATAATGTCCTCGCGGCCGGGAAAGAACCGCTCGAACAACTCGCCGGCCGTGGTCGACTGATCGTCGTAGAAGTTCATGCCCCGCGCGGTATCGAAGAAGGCCTGCACCCGCTCGGCGGAAACCTGAAACTTCTCGACCAGCAGCCGCGTGAAGTCTTCGCGGTTGAAGGTGGTCGTGAGCGAGAACATCGGGTTGTCGAAGCGGATGTTCTTGAGCTGCACGATCGAATCGGCGATTTCCTGAGTCCAGTAGCGGCGGCAGCTTTTGATCATGCCCACGGGAAAGCCGTGCAGCGAGATATCGAAGATGTGCCCGCCGGGGCGCTTGAACCAGGTGGCCATGCCGCCCAGTTTGTAGTGCTGTTCGAGCAGCAACACCGATTGGCCGGTGCGGGCCAGCGTGTTGGCGGCCGTCAGCCCGGCCAGGCCGCTACCGATCACGATGCAATCGTAGTGATCGCGAGCGCCTTGCAGAAAGTCCTTGGGCATGGGAGGGCGTCTCGAAGCGGTAAACGTCAGATCTCGGCGCTGGCGGCGATGATCTCCGCCTCGTCCTCACGCGAAGTTTCCAGCACGTGGCGGTTGGCCATCAGAATACCACTGACCATCGTCCCGACGATGCCGACGAGTCCCTGGTCGGTGCCGCAGATGAACAGGTTTTTCAAGTGCGTGGTGCCGCTGCGGCGCTTCTGCGGCGTGCCGTAGACGGCGCCGTTGTCGTGACCGGTGAATCGCTTGATCGTGGTGGGCGTGAACGTATCGTCGGCGATCACCCGGCTTCGGTAGTCGGGCACGAAACGCACGGCCGAGGCATTGATCTGCTCGTAGGCGGCCTGCTTCGCGGCACGATACTCCTCGGGCGAGAGCTTGCGCCAAGCATCGTAGTTCGCTAGCGCCGTGATCCGCACCATCCCTTCGCCCAGCGGCTGTTCGTATTCGAAGTTATTAGGGCAGCAAATCACTCCGCTGCGGACGTCGATCAGTTCCTCGGGCCGATGCCAGTGAAAGCGGTCGCTGTCGTTGTAGAAGATGATCGTCCGGTCACAGCCCAGGGTGCTCGGTTGCTCGTCGAGCACCGACAGCGTCTCGACGAACGAGAGCTGCCCCGATTCGGGAGCTTCGCCAGAGGGACCGCCGCACATCCGCATGGTCTCCACCAGCCCGGCCGACGAAAGCACGTTCTGGCCTTCGATCGAGCTGCCGTCGTCGAGCACCAGGCGCGCGACGCGTCCCTGCTCGGTGACCATCTGCCGCACGCCGGCCCGCAGACGCAATTCGCCCCCCAGCAGCTTGAAGCGCCGCACCAGGTTCTTGAGAATCAATCGCACGCCCGCCCAGGGCCGCGCCAGCCCTTCGAGAAAGATGCTGCGGAACATCACCGAGAACTGACCGAAATCCATGTCGTGCTCGCGCGCACTTCCATAGAACTGCAGCGGGCAGAAGATCATGTCGACCAGCAGCGGATCCTTGATCCAGCCGGCGACCATCGCCCGGGCCGATTGGGCGGCCACCGGTTCGTTCAAGTCGCTGTAGTCGATCACGGCCGAGGCCAGCTTCTCGAATCCGTCCTTCTCGGCCGGAAAGTGCTCGTGGACCTGCGATCGGAACAATTCGAAGTCGTTGGTGAACGAGAGCCCGACGCCGGGAAAGGCGATCTGCGACCCGACCTGGGGCGACAGGGCGAGATCTTCCCAGCGGAAGCGCAACTGCCGCAGAATCCGAGCCAGCGGCCCCTTTCGCGTGCCCTTGGGCGTGAAGTTCGTCATCGCGTGCAAGCCGACGTCGAACTGCCGCCCGGCCAGGCGATAAAACGAATTCAAACCGCCGATCGTGGTGTGCCGTTCGAGAATGCACACGCGCTTGCCGTAGTAGGCCAGGCGGATTCCAGCAGCCAGACCCGAGAGCCCGGCACCAATAATGACTGCATCGTAGGACATGGCGTGGGGGAGGAGACGCGTGTGGCCCGGCCTGGAGCGACGCGTGACGCGGGGCGCGTCCAACGCCATCCAGACGGCGTACTAGGCCTTTTGCAGATCCTTCATCAACGGGGCCAGATATTCGACCGTGCTATTGATCGTTGCCAACTGCACGTAGTCGTCCTCGGGAATCTGCACGCGGTAACGCTTTCGCAGCTCCATGACGATGTCCAGGAAATCCATGCTGTCCAACTCGAGTTGCTCGCGCAGCGGCACGTCGTCCTTCACGTTAGTCACGTCTTCGTCGGGCGCAATGCTCTCAAGGATGTCGAGGATTGCCTCTTTGATTTCCGGGGGGCTCATTCCGGCTGGTTCTCCGTGTAGCTCTCAGATGCGTTGAACAATGACGACCGAGTTGATTCCGAGCATTCCGAACGAGTTATTCAGGATGACGTTCACGCTCTTGCACTCGCGCGGCTCTCGCGTGACCAGGCCTTGCAAGGCACACTCGGGGTCCAGCGCATCGACGTTCATCGTGTGATGGCACACGCGATCGCCGAAGGCCGGTAGATTGCCGCCCAACTCCAATGCACCGGCGGCACCCATCGCGTGGCCGATGAAACTCTTGGCGTTGTTGAATTGCGCGTGGGGCGATTCGCCAAATACCCGGCGCAGGGCCGCAGATTCCTGAACGTCGCCGCTGGCCGTGCCCGTGGCGTGCGTGCTGACGATATCGACCTGTTCGGCGGCCAGTCCGGCCCGCCGCAGAGCGCGCTCGACGCACTCGGCCTGCCGATCGGAATTGGGCAGCACGAAGTCGCTGGCGTCGCTGTTGATCGCATAGCCGGCGATCTCGCCGTAAATGCGCGCCCCGCGCTTTCTGGCATCGGACAGCCGCTCGAGTACGTACAGGCAACCGCCCTCGGCAACGACGATCCCGTTGCGATCGACGTCGAACGGCCGCGACGCCCGCGCCGGATCGTCGTGGCTGGCCAGAGCTCCCTGGCTGCGGAAACTGGCGAAGATGCCAAAGGTATGAATGCTCTCAGAAACACCGCCGGCCAGCGCTACGTCGCACTCGCCCAGCCGCAACATCTGCGCGCCTTGGATGATGCCGGCGTTGCCCGCGGCACAGGCCGCTCCGATCGTGTAGTGCGGCCCGGTGATACCCAGGTTGAGCGAGATCTCGCCGGCTGGATTGTTGGCCACGGTGCGCGGATTGTGATGGTGCGACCAAAACTTGGTGTCGTAGTCGTAGGAGCGCAGCTCGTGAATTTCGTTTTCCGTCTCGACGTTGCCGTGCTCGGTGACACCGATGTAGATGCCGACGTTCGCCTTGTCGACGTTGGGCCAGTCGAGGCCCGAGTCGTTGACCGCCTCGTGGGCGCAATAGATGCCGATGCTGCCGGCCCGCGTGCCCCGGCGCTGGTCCTTCTTGGTCTGGTAGCGCCGCTCGTCAAAGTGGCAAATACCCGCCAGCGTCTTGCCGAAGTAGCGGATTTCGTACGGAGACACGCCGCTTCGGTTCTCCAGCAGGCTCTCACGAAACTCGCTGAGATTGTTGCCGTTGGGCGCGGCCAGACCCACGCCGGTGATGACAATCCGCTCTCGATCGGGCAGTCCCGCGATCATCGCCTGCCTTCCCTGGGGTGGAACTCAATACGCAAGAGAGGCGCCCTCCGCGCGGCGCGAAATTGCCACTTCAAAACCTTTGAAGTTACCGGGTTGCAGCCTGTTTTACAAGCCCCGCAGTCGGGTCGGAACCCGTGGCCAACCTTTGCCTTACAAAGAAAGTCGCCCCCAAACCCGCGGCCTCGTCTTGGTGGCCGTGGGTGCCACGCTCGCGGCTAACCGCCGCATCCCCTCAGCTTGCGAAATGCGCGGTTCGAAACCGAAATCATTCCTGGCCTTGCTGATATCGAAGTAGTGCGAAGTGCCGAGCTGCGCAGCCAGAAAGCGTGTCATGCGCGGTTCTCCCGGCAGACGCAACGAGCGGTAGATCGCCTCCAACACCGCGCCAACCCGCCAAGCTGCGGAGAGAGAAATCGACCGCTTCACCGGCGGCAAGCCTGCCACTGCCAGGATCTCGTCGATCCACTCCCAACAGTTCACCGGCTGGCCCTGGCTGATGAAGTAGGCGTTTCCCGCCACTGCCGAGCCGGGCGCCAGCATGTCGGCGGCCTGCAAGTGGGCTTCCGCGGCGTTGTCGACGTACACCATGTCAATCAGGTTCGAGCCATCCCCCACGCGCCGCAGTTGTCCGGCCTTGGCCCGAGCGATCAAACGCGGAATCAGGTGACGGTCGCCCGGGCCCCAGATCAAGTGGGGCCGCAATGCACAGGTTGCTAGCACGTCGTCGTTGGCTGCCAGTGCCTCCTGTTCGCCGAGCGCCTTGGTATGGGCATAGTGGCACAACCAACGCCCGGAGTACCCGACGGTTTCGTCCACGCCCTCCTGCGACGTTCCATCAAAGGTAACGCTGGGGCTGCTCGTGTACACCAAACGCGCAACGCCATGGCGACGACAACCGTCGATCACGTGGCGTGTCCCTAGGACATTGGTGTCGTAGAAGTCCTGCCACGGTCCCCAGATGCCGGCGATGCCCGCCGCGTGAAACACGACGTCCATCCCGGCGCATGCCGCACGGACCGTCTCTGCATCGCGCAAGTCGCCTCGCATACATTCGACGCCATGCTGGGCCAGTTCGGGGTAGTTCCCGCGTGCCAGGCTGCGCACTTGATCGCCGCGCGCAAGGAGTTGATCGATGATATATCGCGCCAGAAAGCCGCCGCCGCCGGTCACGAGCGCCCGCATCGCCGCCTACCTCAGATTTCGAGCCGCCCAAATCGCCAGTTTCTCGCGGCCGATCTTGGCATTGTGCCGTACGTCGACCGGCATCGAGCGAATGATGAGAAAGTCGCGGATGCACGCGGTAAGGGGATGAGCTTCGGCCATCGCTCGCAATTCGTCGACGAGCGCGCCCCGCGACAGCGCTCCCCTGGGCCGCTTTTCCGGGCGGGGCTCGACGACGATGGCCGGCCTCTGCTGGGGCGACGGGCCCATGCCCACCAGGGCCGAACGGTAGACGGCCGGGTGCTGATTAAAAATCGCCTCGCAGGGAATCGTGTACATCGTGCCGTGGCCGGACTGGACGCGATGGGCCTTGCGGCCGCAAAACCAAAACCGCCCCCGCTCGTCGAAATAACCGACGTCGCCCATCCGATGCCATGTGTCTCCTCCGTCGGAGATTTTCGAAAGGGCATTCGCCTCGCGCCGCGTCACGTACTCGTGAGTGACGACCGGCCCGCAGACAATCAGCTCGCCGATCTCACCCGGCGGCAGTTCGGTGGTCTCGTTCAAAGTGGCAATCGGCTCGTCGGACGTAGCGATGACTTTCCAGCGGATCCCAGGAAAACGCGTGCCAACGCAAGTACCACCCCCTTGGGCCCAGGCGGCGCGCGTCTCGGTGAGGACTTCGCTGGCCGCGATCGAAGCCACGGGCAATGCCTCGGTCGCACCGTAGGGCGTAAAAATGTCGCCGTCGCCAGCGATGCAGCCCTTCATGCGCGCTAACACCTCGGGAGGCACGGGTGCCCCGGCCGAGATCACACGCCGCAAGCTGGGCAATTGCACGTTGTGCTGCTGGCAATACTGTCCGACGCGATTCCAAATCGCCGGGGAGCCGAACGATTGCGTGATGTTCCAGTCGTGGATCGCTTCGACGATGTTGCGAGGATCGACCCGGGCCGGCCGCGTGGCGTCCATGTCGGGAATGACCGTAGTGACGCCCATGGCGCCGTTGAACAGGCCGAACAGCGGAAAACCCGCCAGGTCGATCTCGCCCGGCTGGATGCCGTAGTGCTCGCCAATTTCCGCGACCTGCCGATCGAAGATTTCGTGACGATAGAGCACGCCTTTGGGTGGCCCCGTGCTACCGGAAGTGAAGATAATCGCCGCCGGATCGTCGGCGCCGGTGTCCTCGCAGAACGGCTCGCCCGTGCCCATGGCGCGTACCGCGTCGAGGGTGATGGCGCCTGCGAACGCTCGCCGTCCCACGGTCACGTGGTGCCGCGACTTGGGAAACTTCCCCTTGAGCAGCCATCGAATTGCATGCACGACCGGAATCGCTACGAAGCCTTCCGGTTCGACCTGCTCGAGGCAGGAGATCAGGTTACTGCGGCCCATGCCCGGATCGATCAGCACCACGACGATGCCTGCTTTGAGCATCGCAAACACCAGCGCAATGAAATCCTTGCCGGGCCGCACGAGCAAGGCGATCCGCTGCCCGGGCCGGATGCCCAGGGCCCGAAAGCCGTGGGCGAGTCGATTGGTCTCGTTTTCGAGTTCGGCGAACGTGCAGGTGTCGTACTGTCGCTTGCCCCCCTTGCGCTTGCACGGCACGACCACGGCAAGCGTGTCGGGGTAGCGCCGGGCCATTTCCGTCAGACGCCGTGCCACGTTCACACGCGAACCAGAACTCATTGCCGCGGGGCTCGATGTCGACGCCGCTCTCGTCATACAACCTTCCCTCAACGGCCAAGTTCGCGCTTGGCGATCACGTGCGACTCCAGGCATTCGATAACGTGTCGGCCCACGTCCACTTCGAGCGTGCGAGACAAGGCTTGCCAGCCTGGCACCGCATTCACCTCGAGCGTGTAACAGCGACCATCGCGCGCGGGCAACAAGTCGACTCCAGCCAGCGGAGCCCCCACCGCGGCGGCTGCACGGCGGGCCATCTCGGCCCAACTCGTCTGCAGCTCCACGCGCTCGGTCGTGGCGCCGCGACTGACGTTGGTGCGCCAGTCGAGCGGATTGCGGCGCCGCATGGCCCACATTGCCTCGCCAGCGATCAGCACGCGAATGTCGTACCCATCATGCGGGATGAATCGCTGCAGGTAAAGGACGGCGCCCAACCCCACCAACAAGTGGAACGTGCGTTGCGCGAGCGCTTCATCGTTGAGCCTCACGATTCCGCGGCCCTCGGAGCCGAATAGCGGTTTGACGACGACGTCGCCGCCGAGCTGATGGAACGCTTCCTGCCCTTGGGCTACCGTCTGGCAGACGATCGTCGGCGGCGTGAGCAAGCCGGCGGCAGCCAGCTTCGCGCTTGCCAGATACTTGTCGACGGCCGCCTCGATGGCCCGTGGCGGATTCATCACGGTCGTGCCGGCCGACTCCAACCGCCCCAGCACGTCCATGCGAAACACGACCTGTTCCAGCGTGGCCGGGGTCATCGTGCGCACCAGCAGGGCATCGACGCCGCGCAGGTCGAGCGATCCGCCCGCGAATTGAGGCCCCTCGGGTAGCAATCCGGCCGCCAGGTCGCGGAAAGCGACCGGTGTCAACTCGTGCCGACTGCCGGCAGCCCGCTGCAAGTCGCGCAGATACCAGCTGTCGCGGGAGCAAAGGATGGCGAAATGCATGGCGACCACGCGCGACGGAGCCTGACTTGGACCGGCTAGTGCCCGACGTGCCGCAAATCGAACGACTCGTGGATCACCCGCGGTACGGTATGGCCGAAGCGATACGCGCGTCCGGTGTCGAGGTTCGAAAACGTTACGACTGCCGGGCTGAACAGCGCAGGATCGATCTTGTAGAAGTCGCGATGATAACGCTCAAAAATTGCCGCGAACGTCTGCCCATGGTCCGGCGAGGCGGCACTGGGCACCTTCGGCCCGATTTTTTGCAAACTCGCGTCGTCTCCGCGCACGTAGAGCATCACCTCGCCGCCATAGAGAATTGCGTCGTTGGTGCGCCCGATTGCCGACAGGTCGTCGGACGACGCAGGCGGCAGAGGCGCTGTTCCAAAGCCGCTTACGACACGCCGCAAGTCGAATCCCAACTCAAAGAGCTTGTGCAGTGCCGTCTCGACGCTGCGCGCCACGACCTGAATGGCGCCGGCCAGGCTCGACGTGGGGGCCGCCAATAGCGTCAACGCGTCGGGTGCCACGCCACACTCGGCCGCGATCTTCGAGCACACCTCGTCGGGCGGCAGCTTGCTGGTTTCCAATACGCCCACCGCGCGCGACGGCTTTTCCCGGCACCCAATCGTGTCGAACAGTCTCTCCTTGGCGGCCGCGGATCGCATCGGCCCGGACCCCATGGCAAAGTACTTTCCGACCGAGATCTGCCATCCGGCGTATTGAGCGGCCATGCAGGCCTCGAGGGGATGGTCGGTGCGCGTTACGACGGCCATCCCCGGCGTGAGCTCCTGGGCCGACGGTACGAACTGCACGCTACCCAGGCCGGCCATGCAGATTTCCGCCAGACGACGCCCCGCCTCGAGCCCGCCGGCGACGGAAACGCCGCAATCGAACAGTCGCGTGCCGCTGGAGGCCGTTTGAACCTCGACGTGCAGCAATTCGGTGTCGCCTGCGAGCGCGTCACACAATTCGGCGGCTCGATCATTGAGTGAGGGCATCGGCATTTGAAAAGAATCTCGTGAATACGGAATGAAAGCGAGCGGTCATCATCCTTGTTTGTCCCGCTGCCTGCAATGGTGCGGCCGCTTGACTCAAACATGGTGCTCGGCAGCGTGGCCAGAAAGGGTTGGCCTCGATAGAATAGGGCCGTGTTCCCACCTAACGGCTCCGGACACATGGAGACGGCCCGTTGCCCAGCCTGACGGTCGAAAACTACATCAAGGCGATTTTCCAGATTTGCCAGGCCGGCGAAGGACAAGCCGCCACCGGACAATTGGCTGCGGCCCTGGGCGTTTCGCCCGGTACGGTCACCAGCATGCTCAAAACGTTGAGCGAGAGTCGGCTGGCCACCTACACGCCCTATGAAGGCGTTCGGCTCACCGCGGCCGGAAACGCGCTGGCCTTGCGCGTCGTCCGGCGGCACCGCCTGATTGAATTGTTCCTGGTCAAGACGCTCGACCTCTCGTGGGACGAAGTCCACGAAGAGGCCGAACACATGGAACACGCTGTCAGCGATCGGCTCATCGATCGCATCGACACCTTTCTCGGGCATCCCGAGGTCGACCCGCACGGCGACCCGATTCCGCGTTCCGACGGCACGCTGCGCGTGCCCGCCAGCCGCACGCTGGCCGAATGCCAGGTGGGTGACGGCTTTCAACTGGCCCGCGTCATCGATCAGTCGCCCGAGTTCCTGCGTTTCCTGAGCAATTCCGGGCTGCCGCTGGGCGTGTCCGGGCGGATCGTCGCCAATACGCCCGAGGCAGGGATCGTTACGGTCTCGATCGATGGCCAGGAAACGACACTGGGGCAGGCCGCCGCAGAGAAACTTCTAGTGACGACGCCGGGCGAATAGCTTGCTCATCGAGCGCCCGCCCGCCCCGATGCACGTGGGACACCGAGGCAGGCAGGAGCATGCTCGAGGTGGCTAGGCGTCGACGCCCGCGGGTTGGGCGTCGTCGGGTTTCGCCGGCAAGGCCGGAGGCCTGGCTTCCGGCGGCGCGGGCTTTTGAGCCTCGACCTTGCCCGGGTCAGGCGGAATGGACGGCGCGCGGGCCGGCAATCCCCCCTGCTTGGCAAACATGTCGCGCAGCTTCTGAGCCCCCACGTCTCGCGGCTCGATGTCCAAAGCCTTGTCCAGCTCGCGGACAGCCTGCTTCGGATAGTTCAGGAAGCCAAAGTGATAGCCTAGCAGGAACCGGATCGCTCCGTCGTCGGGGTCGGCGTCGCGAGCCTTCTCTGCCGCGCGAATCTGATTGGTGTACTGCTGGATATCGGGATAGAGCTGCGTGTAGTTTGTCACCACGTTGCCCCATTCGCTGTCCGGCAGCATCTGCATGCCCGTCTGCACTGTGTTGGCCGCCGCGTCATACTGGCCGAGCGCAAACAACGCCTGTCCCATCAGCAGCACCACGGCGCCATTGTTGGGATCGTCGATCATGGCATGCTGCCAATCGCGAATCGCCTCCTCGTACCGGCCTTCCTCGAAAGCCACCTCGCCGAGGTTGATGAACTCCGAGGCCCCTTGCGCATCGGCCGGAGCGCTCAGCGCCTGCGCGTCGTCGACCGGCTGATTCGCGATCACCGGTTGGCCAGCGTCTGCATCGGCGTAGATGTACGTCGTCGCAGCCGGGTAGCCGTAGTCGAAACCGTAGTTGTACGGATAGCCAAATCCGTAGCCGCCGAACCCACCGGAATAGTACGGCCAGCCCAGACCCCAACCCAGAAACGGATAGGCCAGTCCGATGCCGAAACCATACCACGGGTAAAACGGGCGATAGAAGCGCCTTCCAAAGCCGTAGCCGTACCAACCCCGGTTGGAACCCCACCAATTCTTACGACCATATCGACCCCAGTTGTTGCGACCCCAGTCGTTACGGCCCCAGCTACCGCGACCTCCCCAGTCGTAGCGATTCCAGTCACCGCGATTCCAATCACCACGGCCACCGCGGCCCCGACCATCGAAATCGCCTCCGCGCGGTCCGCCACGGCCGACGATAGGTCCACCACGGCCGACGATAGGTCCACCATCGCCACGACTGGGTCCACGGTCACCACGACCGGGTCCACCGTCACCACGACCGGGTCCACCGTCACCACGACCGGGTCCACCGTCACCACGACCGGGTCCACCGTCACCACGACCGGGTCCACCATCGCCACGTCCGGGACCACCGTCACCGCGACCAGGTCCACCGTCACCGCGACCAGGTCCACCGTCACCACGACCGGGTCCACCATCGCCGCGACCGGGTCCACCGTCACCGCGACCGGGAACAAAGCCACCGCGGCCGGGTTTGCTGTTGCCACGGCCAGGCGCTTCCCGTGTCAAACCGCTGCGCCCAGGGCCGCTCGGACTTGTGGGCCGAGCCGAGGTCCAGCTTCGGCGCTGCATGTTATTCAGGCTGCCCTTGTCCCCGAAGTTGCGCGAGGCAAAGTCTCCGCCGCGGATGCTAGGCGCGCTGCGGGACCCACCGGGAGACGATCCCCGCGAGAAGCCGCTTGGCGACCTTCCGCCGGGCGTGGCGGCAGAAATCGATCGCGGTGTCGAGCCGCGCAAGGCCGATGGCCCGCGTGAACCGCTGGACCTTCCAGCCGTCGTATCGCGTCCCACCGAGTTGAAGTTGCGCTTCACGAAGTTCGGGCTCGCCGAACTCGAGCGGCTGGAACTCCCCAGCCGCGAGCTGCCGAACGACCGCATGCTCGGACTGCTCGAACTGGGCCCTCGACTCGAAAACGAGCGACTGCTATTCGACGACCGCGGGGCCGATCGGGTAATCGCTGGGGAAGAGCTGCGAGGCGAAATACTGCGCGGCGAGCTGCTGGAGCCGGAACGCGGCACCGCCATTCGCGACGGGCCACCGCCGCGGGAAGACAGATTGCTGCGCATCGACGGACTGCTGCGAACCGTGGGACCCGAACTGCGCGACGGTGCTCTGCTGCTGAACGAGCGCGATCCGCCGCTGGAGCGCGAGCCGCTGCTGAAGGAGCGAACGCTGGGGCCGCGAGAACCACCGCTGAAGGAGCGCGAAGGCCCCGACGAACGGCCGCTAAAAGACCGCGAGCCTCCGCCTCCGAACGAGCGCCCGCCGCCTCCGCCGCGCGCCGCGCCTCCGCCGCGTCCTCCCCCTCCACCACCGCCACGCCCGCCGCGTTGAGCCATCGCGGGCATGGCCTCGAGTAACATCAATCCGACGGCAATTGCCACCAAGAAACGCGAAACACGAAATTTCATCTGCGCACCTCATTTGGAGAGCAAAGCTCTCCGTGTGCTCACGTCGCCAATAGAGATTCTACACGTGAGCTCCCCGCGGGGCGCGGGTGTCCAGGCCGGAATTCGGCGAGAATCTTGCGAACGAGATCCGACGACGCCCCCAATGGAGAGCGTTTCGCCGGTTGTCGAATCCACCGTAGGCGGCACGACTCCCCTGCCCCGCAGAAACGAAGGCAACGGTCGTCCCCACACGCACGTGGGCGGGGAGGCCAGGCTTTGACGAACGATGCCTCGTCCGTCAGAATGTCCATTAAAGGTATTCGATTCGTCGCGGCCTCGCATGAGAGGCCCTCGCAATGGGGACCTGTGAACCTGGTCAGGGACGAAAGTCAGCAGCCATAAGCAGTCATCTCTTTGTGCGTAGGGTCTCTCATTCGAGGCCGAATCCCGAGCAACGCCCGCCCAAGGGCCACGTCTGCACTCCAACGCGTCAGCCACGATGGCCGCATCTGAAGGGAAAACCACGGACAGTCCCACTCCACCGCTGGCGGCGAGTTCGCGGCCGAACGATTACGTCGTGGTGGCCCGCCGCTACCGGCCGAAGACGTTCGAAGAGTTAATCGGCCAGGACCCCGTGGCCAAGGCCCTCAAAGGGGCGATCGCCGCCAACCGCGTCGGGCACGCCTACCTGTTCACGGGCGCCCGTGGCGTGGGAAAGACCTCCACGGCCCGCATTCTGGCCAAGGCGCTCAACTGCGTGCATGGTCCCACGCCCACGCCCTGCAACGAATGCGACATTTGCACGAGCATTAGTTCCGGCAACGACGTCGACGTGCTGGAGATCGACGGGGCCAGCAATCGCGGGATCGACGAGATTCGCCAACTGCGGCAGAACGTGAGCATTCGCCCCAGCCGCGCCCGGTTCAAGATCTATATCATCGACGAAGTGCACATGCTCACGCGCGAGGCCTTCAACGCGTTGCTCAAGACGCTGGAAGAGCCGCCGGAGCACGTGAAGTTCATCTTCTGCACGACCGAGGCGGCCAAGATTCCCGTCACGATTCTGTCGCGCTGCCAGCGTTTCGACTTTGCCGGCATCCACCTGCCCTCGATCGTCGAGCGGCTATCGCAAATCGCGGCGGCCGAGGGGATCGAGGCCGAGAGCGAGGCGCTCGAACTGCTCGCCCGCCGCGCCGGCGGCTCGATGCGCGACAGCCAGTCGCTGCTCGAGCAACTGCTGGCCGTCGGCGAGAACAAGATTACAGTCTCCGACGTGCACTCGCTGCTGGGCACCGCCGGCGAAGCGCAGATTCAACAGCTCGTCGATCGACTGGTCGAGCACGATACGGCCGGGGCCTTGGCCGCGCTGGACGAGGCCGCCAGCCAGGGTGTCGACATTGGCCAGCTCGTCGAGCAACTGCTGGGATACTTTCGCGACGTGATGACGGCCGCCGCGGGCTGCCCGCCGGCGACACTGATGTACTCAGCCGCCGCCCAACACGAACGGCTCTCCGCGACCGGCAAGCAGTTGGGCCTGGAGACGACGCTGGCCATCATGCAAGTCTTGGATCACACGCTTTCCCGGCTCCGCTATAGCACGCAGGTGCGCACGCTGGCCGAGATGGCACTGGTGCGGATCGCCAACTTGGAAACTCTCGACGATCTGGCCGGCTTGCTGGCCGACATGCGCAGCGGCGCAAGCGGTGCAATCCCACCGGCCGGCAGTGCACGCTCGACACCGCCGAGTTCACTACCGGCAAAAAAAAAAGATGAGCCAGAAAGTCCTCAAGCGCCTGAGCACACGAGCAACGGTCACGCCGCGGCGTGCATCGAGTTGACCCCCGAATCGGTCGCGGACGTCTGGAAAGAGGCGCTGGCCGGACTGTCCGGACTGCTGGCAGACAACGCGTCGCTTTGCCAGAGCGTATCGCTGGGCGCGGGAGGTCGGCTGGTCGCTACGTTTGGCGCGAAGTATACTTCCTGCAAAGCGTTTTGCGAGCGGCCGGAACAGCTCTCGACGTTGTCGCGAGCGTTGTCCGACGTGGCCGGCAAACCCGTGAACGTTGAGTTTCATCTTGCCGCGGACGAGCCATCGGCTGCTCGGCAAAAAAGTCGCCCTGTGGGACATCGGCAACGCCTGGCGGAAATGGCCGAGCATCCGATGGTTCGCAAAGCGACGGAACTGTTCGACGCCCGATTGGTCAACATCGAGGAGCCGCGGGAGCACTCGTAGCACGAATCTTCCCGGGGCGACAACAGCGCCGCTAGCGGCTCGGCAAACGAGCGAGGAGCTTCATCGTGTTCAAAGGCCTGGGAAATCTGGCGAACATTGGATCGCTGCTCAAGCAGGCCCAGCAAATGGGCGGCCGGCTGTCCGAGATCTCCGAGGAGTTGAAGGCCAAGCGGGTCGAAGGCACCGCCGGCGGCGGACTGGTGACCGCCGAAGTGAACGGGCTGGGCGAACTGTTGACCTGCCGCATCGACCCATCGCTGGTGGAATCGGGCGACCGCGAGTTGATTGAGGATCTCGTGCCCGCGGCCGTCAACGCCGCGATCGCCAAGAGCAAGCAACTGCATGCGGAGGCGATGAAGTCG